>NZ_CP076543.1:1227500-2455000 GCF_030440515.1 Streptomyces xanthophaeus
CAGCAGGTGCGGGTACCGGCTCTGGGAACTCATGAGGGGCGCCTCCTCGCGCGGGGGTGATGAACCTGTTCTAGCGAGGGGAGACAGGTTTTGCAACTAAGTGCATAACCAAACGGGGCGGCCGGGGACCATCCGCCCCCGAAATCCGGGGGCCGGGGCGCGGGCGGCCCCGGGCCCTGTGGCGGAGTTCACGCCGCCCCCGTACCGTCGGCCGGATGACCGAGCACCACACCCCGCCCCTGAACGGCGTCCCGCCGGCCGATCCGGCCTCCGGAGCCGCCGACGGCGATCCCCCGGTCCCGGGCGACCTGTCCGACGGCGAGCGGGCCCGGCGCTGGCTCGCCGAGGACGGCATCACGCAGACCGGCCCCGACACGTGGTACGACGCCGAGCCGCCCGCCGGGGTCCTCACCACGGAGGACCTGTGCAACGGGCTCGGTTCGATGGCCTTCACCGACGAGACGCTCGACGTCACCGGCCGGCTGCGGGTGGCGCTCGGGCTCATGGACCTCCTCGGCGGCCACCACCTGGTGACCGATCAGGTCCACACCGCGCACCTGGGACCGCAGGGCCCGCTCCCGCCGGAGGTCCTGTGGGGCGGCTACCGCCGACGGCTGGAGGCCGTGCGCGAGTACGAGGCGATCACCTGCTCGCTCTGGTTCGACTGGTTCGAGTACGCCCCGACCGCGGCCGAGGCCTTCGCCGAGGTCCTCGGCAACGATCGTGAACGGCTGCTGCCGGGCGCTCCCGAACCGCTGCTGCGCCGGGCCCGGCGGGTGCTGGAGCACTCGGGGCCCGTGCCCTGGGCCGTCAAGATCGCCACCTACCGGGCCGCCGCCCGCGTACCCGCCCTGCACCACGCCGTCTTCCGCGCCGTCCTGCGCAGCCACCACGACACCTACGGGAGCATCGACCCCGCAGAGGGGCTCGTCCTCCTCGACTCCCTGGACCTCCCGCCGGACACCGAGCGCCTGGCCGCGCTGCGCACCGCGCTGGCGGCGGACCCCCGGCCCTGAGGGGCCGGGCCGGGAGCCGCCGCCGGGGCGGTCAGGCGCGGTGCAGGCGGACCGTCACGATCTGGAACGGGCGCAGGGTGAGCGGGACCCGGCCCTCCGGGGTGACGACACCCACCGCCGTGCCCGCCAGAGGCCGTTCGAGCAGATCGCTCTCGACCGCCGCTGCCACGGGGAAGTACGCGGTGAGGGTGGCCCGGGCGCGGCCGCCGCGGGACTCGTAGAGGCGGACGACCACGTCACCGCTTCGGTCCTCGGCGAGCTTGACCGCCTCGACCACCACCGCGTCCTCGTCGACGGCGACCAGCGGGGCGACCGGGCCCGCGCCGCGGACCACCCGCTCGGGCAGGTTCAGCGCGTGGCCCTCGCGGACCGCGTCCCCGATCCCGGCGCCGGGCGCGAGCGAGAAGCGCAGGGTGTGGGAGCCCTGGTCGGTCTCCGGGTCGGGGTAGCGCGGGGCCCGCAGCAGGGAGAGCCGGACCGTGGTGGTCTGGCCGCCGTCCGCCCGTACGTCCCGGGTCACGTCGTGCCCGTACGTGGAGTCGTTGAGCAGCGCCACCCCCCAGCCGGGCTCCTCCGCGTGGATCCAGCGGTGGGCGCAGATCTCGAACTTGGCAGCCTCCCACGAGGTGTTGGTGTGGGTGGCCCGGTACACGTGCCCGAACTGGGTCTCGGAGGCGGTCCGTTCGGCCTTCACGTCCAGCGGGAAGGCGGCCTTGAGGAATTTCTCCGTCTCGTGCCAGTCGACCTCCGTGACGATGTCGACCGTCTTGGCACCGGCCCGCAGGGTGATCTGCTGGACCGCCTCCGACCGGCCGAAGGACCGGGTCACGCGTACGGTCGCCGCCCGCGGCCCGCTCCCGGTGACCTCCAGCCGGTCCAGCTCCACGAGGTCGGTGACCCGGTTGCGGTAGAACGCGTCGATGTCCCAGGCGTCCCACATGTTCGGGAAGTCGGGGTGGATCTGGAGCAGGTTCGCCGCGGCGCCCGGGGCGACCGTCTCGCGGCGCGCCTCCAGGTCGTAGACGGAGACGATCAGGCCGCGGCGGTCGATCTCCACCAGCAGCCGGCCGTTGGCCAGGATGTGCCCGCCGCCGTGCCGCTCCTCCACCGTGACCGGCTCCCCCGCCCGGGCCGGGCGGCCGGCCCCGCCGGCCGGAACGCCGCGGCGGGCGTGCGGGGCGCAGTTGAAGACGAGCTCCTCCGTGCCCTGGCCCGCCAGCGCCTGCTGCGCGGCGAGGGTGATCCCCTGGAGTTCCTCACGGACCGCCGCGTACGTCTCGCGCGCCTCGCGGTGCACCCAGGCGATGGACGAGCCCGGCAGGATGTCGTGGAACTGGTGGAGCAGCACCGTCTTCCAGATCCGCTCCAGGTCCTCGTACGGGTACGCGTACCCCGCGACCCGCACCGCGGCCGTCGCCGCCCACAGCTCGGCCTCGCGCAGCAGGGATTCGCCGCGCCGGTTGCCCTGCTTGGTCTTGGCCTGGGAGGTGTAGGTGCCGCGGTGCAGCTCCAGGTAGAGCTCACCGGCCCAGACGGGCGCGTCCGCGTACTCGGCGTGGGCCTTCTCGAAGAAGGCGTCCGGGCGCTCGATCCGGACCCTCGGGGAGCCTTCGAGGTCCCGCTGGCGGCGGGCGCGGGCGAGGTGTTCGCGGGTGGGGCCACCGCCGCCGTCACCCCAGCCGAAGGGGACGAGCGAGCGCGAACCGTGGCCCTTCTCGCGGTAGTTGCCGGCCGCGTGGGCCAGTTGGGCGCCGCCGAGGTCGGAGTTGTAGGTGTCGACGGGCGGGAAGTGGGTGAAGACACGGGTGCCGTCGATGCCCTCCCACCAGAAGGTGTGGTGCGGGAACCTGTTGGTCTGGGACCAGGAGATCTTCTGGGTCAGGAACCACTTGGAGCCGGAGAGCTTGACGATCTGCGGCATCGCGGCGGTGTAGCCGAAGGAGTCGGGGAGCCAGACGTTCTGCGTCTCGATGCCGAACTCGTCGAGGAAGAACTTCTTGCCGTAGAGGAACTGGCGGGCCATGGCCTCGCCGCCGACCATGTTGGTGTCGGACTCCACCCACATCCCGCCGACCGGCACGAACTGCCCGTCCGCGATCTTCTTCTTGACCCGCTCGAAGAGCTCGGGCCGGTACGTCTTGATCCATTCGAGCTGCTGCGCCTGCGACATCGCGAAGACGAACTCGGGGTGCTGGTCCATCAGGTTGACCATGTTGGAGGCCGTGCGCGAGACCTTGCGGACCGTCTCGCGCAGCGGCCACAGCCACGCGGAGTCGATGTGGGCGTGGCCGACCGCGCTGATCCGGTGCGCGGAGGCGTTGGCCGGGGCGGCGAGCACCCGGGCCAGACACCCGCGGGCGGCGGCCGCCGTGCCGGGCACGTCGTCGAGGTCGAGGGCGTCCAGCGCCGCGCCGAGGGCCCGCAGGATCCCGTGCCTGCGGGCGTCCGCGGTGTCGAGCTGGGTCATCAGGTCGTAGAGCACCTCCAGGTCCTGGACCAGCTCCCAGACCTCGGTCTCGAAGACGGTGAGCTCCATCCGGGCGAGCCGGTACAGGGGCTGGTCGCCGCTGGTCGGCAGGTCCCCCTCGTACGTGGCCGCGTGGTCGACCAGGACCGGGTTGGAGGCGGCCTCGACGTACCACTCGACCTGCTCGCCGCCCTCGGCGCGGTCGGCCACGCGCACCCAGTCGTTGTACGGGTTGAGGGCCTTGACCTCGCCGCCGTCGGCCCGGTGGACCAGGCCCTCGCACTGGAACCCGGGCATCATCCGGTCGAAGCCGAGGTCGAGGACGGCTTCCACCGTGCGGCCGGCCCAGTCCTCGGGGACCGTGCCGGTGACCCTGAACCAGGTGGTGCCCCAGGCCGGGCCCCACGGGTCGCCGACCGCGCAGGGCTCGTAGCCCGCCGCGAGGCCTTCGGCGACGGCGACGGGCTCGCCGGGGGCCTCCCAGCGCTCGACGGTCAGCGGGACCGCGCGGGAGTGGACGGCGGGCTTGACGCGCTCCTTGAGAACCCGGCGGAGGCGGTGTTCGGTGATGCTGCGGTCGTCATGCATGACTGCTGCTCCAGGGAGGGTGGTCGGTGCGGACGTATCGGTAGGGACGTGTCTCGGTGCGGACGGCGGGCGGGCCGGCTCAGGTCTTGACGGCTCCCTCGCCCACGCCCTTGAAGAAGAAACGCTGGAGGGCGAAGAAGAGCAGCATCATCGGGAGGAGCGCGGCCATCGCGCCGGCGGCGACGAGCCGCTGGTCGTTGACGGTGGTGGCGCCGGCCAGGGTCTTCAGGCCGAGCTGGAGGGTGTAGTGGTCGCTGTTCGTGAGGACCAGCAGGGGCCAGAGGAAGTCGTCCCAGGCGCCCATGAAACTGGTGATGCAGACGACGGCGAGGGCGCCCTTGGCGGCGGGGAGGAAGACCCGGGTGAAGCGGGTCCATTCGCCCGCCCCGTCCAGGACCGCGGCTTCCTCGACCTCCCGGGGCACGGCGAGGAAGGCCGCCCGCATGACCATGATGTTGAGCACGGAGACCGCGCCGGGCAGCCAGACGCCTATGAGGGTGTCGACCAGGCCCATCCCGCGGACGGTGAGGAACATCGAGATCATCACGGACTCGAAGGGGAACATCAGGGTCGCGACCAGCACGGTGAAGACGACCTGCCGGCCCTTCCAGCCGGCCCGGGAGAGGGCGTAGCCGCCCATCGCCGCGAAGAGCATGTTCGAGGTGACCGCGAGGGCGGCGACGGTGAGGGTGTTGCCGGCGTACTGGAGCAGCGGGAAGGATTCGGCGACCCGGACGTAGTTGTCGAGGGTGGGCTGCGCGGGCAGCACGCCGTCGTACACGTTCTCGGTGCGGCCGCGTATCGAGGTCAGGAACTGCCAGACGATCGGGCCCAGCATGACCACGAGCATCAACACGAGCGTGGCGTACCGCCCGGCCAGGCCGATCCGGTGGCGTCTGCGGGCGGCGGCGGTGCGCCGGGGCGGTCGCCCGCTCCCGGCGGCGGAGGGTGCGCTCATCGCTCGTCCCCCTTCGACAGGCGGCGGCCCAGCAGGCTGAAGACCAGGGTCAGGAGGAACAGCAGGATGGAGATGGCGGAGGCGTAGCCGGTCTCGCCGGAGAAGCCGAGGCCGACCTGCCGGATCAGGAAGGGCAGGGTGCGGGCGCCGCCGCCGGGGCCGCCGCTCTCGCCGCCGAGTATGTAGATCTCGGTGAACACGCGCAGCGCCGAGATGGCGGAGAGGGTGCCGACCAGCAGCATCATCGGCTTCACCTGGGGCACGGTGATGCTGAAGAAGCGGCGGACGGGGCCGGCGCCGTCGATCGCAGCCGCCTCGTGGAGGGTGGCGGGGACGTTCCCGAGGGCCGCCAGGTAGAAGACCATGTAGTAGCCGAGGCCCTTCCACACGGTCACGATCATCGCGGAGACCAGCAGCATCGCCGAGTCCGTCAGGAAGGGGACCGGCTCGGAGACCAGGTGCAGCCGCCGGAAGACGGTGTTGACGAGCCCGTCGCTGCGCAGCACCCACTGCCAGATCAGCCCGACGACGACGGCGGAGGCGATCACCGGGGTGTAGAAGGCGGAACGGAAGAAGCCGATACCGGGGATCTTCGCCTGTACGAGGACCGCGAGGGCCAGCGGCAGGAGGACCAGGCAGGGGACGACGACCACGAGGTACAGGACGCTGTTGCCGGTCGCGACCCAGAAGTCGGGGTCGGCGAAGGCGCGCCGGTAGTTGTCGAGGCCGACGAAGCTGCCGCCGCGCAGGATCTGGGCGTCCGTGAGGGAGAGGACGACGGTGTTGACGAACGGCCAGAGGCTGAACAGCGTCACCATCGCCAGGCCGGGTGCGAGGAACAGGTAGGGGGTCCACCACCTGCGGTGGGGCAGTCCGGTCTCGGTCTCCATGGCCCGCAGGGCGCGCCGCCTGCGCGCCGCTCCGCGACGCCGTTCGTGTGCCGTACCGCGACGCCGTTCGTGTGCCGTACCACCGTCCCGCAGCTCGCCGGCGGCGGCGCCGGTCACTTCTCGGCCGCGGCGGCGAGGAGCTTGTTCGCCGCTTCCTGCGCCTTCTGCACGGCTGTCCGGGGGTCCTGTTCGCCCTTGATGGCCTTCTGCATCTCCCGTACGACGGCGTCGCCGACCTGGTTGGTCCACTGGACAGGGGTGTTGGCGTCGAGCGCGGCGGTCCTCAGCTGGTCGGCGCCGACCGCGCGGGCGAGGGTCTCCGCGTCCTTGCCGTCACCCTTGTCGGAGAAGAACGGGTCGGCGAGGCCCTGGGCGTTGGACGGGTAGATGGTGGCCTTCCTGGAGAATTCCACCTGGTTGGGGCCGTTGGTGACCCACTTGGCGAACTCGGCCGCCGCGTCGACGTGCTTGGTGTCCTTCCTGATGCCGAGCGACTGGGCGTAGATGCCGATGTGGCCGAGCTCGCCGGTGACGGCTCCGGCGACCTGGGTCTTGGCGTAGATCTGCGGGGCGTTCTGCTTGATGTCCTTGACGAAGCCCGGGGATCCCGGCCCGAAGACGAGCTTGCCGCTGCCGTAGAGCTGGTTGATGTCGTCGGACTTGAGGAGGGACTCCTTGGGCATGGCGCCCTTGGCGTACAGGTCCTTCATCCGCTCCACCCACCGGACGGCCTGGTCCGTGTCGAAGGTGAAGCGGTCGCGCTTCTCGCTGAGGATCGGGATGCCCATCTTCTGCCAGTCCCCGGGCAGCCGGCCCTTGGGGTCGGCCATGAAGGCGGAGTACTGGCCACCGGACGAGGCGGCGATCCGCTCGGCGTAGTCGAAGAACTGCTCCACGCCGGTCGGCGGCGCGGCCGGGTCCAGGCCGGCCTTCTCGAAGAGCTCTCTGTTGTAGGTGAGGATCTCCGGGGTCACGTACCAGGGGTACGCGTACACGCTGTCGCCCTTGCCGGGCAGTTTGAACTGCTCCCAGGCGCCCGGCACGTACTCCTTGGCCGACGCGCCGTCCAGGGCGGCCACGTCGGCGAGCATCCCCCGGTCGCCGAGGAGCTGGAAGGAGTCGGTGGAGAGGTTGACCACGTCGGGGAGGGCTCCGGCCTGGGCGTCCGCGACGAGTTTCTCGTTGTAGCCGTCGCCGGGGACGTCCTCCCAGGTGACCTCGACCTCGGGGTAGCGCTGCTCGAAGGCGTCGATGACCCCCTGTACGTAGGCCGTGAAAGTGGGCTTCAGCTGGAGGGTCCGGAAGGTGATCGAGCCGGCCACCCTGCCCGTCCGCTGCGCCTCCTTCGCGTCGGCGGCTCCGCCGTCGAGGCCGCACGCGGCGGTCGAGAGGAGGGTTCCCGTCGCGAGCAGGGCAACAGCGATACGGGTCGGGTTCGAACGGGTCATCGTCGCCGCCTTTGCAGAAGTCCGGCCTCGTCGCCGGAGGCGGTGCCCACGGTCGTCCGAAAGCAAGACCTCGTCAATGAGGCAGGAGGAGGGCTGGCCGGTGACGCATTGGTGCGGAATGGCACGAGCGGCCGGAACACGGAACGGGGGCCTCCCTCACCACGGCTCCTACCTGGACTGATGCGCTTTAGTACAAAGGCGGTTGGGGATGGTGTCGATTCGATGACGAAGCTACTGGTGGGTCAAAGTTTGACTTCTTATCGATGGTTCATGACAGGTCTCCACTAATGCGCTTTACCCGCACGCCGCGAAACCGCTTTAGCCGGTGCCCCCGGCGACGCGCACGGAGCCGGGTTGTGCGAGCGACGGACCCCCGTCTAGATTTCGCCCCGAACGGCGTGTAGCTCAGCAGCCAGAGCACCGACCTGCAGAGTCGGAGGGCGCAGGGGCAGGACCTGCCACGCCGGCCATGGACAGGAACACCGGAACCCAGCTCCCGGCCTCCGGACTCCCCGCCCCGGGGCTCTCCACCGCCGGACTCTTCGACCACTGCCTCACCGACGAGGGCCTCGCCGGGCTCTGGTCGCTGCTCGACAGCGGGCGCTACGAGGTGCGCGCGCCAGAGGAGGCCGCGCTGCTCTGCGTCGCGTGGCTGGTGCGCGCCGGGGAGACCGGCGCGGCGGCCGCCCTCGTCGAGGAGATACGGCCCTTCGCGGGCGAGGTGCGGTTCGCGCCGCACCCCGCGGACCGGCCCGTTCCGGGCGCGGACGCCGTGCACGTGCGCACCGTCGGCGAGGTCACCGGAACGCTCGCGCGCCGCGCGCCCCGTCCCGGCATCGAGGCGCAGCACGAGGCGCTGACCGTTTGGCGGCCCTTCGAGGACGAGCTGCTCGACCACTGGCTGCGCGCCGGCGCGGACGCCGGGAAGGGGGCCGGGGAGGGCGCCGGAGCGGGCGTCACCGAGGACACCGACGACGGCGCCGCACTGCTCGCGCGGTACCGGCAACTCGCTGCCACGCACACCCGCTGCACCAGGCACCTCGACCCCAAGTCCAATCCGGCCATCCTGCGCCGCGCACTGGAGGAGAGGGTCGCCGGGCGCGAACTGTCGCCCCGCCTCGCCGGAATGCTGCACCATGCCGTCGCCTCGATGGTCGCCAAGCGCGGCCGGCCCGGCTCCGCCAAACACACCCGGCTGCGGCGGGCCCAGGCCCGGCAGGCGGACCGGCCCGCGCACCACGACCTGGCCGCGCTCGTACTGCGCCGGCTGGCCCCGTTCGATGTGAGCCGGGGGCTGGAGGACGTCGGACCGCTGATCGGCCCGCTGACCCCCGAGGAGGCCGGGACGTCCGGGCTGCCCGCCGGAACCACCATCCCGGCTTCGGTACGGGCCGCGGTCACCGCGGCGCGCAGCGCGCCCCTGGACACGCTGCTGGAGGACGGCCTGATCCCCTCCGCGGAGGTACTGGGCGAGGTGGCGGAGCAGCTGATCGCCACGCACACCGCCCGGGGATACGCCGACGCGTCGCTGCGCACGCTGATCGCGGCGACCTACCGGGCCCGGAGCGGTCGCCGGTATCCGTTGTGGTGGTCCCCGGAGCACCATGCCCGGATCACCGGGCTGCCCTGGATCCGCGCGGTCGCCCCCTGGGCCTCCGACCCGGTGGAGCAGGCCCGTTCGACCCTGCGGATGCTCGGTGAGGCCTGCGTACGGGCCTTCCCGGGCGCCGGGCTGCCCAACCTGCCCGTGCGGGCGCTGTCCGGGCTCGCACAGCTCGCGGAGCTGCCCGTGCCGTTCGCCGCGGAGCCGCTGGCCGACGCGCACAGCGGGATGGCCACCCCCGCCGTCCTCGCGGCCGCGCGGGACGCCGCCGGGCTGCTGCGCGGCACGGTGTACGAGCGCTGCCACGGCATCGACTACGCGGCGGTGCAGGAGCTGGCGGACGCCCAGGACCGGCAGGGCTTCGCCCGGTTGTGCGCCGAGCGGGCCGGCCGCCCGGGCCGGCCGCTGGTGAGCGACCCGGCGGTCATCGAGCAGGCCCGGATCCTCACCACCTCCAGCCTCGCCACCCTGGTCGTGCACGCGGGCATCGCCCCGCAGGGCGGCTGGGACGGCGCGGCCCGGGGCGCGTTCGCCGCCGCGACCGGTTCCGCGGCCACCGCGAAGAGCACCGCGTGCGCCTGGCGGCAGCTGCTGTTCCACCTCGCGCTGTGCGACGCGGAGGAGCAGGCCCGCGTACTCACCTGGATCGACGCGCGGGCCGCCCGGCTCCCGGCACGCACCGCCGCGCGGATCGCTCTGCCCCTCGCCGGCCTGCGCCTCGCCGCCGCCGTCCCGTAAGGAGGCGTCACTTGGGCTTGTTGCGATAGATGCGGCGGCCGGCCAGGTGCGCGGCGACCGTCTCGCCCCGCCACAGCTTCCGGTCGCCGTCCATCTCGTCCGGGGCGGGCCACCGGCCGCGGCTGATGTCCGACCGGATGCTGTCGGGCTGCAGGCCGGACGCCTCGGCGATCTCGACGACGGTGTAACGGCGGGACGGTTCGAGCGCGGTGGCTTCCCGGGTGTGGTGCTCGCCGAAGAACCGGGCGATGGCCTCCGGGTCGAACTCGATGGTCCTGCCGCGCTTGCCGATGGCGGCCGGCCACCCCGGGTGCCGCCCCCAGCGGGGATTCTCCGACAGGTAGCGGGCGCTCATGCCGTAGTGCTCGGCTATCTCCGCGTACGTGACTCCCGTGCGGCCTTCGGGAGGTACGGGGCCGCCGTCCGGCGTGCGGGTGGCGGCGCCGGCCGGCCGGGTCCGCCCGCCGGTGTGCGGCTCCGGCGGGACCCGGCCCGAGCGTCCCCGCTCCCCGACGGTGAGGACGACCGTACGGCCGTCCGGGTCGGTCAGCGTGTGCCGGCCCGGCGGCAGGAACCCGGCGCCGTTCGGCGGGGCGGCGAGGCCGAGGCGCAGATAACCGGTCTCCGGGCGGCCCGTGGCGGGGTAGAGCTCCAGGACGCCGCCGTCGGCGAGCGTCGCCGCGTAGTGCTCCGGCCCGTTTCCGTGCCGCTCCTCCACGAGGTCGAGGCCGATGCCCCGGTAGAAGTCGCGGCAGGCGTCGAGCCGGGTCGTGTAGATCACGGCGAGTTCGAGGATCATGCTGGCGCTCCTGGTGTGTGATGACTGCGGGCCGGCGGTCGTCCTCCTCGACCCGCTCCTCGCAACGGAGGGACCACCTGGGGCACTTGACCGCCGCGATGATGCGCGGCATCCCGAACATCTGTCCCTGGGCGCCCACTTGGGCCTCCTCCCGCCCGGCGCGACACGCGCTGACAGGGAAGGTCATCTTAAATTCCTACCACGTCTGCGTACGCTGTCCCCATGACCGACACCATCCCTGCCGACCAGCACGTGCACGATGACCTGCGCATCTTGACCGTCGAGTACCTGACCGCGGTCCGGGCGCGCCTGGCCGGCATCGAGACTCCCGTCGCGCGGGAACGGGCCGCACGGCTGTTCACCGATCAGCTGCTGCCCCACGTGGCGAAGGCGGTCAAGGACATCCGCACCGCCGCCGTGGGTGAGCTGCGCCAGGGGCGCACCCTGCGGGAAGTGTCGGAACTGATAGGCCTGTCCGTGCCCAGGGTCGACCAACTGCTCAAGGGAAAGTGAGGGGTTGTAGCCGTGCCGCCTCTGATGAGACTCACCGCCATCACCCTCGACTGCGCCGATCCCCAGGCGCTGGCCGCCTTCTACGCAAGGGCCACCGGGTTCGAGCCGCACCCCAGGTCGGACGGCGACTTCGCCGGACTCACCCGCGAGGACGGACTGTTCCTCGGATTCCAGCGGGTGGACGGCTACCGGGCCCCGCAGTGGCCCGACCCGTCCCTGCCCCAGCAGTCGCACCTCGACTTCACGGTCGACGACCTCGACGAGGCCGAGGCCGCGCTGCTGGAGCTGGGTGCGGGCAGGCCGGAGTACCAGCCGGGCGGTGACAGGTGGCGGGTCCTCACCGACCCGGCCGGGCACCCGTTCTGCGTGACCCTGGTCTGACGTCAGGCGCTGACGTCAGCCGGTCTTCGTGCGGGGGTGCCGTCCACGAGGGTGGCGAAGACGGTGGCGCTGAGCCGCGTGAGGTCCATCGCCAGCGGCGGCGAGAGGGAGGCCGTGCGCCAGGAGCACACCATGGAGCTGCTGCGCGCCATCGATCTGCCGCTCCGCTCGGTCGCGGCCCGGGTCGGGTCGGGTCGGGTACAGCGATATGCGCGCGCTGCGCCGGTGGGAGGGGCGGGCGCCTCGCGGCATCCGCAACGAAGCGGGTGTCGCGGCAACGCCGATGGGCGCCGGCACGGGCACCTGACCCGCGCGCGGCGCCCGACGGCCCGCGTCGGGGGCCGGTCCGGTCACTTCATGGGGTACCGGGTCTTCTCCGCGAGCTTGCCGTCCTTGAAGCAGAAGCGGAGCACGGTCTCTTCGCCGTTCACGGCCTCGCCGCTGGACAGGTACCAGGAGCAGGCGCTGCCCTCGGGCTCGGCCGGTCCACCCTCCTTGAGGGCGCTCTTGACGAAGCTTTCGCCGGACGGGAGCTTGCCGCGGACCTCGCTCTCCGCGTCCCCGGTCTTCACCGCCTCGTAGACCGCGGGGTCGACCAGGGTCTTGTCGGCCATCTCGAAGACCTTCCCCATGCCGAAGACCAGTGCCATGAGGAGGCCCACGCCGAGTACCAGCGCCACCCCGCAGCCGATCAGACAACCCTTGCGCTGAGCCACGCCCGTTCCTCCATGCCGTTCGTGTCCGGCGGCGATCGCCTGGACACTCACACCCTCGCAAGGGGCGGGCGCCGCGGGCTGTCCTCGAAAGTCGTCGGTCCCCGCAACGATCGTCGTTCGAGGTCGGACCCACCGCTGCGTGTATACAGGGAGGAGATCGACCATCCGGACGAAGCGAGAGGAACCCCCGTGAGCGAGCCCACCATCGAGCCGCTGATCGTCGTCGGCGTGGACGGATCGAACCATTCCAAGGAAGCGCTGCGCTGGGCGGTCGCGCAGGCCGCGATGACGGGCGGCCGGGTGCACGCCGTCATGGCCTGGGAGTGGAACCGCAATCCGTTCGCCATCAAACCGATGGCCTCCGAGACCGCAGACGCGGAGGCGGTGACGGCCGAGGAGGCCGCCCGCCGGAAGCTGGCGGACACGGTCGCCGCGGCCGTCGGCGCCTCGCCCGGCGTACCGGTGTTCCGGCGCGTCGAGCAGGGCTCTCCGGCGCAGGTCCTGGTCGACGCCTCGAAGGAGGCGGACCTGACGGTGGTCGGCACCCGCGGGTACGGGGGCTTCAAGGGCGCGCTGCTGGGGTCGGTGAGCCAGCAGGTCGTCCAGTACTCCGCCGGCACGGTCGTGATCGTCCGCGAGGGCGCGGACGAGAACGACTGACGGCCGCCGCCCTCCGGCTGCTCGTTGCCACCGGCGATGTACCGTGCCGGGGGCCATCGCGACAGGAGGGGGAGCAGCGTGAGCAGGAGGCGGTACGTGGCCAGGGGCGTACCCGGGGGTTACCGCATCTGGGACAACAAGGGCCGGCGATGGTGGGGCGACCACTACGAGCTCTGCCCCGACGATCTCCTGGTCGAGCTGAACGGCGCTGCCGACCATGTGAAGATCACCGCTCTTCTCCAGCGGTACAGGGCACAGAAGCGCTGAGTCATGGTGGCCCCTGCATACCCGTCGCGGGGGGGGGCAACCGAGGGTGTCGGCAGTGCCGGTGACTCGCGCCACGACGGTTTTCAGGACTGAACCCGCCCTGCGGTTCCCAGGCTCAGAGCGCAGAGCCGCCTCCACCGCTGCGGAGGTCTTCTCGCATGCGGAGGCGCAGTGCGGCGAGGGCATCGTCGTAGCTGCGGCGCCCCGCCAGGTAGGCCGGCTCGGTGACCGATACACCCTCCATCACGAGGTCGCGGAGGTCACGCAGCCGGCGGAACGCATCTTCGGAGGCATCTACCACCCGGGTAGGTGCCGTGATGGTCATCTGGTACCGCAACCCGATGCACGGTCCGAACGCTGCTCGGGCGGTGGCGCGTCGTTCGGGAAACAACATGTCCGGATCCCGGGCCACGTTGCCAGCGGTGTGACGGGCCTCGGAGAGGCATGCCAGGTATTCCCCGTACAGGTTGCGCCGCGTCTGCGTTTCACGGTCCAGACGCTCGCGCTGCCATCGGCGCCTGTCGAGCAGCACGGCGGAACCTGTGGCGATCGCAGCGCCGACCATGGTGCTGATCAGGGTGACCCACTCCATGGTCCGACGGTATCCACGGCCGGGTGCACGCGACCCTCGAATCCCTGACCTCGCACAAATACGTGAGACGCACGGGGTCTTCGCGTACGCGGAGCCAACTCCCCTGCTGTGCAGCCGTATGACAGACCCTGCGGCCTGGGGCGCTCCGACCCAAACGATCAGGCAGCCCGTGGCCTGGCCGGCGGGAGGAGTGATTCGTGGTGGTGCCAAACGAGGTAGCGGTCGTCACGCAGCTCTGCCGATCCCCACTCGACCCGCATCACGCCCTGTTCGACCGAGCAGGCATACGCCACGATGACCAGCCGCAGCTCCGGTGGGAGGAGCGCCACGTCCGGATGGATGTGCTGCTCGTCGAGCTCCTCCAATCCGAGGTCGAGTTTCAGTTGCATCGGCTCCGGGCCGTGACGCCGGATCAGGTCCGCCCGGGGGCCGTAGGCCTTGGCGAGGCGCGCGGCAGTGACCGGGACATCCCTCTTCGCGTAGAGGATCGGCAGGATGGCGTGGCTGCCGATGACCATCACCGTCCTGCCCTGTACGCGTCGGGAGGACGAGCCGTCGAGTGGTGCCAGGCCGGCGGCAAGCGTCTCGTACTGTGCCGCGTGGAGACCATGGCCGTACGCTTCTTTGGTCTGTGTGCGGACCTGCTCATGAGCGTGGCGAGCCCTGGCATGGGCTTCCACGAGGCAGGCCGGGATGGTCTTGGCCAGCCGGCTTGCCACGGCTCCGAAGGTCTCTACAGCCCAAGGCGTCACTGGAGTCACTCTGTGTAGCCCTCCCCCTGCGTTGTAAGAACGCGAGCTCATCCTGGCCACGGTGAGGGCGCCGGGTGGGACGTGCAAGAGGGCGGGAGGAGGGCACGGGTGCACGGGCCGCGCATGGGCGGTGGCTGACGTCCATGGACGGCAGGGCCGGTCGCGCCCGGCTTCCGGGCGGGCCTGCGCAGCGGATGTCCCCTTCCGGCCGTCGACCCGGCCCGTGGCAGACGCTCCGGCTGCCCCTGCCGGATGCGGGGCAGGGGGCGTTGCTCGCCTATGGTGTGAAGTCGATCATCAGATGGTGTGAGCAGCAAGGGGGCGCGAACGTGCGCGGATCGAAGGGCGCCGTGTGGGCCGTCGGGCTGGCTCTGCTGCTTGCGGGGTGCGGCGGTGACGCTTCGGAGCCGGAGTCGGAGACGCTCGGCAAGGACACCGGGATCCGGTACGACAAGTCCCGGGTGCCGACGGTCCGGAACATGGCGTGTGACCGCAAGCGCGGCTCGGTCCGGTACGGGCTCAGCGCCCACAAGGACGATTCCCTTCCCGCGCACGGAGGGAAGGACGACTCCGAGGACTACGTCTGCCACGGGCCGGACCGGATCAGTCTCGCCGTCGAAGGGCGGACGGTAGCCGTACCGCACATCGCGGCCGAGTACGACCTGTACGGGGCCGTTCCGGACCCGCTCAAGACCGTCACGTCCGTGTACGGCAAATCCCTGGCCGAGGACGACGAACGCACCCTGGTCGGCGAGGCGGTGACGGTCACCACCAGGACGGCCGCGATCACCTGTCAGCAGAACGTCTGGGAGACCTTCCCCATGACCACCTGCCTGTGGGCGAACCACGGCGCGGTGGGCGCTGTCGACTTCTTCCCGCCCGCGGGCCGGCATCCCGAGATTTCGGAAGCGGTCGCCCGGACCAAGGAACTCATCGCGACCGGCCTGGTCGAATCCCCGCGCTGACCTCGCGGGCCGAAGCGGCCTTGCGCAGCGACGCCACGTGATGCCTCGGCAGGTCAGGCTCCCGTCACCCGGACGAGCGCTGTCCGCGACGGGCGGCGAACGAGCCGTCGGAGCGCCCCAGGAGGAGTTCGAGAAGTCGGCCCGGCGCCCGGAGCGGCAGGTAGTGATCGCTGTCGGCGACCACCTCCAGCCGCGCGCCGGGGATGCCGTCGGCGAGCCGCCGGGCGATGACCCCGATCTCCGGGTGGTCGTGATCGCCGACGACGATCATCGTCGGCGCCTCGATCCGGTCCAGACGGCCGACGGCGTCCTCGTCGGGGTCGAGCGCGTGTCCCTTCTCGGCGGTCGCTGCGACTTCGGCGTTCTCCCGCACCATGGGTTCGATGACGTCGAAGCCCGGGGCCCGGTCGCCCAGGCTCGCCCAGACCGTGAGCTCCAGCTCGGCGATGCGGCGTGCGTCCGATCCGCGCTGCGCCGCGACGTACGCATCCATCTCGGGGCTCGGGAGCCACTCGTGCCCGCCGGCGGACGCCGCGATCAGCGTCAGCGAGCGCACCCGCTCGGGGTGTTCCAGGGTGAAGTCGAGCGCGACCTCTCCTCCCATGCTCAAGCCGACGAGGTCCGCGGACCCGAAGCCGAACCGGTCCAGGACCGCCAGCAGGTCGTCCTCGTAGCGGAACGGCGCGGTCGCGAGCGTCGAGCGTCCATGACCCCTGGCGTCGTAGCGAACCACGGTGTGGTGCCGTGCCAGCTCGGCGAATACGCGGTTCCACAGGCGGCTGTCGTGGACGGATCCGTGGAGCAGGACGAGCGGGGGGCCGTCTCCGGCCCTCTCGGCCCAGATGCAGCCCCCGCCGGCTACGGGTATCAGATCGGTGGTCGCCATACCTGCGATTCGATCACATGGTCGAGGGCAGCGGCGGTTCCATCAGGTCCCGGGGGTCCGTGTTGGCGCCGCAGAGGATGACGGCGACGCGGTCGCCCAACGGCCGGGGCGCAGCGCGCAGGGCTGCCGCGGCGGTGGCCGCGCCCGCCTCGACCACGATCCGGTGCTCCTCCCAGAGCGCGCGCCGGGCGGCCGTGATCTCCGTGTCGGGCACGAGGACGGACGTGACGTCCTTCTCCTGCGCGGCGGCCAGCGCGTCAGCCGAGACCCGGGTGGCCCCCAGGGAATCGGCGGCGACGGATTCCACGGCCACGTCCACGACCCGGCCCGCCTCCAGGGCCGCGTTCAGGGCCCGGCAGTTCTCCGGCTCGACCGCGACCACCCGCACGCCGTGTTCGCGCGCGGCCGTGGCGACCCCGGCGAACAGTCCGCCGCCGCCGACCGCGACGACCACCGTGTCCAGCCCGGGCAGGGCGGCCCGGATCTCCTCCAGCAGGGTTCCGGCGCCCGCCGCGATGAGCGGGTGGTCGTAGGCGTGGCTGCTCAGCGCCCCGCTCTCGGCGGCGAACTCCTCGCAGGCGGCCAGCGCCTGGGCGTACCGGTCACCGACGAGCCGCACCTCTGCCCCGTACCCGCGCAGCCGTTCCACCTTCACCCGCGGGGCGTTGGCGGGCAGGAACACGGTCGCGGGCACGGACAGCGCGCGGGCCGCCCAGGCACAGGCGAGCCCGGCGTTGCCGCCGGAGGCGATGGTGACTCCGGCGGCCGGGAGGGCGCCGGCCTCGTGGTGGGCGGCAAGGAAGTTGCGGGCGCCGCGCGCCTTGAAGGAGCCGGTGTGCTGGAGGTACTCCAGCGCGTACCAGACCCCTGATTCGGCGGCGGGCGCCACCGTGACGGGCCGTATCCCGCCCGCGATCCGGGCGGCGGCGGCGCGGACGGCCGCGTGGTCGAGCTGCTGGGCCGGTGCTGCGTGCATGGGCTGTCTCCCCATCAGGTGCGGGTGGTGGACCGGCCGGGCCGGGCGGAGCGGGTGGACCCGGCAGGCCGGACGGGCCGGGCGGCTTCGATCAGCTGGCGCAGGGCCCCGTAGTAGACCTCGTGGTCCGTCAGGGCGGGCAGTACGTCGGGCAGGCCGCCCGCGAGCACGGGGAACTCCCCGGGATCCAGCGCGGCCAGGGCCGCCCGCGAGGCGCCGGTGGCCGCGGCCGGATCCCGGTGGTCGACGAAGGCCGCGCTGCCCAGGGTGAGCAGGTATATGCGGCGGTAGACGGTCATCGCCTCGGCGGCGGTCATCCCGGCGGCCATGCTGTCGGCGAGGGCGGGCTCGACGAGCCGGGCCAGCAGCTGGCGCCCGAGCCAGGGCCTGCTGCCGCGCAGCACCAGCAGTCCGGGGTGGGCGGTGAGCAGCAGGTACAGGGCGCGGAACCGCTGTTCGGTGGCCTGCGCCCAGTCCGTTCCGGCGGGGATCTCCGGGAGCTGCCCGGCGAGGTGCTCGGTGCACAGGTCGAGCAGGCCGGCGAGGTCGGTGCAGCGGCGCTGCACGGTGGCGTGGGAGACCTCCAGCCGGTCGGCGAGGGTGCGGAAGCTCAAGTGGCCGGGCCCTTGCTCGTCGAGAATCCGCAGGGCGGCGACGGCGATGGCCTCCGGGGTCGCACGGTCCAAAGCGGCTGATCTTCGCGGCATGAGATACACCGTAACATACGATGTATCTGCACTTTCGTGTGACACCGATTGCAGCCATATTGCTGGTCATCGGCCGACAATCAGCGACTTGTGTTGACAGTGGGTAGTCGCCTCGCTGCACTGGGCGCACGACTGCCCCCACGTCAAGGAGACTCCGTGCCGCCTCGCCTGCGTGCAACGCTCCCCTGCCTGACCGCGGCCGCCCTGTTCGCCCTCGCGCTCTCCCCCGCCCCGGTGGCGGCCGAGCCCCGGGCGACCTCGGACACCCCGCTCGCGCTCACCCCTCCCATGGGCTGGAACAACTGGGCGCACTACATGTGCGACATCGACGAGGCCAAGGTGGTGGCCAACGCCGACGCGCTCGTGTCCACCGGGCTCGCCGCCAAGGGCTACGACACGGTGACCGTCGACGACTGCTGGATGACCAAGAGCCGTGACGCGCAGGGCAGTCTGGTCGTCGACACGGCGAAGTTCCCGCACGGCATGGCCTGGCTCGGCGAGTATCTGCACGCCAAGGGCCTGAAGTTCGGCATCTACCAGGACGCGGGCTCCCTCACCTGCGAGAAGTACCCGGGCAGCGGCGCCCCCCAGGGCGGCGGCGCGGACCACTACGCGCAGGACGCCCGGCAGTTCGCCTCCTGGGAGGTGGACTACGTCAAGATGGACGGCTGCAACCTCTGGGTCCCGGAGGGCGCGACCAAGGAGGAGGCGTACCGCGACGCCTACAACGCCGTCGCGAAGGCCCTGCGGGAGAGCGGCCGGGACATGGTCCTGTCGGCCTCCGCGCCCGCCTACTTCCAGCAGGGCGAGTGGGGCGGCTCCGACTGGCACAAGGTGCTCGGCTGGGTCGGCGAGACCGGCCAGCTGTGGCGCGAGGGCAAGGACATCAAGGTCTACAACCCGGCCGCACCCGCCACCTCGCGGTGGAGCGCGGTGCTGGGCAACTACGGCTACAACCGCTGGCTCGGCCGGTACGCGGGCCCCGGCAACTGGAACGACCCCGACTTCCTGATCGCGGGCGCCCCCGGGCTCACCGCCACCGAGAGCCGCAGCCAGGTCGCCCTGTGGGCCATGATGGCGTCCCCCTTCATCCTGTCGTCCGACGTCTCGAAGCTGACCCCGGCGGGCCTCACGGCCCTCGGCAACACGCGGATGATCGCACTGGACCAGGACCCGATGGGCCGTCAGGCCTCGGTGGTCTCCTCCAACGCCACCTTCGAGATCCTGGTGCGGCCGCTCGCGAACGGCGACCGCGCGGTGGCCGTGCTCAACCGCTCCGCCGCCACCCGGGACATCAACGTGCCGCTCGACGAGATCGGCCTGAGCGACTGCACCGCCGGTGCCCAGGACCTGTGGACGGGCACGAGCCGCGATGTCACCGAGACGCTGACCGGCAAGGTGGCCGGGCACGACACCGGGGTCTGGCGGCTCAGCCCGCGCGGCTGCGCCGAGGCCGTGCCGACCGGGCAGATCGTCGGTGACGGCGCCCGTTGTGCCGACGGTGCCAACACCACCGGTGTCGGCGCCGTGGTGATGGCCACCTGCACCGGAGCCCCCGACCAGCGCTGGACCGTGGGCAAGGACGCGACCCTGCGGCTGGCCGGCGAGTGCCTGTCGGCGGGTGAGGACCGCATCGTGGAACTGGCCGACTGCTCGAACCGCCCCGAGGAGCAGCCCGGCCAGAGCTGGTCGCAGCGCCGCGACGGAGCCCTGGTGGAGGAGGTCAGCGGGATGTGCCTGACGGCTCCCGCGACCGCCGCCCCGGCCGAGCGGCTGCGGCTGGCCGACTGCGGTGACCACCGGGTCGACCAGGCCTGGGCCCTGCCGGTCTGACGGCCGGCCGAACGGATGAGGAACCCGACGCATCGCAGCGGGCGCAGGCCCAAGACCCGGCGCCCGCTCGCCCTCGCCGCTCTTCCCGCGGCGCTGCTGGCGCTGATCTGCGCGGGCCCCGCGCCCGGGGCCACCGCCCCGGGCGCGGGGGCACCCGTGCGGGCCGGCCTGACGACGGACGCGCACCCGGGCGCGGACCCGGACGCGCACCCGGGCGCATACCGGGGTGCCGCCCGGACTTCGGGCGGCACCCGGCCGCGCACCTTCGACGTCGCGCCCGCGCAGGCCGCCCTGCGGAGGCTGCTGCCGCGCCACTGGGGGCAGTTCACCCTGGTGCCCGACACGACGGCCGCCTCCGACACCTTCACCGTGTCCGGCACCGCCGGCGCGATCACCGTGCGCGGCAGCACCGGGGCCACCCTGCTCACCGGCGTCGGCTGGTACCTCCAGCACGTCGCCGGGGTCGACATCGGCTGGCCCGGCGACAGCATCGGCATGCTGCCCGGCCGGCTGCCGGCGGTCCCCGCACCGGTCACCCGCAGCGCACAGGTCCCGCACCGGTACGCGCTGAACGACACCGACGACGGGTACTCCGGCCCGTACCGCTCCTTCGAGGAGCACCAGCGGCAGATCGACCTGCTCGCCCTGCACGGCATCAACGAGGTGTTCGTACAGGTCGGCGCCGAGTACCCGTACTACCGGGCACTCCAGGGGTTCGGCTACTCCGCCGGGGAGCTGCGGGAATGGATCCCCGGCCCCGGCCACCAGAGCTGGTGGCTGCTGCAGAACCTGAGCGGATTCGGCGGCCCGGTCACCGAGCGGCTGATGCGCGAGCGTGCCGAGCTCGGCGGGCGGATCGCCGAGCAGCTGCGCGGGCTCGGCATGACCCCGGTGCTGCCGGGCTACTTCGGCACCGTGCCGCCCGGGTTCGCCGCGCGCAACCCGGGGGCGGCGACGGTGGCGCAGGGCGACTGGGCGGGCTTCGACCGCCCGGACTGGCTGGACCCCGCCTCGCCCGTGTTCGGGAGGCTGGCGGCCGCGTACTACGCCGAGCAGCGCGAGGTGTTCGGGGACAGCTCCATGTACCGGATGAGCCCGCTGCACGAGGGCGGCCGGACCGGCTCCGTCGACGTCGGCGCCGCCGCGGGCGCCATCCAGGGCGCCCTGCACGCCGCCCACCCGGGTGCGCTGTGGGCGGTGCTGGGCTGGCAGGACGACCCCACCCCGGAGCTGCTGGCCGGGGTGGACACCTCGAAGCTGCTGATCCTGGACGGGCTGTCCGACCGGTACAACCGGCTCGACCGCGAGTCCCGCTGGGGCGGGACCCCGTACGCGATGGGCACCATCTACAACTTCGGCGGACACACCACGGTCGGCGCGAACAGCTCCGTGTGGATCGAGCGGTTCGGCCCCTGGCGGGACAAGGCGCACAGCGCGCTCGCCGGGATCGCCTACCTGCCGGAGGCCACGGGGACCAACCCGGCCGCCTTCGACCTCTTCACCGATCTGGCGTGGGAGCGCGGGCCGGTCGACCAGCGCACGTGGTTCGCCGACTTCGCCGCCCGCCGCTACGGCCGCCCGGACGCCGCGGCCGCCGCCGCCTGGGAGGAGCTCCGCAAGGGGCCGTACAGCACCTCCTCCGGTCTGTGGTCGGAGTCGCAGGACAGCCTGTTCACCGCCCGGCCGAGCCTGACCGCGGCGGGGGCGGCCTACTGGAGTCCCCGGTCCATGCGCTATCCGGCCGGTTCGGTGCGCAAGGCCCTGGACCACCTGCTGAAGGTGGATCCGGCGCTGCGCGGCTCCAGCGCCTACCGCTTCGACCTGGTGGACACCGCCCGGCAGGCCCTCGCCAACCACTCGCGGGTGCTGCTGCCGAAGATCAAGGCGGCCTACGAGGCCGAGGACCTGGCCCGCTTCCGGGCTCTGACGGCCGAATGGCAGGACGGTGAGCGGAAGTTGGAGGCGGTGACCGGATCCGACCCGGCCTTCCTCCTCGGCACCTGGCTCTCCGCGGCGCGCTCCTGGGGCACGGACCGGGCCGAACAGGACCGGTACGAGTACGACGCCCGCTCGCTGCTGAGCGTGTGGGGCCGCCGCAGCACCAGCGAGGGCGGTTTCCTGCACGACTACGCGAACCGTGAATGGAGCGGCCTGATCTCGGAGTTGTACGCACCCCGGTGGGCGCGCTACTTCGCTTCGCTGGACGAGGCGCTGGTGAAGAAGGCCGCGCCGCGGGATATCGACTGGCACGCCTTCGAGGCGGAGTGGGCGGAGCGCACCACCCGCCATCCGGACCGGCCGATCGGTGACCCGTACCGGCTGGCCGCCGAGATCGCGGCGGCCCTGCCGTAACCGCCGACCCGCACCACGGGCCTGCCCGGCGAGCCCGGGCAGGCCCGTGGTGCGGGGTCATGTACCTCGTTTCCACCCCGCCCGTACGGCCCCGGCGGCCACCACGCCGAGGACGGCGATCGAGACGGCCGAGGCCAGCAGGGTCCCCCGGGCGCCGAGCCCGGCCACCAGCGGGCCGCCCAGCGCCGTGCCGAGCGGCACCGCGAGCAGCTGGACCGCGGTGCTCGCGGCCAGCGTCTGGGGAAGCAGGTCCGGTGGGGCCGACCGCTGGAAGAAGGCCGTGGAGAGCGAGGCGTACGGAGGCCAGAGCAGCCCGGCGGCTGCGAACCCGGCGACGCCGACGGCCGTCGGCGCCCCGAGGCCCGCCGGCAGCATGCAGAGGCCGAAGGCGACGACGATGCCGGTCATGGCCGGCCGGATCGGCAGCCGGCCCAGGTACCCGGTCAGTACGGAACCGAGGACGGCCCCGGCGCCGAACGCCGTGTAGAAGGCGGCCAGCACGGCGGCCGGAGCTCCCGGCCCGTTGGACGCGTACAGCGGCAGCGCCACGTACACGGGACCGAAGAGGAAAAAGAAGGCGAAGCTCAGGGCGAGCAGGCCCAGCAGGGCGGGGGCGCGCCGGATGACGGCGAAGCCCGCGGAGCGGGAGCCGCCCTCCCCGGGCGCGGGCGCGTCCTCGTGCGGCACGCCGAAGAGGAAGGTGGCGGCCAGGACGAGGAAGGTCGCCGCGTCGACGGCGATCACGGTGGCGGCTCCGCCCCACAGGATCAGGGCGCCTGCGAGCGGCGGGCCGAAGACGGTGGAGAGCGACCCGATGCCGGACAGGACGGCGTTGCCGGCCAGGTGGTCGCGCTCCGGCAGCAGGCGGGCCAGCAGGGTGTGGATGCCGGCCCGCCCCCACGAGTGGAGGACGGAGGAGGCGGCGAGCAGCACCACGTACAGCTCGATGCTCAGCGCCCCGAGCACGTGGAACACGGGGATCGCGCCGAGGGCGGCGGCGCGCAGCAGGGCGTCGCAGGCGACGAGCCGGGCCGGGGAGCGGTGTCGCAGGAGCGGTCCGAGGAGAACCGCGCCCACGGCGCCCGAGAGGGTGTAGGCGGTGGCCGCCAGCGCGACCCACAGGGCGCGTTCCGCCGCCGGTGCGATCTCGATCGCCAGCCAGCTCACGGCGACCACGGCCATGCCGTCGCCGAGGGAGGAGACCGTGAACCCCGGTAACAAGCGGCGCAGCGTCGAATGGGTGAGTACGGGCCGGTAGGGCGAGGCGCGGAGGATCCGCGCGGGCTTCAGGGGCACGGTATCCACGCTTGCGTGGAGTGAAGGGAGGTCATGCCGTGATCGTTGCCCCGCACCCCGCCGTCGCCACGGTCCGTTCACTCGGGGCGTGGTCCTTTCACCCTGGGCGCAAGACGGTCAGGCCCGACGGCACGGCGGCGGCACGGGAGGGCCCGGGCGCGGGACACTGGCCGTGTGGAGTCGGATCCGAGCCGTTCCGTGCGGCCGCGGCGCACGATGGGTGCCGTCAGCGGGATCGTCGCGGCCGTGGCCGGACTGGCGTCCGCACAGCTGGCTGCGGCGGCGGGCCGGCCCGAGGCCTCGCCGGTCACGGCCGTCGGCGGGGCCGTGGTCGACCTGACGCCGGTGGCCGTCCGGGAATGGGCCATCCGGCTGTTCGGCACCTCCGACAAGCTGGTGCTGGGTCTCGGCATCCTCGCCGTCCTGGCCGCGGCCGCCGTCGGCACCGGGCTGCTCGCCGTACGCCACCTCCCGGCCGCGATCGCCGTCACGGGTGGATTCGGGCTGGTGGGGGCGCTGGCCGCGCTCAGTCGGCCGGAGGCCTCATGGCAGGACGCGCTGCCCTCGCTGGTGGGCGCACTGGTCTCGGCCGGGGTGCTGTACCTGCTGGTCACGGCCGGGAGGCGGACCCGCCCGGCCGGAGCCTCGCAGGGCGGGGCCGAGGCCATGGACCGGCGTCGCTTCGGCCGACTGGTGGTCGCCTTCCTGGCGGCGTCGGCCGGGGTCGGCCTCGGGGCACGGCGTCTGGGGGCGCACGGCAGCGCCGACGCCACCGCCTCCCGGGCCCGCTTCGTCCTCCCCAGGCCGACCGTGCCCGCGCCGCCGGTGCCCGCCGGGGCGGACCTGCGGGTGCCCGGGCTCGGCCCGTTCCTCACCCCGAACCAGGACTTCTACCGGGTGGACACCGCGCTGGTCGTCCCGCGCGTGGACGCGGACACCTGGCGGCTGCGCATCCACGGGGAGGGGGTGGCCCGGCCCCTGACCCTGGATCTGCGCGGGCTCCTCGCCCGCCCGGTGGTCGAGCACGACATCACCCTCACCTGTGTGTCCAACGAGGTCGGCGGCCCGTACGCGGGCAACGCCCGCTGGCTCGGCGTACGTCTCGGGGACCTGCTCCGGGAGGCGGGGGTGCGGCCGCCGTCCGAGGGCGGGCCCGCCGACCAGCTGGTGGCGCGTTCGGTGGACGGCATGACCATCGGCACTCCGGTCGAGGCCGTCATGGACGGCCGGGCGGCGCTGCTGGCCGTCGGCATGAACGGCCGGCCGCTGCCCTTCGCCCACGGGTTCCCGGTGCGGATGGTCGTACCGGGCCTGTACGGGTACGTCTCCGCCTGCAAGTGGCTCACCGAGCTGCGGCTGACCACCTTCGCCGCCTACGACGCCTACTGGGTGCGCCGGTCCTGGGCCCAGCAGGCCGCGGTCAAGACGCAGTCGCGGATCGACACCCCGCGCCCGTACTCCGATCTGGCACCGGGCCGGGTGCCGGTCGCCGGGGTGGCGTGGGCCCAGCACCGCGGGATCGAGCGGGTCCAGGTACGGGTGGACGGCGGCCCCTGGCAGGAGGCGCGGCTCGGGACGGCGGACGGCGTCGACACCTGGCGCCAGTGGGTCTGGCCGTGGGAGGCCACCCCCGGACCACACACCCTGGAGGTCCGCGCCACGGACGGCACGGGCGCGGTGCAGACGGGGGTCCGCACCGGGACCGTGCCGGACGGGGCGACGGGGTGGCACTCGGTCGACGTACGCGTCCGGGCGCTAGGGGGTGTCTTGTCGGCCGGGGCGGACCGGGAGTGAGCGGACGTTGTTGCTGATGAAGCTGTTCTGGTACGGGAGTTCGGCGTCCGGAACCGCGAGGTCGAGGTCGGGGAAGCGGGTGAAGAGGCGCTCCAGGGCGATCGTCGCCTCCAGCCGGGCGAGCGGGGCCCCGGTGCAGTAGTGGGCACCGTGGCCGAAGGCGAGGCTGCGGGCGGCGGTGGGGCGCGTGAGGTCGAAGCGGTCGGCGTCCGGACCGTGGAAGGACTCGTCGCGGCCCGCCGCGCTGTATCCGGCGAGCACCGGGGTGCCCTGCGGGATCACGGTCCCGTCGACGGTCACGTCGCGGGTGGGGTAGCGGAACGGGAACCAGCTGACGGGGGTGTCCCAGCGCAGGGTCTCGTCCACCACGTCCGACCAGGTGGCCTTGGCGTCCAGGACCAGCGCGAGCTGGTCGCGGTGGGCGCACAGCGCGCGGACGGCGTTGACGACGAGGTTCAGGGTGGTCTCGTGGCCCGCGACGAGCATCAGCCGCATGGTGCCGATGAGTTCGGCCTCGGTGAGCCGGTCCCCGTCGTCCTCGCGGGCGGCTATCAGGGCGCTGGTGAGGTCCTCGCCGGGGTTCGCGGCGCGGGCGGCCGCGATCGTGCCGGTCAGGGCCATGAGTTCCTGCAGGGCGGCCATCTTCTCGGCCGGGGTGATGTCGGTGGCGATGATCACCTGGTTGGTCAGGTGGTGCAGCCGGCCCCGGTGCTCGGGGTCCACGCCGAGCAGCTCGCAGATGACGTTCATCGGGAGCGGCAGGGCGAAGTGCTCGTACAGGTCGGCGGTCCCGTCGGGGGACCCGGCCGCGGCCCGCCCGAGGTCGTCCAGGAGTCCGGCGGTGAGCTCCTCGATGCGCGGCCGCAGCCGTTCCACCTGGCGGATCGTGAAGGCCTTGCCGACCAGCGCGCGCAGGCGGCGGTGGTCGGCGTCGTCCGCGGTGTGCATGCCCTGGGCGTTGGCGAAGACCCGCAGCGGCCAGTCGCCGGGGATGGTGCCGTCGTTCAGGGCGGGGAAGTGCCGGGCGCCCTTGGCCACGTCGGGGTGGGCGAGGAACTCCTTCAGCGCGTCGTGCCCCAGGACGACCGCCCCGGGGATCCCTCCGGGGAGCACGACCTCCGCCACCGCGCCGCGCTCGGCGCGCAGCCGGGCGTTGAGGGCGTGCGGGCAGCCGCCGGCGGGGTCGATCACGTGCGGGGCGACCGGGCCCTGCGGGACGGGTGAGATGTGGGACGACAAGCCGGTTCTCCTGACCTGATGGACGGAACTCGGTCAACAGTGCGGCCTCGGGGGTGGGTTGGACAAGCCCGTTCCCGTCGCGTCTCAGAACCAGTCGAGGGTCAGGGTGAAGGTGGTACCCGCGGTGGCTCCGGTGGCGTCGCTCGCGGTGGCGGTGACCTGGAAGACGCCGCTGCCCCAGGGCTTGCCGGTGATCCGGCCGGAGGCGCTGTCGAGCGTGAGGCCCCAGGGCAGGCCGGTGGCGGCGTACCGGACGGGGGGCTTCGCCCCGGTGGTGGTGAGCTGGACGGTGCAGGGCTGGTTGAACCTGCACGTCTGCGGACCGGGGTCGGTGAACTTCAGCCCGCCGGGGGTGGGTGTCGGGGTCGGGGTGGGCGTGGGAGTGGGCGTCGGGGTGGGTGTGGGGGTAGGGGTCGGGGTGGCGCCGCAGCCCGGGGTGGCCTCCGGTGGCAGCGGGACCCGCCAGATCTGCGTGTCGTTCTCCGAACCGACGAGCAGGTTCGCGCAGTCGGCGTACGTCACCGTCTCCCCCTGCGACTGGGCCGGGAGGGCGACGTCCGCGAGCTTGACCCCGGCCGTGTCGTACACGGAGGCCGTGTTGGCGCCCAGCGGCCCGCCACTGCGCAGGGTGTACGAGGCTCCCGTCGGCGAGAAGGCGCCGTCGGTGGCGAACACCGGGCCGGGCCGGACCGCGGTGAGGGTGTTGACCTGTCCGGTCACCGGCGGCAGCGGGGCCTGGTACAGCCGGCCGGCGGCACCGATGAGCTTGCTGGCGACGTAGAGCCGGCCGGTCACGGGATCGGCGAGCAGGGACTCGGCGTCGTGCTTGCCGTCGGCGTAGGCGAAGCGGTAGGTCACGGGCGTGACCGTGGTGTTCGTCAGCTGATCGGGCTCGGCGAACCGGTGCACGGTGATCTCCGCGCGCCCGCTGAGGTTGTCCCCGATGTCGCCGACCAGGATCGCCGGGCCGCCGCCCGCGTCCGTGCCGAGTGCCAGGCCCTCCCAGTCGGTGTTGCCGACGCCGGCGACGGTGAAGGTGGCCAGCAGCCGGCCGGTGGCACCGTTGCAGTCGACGGCGAAGACCTGGTTGGTGTTCCCGCTGTCGTTGACGGCATAGAAGACCCCGGGGTGTTTGCGGCTCATGGCGAGGCCGCTGAGCTCGGCGAGGCCGCCGGGGAGGGTGCACTTCTTCTCCGGCGCCAGTGCCATGGCTGCGGCCGGCGGGGCGGCGGAGCCGGTGGTGACGGTGGAGGCGGTGGCCGTGGCCATCCAGGCGAGCGCGGACAGGATGGTGGCGAGGGCCGCGGTCACGAGGGCGGTGGTCCGTGGGGGTGTCAGGAGTCGGGACATGCGCACAATGTGAAGGGTCGTCAGCTGTGGTGCCAGACCCCGCCCCCTCCCGTTCGAGCATCGTTCAATGCCGCGGTGGCATGTCCGGTCAGCGCACCGGCTCCCGGACGGGGGCCTTGTGCCCGGCCTGCGCGATGAACGCGCGGGCCGCCCGGCTGAGCGGCCGCCGGGCGTGGGCGATGCCCACCGGGCGGAGCAGCGGGGGTGTGAAGGAGCGGATCTCGGCCCGGCTCCCGAAGGCCCTCAGCACCACGTCCCGGTACCAGATGAGGGAGCCCCGGCCGTCCGTCACACCCGTCACCCACGCGAGCCGTTCGTCGACCTCCAGGGTGGGGACGGGCCGCACTCCGAGGCAGCTGAACATGGCCTCCATCTCGGTGCGCCGGCCGGTCCCCGGCGTGGGCAGCACCATCGGCAGCCCGTCGAGCATGCGCAGGGGCATCGGGTGGGGCAGCCGGGAGCCCGGCGGCGATATCAGCACCACCTCCCGCTCCTGGATGAAGTGGGTGGAGAGCTCCTTGTCGACGGGCAGGTCGACCAGGGCCAGTTCCGAGCGCCCCTGGGTCACCTCCTCGACCAGGGCCTCCCTGCTGTCGTGCTGCTGGAGCCGGACGTCGACGGCCGGGTGCCGTGCGGTGAAGGCCGCGATCAGGTCGGTGGCCAGGTCGAGGGCGAGGGTGGGGGTGGTGACCAGGGTCAGGACCGCCCGGACGTCCCCGCCGTGCGGGGTCCCGATGTCGTCGATGGCCTCCACCGCGTTGAGCACGGTCCGGGCCAGCCGGACGACCCGGGCCCCCTCCGGTGTGAGGTCCACCCCCCTTCCCCGGCGGGCCAGGAGCTCGACGCCGAGATCGCGCTCCATGGCCTGCACGGCCCGGGAGAGCGCGGACTGGGCGACGAAGACCGAGGCCGCGGCCCCGGTGATGGACCTGCAGTCGGCGACGGCGACGAGGTAGCGGAGCTGCGCGAGGGTGGGGGTCATGACCGGACGGTAACCGCGTGAGGCTGTACCTGTAAGGGCTCGTCGGGTGAACAACTGACCGGGTCCGGTGTGACGGTCATGCCCGGTCGGTGAGTAGGCATGCCGGCGCGGCATGCCCGCGCGGACGCGGTACGCCGGCCCGCGCGGCGGGGGCGGCCCCGCCCGGCGGAGAACTGCGCAGGCCACCGGCTCGGCCGGGGTGTGCCGGGGGTCCGCCGGGGCGCGAATCCGGGTGGCACGTGTATGCCGATGGTGCGAAGCACCGTATTCCGCATGGCTGTTGACAGTGCAGGGCGGCCCCCGCACGATGCATCGCGGCATGCGGGTGTTTGACCACGGTTCAATCCCGCCGTACCCGCGGCGGGTGCCCCGGCCGGTGTGCGCGTGACCGCCGCGCTCCCCCTTCTTCCGCCCTGCCCCGCACTGCCGTTGCACGGCACGTCGGCACGCCGGCTCGCCGGAAAACTCGGCACGTCAGCACGTCAGCACGCCAGCACGCCAGCACGCCGGGAAACTCGGCACGCCAGCTCGCCGGTACGTCGGAACGTCGGTCCGCCCGCCCGTCGTTCGTCCTTCCTTCCGTCCCGCACTGCGCCATGTCACACAGCATTGGAAGAGGAGCGCCCGTGACCCCCCAGCACCCGCAGCCCGCCGCCGCCACCCGTGACCTGGTCGTCGCGGTGAGCCCCTTCGAGGAACCCCACCCGGCCGTCGTGATCGCCGCCGAACGCGCCGGGGCCCTCGGCCTGCTCGACCTCGGCCGGGACGCCGACGCCGCGCGGCGCGGTGTCGCGGAGCTGGGCCGCCGGCTCGGCGCGGGCGCCCGGTACGGGGTGCGGGTGCCGGCCGGCTGCCCGCTCGGTCCCGGGGAGCTGCCCGCCGCGGTGGACACCGTGCTGCTCGCCGACCCCGCCTCGCACACCGCCGAGCAGGTGGCCGCATGGGCCGCGGCGGCCGGGCGGCCCCGGGTGTGGGCCGAGGTCACCGGCGCGGCCGAGGCCAGGGCGGCCGTGGCCGCCGGGGCGGACGCGCTGGTGGCCAAGGGCCACGAGGGGGGCGGCCGGGTGGGCCCGGCCACCACCTTCGTCCTGCTCCAGCAGCTCCTCGGCGACCCCGTGCTCCGGGTACCCGTACGGGCCTTCGGCGGGATCGGCCCGCACACGGCGGCCGCGGCCGTCGCGGGCGGGGCCGCCGGGGTACTGCTCGACGTACAACTGGCCCTGACCGCGGAGGGCGAGGCCGGGCTGCCGGAGGAAGTCGCTGCCGCGCTGCGGGCGATGGACGGCTCCGAGACCCGGACGGCCGACGGGCACCGGGTGTTCGCACGGCCCGACCTGACCCCGCCCGAGGGGCCCGTCCCCACCCTGCTCGGCGCCCGCGACCTGCGGACCCAGCTGCTGCCGGTCGGGCAGGACGGCGCCTCGGCGGCCCGGCTGGCCGCGCGGTACCGGACCACGGGCGGCGTCCTGCAGGCCGTACGGGCGGCCGTCGCCGGGCATCTGGAGGCCGCCGTACGGGCCCGGCCCCTGGCACGGCCGCTCCCCGTCGCGCAGGGCCCGATGACCCGGGTGAGCGACCAGGCGGCCTTCGCCGCGGCGGTGGCCGCGGCGGGCGGGGTCCCGTACCTCGCGCTCGCGGTGATGGAGGGCCCCGACGTACGCCGGCTGCTGGCGGAGACGGCCGAGCGGCTCGGGGACCTCCCCTGGGGCGTGGGACTGCTCGGCTTCGCCCCGCCCGAGCTGCGCCGGGCGCAGCTGGCGGCCGTGACCGAGGCGGCCCCGCCCTGCGCGATCATCGCGGGCGGTACCCCGGCGCAGGCGGCCCCGCTGGAGGCCGCCGGGATCCGTACCCACCTGCACGTGCCCTCCCCCGGCCTGCTGGATCGGTACCTCGCCGAGGGGGCGCGGCGGTTCGTGTTCGAGGGGCTGGAATGCGGTGGACACGTCGGGCCGCGCGCTTCGTTCCCCCTGTGGGAGGAGCAGATCGAACGCCTGCTCGCCTGCCCCGAACCCGAAGCCCTGGACGTGCTGTTCGCGGGCGGCATCCACGACGAACGGTCCGCCGCGATGGCGGTGGCCGCCGCGGCCCCGCTGGCCGCCCGGGGCGCGCGGATCGGCGTCCTCATGGGCACCGCCTACCTGTTCACCGAGGAGGCCGTGGCGGCGGGCGCCATCCGGCCGGGCTTCCAGCGGGCGGCGCTGGAGTGTGCGGAAACCGTCCTGCTGCGCACCGCGCCCGGCCACGCCACCCGGTGCGCGGCCACCCCGTACGCCGCGGCCTTCGAGGCGACCCGCCACCGGCTCGCGGAGAGCGGCGTCGAGCCGCGCACGATGTGGGAGGAGCTGGAGCGGCTGAACCTGGGGCGGCTGCGGATCGCCAGCAAGGGCCTGCGCCGAAGCCCCGACGGAACCGGTCTCGAACCGGTCGCCGAGGAAGAACAGCGGACCGACGGCCTGTTCATGCTGGGCCAGGCCGCCGCCCTGCGCACGGGCACCACCACGATCGCCGCGCTGCACGCCCAGGTCACCGACGGGGCCACCGCCCTGCTGGAACGGCGGGCCCGCGAACTCGCCGCCGCCGGGCCGTCCGCGGAGCGGGCGCCGCACGCGCCGGACCCGCTCGACATCGCCATCGTCGGAATGGCCTGCGCCTACCCGGGCGCCCCCGACCTCGCCGCCTACTGGGCCATGGTGCTCGCCGGGACCGACGCCGTCACCGAGGTGCCGGCCGAACGCTGGGACCCGGCGCTCTACTACGACGCCGACCCGGCGCGGGCCGGTGAGCGCACCCCCTCCCGCTGGGGCGGCTTCCTCGGCCCGGTGCCCTTCGACGCCCTCGCGCACGGCATCCCGCCCGCCTCGCTCGCCGGGATCGAGCCGGTGCAGCTGCTGGCCCTGGAGATCTCGGCGCGGGCCCTCGGGGACGCGGGCTACGGCAAGGACCGCGCCTTCGACCGGTCCCGGACCTCGGTGGTCTTCGGCGCGGAGGCCGGTACGGAACTCGCCGGCGCCTACGGGCTGCGCGCCCTGCACCCCGCCTACCTGGGAGAGCTCCCGGCCGAGCTGGACGAGCAGCTGCCGCGCCTCACCGAGGACTCCTTCCCCGGGATCCTCGCCAACGTCATCGCCGGGCGGGTCGCCAACCGCCTCGACCTGGGCGGCGCGAACTGCACGGTCGACGCCGCCTGCGCCTCCTCGCTCGCCGCGCTGGACCTCGCCTGCCGCCAACTGCGCGACCACGACAGCGACATGGTGCTGTGCGGAGGCGCCGATGTGCACAACGGCATCAACGACTACCTGATGTTCGCCTCCGTCCGCGCCCTGTCGCCCGGCGGCCGCTGCCGGCCCTTCGACGCGGCCGCCGACGGGATCGCGCTCGGCGAGGGCGTCGGCGCGCTGGTCCTGAAGCGGCTCGCGGACGCGGAACGCGACGGCGACCGCGTGTACGCGGTGATCAAGGCGGTGGGCGCCGCCAGCGACGGCCGTTCCCTCGGCCTGACCGCGCCCCGGCCGGAAGGACAGCGGCGGGCCCTGGAGCGGGCGTACGCCCGGGCCGGCGTCACCCCCGGCGAGGTGGGCCTGATCGAGGCGCACGGCACGGGCACGGTCGTCGGGGACAGTACCGAACTCGCCGTGCTGACCGAGCTGTTCACCGCCTCCGGGGCCGAGCCCGGGTCCTGCGCGCTGGGCTCCGTGAAATCGCAGCTCGGGCACACCAAGTGCGCCGCCGGGCTGGCCGGGCTGATCAAGGCGGCCCGGGCGGTCCACACGGGCGTGCGGCCCCCGACCCTGCACATCGACACGCCCAACCCGGCCTGGCGGGCGGAGACCAGCCCGTTCTCCTTCGACAGCGAGGCCCGGCCCTGGCCGGTGCCCGCTCAGCGGCGGTTCGCCGGGGTCAGCGCCTTCGGCTTCGGCGGCACCAACTACCACGCCGTGCTGGCCGGTCACGGGGGCTCGGCGGAGCCCCGGCACGGGCTGGAGGAGTGGCCGGCGGAGCTGTTCTGCTTCCGCGGCGAGGACCGGCGGGCGGCGGGCCGGGCGATGGCCCGGCTCGCGGCGCGGCTGGAGGAGAACGACGCGGCCGGACGCCCCTGGGCCCTGCGGGACCTGGCGGCGGAGACCGCCGCCGCAGCCCCCGGCCCGGTCATGGTGGCGGTGGTGGCGGGCGACCTGGACGAACTGGCGGCCCGCCTGAAGCAGGCCCGCACCTTCACCCCGGGCGCGGGGGTCCACGTACGGGAGGAGACCGCGGAGCCGGGCAAGGTGGCGTTCCTCTTCCCCGGCCAGGGCAGCCAGCGCCCGCGCATGCTCGCCGGCCTCTTCACCGCCTTCCCCGCCCTGCGCGAGCTGCTGGACTCGGCCCCGCCCCCGGTGGTGTCGGCGATGTTCCCGCCGGCGGCATTCACCGCGGAAGGCCGAACGGCGCAGCGGGCGGCCGTCACCGACACCCGCATCGCACAGCCGGCACTCGGCCTCGCGGGGGCGGCGGCGCACCTGCTGCTCGGCGAGCTCGGCGTACGGCCGGACTGCGTGGCCGGGCACTCGTACGGGGAGCTCACCGCACTGTGGGCGGCCGGGGCCTACGACACGGAGAGCCTGCTGCGGCTGAGCACGCGCCGGGCCGAGGCGATCGTGGCGGCCGCCGGCGCCGATCCGGGATCGATGGCGGCGGTGTCGGCCGCGCCGCAGGAGGTACGGGAGATCGCGGCCCGCACCGGATGCGTGGTGGCGAACCACAACGCGCCCCGGCAGTGCGTGATCTCGGGCCCGACGGCGGCCGTGTCCAGGGCGCTGACGGCCCTGCACGAGGCAGGCTTCTCGGCCGACCTCCTCCCCGTGGCCTGCGCCTTCCACAGCCCAGTGGTGGCAGGAGCGGCCGGAAGCCTCGCATCGGAACTGGCGACGACACCGATACGGACTCCCCACACCGAAATCTGGTCGAACACGACGGCAGACCGGTATCCGACACCCCCCGAAGACATACGAAGCCTTGCCGCACGCCAGGTCGCGGAGCCGGTCCGGTTCGTCGAGCAGGTGGAGGCCATGTACGCGGCCGGTGTCCGGACGTTCGTGGAGGCGGGGCCCGGCCGGGTCCTGTCCGGTCTGGTCGGCCGGATCCTCTCCGGCCGGCCGCACACGGTGGTCCCGCTGGACGTGCCCGGCGAGCACGGCCTGCTCAGGCTGGTCACGGCGGTGGCCGAACTCATGGCGGCAGGCGTTGCGGTGACACCACAGGCCCTCTTCCGCGGCCGTACCTCCCGCCTCCCGGAGCACGCCCCGCGGCGACCGGGCTGGCTGGTGGACGGCCACCTGGTCCGCACCGCGGACGGCGCACCGGTCCCGGGCGGCCTCCGCCCGGCCCGCCGGGTGGCTCCGGCGGACACGGCAGCGGTCTCCGGATCCGACCGCCGGGAGGAGGCGGTGCTGGAGTACCTCCGGGGCACCCGCGAACTGGTCGAGGCCCAACGGAACGTCCTCCTCGGCTACCTGGGCTCCCTGCCGGCGGATCCCCAGAGCGGCACCGGTGGGGCGGGGAGTGTGCCGGGGCGATCCCCGCAGGGTGCCGAACGCACTGCCGCCGCGCCTTCCGACCCCTCGTCACGTTCGGCGCCCGAGGAGACGCCCCGGCGCGCGCCCGGCCCCGCCGGAACCGCCCACCCCGCCGACCCCGCCCCCGCCCCCGCCCGGCCGGGTCCCCGCACCGCCGACGAGGTCATGGACCTCGTCCTGGAGATCGTCCACACCCGGACCGGATATCCCCGGGACATGCTCGACCCCGAACTGGACCTGGAGGCGGACCTCTCCATCGACTCCATCAAGCGGGTGGAGATCATCGGCGCCCTCGCCGACCGGATCGGACTCCCCCGGGACCCGGGCGGCGGCTCCGCCGAGTCCGCGGTCGAGGAGCTGTCCCGGATCAAGACCCTGCGCGGCATCGTCGCCTGGATCACCGCCCGCACACCGGCGGCACCCACCGGACCCGGCGACAGCCCCCTGCCCACTGCCGATCCGCGACCCGCGGCACCGGTGAGCCGGCTCCGGGTGGACCTCGTCCCCGTACCGGCGCCCGACGCCGCCCCGGAGACCCTGCGCGGCCTGCGCATCGGCCTCGTCGAGGACGGCCGGGGCATCGCCCCCGCCCTCGCGGCGGCCCTGGAGGCCCTCGGCGCCGAGCCGGCCCTCCTCCCCGCGGCCGAGCCCGGCTTCGACGGCCTCGTCGACCTCTCCGCGCTGCGCACCACCTCCGGCCCCGTCCTGCCCGAAGCCTTCCCGGGGCTCCGGCAGGCCCTGACGACCGGAACCCCACGGCTGCTGCTCGTCACCGGGCCCGGCACCTCCGGCGCCGGTCTGCACGGCTTCGCCCGCAGCGCGGCCCTCGAATACCCCGACGCTCTGGTGCGCGCCGTGCACATCCAGCCCAAGGAGGACCCGGAACGCATCGCGACCCAACTGGTCGCGGAACTGGCCGACGACACCGGCGGAAGCGGCAACGGCCGCGGCAACGGCACCTCCGTCGGCTACACCGCCGAGGGCGCCCGAGTGGCCCGTCTCCCGGTCCCCGCCCCCCTGCCGGCCGGCCCCGACGGCCCCCCGCTCCTGGACCGGAACGCTGTGGTCCTGCTCACCGGCGGGGCCCGCGGCATCACCGCCCGCACCGCGCTCGCCCTGGCCCGCGCCACCGGATGCCACGTGGAACTGGTCGGCCGCACCCCCGAACCCATCACCGTCACCGACGAGTTCGCCCAGGCGCAGGACCGGGTCGCGCTGCGTGCCGCCCTGATCTCGGCAGGGCTGCGCACGCCCGCGGAGATCGAGGCGGCGGCCTCGCGGATCCTCGCCGAGCGCGAGGTACGGGCCACCCTGGCCGCCCTGAGCGCGGCGGCCGCCTCCGTCCGGTACCACTGCGCGGACGTCACCGACGAGCGGGCCGTCCGGGCGGTCGTGGCCGGCGTACGGGAGCGCCACGGCCGCCTCGACGGCATCGTGCACGGCGCCGGCGTGCTGCGGGACGGGCTGCTGCGGGACAAGCAACCCGCCGACTTCACCGCGGTGTTCACCACCAAGGTCGACGGGGCCCGCCACCTGGCCGCCGCGGCGGCCGAGCACGGTGACCGGCCCGCGCCCCGGTTCCTGGCGCTGTTCGGAAGCGTGGCCGGGGTGTACGGCAACCGCGGCCAGTGCGACTACGCCGCGGCCAACGACGCCCTCGACGGCCTCGCGCACACCTGGGCGGCGTCCTTCCCGGGCCGGGTGCTGGCCGTCGACTGGGGCCCCTGGGCGGCGGAGGCGGGCGGGATGGTCAGCCCCGAGCTGGAGCGTGCGTACCTCCGGCGCGGGATCCCGCTCATCGCACCGGAGGCGGGGACCGCCGCGTTCCTCGACGAACTGGCGTACGGGAACGACGTACAGGTGGTCCTGATGGCGGAGGAGGGCCGGGGCGATGCGTGACGGAGAGCGGCGCGGCCCGCGCCCGGCCGATGCCGCGATCGTGGGGATGGGTGCGGTGTTCCCCGGGGCCGCCGATCTGGCCGCGTACCGGCGCAATCTGCTCGCCGGTACGGACTGCATCCGCGAAGTTCCGCCCGAGCGCTGGGACCCCGAGGTGTACTACGACCCGCAGGGCGCGACCGGACCGGTGGCGGGCGACCGGTTCTACTGCCGGCGGGGCGGCTTCGTCGACGGTCTCGCCGCCTTCGACCCGACCCGGTTCGGGATCATGCCGGCCGCCGTGGAGGGGGCCGAGCCGGACCAGATGCTGGCCCTGCACGCGACGGCCGAGGCGATCGCCGACGCGGGCGGCGAGGCCCGGCTGCCCGCCGACCGGTCGCGGATCGGGGTGGTGCTGGGACGCGGCGGGTTCATGGGGGTGGCCACCGCGCGGCTCGACCAACGGGTGCGTACGGCACACCAGTTGGCCCAGACCCTGCGGGAGCTGGCGCCCGAGCTGGGTGAGCGGCGGATCGCGGCGGTGCGCTCGGCGTTCCAGGATGCGCTCGGGCCGGAGCGGCCGGACGCGTCGATCGGGCTGGTGCCGAGCTTCACCGCCGCCCGGACCGCGAACCGGCTGGACTTCCGCGGGCCCGCCTACACCCTGGACGCGGCGTGCGCCTCCTCCCTGCTGGCGGTGGACCAGGCGGTGGGGCTGCTGGCCGCCGGGCGCTGCGACGCCGTCGTCGCGGGGGCGGTCCACCACTGTCACATCGCGACGCTGTGGAGCGTGTTCACGCAGCTGCGGGCGCTCAGCCCGAGCGAGCGGATCCGGCCCTTCGACCGCCGGGCCGACGGAACCCTGCTGTCCGAGGGCACCGGGGTGGTGCTGCTGAAGCGGCTGGAGGACGCGGAGCGCGACGGCGACCGCGTGTACGCGGTGATCCGCGGCACGGGCGTGGCCGGGGACGGCCGAGCGGCGAGCCTGATGAGCCCGCTGGTCGCGGGCCAGGTGCAGGCCCTGGAACGGGCCTGGCGTCAGGCCGGGCTGGATCCGCGGGCGCCGGGCGCACTGGGGCTGCTGGAGGCGCACGGCACGGGCACCCCGGTCGGTGACGCGGCCGAACTCGACACCCTGGCGCAGGTGTTCGGCCCACCGGAGCCCGGGAGCGGGCGCGGGATCGGCTTCGGCTCGGTGAAGTCGATGCTCGGGCACACCATGCAGGCCTCGGGCATGGCCGGGCTGATCAAGGCCGCGCTCGCCGTGTACGAGGGGGTGCTGCCGCCGACGCTGCACATCGAGGAGCCGCACCCGGACCTGGCCCGGACGCGGATGCGGCCGGTGGGCGCGGCCGAGCCGTGGGAGCGCGGGCCGCAGCCGCGCCGGGCCGGGGTCAACGCGTTCGGCTTCGGCGGGATCAACGCCCATGTGGTGCTGGAGGAGGCTCCGACGGCCTCGCGCCCGGCTCCCGCAGCGGTCCCCGGCCCGGCCCGGGTGGCTCCGGTGCGCCGGTTCCTGCCGCTGGGAGCCCCGGCCGCGCCGGTGGGCCCGGCCGCGGGAGGCGACGTACTCCTCGTCGGCGCCGACACTCCGGCGCAGTTGTCGGCCCGGCTGGCGGCTGCCGTCCCGGTGTCCGGCGGCGACGGGCCCTGCCGGGTCGCGGTGGTCGGGCCCACGCCCCAGCGGCTCGCGCTGGCCGCCAAGGTGGTGGCGCGCGGCCGGCCGTGGCGGGGGCGCGGGGACGTGTGGTTCGCCCCGGAACCGCTGGGCGGCCGGATGGCGTTCCTGTTCCCGGGTCTGGAGCCGGAGTTCGCCCCCGTGGTGGACGACGTGGCGGAGCGGTTCGCGCTGCCGGCGCCCCGGCTGACCCGCGGCGAGTCCCTGGTGGAGCGGGCCCTCGACGCGATCGCGACGGGCCGGTTCTTCGCCCGCGTCCTGCCCGCACTGGGCGTCGAGGCCGATGTGCTGGCAGGTCACAGCCTGGGCGAGTGGGCGGCGATGGTGGCCGCCGGCATGTACCCGCAGGAGGCGGCCGACACCTTCCTCGGCTCACTGCGCCCGGGTGATCTCCGGGTCCCGGACCTCGTGTACGCGGCGCTGGGCTGCGGCGCGGCGCGGGCCCGGGCCGCGCTCCACGACCTGGACGGGGTGGTGGTCAGCCACGACAACTGCCCGCACCAGTCGGTGATCTGCGGGGATCCGGAGCAGGTGGCGGCCGCCGTGGCACGGTTGCGCGGTGACGGGGTGCTCGGCCAGGAGCTGCCGTTCCGTTCGGGTTTCCACACCCCGATGTGGGAGCCGTACCTCGGGCAGGTCCGGGCCGCCTTCGACCGGCTGCCGCTGCGGCCCGGGGCGCTCCCGGTGTGGTCGGCCACCACGTGCGCGCCGTTCCCGCCCGCGCCGCAGGACGTACGCGACCTGGTCGTACGGCATCTGCTGGAGCCGGTCCGCTTCCGCGAGCTGACCCTGCGGCTGTACGAGGACGAGGGGGTGCGCGGCTTCGTCACGCTGGGCCCGGGCAGCCTGCCGGGCTTCGTGGAGGACACCCTGCGCGAGCGCCCGCATCTGTCGGTCTCCACCTCCTCGCCGCGCCTGCCGGGCCTGGCGGCCCTCCGCCGCACGTGCGCGGCGCTCTGGACCGAGGGGTACGCGCCCCGGTGGGGGCTCCTGGCCGAGGCGGCCCCGGCGGCCGGTTCGGCGCCGCGGCCCGGCCCTGCCGCGCCACAGCCGGCCCCCGCCGGACCGGACCTCCGCATGGCCCTGCAGCTGGGGTCCCCGCTGGTCCGCCTGGGCGAGTCGGCCCGCGCCTCCCTGAGCGGCCTTCTCGCCCCGGCCCCGGCCCCGGACCGGGCCGCCGCCCCGGCCGCCGCCCCCGCCCCCGCCCCGGCGCCCTTGTCCGCGGCGGCCGGAGCGGCCCGCCCCGTACTGCTGTCCGCCCTGGACGCGGTGCTGGCCGACGCGGGCTCGGCTGCCCGGGCCGTCACCGAGGCCTGGTCGGCCGCAGGGCCGCCGAAGGCGCCGGCGCCCGTCCCGCCTCCGGCCCCGGACACCGGTGGTTCGGGAAGGGCCGCGGGGAAGCAGCTCCTGCGGCTGTCCCTGGCCGCGCTCCCCTACGTACGGGACCACTGCGTGTACCTCCAGCCCGACGGCTGGCCGGAGGACTCCGACCGGTTCCCCGTCGTCCCCATGACCACCATGCTGGAGCTGGCGGCCGGGGCCGCCCGACGGCACGCCCCGCCCGGCCTCGCCGTCATCGGCTACGAGGACGTACGCGCCCTGCGGTGGCTGGCGGTCGAACCGGCCGTCGACGTCGAGGTCACCGTCAGCGGTGACGGGCCGGGCCGGATGCGGGTCGGCCTCGGGGAGTACGCCTCGGTGGTCGTGCTGCTCGGCGAGCGGTACGGGGAGCCGCCCGCACCCGACGGCACGCCCCTGCGCGACCCCGGACCGGCCCCGGTCAGCGCCGAGGCCCTGTACCGGGACCGGTGGATGTTCCACGGCCCGCGCTTCGCCGGGGTGCACGAGGTCCGGTCGGTCGGCTCGGACGGCATCCAGGGGGTCCTGCGGGCACTGCCCGACCCGGGCGCGCTGCTCGACGCCGCCGGGCAGCTCTTCGGGCACTGGATGCAGCTGCGCCTGCCGGTCGACCGGCTGGTGTTCCCGGCCACTGTGGACCGCATCCGGTTCTACGGGCCCCCGCCCGCTCCGCCGGAGCTGGTGACCGCCACGGCCCGGATCCGCTCGGTGCAGGACGTCACCGTGCGCGGTGACATCGAGCTGCGCGGGGCGGGCGGCGGGGTGTGGGCCCGGATCGAGGGGTGGACGTACCGCCGGTTCGGCGCCGACGAGCGGGTCTGGCCGATGAAGTTCACCCCGGAGGTGTGCGGGATCGGCGAACCCCGGCCCGAGGGCTGGTGCCTGGCCCGGCGCCGCTGGAACGATCCCGCCTCGCAGGAACTGGTGATGCGCCGCTACCTCGGCGCCGCCGAACGGGCGGCCTACGAGCGGCTGGCGCCGCGCGGCCGGGCGCCATGGCTGCTGGGCCGGATCGCGGCCAAGGATGCGCTACGGCAGCTTCTGTGGGACGGCGGAGCCGGGCCGGTGTTCCCCGCGGAGGTGCCGATCGGCAACGACCCCGCGGGCCGGCCGGTGCCCCGGTCCCCGCTGACCCGCGGCTTCCGGCTGTCGATCGCGCACAAGGACCGGATCGCGGTCGCCCTGGCCCACCCGGACCGGGCGGTCGGCATCGATGTGGAGCAGGTGACCGCCGACCCGGACGCGCTGATCCGGATCGCCCTCGGGCCGGCCGAACTCCGCCTCGCCGAGGGGCTGGCCGCCCGCGAGGGCACCGGTCTGCCCGCCGCGCTCACCGCCCTGTGGTGCGCGAAGGAGGCCGCGGCCAAGGCGGCCGGGGGCGGGCTGGGCGGCCGCCCGCTGGACTGGCGGGTGGCCGGTGACCCGGATTCCGGCGCGCTGATCGTGACCTCCCCCGAGGGGGACCCGTACCCGATCCGCACCACACCGCTCACCGCCCCGCTCACCGACACCGCGCCCGACCACGTCGTCGCCTGGACCGCCCACCTCGCGGCGCGCTCCCCCGTACCCGTCCCCCTTCCCCTCACGGAGGCACGTCATGGCAACTGACATCCTCGCCGAGATCACCGGCATGCTCGTGGAGATCGTCGGCGACGAGTACCTGCTCGCGGAGGAGGTCACGATGAAGACGACGTTCAACGAGGATCTCGCCCTGGAGAGCATCGAGTTCGTCGCCCTCGCCGAGCTGCTCCACCACCGCTACGGCGCCGAGGTGGACCTGATGGGCTTCCTGGCCGAGAAGGACATGGACGCCATCCTGGCCATGTCCGTCGGCGAGCTCGTCACCCACATCGGCCGGATCACCCACACCTCCCTGGCCCGGGCCGCGGCGGGGTCCTCCCCCGCGTCGGCCGGCTGAGCCGGCCATGGCCTTCGTCCGCGCGGGCTCCCTGCGCTTCCACGTCCAGCGGCTCCCGGCCACCGCCGGCGCCGACGCCCCCGACCGGCCCGTCGTGGTGTTCCTGCACGGGCTGGTCGTCGACAACCTGTCCTCCTTCTACTGCCCCCTGGCCCTGCCCGTGGCCCGGGCCGGCCACGAGGCGGTCCTCTACGACCTGCGCGGCCACGGCCGCACCGAGCGTCCGGGGTCCGGATACGACAGCCGCACCGCCGTACGGGACCTCTTCGGCCTGCTCGGCGCGCTGGACCTCGGGCAGCGCCCGGTCCACCTGGTCGGCAACAGCTACGGCGGGACCCTCGCCCTGCACGCCGCCCTGGCCCGGCCGGACCTGGTCGCCGGGCTCACCCTCCTCGAACCGCCGCTCGGCGGCGCCTGGGTGGAGAACATGGTGGACACCCTGTCGGCCGCCGCGCTGAGCCTGGAGGACAGCACGGTCCCCACCGAGCTGGCCTCTCTGCGCCTGCGCAAGGCCGCCAACCTGACGGCCGTCGCCGACGCCCTCCTCAACCGCACCACGCTCATCGACGACATCGCGGCGAGCCGCGTGTTCACCCCGGCGGACCACGCCCGCCTGCGCTGCCCGGTCCTGGTGGTCTGCGGCGAGCATTCCGAACTGCTCGCGGGCGGGCGGGAGCTGGCGCGCCACGCCCCGCAGGGGGCGCTGCGGATCCTGCCGGACCTGGGGCACGACGTCCTGAAGGAGAGCAGCGGGGTCCTGCGGGAGACCGTGCTCGCCCATCTCGACGCGACGGCCGGCACGCCGACGGCGGCCGGTGCGGCGACGGCGACGGGGCCGCGGGTGGGAGCTCTGGTCCCGTGAGGGTGCTGTTCACCGTGCCGCCGCTGGCGGGGCACGTCAATCCGACCGTGGCCGTCGGGGCCGAACTGGCCGCCCGGGGGCACGAGGTCGCCTGGACGGGACCGGCCTCGGCGCTGGCCCGGCTGCTGCCCGCGCAGGCCCGGATCCTGCCCGCCGGGGAGGAACTGGGCGCCGGCGGATACGCGGCGCTGCACGAGAGCTGGCGCGATCTGCGCGGGGTCGGTGCGCTGCGGTTCCTGTGGGAGGAGGCGCTGGTGCCGCTGGCCCGGGCGATGGTTCCGGGGGTGGCCCGGGCCGTGCGCGCGTTCGGGCCGGATGTGCTGGTCGCGGACCAGCAGGCCCTGGCCGGGCCGCTGGTGGCCCGGCGGCTCGGGGTCCCGTGGGTGACGTCGGCCAGTACCTCGGCCGAGCTGACCCGGCCCTTCGCGGACTTCCCGAAGGTCGGGGAGTGGGTGTCCGGGCAGATCTCGGGCCTGCTGTCGGAGTTCGGCGCGGCGCGGGACGCGGGGGGCCGTGCGGACTGGGACCCGCGGTTCTCCGAGCGGCTGGTGCTGGTCTTCTCCACTCCCGAACTCGTCGGCGTGGGAAAGGACTTCCCTCCCCACTACGCCTTCGTGGGGCCGGCCTTCGGGGCCCGGCCGCCGGCGCCCGGATTCCCCTGGCAGCGGCTGGACCCGGGGCGGCGGCGGGTGCTGGTGTCCCTGGGCACCCTCAACCAGGCGGCCGGGGCCCGGTTCTACGGCGCGGTGCTGGGCGCCGCCGAACGGCTCGCCGGGGAGGTCCAGTTCGTCCTGGCGGCGCCCTCCGCCCTGATCGGGGCGGCGCCGGACCACTTGCTGCTCCAGGAGAGCGTCCCGCAGCTGGAGCTGCTGCCGCACCTGGATGCGGTGGTCTGCCACGCGGGCCACAACACCGTGTGCGAGGCCCTCGCGCACGGGCTGCCGCTGGTGGTCGCCCCGATCCGGGACGACCAGCCGATCGTGGCCCGGCAGGTGGCCCTGGCCGGGGCCGGCGTCCGGGTGCGGTTCGGCCGGACCCGGGCCGAGGAACTGCGTGACGCGCTCACCGCCGTGCTGGACGACCCCGGTCCCCGCCGGGCCGCCCGGCGGATCCAGGCCTCATTCGCCGCGGCGGGCGGGGCCGCCGCCGCGGCCGACCGGTTGGAGAAACTGCTATGACGCCACCCCCGCTCTCCCGGGTCCCGTGGACCTCCGCCCTGCTGCTGGCCGCCCTCGGCGCGGGCACCGTACGCGCCAGGCGCCGGCTGCGGGCGATCCCGGTGCTGCCGGCGACCCCGCCCGTGGCGGCCGGGGTGCCGCGCGCCGCCGGGTGGCGGCTGCTCACCGCCCGGGGGGTCGAGCCGGATCCGGCCACCTTCCTCGCGGCCTGCGCGTATGCCGAGGGGGAAGGCCTGCGGGTCCTGGACCTGCTGCCCGTGGACCTGCCCGCCGAGCGGGCGCTGGGGCTGCTGCGGCTGGTCGACCCGGCCCGGTACCGGCAGGACCGGCTCGGCGAGGGCCGCGGGGCCGGGTTCGCCGTGCTCGTCACCGAGGAGGTGCTGGCCCGGGCCGGGGTGGATCCGGGCGGGCCGCGCCGGGATCCGGCGGAACTCCTTGCGCTGACGCGCCGGTTGAAGGAGTACGCCGCCGATGCCACGGGGCTGGCCGTCGCCCCCGGCCTGAGCTGCGGCGGGGCCGGGGAGCCCGGCGGCCCGGCGCGGGCCGCCGAGCTGCGGGCCCAGGGGCTGCCGCCGGGGGCGCTGGCCGCCGCTCAGCTCGGCGGGCTGGCGCTGCTCGCGGGGGTCGCCGTACGCCAAGGCCGGTGGGGCGCGGCCGCCGCGGGGCTGTACTGGCTCCAGCCGTACCTGGTCCTCGGCGGGCTGGGCTCCGCGCTGCGCCCCGCCGGTCTGGGCCGGGCCACGGCGGCCCGGCCGGTGCGCTCCCTCGGCGCGGGCCTGCGTACGGCCGCGGCGGCCGGCCGGGACGCCCCGGCGGACGGCGCGGCGGAGGCCGCGCGGGCCGCCGCGTACCGGGAGGACCTGGCGGCGGGGACCGGGCGGTTTTTCGAACCGCGCCGCACGGCCTGCCCGTGGTGCGGCTCCGGCCGGCTCACCGTCCAGGTCCGGGTGCCCGATCTGCTCCAGGGCAAGCCGGGCCGTTTCACGCTGGAGCGGTGCGGGGAGTGCCGGCACGTCTTCCAGAACCCCAGGCTGACCGCGGAGGGGCTGGACTTCTACTACCGGGACTTCTACGACGGGCGGGGCGGCGAGGGCGCGGGTACGGTCTTCGGCAGGCTGGGCGCCGCCTACCGGGGGCGCGCCGAGATGCTCCTCCCGCACGCCGACCCGGCGTCCTGGCTCGATGTCGGCACCGGGCACGGCCACTTCTGCAACGCGGCGCGGGAGGTCTGGCCGCGGACCCGGTTCGACGGGCTCGACATGGGTGACGGGGTGCGCGAGGCCGAGCGCCGCGGCTGGGTGGAGACCGGATACCTGGGCCAGTTCCCGGAGTTCGCCCCGAAGCTGACGGGCCAGTACGAGGTGGTCAGCATGTACCACTACCTGGAGCACACCCGGGAGCCGCTCCCCGAGCTGGACGCGGCGGCCACCGTGCTCGCCCCCGGCGGGTTCCTGGCCATCGAGCTGCCCGACCCGCAGTCACGGATGGCCCGGCTCCTCGGCCCCCTGTGGCTGCCCTGGTTCCAGCCCCAGCACCAGCACCTGATGCCCGCCGCCAATCTGCGCGAGGCGCTGGCCGACCTGGGGTTCACCGTCGTCGCCGAGGAGCACGGACCGGCCCACCAGGGCAACGACTTCTTCGGTGCGGTGGCCCTCGCGGCGACGCGGCTGGCCCCGGATCCGGACCGGCCGTGGGGCCCGGGGCCCACGCCGCACGCCCGGCTCCTCGCCCACGCCGTACGGGCGGTGGCGCTGCCGTGCTTCGCCGCCGCGGCGGCGCTCGACACGCTGCGCACGGTGGCGGCCCGGCGCACGGACGGCGGGAACGCCTACCGGATGCTGGCCCGCAAGGACACCCCGTGACGGGCACGGCCGGCCACGCCGGACCGCCCACGGGGAAGCGGCCCCCTTCCGCGGCGGCCCGCCGGGACACGGCCGGAACGTCCGCCGCCGCTGTACCGCCCCTGGGGTCCGCCGCCCCGGCCGGCGCCACCGTGACCGCCGACCGCGCCGGAGGCGACCTGGCCCGGCGGGCGACGGCCGACCCGCTGTTCCGGCTCGTCGCCTACGCCCTGGAGGCCGCGCACGGGCGGCCCCCGGCCGCCGTGTGGAGCGCGCCGTACGCCTTCCACCTGGGCTCCCCCGGGCTGGTCGCGGCGGCCGGCTGGCCGACGGCCGCGGCGGCGGCCCCGCGCACCGACGGCCTGGTGCGGCTCAGCTCCCTCGGTCATCCCGCGGACAGCTGCGATCTGCCGCTGACCCTGTCCGGGCCGCCGCCCGCCGCCCCCGCCTGGGCGGCCCGGCCGTACGCCGTGCTGCGGGCTCTGGCCCGGGCCGGGTACGGCGCCGGCGGGACCGACCTGCACGTCCAGGGCTCGCTCACGGGGGCCGCCGGGCTCGCCACGGCGGAGCCCGCGGAGTGCGCGGTGGCGCTGGCGGTGGCCGACGTGCACACGGGGGCGGGTGCGGGGCCGGACCGTGAGCAGCTGGCCCGGCTGCTGGCCGGTGCGCTGCCGGACGGGGACGACGGACTGCGCCGGGCGGTGCTCTTCGCCCGGCCGGGCAGGGCCCTGCTGCTGAGCGCGGAGCCCCGGCGGTGCCGGCGCCACGTCGCCTTCGACCCGGCGGCGTCCGGGGCGCGGCTGGTGCTGGTCGCCGTTCGTGGGGAGGCCGCGGACCGGCCGCGGGAGCTGGCGCGGGCCGTTTCCTGCGCCCGCCGGGCCGGAGCGCTGAGCGCCTGGCCGCCCGGGCAGGGGCGGGAGCCGGGGCGGAGCGTGCTGGTGCTGCTGCCCCAGGCGCGTCTGGCGGCGGTGCGGGCCGCGGTGGCGGAGGACTTCCGCGACCGGGGGCGGCCCGTACCGCGGTTCCTGAACATCGCCGTGGCCGGTGCGGCCCGGCGCGAGGAATGACCGCGACGACCACGACCCGGGGCCGGACCCGGGCGACACCGAGGAGGAGAACACCCATGCCCACCCTTCGACCCTCACCGACGGCGCGCGCGAGACGCGGGGCCCGATGGCCGGCGCTCATGGCCGGGATCGGCGCGCTCGGCCTGCTGGGCGCGTTCACCGTGGCCAACTCCGAGGCGGCCGTGCCCGGTTCCACCTCCGTCTCCGTGGCGGCCGCGGCCGCCGCGCTGCCGGCGTACGACCACGTGGTGGTCGTCGTGTACGAGAACAAGCAGTACGGGGAGATCATCGGCAGCGCGAACGCCCCGTACGTCAACCAGCTGGCGAACGGCGGCGCGAGCCTGACCGGGATGAAGGCGCTGACCCACCCGAGCCAGCCGAACTACTTCAACCTCTTCTCCGGCGCCACGCAGGGCATCACGGGCGACGGCTGCTACACCCCGCAGTCGATGACGGCGGCGAACCTCGGCCAGGAGCTGATCGCGGCCGGCAAGACCTTCGCGACGTACAACGAGGACCTGCCGAGCGAGGGTTCCACGGCCTGCACGAACGGCCAGTACGCGCAGAAGCACAACCCGTGGTTCGCCTTCAAGAACGTGCCGCTGAACACGGGCAAGACCTGGGCGCAGTTCCCGCAGAACAACTTCGCGGCGCTGCCGAGCCTGTCATTCGTGGTCCCCAACCAGTGCAACGACATGCACTCGTGCTCGGTCGGCACGGGAGACACCTGGACCAGGAACAACATCGACGCCTACGCGCAGTGGGCGAAGGCCAACAACAGCCTCCTGGTCCTGACCTGGGACGAGGACAACTATCTGGGCTCGAACCAGATCGCCACCGTCTTCTACGGCGCGAAGGTCAAGACGGGCAAGTACGCCACGGCCTTCAACCACCACCATCTGCTGCGGACCTTCGAGGACCTGTTCGGCACGGCGACGCACGCGGGCAACGCGGCCAACGTCCAGCCGATCACCGAGGTGTTCGACACCTCCACGGACCCGACACCCACCCCCACCCCCACGCCGACTCCGACGCCGACGCCGACTCCCACTCCGACTCCGACGCCCACACCGACCTCGGGCGGCCTGCAACTGGCCGACCCCGGCCCCCAGACCTGCAAGTTCAACCAGTCCTGCACCATCCAGCTCAGCGCCACCGGCGGCAGACCTCCGGTCCGGTACGCGGCCACCGGCCTGCCCTGGGGCCTGACCGTCGATGCCGGCTCCGGCCGGATCAGCGGCAAACCGTGGGGCAGCGGCACGGTCCAGATCACCGCGACCGCCACCGACTCCACGGGCACCACCGTCACCGCCGCGTTCCCGCTCACCGTCAACTGGTTCTAGCCCGCTCCGGAGGCATCCGTGTACCTGTCGACCAGCCGGGCCTCGGACATCGCCGGGGACACCCCGGCCCCGAAGGGCCCCCTGCGGGCCGTCCCCGGCACGGTGTTCGCGCTCGGGCTGGTCAGCCTGGTCACGGACGTCTCCGCGGAAATGGTCACCGCCGTCCTGCCGTTGTACCTGATGGCCGGACTCGGCATGTCCCCGCTCGCGTTCGGCGCCCTGGACGGTCTGCACCAGGGCGCCACCGCGGTGCTCCGCCTCGCGGGCGGGCGGATCGCCGACCGCACCCGGCGCCACAAGCTCGTCGCGGGCACCGGCTACGCGCTCTCCGCCGCCTGCAAGGCGGCCCTGCTCGCCGTCGCCACCCCCTGGTCGGTGGCGGCGGTGCTCGCCGCCGACCGGACCGGCAAGGGCCTGCGCACCGCCCCGCGCGATGCGCTGATCTCGCTGTCCGTTCCGCCCGGGGAGCAGGGCCGTGCCTTCGGGGTGCACCGCGCGCTGGACACGGCGGGCGCCCTGCTGGGGCCGCTGGCCGCGTTCGGGGTGCTGTGGGTGGCGGTGGACGGGTACGAGGCCGTGTTCACCGTGAGCTGCTGCGTCGCCGTCCTGGGCGTGGTGCTGCTCGCGCTCTTCGTCCGGGAGGCCCCGGAGCGGACTCCAGCGCCGGCCCGGGCCCGTCCTGCCCTGCCCCCGGTACGCACCCTGCTGCGCCTGCCCGGCCTGCGGGGGCTCTGCCTGACCGCCGTCGTGCTCGGCCTGTTCACCGTCGGCGACGCCTTCCTCTACCTGCTGCTCCAGCGCCGGCTCGACCTGTCGGCCGCGTACTTCCCGCTGCTGCCCGTCGGCACGGCGGCCGTCTTCCTGATGGCCGCGCTGCCCGTGGGCCGGCTCGCCGACCGGCTGGGCCGGCGCCGGGTCTTCCTCGGCGGGCACGTGCTGCTGCTCGGCGCCTGCCTGCTGCTCCTGGCCCCGCTGCCGGCCGGGGCGCTGCTGGCCGCCGGTGTGCTCGCGCCGCTGGGCCTGTTCTACGCGGCCACCGACGGGGTGCTGATGGCGGCCGCCGGGCCGCTGTTGCCCGCGGAGCTGCGCACGACCGGGCTCGCGGTGCTCCAGACGGCCCAGGCGCTGGCCCGGTTCGCGGGTTCCCTGCTCTTCGGCTCGGCCTGGACCCTGTGGGGGCCGGGCCCGGCACTTGTTCTGGCGGCGGCCGGGCTGTTGCTGTCGCTGGCGGCGGTCGCCGTCGTAGGGTCGGGGCATGCCGGAAACACAGCGGACTCTTGAGGGCAGGGTGGCCCTGGTGGCCGGGGCGACGCGCGGCGCGGGCCGGGGCATCGCCGTCCAGCTGGGCGCGCAGGGTGCGACCGTGTACGTGTCGGGGCGCAGCACCCGGGGCAGGCGGTCGGAGTACGACCGGCCCGAGACGATCGAGGAGACGGCCGAGCTGGTCACCGCGGCGGGCGGGCGGGGCATCCCCGTGGTCGCCGACCATCTGGTGCCGGCGGAGGTCGAGGCCCTGGTCGGTCGGATCGACGCGGAGCAGGGCCGCCTGGATGTCCTGGTCAACGACATCTGGGGCGGGGAGCTGCTCTTCGAGTGGGACAGCACGGTCTGGGAGCACGACCTGGACAAGGGGCTGCGGCTGATGCGGCTGGCCGTGGAGACCCATGCGGTCACCAGCCATTTCGCGGTGCCGTTGCTGCTGCGCGAGCCGGGCGGTCTGGTGGTGGAGATGACGGACGGAACCGCCGAGTACAACGCGAGCCGCTACCGGGTGTCCTTCTTCTACGACATCGCCAAGTCCTCGGTGCTGCGGATGGCGTTCGCGCTGGGGCACGAGCTGGGGCCGCGGGGGGCGACGGCGGTGGCGCTGACGCCGGGCTGGCTGCGCTCGGAGATGATGCTCGACACGTTCGGGGTGACGGAGGCGAACTGGCGGGACGCGCTGGACAAGGTCCCGCACTTCGGGATCTCCGAGACCCCGTCGTACGTGGGCCGGGCGGTCGCGGCCCTCGCCGCGGACCCGGAGGTGGCCCGCTGGAACGGCCGGTCCCTCTCCAGCGGGCAGCTGGCCCGGGAGTACGGTTTCACCGACCTCGACGGGAGCCGCCCGGACGCCTGGCGCTACATGGTCGAGGTCCAGGACCCGGACCGCCCCGCGGACACCACGGGCTACCGCTGAGCGGTCCGGGCGAACGGCAGGTCCGCCGGGGCGGTTTCGGCCGTGGGCCCGGCGGCCCGCAGCACGACGTCCAGCACCCGCTCCGGGTCGCAGGCGTACCCTCCGCTGGACCAGGCCGGGTTGGCCTCGATGACCGCCCATCCGCCGCCGTCCGGCAGGCCGACGTCCACCACCGCGGCCGACGGCAGTGAGCCGTCGGCCGCCGCGAGCAGTTCGGCGGCGAAGGCGCGGACCTCCGCCGCGTACGGGTCCAGGGCGAGCGGCGCCGGGTCGAGCCTGGGCCCCACCGCGTAACGGCTGCCGTCGTGCACGGCTCCGTCCAGGACGAAGAGCCGGTACTCGCGGTCGAACCGGAGGATGTCGCTGACCAGCACCGGAAGGTCGTCGTCGAAGGCGTCCGGGCCGGGCAGCCGCGAGCCGTCCGGGTAGATCCGGGCCGGGAAGAACTTGTCGGTCGGCGGTTTGACGAAGGCCGGCCGGCGCAGTCGCCGGGCCTCGGCCAGGGTGACCGCCTCGACCCGGCGCCCGGTCAGCGCGAGCGGCAGCCGCGCGAGCCAGTCGGCGGGCGGTTCCAGCGCGGTGACGTCCAGTTCGCGGGCCACCTTGTCGGCCAGCAGCGGCCCGCCGTAGAGGTGGGTGCGCCCGGCGCCCTGTGCGCCGTCGGGCGGGCTCCAGCCCTCCGCCGTCACCGCACGCAGCCCGCGCCCCGTGGCCGCCTCGGCGAGGCGGAGCCGCGTGTCGGAGGCGCGGGGGGCGAGGAGCAGAACACGATCACCGGTCATGCGGCCATGATGCCCCGGCCCGCGCGGGCGGCCCGGCCGATTACCGCGCCGGGCGGGAGTCGATCAGGTGGGCCAGGCCGTCCAGGACGCACCGGAGACCGAAGGACCAGAGCGCCTGCGGATGGTAGCCGCCGACCGCGCTGCCGACGCGGCCGGCGAGCGGGTAGCGCTCGGGGTCCAGGACCCGATCCAGCAGCGGGGCCGTGACGGCCCACCACTCGTCCTGGCTCTGGCGGCTGTTGTGCGCGGCGTCGTCGGCGGCTGCCAGGGCGTTCGCGTGGACGAAGCCGAGGAGGTGCGTCAGGGCCGCGTCCATCTCGGTGTCGGTGAGGCCGATGCCCTCGAAGGCGGCCAGTTCGTACTCGTACTTCCCGATCACCCCCGGGCCCAGCGGCGGGCGGGTGACGGGCAGATCCGCGATCCAGGGGTGCCGGGTGAGCAGGTCCCGGTTGCCCTCGGCCACGCGGGTGACCCTGGTGCGCCAGGGCTCCCCCGCGTCCGGTGCCGGGCGTTCCATGCGCCCGTACGCCTCGTCCAGCATGAGGTCGAGGAGTTCGGCCTTGCCGGGGACGTACGTGTAGAGGGTCATCGGGGTCACGCCCAGGCGCTCGGCCAGGGCGCGCATGGTGAGTGCGGCCAGTCCGGCCCCGTCGGCGAGTTCGGTCGCGGCGCGGACCACGGCGTCGACGGTGAGGCCCTGCCGCGGGCCGCGCCGGCCGGGCCGGGCCGGCGCTCCGGTCCCGCGCCACAGCAGCTCCAGCGTGCGGGCGGGGTCGCCCGCCCCACTGCGGTCCTTCGCCATGTCCGGCCCTCCGAGCGCATGCCATTAATTCACTACACCGTACAGAATACAGCGTATAAAGTAAGCTCGAAACGCCGCCAGCGCGCCACCGCAACCGCGAGGAGTTCCGTGCAGATCGCCGCCGACAGTCATCAGGTCATCCAGGTCCGCGGAGCGCGGGAGAACAACCTGGCGGACATCTCCCTCGACATCCCCAAGCGCCGGCTGACCGTCTTCACCGGCGTCTCCGGCTCCGGCAAGTCCTCGCTCGTCTTCGGCACCATCGCCGCCGAGTCACAGCGGATGATCAACGAGACGTACACGGCCTTCATCCAGTCCTTCATGCCGAGTTCGGGCCGGCCCGACGTGGACGGGCTGCACAATCTGAGCGCCGCCATCGTCGTCGACCAGGAGCGGATGGGCGCGAACTCCCGCTCCACGGTCGGCACCGCCACCGACGCCTCCACCATGCTGCGGATCGTCTTCTCCCGCCTCGGCGTCCCGCAGATCGGCGCGGCCGGCGCCTTCAGCTTCAACGCCCCGGACGGCATGTGCCCGCGCTGCGAGGGCATAGGGCAGGTCTCGGACATCGACGTGGACCAGCTGGTGGACCGCGAGCTCTCGCTCAACGAGGGCGCGATCACCGTGCCCGGCTTCGCCGTCGACACCTGGTACTGGCAGATCATGGCCAACTCCGGCTTCTACTCCGCCGACACCAACCTCAAGGACTTCTCGGAGCGGGAGTGGGCCGACTTCCTACACATGAGCCCGGTGAAGGTGAAGTCCGGCTCGGGCAACTTCACCTACGAAGGTCTGGTCGCGAAGATCCAGCGGACGTACCTGTCCAAGGACCGCGAAGGGATGCAGCCCCACATCAGGGCCTTCGTCGACCGCGCCGTGGTGTTCACCGACTGCCCCGACTGCGGCGGCACGCGCCTGTCCCCGGCCGCGCTGTCCTCGCGCATCGACGGGGTGAACATCGCCGAGTGCTCGGCGATGCAGATCAGCGACCTGGCCTCGTTCGTCCGCCGGATCGACGACCCGGGCGTCGCCCCGCTGCTCGCCGGGCTGCGGGACCTGCTCGACTCCCTCGTGGAGATCGGCCTGGGATACCTCAGCCTGGACCGGCCCTCCGGCACCCTGTCCGGCGGCGAGGCCCAGCGGGTCAAGATGGTGCGGCACCTGGGCTCCTCGCTCACGGACGTCACGTACGTCTTCGACGAGCCGACCACCGGTCTGCACCCGCACGACATCCGGCGCATGAACGACCTCCTGCTGCGGCTGCGCGACAAGGGCAACACCGTGCTGGTGGTGGAGCACAAGCCCGAGGTCATCGCGATCGCCGACCACGTCGTCGATCTCGGCCCGGGCGCGGGCACGGCAGGCGGGCGGCTCTGCTACACCGGGGACGTGGCCGGGCTGCGGGCCTCCGACACGCTCACCGGGCGCCATCTCGGACACCGGGCGCGGCTGCGGGAGCCGGTGCGCGTCCCGCGCGGGCACCTGTCGGTCAAGGACGCCGATCTGCACAACCTGAAGGACGTCAGCGTGGAGGTGCCGCTGGGGGTGCTGACGGTGGTGACCGGGGTCGCCGGGTCGGGCAAGAGCTCGCTGATCCACGGGTACCTGGCCGGGCGGGACGGGGTGGTGGTGGCCGACCAGTCGCCGATCCGCGGCTCGCGCCGGTCCAATCCGGCCACCTACACCGGGCTGCTGGGGCCGATCCGGACCGCGTTCGCCAAGGCCAACGGGGTCAAGGCGGCCCTGTTCAGCGCGAATTCGGAGGGCGCCTGCCCGAAGTGCAACGGCCTCGGGCTGGTCTACACGGACCTGGCGATGATGGCCGCGGTGGCCTCGGTCTGCGAGGAGTGCGAGGGCCGGCGGTTCACGCCCGAGGTGCTGACGTACCGGCTGCGCGGCAAGAACATCAGCGAGGTGCTGAACATGCCGGTCGCGGAGGCGCACACGTTCTTCCCCACCGGGCAGGCGCACGCGGTCCTCGGCCGGCTGGCCGACGTGGGCCTGTCGTACCTGCGGCTCGGACAGCCGCTCAACACCCTGTCGGGCGGTGAGCGGCAGCGGCTCAAGCTCGCCATCAGCATGGCCGAGAAGTCCTCGACGTACATCCTGGACGAGCCGACGACCGGCCTGCACATGGCCGATGTGGACAAGCTGCTGGCCCTGCTGGACCGGCTCGTCGACGACGGGAACTCGGTGATCGTCATCGAGCACCACCAGGCGGTGATGGCGCACGCCGACTGGCTGATCGACATCGGCCCGGGCGGCGGCCACGACGGCGGCGAGGTCGTCTTCGAGGGAACTCCGGCTGACCTGGTGGCCGGGGCGGACACCCTGACCGCCCGTCACCTGCGGGAGTACCTGGGCTCGTGACACGGCGCCGGACGCCGTACGCCGGCTGCGTACGGCGTTCGCACGGTCGGCTAGGCTGGCGGCATGTCAGCAGACGAGCGGACGCGCCCGCGCCGCAAGGAGCAGCAGCCCGCGCTCAGCCGGGCCCTGATCGTCGCGGCGGCCGTCCGGCTGCTCGACGCCGAGGGCATCGACGCGCTGAGCATGCGCAGGCTCGGCACCGGGATGGGCGCCGCCGCCACCTCCCTGTACCGGCACGTGACGGGCAAGGACGAGCTGATCGAGCTGGTCGTGGACGAGGTGTACGGCGAGCTGGAGGTGCCCGGCGCGGCGAGCCCCGGCGAGTGGCGCGATGCCGTCGCGCGCGGCGGCCACGGCCTGCGCGCGATGGCCCTGCGCCACCCCTGGGTGGCCTCGGTGCTCGGCCGGGTGGGGCCGGCGCACCTCGGCCCGAACCTGATGCGCGCGGGAGAACGGATGCTGGCGCTCTTCCGGACGGCCGGCTTCCCGGCGGACGAGGCGGACCGGGCCATGAAGGCGGTCATCTCCTACGTGGTCGGCGCCACGACCGGCGAGGCCGCCCACCTCTCGCGGCTCGCCCGCAGCGGGCGCAGCGAGCAGGAGTGTGCGGAGGGCCGGGACCCGCGGAAGCTGCGCGAGGAGAACTTCGACTACGGACTCCAGCGGGTCCTGGACGGCCTGGAGATGCGGCTCAGCCGCGTCTGAGGTCTTCCGGCGGCGGCAGGCACAGTTCGCGGTCCTCCCCGAGCGGGGCGAAGAAGCGCTCCACGTCCGCCTCGGTCACCTCGGCCAGGGTCGCAGGGGACCAGCGCGGGGCGCGGTCCTTGTCGACGACCTGCGCCCGGATGCCCTCGACGAGGTCGGGCGCGGTCAGCCCGTTGCAGGAGACCCGGAACTCCTGGGCCAGCACCCGCTCCAGCGGGCCGAGCTCCGCGGCCCTGCGCAGCGCGGCGAGGGTGACCTTGAGGGCGGTCGGGGACTTGGCCAGGATCGTCTCGGCGGCCTCCTTGGCGGCGGGCTCCCCCTGGCCGAGCAGCCGCTCCACGATCTCCTCGACCGTGTCGGCCGCGTAGCAGTGGTCGATCCAGCCGCGCCGGTCGGCGAGTTCCCCGGGCCCCGGGGTGCTGGCGTACCGCGGCAGCACCTCGGGGGCGGGTGCGCCGGCGAGGGCGGCGGTCAGCTCCGGGAGCCGCTCGGCCGGTACGAAGTGGTCGGCGAGCCCGCACAGCAGCGCGTCGGCGGCGCCGACCGCGGTGCCGGTGAGGGCGAGGTGGGTGCCGAGGTGGCCGGGCGCGCGGCCGAGCAGGTAGGTGCCGCCGACGTCGGGGACGAAGCCGATGCCGGTCTCGGGCATGGCGACGCGGGAGCGTTCGGTGACGATCCGGACCGAGCCGTGGGCGGAGACGCCGACGCCGCCGCCCATGGTGATGCCGTCCATGAGGGCGACGTACGGCTTGGGGTAGCGGGCGATGCGGGCGTTGAGCCGGTACTCGTCGCGCCAGAAGCCGGCGGAGGCGGTGTTCCCGGCCTTGGCGTCGTCGTGGATGGCGCGGATGTCCCCGCCGGCGCACAGGCCGCGCTCACCGGCGCCGCGGATCAGCACCTGCTGGACGGCGGGGTCGGCCGCCCATGCGGCGAGGGTTTCGTCGATGCGGATCACCATGGGGTGGGTGAGGGCGTTGAGGGCCCTGGGGCGGTTGAGGGTGACCACCCCGGTCCTGCCGTCGGTGTGGAACAGCACGGTGTCCGCGTCTTCCGGCTGCACGTCTTCGGTCTTCACACCGGCCAGTATCACCGCGGCCCGCGCCGCTCCCGCCGCCGGGCGCTCCCGGGGCGTACCGTGGGCTGTCATGCGGAAGATCGTGCTGATGGCCGGGGTGTCGCTCGACGGGTACATCGAGGGGCCGGACCGGCAGATCGACTGGCACTGCGTCGACGAAGAGCTGCACCAGCACATGAACGACGTCCTCCGCCCGATGGGCGGTTTCCTCAGCGGACGCGTCACGCACGAGCTGATGGCGGACTACTGGCCGACCGCCGACGCCGATCCCGCGAACGCCGGCACGGTGGCCGAGTTCGCCGAGATCTGGCGCTCCATGCCCAAGTACGTGTACTCGCGCACCCTGCGGTCGGCCGAGTGGAACACCACGGTCGTGCGGGACGTCGTGCCCGAGGAGGTCGCCGCGCTGAAGGCGGCCCCGGGCGGCGACCTGACGCTGAGCGGGGCGGATCTCGCCGCCTCCTTCCTGCGCCAGGACCTCGTGGACGCGTACCGGATCTACGTGCACCCGGTGCGGATCGGGCGCGGCACGCCGCTCTTCCCCACCCTCGACTACGCTCCGGCGGCCCTGCGGCACACGGACACCCACACCTTCGGCAACGGCGTCGTCCTGCTGCGCTACGAGCGCGCGTGACGTGCCGGGGTGCGTCCTGGCTCAGTCGCGGGGGCGGGCCCGGTGGGCCTGCCACGCGGCCAGGGCCTGTGCACGGGTCCCGTCCGGGTGCCGGGCGTGCCAGGCGCGCAGGAACCGGTTGAACTCGAACTGCGCGCCCACCTCCTGGGGTTCGGCCGCCCGTGCGCGGGTCGCGTACCAGTGGGCGACGGCGTCGGCGAGGGTGTGCCCCGCGTGCCCGGCGACGTAGTCGCGCATGAAGGCGTCGAAGTGGAAGCCGGGTCCGATCTCGCGGACGAAGTACGCGCGCAGCACCTGGCTGCAGCGCTGGCCCGGCGGGATCACGGTCGCGCCGGTGACGGGGGCGGCCAGCTGGCGCCCGGCGCGGCGGGGTGCGGGGGCCGCCGGGGCGGCGGGCGCGGGAAGTCCGTCGAGGGCGGCGGCGAGCCGCGCGGTGACGGCTGCCTTGCCGCCGCCGGCCGGAATCCCCATCTCCCGCGCGAGCGCGCTCAGTTCGGCCAGCGTCCAGTACCAGCGCAGCAGCTCGGCCCCGGTCAGCGCGGCCGTCAGGGCGGGCCGGGTCTCCCCCGTATTCGTACTCACGTTCCCATTCTATGTGCGGTGCCGACCCTCCGGCCCGCACTCCCCCACCGTCTCCCGAGGAGAGAACCCATGACCGCAGAACCCCACCGCCTCACCCTCGGCGGAGACACGGCCCTCGTGCTCATCGACCTCCAGACGGGCATCCTCGACCGGCCCGCCGCCAAGCCCACCCCCGAGATCCTGGGGAAGGGGATCGCGCTCGCCGAGGCGTTCCGCGCCCACCGGTTGCCCGTGGTCCTGGTCAAGGTGGCGTGGTCCCCGGACGGCGGTGACCTGCCCACCGCGAACGTGGACCGCCCCGGCCCGGCCGCCGCCCCGCCCGCCGCCTTCTCCGAGATCCCGGCCGAGCTCGCCGCCCTCGGGGACGTGGTCGTCACCAAACGCCACTGGGGCGCCTTCACCGGTACCGAACTCGACCTCCAGCTGCGCCGCCGCGGCATCCACCGCATCGTGCTGGCCGGCATCTCCACCAGCGTCGGCGTCGAGTCCACCGCCCGTACGGCGTGGGAGCTCAGCTACGACCTGGTCTTCGCGGAGGACGCCACCGCCGACACCGACCCCGACTCGCACGCCCACACGTTCGGCAAGATCTTCCCCCGCATCGGCAAGGTCAGCACCACGGACGAGATCATCGCGGCCCTGGACTCCTGACCGGACGCGCTCCGGGGGCGGTTCACCCGTAACCGGGCGGGCGCCCACGGGTTAGCAGACCGGAAGGCGAGGGAGTTCTCATGGCGCAGCGGCACACGACGTCCTTACGGCTGCGTCTTCGGTACCGGTTCGACCATCTGGTCGCAGGAGGGACCACCGCGCTCATCGGCTGGTTCGCCCTGGCCTGTCTCGCCGTCGTGGTCCCGGCGAGCACGGTGCTCGTCTGGGCCGACCGGGCCGCCCCGGCGACCCTCTCCGGCCGGCTCACCGCCGTCTGGGTCAGTGTCGGGCAGACGCTCAAGATCGGGGGCGCGGTCGGTTCCCCCCTCTACGTACTGGCCTCCGTGGCCCTTGCCCTGACCGCCCTGCTGTTCGTGTCCACGCTGGTCGGTCTGATCACCACCGGCATCAACCGGCGCATCATGCTGCTGCGCCGCGGGCACTCCACCGTGCTGGAATCCGGGCACACCGTCCTGCTGGGCTGGTCGGACCAGATCTTCCCGGTGGTCGGGGAGCTGGTGGCCGCGAACGCCAACCTGCGCAGGTCTGCCGTCGCCGTCCTCGCGCCGAAGGACAAGGTGGAGATGGAGGAGGAGATCTCCACCTCCATCGCCGGCACCGGCACCGGCACCGGCACCGGCACGACGCGGATCATCTGCCGCAACGGCCGCACCACCGACCCCGCGGAGCTGGCCCGGGTGAGTCCGCGGACCGCGAAGGCCGTGCTCGTCCTGCCCCCCGAGGGGGACAACGGTGACGCCCAGGTGGTGAAGACACTGCTCGCCCTCGGCGCCGCGGTCCCCGAGCCCGGCGGGGCGGTGGTGGTCGCCGCCGTGCGCGACACCCGCAACCATCTCACCGCCCGCCTGGCCGCCGGGCCCGGCGGGCACGTCCTGTGCGTCGACGACATCATCGCCCGGCTCCTCGTCCAGACCGCCCGCGAGCCCGGTCTGTCGCTCGTCTACCAGGAACTCCTCGATTTCGCCGGCGACGAGTTCTACACCGCCGCCGCCCACGGCCTCGCCGGACGCACCTTCGGTGAGGCCCTGCTGGCGTTCACCACCTCCTCGGTGGTCGGCCTGCTGCACCCCGGCGGCCGCGTCACGCTCAATCCGGACCCCGGTACGGTGATCGGCGCGGGCGACCGGATCGTCCTCATCTCCGAGGACGACGACACGGCCGTACCGGCGGACGCGTCCTCGTTCGTCGACGAGGACGCGATCGTCACGGCCCGCCCGAGGACGCCCGAGGCCGAACGGCTGCTCCTCCTCGGCTGGAACCGCCGCGCGCCGCTCCTCGTGGAGCAGCTCGACCAGTTCGTCGGCCCCGGGACCACGCTGGACGTCGTATCGCTCGCCGACGACGTGAGTGCGTGCGCCGCCGCCGGCGCCGCCACCGGGGTACGCAGCCGCCTCGAAGTGTCCTTCCGCAGCGGGGACATCACCGATCCCGAGCTGCTGGCCAAGCTGGACGTGCCCTCGTACGACAGTGTGATCGTCATCGGCGAGACGGGCCACGGGCCATTGCTCCACGCGGCGGCGCCGATGCCCGCCCGCGCGATCGACCTCGGCCTCGCTCCGGAGACCGGGACGGAGACGGACGACCGGACGCTGGTCACCCTGCTGCATCTGCGGGCCATCGGTGAGGCGGCGGGGCGGGAGCTGTCACTCACCACGGAGATGTCCGACGACGGCAACCGGCTGCTGGCGCCCGCCCGGGAGGGTGCCGATTTCATCGTCAGCGGCCGGCTGATCAGTCTCCTCATGACCCAGATCTCGGAGAGCCCCTATCTCGCCGACGTCTTCGAGGAGTTGTTCGAGGCGGAGGGGAACGAGCTGCACCTGAAGCCCGTCGCGGACTACGTGCGCACCGGTCGCGAGGTGGCGTTCGCGACCCTCGTCGAGTCGGCCCGCCGGCGCCGTGAATGCGCGGTCGGCTACCGGCTGCACGCCGAGGCCGCCGCGGGCCCCGCGTACGGGGTGCGGCTCAATCCGGACAAGGGGCAGCGGGTCCGCTTCGGCGAGCACGACTGGCTGATCGTGCTCGCCGAGAGCTGAGGCGACCGCCGCCCGTGGCCGCGGCTGTGGCCGTCAGAGCGTCGAGTGGACCTCCAGGGCGGTGCGTACCGCGGACTCCAGGGCTCCCTCGATCCACGCCGGCTTGACGGAGGTGTGGCACCCGGCGAAGTGCAGGTTCCCCTCGGCCTTGCGGACGTGGGGGAAGAGCTCGGTGTGCTGGCCGGGCAGCAGCACGGAGGCCTCGCCGTAGGCGTACGGGTCACGCATCCAGGACTGGGTGCGCCCGACGCCGGTGTAGAACACCTCGATCCGCTGCCCGAACACCTCCTGCACCCCGGCGAGCGCGCGCGGGTAGCGCTCCTCGTCGTCCAGGGAGTCCCACTTCAGGGCGTCGTCCGACCAGCTGTAGGAGGCGAGCACGACGCCGCCCGCGCTGCCCTCGACGGGGTAGGAGGGCTGGAACATGAAGCGGTTGGGGTTGTCGGTGGCCGAGCCGCCGCCGATGACGTGGGCCGCCTCGGGCTGGTCACGCGTGACCGCCCGGCAGGCCGCGTAGTGCGCCCGCTGCCCGCTGGAGATGCCGCGGTCGGACACGGACGAGTGCGCGCCGAGCAGGGTGCCGTCCGCCGGGGTCTGCCCGAGCTGGTACTTGCGGTACAGGCCTGGCTGGACGGCCTCCAGTTCGCGCTTCCAGTCGGCCTCGTCGAACTCCCACCAGCGGCGGCTGAATTCGAGCAGGACCTTGGTCGCCGCGTCGTAGTGCAGCTCGGTGATCGCGCGCCGCTTGCCGTACGAGAGCGCGGGCGCGACCGGGATGTGGCGCAGCCCGGAGAAGGGCACGGTGATGATCGCGGTGTCGCCGGTGAAGGTCTCGCGCCGTACGGGGCTGCCGCCGCGGCCCTCGGAGACGGTCTCGATGCTGACCCCGCCCTCCCCGTGGGTGATCCGGGTGGCGCGGCGGTCGAGCCGGACGAGGTCGTCGACGCGGGCGTAGAGGGCGTCGGCCAGGGTGGCGGTGCCGCCGGGCAGTTCGAAGAAGGCGGTGTCCGGGCTGATCAGCGAGGCCCCGATGAAGCTGTGCACGAAGGCGAGGTGCAGGCGGGAGGTGAGGTTCTCGACGGTGCCGATCAGGTCGATCGTCCGCTCGTCGAGCTTCGCCTCCTCGGTCAGGTAGCGGTACATCGACATGTGGCCGTAGCGCTGGATCACGCGGGCCCAGCCCTCGACGAGCTGCTTGTCCTTCTTGCCCTCGATCTCCTTGCGCACGGGGGCGAAGGCGTTGCGGACGATCTGCGCGGCGGGCAGGGCCTCGTAGGCCGCCGGGACCCCGAAGGACTTGTTGAGGGCCTGCGGGCTGCGCGCGTAGTCGGCGCGGCGGACGCGGATGCCGTTGACGAAGATCCACGTACGGTAGGCGGGGCGGCCCGACCCGTCGACGTCGACCAGGTGGAAGCGCCGCCGCTTCAGGCCGAGGCTGTCGATCAGCCCGGTGACCAGGGGGTGGCTGTCGGGAATGCGCATCGCGCCGGCCTCGGCGTACTGCTTCGGGTCGGCGAAGGGGGCCGCGGACTTCTCGTGGCCGCCGGTACGGAAGGTCTTGATCCGGCCGCCCACCCGGTTGCCGTTGGCCTCGATGACGGTAACCTGGTGTCCGGCCTCGCGCAGCAGGTGGGCGGCGGTGAGTCCGGCGGGCCCGGCGCCGACGATCAGTACCTTCTTGCGGGTACGGGACCGGGGCAGGCCGTTCTTCAGCAGGATGTCGGAGTAACGGGGCACCAGCGGCTCGTCGTCGTCGTCGCGTACGAGGACGGCCCGGGCGATGGTGAGGCAGGTCTCCCAGTCGGGGCGCGCGGAGCCGGACGGGGTCTGCGGGGTCCCGGCGGAGGCGGCGGCGACCGACAGGGCGCCGACTCCCGCGACGGCGGCCGCACCGCCGATGACGGTACGGCGGGAGGGGCGGCGGGCGGGCGCCGGGGCGGGCTCGCCGGAGGGGCCGGGCGTGGGATCGGGCGCGGGCACGGGTTCGATGATCATGTATCAACTCTCCCGGCCCCCCGGCGCCTTGAGCGCCCAAAGGCGCCCGGGCGGGAAACAATCACCCGCACGTGCGGTGCGGGGCTCCCGGTGCTGACGAACTGGGATTCGTGCCGGGCCGGGCCGGCCCGTCCCGCCGGATCCGGCGGCTTCGGCGGCTTCGGCGGGTCAGGCGACCCGGCGCACCCGCTGGCTGGTGAGTTCGTACCGGGCTCCGACGACGGCCAGGTGCCCGGCCGCGACCTTGGCGGCGAGCTCCGGTTCCGCGGCGAGCCGCGCCCGCACCAGCCGTACGTTCGCGGTGATCGCCGCGTCGATCCGCGCGGCCCCGCGCAGCGTGCGGTCGATCGCCGGGTGGATCTGGTCGACCAGGTACTGCATGTGGCCCGGCAGCGGGGCCCCGCCCTCGTCGGCCCGGACGGCCGCGGCGACCGCCCCGCACGACTGGTGGCCGAGGACGACGACCAGCGGGATGCCCAGTTCGAGGACCCCGTAGGTGATGCTGCCGAGCACCGCCTCGTCCAGGACCTCCCCTGCCGACCGTACGGTCAGCAGATCGCCCAGGCCCTGGTCGAAGACCAGCTCCGGGGGGACGCGGGAGTCGACGCAGCCGAGCACGACGGCGAAGGGGTGCTGGCCGCCGACCAGCGTCTGGCGCACGGTCCGGGTCTCGTCGGGGTGCCGCTCGTGCAGGGTCCGCCAGCGCGCGTTGCCCGTCTCCAGTTCCCGCAGCGCGGAAGCGGGGGTGGCGGGCCGGACCCGTCCGGGGCCCCCGGTGACGGGGGCCCCGGGTGTCCGGGGGGTACCGCCCACCAGGCCGGCTCCCAGGGCCACCGTGCCGGTCAGTACCACCCGGAGCAGCCGACGCCGCCCCTGGACGCCGCGGCGTTCAACAGGGATGCTCATATCTGAACAAAATACGCATATTAACCCCTGCGGGGTGGGTGCCGCTCTCGGACGGGATCCGGGTGGGTCCTCTCAGCGGGGCGTCAGCAGCCGTGCGAGCACCGCGCCGAGCCGCTCGCGCACCCCTTCGTCGGTGATGACCCCGTCCGCACCGACCGTGCCCCGGTCCACCGGGATGCTCACGCAGGCCGGCTCCACGATGTCCGCGCCGGTGTAGCCCAGTACCGTCCGCAGCGTGGCTTCCGCACCCCGGCCCCGGCCGGCGGCGGCCGCGTTGACCCAGGCCACGGGCTTGTCGCAGATCTCGGTACCGCCGACCGTCCAGTCGAGCAGGTTCTTGAACGAGCCCGGCAGGGTGCCCGCGTACTCCGGGGTACAGATCAGGACCGCCGCCGCCGCGCCGATCGCCGCGCGCAGCTCCGCCACCGGGGCCGGCAGCGGGTCGGTGTCGTCGTCGGGGTTGAAGTGCGGGAGGGCGGCCAGGCCCCCGTAGAGCTCGGTGCGCACGTGCGCGGGGGCCACGGCCTGCGCGGTGCGCAGCACGGACTCGTTGGAGGAACCGGTCCGCAGGCTTCCGGACAGCAGCAGGATCAGGGGTGGCGTGGACATCCGGTCAGCCTGCTTCCGAGGGGATTCGTACGGTGGCGACGCCCCGGAGGAGGGCGAGGCGGTCGGCCGTGTCCGAGCCGGGCGGCGGGGTGAAGAGCACGAGGCGCTGGTCCTCCTCCTGGGCGAGCAGCACCTGGCAGTCGAGGTCGACGGGACCGGCGACCGGGTGGACGACGCGCATGCGGCTGCGGCGCCGGACGGCGACCTCGTGCAGGTCCCACAGGCCGGCGAAGTCCTCGCAGGCCTCCCGCAGCCGCTCCACCAGACGGCCGGCCACCGGATCGGCGACGCCCCGGCGGGCGACGGCGGCGCGCAGGTCCGCGACGTGCAGCCGGCTGTAGTGGTCGTGTTCTTCGGCCGGGTACGCGTCCCGCGCGGCCGGGTCGGCGAACCAGCGCCAGATCACGTTGCGGCCGTGCTCGGAGACCGTGCACACATCGCCCAGCAGCGACCGCGCCAGGTCGTTCTGGGCCAGGACGTCGCCCAGGTCGCTCAGTACCTGGGCCGCGGTGCCGGGCAGTTGGTCCAGCAGGTGCAGCAGGCCCGCGCCGACCCGGTCGCCACCGGCCCGCCCGGCGGGCGGGCGGTGGCCGGCGAGCAGGTGGAGGTGGTCGCGTTCGTCGTCGCTGAGCCGCAGGGCGCGGGCCAGCGAGGAGAGGATCTGCGGTGACGGCTGCGGGCCGCGGGCCTGCTCCATCCGCATGTAGTAGTCGGCCGACATCCCGGCGAGGTGGGCGACCTCCTCGCGCCGCAGCCCCGCCGTCCGCCGCCGGGGTCCCGCGACCAGCCCCACGTCCGACGGTCGCACGCGGTCACGCGAACGGCGGAGGAAGTCGGCGAGTTCCCGGCGGTCGATCGTCATGTCGATCATTCTGCCGCACGGGTCCGAGCGCCCGCCGGGACGCCTCCTGGGATCCCCGGTCCTAGGTTCGAGCAGGCTCTCCCGCCTGTGGGACGGCGGCGGCACTGTGGGCGGAGCCGGAGCGAAGGTTCCCGGTGACCCCACCGCACCAGAAGGAGCAGCCGCCATGTCCGCCCAGGCCACCGCCACCGCCACCCGTACCGCCACCCGTACCGCGACCGTGCAGGTCGCCGACGCCCGGGTGCACTACGACCGCACCGGCTCGGGCCCCGCGCTCATGCTCGTCCACGGCACCGGATCGGGCGGATCCGCCGTGAACTGGGGCCGGCTGCTGCCTCGTTTCACCGCCGGCCGCACCGTCATCACCCCGGACCTCTCGGGGACCGAGCGCACCGTGGACGACGGGGGGCCTCTGACCGTGGAGGGCCTGGCCGCCCAGGTCATCGCCGTCATCGAGGACGCGGACACGGGTCCGGTGGACCTGCTGGGCTTCTCCATGGGCGCGCCGGTGTCCGCAGCGGTCGCCGCGCTGCGCCCCGACCTCGTACGCCGCCTGATCCTGGTCGCCGGATGGGCCCATACCGACAGCGACGAGTACCTGCGCAACCTCTTCGTCCTGTGGAAGCAGCTCGGCACCTCCGACCCGGCCGCCTTCGGCCGCGCCGTCGCCATGACCGGCTTCAGCCGCGGATTCCTCAACGCGATCGGCCGTGAACAGGTGGAACTGCTGATCCCCAACATGCCGCCCACCCCCGGCACCCTGCGCCACGTCGACCTCGACACCCGCATCGACATCCGCGGGCTGCTGCCGCGCATCCAGGCCGAGACGCTGGTGATCGGCTGCACCCAGGACATCACCGTCCCGGTGGAGAACAGCCGCGCCCTGCACGCGGCGATCGGGCACAGCCGCTACGCCGAGATCGACGCCGGGCACGTGGCGTTCTTCGAGAAGGAGGACGAATTCGTGCGGCTGGTGGCCGGGTTCGTGCCCGCCCCGTGATCCGCCGCGCGACGGGCACGGCGGATCACGGGGCGGTCCCGGCAGGCCGGGCCCGCGGTCAGTGCACGTCGGAGCGCGCGGCGGAGGTGTCGTCGAGGAAGCCCCCCGACTGGTGCTGCCACAGCTTCGCGTAGGCGCCCTCCGAGGTGAGCAGTTCCTGGTGCGTGCCGTGCTCGACGATGCGTCCGCGGTCGAGGACGACGAGCCGGTCCATGTTCGCGACCGTACTCAGCCTGTGTGCCACCACGAGGGCCGTCCGGCCCTCCATGAGCCGCCACAGCGCCTCCTGGACGAGGATCTCGCTCTCCGAGTCCAGGGCGCTGGTCGCCTCGTCGAGGAGCAGGATCGGCGCGTCGCGCAGGATCGCGCGGGCGAGCGCGACGCGCTGGCGCTGTCCGCCGGACAGCTTGACGCCGCGCTCGCCCACCATCGTGTCGAAGCCGTCGGGCAGCGCGTCGGTGAACTCCGTGACGTGCGCCGCCTCGGCCGCGCGGCGGATCTCGGCCTCGGTGGCGTCGGGCCGGGCGAAGGCGATGTTCTCCCGCAGGGTGCGGTGGAACATCGCCGGGTCCTGCGGGACGTAGGCGATCAGGCTGCGCAGGTCTGCCTGGCGCAGTCGGGTGATGTCCTGGCCGCCGATCAGGATCCGGCCGGATTCGATGTCCGTCATCCGCATCAGCAGCAGGGTGAGCGTGGTCTTGCCGCCCCCGGACCGGCCGACGAGGCCGATCTTCGTGCCGCCGGGCACGTTCAGGTCGAGGCCGTCGAAGAGCGGCTTGCCTCCGCCGTGGGCGAAGGTGACCCGCTCGAAGCGGACGTCGGAGGAACCGGGCCGCAGCGGCTCGGGGACGGCCGGGTCGAGTACGGTCGGCGGCGTGAGCAGCAGTTCGGTGAACTGCGCGGCCTCCGTCATGGAGCTCTCCAGCCGGCGGTAGATCTGGTTGAACTCGAACATGATCCGCGTCGCGCTGGCGTAGTAGGTGAAGGCGACGATGATGGCCTCCACGCCGTGCTCTCCCCCGCCGAGCGTGACGGCGAGCAGCAGGCCCAGCGCGTTGGTCAGTACGGACATCGGTGCGACCAGGGTGTCGATGCGCAGGTTGCCGTAGTCCCAGGAGCGCAGGGTGAGCCGGCGTGATTCGGCGACGCGCGAGCGGTGTTCGGCCGCTTCGCGTTCCTCGGCGGCGAAGGCCCGGACGGTGTCCATGTTCATCAGGCTGTCGGCGACGTGGCCCGACACCCGGGCGATCGCCTCCTCGCGCTGGGCGACGAGGCCTTGGCGGCGCCGGATCAGCGGCGCCACGCCCAGCGCCGTCACGGCGATCAGGACCAGGAGTCCGGCCACGAGCAGCGGGTCGTACTGCCACAGCACCACGGAGGCGAACACCAGGGGGACGAAGCTGCCCATGACCGAGAAGGTCAGGGTGTCGACGAACTCCTCGAAGCGGGAGGCGAAGCTCAGCACCCGCTTGGTCAGCGAACCGGCGAAGTTGTCGTGGAAGAACGCGGCGTCCTTGGCGAACAGTTCGTCCATGCCGACCACGTACAGGTGCTCGATGCCGCGGGCGTCGAGGCGGTTGAGGCAGTGCAGGCCCAGGCGCCACAGCGCCTCGGCGAGGAGCAGGACCCCGGCGAAGGAGAGGACGTACGGCAGCATCGCGTCGACGGTGGCGCTGCCGCCTCCGGCGATGCGGCCGACGAGCTTGGCGACGATCAGCGGCGCGATGTAGTTGATGCCGATGTTGCCCAGCGCCGGGAGCAGCATCGCGGGTGCGGTCAGCCGTTTGAGGCGGGCCAACTCCCGTCCGTAGTAGCGAAGTGCGAGGAGTACCGGGCCCTTGCCCGGTCGTTTTTCGGGTGGTTCAGGCGTTCCCATGACAACCCTGTGCGTTCGTGTGCGGACGGCTTGCAGGAACCGAAGTGTCCCGTGGCGGCGTTGGCGCGGTCCAAGGATTTTCCCGAATGGCGGTATCTCGTACCTGTTCGTGCCCGGAAACGGTGAAGGGCCGTTCCGGATGGCTCCGGAACGGCCCCGTGGTCCTTGGCGCTCTGCTGTGGGTGGTGGGGGTGGGTGTCGGTTACGGGACGGGCTGCTGCTGGGTGACGCAGTGGATGCCGCCGCCGCCGGTGCCGAGCCGGTCGATGTTGAGCTGCTCGATGGTGCGGCCGGGGTAGAGCCGGGCCAGGGTGGCCTTCGCCGCGGTGTCGGCGCGGGTGTCGCCGAAGTGGGCGCTGATGACGGCGCCGTTGCACAGGTAGTAGTTGGCGTAGGAGGCGAGGAAGTCCGGGTTGGTGGAGCGGATCTTGTTGTAGTCGGGGCCCTGGATCTGGTCGACCGCCATGCGGGTGCCGTCGGCCGCGGTGGACGCGGAGAGGATCTGGTACTGCTGGCGGGCGTCCTTGGCGTACACGTCGTTGTCCGAGGCCAGGGGCATCTGGACGGCGGCCCTGCCGGGGGCGAGGAAGCGCGAGGTCGCGTCGACGTGGTCGTCGGTGATGTCCTGGCCCTTGACCCCGTCGAACCAAATGACCTTGGTGGCGCCGTAGGCGGCGAGCAGGGCGGATTCGATCTGCGCCTGCGACTTGTCGGGGTTGCGGTTCTTGTTGATCAGGCTGCTGCGGGTGGCCATCAGGGTGCCGGCGCCGTCCTGTTCGACCGCGCCGCCCTCGCCGACCAGGGTTGCGGCGGTGAAGGGGACCCCGACGTAGGAGGCGATCCGGCCGGCGACCAGGTTGTCCCGGGAGTGGGCCTGCTTCTTGCCCCAGCCGTTGAAGTTGAGGCCGACGGCGTCCAGACCGCCGGATCCGTTCGTACGGAAGACGGGTCCCGTGTCGCGCATCCAGCAGTCGTCGACGGGGATGGTGCTGATGACGGTGACGGTGGAGCCGCACATCGAGCGGGCCTTGGCCGCACTGGCGGAGTTGGCACAGATGTAGACCGGCTCGTACTTGGCGATGGTGCGTGCGATGAGCGCGATGTCCTGCTGGACGCCGCCGAGCGTGCTGCCCCAGATGGAGGTGGAGTCCGGCCAGGCCATCCAGGTGCGGGTGTGCCGGACGTCCTCGACGGGCACCCGGAAGGCGCCCGCCGCCGCCGGACGGGGCGCGGACGCGGCCCCGGCCCGCCCTTCGGTCGCCGCCAGTGCGGCCGCGGCGGCGGTGAGTCCCGCCGCTGCCAGGAACCTGCGTCTGCCCATGCCCTCGCCTGCGGGCCGGTTCACTGCGTGATCGTTCATGTGGGGGTCCTCCGATGGCTCAACTCCCCGCGGGGGCAGCGGGGTTGACCGGAAAGCTAAAACTGGCCAAGCGCTCGGTCAATAGTTTGGACGAGGTCATTCCGGTGGATCACGGAAAGCCCCAGGTCGCGGACCGAAGGCTGGTTAGAGTGACGTCATGGCAGCTGTCGCGAAGGACTCCGGGGGCCGGCCGGCCGCTCCCCCTGCAAGGGCCGGCCGGCCTCGGGCCTCGGCGAAGGGCGAACAGACGCGGGCGCGACTGATCGCCGCCGCGCGGACCCTGCTCGCGGGCGAGATGAGCGAGGGCTTCACCACCCGCAACGTCGCCGCTCTGTCAGGCGTTTCGCATGGGATGTGCCACTACCACTTCCAGGACCGGACGGATCTCGTCCTCGCGGTCATCGAGGACATCCGCCCGGAATGGATCATGCCGCTGGAGGCGGCGGTGTCCGGCACCGGACCCTTCGCCGAGCGCGCCGAACGGGTCGTCGAACTGCTCGGCCGGCCCGAGGGTGCCGAGCTCTCCCACCTCCATTCCGCCCTGCACTGGCAGGCGTTGAACGACGCCCGGGTCCGGGAGAGCCTCGAAGCCGAGTACCGGCGCTGGCGCGCCTGCTTCGTCGCCCTCTTCCAGGTCCTGGCCGACGAACGAGGCGGGGACCTCGACCCACGCCCCCTGGGTCTGGCCGTGGCCGCAGCCGTGGACGGCCTGGCGGCCATGGACTCCCTGGGCGCCGACGGCGGTACGGGGCCGGTCCTGCGGACCTTGATCCGTACCCTCGCCGCGGGAGCCGGAGCGGGAGCCGGATCCGGATCCGGGCCGTGACCGGCACGGCCTACAGCGCCCGCCGGGCCGCGGCGATCGCCTCCGGGTCCCATCCCGGGCGCGGCACCGACTCCAGGAGCAGCCGGGTGTAGGGGTGCCGGGGCGCGGCCAGCACCTCGGCCGTGGCGCCCGCCTCCACGATCCGGCCGCGGCGCATGACGACGATCTCGTCGGTGACGCACCGTACGACGCCCAGGTCGTGGGTGATGAAGAGGTACCCGATACGGGTCTGCTCCCTGATGTCCGCGAGCAGGTTGAGGATCTGCGCCTGTACGGAGACGTCGAGCGCGGCGACCGCCTCGTCCAGGACCAGGACGGACGGCTCGACGGCCAGGGCCCGGGCGATGGCGACGCGCTGGCGCTGGCCGCCGGACAGCTGGCGCGGCAGGGCGTCGGCGGCCCGGGTGCCCAGACCCACCTGATCGAGCAACTCCCGTATCCGGACCGCGTGGTCCCGGCCCGGGAAGTGCAGGCGCAGGGTCTCGCGCAGGGCCGCCTCCACACTGGTCCGGGGATCGAGGGAGAGGTACGGGTCCTGGAAGACCATCTGGACCTCACGGGCGCGGGCCAGGCGCCGCGCACGGCCGCGGCCCTCGCCGCGCGCGGTCCGGTTCCGGCCGCCGACCAGGACCTCGCCCGCGTCGGCACGTTCCAGGCCGACGACGATCCGCGCGGTGGTGGTCTTGCCGGAGCCGGACTCCCCCACGATCCCCAGCGAACCGCCCTCGGGGAGGACGAAGGACACGTCGTCCACGGCGCGCACGGCTCCGTAGGAGCGGTGCAGCCCCGTGACCTCCAGGACGTTGTCGGGAAGTCCGTTATCGGGCATCGACGGTGCTCCCTTCGAGCCGGTCGCTGTGGTGGCAGGCGGCCAGGTGCCCCGGCCGGCCCGGGGCGGCCACCGGCAGGGGCACCTGCTGGTCGCAGACCTCCGTGGCGAGCGGGCAGCGGGCGGCGAAGGCACAGCCGTGGAGGGCCTGGCGCAGGTCCGGCGGCTGGCCCTCGATGGCGGCGAGCCGGCCGCGCGGGCCGTCCATCCGCGGGGTGGAGGCCAGCAGGGCGGCCGTGTACGGGTGCCGGGGGTGCGCGAAGAGGGCCTCGGCGGGCCCGCTCTCGGCGATCCGGCCCGCGTACATGACGTAGACGCGGTCGCTGATGGCCGCCGCGAGGTCGAGGTCGTGCGTGACGAACAGCAGGCCGGTGCCGAAGCGGGCGCGGATCCCGGCCAGCAGGGAGATGACCTCGGCCTGGGAGGTGACGTCCAGCGCGGTGGTGGGCTCGTCGGCCAGCAGGAGGGAGGGGTCCCCCATGAGGGCCGCCGCGATCACCACGCGCTGGAGCATGCCGCCGGAGACCTGGCCGGGGTACTTGCGCAGCACCGCCGGGTCCAGGCCCACGGCCTCCAGGAGCTCGGTGGCGCGCGCGGTCGCCTCGGCCCGGCTCATGGCCCGGGTCAGGGTGGCGCTCTCGGTGAGGAAGTCCCCGATGCGGCGCAGCGGGTTGACGGCGGCGCGCGGGTCCTGGAAGACCATGGCCACGGCGGAGGCGCGTACGGTGCGCAGCCGGTCGGCGGTCATGGTGAGGACGTCCTCGCCGCCGACCCGTACGGCTCCTTCGACGACGGCGCCGGGCGGCAGCAGGTTCAGCGCGCTGCGCGAGGTGAGGCTCTTGCCGGAGCCGGACTCGCCGACGAGGGCGACGGTCTCACCGGTGGAGACGGTGAGGTCGACGCCGTCGAGGACGGGCCGGGCGGTACCGGGCAGGGTGATCCGCAGCCCCCGGATGTCCAGGGTGGGCGTCGGTTGCGTCGGTTGCGTGGGGTGCGGTTGCGGCGGTTGCGGCGGCCTCATCGGGCCCTCCTGGCTATACGGTCGGCCCAGCGTTCGCCGACCACGTTGAAGGCGACCACGGTCAGCACGATGAAGGCGCAGGGCAGGATCGCGGACAGCGGGTAGCCGTGCTGGATGGCGGTCTGGCCGTCGAAGACCATGCGGCCCCAGTCGGGGGTGAGGGCGGGGACGCCGAGCCCGAGGAAGGACAGTCCGGCCAGGTCCATCAGGGCGTAGCCGAAGTTGATGGTGGACTGGGCGAGGACGACGGGGGCGATGTTGGGCAGGATGTGGCGCAGGCAGATCTGCAGCGCCGAGTGGCCCTGGACCTGGTAGGCGCTGACGTACGGGCGGGCCCGTTCGGCCAGGACCAGGGAGCGGGTGAGGCGGCTGACGTAGGGCAGGTAGGCCACGGCGAGGGCGATGACCGGGGCGAGCAGGCCCTCTCCGTAGACCGAGATGATCAGGATGGCCAGCAGCATGCCGGGGAAGGCGAAGACGAGCTCGGTGCTGCGGGAGAGCACGGAGTCGATCCAGCCGCCCCGCCAGGCCGCCGCCGTGCCGATGGCGATGCCGGCGACGGTGGAGAAGACGACGACTCCGAGCGGTCCGAGCAGCGAGGTGCGGGCGCCGAGCAGCAGCCGGGAGAGGGTGTCACGGCCGGCCGCGTCCACGCCGAACGGGTGCGCGGCGGAGGGTGCGGCCAGCGCGTTGCCGAGGTCGACGGCGTTGGGGTCGTGGGGTACGACCCAGGGTGCGAGCAGGGCGGCCAGGACGACGACGGCGACGAGCACCAGGCAGACCAGGTGGAGCGGGGAGCCGGCGGCGCGGATCCGGGAGAGGCCGGGCCGGCGGGTGAGGACGGCGGTCATACGGCGGCGCTCCTCGATCCGAGGGTGACCCTGGGGTCGACCAGGGGCAGCAGCAGGTCCACGATCAGGTTCACGATCATGAAGAGGGCGACGATGATCAGGGAGATCGCCTGGACGGTCGGGAAGTCCTTGGTGGTGGTGGACAGTTCGAGGAGCTGGCCGATGCCGCCGATGCTGAAGGCCGTCTCCACCAGGATGGTGCACACCAGCAGCGTGGAGACGATGAGGCCGCCTGTGGTCAGGACGGTGCCGAGCGAGTTGCGGAACACGTGGCGCTCGATGACCTGGCGTTCGGGGACACCCCGGCTGCGGGCGACGGTGACGTGGTCGCTGTCGAGGGCTTCGAGCATGGCGGAGCGGGTGACCCGGGCGAGCATGCCGATCAGGTAGAGCGCGAGGGCGACGGCGGGGAGCGTGAGGTGCCAGAGCATGTCGCCGAGGCCCCCGTCCCCCGCCCCGCTGCTGGGGAACCAGCCGAGGTTGACGGCGAAGAGGCCCTGGAGCAGGACCGCCGCGACGAAGGACGGGGTGCCGACGGCGAACGTCGTGGTGACGAGGACGGCGGAGTCGGTGGCCCCGCCGCGGACGGCGGCGATCCGGCCGAGGAGGAGGCCGGCGGCGACGACCACGACGAGCGACATCACGATCAGCAGCAGGGTGGTGGGCAGGCGGTCCGCCAGCAGCCGCGAGACATCGGTGCGGTAGGTGATCGACCGCCCGAAGTCGCCCTGCAGTACGTCACCCAGCCACCGGAAGTACCGCACGAGGAAGGGGTCGTCCAGGTGGTACTGGGCGTTGATCGAGGCGAGGGCCTCCGGGGAGGCCGAGCGGCCGGCGAGCAGGAAGCTCGCCGGGTTGCCCGGCGCCAGGTACATGGCCCCGAAGACCACGAACGAGGCGGTCAGGAGGGTGGCGGCCATCTCCGCCACCCGCCGGAGCGCGAATCTGACGAAACTCACTGCGCGGCCCCCACGTCGGCGGCCCACGGGTAGTACATGTACGAGATGGTGGTGGGGGCGCCGGTGATGCGCTTGTTCATGAACAGCGCGGTGGGCCACTCGGCGACCGGGATCCACAGCAGCTGTTCCGAGGCGTGGTGCTGCAGTTTCGCCTCGAGGTCCATCCGCTGCTCGACCGGGTAGACGGCGCTCGCCTGGTCGACGAGCTTGTCGTACGCGGGGTCGCTGTAGCCGGCGAAGTTCATGTACGCACCGGTCTTGAAGTTCTGCAGCAGGTCGAGCGGGTCGGTGATCGAGTCGTAGTAGGTGAGCGGGAACATGTCGATGCCCTCGCGCGCCTGGGGGTCGGTGAACAGTGCGGTGAAGGCGTTCGGGGCGATCGTCTTCAGCTGGATGTCCAGACCGATCTGGGTGCCGGCCGCCTGGACGGCGGTGGCGAGGAGGGAGACGTCCTGGCCTATGGAGCTGGTGGCCACGGTCAGCGTCTTGCCGGTGGCGCCGGCCTCCTTGACCAGGGCCTTGGCCTTCTCCATGTCCTGGCCGGTGGGCGGCAGGCTGTCGAAGGCCGTCTTCAGGGTGCGCTCGGGGGCGACGGCCCAGGCGGCGCGGGTGGTGAGGGAGTTGGTGACGGTGCCCGCCCCGCCGAGGCCGGCCTTGACGAAGCCGGAGCGGTCCAGCGCCAGGGACAGCGCCCGGCGGACGCGGATGTCACCGAGGGGGCCCTGCATGTTGGTGACGTTGACGTTGACCGTGCTCAGGCCCTCGCCGAAGTAGAGGGTGCCGGTGCCGCTGCCGCGCAGACGGGCGTAGCTCTCGGTGGGGATCAGGTAGCCGCCGTCGGCCTCCCCGCTGAGCATGGCGTTCGTGCGGGCGGAGGGATCGGTCAGGACACGGAAGACGGCCTTCTTCGACTTGGCCTTGGTGCCCCAGTAGTTGTCGAAGCGCTCCAGCTCGATCGACTGGCCCTTGTTCCACGTGCCGAGCTTGAAGGGGCCGCTGCAGCCGAGGCCGCCCGTGGTGCCGTAGTCCTTGCCTGCCGCCTCGACGGCGGCCTTGGAGGCGACCACTCCGGCGGCGGTGGCCATGTACTGGGGGAACTGCGAGTCGGGCTTGTCGAGCTTGACGGTGACCTGCAGCGGACCGCTCTTGGTGATCGAGGCGACGTTCTGGAACACCTGGGCCCAGGCGGCGGCGTTGTCGGGGTCCCTCTGGCGTCCGAGGCTGAAGACCACGTCGTCGGCGGTCATCTCCTTGCCGTCGTGGAAGCGCACGCCGGGGCGCAGGTCGTAGACCCAGGTGGTGGGGTCCGGGTTGGACGCCTTCTGGGCGAGACCGGGCTCCGTGGTGAGGCCCGGGGTCCAGCGCATCAGGCTCTCGCACACGTTGGACAGGACGGTGTTCTGCGGGTAGTCGAAGGCCACCGTGTAGTCGAGGGTGGGCGGTTCGGCGTACACGGCCCAGGTGAAGGAGTCGATCTCGCCGCGTGCCTCGGGGGTGGAGACCGACAGCCTGACGTCGGTGACACCGCCGGCCTTCTCCTTCGGCGGGCCGGAGCAGGCCGCGAGCAGGGAGACGGCCGTCAGGGCGGCGGTCGCGGCCGCGGCAACGGGGCTGAGCCGGCCGCGCCGGCCGCGGAAGCGTCTGCCGGTGCGGGGCGGGGTGGTGGTCATCGTCGCGCTCTCTATTCCGTGAGGGATGCGGGGGGAGGAGCGGGCGGATCGCCGGAGCGGTCCGCCGGGAGCGGCCGGTTTCCCGGTCAGACGGTGGTCCGCGCTGCGGGGATCTGCTGGGTGATGCAGTGGACGCCGCCGCCGCCGAACGCGATGGCGAGCGCCCGTACCCCGACGACCTTGCGGCCCGGGTACGCCGTGGCGATCACGGCGAGGGCCTCCTCGTCCTGGGGCACGCCGGCCACCGGGACGACGACGCCGCCGTTGGCGACGTAGTAGTTGAGGTACGACACCTCGATCTCGCCGTCGGCCACGTCGGCGAAGGCGGTCTGCGGCACCTCGACGATCTCCAGTCGGCGGCCGCGGGCGTCGGTGGTGGCCTCCAGCACGGCGCGGTTGGCGCGCATCCGGGCGTGGTCGGGGTGGTCCGGGTCGGAGGGCAGGGAGATGACGACGGTGCCGGGGGCGGCGAACGCGCAGACGCCGTCGACGTGACCGTCGGTCTCGGTGTCGAGCAGGCCGCCGTACGGGAGCCAGATGACCTTGGTGACGCCGAGCCGGGACTTCAGCTCCGCCTCGATCTGGTCGCGGCTCATGCCGGGGTTGCGGTTGGGGTGCAGGAGGCACTGCTCGGTGGTGATCAGCGTGCCCTCGCCGTCGACGGTGATGGCCCCGCCTTCGAGGATCATGCCGGAGGGGATGCGGTCGACCCCGAGGTGCTCCAGCAGCAGGCCGCTGATCCGGTCGTCGGCGTCGAAGGGGTGGTGCTTGCGGCCCCAGGCATTGAAGCGGAAGTCGACTCCGGCGCGGTTGCCGTCGCCGTCGAGGACGAAGAGCGGGGCGGAGTCGCGGAACCAGGAGTCGTCGAGCGGCAGCTCGATGACGGTGACGCCGTCGCCGCACAGCGCACGGGCGTCCTCGCCGAAACCGGGCGGGGCGACCATCGTCACGGGCTCGAACGCGGCGATGGCGCGGGCGACGTTCGCGTACTCCTCCTTGACCTCGGCGAGCACGCTGCCCCACAACTCCTCGCGGGTGGGCCAGGCCATCAGACAGCCGTCGTGCTGGGACCACTCGGCAGGCATACGGAATTCGGTCATCAGGTGTCTCATTTCTTGCGTGGGTGGAGTCTTCCACTCGACTGAAAATTCAGTCAAGAGTGAAGGTGTGGGGCAAGGAAGGGAGCGCGGGAGGACTGGAGGAAGCGACTAGAGGAAATAGAGGCGGTTCAGGGACACCTGCTGGGCCGGCTCGGAGCGCAGGGGCTCGCCGTCGAGCGTCACGAGCCCGGTCCGGGCGTTCACGTCGACATCGCCGAGGCGGGCGTTGCCGACCATGTCCTTCGGTCCGATACCGCGCGTGCCGCGTACGGCGACCCGGCGGCGCCGGGTGGCCAGGGCCCCGGAAGAGCCCGACTCGGCGGCGGCACGGCTGACGAAGGCGACCGAGAGGTCGGCGGGCGCCGCGCCGTGCCCGCCGAACAGGGGGCCGAGGACCAGCGGCTCGCAGCAGTCGGTGGCGGCGTTCGGGTCGCCGGTGACGCCGTAGGCGGGGAAGCCGGACTTCAGTACGAGCTGGGGTTTGGCGCCGAAGAACTGCGGGCGCCAGAGCACGATGTCGGCGAGCTTGCCGACTTCGATGGAGCCGATCTCGTGGGCGAGTCCGTGGGCGATGGCCGGGTTGATGGTGAGTTTGGCGATGTACCGCAGGACGCGGGCGTTGTCGTCGCCCTCACCGTCGCCGTCCATGGGGCCGAGCTCGCCCTTCATCTTCCCCGCCATCGCGAAGGTGCGGCGGATGGTCTCGCCGGCCCGGCCCATGCCCTGGGCGTCGGAGGAGGTGATCGCGATGGCCCCGAGGTCGTGGAGGACGTCCTCGGCTCCCATCGTCCCGGCCCGGATGCGGTCGCGGGCCATGGCCGCGTCGCCGGGCAGGTCGGGCTTGAGGTCGTGGACGGAGACGATCATGCCGTAGTGCTCGGCGACCGCGTCCCGGCCGAAGGGCAGCGTGGGATTGGTCGAGGAGCCGATCACGTTCGGCACGCCCGCCATCTTCAGGACGTTGGGGACGTGCCCACCTCCGCAGCCCTCGATGTGAAGCGTGGATGGTCCGGCCGTCCAGCACCCGCAGGGTGTCCTCGACGGAAAGACACTCGTTCAGGCCGTCACTGTGCAGGGCCACCTGCACGTCATGCTCCTCGGCCACCCGCAACGCCGTGTCCAGGGCCCGGGTATGGGCCCCGAGATCCTCGTGCACCTTGAACCCACAGGCACCGCCCTCCGCGAGCGCCTCCACGAGGGGAGCATCGTTCGAGGAGGAGCCGCGGGCGAGGAAGCCGATGTTGACCGGCCAGGCGTCGAAGGCGCTGAACCCGTGCTGAGGGCCCAGGGCGAGTTGACGCCGACGCCCCAGCTCGGCCCGATCTCCTGGCCGATGATCGTGGTCACGCCGCTCGCGAGCGAGGCCTCCATGATCCGCGGGGAGAGCAGGTGGACGTGGGTGTCGACCGCTCCGGCGGTGGCGATCAGCCCCTCGCCCGACACGATCGTCGTTCCCGTGCCGACGACCACGTCGACGCCGTCGAGGGTGTCGGGGTTGCCGGCCCGGCCGATCGCGTGGATCCGGCCCTCGCGGATACCGATCGACACCTTGCGGATACCGAGGACGGCGTCGATGACCAGCACGTTGCTGATCACCACGTCGCACGTCTCCCGGACGGCGGCGGCCTTCAGGTGCAGACCGTCACGGGCCGTCTTGCCGAAACCCGCCAGGAACTCGTCACCCGGCTTCTGCGCATCGTGCTCCACCCGGACGGTCAGCCCGGAATCACCGAGCCGCACCCGGTCCCCGGCACGGGGACCGAACACCGACGCGTACTCGTGCGGATCGATATGCCGGCTGCCCGGCGCACAGTGGTCGCTGTGCGGGATCTTCTTGCTCACGCCCGGTCTCCGTCCTCGTGTTCGGCGGCGGCTGCGGCTGCGCCCAGATACCCGCAGGCCGCCGCCTTCGCCAGCGCGAGCGTCTTGGCTCCGGGTGCGTCCAAGGGGCCGTCGACCAGGCCCGCGAAGCCGATCGCGATCCGGTCCCCGCCGATGGGGACCAGGCCGACGTCGACGGTGGCGCCCGGGTCGAACCGGGTGGAGGAACCGGCGGCCACGGCCAGCCGCATCCCGTAGGCCGCGGCCCGGTCGAAGTCGAGCCGCGGGTTCGCCTCGAAGAAGTGGAAGTGCGAGGTCACGCTCACCGGCACGGCCGCGGTGTTGCGCACGGTGAGGGTCACCACGGGATCCGGCGCGGCCACCGTGTCCGAGGCGGGCAGGACCGCGCCCGGGGCGGAGTCGTCGCGCTCCTGCGCGCCGAACGGTTCGCTGATCGCGGCCAGCCGGGTGCCGTCCTCGAAGACGGCCTCGACCTGGATCTCGGTCACGATGTCGACGACCCCGGGGAGCACGTCGTCAGGGCCGAGGACGCTACGGCCCCGCTCAAGGGCGTCGGCCAGGCGCAGCCCGTCGCGCGCCGCCTCGCAGACCGTGTCCGCGATCAGCGCGGTCGCCTCCGGGACGTTGAGCCGCAGGCCTCGGGCGTGCCGGGCGCGGGCCAGTTCGGCGGCGGTGAAGAGCAGCAGCCGGTCACGTTCGGTAGGAGTCAGGGGCATGACGTCCCCCGGTCGTCCCGCCCGGCGTCGGGGCCGGTCGAAACCATCATGATCATTCCTTCCTCCGGAAGGCGGGCGAGGGTACGGCCGGGGCCGGGGCATCGCCGTCCGGATGTGTGGTGCGCGAGGCGGCGGCCGAGGGCCGGTGGCGCGCCGGGGGACGCCTCAAGGGCTGCGCCGAGAAGTACGTCGAGGAGTGCGGGCCGGGCGCGGGCCCGTGAGGTGGCACGGGCCGGCCGGCGGTCCGAAGAGGCGGGAGGTTCGGTCCGCCCTGTTCGGAATCCTCACTCTGGCATTGACTGAAAATTCAGTCAAGAGGCTGAACAGGCCCGGGTCCGCAAGGAATCACGGGAGGCGAGCGGAAGGCGGGCGTCAGGCCGGCGGGAGACCGGTGGGAGGCGCGCGGAAGACCCGCGGGAGGCGCGCGGGGGCCCAGGTCTGGGGGCCGGGGCGGTACCAGGGCGTTGCCGGGGCGGGCCGGGGTCGTGGAACGGCCCGGCCGGCGGACGTCAGCCCTGCCCGAGCCCCGAGAGCTCGGCGTCGATGGCGCCCCGCATCAGCTCGCGCGCGTGGCCGATCTTGATGCCGCCGCTCAGCCAGCGCATGCTCAGCCCCTCCAGCAGGGCGGTGAGCCGCTCCGCGGCCGCGGCGAGCGCGGAGGCCGGCACCATCGGCTGGACCTGGCCCAGCAGCGCGGCCACCTCCTGGACCCACACCAGGGTCGCCCGCGCCAGGTCCTCGCGCAGGACCTCGTCGAAGACGGCGCTCGCCCGCAGTTCGCCCCAGGCCGAGCTGTTCTCCCGGACTTCCACGGTGTCCTGGAGCTCCAGCAGGAGGGTCTCCTCCAGCTCTTCGCGCGGGGTCAGCGGCGGGTCGTCCGGATCGCGGTCGGTGGTGTAGCGCTCGGCGCGGTCGTTGATGAACTCCAGTGTCTGGCGCAGGACGCCCGTACGGTCCTTGAAGTGGTAGTAGATCAGGGCGGTGGAGACGCCGGCCTCGGCCGCGAGTTCCTCCACGCGCAGCCCGCGTACACCGCGCCGGGCGATCACCCGGGCGGCGGCTTCGAGGATCTGAGTACTACGAGACGACATGCTCCGCACCCTACCGGGATGATCGGGTGCGTACGTACGCAGCCCGTCACCAGGAGTGCCGGACGGCGCGCGGGCCGCCCCGGCGGGCGGGGCCGTCCGCGCCGGCCGGGGCGGCCCGGCCATCAGAGCGCCGGCGGCACGGCCGGGTGGGACTGGGTGGCGCAGTGGATTCCGCCGCCACCGGAGGCGATGCCGTCGATCGGCAGCTGCTCGACGCGGTAACCCGGGTAGGCGGCCTGGAGGATGGCGTAGGCGACGCCGTCGGCATGGCCGTCGCCGAACCGCGGCGCGATCACCGCGCCGTTCGCCGTGTAGTAGTTGGTGTAGCTGGACAGGAACTCGTCGCCCCGGCCGGTGATCTCGCGCCGGTCCGGGCCGGGCAGCTCGGTGATGACCAGGCGGCGGCCCCGGGCGTCGGTGGCACTCTGCAGGGCCCGCTTGGTCTCCTCGTAGACCGCCACCCACTTCTTGTCCGCGACGGGGCCGGGCTTGTCGAGGATGACGCGGCCGGGACCGGTGAAGCGGGCCAGACAGTCGATGTGGCAGTCGGTGATGTCCTCGCCGGCGAGGCCCGGCACCCAGATCACCTTGTCGATGCCGAGCGCCGTCTTCATGGCCTGCTCGACCTGGGCCTGGCTCATGCCCGGGTTCCGGTTGGCGTTGACCATCGAACTGACCGTGGCCAGCAGGGTTCCCTCGCCGTCGGTCTCCAGCGAGCCGCCCTCCCCGACGAAGCCCGCGCGGATCCGGTTCACCTCGTACTCGGCGAGGAGCGTGCGGGCCGCCGCCGCGTCGTTGGCGAAGGGCTGTGCGTACTTCGTACCGGCCTTGCCCCAGCCGTTGAAGTTGGTGTCCACACCGGCGACGGCACCCGGGGCGACGACGAAGGTGGGGCCGAAGTCGCGGATCCAGAGGTCGTCGTTGGGGATGTCGAGGACCTGGATGCCGTAGTAGGCGCCCAGTCCGCACTGGTAGCGGGCCTCGGCGGCCTGGCCGGGGCGGGCCAGCACCACGACCGGCTCGTAGCGCGATATCGCGTGAGCCACCTCGGCGATGTCCCTGCGCACCGCCCCGAGGCCGCTGCCCCACACCGAGGAGAGGGCCGGCCAGGCCATGTACGTACGGATGTGCCGGTCGGTCTCGGCGGGCATGCGGAGCGTGCCGGGGCCGTTCGGGGCGGCCGAGGCCGTCCGCGCCAGCGGGGGGAGGGCGGATCCGAGGGCTGCCAGCGGCAGGGCCGCCGCGCCGAACTGGAGCACTCGGCGGCGAGAGGTGCTGGGGTTCATATCCATGGTGACTCCCTGATGCGGAGGGGCGGGATGGACGGCATCCTCGCCTTAACTGAAAATTCAGTCAACCTTTCCTGCGTGTCGCCCCGGCGCTCGGGCCCTGTTCCGCTTCCCGGGATCAGCTCGTGCGGAAGTGGTCGACGGCGATCGTCACGGTTCCCGCGGAGGTCGCTTCGACGAGCCGTACGATCGCGACTTCCCGCTGGTCAGGGCTTCGTACACAGAAGGGCCGCTCGTGCGTGAGCGCCTTGAAGGGCAGGGTCGTCACGGGCCGGGTCTCGATGCCCCGCGCACAGTCGTCCGGGGTCAGCTCTCCGCTTCCGTCGGCGACGAAGGCGTCGGACTCCTCCGAGAGCAGGAAGGCGTCGGAGCCGCGGGCGAGGTACCAGGCGGCCGTCTCGACGGGAACCACCTTCCCTGCGCGCAGGTCGAACTCGTAACCGGAATCCGGGGCGGTGAGCTCGGCCTGCGAGTACCCCGGCACGTACGCGGATGCCGTCGACCGGGGCGGACCGGCGGTGGGCTCCGCAGCGGGGGTCTCCCCCTCCTCCGGGGGCAGGCCGAACCAGTAGGCACCGCCTCCGCACGCCAGCAGGGCCGCGGCGGCCAGGGCGACCACGGGCAGCCGGTTCCGGTCGCGCCGCCGGTCACGGCGCGCCGGGGACGCGGGCGCCGCCGGGGCCAGGGCCGGGATCGGAGCCGGGTCCGGAGCCTGGTCCGGAGCGGGCGCCGGCGCCGGATCGGAGCCCGGGACCGGGCCCGGGGCGTACGGCAGGGTCCCGCCCGGCCCGGGGGCGGGGTACGCGGCCGCCGTCATGGTCGCCCGGAGGTGCTCCGGCACGGGCGGCCCCGGCCGGCCGGACCCCGCGGCGCCGCCGGACCCAGCGGCGCCGCCGGACCCAGCGGACGGGCCGGACGCCGCCGGCTCCCCGGCCGGGTGGGCGTCCGTCCGGCCCCCGACCTCCTCCAGCACCGGGCGGGGCAGCCAGCCGTCGGTGAACTCCGGCCGCGGACCCACCAAGGGGTGCGCGTGGACGGCCGCGATCAGATCGGCGGTCGTGGGACGGTCCTGCGGAGACTTGGCCAGGCACCACGACAGCAGGTCGTGCAGCTCGCGGGGGATCCGGCCGAGGTCCGGGTGCTCGTGGACCACCCGGTACAGGGCGCCGGACTCCGGCCCGTTCCCGAAGGGCGGGACCCCGCCCGCCACGAACCCGGCGAGCGCCCCGAGCGCGAACACGTCGGTCGCCGGCGTCACCGGGTGGCCCAGCGCCTGCTCCGGCGCCATGAAGGCGGCGGTGCCGATCCGCAGGCCGACGCCGGTCAGGGCGGCGGCGTCGGCGGCTCGCGCGATGCCGAAGTCGATCACCCGCGGCCCGTCCCCCGCGACGAGCACGTTCGCCGGTTTGAGGTCCCGGTGGACGACGCCCACCCGGTGGATCTCCTGGAGGGCCTCGGCGATGCCGGCGACGAGCAGCAGCACCGTACGGACCGGCAGTGGTCCGTGCCGCTGCACGACCTGGTGCAGCGAGGGACCGGGCACGTAGGCCGTGGCCAGCCACGGGGTGTGGTCGTCCTCGCCCGAGTCGACGACCTGCGCCGTGAAGAGGCCGTGGATCCGGCGGGCACTCGCCACCTCCTGGGCGAAGCGCTCGCGGAACTCCGGGTCCGCGGCGAACTCCCGGCGGACGGCCTTCAGCGCGATGGGCCGGCCGCCCGGCGTGTACGCCAGGTAGACCACCCCCATGCCGCCGGAGCCGAGCCGGGCGTGGAGGCGGTAGCCACCGATCTCGTGGGGGTCGTCGGCGGACAGGGCCGTGAGGGCGGACTGAACGCCGGGAAGCTGAGCGAACATGCGGTGGCTCTTTCAACGATGCGGCAATGACCTGGGGCGCATCGTGCCGCTAACTAAAGTTTCAGTCAATGTGTGACAATGCGAGACGCACACCGCCAGAAGGGAGGATCACCCGGTGTCGGATCGAAGAAGGGCCATCCTGGAGGGCGCCGCGCGGGTCATCGCCAGACGCGGGGTCCGCGGACTGCGGGTGAGCGACCTGGCGGCCGAGGCCGGCGTGTCGACCGCCTTGATCTACTACCACTTCAAGGACCGGACCGGCATCCTGCGGCACGCCCTGGCGTTCATCGGCGACCGGGCCGACCGCTACACGGGCGCCGCCGACGAGGTGGGCGCCGCTCCCCCCACCGCGGACCCGCGCCGGCTCCTGGAGCGGATCCTGCTGCTCGAATTCCAGGACCTGCCCGAGGTGCGCGAGAACAGTACGGCCTGGGGGGAGCTGCGGGCCCATACGATCTTCGACCCGGAACTGCGAGACGAGCTCGCCGCGGCCGGCGCGGCCTGGGTGGAGGAGGTCGCCGGCCTGCTGGCCGCGGCATGTCCGGCCGCTCCGGGCGCCGCCGTCACCGCCGCCGCCGAGCGGCTGACCGCCCTCCTGGAGGGCCTGAGCAGCCGCTGGCTGAGCGGCCTGCTGCCCGTGGGGCACGCCCGTGACCTGATGCGCGGGGCGATCGGGGTCGAGATCAGCCGCCTCGGTTCCCTCGCCGCCAAAATTGACTGAAATTCCAGTCAGTGCGACAGTGGACGACATCCGGCCGCACCACTTTCCCGTGCGTACCGGATGTTCTCGGTGCAAAGCGTGCACCCTTTGGATAGGGCCCGGCCCGACGGCCTGTGCCACGCCTCCCGTGCCCGCCCTGGCCGGACGCCCCTCGCTCCGCCAGCACACGATCGGAGTCCCCCGTGTCGTTCACTCCCCCCACCCGCCGGTCCGTCCTCCGTACCTTCGCCGGGATCGGCGCCGCCGTCTTCGGTGCGGCGGCCTGCGGTCCCGCCGAGTCCGGCACCCGGCCCGGCGCCGCGGGCTCGGGCTCCCCTCAGCCCGCTGCGGACGGAAAGCGCCGGTTCGGCGCCGAGTGGGAGAGCCACACCCGCACCTTCATGTCCTGGCCGGCCCTCGCCTCGGTCTGGGAGCAGGACCTGCCCTACGTACGCGAGGACATCGCGCGGATCGCCCGGGCCGTCGGCGGCTACGAAGAAGTGATCATGATGGCCCGGCCCGACCAGGTGAGCGCGGCCCAGAAGGCCGTCGGCTCCCAGGTCGAGGTGATCCCGCTGGCGGTCGACGACCTGTGGGCCCGCGACACCGTCCCGGTGTTCGTCGAGGAGGGCGCCGAAGTCGTCGGCGTGGACTTCAACTTCAACGGCTGGGGCAACAAGCAGGAGCACACGAACGACGCCCAGGTCGGACGCCTGCTGCTGCAGAAGTACGGGATCCCGCGCGTCCAGGCCCCGCTCGTCGCCGAGGGCGGTTCCTTCGAGACCGACGGCGAGGGCACCCTGATGGTCACCGAGAGCTCGATCGTCAACGACAACCGCAACAAGGGGAAGTCCCGGGACACCATCGAGGCCGAGCTCAAGCAGACCCTGGGCGTCCAGAAGGTCATCTGGCTGGCCGGCGTACGCGGCGAGGACATCACCGACGCGCACGTGGACAGCCTCGTACGCTTCACCGCCCCCGGAGTGGTCCTGCTGGACCGGGCCCACCCCAGCACCCCGCCGGACTCCTGGTCCCGCTCCGCCGACCAGGCGAAGTCCGTCCTGTCGAAGGCGACGGACGCCCGCGGCCGCCGTTTCGAGGTCATCGACCTGCCGCAGCCCGACCTGAACCGGATCACGGGCGAGGGGGACGACTTCGTCTCCACCTACGCCAACTTCTACGTCGCCAACGACTCGGTGTTCATGCCCCAGTTCGGGGACCGCAAGGCGGACGACCGCGCCCGCGGCATCCTGCGGGAGCACTTCCCCAAGCGGGACGTCGTCATGGTGAAGATCGACACCATCGCCTCGGGCGGCGGCGGCATCCACTGCTCGACCCACGACCAGCCCGGCAAGCCCGCCGCCTGATCCGCCCCGCGCACGCCCCGCGCACCCCGCACCACCGGAGCCACCGTGTCGAACCCGCACCGCCCCGCACGACCCGCGCGCCGCGTCCCGCTGCTCCCGGGCCTGGTCCTGATCGCCATCGTCGCGGCGGTCACCGTGGGGGCGTGGCTCCAGTTCGGGGAACGGCAGGCTCTGGACACGGCGTACACGGCGGGGCGCGCCGACCGGGACCGCATCGACGTCAGTGCCACGATCCAGCGCGTCGACGCCGCGGGCCGCGAGATGACCCTGCGGGTCCTGGTCACCCCCCGGGGCGCCCTGGCGGAAGCCGACGGGGTCTCCCCCGCCGAGGACCTCACCGTCCAGACCTCGACGGCCACCCGGGGCGACCTGACCTTCAAGGCGCACCAGCGCATCGCCACGATGGACGTCCCCGTGGCCCTGACGGGCGGCTCGATCACCGACTACCCGTTCGACGCCTACGGGGCGGACGTCGAATTCGGCGCGGTGCTCGGCGGCGAGAAGGTCCCCGTCCGCGTCACGCTCTCCAACAACGACGTCCTCTTCTCGGCGACGGTCGACGCCTCGACGACGCAGGGCGTCGCGGTCCTCGGCATCGACCTGGCCCGGTCCAACAGCGTCTTCATCTTCGCGATCTTCATGATGCTCGCCATGTGGGCGCTCGCCGTCTCGGTCCTGATCGGCGGCTGGTACCTGGTCACCCGCCGCAAGGGCCTGACCTGGCCCGCCCTCGGCTGGATGGCCGCGACCCTCTTCGCGCTGGCCGCCTTCCGCAACACGGCCCCGGGCTCCCCGCCGATCGGCTGCCTGCTCGACTACATCGCCTTCCTCTGGGCGGAGACGGTCATCGCGTTCTGCCTGATCACGGTGGTCATCACGGGCATCCGCGCCGAACCCCCGGCCACGGCACCCACGGACACGCCCTAAGGCCGTGTCGGCGAAGTCCCGGCTGCCCCGCGGCGCCTGGCACCGCACCTCATCCCCCAGACTCCGTCCGGGGGGACCCCCAGGTTGTCGGGCGCGCCCGAGTACGTCCAGTACACGGGCGGCCCTCCGCCTTGCGAGGCTTCCCCTAGGCCCTGCGGGCCTGGGGAGACCCCATGGCACCAGACGCCGCGGGGCCCGCCCTCCGGGCGGCCGGCGCCACCTTGCGGACACGGCCTGGGGGTCACCCCCGTCGGCTCGCTCTCCGGCGCTCAGCCTCCGGAGCGCGCCGCGGGGCGGCCGGCCCGGCGGGCCTCCAGCGCGCGCTTCGCTTGCGGCCATTCCGGCCGGGTGATGCTGTACACCGCCGTGTCGCGGATCCAGCCGTCCCGCATCACCATGTGGTGGCGCAGCACGCCCTCGTGCGTCGCGCCCAGCCCGGCGATCGCCGCCCGTGACTTCGTGTTCCGTACGTCCGTCAGCAGCTCGACCCGGTTCATCCCCAGGGCCTCGAAGGCATGCGTCAGCATCAGCAGCTTCGCCTCGGTGTTCACACCGGTCCGCTGACGGGACTCCGCGAGGAAGGTCCAGCCGATCTCCAGCCGCCGCTGCGCGGTGTTGATCATCATCAGCCGGGTGGAGCCGAGGACCTGCCCCGTCGCAGCGTCCACCGTCGCGTACGGGAGCTGCGTGCCCTCGGCACGCGCCGCCATCGCCTCTTCGATGAAACCGCGGACGTCGTCCGGGTGCGGTACGAGCGTCACGGCGAGCTCCCACAGGCTGCCGTCGCGAACCGCCGCGCACAGCCCGTCGTGGTGCCGCAGCTCCAGCGGCTCCAGCCGGACCCGCTCCCCCACGAGTACCGCCGGCTCCACCGCTGCCGGCGCCGTAGCCTTCGCCTTCGCCTGCTCCATGTCTGGTCCGCCCGTCCCCCGCGTACATCACGACAGGGCGACCCTACGCGGCGCCGATCACCGGCCCCACCGGAATTCGCCCTGCGGGACGGCGCGGTCGGCCGGCCCCGGCTCCGCGCGCACTCAGACCAGTTCGGGCTGCTGCTCGCGCCGCGGCTGCGGCACCCGCACCGCCTCCGCCGCCGCGGTCTCCCGTTCCCACATCCTGGTGATCCGTACGTAGCCGTAGATCACCGAGCCCATCGCGAGGAGGAGCAGCGGCCCGAAGACCCACGGGTACGTCGCCAGCTGCATCGACAGATAGCGGTACGAGGCCAGGTACGCGACGAACACCGTCGCGCCATAGGCGGTCAGCAGGACCCCGGGCCGGTCCCAGCCGCGGGCGAGCGAGCGCAGCCCCGTCTCGATCGTGACCGTGAACACCACACCGGCGATGATGTCCGCACCGTAGTGGTAGCCGAAGCCCAGCGTGGCGCCGAGCGTGGCGATCAGCCAGAAGGTGCCCGCGTAGCGCAGCGCCCGAGGAGCCCTACGGGAATGGATGAAGATCGCGGTGGCCCACGCCGTGTGCAGGCTGGGCATGCAGTTGCGCGGGGTGAACTCGTCGAAGGGCATCGGGCCGGGGCCACCGACCGGCGGCGGCGTGTTCGGCCACAGGTCGGCCACCGCCCAGTGCGCGCCGTCGGCGCCGTAGGCGAAGATCGGGCCGACCACCGGGAAGATCATGTAGATGCCCGGTCCGAGCAGACCGATGACCAGGAAGGTGCGCACCAGGTGGTGGCTCGGGAAGCGGCGCAGGGCCGCCACGTGGCGCAGTTGGTACAGCGCGACGGCGACCGCGGCCACCGCGAGCTGGATGTAGACGAATTCGAGAACGCGGAACCCGACCGTGCCGGTGGCCTCGACGATCCGGCCCGCCACCCACGACGGGTTGCCCAGCGCGTGATCGGCGGTCGCCACGTACTGGTCGAGCACCATCGGGCGGGACTTCGAGGTGATCAGCAGCCAGGTGTAGCCGGTCTTGCGGCCGGCCACCAGCAGCAGCGCCAGTCCCACGCCCTTCAGCAGCAGGAGACGCTCACGGCCGGTGCGGCGCGTGACGGCGATGACGGCCCAGGCCAAGGTCACCAGCAACGCGCCGTTGCCGAACATCATCTCGGCGCCGACCAGCCGGCGCACGAGCCAGAAGACGAGGTCGATGCCGATCGCGGCGGCGAGCCCGATGAAGCGCTGCCGCCAGGTGAGCACCACCATCATCAGCGCCATGCTGGCGTAGAGCACCGTCCCCGACTGGGGGGCGAAGATCACCTCTCGCGTCTGGACGGTGATCGGACCCGGCACGCCGTACCGGCGCGCGGCCAGCTCCAGTGCGACGAGGAATCCGAGGCCGATCACACCCACCGCGGCCCACAGCACGGCCCGCGGTCGGGGCCGCGCGGCGGACCTGGCGCCGTCGCCTATTCGAGAAAGAACCCGCGATATCGAAGATGTCAATTTCCGGCCGCTTATCGTGGTCCAACATGAACATTGTCAGACCGGACATGTTAACGGAGTGAGTAGGTTTGATTGATCGAGGGTGCGTGACCTGACCGGAACTGTGATCGGAAACAGCCCCTGACGGGACGGCACCGGAGGTCAGTCGGCGATCGCGATCTTGCCGTTGACCGGGACGGCTTCGGCGGGCGTCGCCGACCTGGTCGCCGTGAGGCCCTTGAGCAGCTGGACGAGGTCGACGCCCGTGGTGGAGCCGAGCAGCTCCATGCCCTGGGCGACGTTCTCCGCGACGGTGCGGGACAGCTTGTTCGCGCCGTCGGTGGATATGACGGTCATCCTGTCGATGGCGCTGAGCGGTTCGGCCGCCTTGGCGACCACCTGCGGGAGCACCTCGACCAGCATCTGCACCATCGCCGCATCGCCGTAGCTCTCGAAGGCGTCGGCCTTCTTCTGCATCGCCTCGGCCTCCGCCGCGCCCTTGACGGCGATCGCCGCCGCTTCCGCCTCGCCCTCCAGGCGCACCGCGTCGGCGGCGGCCGCGCGGCGGGAGAGCTCCGCCTCACCGCGCCTGGCTCCCTCGATGGCCTCGGCCTCGGCGAGGGCGGAGCGGCGCTGCTTCTCGCCCTCACCCGTCAGGCGGGCCCGCTCGGCCTCCGCCTGCGCGGCGGCGATGGCGGCGAGGCGCTCGGCCTCGGCCTGCTTGACCCGGGCCACCCGCAGTGCCTCGGCCTCCTGCTCCGCCTGGTAGCGGCGGGCATCGGCGGGCTTGCGGACCTCGGTGTCGAGCTGCCGGTCGGTCAGCGCGGCCTGCCGCTCGGCCACCTTTTCCTGCTCGGCCAGGATCTGCTGCTGCCGGTCGGCGTCGGCCAGCGGTCCGGCGGCGTTCGCCTGGGCGGCGGCGGCGTCGGTCTCGGCCTTGATCTCGGCCTGGCGCAGGTAGAGGGTGCGCTCCGCGACCGCGATCTCCTCCTCGGCCTTCAGCCGGGCCTGTTCGGCGGCCCGGCGGGCGTTGGCCTCGGCGATGTCGGCCTCCTGCTTGGCGCGGGCGGCCTCGGGGCGGCCGAGATCCTCCAGGTAGGAGCCTTCGGTGGTGATGTCCTGGATCTGGAAGGCGTCCAGGACGAGGCCCTGGCCGGAGAGGCTGGCCTCGGCCTCCTCCGCGACCTGCCCGGCGAAGGCGGCCCGGTCGCGGATGATGTCCTCGACCGACATCCGGCCGACGATGGCCCGCAGCGCGCCGGACAGCACCTCCTGGGTGAAGCCGACGATGCCTTCCTGCTGCTGGAGGAAACGCTGGGCGGCGGCCCGGATGGCGTCCTCGTTGCCACCGACCTTGACGATCGCCACGCCTTCGAGGTTCGCCTTGATGCCGCGCAGGGTGACCGCTCCGCGGACGGCTATGGGGATGTGCCGGCTGGACAGGTCGAGGGTGTAGCGCTGCTGGACGAAGGGCACGACGAACACTCCGCCGCCGACCACGACCTTCTGGCCGCTGGTGTCGGTGAAGACCTGTCCGGTGGCCGGATCGGTGGACTTCTTGCCGCGCCGGCCGGTGATGAGGAACGCCTCGCTGGGACCGGCGACCTTGTAGCGGGTGACGACGACCAGTGCGAGCAGCACGAGGAGTACGACCACTCCCACGACCGGAACGACGACTGAACTCATGGTGGATCCCCCCTGCCCGCTCTCGCGGGGGCAGATCGGTGGTGGATGAGGAGGTGGAACGCCGGGGCCGGCGCACGGGGCCGGCGCACGGAGCCGGCGTCCGGGGTCGGTGCCCGGGTCGGTGCCCGGGTCAGCGTTCGACGGCGCGCACACCGACCGACGTGGACGAGGGCGTCGCCGTCACCCACACCTCGGCGCCGAGGGCCACCGGGCCGTCGGCGGTCGCGGCGTACTTGACCGGCTGGCCGCCCAGCCTCAGCAGGACCTCGCCGTACCCGTCCGCGGGGATGGCGGTGACCACCGTCCCGGCCGACCCGAGGAGCTCGCCATGGCGCGGGGCGGCCCCGCCGGTGTCCCGGGCGAGGGCCCGGCTCAGCCGGTACGTCGACCAGCCGGCCCCGGCACCGGCCGCGGCCCCGACGGCGGCTGCCGCTCCCGGCCCGAGACCCGTGGTCCCGAGCACGATCGCCCCCGTGAAACCGAGCATCGAAACGAAGCCCGCGACCACCGGGAGCGACAGCCACCCGTCGAACAATCCGTCCAGGGCGCCGTCGAAGACACCTTCGAGGACCCCGTCGAACACCAGCGAGCCGGCCAGCAGGACGATTCCCCCGATGCCGAGACCCAGAAACAAGTCCATGAGCACCTCCCCCGCTCGGCCGGTATTTCCGCCGGACAACGGCATCGTGCCAGCGCGCGAAGGTCCCGTACATTGCCTGCCTTCGGCAATCTTTACGACTTCTTGACGCAGGAGTACGGCAGGGTGCGCCGGCTCACGCCGTGGCGCCGGGCCAGCCGAGCAGCCGCGATCCGATCACCGCGGTCTGGAGTGTGTAGCGGTCCGCCGGGTCCGCCGGGTCCGCACCGGTGAGGGTGTGGATGCGCCCCAGCCGGTACGTCAGGGCGCGCACGCTCAGCGACAGACGGCGGGCGGTCTCCGTCGCCACGCAGCCGCTGTCGAAATAGGCGATGAGGGTGTCCAGCAGGGGCTGAGGGCCGCCGCGCGCCTGGTGGAGCGGGCCCAGGACACTCTCCACGAGGTCGGCCATGGCCTGCCGGTCGCGGCTGAGGACCGGGTAGACGAGGAGGTCGGAGGCGTACAGCAGCGGCCCTTCCAGCCCCATCCGCTGAGCGATGTCCAGGGCGTTGAGGGCCTCTTCGTACGAGTGGACGACCCCGCCCGGGCCCGGGTGGGAGCGGCCGACGGCGACCCGGCCACCATCCGTCACCGCGTGCGCCTGCTTGGCGAAGTAGGCCAGGACATCGGGCTGATCGCCGGGCGCCACGCAGATGAGGCTGCCGTCCTTGGTGGCCAGCAGGATCTGCCGCGTTCCGAATCGGCCGAGGACCGCCTCCTCGATACGGCGCGCCACCGGGTAGCCGTCGCCGTAGGGCTCGGGGCCGGCCGCCACGGCCACCGCGTGGGCCTGCGAGAGGCGCAGCCCGAACCGTTCGGCCCGCTCCGCCAGCAGGCCCAGCCCACTGCGCCCGTGCAGCAGGTCGTCGATGAACTCGCGCCGGGCCGCCTCCTCCTGACGGACCGCCTGGCGCTGGGACCGTTCGTACCCCTCGACGAAGGCGTCCACCGCCTGCTCGACAGCGGCCAGCAGCGGCGCCGGAGACCGCATCAGGACGCCCTGGGCCGCGGCCAGATGGTCCCGTACGAGCCCGCGCAACGGCAGACCCGCCTCCGCCGCCCGCTGCCCCTCGGCACGGCGGGACTCGACCTCGGCACGGGTGAGGCGACGCCCCGTGGCACACGCGTCCCGCAGTATGCCGACATACCCGCCGAGACGGTCCTCCGGCGTTTCCCGGTCCCCCACGTTCCTCCCCCGCTCCCGACGCGCACCCTCACCCGTCCTCGACCGGGAACCAGGGTGGCACGTGCACCGGGGCGCGCCGGCACCAGGACCCGCGGCTGTCCGTGCGGCCTCCGGTCCGGGCTCAGCCGGCACCGCCGGTGGTGGCTCGTGCGAGCAGCCCGTCGACCGACGTGCGCAGTCCCCCGGGGTAGACGTACGGCACTGCCCGAGGTGGTCGGTCTGGCACTCACGGTGCAGGCGGTGTCCACCGTCGTGCCGGCCTTGGGCGCCTGCCTGGCGCTCGACGGGAGCATCGGTACGGCCGAGGTCCTGGCGATGCTCGTCCTGGCCGCCCGCTGCGCGGATCCGCTGCTGTCGCTGTCGGACATCGGCGGCCGGCTCCGCGGCGCACGGTACGAACTGGCGCGTCTCGACGCGGTGCTGGGCACCGAGCCGCTGCCGGAACCGGCCGAACCGATCCAGCCGGTGCGCCATGGCCTGGAGTTCGAGTCCGTCGCCTTCCGGCACGGCGACGGCACGGTGATCGACAACGTGTCGTTGTCCGTGCCCGAGGGGCAGCGGATCGCTGTCGTGGGACCGTCGGGCGCGGGCAAGAGCACCTTGCTGCAACTGCTCGCCCGCTTCTACGACGTGGACGCCGGTGCGGTACGAGTGGGAGGTGTGGACGTGCGCGCGATCGACACGGAGGTGCTGATGACGCAATGGCCGGTCGGACGGTGGTGATGGTCGCGCACCGGATGCGGACCGTCCGACGCGCCGATCGCATCGTGTTCCTGGACCGCGGCCGGATCGTGGAAGAAGGCCGCCACGACGCATTGCTGCGTCGTGGCGGCCGCTACGCCGAATTCTGGAACGTTTCCCTCGCCCCGGCGCCGAGCGAATGAATCGTCGCTTTCATTCGTTCTTGATCTGCAGGGTGATGTTCCGGTTGCGGATCAACACTCGTTCCACTCTGCGGTCGATGGGGAACTCTTCTTTGACCGGCGTCGTCGTGACGACCGGAGGAACAATCCCGCCCGGTGCGTGTTCGACCAGGTTCAGATGGAGTTCTTCGGGAACGGGAACACTCGGCGGGGACGCGAGTTCCAAAGTCAGTTCGAAGCCCTCGGTGTTACATGCACACGTGCCCTCCACCGTGACCCGGCGTTCACCCTTGCTGTTCTGATACGCCGTTGCGGTGAAGTCTCCACCCTGAGCTTCACAGGCGAAGCCCTTTTCAGGCTTGGACATTCCGACTCCCTCGAGGTCTCATTGCGTGACAGTTCACACAGCGAATTCAGTATCGGCGCGTTTACCGGCTGCCACAATCGGGGCGGAGGCGTTCATTCATTTGGCTGCGCATACCGAGTGAAAGTCTTCGGACTGCGGTAAGGGGAAATCTCGGGGAGCTGTCCGGGCCCGGAAAGGACAAAGGGCCTTGCCCACCGAAGTGGAGCAAGGCCCTCCCTGTCCCTGGTCCTCACGCGCCACGGAGACGGTGCCAGAGCACCGGGCGATCCGGTTCGTGTGGGGTGGGTGGCGGTCGTCGGTCAGCGGCTGGTGCCGCCGAGACCGGACGGGCCCTGCCAGGCCCCGTTGCTCACCCAGTCGTTGGAAAGGCTGCCGTTCGTGTCGACGAACGCGACGTGCGTGCCGGCCGCGTCGGTCGCCAGACCGGAACCGGCCCGCGCCTTACCACCGATCCCCGACGGCCCCTGCCAGGCACCGTTACTCACCCAGTCATTCGAGACGCTGCCGTTGCCATCGATGAAGAAGATGTGATCACCGGCCGCATTGAACGCCAACGGCGAATCCCCACGCGGCTGACCACCCAGACCCGACGGACCCTGCCAAGCACCGTTACTCACCCAGTCATTGACAAGATTGCCGTTCGTGTCCACGAACGCGACATGCGTGCCCGCCGCATCGGTCGCCAGACCGGAACCGGCCCGCGCCTTACCACCGATCCCCGACGGCCCCTGCCAGGCACCGTTACTCACCCAGTCATTCGAGACATTGCCGTTGCCGTCGATGAAGAAGATGTGATCACCGGCCGCATTGAACGCCAACGGCGAATCCCCACGCGGCTGACCACCCAGACCCGACGGACCCTGCCAAGCACCGTTACTCACCCAGTCATTGACAAGATTGCCGTTCGTGTCCACGAACGCCACCAGCGTGCCCGCCGCGTTCGTCGCGATCGGCGAACCCGGCCGGGCCTTACCACCGATCGCAGACGGACCCTGCCAAGCACCATTACTCACCCAGTCATTCATCACATTGCCATCGGCATCGATGAAGAACGCATGATCCGCATTGGCATTCAGAACCACCGGCGAATCCGCCCGAGCCTTACCACCAATCCCCGACGGACCCTGCCAAGCACCATTACTCACCCAGTCATTCGCAACACTCCCATTACCGTCCACGAACGCCACATGCGTCGCACCAGCATCCATCGACACCGGCGACCTCGTAGCACCGGACGAACCGGCGACGGCGTTCTTGTAGCGCAGGGCCTCGTAGGTGGTGAGCGCGTGGCCGTCGAGCGTGCTCGCGTAGACGCTGCCCTGCCGCTGGTCGGCCACCGTGCCCCAGCGGTGTTCGGCGTCGTAGTAGAACGTCCCGGCGGACTTGTCGATCCAGGAGTCGAAGAGAACGACGTGTTCCTTGGTGAAGTCCAGTGCGTCGCCCGGCTGCAGGCCGGTGTAGCCGATGACGTTCGTGGCGGTGACGATCGACACGTCCGGGAGGGTCTGGGTGACCAGGCTGTCCTTCAGGCCCCACGCCATGGAGATGAAGCCGGAGCAGTCCGCGCGGTACGGGCCGCCGACCGTGTTGTCCTTCCAAGCTTCCAACTGGCTGTAAGGAACAGCGTTGTTGATCCAGTCGTGCGCCCGGGCGATGATCTGCTCCTGGGTGATCGCGGAACCAAGGGCCGGACCGAGGCTTCCGGACGAGGTGGCGGGTCCGAGGGGAACGGTTCCGGCGAACGCGTCGCCGGTCGGTATCAGCGCAGCCATCGCGCCGAGCAACGATGCGGCCGCGAAGGCGGCGACGCCCCGCTTCTTGGGTGTTGAAGACATTGCTTTCCTTCGATGGTCGACGTGTTGAGCGGATCAGCGGGTGCCGGCCGGGACGGCCAGCAAGTTCGTGAGCAGCGACAGCACGTTCGGGTCCTGCTTCGCGTCGTACGGAGCGGCCGCCGGAGATCCCTCGGCCAGTTCGTCGAAGTGCAGGACCAGTACCCGCGTGTCGTGCGCGGCGAGGTAGAGGTGGTTGGTCTGTGCGCCGTGGGCCGAGATTCCCTGGACCCCGGTCCAGATGCGTTCGAACGCCGCCGCGTCCGTTGCGGTGGCGGTCTGCCGTGAGACAGCGTCGGCCTTGAGGCGGTTCGCGCTCTGCAAAGCTCTGGACGTGGCCTGGCAAGAGCTCATGCCGGAGCGGACCCCCTCGTACGCGGCACCGGCTGCGGCCTCGGTACCGAAGGTGTAGATCTCCAGCACTGCGGAGTTGCCACCGCTGCTCAGGTACGGCTGCTGCTGCCAGGTCGCGGCGCCGTGCACGTTCGCGCACTCGTTCAGTGCGATGTCGTGCCCGGCGATCTGGCGCACCGGTCCGGGGGCTTGTGCGGTCCACGACTGGGCGGTGACGGCGGCGAGATCGGACGGGACCTTGGCGCTGGTCGCAGGGTCGAGCGCGGGCGCCGTCACGGAGTTGCCCGATGTGCCGGCGGGCTTCCCCGCAGCGCGCTTCGTCGGCGGCCCGGCAGCGCTGGGCGTCGCGGCAGCGCCCGGCGTCGAGCCCGACGCGCTCGCCGTTGGCGTCGGAGGTGCCGGCGGCGTCGCAGGCGTGGGCGACATGCCGACGGCCGGCGCCGTCACCGCGGCGGCTGCTTTGACCTGGTCCGTGGCCGGCGTGTGCGTACCACTGCCCCACATCGCCAGACCCAGCGCACCGGCGCTGAGGACGGCGCCGGCCGTCACCGCTGCCGTCCGGCGGGAACCTCGTACGGAGAACTTGATGGCTGGCATGGAGAACTGACTCCTAGAAGCGAGAAGCGTGGGTGAGGGTCCTGGTGGGCCCATGCGCGAGCGGCGCGGGGGCGGCGCCAGGGGGGGTGTCTTGTCGCCTGATCGGCAAGAGACCCCCCAGGAGTACGCCGGCCCGGCATGCGGGCAGCGGAAGGCGCAGGGGAGCCGCGGCCGCCGGATGTGCCGGCGGCGGGGTTCGGCGATGCGGGTGCGGCGACCGGTCAGGCCTTCGCGCGTCGCGGGTCGTCGGCCTGGGAACCCGGCGCCCCGGCGGGCGGCAGGTAGCGCCGCTGCAGCGTGGGTGACCTCTCGTGGCCACGGGCGAGCAGTGCGGCAGTCCGGTGCAGCGGGCCGTGGGCTGCGGGCGAGTTGAGAGCGGGCGAGTCGGGAGCGGGCGACAGGAAGTACAGGAGGAGATCGACCCGGTCGCTCTCGGCGGAGCCGGATATGTGCTCCAGGCCATCCTCCGGCGTGGTGTGCGCCCAAAGGATGCCGAGGACCTCGGCTACCTCACCCGCCGATGTGGGCGGCGCCTCGGGGCGGCGTCGCAGGCTGGTGTAGACGCAGTCCATCCCGTGTCTATCCCCATTGCGCGTTGTTGCCGGGGGAGGTGGTGACGCCGGTCGCCGTCGTGGCGGTGGCGGTGGCGGTGGCCGGGGTGGTCCCGTGGGCTCCGCCGACCGCAAAGGGCAGCAGGGCAATGATTCCGGCGGCGAGGGCGGCGACCGCGGTGGCCGGACGGAGACGGGTGCGGGGCATGGCGTTCGGTCCTTCGCTGGAGATGTGACGGTGGATCGGTTCCGGTTTCGCGTCCCGCGGTTGACGCTCGTTCCGGTGCCTTTTCCTGGCCGGCGGGGCGTTCCCTGGCGGCGATGAACAGCTTCGCCGGTGGACCGGTGCCCCGGGAAGCACCTGTGGCTGTCGTCAACTCGCCTGGCGCCATCCCGACGTCATGTCATGGGCACGTCAAATCAAGAGCACCGCGAAGCTGAAAGATCTTGAAGGGTTGGTGTGCGAAGTGCGACGATGCGGTGCGCGTGCGGACCGCGGACGGTCCGGGCGCGGACCCGGGGGGGACACGATGCTGGAAACGCTGGGCCTGAGTGTGCTCGGAAGCAGGGTCTACCAGGCCATGCTCGACCACACCGACCACGGTGTCGCTCGGCTGGCCGAGCTGTGCGGGGCCTCCCCCGCCCAGGTTCACGACTGCCTGGACGAACTCGCCCGCCTCATGCTGGTGCGGGCCTCTGCCGACCACCTCGGCCGTGTGCGTGCCGTCTCCCCCGATGTCGGCCTGGCGGACATGCTCGCCCGCCAGGAGGCGGACCTGGCCGCCCGTCAGGCCCAGCTCGCAGCCTCCCGGGCGGCCGTCACGCGCCTGGTCGCCGAACGCGCCGGCTCCCATGCCACGCACGGAGAGCGCCTCCTGGGGATGGACGCCATCCAGCGTCGTATCGAGCAACTGGCCCACGGCATGTCGCAGGAGTGCCTGGGCGTCCACCCCGGCTCCAGCCACCGCCCCGAGGACCTCGCGGCGGCACGGGCCGCCGACGAGGAACCGCTGGCGCGCGGGGTCGTCATGAAGACCCTCTACCAGGACACCACCCGCAACGACCCGCACACCACCACCCACGCCCACTGGCTCCTCAGCCGCGGCAGCGAGGTGCGCACCGCCCCCGTCCTCCCCCAGCGCCTCGTCATCTTCGACCGGGCCCACGCACTGGTCCCCATCGACCCCGCCGACACCCGCAAGGGCGCCCTGCACGTCACCGAACCCGGCCTCGTCACCGCGCTCCTCGACCTCTTCGACCAGGCCTGGGCCACCGCCGTCCCGCTCGGCGCCCTGAGGTCCGACGATCCCGCGACCGGCCTGACCGACACCGAACGCCAACTCCTGCGCCTACTGGCCGGCGGCCTCACCGACGACGCCGCCGGACAACGCCTCGGCATCTCGTCACGCACCGTCAGCCGCCACATGGCCTCGATCATGGAACGGCTCGGCGCCACCAGCCGCTTCGAAGCGGGCCTCAAAGCTGCCCAGCGGGGCTGGCTGTAGCGCGAACGCCCCGCGGCCGCCGGCCCGGACAACAGAGAAGGCCGTTCCCACCATCCGGTGGAAACGGCCTCTGACCTGCGACTTTACAGTCGGGACGACAGGATTTGAACCTGCGACCCCTTGACCCCCAGTCAAGTGCGCTACCAAGCTGCGCCACGTCCCGTTGTGCCTGTGATCTGGGGTTTCCCCCTGCCCGGCGGCACATGCAGAACATTACCCCACGCCGAGGGGTGTGCATGCACGGGTAATCGGTGAAGGGGAGGATGGGGTGGTGAACACACGGGATCGGGACGTCGACGGGCGGGCGCGCAGTGCGCGGCCGAGGGATGGGCTGGGGCGGCCGCTCGCCTACGGGGTGTCCGGGGTGGAGCGCCAGCCCGAGGGCGTGGTGCGCTCCCCCGGGGAGACCGTGCGGGAGGCGCAGCGGCTGCTGGACGCCGGGATGCCGTTCCACGCGCACGAGGTGTTCGAGGATGCCTGGAAGTCCGGGGCCGCGGCCGCGGCCCCGCTCTGGCGGGGGCTCGCGCAGCTCGCCGTCGGGTTGACGCACGCCGCGCGCGGCAACGCGGTGGGCGGGGCGCGGCTGCTGCGGCGCGGAGCCGCCGGGATCGAGGGGCTGGACGGGGGCCCGTACGGGGTCGACGTGCCGGGCCTGGTCCGGTGGGCCGGGGAGCTGGCCGGCCGGGTGGCGGACGGGGGCCCGGCCGTCGATGCGGCACGGGAGGCGCCGAGGCTGGGACCCGGCTAAGGCCGTGTCCGCAAAGTAGCGCCGGCCGCCCGGAGGGCGGGCCCCGCGGCGTCTGGTGCCATGGGGTCTCCCCAGGCCCGCAGGGCCTAGGGGAAGCCTCGCAAGGCGGAGGGGCGCCCGAGTACTGGACGTACTTGGGCGCGCCCGACAGCGCGGCGAGGTGCGGTGCCAGGCGTCGCGGGGCAGGCGGGACTTTGCGGACAGGGGCCTAGCGGGTGGCGGGCTGGAGGAGGTCCCAGCGGTTGCCGTACAGGTCTTCGAAGACGGCGACGGAGCCGTACGGCTCGTGGCGCGGCTCCTCCAGGAAGCGGACGCCCTCGGCGGTCATCCGGGCGTGGTCGCGGGTGAAGTCGTCGGTGTACAGGAAGTGGCCGACGCGGCCGCCGGTCTGGTCGCCGACGCGGGAGCGCTGGGCCTCGTCCTTGGCCCGGGCCAGGAGGAGCGCGGATTCGGTGGCGCCGGGCGGGCGGACCACGACCCAGCGGGAGCCGTCCGGGCGGGCGGTGTCCTCGGCGAGGTCGAAGCCGAGGGCGCGGGTGTAGAAGTCGATGGCCTCGTCGTAGTCGTGGACGAGGAGGGCCGTGAGGGCGATGTGCGAGGGCATGCCCTCATTGTGTGCCTACGAGGACCACTTCCAGGGTGCGGGGGCCGTGGACGCCCTCCACCCGGTCGAGTTCGATGTCGCTGGTGGCGGAGGGGCCGGAGATCCAGGTCAGGGGGCGGGTCGGGTCGAGGAGCGGCAGGGCCTGCGGAACGGAGTCCACCACCTGGTCCGGGACGCGGACCACGCAGATGTGGTGGTCCGGGACCAGGGTGATGCGCCGCCGGCCCTGGTCGGGGCCGCCGTCGAGGACGATCGTGCCGGTCTCGGCGACGGCCAGCGCGCAGCCTGTGACCACGCTGTCGACCCGGTCCAGTTCGTACGGGGTGGAGGCCGCCCGGTCGGGTACCCGGGTGGGGCCCCCGGCCGGGAGCCAGTGCGGGGGCAGGCCGGGCGGGACGAGCACCGACCGGGCGCCCCGCGCGTCGAGGAGCCGCGCGAGCAGCGCGGGCAGCGCCTCCTCGTCCGTGCGGTGGACCACGGCCCGGTACTCGGCGAGGTGGGCGGCGAGCAGGTCCACCCGCTCGGCCGGGGTCCGGGCCCCGTGGACGGGGAGGTAGTCGCGGGGGATCGGCTCCGCGGGCGCGTCGTCGCGCAGAGCCCGGCGGATCCGGCCCAGGATGCGGTCCTTGCTGCTCACTGCGGGTTGCTCCGTTCCCTGGCCCACCAGTCGCGGAAGGACTGCGCCGCCACGGTGGGCAGTTCGCGGCTGTCGGTCCAGGCCCGCCCGGCTCCGGGGAGCCGGCGGGGGGCCAGCCGCCGGGCCCTGGCCAGCAGGCGCTCCCCCGCGCGCAGGGCCCCCGGGTGGTCCAGGAGCAGCCGGGCGGCGCGCATGGCGGCCCGTTCGGCGGTGTGGCCGTCGGCGGGGCGGAGGGTGACGCGGACGCCGTCGCGGGTCACCGGGCCGCCCTGGGCGACGCGTTCGCGGAGGTGGACGAGGACCTCGGGGATGTCGATGGCGACCGGGCAGACCTCGTAGCAGGCTCCGCACAGGGTGGACGCGTAGGGCAGCGAGGCGTCGATCGCGCTGCCGGTGCCGCGGAGTTGGGGGCTGAGGATCGCGCCGATGGGGCCGGGGTAGACGGAGCCGTAGGCGTGGCCGCCGGCGCGCTCGTAGACCGGGCAGACGTTGAGGCAGGCGGAGCAGCGGATGCAGCGCAGGGCCTGGCGGCCGGTCTCGTCGGCGAGGGTGTCGGTGCGGCCGTTGTCGAGGAGGACGAGGTGGAAGGCGGCGGGCCCGTCGCCTTCCGTGAGGCCTGTCCACATCGTCGTGTACGGGTTCATCCGCTCGGCGGTCGAGGAGCGCGGCAGCGTCTGGAGGAAGATCTCCAGGTCGCGGAAGGTCGGGACGACCTTCTCGATGCCGACGACGGAGATCAGGGTCTCGGGCAGGGTCAGGCACATCCGGCCGTTCCCCTCGGACTCCAGGACGACCATCGTGCCGGTCTCGGCGACCATGAAGTTGGCCCCGGACACGGCGACCTTGGCGCGCAGGAACTTCTCGCGCAGGTGCAGGCGGGCCGCCTCGGCGAGTTCCCGCGGGTCGTCGCCGAGGGGTTCGGGCGCCGGCCGGCCCCAGCCCCCCATCTCGGCGCGGAAGACGTCGCGGATCTCGGCCCGGTTGCGGTGGATGGCCGGGACCAGGATGTGGGAGGGGCGGTCGTGGCCGAGCTGCACGATGAGTTCGGCGAGGTCGGTCTCGTACGCGGCGATCCCGGCGGCCTCCAGGGCCTCGTTGAGCCCGATCTCCTGGGTGGCCATGGACTTGACCTTGACGACCTCGCGCTCGCCGGTCGCGCGGACCAGTTCCGTGACGATCCGGTTGGCCTCGTCCGCGTCGGCGGCCCAGTGGACGGTGCCGCCGGCGGCCGTGACGGCCTCCTCCAACTGCAGCAGGTAGCGGTCGAGATGGCGGAGGGTGTGGTCCTTGACGGCCTTGCCCGCGGCGCGCAGCCGGTCCCAGTCGGCGAGTTCGGCGACGGCCCGCGCACGTTTGTCGCGGATGGTGTGCGTGGCGTGCCGGAGGTTGGCGCGCAGCACCCCGTCCCGTACGGCCTCGCGGGCGGCGGCGGGGAAGGCGGGAAAGGCCGGCATGCCCAGGTGGGTACGGGTCACGACGGCGGTTCCTCCTCGGTCGCGGCCAGGATCTCGGCGAGGTGCAGGGTCCGCAGCGGGATGTCCGCACGGCGCAGCAGGCCGTCCAGGTGGGCGAGGCAGGAGTTGTCGGCGCCGCACAGCACCTGGGCTCCGGTGCCGGCCGCTGCCGTGATCTTGTCGGTGCCCATGGCGGTCGAGACGTCCGGGTTCTTGACGGCGAAGGTGCCGCCGAAGCCGCAGCACTCCTCGGCGCCCGGCAGCTCGACCAGGTTCAGGCCCTTGACGGCGGCCAGCAGCCGCCGCGGCCGGTCCCCTAGGCCCAGGCTGCGCAGGCCGTGGCAGGAGGGGTGGTAGGTGACGGTGTGCGGGTAGTACGCGCCGACGTCGGTCACCCCGAGCACGTCGACCAGGAACTCGGTCAGCTCGTACACGCGCGGCGCGAGCGCGGCGGCCGCCTCGGCGAGCTCGCTGCCGCGCCCCTCGGCCTCCGCCTTGCGGCCGATGCGCGGATAGTGCTCGCGGAGCATCGCGGCGCAGGACCCGGAGGGAGTGACCACGTACGGGTGTCCCGCGAAGGCCCGCGCGGTACGCCGCATCAGCGGTTCGGTCTCGTACCGGTAGCCGGTGTTGTACTGCGGCTGCCCGCAGCAGCTCTGGGCCGCCGGGAAGTCCACGCCGACCCCGAGCCGCTCCAGGAGGCGTACGACGGCGATGCCGGTCCGCGGGTAGAGCGCGTCGTTGACGCAGGTGACGAACAGGGCGGCTCGCATGATGGGCACAATAGCCCGGTGAAGAAGTTCTCAGTGATCGGCATAGGCGCGGGCGACCCGGACCATCTGACCCTCCAGGCGGTCAGGGCGATCGGCGCGGCGGACGCATTCCTCATCCTGGAGAAGGGCGAGGAGAAGGCGGATCTGACCGGGCTGCGGCGCGCGATGCTCGACGCGCACGCCCGGCCGGGCCACCGGCTGGTGGAGGGCCGCGACCCGGACCGGGACCGGACGCCCGCCGACTACACCCCGACGGTGGACGGCTGGCGCAGCGCGCGGGCCGGGCTCTTCGAGCGTTTCATCGCGGAGGATCTGGCGGACGGCGAGACCGGGGCTTTCCTGGTCTGGGGCGATCCTTCCCTCTACGACTCCACGCTCGCGATCCTCGACGAGGTGCTGGAGCGCGGCCGGGTGACCTTCGAGCACGAGGTCGTGCCCGGCATCAGCAGCATCTCGGCGCTGCTGGCACGGCACCGGACCAATCTGAACCGGGTCGGTCGCCCGGTCCAGATCACCACCGGCCGCAGGCTGGCCGAGGGCTGGCCGGACGACGTGGACGACGTGGTGGTGATGCTGGACGCGCGGCACGCCTTCACCGCCCACCTGGACCAGGACCTCTTCATCTACTGGGGGGCCTACGTGGGCACCCCGGACGAGATCCTGGTCTCGGGCAAGCTCGCGGAGGTCGCCGGGCGGATCGAGGAGCTGCGCACCGAGGCCCGCGCCCGCAAGGGGTGGATCATGGACACGTACCTGCTCAGGCGCGGCTGAGGTAGGGCGGGAGGACGGCGGCGAGGCGTTCGTACTCCTCGGGCCGGTTGTAGATCTGGCCGCAGACGCGGATGCCGCCGCCGCCCGGCCAGGGCCAGATCAGCACCCGGATGCCCTGCTCGGCCGCGATCCGCTCGCGCAGCGCGCGGGCCCGGTCCGGGGTGTCGGCGACCCCGGCCGGCAGGCGCAGGGTGCGCATGGCGAGGGCCTCGCCGTGCGGGAGCGGGGTGAGCCCGGGGAGCTCGGCGAGCAGGGCCGCTCCGTGGGCGGCCAGTGCGCTGTTGTGGGCCCGGACCTTGGCCGCGTCGAGGCGTTCGAGGAGGTCCAGCCCCTCGGGGGCGGCGAGCCAGCCGGTGTAGTCGGCGGTGGCGCGGTTCTCGACGGAACGCGGGAATCCGTGCTGGTCCTCCCAGGACGGTACGAGGGCCCTGATCCGGCTGCGGTGCTGCGGGGCGACGGCCAGGACCGCGCTGCCGGAGGGCGCGTAGCCCCATTTGTGCAGGTTGCCGAACCAGAAGTCGGCGCCGCCCGCGAGGGGGTCGGGGAGCATGCCCAGGGCGTGGGCGCCGTCGACGACGGTGGTGACCCCGCGGTCGCGCAGGTCCGCGAGGAGCTGCGGGGAGGCGATGATGCGGGCGGTGGGCGAGCTGACGTGGTCGAGTACGGCCACCTTCGTACGGGGTGTCAGCGCGGCCAGCACGCTCTCGCGTACGGCGTCCTCGTCGGGCAGGTGGGGGTCCAGGGCCACGGTGGTGACCGGGGCGCGGCGGGCGGCGGCCGCGACGACGGTGCCGTAGCCGTGGTCGGTGACCAGGATCTCGTCGCCTTCGGCGAGCGGGACGGCGTCCAGGGCGAGGTTGGCGCCCTCGGTGGCGTTGGCGATGAAGGCGATCCCGCCGGGGTCGGCGCCGAGGTGGGCGGCGATCCGGGTGCGGGCCTCGGCGAGGCGGTCCGGGACGGCGATGAAGAAGGCGTCGGGGTCGGCGTGGACCTCGGCGCGGAGCGCGGCCTGGGCCTCCTGGACGGGGACGGGCACCGCGCCGAAGGAGCCGTGGTTCAGGTGGGCGACGCGGGGGTCGAGGCGGAACAGGGCGGGTCCGCCGGGGAACTCGTGGGCGGGTCCGGCGGGGAACTCGTGGGCGGGTCCGGCGGGACGTATCGGCTCGGTCACTGCTCCTCCGGGGATGCGGCGCGGCTGTCCTGCGGATCATCTCCCGCGGCCGCCGGCTCCGGTAGACCGCCGCCGGCTCCGGTAGACCGCCGCCGGCGCCGGCGAGCCGGCGGGTGATCGGGCGGGACGGCGACGACGAGCCGCTCGCTGACGAGCGTGAGGGCTGCCGGTCCGGCCGGTGCGGCGGTCGCGGCCCCGGTGAGGGCCACGTCCACCGCGCCGGCGCGGACCCCTTGGGCGAGCCGGTCGGAGTTGTCCTCCAGCAGGGCGATCTCCACACCGGGGTGGGCCCGGTGGAAGGCGGTGAGGGCGTCGAACAGCGGGGTGACGGTGCAGCCGACGACCATGCCGACCGTGACCCGGCCCCGGATCACGCCGGCCACGTCCCCCACCGCCCGGCCGACCGCCTCGGCGGCGGCGAGCGCGGCCCGGGCGGGTGCGAGCGCGGCCGCTCCGGCCTCGGTCAGGCCGGTGGTGCGGGCCGAGCGGGTCGAAGAGCTCGGCGGCGAGCTCCTGTTCCGGTCGGCGGATCCGGGCGCTGACCCCGGACCGGCTGATGTGCACCCGCTCGGCCGCCCGGGTGAAGCAGGAGGACGCGGTGATGGCGTACCCGCCCGGGGAGCGGACGGTGGGCCGCGAGGCGATCCGGGCGCTGTGGGAGAAGGTGCCGGCCCACCGCCCGGTCTTCGAGCCGGAGGCCCCGCTCCCGACGCTGGTCAGCGGCGGCATCGCGCTCACCTCGACCCCGCCGCGAAGGACGGCTCCGGAGCTCGCGCGCAGGTCGTGCGGCGCCGGAGCGACGGTAGCCGGCTGCGCCTGCTCGACCAGCCGGAATTCACCCCTCCGGCCTGATCGGCAGGACGCCCCCTACGATTCGCGGCCGCTGGTCGCCGCGTAGTACTGGAGGTCCTGCACCTCCACCTTGTGGTCCACCCGGTACGGCAGGTCGACCTTCACTCCGGCCTTGCCGTCCCGGACGACCTGCGCCGAGCTGGTGCCCGCCTTCAGCGGGAGCAGCTGAGAGTGGATCCCGGCGGGGGCCTCGTAACTGCCGTCCGCGGTGCCGACGGTCGTCCGGACCGCTCCGGCCCCGGTGAGGAAGCTGAGCACCTCCACCTTGTCCCGGGCCGGGGCGCTCCCCTTGCGGAGCGACATCACCAGCGACTGGTCGCCCGTCGGGTCGGCGTCCGCGAACTGTGTGCGCGCGGAGAGGTAGAGGGTGTCCCGGACGATCTTCGGCCAGCCGCCCGTCTTGAACTTGGTCAGGTAGTACGAGGTCAGGTCCAGGTACGCGTAACCGTTGTGCAGGGAGGGTGCGAACTGGCTGCCCTCCGAGTAGTCGTTCCAGGTGGTGAGCTGCACCCAGTCGGCGTCGTCCTCGATGGCGCGCGTCCAGGTCGAGCGCAGGGTGGCGGTGTTGCCCGCCTCGTCGTAGATGCCCTGGTTGGGGCGCGCGTCCTGGACCGACACCGGCTGCATCCAGATCTTGCCCATGTCGTGGGCCCGCCGGACGTCGCGCGTGGAGCTCTCCTGGCCGACGTAGCTGCGGCTGCCCCACTCGGAGAAGCCGTGGCTGATCGGGGCGAACTCGCCGCTGTGGGCGCCGAAGTCGAGGAAGAGCGGGACGAAGGCGGTGCGGATGCCGTGCTCGGACTTCAGGAGGGCGATGACCTCGGTCCACCAGGCGACGCTCTTCTCCTCCGCCTTGAAGGGCGAGACGACGAGGCGGCCGTCGGGGAGCCGGTGTGCGGCGGAGGCGTCGGCGAGCGTGGCGATCGCGCCGGCGAGTACGGCGGGGTCGTCGGTCTTCAGCGAGGTCATGTCCGGCATCAGCATGATCTTGAAGGCCGGGTCCACCGAACGGGCTGCCGCCATCAGCAGGTTGCAGCGGTCCCAGTTCTTGCCGGAGAAGGAGAGCAGGTCGAGGGTGAAGCCGTCGATGCCTGCCGCGCGGGCCGTGCGCACCTCCTGCTGGAGGTTGGCGTACTCCCAGTCGCCGCTCTTCGGGGCCACGGGCAGCGGCCGGTCGCGCAGCAGGCCGCCGTACCGGCCGTGCTTCCCGCTCTCGCCGTCGGGGTCGAGGTAGTTGCGGGTGTAGTAGTCCCGGTCCGCGGCCGCGTTGTCGAGGGAGAGCGGGTAGGGGGTGAAGTAGTGGGCGAACACCAGCTTCTTGCCCCCGCCGCCGGAGCGCAGGGCGGCCGGCGAGGGCATGTCGAAGGGCAGGGCTCCGGTGGGGCGTTCGGCTCCGGAGTCCACCGCGCCCTTGGGGTTGCCCTTGGCGGCCGCGCCCTGGGTGGGCGCCGGGGGGTCGGCGGGGGACGGGGAGGCTCCGCCGGGAGTGCCGGGCGCGCCGCCGGTCCCGGTGGCGGCCGGGAGTCCGCCGCCGCGGGCGGCGGCCTCCTGTACGGAAGCCGCGTCGCGGGGGTCCCAGGCGATTCCGGTGGCCGCGCAGACGCCGACCAGGAAGAAGGCGGAGAGCAGCGTGGCGAGCAGCGGCCTGCGGCCCCGGAAGGCCGGCCGGCGCCGGTGCGACACGGGTCCGGCCGCCCGGCCCGCGCGTCGTGCCCGCCGGCCCGCACGGTGCTGTGCTCGCCGGTCCGTTCGCCGGTCCGCTGTCATTCTGGTCCCTCCCGCGAATATGCCCCTCGTAGGGGCTGCACAGCAGTAGAGCCCAATCCCGGCTTCCGGACAACCGTTCCCAGGAGCCGGAGTTCGGGTGCGTACGTCACGCGGACCACGGGAACTACGCCGCCCGTCCGGCGCCCGGACGACGTCCCCACCTGGGCCGCAGCGAACGCGTCGTTCGGAATGCGACATTCCCCTAGCCTTACGGCACAAGTGGCGCATAATCGTCGTCACGCGGCTCGAAAAAACCCTCTTGCCGCGCTTGGTCACGCATGCAGTGGGGGGCATCGTGCCGATGAGGGAATCCGGGGCCATGGGGGAAGCCGGGTCGATGAAGGAAAACGGCTTATCCGGAACACTGCCGGCGACGTCCGCCGAAATGTCCCGGCTGCTCACCGCCGTCCGGCGGGGGCGCGTGCTGACCGTGGCGGGAGCCTTCCGCGAGCCGCGGAGCCTGCTGGTACGGGAGATCGCGCGGCGGATCGCGTCCAACTTCTACGACGGGGTGGCCGTCGTCGCCATGAATCCGCAGCACGGTGGCTACGGAGTCCGCGAGCTGACGGCCGAACTGGGCTCCGTACCCGGCATGCCCGCCCCGGCCTGCGGGACGGCGAACACCGCCTCGTGGCTGGCCGAACGGGACATGCTGCTCGTCCTGGACGGCGCGGAGCAGCTCGGCCCGGACGCCCTGGCCTGGCTGCGGAACCTGCTGGCGGTGGCGCCGGGGCTGCGGATCCTGGCGGCCGGGCGGTCCCCGCTGGCCTTCGAGCAGGAGCGGATCCACCGGCTCTGATCCACCGCCTCTGATCCGCAGGCTCCGGCTCCACGGACTTCGGCTCCACGGACTTCGGTCCGCCGGGCTCCGGCTCCCGCTCCGGCTCCGCCGAGCCCCGTTACGTGCGCGGCACAGCGCCGCCATGGAGCCGCCACAGCCCCGCCACGGTGCTGCCACACCCCGGTTCTAGGGTCTGACCTGCGGGTTCGGCGGTGCGCGAGCAGCGCCGCGAACCCCCGTGCGTACGTTCCCGTCCCCGCACGTACAGGAGACCCTTCGTGAGCGAGCACACCAGCACGCCCCGGAACGCGCCCCGCACCGCCCCGGTGGGCAGACGCGGCTTCCTCGCGGGCGCCGCGGCGGTGGCCGCGGCCGCCGCGACCCCGGCCCTGGCCGGTGCCGCGAGCGCCGCCCCGTCGGCCGGCGCCGCGGCCCGGCCGAACATCCTGCTGATCGTCACCGACGACCAGCCCAAGCACACCGACTGGGCCCTGCCGAAGCTCGTCGACTGGCTCGGCGGCCACGGCGTCACCTTCACCCACGGGCACTCCGCGACACCCCTGTGCGCGCCCTCCCGCTCCTCCGTCTTCTCGGGCCGCCACGCGCACCACCACGGCGTCCGCAACAACGCCGCCTCGCACAGCCTCGACCAGTCCGCCACCGTGCAGCGCCGGCTGCAGCAGGCCGGGTACCGTACCGGTCTCTTCGGCAAGTACCTCAACTCATGGACCCTCGCGGACGCTCCACCGCACTTCGAGGAGTTCGCGCTGCTCCAGCCGGGCTTCAACAACGCGCAGTGGAACATCGACGGCACCGTCCAGCAGCTTCCCGGCTACACCACCAACATCATCAAGAACAGGACCCTCGCCTTTCTCGACAAGGCGGCCACCGACACCCGCCCCTGGTTCGCGTACGTCGCGCCCTACGCCTCCCACGAGCCGAACGTGCCCGCCGCCAAGTACGCCGAGACGCCGGTGCCCGCCTGGAACGGCCGCCCCTCGGTACCCGAGGCCGACCGCGGCGACAAGCCCGCGTACATCCAGAACGCCACCGCGACCCTCGCCGACGCACAGGAGCTGCGCCGCCGCCAGCTGCGCGCGCTGCTGTCGGTGGACGACGCCGTGCAGGCCGTCCGCGACAAGCTCGCGGCCCTCGGCCAGCTGGAGAACACCCTCGTCATCTACACCGCGGACAACGGCTACACCTGGGCCGACCACGGCTGGCTGAAGAAGTCCGTGCCCTACTCCCCCGCCCACGAGGTGCCGTTCTACCTTTCCTGGCCCGCCGGCGGCCTCGGCTCCGGCACCACCGACAGCAGGATCGTCGCCAACATCGACATCGCGCCCACCGTCCTGGACGCGGCCGGGATCACCCCGGACACCCCCCAGGACGGGCACTCGCTGCTCACCGCGGCCGACCGCGACCACCTGCTGGTGCAGTGGTGGAAGCAGGGCACGGGCGGCACCGGACCGAAGACCTGGGCCTCGTACGTGGCGAAGGACAAGCAGTACACCGAGTACTACAACCTGCACACCGATGCCACCGGAGCGGTCTCCGGCACCGGGCAGGTGGCCTTCCGCGAGTACTACGACCTGGTGAGCGACCCCTACCAGTTGCGGAACCTGCTCCACCAGGCCACCCCGGCACAGGAACAGGCCCTCGGCATTCCGGCGCTGGCCGCACGGCTGGCCGCCGACCGCGCCGGCTGACCCGGGCGGATCCGTACCGCTCCGGCCACCCCCGTACCGTCCCCAGGAGAGATCCATGCCGCCCGAGCCCTGCTGCACCCCCGGACGCGAGCCCGCCGCCGAGGTCCTGACCCTCGCCCGGCGGCCGGGACCCGCGCCCGTGGGAGCGCCGGCGGCGGACCCGGCGGCGGCCCGGGCCGTACGCGACCTCGTCGCCCTCGCGGGCGGCCGGTTCCTGATGGGGACGGAGGACCCGGACGGGTTCCCGGCGGACGGCGAGGGTCCGGTACGCCGGGAGGTGGTCGGGGCGTTCCGCATCGCCCCGACCACCGTCACCAACGCGCAGTTCGCGTCCTTCGTGAAGGCCACCGGCCATGTCACGGAGGCGGAGTCCTTCGGCTTCAGCTTCGTCTTCGCGGGCTTCCTGACGGGTGAACTCGCGGCCGCCTCGCCCGCGGTGGCCGGGACCCCGTGGTGGCGGGCGGTCTCCGGGGCCGACTGGCGCCGTCCGGAGGGGCCCGGTTCCTCCTCCGCCGCCCGCCAGAACCACCCCGTGGTCCACGTCTCCTGGCACGATGCCCAGGCGTACTGCGCCTGGTCCGGGACCCGGCTGCCCACGGAGCCGGAGTGGGAGTTCGCCGCGCGCGGCGGGCTGGAGCAGAAGCGCTACCCGTGGGGCGACGAGCTGCGCCCCGGCGGGCGGTACATGTGCAACATCTGGAACGGTGACTTCCCGGTCCACAACACCCGGGCCGACGGGTACGCGGGCACGGCCCCGGCCAAGGCCTTCCGGCCCAACGGGTACGGCCTCTACCAGGCGGTCGGCAACGTATGGGAGTGGTCCGCCGACCGCTTCTCGCCCGCCGGCCCGGAACGGACCATGCGCGGGGGCTCCCACATGTGCCACGACTCGTACTGCAACCGATACCGGGTCGCGGCACGCACCCGCAACACCCCCGACAGCTCCGCCGGGAACATCGGCTTCCGGGTGGCTGCGGACGGGGTGGCGGACGTCGCCGCGGACGTGGCGGCCGGGATCAGCCGAGCTGCCGGCTGAGCTGCCGCCACACCGGGGCCGGGCAGCGCCCCTGCGGCCGGGACTTGAGGAACATCCCGTACTCGACCCGGCGCGGCGGACGGCCGAACTCCACCCAGTGCGCGCGGCCGGAGGCCTTGTCCCAGCCGTCGTTGGGCATCCGGATGTGGTCGGCGCGCCCGTCCTTGTCCTTGGTGGTGATCTGGGCGACCTCCACGTGGCCGGGATGGACGGCCAGCACCACGCAGTAGTGCCGCAGCTGCCGCGCCGGGTCCTCGCGCAGCGGCACCATGGCCAGCCAGATCTCCCCCGGCGCCGGCCGGCGGGTGCCGGCGGCCACGCGCGGGCCGCCGCGCGAGGCGTCCCACCGGCGGACCGCCACGACGAAGGCGAGCGCCACCAGTCCTGCGGCCATGCTCTCGGCCGTGGCCCGGACGTTCCACACCGGGTACTCCCCGACCCTGCTCTCCGTCCACCACAGCACCCCGGCGACGAGCGCGAGCAGCACCGCCGCCCGGACCGGTACCAGCCACCAGCCGCCGGTCCGCCGGCGCGAGGCGAACAGGGCCAGCAGCAGGGCCACGACGGCCGGGACGGCGTAGACGACGAGGTACTGGCCGAAGCCGTGGAGCTGCTGCGGCGGTGACTGCTCGGCGAGCAGATCGGGCAGCGCCAGCGGCACAGCCAGCAGATAGCCGACGGTGGGCAGGACGAAGAGCACGAGCAGGAGCGCCAGGCAGCCGATACCGCCGCAGGACGTGTCGGAACGACGTGCCACAGAACCCCCAGAGCCTTTTCGCTGAAGCCCCCCGGGGCACCGACCCCGAACGCTAGCGCAGGGCCCACGCCTCGGCCAGGAGTCCCATGAGGACCTCGTCCCGGAAGGCGCCGGACACGACCTCGCTCCGGCGGACACGACTCCGCCCCGGCGGGCACGGGCCGGCCGGGGCGGAGCGGGTCACGTCGTCAGGGACGCGTGGGTACGGCTGTCGGCATCAGCCCAGGAGGGCGAGTGCCTGGTTGAGGGTCGCGGACGGGCGCATGATCGCCGCGGCCTTCGTGGCGTCGGGCTGGTAGTAGCCGCCGATGTCGGCCGGGGAGCCCTGCACCGCGACGAGCTCGGCGACGATGGTCTCCTCCTGCTCCGACAGCGTCTTGGCGACCGGCTCGAAGGCCGTGGCCAGCTCGGCGTCGTCGGTCTGCTTGGCCAGCTCCTGCGCCCAGTAGGTGGCGAGGTAGAAGTGGCTGCCGCGGTTGTCGATGCCGCCCAGCTTGCGGCTCGGCGACTTGTCCTCGTTGAGGAAGGTGCCGGTCGCGCGGTCCAGGGTGTCGGCCAGCACCTGGGCGCGGGCGTTGCCGGTGGTGGTCGCGAGGTGCTCGAAGCTGGCGGCCAGCGCGAAGAACTCGCCCAGGCTGTCCCAGCGCAGGTAGTTCTCCTTGACCAGCTGCTGAACGTGCTTCGGGGCGGAGCCGCCGGCGCCCGTCTCGAAGAGGCCGCCACCGTTCATCAGCGGGACGACCGACAGCATCTTGGCGCTGGTGCCCAGCTCCAGGATGGGGAAGAGGTCGGTCAGGTAGTCACGCAGCACGTTGCCGGTCACCGAGATGGTGTCCTCGCCGCGGCGGATGCGCTCCAGGGAGAAGGCGGTGGCCTCGACCGGGGAGAGGATCTTGATGGTCAGGCCCTCGGTGTCGTGCTCGGCGAGGTACGTCTTGACCTTGGCGATCAGCTGCGCGTCGTGGGCGCGGGTCTCGTCCAGCCAGAAGACGGCCGGGACGCCGGTGGCGCGGGCGCGGGTGACGGCGAGCTTGACCCAGTCCTGGATCGGCAGGTCCTTGGTCTGGCAGGCGCGGAAGATGTCGCCGGCGGCGACCTCCTGCTCCAGGACGGTGTTGCCCGCGGCGTCGACCAGGCGGACGGTGCCCGCGGTGGCGATCTCGAAGGTCTTGTCGTGGCTGCCGTACTCCTCGGCCTTCTGCGCCATGAGGCCGACGTTCGGGACCGAGCCCATGGTGGACGGGTCGAAGGCGCCGTGGGCGCGGCAGTCGTCGACGACGACCTGGTAGACGCCGGCGTAGCTGCTGTCCGGGAGGACGGCGAGGGTGTCGGCCTCGGCGCCGTCCGGGCCCCACATGTGGCCGGAGGTGCGGATCATGGCCGGCATCGAAGCGTCGACGATGACGTCGGACGGCACGTGCAGGTTGGTGATGCCCTTGTCGGAGTCGACCATCGCGAGGGCCGGGCCCTCGGCGATCTCGGCGTCGATCGAGGCCTTGATCGCGTCGCTGTCGGGCAGCGCGCCCAGGCCGTTCAGGATGGCGCCCAGACCGTCGTTGGGCGACAGGCCGGCGGCGGCCAGGGTCTCGCCGTAGCGGGCGAAGGTCTTCGGGAGGAAGGCGCGGACCACGTGGCCGAAGACGATCGGGTCGGAGACCTTCATCATCGTGGCCTTGAGGTGCACGGAGAACAGCACGCCCTCGGCCTTGGCACGCTCGATCTGGTCGTTCAGGAAGGTGCGCAGCGCGTCGACGTGCAGGACGGACGCGTCCACGACCTCACCGGCGAGGACCGGTACGGACTCGCGGAGCACCGTGGTGGCGCCGTCGGCGGCCACGTGCTCGATGCGCAGGGTGCCGGCCTCGGCGATGACGGTGGACTTCTCGGTGGAGCGGAAGTCGTTCTCGCCCATGGTGGCGACGTTCGTCTTCGACTCGGGGACCCAGGCGCCCATGCGGTGCGGGTGCGTCTTGGCGTAGTTCTTGACCGAGGCGGGGGCGCGGCGGTCGGAGTTGCCCTCGCGCAGGACCGGGTTGACGGCGCTGCCCTTGACCTTGTCGTAGCGGGCGCGGATGTCGCGCTCCTCGTCGGTCTTCGGGTCGTCCGGGTAGTCCGGGAGGGCGTAGCCCTGGCCCTGGAGCTCGGCGACCGCGGCCTTGAGCTGCGGGATCGAGGCCGAGATGTTCGGAAGCTTGATGATGTTGGCTTCCGGGGTCTTCGCCAGCTCGCCGAGCTCGGCGAGGGCGTCGGCGATCCGCTGGCTCTCCTGGAGGTACTCCGGGAAGACGGCGATGATCCGACCGGCCAGGGAGATGTCACGGGTCTCGACATTCACACCGGCCGTCGACGCGTATGCCTGGATCACAGGCAGGAAGGAATACGTCGCGAGGGCCGGGGCCTCGTCAGTGTGCGTGTAGATGATGGTCGAGTCAGTCACCGGATGCTCCGCTCCACAGTCTGCGTCTCTCGTCTGCAACATTGCTCGACATCAAGATATCTCGTGATCGGGCCGCTCTGGACAGCCCCCTGCCGCCAGTCCGGGAGACGCGTGTCACGCGGGGCCCGGCGGGCCCGGGAAAAGGCGAAAGCGCCGCCCCCGGCTTTTTCCCGGCCAGGGGCGGCGCTCAGGCATTCAGGCCTTGATCAGGCCCGTACGGCAGATCAGGCGGCGTAGGCCTTCGGGTCCGGGCCGTACTGGTTCGGCTGCGGCTGACCGGCGGTGGCGGTCAGGACGAGCAGCCAGATGCCACCGATGAAGGGGACGAACATGATGAAGTACCAGGCACCGGACTTGCCGAGGTCGTGCAGACGACGGACGGTGAGCGCCAGCGTCGGCACGATGGTGCCGAGGATGTACAGGCCGACGATGATCATGTTGGCGCCGATGACGGCGTCCACGATCGCGAGGACGATCACGGCGGCGGCCTGGAAGAGGGCGAACATCCAGTACTCCTGGCGGCGCGCGCGGCCGGAGAAGACGGCGTACTTCTTCAGGACATCGGTGTAGTGGTTCATGAGGGTCCCCCCAGAGGACGGTGTGTTCGGCCCGTCCTGCTGGAGCAAGCCGGGGCAGAACTTATGCCCCCCTTACGTCGCGGTCAAGCCACTTCCGGGGAGGCCAAATCGGTTGGACTGCCCGATTTCCGGCACCGGAGTTACGACTTCGGGACACAGTGGCAGCACCATGTCCCTGAACGTCCGAAACGTCCGCACCAGAGGCCCACTTGACGCCCCCACAGCTGCTCTGATCGTTACCCACATCGTTATCGCCCCGCGACACCGCGGACCAGGACGGGGAGGAGGGCCCCGCCCGGGCCGCGGCGCGCCGTCAGCCGATGTGGAAGGAGTCCCCGTAGACCTTCCAGTCGAGCGGCGTATTGAGGTTCAGATTGCCCTTCTTCAGAAAGACCCGCTGCGCGGTGTCGACCCGGCTGGTGTCGCTGTGCGCCTCCTCCTGCTTCATCGCCCAGACCCGGGCGTCGAGGAAGGCGTTCAGGTACGTGGTCTCGTTGCCGCCCTGGGACGGGGGCTTGGCCTTGGACAGGGCGCGCTTGCGGATGTTGCGGAAGCTGGTGGAGTCGCCGCCGTCACCGTGCATGACGATGGCGTCGTAGTACATGAACTGGCCCAGCACGCCGATCCCGTCGGCCTTGCCCTGGTTGACCGACGGGTTGAAGTAGACCCGGTCGCGCTCGTGGTCCTGGGCCTTCCTGAAGTCGGCGTCCTGGGCCGCCTTCGCCCAGTCCTTGGTGAAGTTCGGATCGAGGCCGGCGTGCGAGTCGCTGCCGTCGACCTTGCGCAGGGCGGGGAGGTACTTGGCGAGGACGTTGCCCGGCTTGATCTGCGTGTAGTACTCGACGAGGTCGAGCATGTCGCCGGTGCCGGAACAGAATCCGATGATGCCGGCCGTGTATCCGCGGCCGTCGTCTATGTCCTCTATGTACTTGTACTGCGCCTTCCAGTCCAGCGAGGAGTTCTCCGCACTGGAGACGATCTTCATGGCGATCTCCTTCTTCGCCGGATCGTCGAGTCCTGCGGCTGCCGCCGCCGCGGTCTCCGCCACGGGGGCGGGGGCTGCGGTGGCATGGGCGGTGACGGGGACGGCGATCAGCGCACTGCCGAGCAGTGCGCCGATCGCCAGCATCTTGCGGCGGGGGGTGAACACAAGGCCTCCATCTGGTAGTTGAGGCGTCCCAGTTTCGTTAGGAAACTTTACTACCAGAGCTGACGGCAGCTCAATACCCGGGCGCACCCCAAGGAATGGCCTCGTCCGGTCAGAGCCAGCCGTTACGCCTGAAGCCCCGGTGGATGACGAAGCAGGCGAGCACCATGACGCCGAGGACCAGCGGGTAGCCGTAGGTCCAGTGCAGTTCGGGCATGTGGTCGAAGTTCATGCCGTACACGCCGCAGACCATGGTCGGGACGGCGACGATCGCCGCCCATGCCGTGATCTTGCGCATGTCCTCGTTCTGCGCGACGGTCACCTGCGCCAAGTGGGCCTGCAGGATGGAGTCGAGGAGGTTGTCGTAGGCGCCGATCTGCTCCGTGGCCCGGGTCAGATGGTCCGCCACGTTCCGGAAGTACGCGCGGGTCTCCGGCGGGATGACCGGTATCGGCTGCGTGGCCAGCTGCTGGAGCGGGCGGCTCAGCGGCGCCACCGCCCGCCGCAGCTCCAGGAGTTCGCGCTTGAGCTGGTAGATCCGGCCCGCGTCGCCTCGGCCGCCGTCCTCGCTGAACACCGCGGTCTCGACGGCGTCGATGTCGTTCTGCACCGCGTCCGTCACGGCCACGTAGTCGTCGACCACATGGTCGGCCATGGCGTGCAGAACGGCCGCGGGCCCGTTGGCCAGTTGGTCCGGTGCGGCCTCCAGCTCCTCGCGGACCGGGCCCAGCGTGCCGCGGCCGCCGTGCCGGATGGTGATGATGAAGTCCTGGCCGGTGAAGGCCATCAGCTCGCCGGTCTCCACCACCTCGCTGGTCGCGGTCAGCTCCTCGTGCTCCACGTAGCGCACGGTCTTGAAGACGGAGAACAGCGTCTCGTCGTAGCGCTCCACCTTGGGGCGCTGGTGCGCGTTCACGGCGTCCTCGACCGCGAGGGGGTGCAGGCCGAACAGCTCGGCGAGCCCGGTCAGCTCCGACCTCGCCGGCTCGTGCAGGCCGATCCAGACGAAGCCGTCACCGGTCTTGCGGACCCGGCGCAGCGCCTCCTCGACCTCCGCGCAGTCGTCCTGCCGGACGCCGTCCCGGTAGATCACGCAGTTGACCACCGCACTGCCGAGCGGGGAGCGGGCCGGGTGGCTGAGGTCGACGGCCCGCCGGTAGCTGCGCCGCACGACCCGGCGCAGGTTGCTGAACATGGACAAGGCGTACTCCCCTTCGGCGGATCAGCGGCCAGTCTGCCATCGCCACCGGAACGCCTGCGTCCGGGCTCACCGCCCGCGGGGGAACTCCGCCGTCCGCGTCAGACCTTGTCGATGAACACGCTCGTCGACTTCACCCGCGCCGTGGCCCGCGCGCCCACTTCCAGCCCGAGCTCCTCCACCGCCTCGCGGGTCAGCAGTGACACGATCCGGTGCGGTCCGGCCTGGATCTCCACCTGCGCGTCGACCGTGCCGAGCTTCACCCCGGTGACGATGCCGGGGAAGGCGTTGCGGGCCGAGGTGTACGGGGCCTCCTCGCCCTCGGCGCCCTCCTGTGCGGCCTCGACGCAGAAGGCGGCCAGGTCGGGCCCGTCCACCATCCGCCGTGTGCCCTCGCGGTGGGTGGGGAACCGGTCGGCATCCGCCCAGCGCCGGGCCGTGTCGACGCTGACGCCGAGCAGCCGGGCCGCCTGGCCGATCGTGTAGGACTCCATGGGTCGCAGCTTAGGGGGTGTCTTGTCGATCATTACGGATCGGGCCGGATCGGGCCGGGTCACGCGGCAGGGTGGCGGAGGGACTCCCGGGCCGCCGCCGCGATCACCTCCGCGACCGTCGACAGCGCGGGCGAATCGAGCCTCCACTGCTGCCAGTACAGGGGGACGTCCATCGGCCGCAGCGGCTCCAGCAGCACCAGCTGTCCCGTCCGCACCAGCGGTCTCGACTGCTGCTCCGGCACCAGCCCCCACCCCAGCCCCGCGACCACCGCGTCCCGGAACCCCTCCGACGTCGGTATGTAGTGCCGGAGCGGCCCCGCCCCGGCCGCCGGGTCCCCTGTGAGCGCGCGGACGAAGGCGTCCTGGAGGTCGTCCTTCCGGTCGAACACGATCGTCGGTGCCTCGCGCAGGTCCCGCTCCGGCTCCCCCGTCAGATACCGGGCCGCGAACGCGGGGCTCGCCGTCGGCAGGTACCGGACCAGTCCCAGCATCCGTACGCTGCACCCGGCCACCGGGTCGGGCGAGGAGGTCACCGCCGCCATGACCTGCCCCTCCCGCAGCAACGCCGTCGTATGGGACTCGTCCTCGCGGTGGAGCTCGATGCAGACCGGCGGATCCTGCGGCACCCGCGCGAGCGCGGGCAGGAACCAGGTGGCGAGGGAGTCAGCGTTCACCGCGATCGGCAGCCGCACCGGGCCCATCCCGTCGGCCATCCCCAGCTCGGCGCGCGCGTCGCGCTCCAGGCGGGCCAGCTGCCGGGCGAAGCGGATCACCACCTCCCCGGATTCGGTCGCCCGCACCGGCTTCGTCCGCATCAGCAGCACCCGCCCGGTCCGCTGCTCCAGCGCCTTGACCCGTTGGCTGACCGCGGAAGGGGTCACGTGCAGGGCGGCGGCCGCCGCGTCGAAGGTGCCCTCGTCCACCACGGCGAGCAGCGTGCGTACCTGGTCCAGCGGAAGCTCATCCATCACAAGCGCTAATGGTACGTAAAAATCTTTAGCTGTACTGAACCGACCTCGCTGCCTACCGTCGGGGTCATGAACTACGGCATCGTCACCGCGGCCCTGGCCGGCTTCGGCAGCGGACTCTCCCTCATCGTCGCCATCGGCGCGCAGAACGCCTTCGTCCTCCGCCAGGGCGCGCGCCGCCACGCGGTCCTCGCCGTGGTCGCCATCTGCGCCGTGTCCGACGCGGTCCTCATCTCCCTCGGCGTCGCCGGGGTCGGCGTCTTCGTCACCGCCTGGCCGGCCGCGCTGACGGTGGTCGCGCTGGCCGGAGGCGGTTTCCTGATCTGCTACGGAGTGCTGGCCGCCCGCCGGGTGCTGCGGCCCACCCCCGGCGCCGCCCTCACCACGGAGGGGGCGACGAGCGGGTCCGCCCGCCGGGCCGTGCTGACCGCTCTGGCCATGACCTGGCTCAACCCGCACGTCTACCTGGACACCGTGCTGCTCCTCGGTTCCCTCGCCGCCGACCGCGGCGACCTGCGGTGGGCCTTCGCGATCGGGGCCGTGCTGGCCAGCCTGACCTGGTTCGCCGGTCTGGGCTACGGGGCCCGGCTGCTGAGCGGCCTGCTCGCCCGCCCGGCCGCCTGGCGGGTCCTGGACGGGCTCGTCGCTGCGACCATGGTCACCATGGGCGGCCTGCTGCTGGCCCGCGCCTGAGTCAGCATGTCGGCGCCGGGCGCCTGCCGCGGCCGGGGCATAGTGCTGGTGCCGCCGACCCGACCCCCTGGAGCCCGCCGTGCCCGACCGTCCCTCCCCGCTCGTGTCCGCCACCGGGGTCGTCCTGGACACGCGCGGGCGGGTCCTCGTACTGACCACCCCGGGCCGGACCGACCCGGAGCTTCCGGGCGGCGCGGTCGAGGACACCGAGACCCCGGAGGAAGCGCTGGCCCGCGCGCTGCGGGAAGGACTGGGCCTCGCCCGGCCGGCCGGCCGCCTGCTGGCGGTGGATTCCCGGCCGCCCGGCCCGGCCGGCCCGCCCGGCCGCTCCCTGATCGTGCACGTCCACCTCGTCGGCCCGCTCCCGCCGCCCGAGGCCGGGTCGGTCTCCTTCCCCGCCGGGGCGACGACCGAGGCCCGCTGGCTCCCGCCCGAGGCGGCCTGTGCACTGTTGCCCGCCCGCACCGCGCCCCGGCTGCGCGCCGCACTGGCCGCCCTGCACACCGGCTCCTTCGCCCACCTGGTCGACGGGGTGCCCCAGCCGGGCTCCCCGGCCGGTCTGGACCCGGCCCGGCGGGTGGCCCTGGAGCACTCGGGCACCCTCGACCCGGCCAGCCACCGGGCCAGCCGTCCCAAGGCGGTGACGGCGGCGAGCGTGCTGTTCACCGGCTCCGACGGCCGGATCCTGCTGGTGCAGCCCGCGTACGGCAGATCCGACCGCTGGAACCTGCCCGGCGGCGGCATCGACAGCGACCTCGGCGAGATCCCGCGCGCCGCCGCCCGCCGGGAGGTCCAGGAGGAGCTCGGCCTCGACCTCGCCCCGGGCCGGCTGCTCGCCGTGAACTGGGCCCACAAGCCCGGCCGTCCCGCCCGTATCCGGTTCCTCTACGACGGCGGCGTCCTCGACGCCCCCACCCTCGCCCGGATCCGGCTGGACCGGACCGAGCTGCTCCAGTGGCGCACCGTCACCTCCGCGGAACTCCCCGGCCTGGTCAAACCCGCCCTGCGGCGCCAGATCACCGCCTGCCTGGCCGCCCGCGCCGCCGGCACCGGCCCGCTGGAGCTCCACGCGGGCCGCCCCTGACCGGCGGGCCCGGACGCCGCCGCGCCGGGTCGCGGCGGCGGGGTTACCGTCGGCGGCATGGACGGTGATCGCCGGCGGTGGCGCCAGTGCCTGCTCGGCGGGGCCGTTTTCGCCGTGTGCATGGCGGGCACCACGCTGCCCACCCCCCTGTACGGGCTCTACCAGGAGAAGTTCGGGTTCTCCGAGCTGGTGGTGACCGTCGTGTACGCCGTGTACGCCTTCGGGGTGATCGGCGTACTGCTGCTGGCGGGCAACGCCTCGGACACCGTCGGCAGGCGGCCCGTGCTGCTGGCCGGCCTGGCCTTCTCGGCGGCGAGCGCCGTCTGCTTCCTGTGCGCCACCGGCATGGGCTGGCTGTACGCGGGCCGGCTGCTGTCGGGGCTGTCCGCCGGGCTGTTCACCGGGGCCGCCACCGCCTATGTGATGGAACTGGCGCCGAGCGGCGGCGCCTCGCGGGCCACGTTCGTGGCGACGGCCGCCAACATGGGCGGGCTGGGCTGCGGCCCGCTGCTCGCCGGGGTGCTCGCGCAGTACGCCGCCTGGCCGCTGTACCTGCCGTTCGCCGTGCATCTCGCGCTGGTGGCGGTCTCGGCCGTGGTCCTGGCACGGCTCCCCGAGACCGTGCGCGACCGGCAGCCGCTGAGTGCGGTGCGGCCGCAGCGGCCCGGCCTGCCCGCGCAGGTGCGGTCGGTGTTCGTGCCCGCGGCGATCGCCTCCTTCGTGGGCTTCGCGCTGTTCGGCGTGTTCACCTCGGTCAGCCCGGCCTTCCTCGCGCAGTCCCTGGACGTGCACAACCACGCGGTGAGCGGGCTGATCGTCGCGCTGGCCTTCTTCGCCTCGACCGCCGGACAACTGGCGGTCGGCCGCGTGGGGGTGCGCCGGTCACTGCCGCTGGGCTGTGCGGGACTGCTCGCCGGGCTGGCCCTGCTCGCGGGCGCGCTGTGGTGGGACCTGCTGGCGCTGGTGGTGGCGAGCGCCGTCGTCGGCGGGGCCGGGCAGGGGCTGGCGTTCCGCGGGGCGCTGGCCACGGTGGCCGCGGCCTCGCCGCCGGACCGGCGCGCGGCGGTGATCTCGATGCTGTTCGTCGTGGCGTACACGGGCATCTCGCTGCCGGTGATCGGGGTGGGGCTCCTGGTGGCCCCGATCGGTCTGGAGGGTGCCGGGCTGGTGTTCATCGCCTGCATGGCCGTCCTGGTCACGGCCGCGGCCGGCTACCTGCTGCGCCGGCCCGCGCGGGCGAGCGCCTGAGCGCGGGCATGGGCCCCGTACGGCGGCCGCCGCGCGTCACCCCGGCCGGCCCCGGCCGCTCAGCTCGTCGCCGAGCGGGCTGCGGCGGTAGAGGACCTGCCGTCCGTGGCGCGCCCGGGAGACGAGGCCGGTGGCGTACAGCACGCCCAGGTGCTGGGAGACGGCGCTCGCGGTGACCCCGAGACGGCGGGCCAGCTCGACGGTAGGCAGCGGCTCGTCGAGCAGGCCGAGCAGTCTCGCCTTGGGCGCGCCCAGCAGGGACACCAGGGCGGCCGTCCCGGCGACCGGCTCGCGCACCCAGAGGGTCGCCACGCCGCGGCTCGGGTACGCCAGCGTCGGCGCCTCCTCGGGACTGACCGGAGGTGCGGGCTTGTGCGCGAACACCGACGGTACGAGGAGCAGCCCACGGCCGGACGCCACGACGCGGTGCCGGCTGACCATCTGTCCGATGTGCAGCACGCCGTCGTGCCACCGCAGGTTCGGGTGGATGTCGGCGAAGAGGAGGCGGGCCCCGCCCATGGCCAGCTGCCGCGCGCGGTAGGTCATGTCGGCCTCCAGCAGGAGGCGCATCCGCGGCCACATCGGCCGGACGGCGGCCTCCCAGTACCGGCGCAGCAGCGCGCAGAGGGCGTCGCGGAGTGCGACGACGGGCCCGTCGTCGGGGGCGAGGGCGGCGAGCAGCGGGGGCGGGAGCGGGTCCGGGGCGTGCGCGGCCAGCAGATCGCGGCGGACCAGGCCGGGGGGCGTCCGGCCGACGGTGGCCAGTTCCTCCTCGAAGGAGGGGGCGAAGCTCGCGGGCCGCGGGGTGAGGAAGTCGGGCAGGGTGCGCCGTACCGCGACCACGGACATCAGCAGTTCGGTGTCGAGCCCGTCGAGTGCGCCCGGCACGCCCGGTGCGCCGAGGACGGACCTGCGCCACGGGAGGTGCAGGGCGGAGAGCCCGGGCTCGCGCAGCACGCGCAGGCTGAGCACGGTCTCGTACAGGGGGGAGAGCGCGAACCGGGTGTCGGCGAGGTCCTCGACGCCGAGCTCGAAGCTGATCATCAAGGCATACGCTACATCGATTGTCGCGGGCGGTGACGTGCCGTGAACTCCCCCCATGACAACTCCCCGCATGCCGGACGCCGTTCACCCGGGGTCCGGGATGAGCCGCCGGCTGCTCCTGCTCCTCACCCTGACCTGCGCCGTCGGCGTGGGCACCGTCTACTTCCCGCAGGCAGTCAGCCCGCTGGTCGTCACGGCCCTGCACGTGTCCCCCGGCTCCGCCGCCCTCGTGGTGACCGCGGTCCAGATCGGTTACACGGCCGGGATCTTCCTGCTGGTGCCGCTCGGCGACCGGCTTCCGCACCGCCCGTTCCTCGTCACCCTGCTCGCCGTGACCGGCGCCGGCCTGCTGGCCGCGGGCTGCTCGCCGGGGCTGGCGCCGCTCCTGGCCGCCTCGGCCGTCGTCGGTGTGACGACCGTGGCCGCGCAGGTCATCGGTCCGCTGGCGGCCGGTCTGGTGGCCGCCGACCGCCGGGGAGCCGTACTGGGCACCTTGCTGAGCGGTTCGACCGGGGGCATGCTGCTGGCCCGCACCTTCGGCGGGACGCTCGGTGAACGGCTGGGGTGGCGGGCCCCCTACCTGGCGGCCGGGGCCGTGGCCCTGCTGCTGGCCGTCGTCCTGGCCCGCGCCCTGCCGGTCACCACCCCGACCTCGCGCCGGCCGTACCGGGCACTGCTGGCCGAGCCGCTGCGCCTGCTGCGCACCGAGCCGGAACTGCGCCGCTCCTGCCTCTACCAGGCGGCCGTCTTCGGTGCCTTCTCGGCGGTCTGGACGTGCCTGGCGCTGCTGCTCACCGGACCGGCCTACGGCCTGGGCGCCGACGCGGTGGGGATGCTCGCCCTGGTGGGAGCGGTGACCATGCTGTGCACCCCGTACGCCGGGCGCCTGGTGGACCGCTCGGGGGCGGACCGGGTGAGCCTCGGCTGCCTGCTCGGCGTCCTCGTCTCGGCCGCGGTCCTCGCGGCGGGCGCCGGCGGCGGGACGGCGGGGCTGGCCGCGCTGGCGGGCGGCACGCTGCTGCTCGACGTCTCGATGCAGTCCGGCATGGTCGCCAACCTGGCCCGGGTGTACGCCGTGCGGCCCGATGCCCGCAGCCGGCTCAACACCGCGTACATGACCTGCGCGTACCTGGGCGGCAGCGGCGGGTCCTGGCTGGGCGTACGGATCTACGGCCTGGCCGGCTGGCAGGGTGTGTGCGCGCTCGTGGCCCTGCTCGCCGTGATCGCCCTGGCCCGGCATCTCGCGGCGCCGCACGGGCCGGGCGCACGACAGGCGGGAGGCGATGGGCGGGGCGTCCCGGTGCCGGTCGGCATCGGGGGCCCGCCCACCACCGCCCCGCCTGTCGGATCAGCCGGTCGAACGGTGTGACGGTGGTGCGGCGGATCAGACCGCCGGAACCGGGTAGGTCGGGTACTCGACGCCGGACACGTGCTGGACCACACGGATGACCTGGCAGGAGTAGCCGAACTCGTTGTCGTACCAGAGGTAGAGGATGGCGTTGTCGCCGTCCACCTTGGTGGCGCCCGCGTCGACGATCGAGGAGTGGCGCGAACCGACGAAGTCCATGGAGACCGCGTCGGGAGCCGTGGTGAAGTCGATCTGGCGCTTGAGCGGCGAGTGCAGCGAGACGTCGCGGAGGTAGTCGAGGACCTCTTCGCGGGTGGTCTCACGGCCCAGGCGCAGGCTCAGGATGGCGATCGAGACGTCCGGGACGGGGACGCGGATCGAGCTGCCGGTGATCGGCGCCTTCAGGTCCGGCAGCGCCTTGGCGACGGCGGAGGCGGCACCGGTCTCGGTGATGACCATGTTCAGCGGCGCGGAGCGGCCACGACGGTCGGCCTTGTGGTAGTTGTCCAGCAGGTTCTGGTCGTTCGTGAACGAGTGGACGGTCTCCACGTGACCGCGCAGGACACCGTACTCGTCGTCCATGGCCTTGAGCGGCGGGACGATCGCGTTGGTGGTGCAGGAGGCGCAGGACAGGATCTGCTCGTCCGGCTTGATGGTGTCGTGGTTGACGCCGTGGACGATGTTCGGGACGTCGCCCTTGCCCGGGGCGGTCAGGACGACCTTGTCGATGCCGGGGCGCAGGTGCTTGGACAGACCCTCGCGGTCGCGCCACTTGCCCGTGTTGTCGATGAGGATGGCGTCCTTGATGCCGTGCTCGGTGTAGTCCACCTCGGACGGGTCGTTCGCGTAGATCACCTTGATGGCGTTGCCGTTGGCGATGATCGTGCTGTTCGCCTCGTCGACGGTGATCGTGCCCTGGAACTGGCCGTGGATCGAGTCGCGGCGCAGCAGCGAGGCGCGCTTGACCAGGTCGGCCTCGCCGCCCCCGCGGACGACGACGGCGCGCAGGCGCAGGCCGTTGCCGGAGCCGGCCTTCTCGATCAGCAGGCGGGCGACGAGGCGGCCGATGCGGCCGAAGCCGTACAGGACGACGTCGCGGCCGTCGCCACGCTCGATCTTGTTCTCGCCGGTGGCGCCGACGACGGCCTCGGCGGTGAACTCGGCCACCGAGAGGCCGCGGTCGTCGCTCTTGTACTCCGCGGCGAGCATGCCGATGTCGATCTGGGACGGGCCGAGATCGAGGGTGGTGAGCACCTGCAGGAACGGCAGCGTCTCGGTGACCGAGAGCTCCTCACCGTCGATCTGCCGGGCGAATCGGTGGGTCTTGAGGATGCTGACCACCGACTTGTTCACCAGGGAACGGCTGTGGAGCAGGATCGTGACGTCCCGCTCCCGGTGCAGCTTCCCGATGATCGGGATCATCGACTCCGCGATCTCCTCGCGGTTCTTCCAGCTGGTGAACGAGTCCTCATTGACAGTCACAGGATTATCTTTCGAGCTAGGCGGTGCTCATATGCTAACCCGCCGCCGTTTTGGCCACTTAAGCGGTACCCACCGTGTCGGGAACGGGCACTATGTGACATGAATTTGTACGTTTTTTCAATGGTTTGCCGCCGGAACGTGTCTCAGAACCTGTGGCGGAGCCTCATGCCGAGCGGGCGGCCGTCGGGGTCGACGAGCAGGTGGTGCAGGGGGGTCGCGAGCACCCGCCGGGTCGCGGGCAGGTCCGGGGACTCGTAGCGGCGCAGCCGTCCGGGCGGCCGCGGACCGGGGCGGCCGCCCGCATACCAGGCGTCCAGGGCTGCCGCGCTCGCGGCGAAGGCATCGAAGGCGGACACCGGGTCGCACAGCTCGTCCGCCGCCCCGGCCTCGGTGTGCTCGCCCATGAGCTCCAGGCGCAGCTCCCGGGCGAAGGCTCGCGCGCCGTCCCCCAGCCTTCCCGGATCGGCCGGCGGCCGCGGGTCCGGCCGCTCGTCGTACACGGCGCAGCCCAGCTCGGAATCGTGCGTCCACGAACGGAGGTTGATGTTGTCGGAGCCGACCGAGGCCCACACGTCGTCGATCACGCACACCTTGGCGTGGACGTAGACCGGCGTTCCCGCCCGGTTCTCCAGGCCGTACACCGCGACCCGGTCTCCGCCGGCCCGTCGCAGCTCCTCCAGGGCCGTGATCCGCCCGATCAGGTTCATCGGCAGGGTGAGCGGGCCGTCCTCCTCCGGGATGCTGGGGACGACCGCGATCAGCCGCAGCCGCGGGTGATCGCGCAGCGCCCGGGCGAAGCGGTCCACCACCCGGGGCGACCACAGGTACTGGTCCTCCAGGTAGATCAGCGCCCGGGCCCGCCGCACGGCCTTGGTGTACCCCCGCGCGATACTGCGCTCCCCGTCGGGGGCGAAGGGGTAGCCGCGCAGCAGCCGGTTCGGATAGGTCCGCAGCAGTTGGACGGTGTGCGTGCCGCAGGATGCCGGATCGGGTGTCTGCGGTGGCAGCGGATCCGCGCTGACGTCCTCGCGGTGCATCAGCTCCCGCAGGCGGGTGAGCGGGCTCCGGCTGAGCGGGGCCGGATCCTCCCAGCGCTCGCGGAAGACGGCCTCGACATCGCCCACCACCGGCCCGCGCAGGGCGAGCTGGACGTCGTGCCACGGCGGGTGCGGCCCGTAGGCGGCGGCGAGGGGCAGCGACTGACGGTCACCGCGGTGCGAAGCGTCGTCGTTGCGGTTGCGACAGAGGTCGATCCCGCCGACGTAGGCCACGTCGAGCTCCGGACGGCCGGGGTGGCGCAGCACGACCAGTTTCTGGTGGTGGGAGCCGCCGGGCCGCACGCGCATGTCGAGCAGGCACTCACCGCCGGCCCGCGCGAGCTCCTTGCCGAGGTGGAGGTTCTCCTCTTGGCTGAAGTGAAGACCGTCCAGGTGGGACCGCCACAGCAGGCCCTTGACGATGACGCCGCGCTCGGCCGCCCGGCACAGGACGGAGCCGATCTCGGTGCCGGGTCCGGCGAGCCGCTCCTCGGGGTCGCCGCGCCAGTCGGTGAACAGGAGCAGGTCGCCGGGGCCCATCGCGCGAACGGCGGCCAGGAGCTCCGCGAAGTAAACGGCTCCGTGGACCAGGGGCCGTACGTGGTTGCCGGTGGACCAGGCGGTGCCGTCGGGCCGGCGCCGGTCCAGGCGTGTCGCCGGGTTGCCCCGTTCACCGGGTTCGAGAAGCCAGTCGGCGCGCGTCATGACTCCGGCCCTCCGATCGCTCTGGAGTACCGCAGTCCCAGGCTAGGCCCCCGGGCCGGGACCCGCTCAGCGCACGGGTTCGGCCGCGGCTCCGCCGGCCGCGCCCGGCCGGGCGGCGGCTTCGCGGGCGCGGCCGGGCCCGCGGAGGACCACGTCGGCCATCCGCCGCTCAGGGCCGCTCCGGCGCAGGTGGCGGTAGCCGAGGAAGGCGGCAGGGCCGAAGAACACCTGGGCCGGGACGAGGGCCGGCGCGTGGCCGGTGGCCGCGGCGAGGACGTGCAGCGTGGCGACCGGGGCCACCGCGCCGAAGAGGGTGACCAGCGCGATCCCGGTCCGCAGCCCCGGCTTCCCGTACGCCTTGTAGGCGGTGGTGGTGAACAGGGCGTACGCCAGCAGGTCGCCCATGCCGACCACCGCCCCCAGGTCCTCGCCGATGCGCAGACCCGCGGCGGGGGCGTACGGATACCCCTGGATGGCGTCGGACAGCTGCTGGGTGAGCGGTACGACCCAGGCGAAGAAGGCGTCGTAGGCGGTGAGCGCGAGCAGGAACCACGCGACGTTCTTCAGCCGCATGCCACCCTGCACGTTGAGGTTCGTGGCGGAGACGACGATCAGTGCGACGACGATGCTGTTCGCCACCCAGTACGGCGGCGCGGTCTCGCCGAAGGCCAGGTGCGAGACGAGGACGCTCGCGATCAGGACGGCGATCAGCGCCCAGCGAAGCCGGCCGTTCCCGATCACGGGCTGGTAGCCGACGGACAGTCCGCCCGCGAAGACGAGGGCGAGCACCACCGGGAGGACCGCTCCGGGCAGCGTCAGGTAGATGTACGGCAGCGCCAGGACGAAGCCCATCATCATGAAGATGTCGCTGCCGTTGAAGACGCCGACGGGCGGCCTCGGGGTGCGTACGGCACGGAAGTAGGCGATCGCACCGGCGCACACCCCGACCGCCAGGGCGATGGTGACCGCGAGCTGGAAGAAGACGCTCATGCGTGGCTCCGGGTGAAGGTGTGCTCCGACAGGTCGCAGCGGAGGGGGAAGAGGCGCGCGGCCTCCTCCGCGTCCACCGGCAGGACCGTGACGCGGGCGTCGACGCCCTGGGCCCGCAGCCGCTCGGTCACCTCCGCCTCGGTGACCTCCTTGGAGGCGACCTCCACGTGGAGCCGGCCGTCGGCCCCGACCTCGGCCCGGTGGCGCAGCGGGAACGGCAGGCCGGGGGTGCCGTCCAGCGCCTCCAGGATGTCGCGCGGGGTCACGATGCCGTCGACGGTGCGGTGCAGTGTGCCCGCCTTGCCGAGGATGTGGGAGACGGCGGGCACGGCCGCCAGCTCGCAGTCCGGTTCGCCGTCCAGGGTGCGGACCACGTCACCGGTGTTGTAGCGCAGGACGGGCATGCACTCCCGGTAGGGGAAGTAGGGGGTGACCGTCAGTTCGCCGAGCCGGCCGGGGCCGGCGGGCTCACCGGTCACCAGGTCGAGCACCTCGGTGTAGCCCATGTTGGGGTCGATGTGGAGGTGCCGCTCGCTGCAGGTGCGGCCGCCGACCGGCAGCAGTTCGGTCATACCGAAGGCGTCGCCGACGGTCGGGGCGCCGAAGGTCTCGCGCAGGGCGTCCGACAGGGCCCGCGACAGCATCTCCCCGCCGGCGTAGATCGCGCGCAGCGCGAAGTCGCCGGGTCCGCAGCCGCGTTGCCGGGCGGCGGTGACCATCTGCCCGAGGTAGCTGGGATTGCCGGTGAGGATGGTGGGCCGGGTACCACCGACCTCGGTCAGCAGGTGCCCGACGGACTCGTCCGGCGGGATCTGCCCCACGACGTGGCACGAGGCGTTTGCGAGCCGGCACACCTCGACGTCCTCCTGCACGGCGGCCGTCGCCCTGGAGCTGAGGTTGATCTGCATCCGGTCGCCGGGCCCGAGATCGCCGCGCAGCACCAGGGACAGCGCGATCAGCGCGGGCCACAGTTCCATCTCGTAGCGGGAGAGCCAGATCTGCACGGGGCGGCCGGTGGTACCGGTCGTCTGGGTCGCCAGGTAGGGGGTTCCGCACAGGAAGTCGGCGGGGCGTTCGACGAGGTCGGCCTTGCGGGTCACCGGGATCGCGGTGAGCGTCGCGGCGCTCACGCCGTCGAGGTCGAGGCCGGCGAGCCGCTCCCGGTAGAAGGGCGAGCTCTTGGCGAGCCTGCGTACGGTCCTCCGGAGCGCGCGGTCCTGCAGGTCCCTGCGCTCCGCGGGATCGGCGAACGGTCCGTCGGCCAGTTCGTCGACGTCGTCGCCGAGCGAGCCGAACTCCTCCAGTGTGAGGAGGGCGTCGGCGACCAGTCGCTCGACGGCCCGTACGTTCAGCCGCCGGCCGAACACCATCGCCATGGCCACCCGTACCTGGCGGACACCGGTCTCCAGCACTCATGCCTCCCTGGGGCGTGGCGGAGGGGTGGGAGCGACGCGCCGCTCCCACCCCTCACTTCTTCGTCAGCTGGCGGAACAGGTGGCGAAGAAGACCGCCGTCATGGCGCCCATGACGTACTTGAACTGCTTGGCGCTCGTCTTGATCGCGCTCATCGGATCCTCCTTGTTCGTTCCGGGCGGACGGTCCGTCAGGCTCCTCCGAAGTCGCCGTAACGTTCCGTCACTTGGACGAGAGCACAATGGCGCGATCGGATCGCGCGGGCAATGATCTGGTCCATTCAACGGACCGGTGAACGGGGGAAGGCACCACCGATACCTCCGACGAGCCGGTGCGAACGGGGAGTTCTGGTTTCCGTCCGACCGACGGGGCCAGGCGTGAAAGGGGGACCGCCCATGGCCAGATCCGGCGCAGAGGGGCGGGGCGTACTGGAAGGTGCGTTCGCGTTGATGGAGGTGCTCGCCGAGGGCGAGGAAGTCGGGCTGACCCGCCTGGCGACGGACGCGGAGCTGCCGAAGGCCACCGCCCACCGGCTGCTGGGCCAGCTGGTGGCCCTGGGCGCGGTGCAGAGCCGCTCCGGCCGCTACCGGCTCGGGGCGAGGGCCTTCCGCCTGGGACAGGCATGGCACCCGGCGCGGGCGCTGCGCGCGGCATCGGCCCGGCCGCTGCGTGAGCTCGCCTCGGCGAACGGCCGGCTGACCCTCAGCCTGTCGGTCGCGGAGGCGGGGCAGACGATCGTCGTCGCGGGTCTGCGCGGCGAGGCGGACGACGTCTTCGCGCTGAGACCGGGCGTCGTGCTGCCGCCCGGGAGCGCGGCCGAGCTGATCCTGGCGGCTTCCGCACCGGTGGCGGAGCCGCCCGAGGGGCGGACGGCGGCCTCCTGGGCCCGTGAGGTCGCCCAGGCCAGGGAGCGAGGGCTCGCCTTCCGGTACGGGGAGTGCGTGCCCTCGCTCTCGTGCGTGTCGGCGCCGGTGCTCTCCGCGTCCGGGCAGGTGCTCGCCGCCGTGGCGGCGAGCAGCCCGGACGCCGGGCAGATCACCTCACTGGGCGGGTCCGTGGCCCGGGCGGCGGCGATGATCAGCGCGAACCTGTCCCGCCGGCCTGCCGCCGGGGCCCGGCCGCACCGCGAGTGGCCCGCCCTGCCTCCGGGCCCCCGGGCCGCGCACCCCGCCCTGGCGGGTCCGCGCTAGCAGGCGCCCCGGCGACGAGGAGGGCCGTTCCGGATTCCTCCGGAACGGCCCCCTCCTGCGGTCGGAGTGCCGACGGAGGGTGATCGTGCCACGCTGAATCGGGGGAACGCCGACTCCGGCGCGCCGGATCGGCTCTGCCACCGAGGAGACCGACATGGCCAGTGACGCCGGCAGGGCCCGGACCAGTCAATCGCAGCCCAGCGCCTGGACTGCGCCCACATCGGGTACGACCATCACGGCAGGCGCTCTGATGGTCTTCGCGGGCGCGATGGCGATCTTCGAAGGGATCGCGTCCCTCGCGAGGGACGACCTGATCGTCGTGACGCGGCACTACGTGTTCGAGTGGAGCGTGACGGGCTGGGGCTGGGTCCACCTGATCCTGGGCATCGCCCTCGTCCTCGCCGGCTGCGCCGTCTTCACCGGAGCCCTGTGGGCGCGCTTCTTCGGCGTGGCCATCGCCGGTCTCGGCGCGATCGCCAATTTCCTGTGGCTGCCGTACTACCCGTGGTGGGCCGTGATCCTGATCGCCGTCAACCTGTTCGTGGTCTGGGCACTGTGCGCGGGCATGCAACGGGAGGCCGACGTGGGCATGACCGCCTGACCTGGGGGTGTCCGGCCAGAACACCCCGGGCAAGCCGGAAAACGATCGAAGGGCCGCTTCGGATTGCTCCGAAGCGGCCCTTCGATCTACGACTCTCACGAGTCGGGACGACAGGATTTGAACCTGCGACCCCTTGACCCCCAGTCAAGTGCGCTACCAAGCTGCGCCACGTCCCGATGCGCGCTGACCTGGGCTTTCCCCTGGTTGAACGCGCAGGAGAACGATACCGCACTTCGCGGGGTGGTTGCGCGCACCTTTTCCGTCTCCGGGTCCGCGCGGCCGTGTCGCCGCCTTCAGCCCGTGTCCACGGTCAGCTCCGGATGCGCGGCGATCAGGCGCTCGGGCGCCGCCTGGAGCCAGGAATCGGTCAGGATCGAGCGCAGCTCGGCCGTGTCGCGCACGGCCGCGAGCCGGACCCGGATCCAGGCGTAGTTGTCGTCGTGGCCCGCCCGCAGGAAGAACTTCCCGGGCTCCGCAGCGATCAGCTCGGCCCGGTCCTCCTTGGGACACTTCACCCCGATCGAGGTGTCGTCGTCGGCGAGCGAGACGAAGATCTTCCCGCCGACCCGGAAGGTCGGCATGCCCCAGGCGGGCTTCTCACTGCTGTCCGGAAGCGACAGCGCGATCAGGCGGACGTCCTGCGCGGTCGTGGCCATCCCCGAGACTCCTCTCCAGCCACCGGTGAACCCCGTCCGACGACCTTAGGCGGTGTCCTGCCCCCGCCGCCGGCAGTGCCGCTCACCCCCGCCGGTCCTCCCGCTCGTGCACCAGCGCCACCAGTTCCGCCGCGAGCGCCTTCACGGTGGCGAGTCCCTCCGTCCCCCATCGCCGGGGCACCACGTCCACCGCGCACACCGTGCCCAGGACGATGCCGCGCCGGTCCGTCAGCGGAGCGCCCACGTACGACCGCACCCCGCTCTCGTCCACCACCAGGTTGCCCGCGAAGCGCGCGAAGTCCCGTACGTCCTCCAGCACCAGCGCCCGCCGCCGCACCACCACGTGCGGGCAGTAGCCGTGGTCGCGGGCCAGCACCCGCGCCGGGTATCCGCTCGCCGGGGCCTCGGCGGCGTGGTGCAGCCCGGCGAAGAACTGCCGTTCCTCGCCGATGAAGTTGACCCCGGCGTAGGGTGCGCCGAGCACGTCGGCGACGCGCCGCGCGAAGGCGTCCAGTTCGGCGTCCGTACGCTCCCCCAGGCCCAGCTCGCGCAGCCGGACGGCGCGTGCGGGTGCCTCCCGGTCCACCGGCGTGAGCAGCAGGTGTCCGGTCGATTCGTAGTACGTCATGGCGGTTCCCCCGACTCCGAAGACGAAGAGCTGGCTGTGGACGTGCAGAGCAGGTGGCGGACGAGGGCGGCCAGCGCCCCCGTACCGGAGCTCGCGAGGCGCGCGTCGCACCGTACGACGGGCACCTCGGGCCCGATCCCCACCGCCTCGCGGACCTCGTCGGGCCCGTAGCGGTGACCGCCGTCGAACTCGTTGACGGCGACGATGAAGGCGATCCCGCGCCGCTCGAAGAAATCCACGGCGGGGAAGCAGTCGGCCAGGCGGCGGGTGTCGGCGAGCACCACCGCCCCGAGCGCGCCCGCGCACAGCTCCTCCCAGAGGAACCAGAAGCGGTGCTGACCCGGGGTGCCGAAGAGGTAGAGCACGTGGCGCTCGTCCAGGGTGATCCGGCCGAAGTCGAGCGCGACGGTCGTCGTGGTCTTCTCCTCGACGCCGTGCAGCGGGTCGGAGCCCTCGCCGAGTCCGCTGAGCAGTTCCTCCGTACTCAGCGGTTCGATCTCGCTGACCGCGCCCACGAAGGTGGTCTTGCCCGCCCCGAACCCGCCCGCGACCAGGATCTTCAAGGTCGCGGGCGGGGCTCCGGCGGCCGGGGCCGGGGCGGGCGCGGGGGCGTCACAGTCGTTTACGCAGGCCATCGAGCACCGCCAGGAGCAGGGACCGGTCGTCGGCGGCGAACGAGCCGCCGCCCGGGAACCGCGGCGCCTGCGCACAGACGGCCCCGTGTTCCATCAGATCGGACAGCAGCACCTTCACCACGACGGCGGGCAGCCGCAGCTGCCCGGCCACCTCGGCGACGGTGACGGTGGTGGCGCCCGCGCACATCCGCAGTGCGAGCGTGTGCTCCGTCCCGAGCGGGACGTGCGGCCGCACCCCGGTCGCGCTCACCAGCGAGAGCAGGTCGAGCGTGAAGCCCGGCCTGGTCCGTCCCCCGCTGGCGGTGTACGGGCGCATCACGCGGCCCGCCGAGTCGTCGAGCCACGGTGTGTCCCGCCCCTTCGTGTACGCCCCCGTCCCGCGGGCCCTCATCGCTCCACGTCGGCGACGGGCCGCCGCGGCGGGGCCGCGAGGTACGGACGTACGCTCTTGACCAGCATCGCCATCTCGTAGCCGAGCACCCCGGCGTCGGCCTCCCGGTCGGCGAGGACGGCCAGGCAGGTTCCGGATCCGGCCGCCGAGACAAAGACGAGCGCGCTGTCGAGTTCGACCACGACCTGACGCACCTCGGCGCCGTCCGCGAAGCGGGAGCCCGCGCTGCGGCCCAGGGAGTACAGCCCGGAGGCGAGGGCGGCCAGATGGTCGGCGCTGTCGGCGTCCAGCCCGTGCACGCAGGTCACGAGCCCGTCGGCGGTGAGGATCACGGCGCTTCGCGTGTACGGGACGCGCTGCACCAGGCCGCTGAGCAGCCAGTCGAGGTCGGAAAGCCGGCCGCTGGTCTTCGTCGCCACTTCGCCGCCCATGGGGGTGCGCTCCTTGCTGAGGGGGTGAGGGGTCGGGGTCATGCCTGGTTCTCCGACTGGGCCAGGCCGAAGCCCCGTTGGAAGGCGGCCATCAGGCCCGGGTCGTGCACCGGCTGCTCGGGGTCCGCGGCCCGCCGGGGGGCGGGGGCCTCGCGCAGCTGGGGCGCGAGGTGCTCCTGGGCGCGGCGCCGGGGCAGCCGTGGCCGGTCGCCCGCGGCGGGCGCGGCGGGTACGGGATCGGCCGCCGCCGGTTCGGGCGCGGGAGCCGACCAGGCCACCGCACCGGTCGGCGTACCCGGCGCGGGCCCGACCCGGGGATCGGCCACGGGCGCCGACCAGGCCACGGCACCGGGCCCGTCCGTCGCCCCGGACCGGGGCGAGGGCAGGGACGCGGGCCGGGGCTGGGGCCGGGGCTCCGTCCGGGGCCGGGGCACGGGCTGGGGCGCGGGTTCCGACGGGGTCGCCGCGCCCGGACCCGGCCGGGTGCCGGTGCCCGCCACGGGCACGGGGACGGACGGGGCGTGGGACGGGGAGGCGGGTCCGGGAGCGGTGGGGGGAGCCGGTGCGGGATGCGGCTCGGGGTCGGGCGGGGCCGCGGCCCCCGGGCCGCCGGAGGCCTGCCAGGCCTGCGGCAGGGGCGTCGGCAGGGGCATCCGTGCGGGCTCCAGCGGCGGCATCGCCGTCCCGTGACCGGTCCCCCACGAGGTGGCCCGCGAGCCGCCCGCCGCGTCGGCCGCGGTGGGCGGCTCCGCGCCCAGCAGCTCCTGCGGCAGCACCAGCACGGCGAGCACTCCGCCGTAGATGTTGGACTTGAGCTCGACGGCGATCCCGTGCCGACGGGCCAGCGCCGACACCACGAACAGGCCGATCCGGCCGTCCGCTAGCAGGTGCCGGACGCTGATCTGGTCGGGGTCGCCGAGCAGGGCGTTCATCCGGTGCTGCTCCTCGGCCGGCATGCCGAGTCCCCGGTCCTCCACCTCGACCGCGATCCCGGCGGTGACCCGCTCGGCGCGCAGCACCACATCGGTGTCGGGGGCGGAGAAGACCGTGGCGTTCTCGACGAGTTCGGCCAGCAGGTGCACCACGTCCGCGACGGCGTGCCCGCGGACGCTGCCGCCGGCCGGGGGCACGACCTTGACCCGGGTGTACTGCTCGACCTCCGCGACCGAGGAGCGGAGAACCTCGCTCAGGTCGATGGGCCTGGTCCACTGGCGGCGGGACGCGGCGCCGCCCAGCACGGCGAGGTTCTCGGCGTGCCGGCGGATGCGGGTGGCGAGGTGGTCGACGTGGAAGAGCTCCTTGAGCAGGTCCGGGTCCTCGACCGTGTCCTCCAGATCGTCCAGCAGCGAGATCTCGCGGTGCACGAGGGACTGGAGCCGGCGCGCGAGGTTGACGAAGACCTCGACCTTGCGCTCGCTGTCGGTCGGGGCGGCCGGTCCGGCCAGCCGCAGGAGGGTCGTGTGCGCCTCTTCGCGGGCGCCCCGCAGCTCCTGGGAGAGCAGCCAGAACTCGTCCACCCCGGCCGGATCCCCGCCGGTCAGCGGCGAGCTCGGCCCTCCGCGCACCGGGCGGGGCGGGGTCTCGCCCCGTTCCAGCCGGTCCGCGGCCGTGCGCAGCTCGCCCCGGCCGCGCACACTGGAGCGGCGCAGTGCCTCGCACCGGTCCCGTACGGCCTTGGCGGCGCGCTGGGCGCCGAGCAGGGCCGCGGCGAGGGCGCCGACCACGAGGAGGGCGCAGCCGGTGAGCACCGGCCACAGCCGGGCGTCGCGGTCGCCGGCTCCCCCGCCGAGCTGGAGGGTGAAGATCACCGCGGCCGCGCCGCTGAGCCCCGCGGCTAGTGTGGGCAGTACGGCGGCGCGCACCAGCAGAGGGCGTATCTGCCGGCCGGGACCCGTGACGGCGTGTCTCGACGGGGCATGGCGGGCGGCGCGGAGTCCGGACATCTGCGTCCTCGGTACGTGGGGCCCGGCCCCCAGCGTTCCCGGGGCCCGGTGTTGATCACCGAATACCCACGCTAGACCCCATCGCAGCACCTCGGAGCGCCAGTTGGCGAACTTCGCCCGGGTGCTTCCCGCTCCCGGTGGAGCGCTCGTACAGCAGCCCGAATGCGCCGGCCGGGCCCTGCGGACCGCCCCGGCGGCGCCCCACGGCGGCCGGGCGGCCGCCGGCGCCACCACGGGCCGCGCGGAGCTCCGTACGGGTCGGACGGGAACCGACTCCCGCTGTCGGCGACCGAGGCGCCCCTCGTCTCCATCGGCGTCACGATCCAGGCCCCGGATGTGCCGGGCCGCCCGTTCCTGCCCCGGTGCCGTGCGCTACGAGCCGACGGACTCCGGCTTCTCCCGGCCGTCGACGGCCGCCGACGCCACCCGGGCAGCTGTCGCCGCCGCTCCGCCCGCCCCGAGCGGCGCCGTGGACGTGCGGCCGTCGACAGGGCCGCCCGCCGCCCTTCCGCCGACGAACGGCCGCCACCACGGTGCGGTGGGTGCGTCCGCCGAGCCGGGCTCGAAGGGCTGTCCCGGGATGGGGAGGGCGATGGCCGCGTCCGCGTTCTTCGACGCGGCCAGCGTGCCTTCGCCCGGCTCGTCCCACGGGTGCAGGGCCAGGTTGAAGGTGCCCCAGTGGATCGGCAGCATCGTCCCGTGAGGAATGCCGCCCTGCAGGTCGAGGTGGGCGCGCATGCCCTCCTCGGGCGTCATGTGGATGTCGGGCCAGTACTCCGAGTAGGCGCCGATCTGGATCATGGTGGCGTCGAAGGGCCCGTGCTCGGCGCCGATCTCCTCGAAGCCCGGGAAGTAGCCGGTGTCCCCGCTGTGGTAGATCCGGTGCTCGTCGCCCGCGACGACCCAGGACGCCCACAGGGTGTGCTGCTGGTTGCGCAGGCCGCGGCCGCAGAAGTGGCGGGCGGGGGTGGCCGTGAGCGAGAGACCGGCGATCTTGGTGCTCTCGTTCCAGTCCAGCTCGCGCAGCCGGTCGGCCGGTACGCCCCAGCGTTCCAGGTGCGCGCCGACGCCCAGCGGGACGGCGAAGACGGTGTCCGTACCGGCCAGTGCCTTGATCGTCGGCAGGTCGAGGTGGTCGTAGTGGTCGTGCGAGATGACCACGACGTCGACCGTGCCCAGCGAGGCCAGCGGGACCGGTACCGGGTGCAGCCGCTTGGGACCGGCGAAGGGGAAGGGGGAGCAGCGCTCGCCCCACACCGGGTCGAACAGCACGCGGCGCCCGTCGATCTCCGCGAGCACGCTGGAGTGCCCCATCCAGGTCAGCCGCAGGCCGCTGGCGGGCGGCTTCGCCAGGTCCGCGAGGGTCGTCGGGTGGACCGGGATCGGCGCGGCGGGGCTGCGCCGCACCCGCTGCTCCCGGTGGAAGTAGATCTTGGCGAACTCGGCCATCGACCCCGAGGGCCTGTTCCGGGCCCCGAGCGGGTTCTGGAAGACGCCGTCGGCGAAGTTCGGCGAGCGCTGGATCCGCTCCAGGCGGGCACCGGACGGGTCCGCGCCGAAGGCTTCGGGCCGCAGGGCACGCAGCCGCGGACGCAGGGGACGGGAGCCGGTCAAAGCGCCTCCAGGGAGGATGGGGTCAGGATGGTCGTCGCTCTACGACCATCCCAACGCACACCGGCCCCGAAGGATTCCGCTTCCGGCTCCCGCGCCCACTACAGCGGCAGCAGGTCCGGCCGCTTCGCCTCCACGTGGTCCCCGGAGGACTCCCCCCGCAGCCGCCGGCCGATCCACGGCACGAGGTGCTCGCGCGCCCACTGGATGTTGTCCCGGGTCACGTCCACCGAGCCGCGCGGCCGCTGCGGGGGCCACGGCTGGTCGGGGTCGGCCGGCACGTCCAGTCCGAGCACCTGTGCGGCGCGCAGCGCGACCCGCGTGTGTCCTTCGGGCGAGAGGTGCAGCCGGTCCGTGTCCCAGGCCCGGCGGTCCTGTACGGACTTCAGCGACCAGAGGTCGAGCACCGGGCAGTCGTAGCGGTCGGCGATGGCGCGGACGTGCGCGCTGTACGTCGCCACCTTGCCGCGGAGGTGCTTGAGCACCGGTACGCCCCGCGTGTCGAAGCCTGTGGTGATCATGACCTGGCCCACGGACCCGGTGAGGTCGGCCACGGCCGCCTCGAAGCGCTCCGCCACGTCGTCCGGGTCGGTGCCGGGCCGGATGATGTCGTTGCCGCCCGCACAGAAGGTCACCAGGTCCGGTGCAAGGGCCTTGGCTCTCGGAAGCTGGTCGGCCACGATCTGGTCGAGGAGCTTCCCCCGCACCGCCAGATTCGCATACCGGAAGTCATGCTCTTCGCGCTGATCGGCCAGGAGCACGGCGAGCCGGTCCGCCCAGCCGAGAAAAGAATCCCCGGGTCCCGGGTCCCCCACACCCTCGGTGAAGCTGTCCCCGATCGCCGCGTACGAGCCGATGGTCTTGAGTTTCGTCGTCGTCGCTGCCACGAGAACCCATACTTCACTCCCGTAACCAACCTACGCCAACGTAATGAGGGGTTGACGGACCGTGATCTATACCACGCGAGGGATAAGGAATAAGTACACGTGAGGCCGGGACCCCCCTCGGGTCCCGGCCTCACGCGTGTCGGTGCTCCGGCGGCGGGTGCCGTCAGAGGCTCGCGCCCTTGGAGCGGAGGTAGGCGATCGGGTCCATGTCCGAGCCGTAGGACGGGGTCGTACGGATCTCGAAGTGGAGGTGGGGACCGGTCGAGTTGCCGGTGGAGCCGGAGAGGCCGATGGCCTGCCCGGCGGTGACGCTCTGGCCGGAGGAGACGGAGAGCTGGGACAGGTGGGCGTACTGGGAGTACTTGCCGTCCGCGTGCCGGATGACGATCTCGTTGCCGTACGAGCCGCTCCAGCCGGCGGAGACCACGGTGCCCGCGCCGACGGCCTTGACGGTGGTGCCCATGGAGGCGATGAAGTCGACGCCGGTGTGGTAGCCGGAGGACCACATGCTGCCAGCGACCTTGTACTGGGTGGAGATGCCGCCGCTGACCGGGGCCACGAAGCCGGCGGCCGACTGCGGCGCGGCGGCGGGGGCCTCGGCCTGGGACTCGGCGGCGGCTTCGCGCTGCGCCGGGGCGGCCTGCCCGGCCTGCTTGCGGACCGGCTTCGGCGCGGCCTGCGCGGCCGGCTTCGCGTCGACCTCGGGGGCCGGGGCGGCCTCGGCCTCCGCCTCGGCCGGAGCCGCCTCGGCGGGACCGCCGAGGTGCAGCTTCAGGCCCGGGTGGATCAGCGACGGGTTGCCGCCGACGGCCTCGCGGTTGTCGGCGTACAGCTGCTCCCAGCCGCCGGACAGGTGGCGCTCGGCGGCGATCTTGGAGAGGTAGTCGCCCGGCACGACGGTGTAGACGGTCGGCGCGGCCTGCACGGCGGCGACGGGGGCCGCCTGCAGAGCGGCGGGGGCCTGCGACGCCACCGCGGGGGTCACCGTGGTGGCGGCGGCCGGGGCGCCGGCCGCGTGGGCGCCGGCGGCACCGATCAGCGGCAGTGCGAGGGCCGCGCCACCGGTTCCGGCGACGGCGAAACCGCGGGAAAGGGAAAGGGACTTGGGACGGCGGTGCTTACTCTTTGCAGGCATGACGAATTCCTCTCCGGCGCCTGCGAGGTGAGCTGTCGGGTTCGGACTGGAGATGTCCGGCCGTACATGTACGAGCCATGAACGACTTCACCCCGAGCCGTCCGGGAGAAATGATCTCCGGGCCGGCGGCTTACCTGGTTCCCCCGCTCCTGCCGCGCGAATAGGTCGGATGCGGTTTCCGGGAGGCGGCAGGATTTGGCGGTCCACCCGGATCGATCGCGAAGGTAATCCCTTGCGGCCACGGGGAACAAGCCGTGAATTCCCTGACGGAATAACAGGCATGAGGGAGCGACGGAATTACCGTCACACTCCGTCCATTCGGCACCGCCAACAGCCGCTCCGACGGGGCCATTCACCTTTAACGATCAGGCACTCACGGTCACCGTATGATCTGGCTCACGGGGACGTGCCCGATCTCGCCTCCGGATATGGCAAGTTGGCGCCAAGTAGTGTAATTCGGACAGAGGGCCCACGACGTGGCGGAGGAGTTGCTTTGACCCAGCAGATACAGGAGCCGGAGCTGTCCGGAGTGCGCAATTTCCGCGATGTGGGCGGATTGCCGACTTCTGGCGGCCGAACGGTCAGGACGGGACGACTGTTCCGAAGCGGACATCTCGCGCATGCCACCGAAAGCGACGCAGAATTCCTCGCCTCGCTCGGCCTCCACACCATCTTCGACTTCCGCAACGGCGCCGACCACGCGCTGGAGGGGCCGGACGTCGAGCTGCCGGGCGTGCGGAACGTCAACATCCCGCTCTCCGACCCGGCCGACGGACGGGAGTTCTGGCGACTGGTCCGCGACGGCGACCTCGTCCAGCTGCGTGAGCTCCTGGGCGACGGCAAGGCCGCGGCCCGGATGTCGAACTCGTACCGCGGGATCATCCGGCAGCGCACCGCCGAGCACAGCCGGGTCGTGCACGCCCTCGCCGAGGACAGCGTCCCCGCGCTGATGCACTGCGCGGCAGGCAAGGACCGGGCCGGCCTGTCGATCGCCGTCACCCTGCTCGCGCTGGGCGTCGAGCGCGAGGCGATCGTGGCGGACTACCTGGAGTCGAACGCCCCGCACCGCCGCTACCGCGTGCGCCGCACCGACGAGTCGGAGGGCGCCCGCTCCCCCGAGGTGATGGATCTGCTCGCGCCGCTCTTCGACGCCCGCGCCGAGTACCTGGTGGCCGCCTTCGACACCATCGACGAGATCTGGGGCGGGGTGGACCGCTACCTGGCGGAGGGCCTCGGGCTGACGCCCGAGACCCTCGACCGGCTGCGGGACCGGCTCCTCGCCTGACCGGGGCGGGGACCGGTTCCCCCACGGGGTGGGCCGGCCGTCAGCGCGTGGCGACGGCCTGCTTCACCAGTGTCCGGCCGAAGTCCCAGATCAGCCCGGACCCGCCGTGCGCCTCGTCCATCACCTCACGGAAGGCGTCGACGAACCGGTCCACGTCCGCCTCGTCCACGATCAGCGGCGGGATCAGCTTGATCACCTCCAGGTGGTCCCCGGAGACCTGGGTGAGGATCCGGTGCTTCTGCAGCAGCGGCACCACGACCATCTGCGCGAAGAGCCCCTTGCGGGCCGCCTGCAGCATGGTCCACCGGCTGCGCAGGCCCAGCGAGGACGGCCGGCCGAACTCGATGCCGATCATCAGCCCGCGCCCCCGCACCTCGTGCAGCAGCTCGTACTCGTCCACCAGCGCGGCGAGCCGCCCGCGCAGCAGGTCACCCATGGCCCGGGCGTTCGCCACGACCTCCTCGTCCTCCATGACGGACAGGACCGCGAGGCCCGCCGCCATGGCCTGGGCGTTGGAACCGAAGCTCGCGGAGTGCACGAGCACCCGGTCCATGGACGAGTAGACCTTCTTGAAGATCCAGTCCTTGCCCAGGGTCGCGCCGACCGGGACGTATCCGCCCGACAGTGCCTTCGCCACGCACACCAGGTCCGGTTCCACACCCGGCTCGTGCTGGTACGCGTAGAAGTCCCCGGTACGTCCGAGGCCGGTCTGCACCTCGTCCGCGATCAGCAGCGCCCCCCGCCGGTGCAGCATCTCCTGCGCGGCGGGCAGGAATCCGGGCGGGGCGGCCAGGACCCCCTTGCCCTGGATCGGCTCGACGACGAAGGCGGCCACGTCCCCGCGCTTCAGCTCGCGCTCCAGGGCCGCGAGGTCCCCGAGCGCGATCTTCGTGTCGGGGAGCAGCGGTGCGAAACCGTCGCGGAAGCCTCCCTCCCCGTTCACCGACAGGGAGCCGGTGGTCAGCCCGTGGAAGGCGTGGTCGCAGTAGAGGATCCTGGGGCGCCCGGTGGCGTACCGGGCGAACTTCAGGGCCGTCTCCACCGCCTCGGTGCCGCTGTTGCCGAAGAAGACCCGGTCCAGGTGCGGGCTGTACGAGAGCAGCTTCTCGGCCAGCAGCCCGGGCAGCGGCTGGCAGTCGAACCGGGTCAGGTCGGCGAGCTGGGCGTCCAGGACGTCGTGCAGGGCGCGGCGGACGACCGGGTGGTGCCGGCCCAGGCCCATCACCCCGAACCCGGCCAGCATGTCCAGGTAGTCGTTGCCCTCCGCGTCCCAGAAGTGGGCGCCCTCGGCCCGCACGTAGACCTTGTCGAAGCCGATGGTGTGCAGCATGCGGGGCAGCTGGTGGTTGAGGTGACGGGAGTGCAGCTCGTACCGCTCCGCGCCGCGCTCGGCCAGCAGGGCGCCGAGGTCGAAGCCCTTGCCCCGGCCGCCCCCTTCCTCCTGTGGCCGCCCGGTCATGCCGACTTGTCCCGGTTGCTGGCGATCGTTTCCCGGGCCGCGCGCAGGGATTCCTTGAGGGAGCCCATGGTGGCGAGGACGGCGGTGGGCTCGTAGCCGCAGTGCGCCATGCAGTTCGCGCAGCGCGGGTCCTTTCCGCGGCCGTACTTGTCCCAGTCGGTGTCGTTGATGAGCTCTCGGTACGTCGGTACGTAGCCGTCGCTCATCAGATAGCAGGGGCGCTGCCAGCCGAAGAGGGAGTAATTCGGAATGGCCCAGGCCGTGCAGGGGAAATCGACTTTCCCTTCCAGGAAGTCCAGGAAGAGCGGGGAGTGGTTGAGCCGCCAGCGGCGTCGGTTGCCGCCCGCGAAGGCCTTCCTGAAGAGTTCCCGGGTCTGTTCGACGCCCAGGAAGTGCTCCTGGTCGGGGGCCTTTTCGTAGGCATAGGCGGGCGAGATCATCATTTCGTCGACCTGGAGGTCGTCATTGAGGTAGTTGAGTACCTCGATGATCGTCTGCGGGGTGTCGGTGTTGAAGAAGGTGGAGTTGGTGGTCACCCGGAACCCGCGCTTCTTCGCCTCCTTGATGGCGGCGACCGCCTCGTCGAAGACACCTTCCTTGGCCACCGACTCGTCGTGGCGTTCGCGCAGACCGTCGATGTGCACGGCGAAGGCGAAATAGGGGGAAGGGGTGAACTTCTCGATCTTCTTGCGCAGCAGCATCGCGTTGGTGCAGAGGAACACATACTTCCGCTTCGCCACCAACTGCCGGACGATCTCGTGGATCTGCGGGTGCATCAAGGGCTCGCCGCCCGCGATGGACACCATGGGCGCACCGGACTCCAGTACGGCGCCGACCGCCTGGGCGACCGGCATGCGCTGCTTGAGCACCCCGGCCGGGTGCTGGATCTTTCCGCACCCCTCACAGGCCAGGTTGCAGGCGTAGAGCGGTTCCAGTTCGACGATCAGCGGGAACTTCTCACGCTTGCGGAGCTTCTGTTCGAGAAGATACGTCCCGACCCTGATGGACTGGCGCAGCGGCATGGCCATCTGGCTCACCTCCTGGGGAGCAGCAACGAACGGTGCCATTCATGAAACGCGGGCAGTACGGCACGCAGGACACGGAAGGCCGATATTCCCCCGCGAACCGTGCCGATACGGACGAGCTCGTGCTCCGGAGCGTCCACGATCACCCGGACGGCCGCAACCGGACGGCCGCCGCCCCGGGTGGCGGCCCACAGGGTGGCCGCGGACTCCATGTCGACCGCGACGGCGCCGGTGGCGCGCAGCTGCGCGCGCTCCTGGCCGCGGACGACGTGGTCGGATCCGGTCAGCACGCCGGTGTGCACGGTCCGGCCCGGGGCGGCCCGGGCCAGTGCCTCGGCGAGCAGGGTGCTGCCGGTGCAGGTGACGGTTCCCTGCGGGTCCCGGGTCTCCTCGGCGACGACCAGGTCTCCGGGGTGCATGCCGGGGACCAGCCCGGCGCAGAACCCCGTCGCGAGGACGGCGGCGAGGTCCATGCCCGGCCGGTCCAGCGCCCGGCCGACGGCCCGCTCCGCCGCGCGCGGGCCCATCCCGGTGCGCAGCAGGACGTGCCCGCCGGCCGGTCCGCGCCCCGGGCCGCGGCAGGCGCTGCGCAGCGCCGCCTGCTCGATGCGCAGCGCGCAGGCCAGCAGCAGCGGGTCGGGCCTGCGGGCCCGGTCGTCCCCGCCGGCGGCGGACATCACGCCTCCCCGGCCGCTGCCGGATGCGCTCCGGCCGGGGCGAACGGTTCCCCGTACAGGTAGCGGCCGAGCGCGGTGAGCGGGAACACCTGCCGGTACAGGTGGTAGTTGATGGAGAAGTCCCAGGGGAAGCCGGTGCCGGTGAAGTACGGCTCGTCCCAGGTGCCGTCCTCCTTCTGGGTCTCCACCAGGTGGGCGATGCCCCGCTCCACGGCCTTGCCCTCGCGCTCGCCGGCCGACAGCAGGGCCATGAGCGCCCAGGCGGTCTGCGAGGCGGTGGAAGCGCCCTTCCCCGCCCAGGACGGGTCCTTGTAGGAGCGCTGGTCCTCGCCCCATCCGCCGTCCTCGTTCTGTACGGATTCCAGCCAGCGCACGGCCCGCCGGATCGCGGGATGCCCCGGGGAGATCCCGGCGGCGGTGAGGGCCGGGACCACCGAGCCGGTGCCGTAGACGTAGTTGGTGCCCCAGCGGCCGAACCAGCCGCCGCTCGGCTCCTGTTCGGCCAGCAGCCAGGCGATGCCGCGCCGGGTCCGCGCGTCTCCCGCGCGGCCCTCGAAGGCGAGCATTTCCACCACGTGGGCGGTGACGTCGGCCGAGGGCGGGTCGATGACCTCGCCGAAGTCGCAGAAGGGCAGCTTGTTCGGAAGGGGGCTGGTGTTGTCGGCGTCGAAGGCGCCCCACGCACCGTTCCTCGACTGCATGCCGAGGTTCCACGACACCCCGCGGGCGATGGCCGCCTCGACGCGGGCCGGGTCCGGGTGCTTGATCCGGCGCAGGGCGAGGACCACCTCGGCCGTGTCGTCGATGTCGGGGTAGGTGTCGTTGTGGAACTCGAACGCCCAGCCGCCGGGGGCGAGCCCGGGCCGGCGCACGGCCCAGTCGCCCGTGCGGACGATCTCCTCGCCGAGCATCCAGTCGGCCGCCCTGACCAGTGCGGGATGGTCGGGGCGCAGGCCCGCGTCGGCCAGGGCGATCGCGGCGAGGCAGGTGTCCCACACCGGGGACTGACAGGCCTCGATCATCCGGGCGCCGTCCGCGCGCCACACCGCGAACCGCTCCAGGGACTCCAGTCCGGCGCGCATCACCGGATGCCCGAGGTCGTAGCCGAGCAGGTGCAGGGCGATGACCGAGTACACGGCGGGCGGCTGGATCCCGCCCCAGCAGCCGTCGTTCTCCTGTCGTTCGACGATCCAGCGGCCGGCGGTGGCCATCGCCGCCTTGCGCAGCCGGCGCGGGGCGAACCGGCGGTAGACGTGCAGGGCCTTGTCCATCCGCTGGAAGGCGCCGTCCCAGCTGGTCAGCGGGGCGAGTCTGCGGGCGGGGTGGGGCGTGCGCGCGTCGGCGTGCAGCTCGTCGAGGGCGAAGGGGGCCGGGCGGACCGGGCGCAGGGCGGAGACCACGGTGAGCGGGACGATGGTCTGGCGGGCCCAGCAGCCGAAGTCGTAGATGTTCAGCGGCACCCAGGGCGGCAGGAAGACCAGCTCGGGCGGGAGTTCGGGCAGGTGTTCCCAGTTCCACCAGCCGAAGAGGGCCAGCCAGATCCGGGTGAAGACGCGGGCGGCGGCGATCCCTCCGTGGGCCCGGATCCAGGCCGAGGCCCGGGACATGTGCGGGGCGTCCGGCGCGTCCCCGGCGAGGCGCAGCGCGACGTAGGCCTCGATGGTGGCGGACAGTTCGGGCGGTCCGCCGTGGAAGGTGGCCCAGGTGCCGTCCTCGCGCTGTTCGCCGCGGATGAAGAGGGCGGCGGCCGAGGTGGTGGCCTCGTCCCGGATCCCGAGGAACTGCCGCAGCAGCAGGTCCTCCGCGTCCATGGTGACGTTGGTCTCCAGGTCGCCCTTCCACCAGCCTTCGGGGTCCTGGCGGTCCAGCAGGTTCCTGGTGGCGCGCGCGGCGGCCTCGTACACCCCCGGCGGGGCGCCGTCCGGCGGCCGGGGCAGGTCCGCGGCCACGGTGGTCCGGACCGGCCGGTCGGGCCCCGGTCCGGCGGACGGGTCCGCGGTGAGGGCACGGCCGCCGCCCCGGCCGGTGGTCGGCGCGGGCGGGCCGCCCGGCTTCGCCGCGGGCGGCATCGTGGCCACGCCCTGACGGCCGGCGGGCGGGGTCGACTGCCCCGGTCCGGCCGCCGGTGGGGCGCAGCGGGCGCCCTGCGCGCCGGGCGTGCCCGGCGGTCCGTACTCGGCCCGCGGGCCTGCCCGGCCCGCGCGGGACGGGGCGGGCGGCCCCGGTTCTGCGGCCGGGCCACGGGCGCGCCCCACGCCGGGGCCTGCCGGGAGGCCCTGGGCGCCCGGGGTGGATTCGCTGCCGGCGCCGGCGCTCTCGGCGCTGCCGTCGGTCGTCGCTGTCATGGCTTCCCCTTAGAACAGTGTCCTCTGCTGTGCTGGGGTCTGCCGTCGGCCGGTGCGCGCCACGCTCAGGTGGCGGCGCCGGCCGGCGACTCGCGATTCATATCCGCTGTCGGGTGGCGATCACCTCTTGCGCACGACGACGAAGTCCGCGAGGGCCACGAGCTGGTCGCGCACGCGCTGCGGCATGTCGACGTCGTCCAGGGCCCGGATCGCGACGGCGTGCTGGCGGCGCGCCTCGTCGGCGGTCCACCGGCGGCCGCCGGCCTCCTCGATGAGGGCCGCGCGGGCCGCGAACTCCTCCTCCGAGAAGTTCTCGAAGTCGCTGCTCTTGGCGTCGGCGGCGAGCAGTTCGGCGAGCTGCTCGGAGGCCTCCCCGCCGGCGGCGAGGGCGGCGACCACCGGCAGGGACTTCTTGCGCTGGCGCAGGTCGCTCCAGGTCTGCTTGCCGGTCGCCTCCGGGTCGCCCCAGATGCCGAGCAGGTCGTCGACGGCCTGGAAGGCGAGGCCCAGGTGGTAGCCGTACTCCTCCAGCTTGTCGGCGGTACGGTCGTCCGCGCCGCCGAGCACCGCGCCGATGGAGACCGCGCAGGCGAGGAGCGCACCGGTCTTGTTGCCCTCCATCTCCAGGCACTCCTCGACGCTGACGCGCTCGCGGTGCTCGTAGGAGATGTCCTGCGCCTGGCCGTCGATGAGCTTGCGGCTGGCGGTGGTCAGCCGGCGGGTCGCGCGGCCCGCCTCCACGGTGCCGAGCTCCAGCAGCACCTCGTTGGCGAGGGCGAACAGGGCGTCGCCGACCAGGATCGCGAGGGCCGGTCCGTGCACCTTCCACACCGTGTCGCGGTGGCGGCGCTGCTCGTCGCCGTCCATCAGGTCGTCGTGCAGCAGCGAGAAGTTGTGCACGAGTTCGACCGCGACGGCGCCCGGGATGCCGACCTCGGCCGCGGCGCCCGCGGCCTCGGCGGAGAGCAGCGCGAGCGCGGGGCGCACGGCCTTGCCGCCGTCGCCGTCCGCCACGTTGCCCTGGGCGTCGATCCAGCCGAAGTGGTAGGCGGCGACGGTGTCCATGGGCGCCGCGAGCCGGTCGACGGCGGCGCGGAGCGCGGGGGTCGAGAGCGTACGGCCGCGTTCCAGGAGCGCGATCGTGTCCGCCTTCTCCACGCCCCCTCCGGCTGTGCCCACACTGGCATCCGTGTTCTCGACAGCCGGGTTCCCCGGGTTCACTGGCTCTCCTCTTGTTCCTGTACTTGCGGTGCTGGTGGTGCCGGTGCTGCTGATGGTGCTCGTCATGCCGCCTCCTGCAGAGGGTGTTCGCGGTGGCGGCCGAGCGCGGCGAGTGCGGCGTGGGCCGCGCTCAGTCCGCTCCGGACGGCGCTCTCCATGGTCGCGGGCCAGCCCGTGGCAGTCCACGCACCGGCGAGGTAGAGCCCCGGCGTGTCGGTGCGCGCCCCGGGGCGCAGCCGGCCGACGCCGGGGGTGGGGGCGAAGGTGGCCGTCCGCTCCCGGGTGACGAAGAAGTCCCGTACCTTGGCGCCGCGCGCGGCGGGCAGCAGCCGCTCCAGCTCGGGCAGGTACTTGGCGCGCAGGACCGAGACGGGCTCGTCGATGTCGTCCTGGGCGACGGACTGGGACAGGGCCAGGTACTGGCCGCCGTCGGGGAGTCCGGAGGATTCGGTGCGGTCGAAGACCCACTGCACCGGGGAACCGAGAGCGGCGAAGAAGGGCTGCTTGAGCACCTTGCGGTCGTAGACCACGTGGACGTTGAGGATGGGCGCGGTGCCGATGTCCAGGAGCTTGTCGGGGTCCGGGAGGGCGCCGGCGGGCAGCAGTCCGTGCGCCTCGCGCTGCGGGACGGCGAGGACGACGGTGCCCGCCTCCAGGGACTCTTCCTCGGTGTCGATCCGCCACGCCCCTTCGGGCATACGGGAGATGTCCGTGACGCGGGTGCGCAGCTCGGTCCGTACGCCGGCCGCGTCGAGCGCCTTGCGGGCGAGGGTGTCGTGCAGTTCGCCCAGCGGTACCCGGGCCCAGCCGATGTCGGCGGCGCCGTTCTCGGAGAGCAGGCCGGTCTTGAAGACCATGGCGGCCAGGCCCAGCGAGGACTGCTCGGCGGTGGCGTTCAGGGTGGCGATGCCGACCAGGTCCCACAGGGCCTCGATCGTGCGGGCGGACTGCCCGTAGCGGCCGAGCCAGGTCGCGAAGTCCAGGCCGTCCAGCGCCGGGTCGGTGGGGTCCAGGCGGCGCAGCGCGAGGGCGGCGCGGCCGACGCTCAGACGTTCGGCGAGGGAGAGGTGCCGGTAGCGGGCGAGCGAACCGGCCAGGTGCAGGGGCACGGGCAGGGCGCTGCGGCGCAGCCGGCCCAGGCGCGGTCCGCCGGGGTGGGCGACGTCCAGGACGGGTACGTCGAGCCGGTCCTGCAGGGGCGCGAGGGCGGCGCCGTCGATGCGGTCGAGGAACCATCGGTAGGCGGTGCAGCAGCGCAGGTAGACGTGCTGGCCGTTGTCGACCTCGAGGTCGCCGCGCTTGAAGGAGAAGGCGAGCCCGCCGAGCCGGGGGCGGCCCTCCAGCAGGGTGACGCGGAGCCCGGCGTCGGCGAGTTCGAGGGCGGTGGTGACCCCTGCGAGTCCGCCGCCCACGACGACGGCGTGCTGTTCGAAGCCGCTCATGCGCCCTCCCCCGTGGTGCGGTGGCCCTCCGGGCCGGCCGTTCGGTCCTGCGCGGGCGGGGCAGCCCGGTGTGCGGCGGCCCGGCCCGCGTGGCCGCGGTCCGCCGGAAGAGACGCACCCGCCGCCGGGGCGGTTGCCCGGGCGGCGTCCCGGCCGGGACGGCCCGGCGGGCGCGGGCGTGTGCGCGCCGCGGCGACGGCCGCCGGTCCGGCCGCCGCCTCCGGAAGCGGGGTGATCGCGGTCATCAGGCTCGCCTCCGGGTGTTCTGGCGGGTGACGGTCCGCGCGTCGAGTCCGGACAGGCCGCGCACGGCGACGTACGCCTTCTCGTGCGGCGGCAGCGACACGCGGCCCCGCAGCACCGCCTCCGGTTCCCGCTCGATGCGGTCCAGCAGGCGCCGGTAGATGCCGGCCATGGCGGCCACGCAGGCGCCGCTGCGCCGGTCGAGCATCGGCAGCAGCCGGTAGCCCTCGGCGAACAGGGCCCGGGCGCGCCGGACTTCGTGGTGGACGAGCCCGGCGAAGTCGGCACCGGCGGGCATCCGGTCGCTGTGGAAGCCTTCCGAGCAGCCGAACTTGGCGAGGTCCTCGGCGGGCAGGTAGGTGCGCCCGTTGCCCGCGTCCTCGCGGACGTCCCGGAGGATATTGGTGAGTTGCAGGGCGAGGCCGAGGGTGTCGGCGTACTCCCCGGCGCGCGCGGCGTCGGCCGCTCCGAGGCCCGAGCCGTTCACCGTGCCGAACACGCCGAGCGAGAGCCGCCCGATGGCCCCGGCCACGCAGCGGCAGTAGGTCTTGAGGTCGTCCCAGGTCTCGTACGTCTCGCCGCGGACGTCCATCAGGACCCCGTCGATGAGCTCGTCGAGGCCGCCGAGCGGGATCGGGAAGCGGCGCGCGGCGTGCGTGAGGGCGACGGCGACCGGGTCGGTGTCGTCCTCGTCGACCTCCTCCGCACGGATCCGCCCGAGCAGGGCGCGGGTCTCCTCCAGCCGGGCGAACTTGGCCTCGGGCGCCAGCGTGCCGTCGCCGATGTCGTCGACCCGCCGCGAGAAGGCGTACAGCGCGGACATCGCCTGCCGCTTGTCGTTCGGCAGCAGCCGGATGCCGTAGGCGAAGTTGCGTGCCTGTGAACCGGTGACGGCCTCGCAGTAGCTGTAGGCGGCCTGGACCGGTGCGGACACGTGTGTGGGGCCCTCCACGGTCGGGCTCACCCCTTTCTCGGCGCTGTGCGCAGGACGGCGGCCACCTCGCGGAGCAGGCCGCTCTTGGTGGGCTTGGGCGGGCCGGGGAGTACGTCGAAACCGGCGGCGGTGACGGCTCGCAGAGCCGCACGCCCCCCTCCCACGAAGCCCGCGAGCAGCAGCCGGAGTCTGCCGTGCACGCTGCCCACGAGCGGGGTGCCCTCGTGCAGCAGTTCGCGTGCGCGCTCGGTTTCGAATGCGATCAGGGAGCGTACGGACGCGCCGGCCGACGGGGCCGCGAGCTCCGCCTCGGTCACGTGGAAGCGGCGCAGGTCCTCGGCGGGCAGGTAGATCCGGTCGCGGCCGAGGTCCTCGGCGACGTCCTGGATGTGTTCGACGATCTGCAGGGCGGTGCAGACGGCGTCGGAGCGGCGGATCCGTTCGGGGGTGCTGGTGCCGGTGAGGGAGAGGACGAGGCGGCCGACCGGGTTCGCGGACAGCTCGCAGTAGCCGACCAGGTCGGCGTACGTCCCGTAGCGCGCGACCCGCTGGTCCTGGCGGTTGGCCTCGATCAGGGCGAGGAACGGCTCCGGGGTCAGACCGTGGGCGCGGACGACGGGCTGCAGGGCCTGCAGCAGCGGGTGCCGCGGCGGGCCGGCGGGTCCGGCGGAACCGTTGAAGACGCGGTGCAGGTCGGCTTCGAGGGCGTCGAGCATGGCGAGCCGGTCGTCGACCGCGGCGGGGTCGAGACCGAGGAGGACGGCGTCGTGTCCGCCGGGGGGGAGATCGCCGTCGCCGATGTCGTCGACGAGGCGGGCGTACCCGTAGACGGCCGTCAGCCCGTCGCGCCAGGCGCGGGGCAGGAAGACGGGGGCGACGGGGAAGTTCTCGGCGGCCGCTTTGTCGAGGGTGGCGCTCACGTGGACCGTGTCGGCCAGGGGTCGGATGCCGTGCCCCGGGTTCACCGCCCGCCGCCCGGGGCGGGGACGGCCGTCGTGCCTGGGGGCCGGAGAATTCCCGTAGCCATTGCCGTCACATCTCCCGTTCTACACTGCCGACCCATTACATCCTATTTCGGACACGCCGCCGGGGGATTCCCCGGGCTGCCCCAAGGCCCTTCACCTGCGGGGAATCGTCCCCTCTTGCCGCGATTGAGGACCGCCTCAGCTTACGCTGTAGAACGTCGCGGAGCCCTCTCGGGTATTCGCTCCGCCACCGAATGTCGCCGCGAAATGCGAGAACACGATTGAGGCCCCCGCCGCGCTGAGCGGCGGGGGCCTTCGGGTGAAGCGGAAAAGCGCCGGAAGAGGGCGCCGCGCGACCCGGAGGTCAGCCGTTGGTGGCCTTCTCGTATGCCGAGACGACTTCCTCGGTGGGCCCGTCCATCAGGAGCTCACCCTTCTCCAGCCACAGCACCCGGTCACAGGTGTCGCGGATGGACTTGTTGTTGTGGCTCACCAGGAAGACCGTGCCGGCCTTCTGCCGCAGTTCGCGGATCCGGTCCTCCGAACGCACCTGGAAGCTGCGGTCACCGGTGGCCAGGGCCTCGTCGATCATCAGAACGTCGTGGTCCTTGGCCGCCGCGATGGAGAAGCGCAGACGCGCCGCCATGCCGGAGGAATAGGTACGCATCGGCAGGGAGATGAAGTCGCCCTTCTCGTTGATGCCCGAGAAGTCGACGATGCTCTGGTAACGCTGCTTGATCTGCTCGCGGCTCATACCCATCGCGAGACCGCCGAGAACGACGTTCCGCTCACCGGTGAGGTCGTTCATCAGGGCCGCGTTGACACCCAGCAGCGAGGGCTGGCCGTCGGTGTAGACCTTGCCCTCCTCGCAGGGCAGCAGGCCCGCGATGGCGCGCAGCAGGGTCGACTTGCCGGAGCCGTTGGACCCGATGAGGCCGATGGCCTCGCCGCGGTAGGCGGTGAAGGAGACGCCGCGCACGGCGTGGACCCGCCGGACGCCCGGGGCCTCGCCCTTCTTCCGGCGGACTATCTTGCTGAGCGCGGCCGTGGCCGCGCCCTTGCCGCTGCTGCCGGTGTTGACCCGGTACACGATGTGGACGCCGTCCGCGATCACGGTGGGGACGCGCCCCTGGGTGTTGTCAGCCACGGCCGTAACGCTCCTCAGACTTCCAGAAGTACACGAAGCCACCGATGCCGATCACCGCGGCCCAGCCCACCGCGAAGGCCCACACGTGCGGAGGCAGGTTGCTCGCCGCGTAGTCGTCGATCAGCGCGAACCGGATGAGGTCCATGTAGATCGCGACCGGGTTCCACAGCAGCAGGTCACTGATCCACGCGGGCTGGTCCTTGAGGTAGATCCCGATCGGGAACATGACGCCGGAGGCGTACATCCAGGTACGCATCACGAACGGCATCAGCTGCGCGAGGTCGGGGGTCTTGGAACCCGCCCGCGCGAAGATCATGGCGAGGCCGGTGTTGAAGACGAACTGGAGCGCCAGGGTCGGGATCACCAGCAGCCAGGAGAGCTGCGGGTAGTTGCCGAAGCAGACGGCGATCACGAAGACGACGATCATCGAGTACAGCAGCTGCTGGAGCTGCTGGAGCGAGAAGGACACCGGCAGGGCGGCGCGCGGGAAGTGCAGCGCCCGCACCAGGCCGAGGTTCCCGGAGATCGCCCGGACGCCCGCCATCAGAGAGCTCTGGGTGAAGGTGAAGACGAAGATGCCCATCACCAGGAACGGGATGTAGACGTCCTTGGGCATCTCCCGGCCGGCTTTGAGGATCAGGCCGAAGATCAGCCAGTAGACGACCGCGTTGAGCAGTGGGGTCGCCACCTGCCAGACCTGGCCGAGCTTCGCCTGGCTGTACTGCGCGACCAGCTTGGCCCTGGAGAAGGCCATGATGAAGTGGCGCCGGCCCCAGAGCTGCCGTACGTACTCGCCGAGGCCGGGCCTGGCGCCGCTGACCGAGAGGCCGTACTTCCTGGCGAGCTCCGCGGGGCTCAGCCCCGCGTCGTCGGACAGCGGCCTGCTCGTGGCGAGGGCGCCGTCGTGGGTTGTGTCACTCACAAGTTGAAACTTTCGTCTTCAAGATGCGGCCAGGTGGGCATCAGGCTGGTGGCTCGAGGCCCGTGATCGCGTCATGTTCCCAGACGCGGGCTGGTCAGATGACAGGAGGTCGGCCCAGCCGGGTCAACCGCCAGACCGTTCGCCATCTCATCGGGCGGCGGGGTCCGCAGGGAGTGGTCCACCCCTCCCGGAAACCGCCGAACCAGGCCTTGAGCGCGGGTGCCGACGGCCTGCGTACGAGCGTCAGCAGGAGCCAGACGCCCAGGTAGACCGGGACCAGCGGGGCGGGCAGGTTGCGGCGGGCGAGCCACACCCGGTTACGAGCCACCATACGGTGGTAGACCGCGTGCCGGGAGGGGGCAGTTGTCGGGTGCAGCAGCACCATGTCCGACCGGTAGTCGATCAGCCACCCTGCGTCGAGCGCCCGCCAGGCCAGATCGGTCTCCTCGTGCGCGTAGAAGAACTCCCCCGGCAGCGCTCCGACCTGCTCGAACACCGTCGTGCGGACGGCGTTGGCGCCGCCCAGGAAGGTGGTCACGCGCGAAGAGCGCATCGGGTCGGAGGCGCGCAGCCGCGGCACGTGCCGGCGCTGGGTCACACCGGTCTCCGGATCGGCGATCCGGAAGCTGATGATCCCGAGCGCGGGGTCCTCGGCGAAGGCCTGCCGGCACAGCTCGGCGGTGTCGGTGCGCTCCAGGAGACCGTCGTCGTCCAGGAAGAGCAGCACGTCCACGTCGCTGCCGCCGGGGCCGAAGGCCTCGATTCCGACGTTGCGCCCGCCCGGGATACCCAGGTTCTCGGGCAGGTCGATGCTGCGGACGCCCTCGGGCAGGCCGGTGACCTGCACGCCCTGGCCCACGACGACCACGTCGACGGGGGCTCCGTCCTGGCGGGCCACCGAGTCGAGGAGCGCCTTGAGCTCGTCGGGCCGGTTGCCCATGGTGATGATCACGGCGCCCAGCCGCAGCGGGGCACTCACTTGAGCCTGCTGGAGGCGAGGATGGACACCAGGTGCAGCACGGTCTGGAGCATCGCGATGGCGGCCAGCACGGCGACCCCGACCCGGGACCAGTACAGGTCGCCCTGGATCTGGTCCACGACGGCCAGCACCAGGATGAGCAGCGAGGCCTCGATGCCGAGGATCAGGCGGTGGAACTTGAGCGCGGCGGCGGCCCTGCGGGCGAGCGCCATGCCCTTCGCGCGCGGCTCGGCGGCCGCGTCCTTGACCACGGGCTTGCCGGCCTGGTGGCGGGCGACGCCGACCAGGTCGGTCTCGGCCTTGATCAGGATGGCGCCGAGCGCGGCCAGGGTGCCCAGGAAGGCCCACAGCCAGTCGGCGCCGCCGGGGCCCCACAGGTCGGCGGCACGCAGGCCGAAGCCGACCAGGACCGCGGCGTCGCACAGGTAGGCGCCGACCCGGTCCAGGTACACGCCGGAGAGCGAGAACTGCTTCTTCCAGCGGGCGACCTCGCCGTCGACGCAGTCGAGCAGCAGGTACATCTGGACCGCGATCACGCCGAGGACGGCACCCCAGACGCCCGGCACCAGCAGGGCCGGGAGGGCGAGGACGCCGGCCAGGGTCATCAGGTAGGTCAGCTGGTTCGGCGTGACCTTGGTGGTGACCAGGACGCGGGTGATGCGCAGGGAGATCTCGCGCATGTAGAGGCGCCCGCCCCAGTGCTCGCCGCTGACCCGGTCCTTGACGCCCGCAGGGTGGACGACGGGCCTCAGTTCAGCTACGGATGGTCTTGACATAGTCGGCGTAAGCGTCCCTGATCTCGGCGGCGGACAGGTTGAGGTGCTCCAGGATCGTGAAGCGTCCCGGGCGGGTCTGGGGGGCGTACTCGACGGCCGCGACGAACTCGTCGACGCTGAAGCCGATCTCCTCGGGTCCGACCGGCAGGCCGTGCCGGCGCAGCACCTCGGCGAAGAGGCCGGACTGCTCGGTGGCCCCGCGCAGGTGCATCGCGAAGGCGGCGCCGATGCCGACCTGCTCGCCGTGGAGCGCGGAGCGTCCCGGGTGGAGCAGGTCGAAGGCGTGGCTGATCTCGTGGCAGGCACCGGACGACGGGCGGGAGTCCCCGCTGATCGACATGGCGATGCCGGAGAGCACCAGCGCTTCGGAGAGCACGGTGAGGAACTCGTCGTCGCCGCATCCGCCGGGGTGGCGCAGCACGGACTCGCCGGCGGTACGGGCCATGGCGGCGGCCAGGCCGTCGACGGGCTCACCGTTGATCTTGTGCGAGAGCTCCCAGTCGGCGATCGCCGAGATGTTGGAGATCGCGTCACCGATGCCGGCGCGGATGAACCGGACCGGGGCTTCCTTGATCACGTCGAGGTCGATCACCATGGCGATCGGCGTCGGCACACCGTAGGAACCGCGGCCGTTGTCGTTGTCCAGGATGGACACCGGCGAGCAGATGCCGTCGTGCGAGAGGTTGGTGGCGACGGCCACCATGGGCAGCCCGACCCGCGCCGCGGCGTACTTGGCCACGTCGATGATCTTGCCGCCGCCCAGGCCCACGACGGCGTCGTAGCGGCGGCCCTTTATGTCGTCGGCCAGCTTGACCGCGGAGTCGATGGTGCCGTCGACGACCGCGTACCAGTCGGCGTGCGGCAGCACCGGCTCCAGCTTGGCGCGCAGCGCCACGCCGGAGCCGCCGCTGATCGCGATGGCCAGCTTGCCGGAGGCGGAGATCCGCTGGTCGGCCAGGAGGCCGGCCAGGTCGTCCATCGCCCCGCGACTGATGTCGACGACGACGGGCGAGGGGATGAGCCTCGTCAGTACTGGCATGCGATCGTCCGGCCCTTGGCGAGGTCGTCGTGGTTGTCGATCTCGACCCACTTCACGTCGCCGATGGGGGCCACGTCGATGGTGAAGCCGTCGTTGACGAGCTGCTGGTAGCCGTCCTCGTAGTAGAGGTCGGGGTCCCGCTCGAAGGTGGTCTTCAGCGCCTCGGCGAGCTGCTCGGCGGCCTCGGGCTCGATGAGGGTGACACCGATGTACTCGCCGGTGGCGTCGGCGGGGTCCATGAGCTTGGTGATCTTCTGGACGCCCTTCCCTTCGGCGGTGACGACCTTCATCTCCTCGTCGGCCAGGTTCTTGACCGTGTCGAGGGCGAGGATGATCTTCTGGCCGCTGCCGCGGGCGGCGAGCAGGGTGCGCTCGACCGAGACCGGGTGGACGGTGTCGCCGTTGGCGAGGATCACACCCTGCTTGAGGACCTCACGCGCGCACCACAGGGAGTAGGCGTTGTTCCACTCCTCGGCCTTGTCGTTGTCGATCAGCGTGATCTTGACGCCGTACTTGGCCTCCAGGGCCTCGCGGCGGGCGTACACGGCTTCCTTGCGGTAGCCGACGACGATGGCGACCTCGGTCAGGCCGACCTCGGCGAAGTTGCCCAGGGTCAGGTCGAGAACCGTCAGGCTCTCCTCGTCACCCTCGGGGCCGACCGGCACGAGCGCCTTGGGCAGGGTGTCGGTGTAGGGACGCAGACGGCGTCCGGCACCGGCAGCGAGTACAAGGCCGATCATGCTGGTTCTCCTTCGTCATGTACGGCGGGTGCTCCGGAGGAGACCCAGAATCGGATGCTCTCCACGAGCACCACGAGTGCCACGAACACGGCCACGGCCGTGAGCGCGACGGGGAAGTCCGCTTCGCGCGATACGAGGACGGCCGCCAGGGCCGTGATCAGCAGGACCCGGCCTTCGTGGCCGCCGATCGTCCGCACCAGCCAGTGCGGGGGCGCGCCGGTGCCGCCGCGGATGCGGTACACCGTGTCGTAGTGATGGTAGGCGACCGCCGCGATCAGGCCGAATGCCGCCGGGAGGGCCCCGGGGACGTCCGCCTTCATCGCGAGGACCAGCACGGTGGTGTACTCGGCGGCCCTGAACAGCGGCGGGATGAGCCAGTCCAGGGCGCCCTTGAGGGGTGCGGCGACGGCGAGGCCGGCCGCCATGACGTAGATCACCGCGACGGCGATCAGCCGCGGGTCGCCGAAGGGCAGGAACACGGCGCCCGCGATCATCACCAGCGTGCCGAGGGCCGCCACGTACACGGAGCCGAAGGACCCGGCGCGGCCGCGGAGCAGGCGGGCCTGGAGCTCGGCGAGCGGGCCGGAGTCGGCCAGGTCGGCCAGCGCCTGGGCCGCCCGGTCGGTGCGGGTGGCCTTGCGCGTCAGGGAACGCAGGACCCGGCCGGCGGTGGTGTAGAGCGCGCCGAAGGCGCAGCCGATCAGCAGGGCGTAGAAGACGATCCGGGGGGTGGTGAAGGCGGTCAGGACCGCGATCATCGCCCAGCGCTCACCGATCGGGAGGATGATCATCCGGCGGACCCACACGGTCCAGCCGACGCTGTCGAGCCGGCCGGAGAGGGCGGCCGTGGGACTCGTGTTGGCGGTGGCGTCGTGGTTGGCCTCGTTGAAGGAGAAGTCCACGACGTGCCGGCAGGTCATCAGGATCATGGAGCCGACGGCCAGGGCCCAGACGTCGTCGCCGTTCCTGGCCGCGCCGAGGGCGAGGCCCGCGTAGAAGGAGTACTCCTTCGCGCGGTCGAAGGTGGCGTCGAGCCAGGCACCCATCGTCGAGTACTGGAGCGAGTAGCGGGCGAGCTGCCCGTCGGTGCAGTCCAGCACGAAGGAGACGAGGAGCAGCACCCCGGCCGCCACGTAGCCCCAGCGCTCGCCCGTGGCCGCGCAGCCGGCCGCGACGAGCGCGGTGATCAGCGAGGCGGTGGTGACCTGGTTCGGGGTCAGGCCGCGGCGCGCGCACCAGCGGGCGATGTAGCGCGAGTAGGGGCTGATGCAGAAGGTGGTGAAGAAGCCGTCGCGGGACTTCACGGCGGTCCGCAGGCGTACGGCCTCGTCGTCGACGGCGGCGACGGCGGCGGTCGCCGCGTCGCGCTCGGCAGGGCCGGCGGGGACCGCGGCGACGAGCGTGCCCAGTTCGGGGCGCTGGACGGTGGTCCCGGCGGCCTCGACGGCGGCGGCGAGCCGGTCGGCGTACGGGCCGGCCCCGTCGGTGCCCGCGGCGGCCTCGGCGGCAGCCTTGTCGAGGGCCCCGCGGGCTCCGGCCTGGACGGCGAGGGCACCGGTCACGGCGCAGGCGTCGAAGCGCGGGTCGGTCAGTGCGAGGCGCAGCGCGTGCACGTGCCCGACGAAGGCGCTGTCCACGACGGCCACCCGCTGGTCGGCGGGTACGCCCGCCAGCGCGGCGGCGGCGTCCTGGGGACCGGCGGCCGGGCGGACGTCGAAGCCGAGGGAGCGCAGCTCGTCCGCGAGCGGTGATCCGGGGACCGGCAGGCCGGTGAGGATGACGGTCGGCAGACGAACTCACTCCTTGTAACGGATTCCGAACGCGCGCCCTCATGGGGCGGCGGCACGTCGGCAGAGGCTATCGGATGAATGGAAGCAGGGGTTCACCACCCGTTTACGCCCTGATAAGCCGAATATTCGGGCCTCGGGCCGGGTTCCGATCATCATTGACGATCACGGCGCGGTACCACAAACGGCCCGGATGTTACGGTGGACACGCCCCTGGACGTGTCGAGTGGAAAGAGGTGGGTTGATGACCGTCGTAGTGCTCGCGGCCATGCGCAGCGAACTCCGGTGCATCTCCCCTTCCTTCCGGGCATCCGGCCGGGCCTGATCACACAGCTGGGCCTCGTCGGCCGGAGCCCCCGTTCCAAGGGTTCACGTTGACCGACAGCAATTCCTTCGACGATTCCTCCGATCCCGAGGGCGTCGACGACTTCACGCACGCCTTCTTCGCCCTGCACCACGGCCTGCCCCGGCAGGCTCCGGGCTCCGACGCGAGCACCCGCCACCTGTTGTCCCTGTGCGGACCGCTGCCCGAGCGGCCGCGCGTCCTCGACCTGGGGTGCGGCCCGGGCCGCAGCGCGCTGCTGCTCGCCGCCGAGGCGGCCGCGTCCGGCACCGGCGCCGAGGTGACCGCCGTCGACCTGCACGCCCCCTTCCTCGACGAGCTCCGCACGGCCGCCGCGGCCCGCGGCCTCGCCGACCGGGTCCGCACGATCGAGGCGGACATGGGCGCACTGACCGGCGAGGACTTCGAGGACGGCTCCTTCGACCTCGTCTGGGCGGAGGGCTCCGCCTACATCCTCGGCTTCGACGCCGCGCTCGCGCGGTGGAAGCGGCTGCTCGCCCCGGGCGGCACCCTCGTCCTGACCGAGTGCGGGTGGACGGTCCCCGATCCGTCCGCGGGCGCCCGCGCCTTCTGGGACCCGCACTACGCACTGCGCACCACCGCCGGCAACCTCGCGGCCGCCCAGGCCGCCGGGTACCAGGTGCTCGGCGTGCACGAGCTGCCCGACTCCGACTGGGCCGAGTACTACGGCCCGCTCGCCGAGCGGGTCCGTTCCTTGGCCGCAGCCGGCGGCCCGGCGATGGCGCGGGCCCTGGCCGCGACGCGCGAGGAGCTCGACGTACGGGCCCGCCACGGGCACGAGTACGGGTACACGGGCTACGTCCTGCGCCCGGTGAGCGCCGGGGACGGCGACGCCTGGCCCGCCCGGCCGGAGGCCGTGGCCGACGCGGCCGCGGTCCGGGAGATCAACCTGGCGGCCTTCGGGACTCCGCTGGAGGCCGACCTCGTGGACGCGCTGCGCGCCGACGGCTCGTGGCTGCCCGGGCTGTCGTACGTGGCCGAGGCCCCGGACGGTTCGGTGGCGGCGCACGCCCTGCTGACCCGCTGCGAGGTCGACGGCTCACCGGCGCTCGCCCTCGCCCCGGTGGCGGCCGATCCCGCGCTGCAGCGCTCGGGCGCGGGCAGCTCGGTCGTACGGGCCCTGCTCGCGGCGGCCCGGGAGCGCGGGGAGCAACTGGTCCTCGTCCTGGGGCACCCGGAGTACTACCCGCGCTTCGGTTTCGTCCCGGCGTCGTACTTCGGTATCCGGGCCCCCTTCGAGGTCCCCGACGAAGCCGTGATGGCGCTGGTGCTGGATGATTCCCGTCCGGTCCCGGCGGGAACGATCAGATATCCGGCCCCGTTCGGAGTCTGAGCCGCACACGAGGTCATGTGAGTGACACGTGAGCGAGACGTGAGGTGATCCGCCCCCCGGCGCGTAGCACGCGACGGGGGGCGGACATGCGTGGATGTCCGAAGTGGGGACAAGCCTCTTTTGTACGGCAGACTGAAGGCCGAAGTCCGAAGCGAAGGATGGGTATGCCGACCACACCAGCCACCGCCGCGAACAGCGCGTCCAACGGCACCGGTACTCAAGAACCGATCATGCTCGAACTGGTCGACGAGGCCGGCAACACCATCGGCACGGCGGAGAAGCTCTCCGCCCATCAGGCGCCCGGGCTGTTGCACCGGGCGTTCTCCGTGTTCCTCTTCGACGAGCAGGGCCGTCTGCTGCTCCAGCAGCGGGCCCTCGGGAAGTACCACTCCCCCGGCGTCTGGTCGAACACCTGTTGCGGTCACCCCTATCCCGGGGAGTCTCCGTTCGCGGCCGCGGCCCGGCGGACCCATGAGGAGCTGGGCCTGTCGCCCTCGCTGCTCGCGCAGGCGGGGACGGTGCGCTACAACCACCCGGACCCCGCGTCGGGTCTGGTGGAGCAGGAGTTCAATCACCTCTTCGTGGGACTCGCGCAGACGGTCGTGCGGCCGGATCCGGAGGAGGTCGAGGACACCGCCTTCGTCACCGCCGGGGAGCTGGCGAAGCGGCACGCCGAGGTGCCGTTCTCGGCCTGGTTCATGACCGTGCTGGACGCGGCGCGGCCCGCGATCCGCGAGCTGACCGGCGACGCGGCGGGCTGGTAGCCCGTACACCGTCCCGCCGTCCGGCCGAGCGCCGGCCGCCGCGTCGCCGGCCGCCGCTCAGCCTGCGGTCGGCGGGGCGGTGAGCGGCAGGGCCGCCCAGATCACCTTGCCGCCGGTCGAGGTGTGCTCGACGTCGCAGACCCCGCCGGCCTCCAGGGTGATCTCCCGGACCAGGAGCAGGCCCCGGCCGCCGGTCTGACCGAAGTCGGCCTCCAGTGCCTTGGGGCGGTAGGGGTGGTTGTCCTCGACGGCCACCCGCACCCACTCACGGCCGATCGCGACCTCGACCGCGACCTCCGGCGAGAGCAGAGCGGCGTGCCGGACCGAGTTCGTCACCAGCTCGGAGACGATCAGGAGCAGGGAGTACACGAGGTCCTGATGGGCCGGCACCCCCTGGCGCCCGAGCAGGTCCCTGACCGCACGGCGGGCCTGCGGAACGGATTCTTCAACCGCGGGCGCGGTGAACCTCCACACACCCTCGTAGGCGAGGGGGTCGGCCGGAGCCTCTGCCTCACCCGCCTTGGCCTGCGGGACACTCCCGCTGACGTCCATGTTCCGTCCCCCGTCTTCACGCTCGATCGTCTCCACGCGACAAGAGTGGGGAACGGGCTGGTCCGGACCCGACCGCTGACCAGAAGTCAGCGTCTATCGGACACATTCTGACCACTGGCGTATGACAGAGTCAGTTGTTCGACTATTCCTGATCTTCTGTCGGACGCTTCCCGGCCGTCTCTCCCGGCCCGTCCCCCGCGGCCGCCGCCGCCGGAGCCTCGTCCTCCCTGACCAGCCCCAGGATGCGGCGGGAGCCCATGCCCATGGCCACCAGGCTCAGCCCGTCGAACAGCAGGGCGAGGGAGAAGAAGGTTCCGATCACGTACAGACTGTTGCCGGGCCAGTTGGAGAGGATCAGGAAGCCCAGCAGGATCCCGAAGGCGCCCTGGACGACCGCGAGCCCGAAATTGGCACCGCGCACCACCAGCGCCCCGACCAGCCGGAACACCCCGCCCGTGAGGAAGAGCAGCGCGGCGAACATGGTCAGTGCCTCGGCGCTCGCCTCGGGACGGCGCAGGATCACGAAGCCCGCGGCCAGGTTGATCGCGGCGACGACGACGGCGAGCCAGAAGTAGTTGCTCCTGCGCCACTGCACGGCCTGCAGCAGGCCCACCACACCGCCGATCAGCAGCAGCCAGCCGAAGAGGAACATCGAGGTGAGCGTGGCCAGGCCCGTGTAGACCAGACCGACCAGACCGGCCAGCACCAGGATCACCCCGAGCGCCGTCATCAGCGCGAAGCTGCGGTTGAGCTTCTTCTTCTCCCGCTGCGGTTCCTGGCCCCCGGCCTGGGTCCCCGTACCGTGTGCACCGTCTGCACGGTCTGCGCCCATGGACGTGCCACCTCCTCGCACCCCCGACGGACTCCCTTGATCATAGGTATGACCGCCCGGGATAGCATCCGGCGCATGGACGCAGCCATGGATGCAACCCTCCTGCACACGGTCGCCGACGGGGTGGCCACGATCGTCATCTCGCACCCCGCCAAGCGCAACGCCATGACCGCCGCCATGTGGCGCGCGCTCCCGGGGCTGGTGGCGGACCTGGCGGACGACCCGGCGGTACGGGTGCTCGTGCTGACCGGAGCCGGGCCGACCTTCTGCGCGGGCGCCGACATCTCCTCGCTGACCGGGGACGCGGCGGAGCCCGGGGAAGCCAGGGCTTCCGGGGAGGCCGCGGACCCGCGGGCCCTGGCCGTGGCCGCCGAGGAGGCGCTGGCCGCCTTCCCCAAGCCCACGCTGGCGGCGATCCGCGGCTTCTGCGTGGGTGGCGGCAGCCAGCTCGCGGCCGCCTGCGACCTGCGCTTCGCCGAGGAGGGCGCCTCCTTCGGAGTGACCCCGGCCAGGCTGGGCATCGTCTACCCCGCGTCCTCCACCCGCCGGCTGGCGAGCCTGGTCGGCCCGGCCTGGGCCAAATACCTCCTCTTCTCCGCCGAGCTGATCGGCGCGGAGACGGCGCTGCGCGCCGGGTTCCTGAACGAGCTGCTGCCGACCGGGCAACTGGACAAGCGGGTCGCCGAGTTCACCCGGATCCTGGCCTCGCGCTCCCAGCTGACGCAGGCGGCGGCCAAGGAGTTCGCGGACGGCCGGACCGACCGGGACGCGTACTGGGAGGAGCAGGCGGCTGGGAGCGAGGACACCGCGGAGGGGGTCGCCGCGTTCCTGGAGCGCCGGGCTCCGCGCTTCACGTGGACCCCGGCTCCGTGACGGCCGGCCGTCAGCCGGCAGCCGGGAACGCCGTTCCCCGCAGCATCTCGACGAGAGCCGCCGGGGCCTTGTCCGGCGAGCCGGCGTCGTAGGGCGGCTGGGGGTCGTACTCGGTCATCAGCTGCACGGCCTGGGCGAAGTCGTCCCCGGCGATCCGGCCGAGCAGGGTGAGCCCCATGTCGATCCCGGAGGACACCCCGGCGGCGGTGACGTACTTCCCGTCGAACACCACGCGCTCACCGGTGGGCTCGGCCCCGTGCTTCGCGAGCTTGTCCAGGTACAGCCAGTGACTGGTGGCCCGCCGGCCGTCGAGCAGCCCGGCGGCGGCGAGCAGCAGGGATCCGGTGCACACCGAGGTGGTCCAGGTGGTGGTGGCGTCGACCGTGCGCAGCCAGTCCAGGACCACGGGGTTGGCCATCTCCCGCTCGGGATGCGGCCCGCCGGGCACGATGACGATGTCGGGCCGGGAGACCTCGTCGAGCCCCTTGTCGGCGACGAGCGCGAGCGCCCCGTTGTCGGTCCGTACGGGTCCCGGCCGCTCGGAGACGAAGACGACCTCGGCGTCGGTCAGCCGGCCGAGGGTGTCGAAGGGCCCGATGGCGTCGAGGGCGGTGAAGTGGTCGTAGAGCAGTACGGCGATCTGCATGGCTCCTCCGGAGCGATGGTCGGGACAGGACTCCGCCCCCGGTGGGGCGGCTCTAGCTTCTCGGAGCGCCGCCGGCCCTCAGGGACGGGCGGTGCCGAAACGGCGGCGGTACTCGGCGGGCGGCTGGCCGAGGGTGCGTACGAAGGCCCGGCGCAGGGCCTCCGGGTTCCCGTACCCGCAGGCCCGGGCGATCTGTGCGATCCCTTCCCCGCTCTCCTCCAGCAGCCGCCGCGCGTGGTCCACCCGGACCCGTTCGACGTACCGGCCGGGCGTGACCCCGGTCTCCGCCTGGAAGGCCCGCGCGAAGTGCCGCGGTGAGAGCCGGGCCCGGGCGGCGAGGTGCTCGACGCCCAGCTGCTCCCCCGGGTGCTCGGCGATCCATTGCTGCACGTCCCGCAGCGGGTCCCGGCGGGCCGTCTGGGCGGCCAGGTGCGCGCTGAACTGTGCCTGGTTGCCGGGCCTGCGCAGGAACACCACCAGGTGCCTGGCGATCGTCAGGGCGACGTCCTGCCCGTGGTCCTCCTCCACCAGCGCGAGGGCGAGGTCGATGCCCGCCGTGACCCCGGCCGAGGTGGCCACCGGTCCGTCCCGTACGTAGATCGGGTCCGGCTCGACGGCGACGGCCGGGTAGTCCCGCGCCATCCGCTCGCAGGCGTACCAGTGCGTCGTCGCCCGCCGCCCGTCCAGGAGCCCGGCCTCGGCCAGTAGCAGGCCTCCCGTGCACACGGAGACCAGGCGCTCCGCGCCACCCCCGTGGGCACGGAGCCAGTCGGTGAGCCGGGGCTCGAAGTCCCCCGAGAACTGTCCCCCGGGCACCAGGACCGTGGTCCCGGGTCCCGGCCGGGCACTCGCCAGCTCCCCGTCCGGCACCAGCGTCAGCCCGCTGCTGGTGCGGACGGGCTCTCCTGCGGGAGAAACCGTCCGGATCGCGTATCCGGCGCGCCCCGGGAAGCGGTCGAGCGCGGCGAACACCTCCACCGGCCCGGTCACGTCCAGGCTCTGGACCCCGTCGTAGAGGAGGACGAGGACGGTGCGCGGCGATGACGACATGGCTTCATGGTGTTCCGCCCACGTGATGGCCGCAATGACGCGCTTCCCACCTATCCGGCCATGCCGGGTGCGCTCCGCGCGCGGATAGGATCGGCACATCATGACTGCAACCCTCGTCGCCAAGAAGCTCACCGCCGCGCACGGTGAGCGCACCCTCTTCGCCGATCTCGACCTCGTCGTCGCCCCCGGCGACGTCATCGGCCTCGTCGGCGTGAACGGCGCCGGGAAGTCCACCCTGCTGCGGCTGCTCGCCGGGCTGGACACCCCCGAGACCGGGGAGCTGCGGCTCTCCCCGCCCGGAGCGGCCGTCGGCCACCTCCCGCAGGAGCCGGAGCGCCGGCCCGCGGAGTCGGTCCGGGAGTTCCTGGCCCGCCGTACGGGTGTGGCGGCCGCGCAGGCCGAGCTCGACGCGGCGACGCAGGGTCTGGTGGACGGAACGCCGGGCGCGGACGACGCGTACGCGACCGCGCTGGACCTGTGGCTCGACCTCGGCGGCGCCGATCTCGACGAGCGCGCCCAGGAGGTCGCCGACGAGCTCGGCCTCGCCGTCGGTCTCGACCTCCCCATGACGGCGCTCTCCGGCGGTCAGGCGGCCCGCGCGGGCCTCGCCTCGCTCCTCCTCTCCCGCTACGACGTCTTCCTCCTCGACGAGCCCACCAACGACCTGGACCTGGACGGTCTGGAGCGGCTGGAGCGGTTCGTCAAGGGGCTGCGGGCCGGCACGGTCGTGATCAGCCACGACCGCGAGTTCCTGACCCGGACGGTCACCAAGGTCCTCGAACTGGATCTCGCCCAGCAGCAGATCAACCTCTACGGCGGCGGCTACGACTCCTACCTGGAGGAGCGCGAGCGCGCCCGCAACCACGCCCGCGAGGAGTTCGAGGAGTACGCGGGCAAGAAGTCGGCCCTCGAAGGCCGGGCGCAGATGCAGCGCAACTGGATGGACAAGGGCGTGCGCAACGCCCGCCGCAAGGCCTCCGACAACGACAAGATCGGCAAGAACCTGCGGGGCGAGTCGAGCGAGAAGCAGGCCGCCAAGGCCCGTCAGACGGCGCGGGCGATCGAGCGGCTGGAGGTCGTCGACGAGCCCCGCAAGGAGTGGGAGCTGCGCATGGAGATCGCGGCGGCCCCGCGCTCCGGCGCGGTGGTGGCCACCCTGCGCGAGGCCTCGGTCAAGCGCGGGGACTTCTCCTTCGGCCCGGCCAGTCTGCAGATCGACTGGGCGGACCGGGTGGCGATCACCGGGGCCAACGGCGCCGGCAAGTCGACGCTGCTCGCCGTCCTGCTGGGCCGGCTGGCCCCGGACTCCGGCTCCGCCACCCTCGGCTCCGGCGTCCTGGTCGGCGAGGTGGACCAGGCCCGCGGCCTGTTCCTCGGCGACGAACCGCTGCTCGAGGCCTTCTGCGCGGCGGTCCCCGAGACCGAGCCGGCCGAGGTCCGCACCCTGCTGGCCAAGTTCGGCCTGAAGGCGGCGCACGTCCTGCGCCCGGCGGCCACCCTCTCCCCGGGCGAGCGCACCCGTGCGGCGCTGGCCCTGCTCCAGGGCCGCGGGGTGAACCTGCTGGTCCTGGACGAGCCGACGAACCACCTCGACCTGCCGGCGATCGAGCAGTTGGAGGCCGCCCTCGACGCCTACGAGGGCACCCTCCTGCTGGTCACGCACGACCGCCGGATGCTGGACGCGGTGCACGTGACCCGCCGCCTGGAGGTCTCCGGCGGCAGGGTCACCGAGCTCTAGGCCGTGTCCGCAGGCCGGTCCGGGCGGGTCGCGATGTCCGTGGCCCAGGCGCGGAAGGCCCGCATGTCCCCGGGCGGGATGCGGAGTTCCCCGGGCACGAGGTCGGAGCCTGCCGCGTCGAGGAGGTCGGCGAGGCCGAGGTGGAACCAGTCCTGGTGAACGGAGTTGTAGGCCGCCATGAGCGGCCGGACCCGCTTCCGGATCGCAGCCGCCTCGGTGGCGTCGACCCCGGCGGCGGCCAGCCGGTCCAGGGTCGCCGCCCGGTGCCGGCGGTCGAACTCGGTGTCGAGGAACGGTTCGAGCAGATCGCCCCAGACGTCGGGCCGCGAGCGCACCGGGATCCCGTTGTCGGTGCAGAACCGCTCCAGTTCCGTCCTCAGGGCGGACGTCACGAAGACGATCTCCCCCGAGCGGGTGCGGATCTCCGGCGGAACGGCCGCCGGGTCGGCCTCCTGGACGGCCGACGCGTGCAGCACGCCTCCGGGCGCGGCGTCGGGCAGCGCGCCGTCGTGTTCCGGAAGGCGGACGCGGTCGCCGTCGAAGTGCGGGTCGACAATCACCCGGACATGATCTCCCACGACCGCGCCGCACGGGTGGGCCTGCGCGAGATCGCCGGTTCCGGTCCCTCGCGACGGCCCCGGTACCCGGGGACAGGGCCCGCTCAGGCCTCCCGGTCCGCCGGCGGCCGGCGCTTGCGGGCCATCCGGGCGGCCACGAACGTGCGCGGCAGGTGGCGGGCGGCGAGGGCGTACGCGCGGTAGCGGCGGCCGGTGATGCTCACCGGGCGGCGCAGGGCGAGGTCCTTCAGGGCCTGCGCGACCACGGCCTCCGGCTCCAGCCAGACGGCGTCGCGCAGCGCGCTGACGTCCATCCCGGCGCGCTCCTGGAACTCGGTGCGGGTGAAGCCGGGGACCACGGCGAGCACCCGGACCCCGTACGGCGCCATGTCCACCCGCAGAGACTCGCTGAAGGCGGTGATCCAGGCCTTGGCGGCCCCGTAGGTCCCGGTCGGCAGGAGTCCGGCCACCGAGGAGACGTTGAGGACCGCGCCCCGGCGGCGTGCGCGCAGGCCCGGCAGTACGGCGTGGGTGAGCCGGAGCGGGACCTTGACCAGCAGGTCCAGCATGCGTTCCTCGTCGTCGACCGGGCTGTACGGGAACGGCGCGGGCAGCCCGAAGCCCGCGTTGTTGACCAGGATGTCCACGGGCCGGGCCGGGTCGGCGAGCCGCTCGGAGACGGCCGCGCAGTCCGCCGGGTCCAGCAGGTCGGCGGGCAGCACCTCGGACGCGGTGCCGTACTCCCGGGCCAGTCCGGCGGCGACGGCGTCGAGCCGTTCCTTGTCGCGGGCGACGAGGACCAGGTCGCAGCCCTTGGCGGCGAAGCCGCGGGCGAAGGCCGCGCCCAGTCCGGCACTGGCGCCGGTGATCAGTACGGTGGTCAAGACTCTTTCACTTCCTTGTGGTGGCGGGCGCGGCGTACGCCTGGGCGACGTCGACGAGGAACCGGGCCTCGTCCGCCAGGTCCCCGCCCTCCTGCGAGGTGTGGATCGCGGCGGGCAGTTCCAGCGCGGCCGCCTCGCCCGGCTGCCCGGTCGCTCCGTCGAGCTTGGCCTGCCGGGCCTCCTTCAGTACGCGGGCCAGCGCGGCGGCGGTGGCCCGCTGTTCGGGGACCCCGTGTCCGGTGACCTGGCCGCGGGCCTGTTCCAGGGCGCCGGGGGCCACGTACTCGCCCAGGATCAGGATCGCGTCGCGCGTCTCGATGACCTTGCGGTACACGAGCAGGTTGCGCGGGACCGGCGGCCACAGCAGCTCCATCACCCGCCAGGCGCGCGGCTTGTTGAGCGCCACGTGCGGCACCGCTTCCACCAGGTCGCGCCACAGCGGCCACAGCCGCCAGGCGGTGGCGATGTCGGCGCAGGTGCGCCGGAGGGTGAACAGGGTGGGCACCAGGATCGCGGCGGCGCGCAGCAGGCCGTGCAGGTTCATGAGCAGCGGGAGGGCGGGCATCGCCCAGGTGCTGCCGAACAGGGCCTTGAGCAGGTACGCCAGCCAGAACAGCCCGGCGAGCGCGGTGCCGAGGCCGAACAGCCGCAGGCCGGCGGCCAGGCCGCGGCTCTCGGTACGGCGGCTGTAGCGCGAGCACAGGCCCACGCAGACGATGTTGGCGGTCACGTGCGCGGAGATCAGCACGAGCCAGTACGCGAAGGAGGGCACCGGGTCGCCGGCCGGCGGCATGGTGTGCGTGCCGTGGCCGGGCGCGGCCACGTCCAGGGCGAGGAGGGCGCCGAGCCAGGCCACGGTGGCGACGCAGGCGGTGAGCTGGAGCCGGCGGCCACGGGTGGTGGCGGCCACGAAGTAGAGGACGGCGCCGGCCGACAGCACCCCGATGAGGTTGCGGACGAGGCCGATGGTGTGGGCGTAGCCCGGACCGCGGCTCATCGCGTACGAGACGACGTCCGGGAGGTTGAGGGTCATCGCGGCGGCGGCGGTGGCGACGGCCAGCCACAGGCCGCGCTGCTGGGGGGAGCGCAGGGCTCCGGGGGCGCGGAGCAGGACGGCGGTCCACAGGCACACCACGCTGGGGACGGCGAGCCAGTTGCCGAAGGCGGTCAGGTCAGCTGCCATCGTTGCCCCGCTCGTATCCCATGGCGGACTCCAGCCGGGCCAGGGTGCCGCGCGCGCCGTTCGCGGACCGAGGGCCGGCGTTCGCCGTGCGGATGCGGATCATGCTGGCGAGCATCTCCGCCTCCTGCTCCTGGCGGGTGGTGTAGTTGGTGCGCCCGAGCACCACGGGGGCGTTCCCGTCGGTCTCCTCCCCTTCGAGGGAGTGGTGGCCGAAGAGGATGTGGCCCAGTTCGTGGAGGACGATGTGCTCCCGGTGCAGCGGGGTGGTCTGCGCCTCGTAGAAGACGTAGTCGACGCTGGCCGTGCCCACCCACAGTCCGCAGACTCCGGACTCCGCCGCTTCCTTGGGGAGCGGATGGAGCCGGATGGGGCGGCCGCGGCGCTCGGCCATCCGTCGGCACAGGTCGTCGAGGGAGAAGGGGTGGGTCAGATCCAGATGGCCGAGAATCTGCTCGCACCTCTTGCGGATGCTGAGTTGCCGGTGGGGCATGTGATCCCTCTTCGGACCCTTTCCGGGGCAACGGTGGTAGGCGTGTGTGGGCATGGGCATGACGTCCTGTGCCTTCGAGGCGGCCTCGGGGAATGCGGTCCTGAGGGAAAAACGCGGAAGCCCGTCCGCCGAGTGACGAACGGGCGTTCCACCATGCCTACAGATCTTGTACGGGAGTTGGCAAGGCAAGTCCCCTGGTGGGGAAGCTATTCGGCCACTCCGGACGAAGACCGGCACACGCCGGGTGGCTGCAAGACACCCATGACGGCTCCTGACGGCTCCTACTTCTTGCGGCGCTCCTCGGGGGCGGTGAGGCCCGCACGGCGCAGGGCGTCGGCCATCGCGCTGTTGGCGGGGGCGGGGGCGCTGCCGCCGCCCTGCCGACGACCCTGGCCGCCGCCCTGGCCGCCCTGGCCGCGCTCGCCCTGACGGCCCTGGCCGCGTTCGCCCTGGCCCTGGTTGCGGCCGCCCTCGCGGGTTCCGGACCCACCGCGCTGCTGCGGCGGACGGCCACCGCCGCCACCGCCGCCGCCCCGCCGGTCCTCGCGCTGCCGGGGAGCGCCCGCGCCGCGCTCCGCCCCGGCCTCGTCCTCCAGCCGCAGGGTCAGCGAGATCCGCTTGCGCGGGATGTCCACGTCCATGACCTTCACGCGGACGATGTCGCCCGGCTTGACCACGTCCCGGGGGTCCTTGACGAAGTTCTTCGACAGCGCCGAGACGTGGGCCAGCCCGTCCTGGTGGACGCCGATGTCGATGAAGGCGCCGAAGGCGGCCACGTTGGTGACCACGCCCTCCAGGATCATCCCGGGAGCCAGGTCGCCGATCTTCTCGACGCCCTCCTTGAAGGTGGCCGTCTTGAAGGCGGGGCGCGGGTCACGGCCCGGCTTCTCCAGCTCGCGCAGGATGTCCGTGACGGTGGGCAGACCGAAGGCCTCGGTGACGAACTGCTCGGGCCGCAGCGAGCGCAGCACGCCGGAGTTGCCGATCAGGGCCGCCACCTCGCTGCCCGCCGTCTTCGCCATGCCCCGGACCACCGGATAGGCCTCGGGGTGCACGCTGGAGAAGTCCAGCGGGTCGTCCCCGCCGCGGATCCGCAGGAAGCCCGCGCACTGCTCGTACGCCTTCGGGCCGAGCCGGGCCACGTCCTTGAGCCCCTTGCGGCTGCGGAAGGGGCCGTTGGCGTCGCGGTGGGCCACGATGTTCTCGGCGAGGCCGCCGCTGATGCCCGACACCCGCGAAAGCAGGGGCGCGGAGGCGGTGTTGACGTCCACTCCGACGCCGTTCACACAGTCCTCGACGACCGCGTCGAGCGAGCGCGAGAGCTTCACCTCGGACAGGTCGTGCTGGTACTGGCCGACACCGATCGACTTGGGGTCGATCTTGACGAGCTCGGCGAGCGGGTCCTGCAGGCGGCGGGCGATGGAGACCGCGCCGCGCAGCGACACGTCCATGTCCGGCAGTTCCTGCGAGGCGAAGGCGGAGGCCGAGTACACGGAGGCGCCCGCCTCCGAGACCATCACCTTGGTGAGCTTCAGCTCCGGGTGGCGCGTGATGAGGTCCCCGGCCAGCTTGTCGGTCTCGCGGGAGGCCGTGCCGTTGCCGATGGCGACCAGCTCGACGGCGTGCTCCTTCGCCAGCCGGGCGAGCTTGGCGAGGGACTCGTCCCACTTGTTGGCGGGCACGTGCGGGTAGATCACGTCCGTGGCCACGACCTTGCCGGTCGCGTCCACGACGGCGACCTTCACGCCGGTACGGAAGCCCGGGTCCAGGCCGAGCGTCGCCCGGGTGCCGGCGGGGGCCGCGAGCAGCAGGTCGCGCAGGTTCGACGCGAAGACCCGTACCGCCTCGTCCTCGGCGGCCTGGCGCAGCCGCATCCGCAGGTCGATGCCGAGGTGCACCTGGATCTTCGTACGCCAGGCCCAGCGGACGGTGTCGGCCAGCCACTTGTCGCCGGGGCGGCCGCGGTCGCTGACGCCGAAGCGGCGGGCGATCATGCCCTCGTACGTGGACGGGCCCGGCTCCTCGCGAGGCTCCTCCGGCTCCAGGGTGAGGTCGAGGACGTCCTCCTTCTCGCCGCGCAGCATGGCGAGGACGCGGTGCGAGGGCAGCGCGGTGAACGGCTCGGCGAAGTCGAAGTAGTCGGCGAACTTGGCGCCCGCCTCCTCCTTGCCCTCACGGACCTTCGCCGCGAGCCGGCCGCGGCCCCACATGCGCTCGCGCAGCTCACCGATCAGGTCGGCGTCCTCGCCGAACCGCTCGGTGAGGATGGCGCGGGCACCCTCCAGGGCGGCCGCCGGGTCGGCGACGCCCTTGTCGGCGTCGACGAACGCGGCCGCGGCGGCGGCCGGTTCCACCGACGGGTCGGCGAGCAGGCCCTCGGCGAGCGGCTCCAGACCGGCCTCGCGGGCGATCTGCGCCTTGGTGCGCCGCTTGGGCTTGAAGGGCAGGTAGATGTCCTCCAGCCGGGCCTTGGTGTCGGCCGCGGCGATCCGCGCCGCCAGTTCGTCGGTGAGCTTGCCCTGCTCCCGTACGGAGTCCAGGACCGCCGCGCGGCGGTCCTCCAGCTCCCGCAGATACCGCAGCCGCTCCTCGAGGGTGCGCAGCTGGGCGTCGTCGAGCATCTCGGTCGCTTCCTTGCGGTAGCGCGCGATGAACGGCACGGTGGAGCCGCCGTCGAGCAGCTCGACGGCGGCCTTGACCTGCCGCTCCCGTACGCCGAGCTCCTCGGCGATCCTGCCTTCGATGGACGTCGTCACGATCGGGTCCCGCCTGCCTTCGTTTGCACTGGAAGGCTGCCAATTGTGGCAGGTGGCGGTGGCGGACGGCGGGAACCCTGCCCGCCCGGTGGTCAGGCCCGGCCGAAGAGGTCGCGCGGGAAGGCCCCGGCGCCTATCGCCTTCGTGACGAAGACGCCGCCGAGTTCGGCGAGCCGGGCCAGCCCCTCCTCGCCCAGGTGCTCGTACGGGGCCGCGTCGAGGCGGTCGGTGTCCGCCTCCAGGCGTTCGCGCACGGCCTTGCCCTCGTCGGTGAGCTCGCCGTCGGCGTCGAGGATGCCGCGCTCGCGCAGCCGCTCGGTCGCGGCGTCCAGGTCGGACTGCTCCCAGCCGCGGATGGCCTTGATCCACTTCGCGGACATGCCGCGGCCGGTGGCGGTGTGGCTGATCAGGGCCTCCACCGGGTCCAGGCCCGCGAGGAGCAGGGCGGCGAGGTGGCCGTCGCCGCGGTGCTCGCGCAGCAGGGTGGTGGCGTGCCACAGGCGCAGGTGCGGTGCGTCGGGGACGGGGAGGTCGGCGTGGGCGGCGTAGAGCGTGCGCGCGTGCCGGGTGCAGGCCTCGGTGGCGAGCATGGCCAGGTCGGCGGCCTCGGCGATCTCGGGCGAGCCGACGGTCTCGGGCCCGAGGAGCCGGCGCAGGGTGCTGTCGGCGGCCCGCAGCCGGGCGGCGAGGACCTGCTCGGGCGTGGCGGTGTCCCACACGGCCGGCAGGTGCCGGGCGATCAGGTCGTGGCGGTAGTTGTAGAACGTGGCGGTCACCGTGCCGGGGCCGACGGCGCCCATGGCGGCGGAACGGCTCGCGAGGTTGACGGCGACCGGGTCCTTGATCCCGAGGGTGGCGAGCTCCTTGCCGAGATCCGGCGAGAAGTAGATCGTCGCGTGCAGCGGGTTGATCGCAGCATGCCAACAGCGACGGGCGGCGAGCAGGGGAAGCGTCATGCACGGCAGGTTACCGACTGTTCGGTATGCCGGGTAGGGGCAGAGCCGGGTGGCCCGGGTCTCACCCGGTGATGGGGATTCGCCCTCGCCAGCGCCGGGGCGTATGTAGCGTGCGGGGTAGGCGCCGGACGGGTCCGGCGGTGCCGGGCGAACGTGGGGTCACGCTCGTTCACGGGTCCGCGTTTCGCGTCGTTTCGCGCGGGTCCGGCCGTACCCGGCCATCTCGGCAACATCCGGCAGTCGACGAGGTGTCGACTGTTTCGAGCGAGGAGTGCGCGTGGCCTACGGCCAGCCCCAGCCCCAGCCCCCTTATCCGTACGCTCCGCCGCCGGTACCGGTGCGGCCGTGGTGGCAGACCGGCGGGGCCCGTTTCGGGTTCATCGGCGCGGCAGCCGTCCTCATGGCGGTGGTGGAATCGCTGGGCGTCCTGGCCATGTTCGCCTCGATGGCCATGGTCTGGGTCACCACGAAGGGGCTCCGGCATCCGTGGCAGGTGTGGCTGCGGATCGTCGCCACCGTGGGCGCGCTCATGCTGTGCGCGATGGTCGCGGCGGTCGCCCACCCGGTGAAGGACGAGCCCGGGGCGAAGTCGGCTGCCGCGCCGCCGCCCTCCCCCTCGAAGGCTCCGGAGGAAGCGGCGGGGAAGGCGCTGCCACAGCTCGTGGACTTCACGGGCAAGGGCCTGGCCGACGCGCGGCAGGGTGCGGAGGCGGCCGGGTACGCGGTGGGCGTGCGGGATGCGTCGGACCAGTCCCGTAACGTGCTGGTGACCGGGAACTGGACCGTCTGCTTCCAGAAGGTCGGCGATCAGGCCGGCGGCGCCGGTGGGAAGAGGAGCGTGGACTTCTCGGCGGTGCAGACGGGTGAGCCGTGCCCGAAGGAGAGCGGCGGTGCGCTCCCGTGGCCGGTGATGCCGAACGTCGTGGGCGCCACGTACAACAAGGCCGTCGCCGATCTCAAGCAGGCGGGTGTCCCGGTGGCGCAGGTGAAGCTGGAGGACGTGTACCTGGACACGGACACCCCTACGGCGGAGCAGGCCGCGCAGGACGGCGAGGAGTGGCACGTCTGCTTCCAGGCCCCGGACAAGGACACCAAGGTCACGTCGACCACTACGGTCCGCCTGGACCTCGGGAAGTGGAGCGATGCCTCACTGGTGAAGCAGTGCCCGGCCGCGAAGGGCACCACGTACCTGATTCCCGCGAATGATCCGGACTACAAGCGTCCCGGCAGCCCGACAGGCGACGACGACTCGTCCGGCTCGGGCGGCACGACGGGCGGCACGACGGGCGGCAGCAGCGCGAAGACGGTCCACCCGGGCTCGTTCTGCTCTCCGGCCGGCGCAGTCGGCACCGCGAACGGGAAGACGTACACGTGCAAGGGCCCGGATCGGAACCGCTGGCGCCCGTAACCCTCGTACTCCTGGCGTCACGGCCCCTCCGTCCACCCGGGCGGAGGGGTCTTTCCGTGGGGGCGAGCTCGCGCAGGAGGCCCGGACCGACTGCCTCAGGCCAATCCGCGGCCAAGCGGAAGCGGACCGCGGCTCGTTCGGCGTCTTCCTCGCGGACACGCCCGGGCCGTCCGGGGCGGATCCGGTGCAGCGGCGGGGGTCCCTGCTCCCGGCGCGGCCCCCACCCGGTGGATACGAATTTCGGACACATGGCGATCGTGTGACAGCAGGGGCCATGGACATGACCTGAGCCGCCACGGGTGAATACGGTCGAGCGACAAGGCCTTGGACCACCGTGTGAACCGATCTGTCTCCCCTACCACTTGGAGCCATTCGTGCACCGCAAAGTCATTGCCCCGAGCGTGCTCGCCGCTTCCCTCCTGCTGGTGATCCCGGCGTCGGCGGCGGGTTCGGGTTCGGGCGCCCCGGGTATCGGCGATCCCTACTACCCGGCCAGCGGCAACGGCGGATACGACGTGTCGCACTACGACCTGCGCCTGCAGTACCAGCCGAAGACCGATCTGCTGGAAGGCACGGCCACCCTGCTGGCCACCGCCAAGCAGGACCTGACCCGTTTCAACCTGGACTTCGGCCTCCAGGTCAGCGAGATCCGGGTCAACGGGGTCAAGGCGAAGTTCGCCACGTCCGGTTCCCACGAGCTGGAGGTCACCCCGGCGAAGCCGCTGGCGCGCAACACCCCGCTGTCCGTCGTCGTCAAGTACGCCGGGAAGCCCTCCGAGCTGAAGGTGGACGGCTGGACGGCCTGGCAGCGCACGCCCGACGGCGGGGTCGCGGCGCAGGAGCCCGACTCGGCGGTCTGGTGGTTCCCGAGCAACGACCACCCGCTGGACAAGGCCACGTTCGACATCTCGGTCAACGTGCCCGACGGCACCCAGGCGATCAGCAACGGCGTGCTGCAGTCCCAGACCTCGCGGCTCGGCTGGACCCGGTACAACTGGCGTTCCAACAAGCCGCAGGCGACCTACCTCGCCACTCTCGCCGTCGGCAAGTTCGACATCACCACCGACAAGACGGCGAGCGGCCTGCCGATCCTCAACGCGTACAGCAAGGACCTCGGCGACAACGCGGGAGCGGCCCGCGCGAGCGTCGAGCGGACCGGCGAGGTCGCCGAGTGGCTGGAGGGGGTCTTCGGGCCGTACCCCTTCAACGCGCTGGGCGGCTACGTGCCGAACGTGACCGCCGGCTTCGCGCTGGAGACGCAGACGCGGCCGTTCTACGGACCGGGGCAGTTCCGCAACGGGGCCAACGTCTCGGTGGTCGTGCACGAGCTGGCGCACCAGTGGTACGGCGACAGCGTGTCCGTCGAGGGCTGGAAGGACATCTGGATCAACGAGGGCTTCGCCCGCTACAGCCAGTGGCTGTGGTCGGAGAAGGAGGGCGAGGGAACGGCGCAGGAGCTGGCCGACTGGGCCTACGCCCTGCGCCCGGCCGAGGACGCGTTCTGGCAGGTCAAGCCGGGTGACCCGGGTCCGGAGAACCAGTTCCACGGCGCGGTCTACGACCGCGGGGGCATCGCCCTGCAGGCGCTGCGCAACGAGATCGGCGACGAGAAGTTCTTCGAGATCCTGAAGGGCTGGCCGACCGAGCGGGCCTACGGCAACGCCAAGGTCGGGGACTTCGTCCGGTACGCCGAGAAGGTCTCGAACAAGCCCCTCGCGCAGCTCTTCGAGACCTGGCTCTACACCCCGGGCAAGCCGGCGGCCTCGGCCCTCAACCCGTCGGCGGCCAAGCCCTCGGCCCGCTCGCCGCAGCAGACCGCCCCGGCGAAGCCCGCCGCGGAGCCGAGGTCCTGGAAGAAGATCGCGGAGACGAACACGATCCACGACACCGAGCACGGCTCCGGGCACGGCCCCGGGTCCGGCTCCGGGTCCGGCTCCGGGTCCGGCTCCGGGTCCGGCCACCGGCACTGAGTCCGTCTCGGCCCCGCGCACCGCGCACGGGCTCCCGCATCGGTCGGGGGCCCGTGCGTCCCGGGGCCGTCAGCGGCCTCCCGCATGCCACGCGGCCCGCGCCCGGTAGGCGATGGGCAGGTACCGCAGCCGCTCCGGCAGCAGCGGTACGAGGAGCCGTACGGCCGTGCTGAACCGCCGGAGCGTGCGCTCCTGGGCCGCGCTCCACTCCAGCCCGATCGCGGCGCGCGCCTCGGGCGGCATGTATCCGACGGTGACGAAGGCCCGTAGGCGCAGGAACGCGGCCCGCAGCACCGGCCAGGTGAGCCTCAGCAGCAGGCGCACGGCGGGCGAGCCGGCCTCCGGCCGGGGCAGGCGCACCTCGGTGGAGATCAGCTCGCGGGCGACGGCGGTGGGCTCGATCTCCTCGGCCAGCATCCGGCCCCAGTAGGTCCAGTACTCCTCGATGCTCTGCGGCATGTCCCGGTCGTGCAGGCCGAGGATCCGCCCCACCTGGAGCCACTCCTGGTAGAGCTGCCGCTCCTGGGCGGGGGTGAAGCGGCGCAGCAGGTAGCGCCCGGCGTACAGGTAGACCGGGAAGCCGGTGGCGTGCACCCAGGCGTAGCAGGCGGGGTCGAGGGAGTGGTAGCGGCGGCCCCGGGTGTCGGTGCCCTGGATGTCCTTGTGCAGGCGGCGCACCCGGCGGCCCTCCTCGGCCGCCTCCTCCCCGCCGTACACCCACAGCTGGACCGAGCGCAGGGAGCGCTCGCCGCGGCCCCAGGGGTCGGTGCGGAAGACGGAGTACTCGTCGACGCCGGCCGCGATCGCAGGGTGGGCGACCTGCATGGTGAAGGCGGCGGGCAGCATCAGCAGGGCCCTGACGTCGCCTGCGATGGTCCACAGCACCCCGCCGGGCGGGGGCGGCACGGGGTCGGTGCGGCGCGTGGCCGCAGGTCGGGCGGGGTGCGCCGAGTCCGTCTTCGTCATATGACAAGTATGCGAGCACCGGACGGCCGTCTCACGGACAGAAAGTCTCTGCACGGGTGTTACCCAGAGGTAACTGCTGCTGCTTGTATGACGGCGTCGATCTTCCCCCGCAGGAATGATGGAGACCTTCATGCTGCTTTCCTCGCCCCGCTCGCGTCGCGCCGCCGCCACGGCCGTCGCCGCGGTCGCCGCGGGCGCACTGGCCGCCGCCACCGCGCCGGCCGCCTCGGCCGCGGAGACCGCCGCCGCCCCGCGGCTCAGCGTCCTGTCGTACAACGTGTTCCTGATGAGCAAGAACCTGTACCCGAACTGGGGCCAGGACCACCGGGCCGCCGAGATCCCCAAGGCCTCCTTCTACCAGGGCCACGACGTGGTCGTGCTCCAGGAGGCCTTCGACAACAGCGCCTCGGACGCGCTGAAGGCGAACTCCGCCGCGCAGTACCCGTACCAGACCCCGGTCGTCGGCCGCAGCAAGAGCGGCTGGGACGCCACGGGCGGCGCGTACTCCGCCACCACCCCGGAGGACGGCGGGGTCACGATCCTCAGCAAGTGGCCGATCGTCCGCAAGGAGCAGGTCGTCTACAAGGACGCCTGCGGCGCCGACTGGTGGTCCAACAAGGGCTTCGCCTACGTCGTCCTGAACGTGAACGGCACCAAGGTGCACGTGGTCGGCACGCACGCGCAGTCCACCGACCCGGGCTGCGGCGCGGGCGAGGCGGCGGAGATGCGGGCCCGTCAGTTCCGGGCCGTGGACGCCTTCCTGGACGGCAAGAACATCCCGGCGAACGAGCAGGTCATCGTGGCGGGCGACCTCAACGTCGACTCGCGCACCCCCGAGTACGCGAGCCTGCTCGCGAACGCCGACCTCGCCGGCTCCGACAGCCGCACGGGGCACCCGTACTCCTTCGACACCGCGCTCAACTCGATAGCGAACTACCGCTACCCGACCGACCCGCGCGAGGACCTGGACTACGTCCTCTACCGCAAGGGCAACGCCCGCCCGGCGGGCTGGGAGAACAACGTGGTCAAGGAGCAGTCGGCCCCCTGGACGGTCTCCAGCTGGGGCACCTCGTACACCTACACCAACCTCTCCGACCACTACCCGCTGATCGGACGCTAGGCCGTATCCGCGAAGCAGCACCGGCCGGGACCCCTCCGACGGGCCCCGGCCGGATCTCCACGCCGTCTGCAGCTACTTGATGTTGTGGGAGAACAGATCGTGCCCGCAGTTGCCGCAGTCCTCGGGGTCGTCGGAGTGGCCGGAGTGGCCGAACGTGAACCCCTGGCAGGTGCAGATGAGGCAGTTGGTCGCTCCTGACCCGTTCGTGAGGCCCACGGCATCCATGCGGGCACGAGCCTGCCTGTGCACCTCACGGAGTTGCGCCCGCACCTCTCCTATTTCGGCCCCGTTCTGTTCGAGGACCTTCTTCTGGGCATCCGTCAGGTCCGTTTCGGTGGTCACTGTCCCTCCTCCTCGCAGACGCCGGACAGGATGAAGCACTGCTTCCATCGTCTCCCGACCGGGCGGCAGCGGCATCCGGACCGTCCCGCTCTACCGGACCTCGTGCGGCTCCTCGTACAGGCCGTCGATCAGGGCGCCGTACTTGGCGCGGACCACGCGGCGGCGGAGCTTGAGCGAGGGGGTGAGTTCGCCGGTCTCGGGGCCCCACTCCTCGGTCAGCAGCCGGTAGCGCTTGATCTGCTCGGTGCGGTTGAGGCGGGCGTTGGCCGCCGCCACCGCGCGGGCGATCTCCTCCCGGACGGCGGGGTGCGCGGCGAGTTCGGACGGGGTGGCGGCCTCGATGCCCCGGGCGGTGGCCCAGACCGGGGCCAGTTCCGGGTCCAGGACCAGCAGGGCGACGAGGTAGGAGCGGCCGTCGCCGTGCACCAGGGCCTGGCCGATCAGCGGGTGCTCCTTGACCGTGTTCTCCACCAGGGCGGGCGAGACGTTCTTGCCGTTCGAGGTGATGATCAGTTCCTTCTTGCGGTCGGTCAGCCAGAGGAAGCCGTCCTCGTCGACCCGTCCGATGTCCCCCGTCGGGAACCAGCCCTCGGTGTCCGCGGCGCTCTCCACCGACCCGTCCGGCCGCAGGTAGCCGCCGAAGACGGTCGCCCCGCGGGTGAGGATCTCCCCGTCCTCGGCCAGCTTCAGCTCCAGCCCCTCGATCGGGCGGCCCACCGAGCCGAGCCGGAAGCCGTCCGGGCTGTTGACCGTGCACACGCCCGAGGTCTCGGTGAGCCCCCAGGCGTCCATGATGGTGATGCCCCAGCCGGCCCAGAAGCGGACCACGTCGATCGGCATCGGCGCGGTGGCGCTGGCCGTCCACACCAGCCGGTCCATGCCCGCGAGCCGCAGCAACGGGTCCAGCACCTGCTCCTTGGCCGCGGCGTACGAGGCTTCGAGTGCGGCCGGCACCTCCTCGCCGCGCTCGCGGTGCCCGGCCCGGGCGCGGGCCAGGTCGCCCGCGGCCTCGATGGCTCCGCGCTGCGCCTCGGGGAGCTGCGCGAGGACCGCGCGTACGGAGGCGGCGAGCTTCTCCCACACCCGGGGTACGCCGAAGAACTGCACCGGGTGGAGCTCGCGGACCGCCCCCGACACTGCGGCGGGGTCGGCGCAGAGCCGCACGTGCGAGGCCCGCAGCAGGGGCAGGTAGATCCCGAGGACCCGCTCGGCTATGTGCGCGAAGGGCAGGTAGCAGATGTGCTCGGCGTGCTCGGGCAGGTCCACGTGCCGGTCGAGGCGGATCGCCTGGAGCATGAGGTTGCGGTGGGTCAGCCGTACGCCCTTCGGGTCACCGGTGGTGCCCGAGGTGTAGACGACGGTCAGCGGGTCCTCGGGACGGGTCTCCTGCCAGGCCTTCTCGAAGGCGTCGGTGCGGTGGAGCCTGGCCCCGCCGGCGTACAGGGAGCCGTAGGTGGAGTGCCCGCCGGCCTCTGCGGCCTCGGCCACGACGAGACGCTCCAGCGGCACGTCCGGATCGGCCAGCAGCGGCTCCCAGCGCAGGAGTTCGCGGGCGCCCTCGACGACGGCGATCCGGGCCCGGCTGTGGCGGGCGATGTGGGCGATCTGCTCGGGCGCGGAGGTTCCGTACACGGTGACGGGCACGGCGCCGAGGTGGACGAGGGCGAGGTCGCTGAGCCAGTGCTCAGGGCGGTTGCCCATCATCATCAGCACGTGCTCGCCGCGCTCGACGCCGAGGGCGGTGTATCCGGAGGCGAGGACGGCGACCTGGCGGCGCACCTCCCTCCAGGTGAGGGTCGTCCACTCGGCGGCGCCGGGGCCGGCCCGCCAGGAGAGGGCGGGGAGCTCCCCGTACTCGGAGGCGTTGCGGGCCAGCAGGGCCGGCAGGGTGATCTCTTCGGGTCGTCCGGGCAGTCGCAGGTTCGTGGTCATGGGCAGCTCCTGGCCGTTTCACATCGTTGGTGCGACAGCAATACTGTTGAACCCAAGCTGTGGAGCAGAGAGCGAGGCGCAGACGATGGCCGACCAGGCACCCGAGCCGATGCTCACCGTCGACGAGCTGGCGGCCAGGGCGGGCGTCACCGTGCGCACCGTTCGTTTCTACAGCACCCGCGGGCTTTTGCCCCCTCCCGTGATCGGCCCTCGTCGGGTGGGGCACTACGGGCCGGAACACCTGTCCCGGCTGGCACTGATCGAGGAGCTGCAGCACCAGGGCATGACCCTGTCCGCCATCGAGCGCTATCTGGACGCGCTGCCCGACGATCTGAGCGCCCACGACCTGGCCATCCACCGCGCGATGGTGGCGAGTTGGGCTCCGGACGCGGCCCAGGAGGCATCGCGGGAGGAGCTCGAGAAGCGGGCGGGGCGGAGCCTGTCGGACACCGATGTACGGCGGCTGACGGCGATGAACGTGCTCGCCGCCTCGGGGGACGGGTTCCGGGTGGACGTGGGGCTGCTGCGGCTGGGGGTCGCGCTGCTCGACGTGCCGATCGCCCACGAGACGATCCTGGCGGCGCGCCGGGTGCTGATGGAGCACGCCAGGTCGGCGGCGCACGAGCTGACGGCGCTGTTCCGGGACGAGGTATGGGGGCCGTTCACGGAGGGCGAGAGCGATCCGGAGCGGGTGGAGTCGATGAAGGCGCTGTCGGCGCACATGCAGCCGATGGTGGTCCAGGCGCTGGTGACGGCCTTCCAGCGGTCACTGCGGGAGGAACTGCGGGCCGCCTTCGCCTCGGAGCCGGAGCCGGAACCCGGGGGCTGAACCGGGGGCCGAGCCGCAGCCGGTACCCGGGGCCGAGCCGGAAGGGTGACCGGAGGCGGACGGCGGGCCGCGAGCCGGGCCTGACCGGCAGGACACCACCCAGCGCCCGGTAGTTTGTGGATCATGGCAGTCATTCACCGCACCACCATGTCGCCCGGCAAGCTCGAACTCCTCGCCGGCTGGCTGCCCCTGCGCCCCTGGTACCGGGGTGGCACGGGTGGCCCGCAGCTCTCCAAGGCCGGTGGTTTCCGGCTCGACGACCCCGAGGGTGAGGTGGGCATCGAGTTCATGGTGGTCACCGACACCGCCGGGGACGGGCCGGTGACCTACCTGGTCCCGCTCACCTACCGCGGGGCTCCGCTGGAGGGGGCCGAGGACGGCCTGATCGGCACCTCCGAGCACGGTGTGCTGGGCCGTCGCTGGATCTACGACGGGACCCACGACGTCGTCCTGGTCGAGCAGTTGCTGGCCCTGCTGGCGGGCGCCACCACGGCCCAGGACCAGAACGACAGCGGCGCCCCCGACCCGACGGTCGAGGTCCGTACCGAGGGGGCCGGGGTGCCGCAGGGCCTGACCGGCCCCGGGACCGTGACGGACACCGCCGACGCGAGCCTGGTCACCGTGGGCCCGGCCAGGCGGGAAGGCCCGGCGGCGACCCTGACCGTGTCCCGCGTGCTGCGCGGCGGTCCCGCCCCCGCCGGGGACGGCGTACCCGGACGGATCCTGGCGGGCTGGTCCGCCCCGGACGGCGCGCGGCGGCACGGGCTGTTCGCCCGCCTGACCGCGTTCGAGGACTGACAGGACGGACGCCCCGGGCCCGCTCGCGGGCGGGCCCGGGGCCGTCGCGGGATCAGTCCGCGTAGGTCTCGCCGCGCTCCGCCTTCGCGATCAGCGAGGCCGGCGGGGTGAAGCGCGCGCCGTACGTGTCGGCGAGCTCGCGGGCACGGGCCACGAAGCCGGCCAGGCCGCCCTCGTAGCCGTTGATGTACTGGATCACGCCGCCCGTCCAGGCCGGGAAGCCGATGCCCATGATGGAGCCGATGTTGGCGTCGGCGATCGAGGTGAGCACGCCCTCGTCGAGGCAGCGGACGGTGTCCAGGGCCTCGGAGAAGAGCATCCGCTCCTTCATGTCGGCGAACGGGATCTCGGCGTCCGGCTTGGCGAAGTGCTCGCGCAGACCCGGCCAGATGCGGGCACGCTTGCCCGACTCGTCGTACTCGTAGAAGCCGGCCCCGCCGCTGCGCCCGGGGCGGCCGAACTCGTCCACCATGCGGTCGATGACCGTGTCCGCGGGGTGCTCGGTCCACGCCTTGCCCTCGGCCTCGAAGGCCTTGCGGCTCTCGTTGCGGATCTTACGCGGCAGGGTGAGGGTGAGCTCGTCCATCAGCGAGAGCACCTTGGCCGGGTAACCGGCCTGGGCGGCGGCCTGCTCGATCGAGGCGGGCTCGATGCCCTCGCCGACCATGGCCACGCCCTCGTTGATGAACTGGCCGATGACGCGCGAGGTGAAGAAGCCGCGCGAGTCGTTGACCACGATCGGGGTCTTGTTGATCTGGCGGACCAGGTCGAAGGCGCGGGCGATGGCCTCGTCGCCGGTCCGCTCCCCCTTGATGATCTCCACCAGCGGCATCTTGTCCACCGGCGAGAAGAAGTGCAGCCCGATGAAGTCGGCCGGCCGCGACACCCCTTCCGCGAGGCCGGTGATGGGCAGCGTGGAGGTGTTGGAGCACAGCAGCGCGTCCGGCTCGATGACGTCCTGGATCTCCTGGAACACCTTGTGCTTGAGGGAGGTGTCCTCGAAGACGGCCTCGATCACGGCGTCGCAGCCCGCGAGGTCGGCCGCGTCGGCGGTCGGGGTGATCCGGGCGAGCAGCTCGGCGCGCTTGGCCTCGGTGGTCCGGCCCCGGGAGAGCGCCTTGTCGAGCAGCTTCTCGGAGTACGCCTTGCCCTTGGCGGCGGCCTCGGCGGTGACGTCCTTCAGCACCACCTCGATGCCCGCGCGGGCGCAGGAGTAGGCGATGCCCGCGCCCATCATCCCGGCGCCGAGGACGGCGACCTTGCGGACCTTGCGGGGCTCCACGCCCTGCGGGCGGCTGCGGCCCGCGTTGACGGCCTGGAGGTCGAAGAAGAACGCCTGGATCATGTTCTTGGCGGTCTGGCCGGTGACCAGCTCGGTGAAGTAGCGGGCCTCGATGGTCAGCGCGGTCTCGAAGTCCACCTGGGAGCCCTCGACGGCGCAGGCCAGGATGTTGCGCGGAGCCGGGTACGGGGCCCCGTTCAGCTGCTTCTTCAGGTTGGCCGGGAAGGCCGGGAGGTTGGCGGCGAACCTCGGGTTGGACGGCGTGCCGCCCGGGATCTTGTAGCCGGGTACGTCCCAGGGCTGCTTCGACTCGGGGTTCGCGTCGATGAAGGCGCGGGCCTTGGCCAGCATTTCCTCGGGGGTGGCGGCCAGTTCGTGCACGAGGCCGTTGTCGAGGGCGCGCTGCGGGGTGTACTGGGTCCCCTGGAGCAGCACCTTGAGCAGCGCGTCGGCGATGCCCATCAGGCGCACGGTACGGGTGACGCCGCCACCGGCGGGGAGCAGGCCGAGGGTGACCTCGGGCAGGCCGATCTTGGAGCCGGGCGCGTCGAGGGCGACGCGGTGGTGGGAGGCCAGACAGATCTCGTAACCGCCGCCGAGGGCCGCGCCGTTGATGGCGGCGACGACCGGCTTGCCGAGGGTCTCGATCCGGCGCAGGGAGCGCTTGATCTCGGTGCCGGTGTCGAAGGCGATCTGCGCGTGCTCGGGGCGCAGCCGGATCATGTCCTTGAGGTCGCCGCCCGCGAAGAAGGTCTTCTTGGCGGAGGTGTAGATGATGCCGCGGATGGAGTCCTTCTCGGCCTCGGCGCGGTCGGCGATCGCCGCGATCGAGTCCTTGAAGGCCTGGTTCATCGTGTTGGCGGACTGGTCGGGGTCGTCGAGGATCAGGGTGACGACGCCGGTCTCGTCCTGTTCCCAGCGGATCGTGGTGGACTCGCTCATGGTCACTGCTTTCGTTTCGGAAGGTCCGGTGGGCAGGGGGAACAGGGCTGATCAGAGGCGTTCGACGATGGTGGCGACGCCCATGCCGCCGCCGACGCAGAGGGTGACGAGCCCGAAGCGCTTGTCCTGGCGTTCCAGCTCGTCGACGATCGTGCCGAGGATCATCGCGCCGGTGGCGCCGAGCGGGTGGCCGAGCGCGATGGCTCCGCCGTTGACGTTGACCTTGTCGAGGGACAGGCCCATGTCCTTGACGAAGCGCAGGACGACGCCCGCGAAGGCCTCGTTGATCTCGACGAGGTCGATGTCGTCGATGGTCAGCCCGGCCTTGGCGAGGGCCTTGCGGGTGGCGGGGGCGGGGCCGGTGAGCATGATGGTGGGCTCGGAGCCGGAGACGGCCGCCGAGACGATCCGGGCGCGCGGGGTCAGCCCGTTGCGCTCCCCCGCCTCGCGGGAGCCGATCGCGACGAGCGAGGCGCCGTCGACGATGCCGGAGGAGTTGCCCGCGTGGTGGACGTGGTCGATCTTCTCGACCCAGTGGTACTTCTGCAGCGCGACCGCGTCGAAGCCGCCGAGCTCGCCGATGTCGGCGAAGGAGGGCTTCAGCTTGGCGAGGGTGTCGGCGGTGGTGCCGGGGCGGACGAACTCGTCGTGGTCCAGGACGATCAGGCCGTTGCGGTCGGTGACCGGGACCACGGACTTCGCGAAGCGGCCGTCCTTGATGGCCGCGGCGGCGCGCTCCTGCGACAGGGCCGCGTACTCGTCGACGTCGCGCCGGGAGAAGCCCTCGATGGTGGCGATCAGGTCGGCGCCGATGCCCTGGGGGACGAAGCCGGTGTCCCAGTTGGTCATCGGGTCGGCGAACCAGGCGCCGCCGTCGGAGGCCATGGGGACGCGGGACATGGACTCCACGCCGCCCGCCAGGACCAGGTCCTCCCAGCCCGAGCGGACCTTCGCGGCGGCCAGGTTGACGGCCTCCAGGCCCGAGGCGCAGAAGCGGTTCTCCTGGACGCCGGCCACGGTGTCCGGGAGCCCGGCGGCGATGGCCGCGATACGGGCGATGTCGGATCCCTGGTCGCCGACCGGTCCCACGACGCCGAGCACGATGTCGTCGATGGTGGCGGGGTCCAGGCCGGGGTTGCGCTCGCGCAGGGCGTCGATGAGTCCGACGACCAGGTCGATCGGCTTGGTGCCGTGCAGGGCGCCATTGGCCTTGCCGCGGCCGCGCGGGGTGCGGATCGCGTCGTATACGTAAGCTTCGGTGCTCACTGGTCAAGCCTTTCGGAGGTGTCCAAGGGGAAGGTGTCCGGAGGGGCGAGGTGTCCCGGGGAAGGTCTCCCGGGGAGTGGTGTCCCGGGGGGAGGTGTCCCGGGGGGAGGTGTCCCGGGGAGAGGTGTCCCGGGGGGAGGTCAGCCGAGCAGCGAACGGCCGATGATCTCCTTCATGATCTCGGTCGTGCCGCCGTAGATGGTCTGGATGCGGCCGTCGGTGAAGGCCCGGGCGACCCGGTACTCGGTCATGTAGCCGTAGCCGCCGTGAAGTTGCAGGCAGCGGTCGGCGACGCGTTTCTGCAGCTCGGTGGCCCACCACTTGGCCATGGAGGCGTGCACGTGGTCCAGTTCGCCGTTCGCGTGGTCCGTGATGCAGCGGTCGAGGAAGGTCCGGGTGACGGCGACCTCGGTGGCCATCTCCGCTATCTCGAACCGGATGTGCTGCAGCTTGGCCAGTGGCCGGCCGAAGGCCTCGCGCTCCTTGACGTACTGGGTGGTGATCTCCAGCAGGTGCTCCGCGGCGGCGATGCCGGCCATCGCGATGCCCATCCGCTCCTGCGCGAGATTGGTCATCAGGTGGACGAAGGCGCCGTTCAGCTCGCCGAGCAGGTTCTCCTTCGGGACGCGGACGTCGTTGAAGAACAGCTCGGCGGTGTCCTGGGACTTCTGGCCGATCTTGTCCAGGTTGCGGCCCCGCTCGAAGCCCTCCGTGCCGCGTTCGACGACCAGCAGCGACAGGCCGTGCGCCCCGCCCTCGGGGGTGGTCTTCGCGACCACGATCACCAGGTCGGCGAGGATGCCGTTGGAGATGAAGGTCTTGGAGCCGTTCAGCACCCAGTGGTCGCCGTGGTCCTCGGCGGTGGTCCGGATCCCCTGGAGGTCGGAGCCCGCGCCCGGCTCGGTCATCGCGATGGCGGTGATGGTCTCCCCGGAGCAGAAGCCGGGCAGCCAGCGGCGCTTCTGCTCCTCGGTGGCGAGCGAGGTCAGGTAGGGCCCGATGATGTCGTTGTGCAGGCCGATGGCCAGCCCGGGGGCGCCCGCGCGGGTGAACTCCTCGGCGATCACGGCGGCGTAGCGGAAGTCGGTGTTCCCGCCGCCGCCGTACTCCTCCGGCACGGCGAGGCCCAGCAGCCCCTGCCGGCCCGCGGCCCGCCAGGCCTCACGGCTGACGATGCCGTCCTTCTCCCACTGCTCGTAGTGCGGCAGCACCTCCTTGCTGAGGAAGGTGCGTACGGTCTCGCGGAACGCCTCGTGGTCGGCGTCGAAGATGCGTCGTTGCATCGGGGCCCCTTCAGCGGGTCGGGGTGGATCCGGGTGGGTGAGGGAGCGGGCCGGGGACGGAGTCCGGGCACGCCCCGGCCCGCTCAGAGCCAGCTCTTGACGGTTTCGATCAGCTTGGCCGGGTCGGGGCCGACCGGTGTGACGTTGAGCATGGTGACGCCCGCCTCGCGGAAGGCCTCGACGCGCTCGCGTACGTAGCCCTCGGGCCCGCACAGCGTCATCAGCTCGCAGAACTCGTCCGGGACGGCGGCAGCCGCGTCGCGCTTGCGGCCGGCGAGGTACAGCTCCTGGATCCGGCGGGCCTCTTCCCCGTAGCCGTAGGCGACGGCCAGGTCGTTGTAGAAGTTCTTGCCGACCGCGCCCATCCCGCCGACGTACAGGGCGATCTGCGGGCGCGCGAGGTCCCGTGCCGCGGCCGCGTCGTCGCCGATGGCGAGCAGGCCGCCCGCGACGGTCTGCAGCGGGCCGAGCTCCGGCGCGCGCTCGGCCGTCCCCTCGGCGAGCGGACCGCCCCACACCTCGGCGGCCTTCTCCGGGATGAAGAGCGTGGGCAGCCAGCCGTCCGCGATCTCGGCGGTCATCCGGACGTTGGCCGGGCCGAGCGAGGCGATGTAGACCGGGATCGAGGGGCGGACCGGCCGGGTGAGGATCTTCAGCGGCTTGCCGTGCCGGCCGCCCTTCTCGGGCGGCAGCGGCATGTCGGTGAAGCCGTGGTGGTCGATCGTCTCGCGGCGCCAGATCCGCCGGCACAGGTCGACCGTCTCGCGCGTGCGGCCGAGCGGCTTGTCGTACGGCATCCCGTGCCAGCCCTCGACGACCTGCGGGCCGGAGGCGCCGAGGCCGAGCAGCGCCCGGCCGCCCGAGAGCGCGTCCAGGCCGGCGGCCGTCTGGGCGATGAGGCCGGGGGTGCGCGAGTAGACGTTGAGGATGGCCGAGCCGATCTTCAGCCGCTCGGTGCGGGCGGCGAGATAGCCCATGATCGTCGGGGAGTCGAACCCCCAGGCCTCGGCCACCCACACGGCGTCGAGCCCGGCCGACTCCAGCGCGGCGGCCTGGTCGGCGGCCCGGCGCGGGTCCCCGGCGTAGTCGAGCATCATGGACAGTTCCATCAGGCCTCTTTCGGGTGCAGGGCCGGTACGTCCCAGTCGGCGGCCACCGACTCGGTGTCCGCGCCGGGCTGGGCGGGTCCGGAGGCCACGCGGCCCGGCGTCGCCGAGAAGCGCGGCGCGGGCGCGGGCTGGACGATCCCGCCGAAGTCGGTGAAGGTCCCGCGGGCGGCGAGGTGCGGGTGGTCCGGGGCCTCGCGCAGCGAGAGCACCGGCGCCACGCAGGCGTCGCTCCCCTCGAAGACGGCCGTCCACTCCGCGCGGGTACGCGTCCTGAAGTGCGCGGCGACGGCCTCGCGCAGCTCGCCCCAGCGGGCGAGGTCCTTGCGGGCCGGGGCCTGGTCCCGGATGCCGAGGAGCTCCACGAAGGTGTCGTAGAACTGCTGTTCCAGCGCGCCGACCGCCATGTACTGGCCGTCGGAGGTCTCGTAGGTGCCGTAGAAGGGGCAGCCACCGTCGAGGAGGTTGGTCCCGCGGCGGTCCTGCCAGCCGCCCGCCGCCATCATTCCGTGGATCATGGCGGTGAGGTGGGCGGTGCCGTCGACGATCGCCGCGTCGACGACCTGGCCGGTGCCGGTGGCACGGGCGTGGTGCAGGGCGGCGAGGACCCCGATGACCAGGTAGAGCGAACCGCCCGCGTAGTCCCCGACCAGGTTGGCGGGGACGGCCGGCGGCTCTCCCGGCTTCCCGATCATGCCGAGGGCGCCGGTGACGGCGATGTACGCGATGTCGTGCCCGGCGGTCTCGGCGAGCGGGCCGTCCTGGCCCCAGCCGGTCATCCGGCCGTAGACGAGCTTCGGATTGCGGGCGTGGCACTCGGCCGGTCCGACGCCGAGGCGCTCGGCCACTCCGGGCCGGAACCCCTCGACGAGTACGTCGGCCCGCTCGACCAGGTCCAGGACGCGGGCGGGCCCGTCGGCGGACTTGAGGTCGAGCAGCACGGAGCGTTTGCCGCGATTGGTGAGGTCGTAGGCCGGATCGACCGCGAGTCCGCCGCCGCCGGGCCGGTCCACCCGTACGACGTCGGCGCCCAGGTCGGCGAGGAGCATGGCGGCGAACGGTCCGGGGCCGATGCCCGCCAGTTCGACGACGCGCACCCCGGCGAGCGGGCCGGGCCCGCTCGCGTCCCGGTTCCCGTTCCCTGTCACTGCCATCGGGCCCCCAGCGGCTCTGGTGTGCATGGTGTGCGTGGTGTGCGTGGTGTGCGGCTATGTGACACAACTGATGTAACACCAGTGATGCTAGGAACGTGTTCCATCGAACACAAGCCCCCGTGCGGGGCTCCCGGCGGATCGCCCGGCCCGGGGGTGTCCGGCCCCGGGGCACCGTGCTCCCCGGCCAGGCGCGCCGCACCCGCTCGCACCGACGGCCGGGCATCACGCTAGCCTCGGCCACCGAAACCCCCTGGGAGGAGCCGTTCATGAACGCAACTGTCCCGCACGACCGGCCGGAACGCGCCTACGACGTCGTACTGTTCGGCGCCACCGGGTTCGTGGGCGCGCTCACCGCCGAGTACCTCGCCGCGCACGCGCCCGCCGGCTGCCGGTGGGCCCTCGCCGGCCGGGACACCGCGAAGCTGGAGCGGCTGCGCGAACGGCTGGCCTCGATCGATCCGGCCTGTGCGGGGCTGCCGCTGCTGCGGGCCGACGCCCAGGACCCCGCGGCCGTGCGCGAGCTGGCCGCGTCCACCCGGGTGCTGGCCACGACGGTGGGCCCGTACATCTGGTACGGGGCGGAGCTCGTGGCCGCCTGCGCCGAGGCGGGCACGGACTACGTGGACCTCACCGGCGAGCCGGAGTTCGTGGACCGCATGTACGTCGAGCACGACGCACGGGCCCGGGAGACGGGGGCCCGGATCGTGCACGCCTGCGGCTTCGACTCGATCCCGGCCGACCTCGGGGCGTACTTCACGGTCCGACAGCTGCCGCAGGGGGTCCCGCTGGCGGTCGACGGGTTCATGCGGTCCAACGCCTTCTTCTCCGGCGGCACCCTGGCCTCCGCGCTGACCGCGCTGGGCCGCGGCCCCCAGACCCTGGCGGCCGCGCACGCCCGCCGGCTGCACGAGCCCCGCCTGCTGGGGCGGCGGGCCCGCGGGCCGGTGGGGGCACCGCGGTTCAGCCGGGAGACCGGGACCTGGGCGCTGCCGCTGCCCTCGCTGGACCCGCGGATCGTGGCCCGGTCGGCGGCCGCGCTGGAGCGGTACGGCCCGGACTTCCGCTACCGGCACTACGCCTCCGTCAAGCACCTGCCCGTCGCGGTGGGCGGTACGGCGGCGGTGGGCGCGACGGTGGCCCTGGCCCAGGTGCCGCCGGCCCGGCGGTGGCTGATGAACCGCTGGGAGCCGGGCCGGGGGCCGGACGCGGAACGCCGCGCGCGCAGCTGGTGCACCGTGCGGTTCGTGGGCGAGGGCGGCGGCCGGCGCGTGCTCACCGAGGTGGCGGGCGGCGACCCCGGCTACGGCGAGACGGCGAAGATGCTGGCCGAGTCGGCGCTCTGCCTGGCCCACGACACCCTGCCGGAAGCGGCCGGTCAGCTGACGACGGCCGTGGCGATGGGCGACGCCCTGATCGCCCGCCTCCAGAAGGCGGGGATCACCTTCCGGGTGGCGGACACCCGCTGACGGGCGTGCCCGGCGGGCGCGTGTCCGCCGACCGGGTGTCTCAGGAGGCCTCCCGCAGTGCCCGGCGGCACAGGGAGTCGGCGTGGCGGGTGGTCTCGGGGATCCGGAAGCGGGGGCTCAGCGCCAGGGCGTGCGCGCAGGCGTTGTCCAGCGAGACCCGGTGCCCGACGGAGACGTAGACCGGCTTGATCCCGTCCTGCGTGCGCAGCGCCCGCCCGACCTCGGCCCCGTCGGCCGCGAGCAGGGCGGCGGCGTCGCCCCGCCGGGCGCCCGGTTCCTCGTAGGTGAAGGTGAACGGATTCTTGGCGACGCCGATGGCCGGGAGCCCGGTGACCACGCCGAGGTGGCAGGCGAGGCCGAAGCCGCGGGGGTGCGCGAGGCCGTAGCCGTCGCAGACGACGAGGCCGGGCTCGGTCTTCAGGGAGTCGAGGGCGGCCAGCACGGTCGGCAGCTCGCGGAACGCGAGCAGCCCGGGCACGTAGGGGAAGCTGACGTGCCCGACGGCGGTGGCCTCCTCGACGACCTCCAGGGTGGCGGCGTCGAGCACCACGGCCGCGGCGGCGACCAGGTCGCGCTCGTCGTCGTAGGCGACGTCCACGCCCGCGACAAGGCCGCGACCGGGTGGCGGGCCGGGCTCGGTGAGCACGAGCTGATGGCGTAGTTCGTCCTGTATCGCCCGGGCTTCGGCCTCGTCGGCGGGGGTCTTCACACTCATCATGATGGAGCGAGAGTAGCCTGGCGATCATGTTCGTCATGGAGCTCACCTACACCGCCCCCGTCGAGTCCGTCGAAGAACAGATGGACGCTCACATCGCCTGGCTGGACGGCTACTACGCCGCCGGTGTCTTCCTCGCATCGGGGCGCAAGGTCCCGCGCGACGGGGGCGTGATCCTGGCCGGCGGGGTGTCCCGGGCCGAGATCGAGCGGATCTCGGCCGAGGACCCCTTCACGGTGGCGGGCGTGTGCGACTACACCATCACCGAGTTCATCGCCACGAAGACCTCGGCGGACCTGTCGACTGTGCGGGAGAACCCGGTCACCTAGGCCGTCTCCGGGCCCCTCCCGGCGGTGGCCGGGGACGACGCACCGCACTGGACGCCGCGACCCGGCGGCCGGTTCCGGCCGTGCGGGGAGTGCGCCGGCCCTGGCAGGCCCGCCCTCCGCCGCCCGGCGTCCGGCCCGTTCCGCGGGCTCGGCCCGTCCGCACCCACTCGACCCGCCCCCCTGCCCGCCGGAGTGTTCATGCAGCCCCGCCTCGCCGTTCCCGCCGATGTCCCCGAGCTCATACGCCTGCGCGCCGTCGCTCTCGACGCCCTCGGGGTCGACCCCGGGCCCGCCGACGCCGCCTGGCGGCAGGTCGCCCGCGCCTGGTTCCTCGAACGTGTCGGCGACCGTCCCGACATGCGCTGCCTGGTCGTCGGCGGGGCTCCCGGCGAACCGCTGTTCGCCACCGGCATGGCCTGGGTCACCTACCACCTGCCCGGTCCCCGGTGGACCGACGGGCGGCGCGGCTACCTCGACGGGATCGTCACCGACGCGCCCGCCCGCGGGCGCGGCCACGGCCGCCGGATCGTCGACGCGCTGGTCGCCTGGCTCGACGGCATCGGCATCCACTACGTCCAGCTGCACGCCAGCCCCGACGGCGAGCCCGTCTACCGGGCCGCGGGCTTCACGGACGGGCGCTACCCCGGCATGGACCTCGTCACCGCCCCGGAGCCCCCGGCCTCTCCGCCCGCTCCCGCGGGCTGATCAGCGCCGCCGTTCCAGCCGCGCCACCCGTCCCTTCTCCCCCGCCGCCCAGCATCCCGTGTCGGCCGCGCAGTCGACCGTGTCGAAGGATCCCGCGTCCAGGGAGCGCCAGCTGCGGCCGCCGTCCGTGGTCACATCGGTGCCCGTGGGCCCCACCGCGAGCGCCGTCCCCCCGCTGTACGGGAACCAGACCGCTCCCGATCGGTAGGCAGGCGGCGGTGTCGCCGCCTGGCGCCAGGTGCGTCCCCCGTCGGCGGACACGGCCGCGGCCTGCGGGGAGGCCTGCCCGGTGCGGTAGTCACCGCCGACCGCGAGTCCCCTCGTACGGTCCCGGAAGGCGAGGGCGAAGACCCCGCGCGCCGGATCGCCCGCCGGGACGGTGGATTCGGCGACCCGCCAGGTCAGACCGCGGTCCGCGGAGTGCAGGATCCGGGCCTGCGCCCCGCCGCCGGTGGCCAGCCAGACGTCGCGCGGGCCGGAGCTGACCAGGCACTGGCCGCTCGCGGCGAAGCCCGCCTCGCCCGGCAGCGCCTCGGGCATGCCCGCGTTCGGCAGGACCCGCCAGTTCCGCCCGCCGTCGTCGGTGGCCAGGATGCGGAACTTCCCGTCCACCGGATCGCTCATCGCAAGCCCGTGCCGGGCGTCGAAGAAGGTGAGGCAGTCGTAGAAGGCGCGCGGGTCGGGGTTGCGGAAGGTCTCGGTCCAGGTGGCTCCGCCGTCCTCGGTGCGCAGCACCCTGGAGGCCTCGCCCTCCCCGATGGCCAGGGCTACCGCGCGCCGCGCGTCGAAGGCCTCGATGTCGCGGAACTCCAGGGCCTCCACGACCGCGCCGGGCGGCGAAACGTCACGCCAGCTGCGGCCGCCGTCCACCGTGCGCAGTACGGTCCCCTTGGAACCGGCCACCCAGGCCGTGGTCCGGCCGACCGCCGCGAGCCCGCGGAATCGTACGTCCTTCCCGGTGTCCTTCAGCGCCCAGCCGGCGCCGCGTAAGTCCTGCGCCAGTGGCGCCGGGTCGGGGGCCGGGGCCGCATCTGCCTGGGCGGGGGTGGCCAGTACCCCCACGACCAGGGCTGCCGCGCACATGCCGATTCCGAGTTCCAGAAGTCTCATGGCGCCGGAAGCTAACGCACCCCGGATGTGCCGTCCAGAGCGCCTTCCGGCCCCTGCCGCTGCCCTGCCGCCGCACCTGCAACCGCGCCTGCCACCGCCGCCGTTCTCAGGTCACAGGCTCGTGTCGCGGTGGGTCACGCCGCCGTCGACGGCGGTGAGGAGCACGGGCAGGTCCGGCAGTTCGGTGGCGGCGACGGTGAGCGGGTCACCGGCGAGGACCGTCAGGTCGGCGCGGTGACCGAGGGCGATCCGGCCCGCGATGTGCTCCTCGCCCGCCGCACGGGCGGCGTTGACGGTCATGCCCTGGAGGGCCTGCAGGGCGGTGAGGGCCTGCTCGGGGCCGTGCGGGGCCTGGGTGAGGTCGCGGCTGGGGCGGCGGTGGCGGGCGCCGCCCATGACACCGAGCGGGGGGTACGGGGCGATCGGCCAGTCCGATCCGAGGACCACGGTGGCTCCGGATTCCCACAGGTCGCGGCAGCGCCAGGCGCGCGAGGCACGCTCCTCGCCGAGCCGGCGGGACCAGTTGTCGGTGTGGTCGGCGCGGGTGAAGTCGCAGCAGTGGGTGGGCTGTACGGAGGCGATGACGCCGAGCTCGGCGAAGCGGCGCAGGGTGTCGTCGGGGACGGTCTCGATGTGCTCGACCCGGTGGCGCACCCGGGGCCCGGGCCCGCCGGAGGCCTGGGCCTTCTCGACGGCGTCGAGCACGTGCCGTACGGCGGCGTCGCCGATCGCGTGGGTGGCCGTGGGCACTCCGGCCCGGTGGAACTCGCCCACGATCCTCGTGTAGACCTCGGGGTCGGGCCAGAAGGCGTGCGTGGACTCGCCGTTGCGGTCGGGGTGTTCCAGCCAGGCGGTGCCGTTGTCGATCGTGCCGTCCATGAAGATCTTCACGCCCTCGGTGCGCCAGAGCCTGCCACCGGTGCCCTGCTGGGCGAGGAGGGCGCGTACGGCGTCGGCGTCGGTGCCGGGCTGGCACCAGGGTGCGACGCGCAGGCGCAGCGGCAGTCGGCCCGCCGCGTCGAGTTCGGCGTAGAAGGCGAGGCTGTCCCCGTTCGCGTCCATGGCGTGGCCGCCGGTCAGCCCGGCGGCGGCCATCCCGTGCAGGGCGGCCGCCAGCCGGTCGCGGCGCTCCTCGCGGGTGGGCTGCGGGGCGACGCGTTCGACGAGTTCGCAGGCGGCGTCCTCCAGGAGGAGGCCGGTGGGCCGGCCGGCGGCGTCGCAGACCACCTCGGCGGAGGCCTGGTCGAAGGTCCGCGGCCCGTCGACGCCCGCGAGTTCGAGGGCGCGCCGGCTGGCCAGCATGGAGTGGGCGTCGAAGAGCAGGAGGGTGGCGGGCACGCCGTCGAGTACGGAGTCGAAGGGGGCCGTCCCGACGGGCCCGTCGCCGAAGGCGTTCGGGTCCAGGCCCCAGCCGCTGAGCCAGGCGCCGGGCGCGAGGTCGCGTACTCCGGCGGCGAGTGCGGCGCGTACCTGCTCCAGGTCGGTGCAGCCCGACAGGTCCAGTCCGTGGGTCAGTTCGGCGCCCGAGACGGGGTGGATGTGGCCGTCGACCAGGCCCGGGGTCACGACCGCCCCCTTGAGGTCGACCACCGTGGCCGAGGCGTCGGCGAGCGCACGGATGCGGCTGTCGTCGCCCAGTGCGGTGATCCGTCCGCCGGAGGCGGCCAGGGCGGTGTCCGGCAGGAACGTGCCCGTGGCCGGGTCGAGCAGGCGGGCGTTGAGCAGGACGAGAGAGGTGCGCACGGAGCCTCCAGCGGGGCGGGAACGAGGGGGGAACCGGGGGACGCCGGGCGTCGGGCGCCGGACGGGGGACGTCGGGCGTCGGGGCCGGACGGGGCCGGACGGGGGATGTCGGGCGAGGGGACGCCTGGCGAGGGGGAAGGGTCAGGCGTCGCCGGTGAGGGCGCCGCGGGGCAGGCCGAGTTCACGTTCCGCGGTGGTGACCGCCATCCGGGTCACCGCTTCGGGGCGACCGCGGTCCTCGGTGTTGGCGTGGGCGCCGAGGCCGTCGAGGACGACGAGGATCTGAATCGCCGTCACGTACGGGTCCTCCGTGCGGAACTCGCCGCACTCGACGCCCTCGCGGATCACCCCTTCCAGCCGGCCGCGCCAGGCGGCCTCCTGTTCGGCGACCCGGTCGCGCAGGAGGGGCCGGTAGCGGCTGAGGTGGCGGGCGTTGATCCAGAGCCGGCTGATGGCGTCGTAGGCCTCTCCGGACGTGCGGGCGAAGAACCGCGTCAGCCGCCCGGTCGGGGTCGACGCGTCCCCGTCCGCACCGGCCGACCCGTCCGCACCAGCCGGCCCGTCCGCACCGGCCGGCCCGTCCGCACCGGCCGATCCGGTCGCTCCGGCCTGCCCAGGCTCCCCGGCCGGCAGCAGGAGCTCCAGCTCGGCCCCGGCGGCCGTCCCGAACGCCTCGGCGACCAGGTCCTCCACCGAGGGGAAGTAGTGGCTGATGAGACCCGGCCGGACATCGAGCTCCTCGGCGATCCGGCGCAGTGTGAGGCACTCCAGCCCTTCGGCCAGGGCGACGGCTGCGGCCGTGCCGACGATCTCGGCCCGACGGGCCTCCGGAGACTTGCGGATCCGCTTGCGCTGGACGCTTGACGACATACCGGGGATGCTATTGAGTGTGCGACCAATAAGCAAGCGAGGCGGACACGCCCAGCACCCGGAGGTCCCTCATGGCGTCCCCGATTCCCGACCCGTCTCCCGGTTCACACCCGGCCCCCGGAGCGCTCGGACAGGCCGCACCGACCCCGGAACGGGCCACCCGCGTCGAGGCCCACGGCATCGACCACATCCCCGATGCCGAGCGCCACGGCCGCCCCCGGGACCTCTTCTCCGTCTGGGCGGCGGCGAACGTCAACTACCTCAGCCTGGTGATCGGCGGCGCGCTCGTCCTCATGGGGCTGAGCCTGTGGCAGTCCGTCGCCGTGATCGTGGTCGGCAACCTGTTCTGGCTGCTCACCGGCCTGCTCGCCACCTCGGGCCCGGCCGCCGGGGCGCCCAGCGAGGTGATCACCCGGGCCATGTACGGAGTCATCGGCAACCGCGTGATGAACGCGGTCGGCGGCTGGCTCGTCTCCGTCTGCTACTTCGCCCTCAACCTGGCCGCCGCCGCGGCCGCCGCCTTCGCCCTCGTGGAACGGGCCGGCATCACGGCGAACACCGGGATCAAGGCCGTCGTCATCGTGACCATCGCCGCGCTCACCCTGGTCATCAGCGTCTACGGCCACGCGATGATCATGAAGCTGTACCTCCCGATGACCCTGGTCCTGGCCGCCGCCTTCACCGTCGTCGCCTTCGCCGTGCTCGGCCACACGGACTTCTCCTACCGGCCCTCGCCACCCCTGACCGGCGCCGGCCTGTGGGCGGCGCTCCTCGCCGGCACCACCCTCATCGCCTCGGGCCCGCTCTCGTACACCACCAGCGCCGACTTCTCCCGCTACCTGCCCCGCACGTCCTCGCGGAAGGCGATCATCGGCTGGACCGCGCTCGGAGCCTTCCTGCCCAGCGTCGTCGTCTGCTCCCTGGGCGCGTTCGCCGCGACCGCGGTCGACATGAGCGACCCCCAGGCCGCGCTGCGGGAGATCCTGCCCGCCTGGTTCTACCCGGTCTTCCTGCTCGCCCTGATCCTCGGCACGATCTCCGTCAACGCCCTGACCGCCTACAGCGCCGGACTCGCCCTGCAGGCCGTCGGCATCCGCGTCCGGCGCTCCGTCAGCGTCCTGTTCGACGGGGCCGTCGCCGTCGCCCTGACCCTTTACGGCCTGCTCGTCTCCAACCTCCTGGACACCGTCAGCAACTCCCTCCAGCTGATCGTCGTCCTGATCGGCCCCGTCATGGCGATCTACGCGACCGACATCCTGCTGCGCCGGTTCCGCTACGACGGCCGGGAGCTCGCCGACGAGACCCCCGGCAGCCCCTTCTGGTACACGGGTGGCGTCAGCCCGGCGGGCGCCCTGGCGCTCACGGCGGGGGTGGGCGCGGCCTCCCTCTGCGTCGACACGCTCTACACCGGGCCGATCGCCTCGGCCCTGGGCGGCCTCGACCTCTCCCTGCCCGTCGGCATGGCCGTCTCCGCCGCCCTCTACGCGGCCTTGATGCGGACCCTTACGCCTGTGGAGTGATCGGTAACCAGCCCTTCTCCGGGGCGCCCCGGACCCGCCGCGGACCGGGGCCGCCTTCGGGCACATCCACCGTTCGGTCACTCTGTGCGATCGCACGGAATGGTTCAAGCCAATCGGTGACACAGCTCACTCAACGGCCCATGCACGGATTTGCCGATTCCGGCGTCTATCGGGTTGCCGGGCCCACCCCACAGTCCGGCAGCAGATCCGCCGCAAGGGAGTGAGCCTTGATCACTGTCATCGAGCAGGCCGCACAGGCCCGTCTGGTCGCCACCGCGCCGAAGGTCGAGACCGTGCCCGTCACCCTCTGCTACGACCGCGCGGATCCGTTCGCCGTGCGCATGGCGTTCCCCGCCCCGGCCACGCTGGAGGGCGTCGAGGTCTCGTGGACCTTCTCGCGCGAGCTGCTGGAGTCCGGGCTGGACCGCCCGTCGGGGTGTGGCGACGTACGCGTGCGCCCGTACGACGTCGACCGGACCACCATCGAGTTCCACGCGACGGAGGGCGTCGCGATCGTGCTGATGCTGACGGCCGAGCTCCACCGCTTCCTGGAGCGGGCGGCGACCGTGGTGCCGCCCGGTCTCGAACACCTTTACCTGGACATGGACCACAGCCTGGCCGAGCTGATGCGCGACACCTGCTGAGTTAATTGGTTTGCGGGCGGCTGCGGCCGCCCGTAGCTTCGAAGACGGCCCATCCCCGTCGAAACGGAGCAGGACATTGCTCGTCTGAGGTCCGAGACACCGACCACCACGCCCCACGGCTGAGCCGTCGGCTGTCTCCCCGCGTTGCACGCACCACTCACGCAACCTGGAGGCCTCCATGAGTAACGCCCCTTCTTCTTTCATCACCTGCTCCGCACTGTCCTTCGACTGGCCCGACGGCACTCCCGTCTTCGACGGGTTCCATCTCACCGTCGGCCCGGGCCGAACCGGCCTGATCGGGCTCAACGGCTGCGGGAAATCCACCCTGCTGAAGCTGATCGCCGGCGAACTGACCCCGACCGAGGGCCAGTCCTCCGTCGCCGGCTCGGTCGGCTACCTCCCGCAGAACGTCACCCTCGACACCGCGCTGCGCGTGGACGAGGCGCTCGGCATCCACACCACCCGGGCCGCGCTGCACGCCATCGAGGCGGGCGAGGCCACCGAGGCGAACTTCACCGCCGTCGGGGACGACTGGGATGTGGAGGAGCGGGCCCTGGCCACGCTCGACCAGCTCGGACTCGCCCGGATCGGCCTGGACCGTACCGTCGGCGAGCTCTCGGGCGGCGAGTCCGTGCTGCTGCGGCTGGCCGCCCTGCTGCTCGCCCGCCCCGACGTCCTGCTGCTGGACGAACCCACCAACAACCTGGACCTGCGGGCCCGCAGCCGCCTGTACGCGGCGGTCGAGTCCTGGTCCGGGGTGATGCTCCTGGTCAGCCACGACCGGGAACTGCTGGAGCGGGTCGATCAGATCGCCGACCTGCGTGACGGCGAAGTCCGCTGGTACGGGGGCAACTTCACGGCGTACGAGGACATGCTCGCCGCCGAGCAGGAGTCCGCCGAGCGGATGGTCCGGGTCGCGGAGGCCGACGTACAGCGGCAGAAGCGCGAACTGGCGGACGCCCAGGTCAAATTGGCGCGGCGCAAGCGGTACGGGCAGAAGATGTACGACAACAAGCGCGAACCGAAGATCGTGATGGGTGCGCGCAAGCGCGCGGCCCAGGAGTCGGCGGGCAAGCACCGGACCATGCACACCGAGAAGCTGGCGCAGGCGAAGGAACGCCTGGACCAGGCGGTGGAGGCGGTGCGCGACGACGACGAGATCCGGATCCAGCTGCCCGCCACCCAGGTCCCGCCGGGGCGGCAGGTCCTGACCCTGAGCGATCTTCACCTGGCCCACGGAGCCGCCGTACCGGGTGAGTGGGAGCTGCGGGGGCCGGAGCGGATCGCCCTGGTGGGCCGCAACGGCTCAGGCAAGACCACGCTGCTGCGCACGATCGCGGGGCAGCTGCCGCCGGTGTCCGGGGCGGTGGTGGCGCATGTGACGACGCGGTTCCTGCCGCAGCGCCTCGACGTACTGGACGAGAGCCGTTCGGTGGTGGAGAACGTGGCGCGGTTCGCCCCGCAGGCCACCAACAACCTGATCCGGGCCCGGCTCGCGCACTTCCTGTTCCGCGGCGCCCGGGCGGACCGCCCGGCCGGCACGCTGTCGGGCGGCGAACGCTTCCGGGCGGCACTGGCGGCCCTGCTGCTGGCGGAGCCGGCTCCGCAGCTGCTCATGCTGGACGAGCCGACGAACAACCTGGACCTGTCGAGCGTGCGGCAGCTGACCGATGCGCTGGAGTCGTACGAGGGCGCACTCGTGGTGGCAAGCCACGACGTGCCGTTCCTGGAGTCGATCGGCATCACCCGATGGCTCCTGCTGGACGGCGAGCTGCGGCCGACGACGGCCGAGGAGGTCCGGGAGGAGCTGTGGTCGAGTGAGTGAGACTGCGCCGCCGCCGGTTCCGGTTCCGGCGGCGGGGGCGGAGGCGGAGGCGGGGGCGGGGGCGGAGGCACCGATACCGCTGCCGCTGCTCGCGGACGTCTATCCCGCGCTGGTGTCGTTCCTGGCTTCGGAGCTGGCGGCCGAGGGCGAGCCGGCCCTGGCACAGGCGGTGGCGCGGTTGCGGTTCCACGGCTGGTGCACGTGCAGCCGGACCTGCAGCTACCTCCGCACCGCACCCGCGGACCGTGCCGGTATCGCCTGGCTCCATCTCGACGACGGGGACACCCCGCTCGTCCGGCTTCAGCTCGACCGTGAGCACACCTCCTTCGCGGGGATGGAGATCTGCACGTTCGAGCTGGGTCCCGCACCCGCGCTCGACCCCCATCGGCCTGCCTGCGTGTGAGCCGCGAGGGCAGGATCGCCGCGCAACCGGCGAAGCGGAACCGATTTCTTTCGTCAAAAACGGGGGCGGGAAACCACCTGTCGGCGTGATTTTGGCCCCCCAAGCCCCTCTCAGGCCCCCCATAAACTGCATAGATAGCTGGATGTAACCGGACATACACCTGCCGGGGGGTTGGCTGGTCTTGATGTCACGCTTAACCTACGACTCCGTAGGCTACGGAACCGTAGGTAGTTCGCTTTACACCCAGGAGTACCCGTGACGATCACCTCTCCCCACCTCGGCAGCTCGGAGGCGTGGACAGACGCCAAGCTGCTGTTCGCGCTGGAAGAGGTGGTCGAAAAGGAGCTCAACCGCCATCTGAAGGTCACCAAGGACTGGATGCCCCACGAGTACGTCCCGTGGAGCGAGGGCCGGAACTTCCCGGGCTTCTTCGAGGACGGCGAAGCCTGGGACCCGCAGCAGTCCAAGGTCACCGACATCGGCAAGATCGCGCTGGTCGTGAACCTGCTGACCGAGGACAACCTCCCCAGCTACCACCACGAGATCGCGACGCTCTTCGGCCGCAACGGCGCCTGGGGCACGTGGGTGCACCGCTGGACCGCCGAGGAGGGCCGCCACGGCATCGTGATGCGCGACTACCTGCTGGCCTCGCGCGCCGTGGACCCGGACAAGCTGGAAGCCTTCCGCATGCAGCACATGTCGGAGGGGTTCGAGTCCGACAACCGCCACTCCATGCTGCACTCGGTGGCGTACGTGGCCTTCCAGGAGCTCGCGACCCGCATCTCGCACCGCAACACCGGCCACCAGTCCGGTGACCCGGTCTGCGACCGGATGCTGGCCCGCATCGCGCAGGACGAGAACCTGCACATGGTCTTCTACCGCAACCTGCTGGGCGCGGCCTTCGAGCTCGCCCCGGACCTGACCATGCAGGCCGTGCGGGACGTCGTCGTCAACTTCCGGATGCCCGGACACGGCATGCCCGGCTTCGAGCGGATGGCCGCGCAGATGGCCATCGGCGGGGTCTACAACCTGCGGATCCACCACGACGACGTACTGAGCCCCGTGATCCGCTTCCTCAAGATCATGGACATCGACGGCCTCGGCCCCGAGGGCCAGAAGGCCCAGGAGGAGCTCGGGCTGTTCATGAACGGCCTGGACTCCGAGGCCCGTAAGTTCGACGAGAAGCTGGCCGCCCGCGCGGCCCGCCTCGCCGCCCGCAAGGCCTGACCGATTTCCGCTCGCTCGGGCGAGTGATACCGATTGCCCTGGCAGAGCCGCGCTCTGCCAGGGTTTCGCGTCATGACCTCGCTCCAGGTGGACATCGACCAGCTGACCCGTCTGACACGCGCCCTGGACTCCTCCCTGGTCTCCCTGCGGGAGGCCCGGCGCGCACTGGACCACGTACGGCCCGACCAGCTGGGCACCGCGGACCTCGACGCGGCGTGTGACGGCTTCCAGGAACGCTGGGCGTACGGCACGCAGGAGCTGACCAAGCGCGTCAAGGACGTCCGGGAGGGCGTGGACCGCAGCGCCGCGGAGTACGCGGAGCTCGATCAGGCCGTCCGTGCGGCCTTCCTCCGGGCGGCGGCCGCGCGTGACTGAGTACGCGGCGCTGGGCTTCGACCCGGCCCCCGGAAATCCCGCGACGGTCCTGGCCCTGACCAAGAAGCTCAGCGCCTCGGCCACCTCCCTCGGGGAGGCCTCCCGAGTGGTGAAGGACCTCGTCTCCCACAGCTCGGCCTGGCAGGGCGAGGCCGCCACCGCCTTCCGCGCCTCCCTCTCGCAGGACCTCCCCCGCTACCTCGGCGCGGCGCACACCTCCCTCGCGGAGGCGGCCCGCCGGCTCACGGGATGGCACGACACCCTGGTCTCCCACCGCGCGCTGGCCACCCGGTACGAGGCCCAGGCCGCGGCGGCGAAGACGGAGGAAACCCTCGCCGATGCCCGCCGCCTGGCCCGTGAACTCGCCGCCGAGCACGCCGCGGCCGCCCGCCGGGTGGCCCAGACCCTGAACGCGGCGACGGACCGACTGGCCCCGAAGGAACCGGGCCTGCTGGCTTCCATCTGGAACAAGATCGTCGACGACCCGGCGGACGCGATGTCGAACGCGTCGGCGATCCTGGGCGCGATCGGGGCGGGCGTGGCCCTTGTCTGCCCGCCGGCGGGACTGGCGATCATGCTCGTCGGGAGCGGCCTGTCCTTGGCCGCTCTGGCGATGCACACCTCCGACCCGAAGTTCCGCAAGTCCCTGTCCGACGGCTTCACAAAGGGCCAGTTCGACGCGGACTTCTGGAAGAGCAGCGTGACGCTCCTCGGAGACACGGTCGGCGCCGTACCAGGTGTCGCAGCGGTCGCCTCCGGCGCCAAGGCGGGCACGGCAGCCGCCCGAGCGGCGATGGCCGCCGCTCCGGAAGGCAGCGCGGTGGTGGGGCTGGCTCCCGGAGCCACGGCGTTCAGGCAGGCGGCGTGGCGCACCTCGGATGACCTGCGACAGCTGGACAGTCCACTCACCGGATGGGCCATGCGTTCATCGAGTCAGAACGCCAGAGACCGGGTGGGTGTGGCAGTGGCGGGTACCGGTGCGCTGACCGCCGCAGGGGACTACGGCCCGGACAGCGAAGCTGTCGACCACAGCTCCACGGCTGTGGACGGCACCCGAGGGGTCCTGGACGACACTCCTTCAGCGATCAGGAAAACGAGCCACGTCTGGTCGGCGCTGCGGCCATGACACAGAAGAGCAGCCTGCCGCCGGTCTGGTTCCGTCTGCCCCCGGGCTTCCATGACATCGGCCCTGGCGACGCGGCGTCCTTGAATGCGTTCGCGGGAGCCTTGGACAGCCCAGCCGCCCAAGGGGAACTGTCCGATCTCATGGGCAGCCTTGAGGAACTGACGGGGCACGACGTAGTACACACCGCCCTCGGCTTCCATCCCGAGGAGCCGGTCGGGGTCACGACCTCACTGTTCTCCCTGACGATCCGGCAGGTCGAGCAGCCCAACCCCCGACTCGCCGTGGCACGTACGGCTTTGGCCATCGCCCGCTCAACGCTGTGGAGCAGCGCAGTCCGCAGGTTCATCGACCTGCCGTCGGCTCTTCCGTGCTGTCTGATCGCCGGGATCATTTCCGTTCCGGATATCGAGCACCACCTGTTTCAGGCCAGGATCGCGACGGTGCATCCGGACGGACGTCACTTGCTCGCCCTCGATCTGACCAGCGCCGGCACCGAGCATGCAGCCGCCTATACGGACATCCTCGAAGCGGTCGCGCACACCCTCCAATTCACCGACCCCGACCCGATCGCGCCGAAGGCCACCGGGACCTCACGCATCCTGGAGGTACTCCTATGAGCGTCACGCTCACCAAGGCGGCCTGGGACCACCCTCCGACGGTGGTCGGCTACAAACGGCTGGCCATCCGCCGCCTCAATTGGGTGCTCAGCCTTGGTGGTCCTCCACTGGCCGCACTCGCCTGCATCGGCTTCGTTCCCTACGCGGGAATGGCTCTCGCCCTCATGATCATTCTTGTCACGCCCTATTTGCCCTGGGTGATCGTCGCCTACCTCCGCCGACGCCGGGTCGTCGCTGTGCTCCAGGCGTATCCCTGGCGCGAGTTGCCTTGCCGACACCCGCGCAGGCCGCCCGGAAGTCCCGCAACCGTCGCCATCCCGTTCAGGGAAGACTTCACAGCCATGTTTCGGATCATCCCGTTCCCCGTCGAGCCAGCAACACTGGAGGGGGACCACCCGGACCGGATCTGGTTCGCCGGAGACCCACGCTTCGGTGGCGTCGTATCTCCCGTCGGGGGGCACTATCCCGTGCGCGTCGTGCCCGACACGCCGCGCCGCGAGGAGTGCGGCGGTGAGGGGTTCGACCTCGCGCGGCGTGTGGGGCTGGTCCGTGGGAGCGGGAAGGGGACGCGCACCTGATCAGCTGCGGCGGGAACGCAAGGCCTGGCGCTCGGCCTCCGAGAGGCCGCCCCAGACTCCGAAGCGCTCGTCATTGGCCAGGGCGTACTCCAAGCAGGCCGCCCGCCCTTCGCAGGCTCCGCAGAGCCGCTTCGCGTCGCGCAGCGAGGAGCCGGGCTCCGGGAAGAAGAAGCCGGGGCCCGTCTGGGCGCACAGGGCGAGGTCGTACCAAGCGGTGTCAGTGGTCGCGGCAGTGGTGTTAATCGACATGCCGGAGATCCTGACCGCCGCCGATGGACGTCCGATCAACGACTGATCAACAGCTCGTCATGACCCAGGTGCGGGTGCGCCGGCCATGACCGCGAACCGCACCCCGCCGCCCCCCTCGTCCGACGAGCATCGCACCCGCCACTGACAACGGCCCCCTTCCTCCACCGGGTGAACGACCGTGCGTTCGGTAAGATGGCGCCATGGCTGACGGACGCGTGGAACGCGGCAACCAGACGCGGCGGGCCGTTCTCGACCGGACGATGAACATCGCTTCCGTGGACGGCCTGGAAGGCCTGTCCCTGGGGAAGATCGCCGCGGATCTCGGCCTGAGCAAGAGCGGGGTGTTCGCGCTCTTCGGTTCCAAGGAGGATCTGCAGCTCGCCACCGTCCGTGCCGCCGTCGACGTGTTCAAGGACGAGGTGGTGCGGCCCGTGCACCGGGACCCCAACGGTCTCGCCAAGGTGTGGCGGCTGTGCGAGCGCTGGCTCGACTACTCGGGGCGCCGGGTCTTCCCCGGCGGATGCTTCTTCTACTCCGTCTCCGCGGAATTCGACGCGCGCCCCGGCCCCGTACGGGACGAGATCGCCAAGGCGCGGTCCGACTGGACGCGTTACATCGAGCGGCTGCTGGACGAGGCGCGGCTGACGGGCGGGTTCCGGGACGCGTCCGACGCGGACGAGGTACCGCAGGTCGCCTTCGAGTTGACGGCCGTGATGGAACTGGCCAACGCGCATTCCGTCCTGCACGGCGACCCTCTGGCGTACGAGCGGGCCGGCCGGGCGATCCTGCGCCGGCTGCGCGCGGTGGCGGCCGCCCCGGACGAACTCCCGGAGCGACCGCCTGCGTTCACCTCGCCTTCCTGAACCCCTCCCTCACACCCGTCGCACGGTCGCGGGCTCGGACCGTGCGAAATCGACCGCCGTCGCGATGATGCCGGGGTCGGCCAGGATGCGGCGGTGGCCGAGGCCCGTGGTCTCGATCAGGCGGGCCTGCGAGCCGTAGGCGGCGGCGATCGCGCGGGACTGGGCGGGATCGATCACATCGTCCTCCGTGTCGTGGAAGAGGAGGATCGGCGCCCGTGTTCCGGGGAGGCGACGGCGGGCGTCGAGGCGCTGCCAGGTGTCGGGGTCGCCGGGGAAGAGACGGCGCTCGACATGGGTGCGCAGGGCGCGCGCAACTCCCTCACCGAGGTTCAGCCCGGCCTGGAACCGCTCCACCAGGTAGTCGAAGTGGGCCACGCCCCCGATGCCGACGACGCGGTCGGTCTGCATGCCGTCGTACAGCATGGAGAAGGTGGCGAGCACGCCGAAGGAGTGGGCCACGACGGCCGAGAAGTCCCCGTGCTCCGCGTGCAGTCGGCCGATGATGGCGCGGTAGTCGCGGATCGTGGAGGCCCGGCCCTCCGACTCCCCGTGACCCGGCGCGTCGAAGGCGATCACGGTACGGCCCTGGGCGCGCAGGGCCTCGACGAAGCCTGCGAACCGCGAGGCGCGCGAGGACCAGCCGTGCACGAGCAGCACGGGCCGCTCCCCGTCCCCCCAGCGGTAGGTGGTCACGGCCGCGCCGTGCACGACCATCCGCCCGGTCTCCGCCCGCGCCATCACCTCTGCCTCCTCCGGCCGCAGTCGCGAGCGCCCGAGGGGGCGGACGAAGAGCGCGAAGGCCCGGGGTCCGGCCAGTCCCGGGGCGAGCCGGCCGGTGATGTTGAGGGTGGTGCTCAGGAGTGAAGCCATGGGGTGCATGTGCGGGTTCTCCGGAATTCTCCTCAGGGCAGCCAGATGCCGATGGCGAGCCAATGAGGCAGATATTAGCACGACCGTTCGTGTTGTTTCATGGGTCAACTCCACCCCAGGCGGCACCCATCGCGGCTGTCTGTGTGGTCGACGCCGATCAGCCTCGGCGCGGTCTCGCACCCGGTGTGCTGGGGATGCGCGCAGAGGCCGGCTGGGAGATCCGGCCCGTGAAGCCGTGGACACCGTGGCAGGTCGAAGCCGCCTACTCGGAGCCGCTTCTGGTGTCCGGCGACAGGATCGCGGCCGGTTTCGCCGACGGCGTTCACATCTCAATTCCGCCAGCCGGCGCCCGCGAACACGGTCCTGGACGGACCGCCTTCGGTCGGCTACTACGCGTCGCATCCGGCGCCGGACAGCGACGGCAAGCTGCTCGCCGCCGACGCGGACATGGCTCTGCACTAGCTGTTCGCGATGGACGACAGCCGGAACATCACGGGACGCACCCTGCTGCTCGACGGTGGCCGCGTCGCCCTTTCGCTGGACAGCGAGATCATCGTCTTCCCGTACTGAGCTGTGTGGGCCGGCGGGTTCGGCGCCGGCGGGAGCGACTGCACCCTTTGGCCTACTGCGTTTTCGCCCCTGCGGAGGACGCTCTCGCGGCACCGCCGCGAGAGGGTTGATCCGTGCGAACAACCATCGGATACACCCTCGAAAGCATCGGCTACGTCATAGGGGCCCAGGGACTCGTCAGCTTCGCTTCACAGACCTTCTTCGGCACGGAGTGGGGCTGGATGCACAAGGTCGTCGACCTTCCGTCCACCGCCTACCTCGGCGTCATGGCCGTGGGGCTGGCGCTCATCGCCGGCGGAGTGAAGACACGGAAGACGCCCGAGCGCCGCCAGGCCGTCTGACACCCGACCCACCCGCTTGCAGCAGATACAACGAAATCGTATAGTTCGAAAACGTGAAGTCCGAAACCGTGCCATCCGAATGGTCGGCCCTGCTGGCTCTCCAGCGGGCCACCCATGCCACCCTCCAGACACTCGCCACCGAGCTGGCCGATCTGGACCTGACCGCCTCCGAGATCAACGCGCTGGCCAATCTCGCCGACGGCCACGGGCGTACCGTGTCCGAGCTGGGAACCGCCGTGGGGACCCGCCCCAGCACTCTGACCAGCGTGCTGGACCGCCTGGAGCGGCGTGGACACATCACCCGGGGGACCCGTCCCGGAGACCGCCGGGCGGTACTCGTCGAGCTCACCGACTCAGGGGAGCTGGCCGCCGCGACGATCCGGCGGGCCATCGCCGATCTGGAGCGCCGCGCGCTCGGCGGCATGTCCGCCGAGGCGGTCGCCGGGCTGCGCGCAGCACTGCAAGCTCTCACCGAGGTGACCCGATGAACGAACCCACGTTTGACACATTGATGGCCGAAGTGATGGCGACCGCCGAGCGGTTCGGCCATCGGGAGCATGTCCACCTGACCTGGCTGGCCGTGCGCTGCTGCGGCATACCCGCAGCGATCGACCTGGTCAGCGACGGCATCCGACGGACCGCCCGCTACGCGGGTGCGCCGCAGAAGTACCACGCGACCGTCAGCCGCGCCTGGGTGGAGCTGGTCGGGTATCACGCGGCCGAGTCCGGCGACGACGACTACGACGCCTTCGTCGACCACCACCCCGCACTGCTCGACAAGCGTCTGCTGACGCACTACTACCGTCCGGCCACGCTCGCCGCCCCGCGGGCGAAGGGCGGCTGGGTGGAACCCGACCTCGCCCCCTTCCCCGGGCAGGACGCCGCCGCGTAGCACCCGTCGCCCGTCAGTCCTCGTGCTTCGCCCGGCTGGGCTGGACGCGCTTGGGCTCGCCCGGCATCTTCGGGTAGTCCGGGGGGTAGGGCATGTCCCCCAGGCCGTGCTCGTGTTCGTCGCGGGCCGCGAGTTCCAGTACGGCGTCCAGGGCGAAGGCGTGCTCGTCCATGTCCGCGTGCAGATCGCCCAGTTCGGCGAAGCGGGCCGGCATCGTCACGATGTCGAAGTCGCGGGGCTCCGCGTCGTCCACCTCGTCCCAGCGCAGCGGCGCCGATACCGGCGCGTGCGGGCGGGGGCGGACGGAGTAGGCGGAGGCGATCGTACGGTCGCGTGCCGTCTGGTTGTAGTCGACGAAGATCCGCTCGCCGCGTTCCTCCTTCCACCAGGCCGTCGTGACCTTGCCCGGCATGCGGCGTTCCAGTTCCCGGCCGAGGGCGATGGCGCACCGCCGGACCTCGGTGAAGGTCCAGCGCGGCTCGATCGGCACGAAGACGTGCAGTCCGCGGCCGCCCGAGGTCTTGGGCCAGCCGCGCAGACCCAACTCCTCCAGCAGAGCACGCAGTTCATGGGCGGCCGCCACCGCGTGGTGGTAGTCGGTGCCCGGCTGCGGGTCCAGGTCGATCCGGAGCTCGTCGGGACGGTCGGTGTCCTCGCGCCGCACCGGCCAGGGATGGAAGGTGAGGCACCCCAGGTTGGCCGCCCACAGGACGGCGGCCGGTTCGGTAGGGCAGATCTCGTCGGCCGTGCGGCCGCTCGGGAAGGCGATGTGGGCGGTGGGAATCCAGTCGGGAAGGTTCTTCGGTGCCCGCTTCTGGAAGAAGGACTCGCCCTCCACCCCGTCCGGGAAGCGCTCCAGCGTCGTCGGCCGGTTGCGCAGGGCGCGCGTGATGCCGGGCGCGACCGCCAGGTAGTACTCGGCCACGTGCCGCTTGGTGAGGCCGCGCTCCGGGAAGTACACCTTGTCCGGGCTGGACAGCCGTACCTTCCGCCCGCCCGCGTCCAGCTCGATCGCATTACCGGCAGCACCCATGTGCGCCACGGTAGGCGGGCCCGGTCGTCTGCGCATACCGGGCGGGTCCGGACGTACCACCGCAGAATCGGTGGCATGGATCTGCCAGTGATGCCGCCCGTGAAACCGATGCTCGCCAAGTCCGTCGCAAAGATCCCGCCGGGGATGCAGTACGAGGCCAAGTGGGACGGCTTCCGGGCCATCGTGCATCGCGACGGCGACGAGGTCGAGCTGGGCAGCCGCACGGGTAAGTCCCTGACCAGGTATTTTCCCGAGCTGGTCACGGCTCTCAAGAGCAATCTGCCCGCCCGTTGCGTGATGGACGGTGAGATCGTCATCGTCCATGACGGGCGCCTCGATTTCGACCGGCTGACCGAGCGGATCCATCCCGCGCAGTCCCGCGTCGCCCTGCTGGCCGAGACCACCCCCGCCAGCTTCGTCGCGTTCGACCTGCTCGCCCTGGGCGACGACGCGCTGCTCGACACCCCGCTCACCGACCGCCGTGCCGCCCTCGTCCGCTCCCTCTCCACCGCTCGGCCCCCCGTCCATCTCGCGCCCGCGACCACCGATCCCGCGCTCGCGCAGGAGTGGTTCGAGCGATTCGAGGGCGCCGGGCTCGACGGGGTGATCGCCAAACCCCTCGATCTCCTCTACCGGCCCGATGCCCGCCTCATGTTCAAGGTCAAACACGAACGTACCGCCGACGTCGTCGTCGCAGGTTTCCGTTTCCACAAGAGCGGTCCGATTGTCGGATCGCTGCTGCTCGGCCTGTACGACGTCCACGGCACCCTCCAGCACGTGGGCGTGTGCGCCGCCTTCCCCATGAAGCGCCGCGCCGAGCTGGTGGAGGAACTCGAACCCCTGCGGATGCCCGACCCGGCCGGCCACCCATGGGCCGCCTGGGCCGAGGAGTCCGCCCACGAGAGTGCCCGGCTGCCCGGCGCGCAGAGCCGCTGGACCGGCAAGAAGGACCTGTCCTGGGTGCCGCTGCGACCCGAGCGGGTCGTCGAGGTGAAGTACGACCACATGGAGGGCGACCGCTTCCGGCACACCGCCCAGTTCCACCGCTGGCGGGCCGACCGGACGCCCGAGAGCTGCACCTACGCCCAGTTGGAGGAGGTCGTCGGCTACGACCTCGCCGAGGTCCTCGGCCCCACCGCCGGCGCCACCGATGCCGACGGCGCCGACGGCGCCCCCGGCTGAGCGGCCGCCACCACGCGGCCGCCACCACCCCGCCTCGGCCCGCCGTCAGCCTGCCGTCAGCTTCTCCCACTCCTCCCGGTCCGGCCCCGTCGCGTTCGGCGCGTAGTGCGGCCGCGCCGCCAGCCAGCGCGCCACCCTGGCGCGGATCTCCGGATCCGCGTACGCGCGCTCCGGCGGATCCGCCAGGTGCCGGACCCTCGCCCGCGCCCGCATCACCTCCGGATCCTCCAGCGCACAGTCGAACAGCGCGGACACCTCGCGCGCCGTCCCGCCGCGCACCGCCCGGGTCGCGAAGCGCTCCCCGATGGCCGCGTCCGCGACGACCTGGAAGTCGAACCACGGCTTCAGGGTGCGCTCCGCCCAGGCGTGGTGATCGGCGGCGTACCGCGCCGATCCCGGGTCCCGGTGCGCCGTACGGGCCACCCTGCGCGCGGCCCACAGCGCGAGCGAGGTGCCCTGCCCGAGGGTCGGGTTGGTGTGCGTGATCGAGTCCCCGACCGGCACCAGCCCGCTCACGACCGGGCCCGCTTCGTCGACCAGCGCGCTCCACCGGTTGTCCAGGCTCGCCGTGGCCAGGACACCCGACAGCGGCTCGGCGCCCAGTCCCAGCCAGGCCGCGCCGGGCGGGAAGGCGCGCGCCGCCGCCTCGAAGACGGCGGGGTCGCGCAGCGCCGAGCGCGTGGAGTCGGCGGTGTGCACGAACAGGGTCACGGCGAACAGCCGGTTGTCGGCGGGGAAGACGGCGCATCCGGCGAAGGGCCCGCCGGTCACGGCCCACGGCCGGCGCGGCCCCTCGTCCATGCCCGCGGGCAGCCGGTACCAGCGGCAGAAGTACGCGAGCCCGGTGCGGTGCCGTTCCACGACGGGCGGCCGACAGCCCGCCTCGGCCAGCCTGCGCTCGGTGCCGCCACGCCGTCCGCCGGCGTCCACGACGAGGTCCCCCGGGTAGCTCCCGCTCTCGGTGGTCACTCCCGTCACCTGGATCCCGGCACCCTCGGACGCCTCCGGGACCGTGATCAGCCCGGTGACCGGCTCCCCGTACCGGACGACGGCCCCCGGTTCCGCGCGCAGCGCCGTGGCCAGCGCGCTCTCCAGCACGATGCGTCGGGCCTGCAGCATCACGAGGTCCTCGTCGCCCGGCCGCGCGGACGGACGTACGTCGAACCAGTCCAGCTCGTGCCGCTCGCGGGCGCCGAGCCGGAGCATCTCCTCGTGGACGTCGGGCAGATCACCGCGCAGGACGTTGCGGGCGGCTCCGAGCAGCACGTGCGGCTGGGCCGCCTGCGGTACGGTCGGCCGCCGCCAGCCGAAGAAGTCACGGTCGAGCGCCGTGCCCGCGGCCCGCGTATCGCGCTCGAACACCTCCGCCGTGTGTCCGCGCCGCGCCGCGAGCAGCGCGGTGGCGGCCCCCGCGACACCTCCGCCGATGACCAGCACATGTGCCATGGAGCGTCCCCCCGAGCCGTTGGACCGTACGACGATCACACCGCTCAGAGCCTGCGCGAACGGCAGCCGACCGAAACCCGCACAGATGTCCGAGAATCGATCCAGCGCTCGCCCCCGACGCCCCGGATGCCTCCGTCCCCGCTCAGACGCCCGCGCCCGCGCCCGCGCGGTGGGCCTGAACGGCCCGCCGGGTCTCCGCCTCGATCAGGTCGGCATTGATGGCCATCGCCGCCCGCACCCCCTGGGCTGCCGCGCCCGGAACCTTCTCCAGCGGGGAGGTCACATTGCCCGCGACCCAGACCCCGCGCAGGGCGGTGGCTCCGGTGTCCGGATCCGACTCGACGCAGGTGCCGATCGCCTCACCGTCCCGCGCCACCACCGTCGTCGGCAGGCCGAGACCGGTCAGGACACCCGAACGGGCGGTGAACCGCGGGGCGACCACCAGGGCCCGGCACTCCACCACGGCGCCGCCCGCCAGGGTCACGCCGGTCAGCCGGTCGCCCTGGACCGCGAGCCCGGTCACCTCGCCCTCGACGACCCGGACACCGAGGGCCGCCAGCAGTTCCCGGTCCTCGTCGGCGAGCCGCCAGGTGTGCGCGAGCAGGATGGTCCGCTCGCTCCACTGCCGCCAGAGCTGGGCCTGGTGCACGGCGAGGGGCCCGTCGGCCAGCACCGCGATCGGCCGGTCCCGGACCTCCCAGCCGTGGCAGTACGGGCAGTGCAGCACGTCCCGCCCCCAGCGCGCCCCGAGGCCCGGCACGGCAGGAAGCTCGTCCACCAGGCCGGTGGCGACCAGCAGCCGGCCCGCCCGGACGGTCCTGCCGTCCCCGCAGCGGACCAGGAAACTCCCGTCGGGCAGCCGGTCCGCGGCGACGGCCGTGCCCGGCCTGATCTCCCCGCCGTAGCCGGCCACCTCCTCGCGCCCCTTGGCCAGCAGCGCGGCCGGACTCTCCCCGTCCTGCCCCAGGTACCCGTGCATGTGCGCGGCCGGGGCGTTGCGCGGGCTGCCGGAGTCGATGACCAGTACCGAACGGCGGGCCCGGACCAGGGTGAGTGCCCCGGCCAGCCCGGCGGCCCCACCGCCCACGACCACCACGTCGAAGGAGCTGTCATGTGCGTCGTCCATACCTGCGAGGGTCCGCCCACGGCGGCCCGCTTGACAAATGTTGTTGCCGAAGCGGCAAATGGATCCATGGCCACCGAGGAGCAGGACGAGGAACTCGCCGGCGTGCTCACCGCCGTGGGCCCGCGGCTGCGCGCCCTGCGCCGGCAGCGCGGCACCACGCTGGCCCAGCTCAGCGAGACCACGGGCATCTCGCTCTCGACCCTGTCCCGGCTGGAGTCCGGGCAGCGCAGGCCGACGCTGGAGCTGCTGCTCCCGCTGGCCAGGGCGCACCGGGTGGCGCTCGACGAGCTGGTCGGCGCCCCGGAGACCGGGGACCCCCGGATCCGCCCGCGCCCCTTCGTCCGGCACGGCAGCACCTATGTGCCGCTGACGCGGAAGTTCAGCGGGGTGCACGCCTTCAAGCAGATCCTCCCGCCCCTCGAGGGTCCGCCGCCCGAGCCCGAGCTGCAGGTCCACGAGGGCTACGAGTGGCTGTACGTGCTCTCCGGACGCATCCGGCTGCTGCTCGGCGGGCACGACCTCGTCCTCGGCCCCGGTGAGGCCGCCGAGTTCGACACGCGCACCCCGCACGCCTTCTTCAACGCGGGTCCGCAGCCGGCGGAGTTCCTCAGCCTCTTCGGTCCCCAGGGCGAGCGGATCCATGTCCGGGCCCGGCCCACCCCTCCATCGGAAGGACGTCCATGAGCACCGCACCCGAACGCCCCGAGCGAGCCGTGCCGCAGCCCCATGCCGTGGTCGGCGTCGGACTGGTCGTCCTGGCGGCGGACGGCCGGGTGCTGCTCGGCCAGGCGCACGACGGCCGCTGGGAGCTGCCCGGCGGCAAGGTCGACCCCGGGGAGGGCTTCGAGCAGGCCGCCGCCCGGGAACTCGCCGAGGAGACGGACCTGCGGGCGGCCCCCGAGGCGATCCGGGTCCTGTCCGTGCAGATCGAGGCGCAGGCCGGCCTGACCCGGCTGACCGCAGCGGCCGTCACCACCTCGGCGGAGGGCGTCCCGGCCGTCACCGAACCCCACAAGATCACCCGCTGGCAGTGGTTCGCCCCCGCCGAGATTCCCTCGGCCCTCTACGTCCCGTCGGCGGCCGTGCTGCGTGCCTGGCGCCCGGACCTCACCGCGCTGCCGCACGTCCCCTCGTACGACTACCCGCTCTCGGGCCCGGCACCGACCGCCTGAACGTCCGCCGCGCGCCCGAACGGCCCGGTGCCGGACCGGCAGGCCTTTCCGGCCTCGCCAGGCCGTGTCCGCGGAGCCCCGCCCGCCGTTCGGGCTGGCCGGCGCTACAGACGTGACCTAGCTGGTGGCGGTCAGGACCGTCACCGCGGTCACGGCCACCATGGCGGCCTGCATGTCCCGGATGGCCGCCCGGACGCTCTCGGCCGCCCACTGGCCGGCGGCTATCTCCGCCGTCCTCGCGGTCACCTCGTCCGACGGCCGCCCGGGGAAGGCGAGCCGGTGCAGCTTGGCCGAGTGGATCAGGGCGATGAGGCCCGCCGTGCGCTCGTCCGGCTCGGCGCCGCCGAGGACGACTTCGCGGAGCCGCTCGCGCAGGGCACGCTCGACCGTGCCGTCCGCCTCCGGGTAGCGGCGCTGCGGGAACACCCCGAACACCTTGTGCACCTGCGCGACCACCAGCCCGCGCTCGCCCAGTCTCTCCAGGGCGGCGTTGACCGCCTTGGGCTGGTCCTTCGTCAGCCAGTCCGTCACCCGGCGCTTGCCGCGGCCCCGCAGCCAGGCCTCCATCAGGCGGATCCGGCCGTCGAGCAGTTCTTCCCCGGTGGACTCGGTGTTCCTGAGCTCCAGGTACTTGCCCGAGACCGACACCCGCTCCGCCATGACGAGTTCGAGCAGGAACGCGCCGGCCACGGCCCAGCCCGCCGACTGCCGCTGCCGCGCCGCCCCGGACTCGTCGTCCAGGGACAGCAGCATGATCTCCTCGGCCAGTGTGATCCTCACGAGCGGCCCCCCGTCGTCCGTCTGCGGTCCGGCTGTCCTACTGCCTCGTAGGGGATGACGAGCGGCCGACCCCCGAGGTTCCCTTCCGGGCCCGGTCCTACCGCCGCACCACCACCTTTGGCGCGAAGTTGCCCTCCCCCAGGTCCTCCGCGAGCAACCGCTTGGCGATCGCGTCCGCCGCCACCCGCAGCTCGGCGCTCCGCGGCCGCCCCCGGTCCTTCTCCAGCTGGTCCCCGAGCCAGCGGGCCCACGCCTTCGAGATGACGTCGGCCTCCCGCTGCCCGGCCGCGGTGAGGGTGACGAAGCCGTCCTCGCGGCTGACGAAGCCCTCGTCGGCCATCCGCTCGTAGACCGGGATCAGCACCTCCGGCGGCAGGGACCGGCGGCCGGCGATCAGTCCGAGGCTGGCATGGCCGACGGTCCGGGTCATCAGCTCCACCTGCATCACCGCCCAGGCGCCCGCGATGTCCAGCCGGGTGTCGGAGCCCTTGACGATCCCCCGCGCCGTGTCCGCGCCCATGTTCCGTACGAGCTTGCCGACGGCCAGCTCCAGCAGCTTGGCCGAATCCCCCGAGGCCGTGGCCGGTGAGCCGAACCCGTCGCCCATGTCCGTGGACCCGGCCCGGGCGCTGTCGCGCAGCCGCACCTGTTTGAGGAAGAGCGCCACGACGAAACCGAACGCGGCGACCGGCACGGTGTACAGGAACACCGTCTGCAGGGCCTGCGCGTACGCGTCGATCACCGGGGCCGCGACCGCCGGATCGAGCCGGTGCACCCCTTCGGGGGTGGACGCGGCCCTGGCCAGCTGCTCCGGATCCTGCCCGGAGAGCCGCGCCGCCTCCGCGTACGCCGCCTCCAGTCCGGGCCCCAGGTGGTTCGCGTAGATCGTGCCGAAGACCGCCGTCCCGAAGGCGCTGCCGAGCGTACGGAAGAAGGTGACGCCGGAGGTGGCCGTGCCCAGGTCGGCGTAGTCGACGGTGTTCTGCACGGCGATGGTCAGCACCTGCATGGACAGGCCGATGCCCACACCGAGCACGAACATGTACAGCGATTCGAGCAGGGTGCTGGTCCCCGGCCCCATCCGCGACAGCAGGTACAGGCCGACGCCCATGACCGCGTTGCCGACGATCGGGAAGATCCGGTACTGGCCGGTCTTGCTCACGACGTTGCCGCTGAAGACCGAGGCGATCAGCAGGCCGATGACCATGGGCAGGGTCCGGACGCCCGAGATCGTGGCCGAGTCCCCGTCCACGTACTGGAGGTAGGTCGGCAGGAAGGTCATCGCGCCGAGCATCGCGAATCCGACGACGAAGCTCAGGACGGAGCACACGGAGAAGACCGGATTGCGGAAGAGCCGCATCGGCAGCATCGGTTCCACGGCGCGGGTCTCGGCCAGGCAGAACAGCGCCAGCGCGACCGCGCCGCCTGCGAACAGGCCGATGATGACCGGCGAGGTCCAGGCGTATTCGTTCCCGCCCCAGCTGGTGGCCAGGATCAGCGCGCTGGCGCCGGCGGCGACCAGCGCGATGCCCAGGTAGTCGATCACCGGCTTGCCCGAGGCCCGGACCGCCGGGATCGTCCTGGCCGCCGCGATGACGACGAGGATCGCGATCGGGACGTTGACGTAGAAGCACCAGCGCCAGCTCAGCTGGTCGGTGAAGAACCCGCCGAGCAGCGGGCCGATGACGGTGGCGACCCCGAAGACGGCTCCGATCATGCCCTGGTACTTGCCGCGTTCGCGCAGGGGCACCACATCGGCGATCAGCGCCATCGCGGTGACCATGAGGCCGCCGGCCCCGATGCCCTGGACGCCGCGCCACACGATCAGGAAGGTCATGTTGCCGGACAGGCCGCACAGGAAGGAGCCGCTGATGAAGACGATGGCGGAGATCTGGAAGATCAGTTTCCGGCCGAAGAGGTCGCCGAACTTGCCGACCAGGACCGTCGCCACGGTCTCGGCGAGCAGGTAGGAGGTCACCACCCACGACATGTGGTCGCCACCGCCGAGATCCCCCACGATCGTGGGCAGCGCGGTGCCGACGATCGTCTGGTCGAGCGCCGCCAGCAGCACGCCGAGCATGATCGTGCCGAAGATGACGTTGCGCCGCCGCCGGTCGATCTCGGGGGGCGCGGGGGCCGTGGCGGGGGCAGTGGTCACCCTCGCACTGTCACAGCGCGCCCGCCGGGTCGCATGCGGCGCCGAGCCGAACGGGGGACGCGCGCCGCGCCGGACGGAGGATGCCCGCCGCCCCGGACGGGCGGGCCGCGTGGGCCGGGATCAGCGCAGGTAGGCCAGGCCCGGGTGCTCCGCCGCGTACCCGTCGAGCAGCCGCCGGGCCACCCCCACCGAGTCGACCAGCGGATGGAGCGCGAAGGCCTTGACCGCGTCCGCCCGTGAACCGCTCGCGGCCGCCGCCAGGATCTCCCGCTCGACCGCCTTGACCGCAGTCACCAGCCCCACCGCGTGCAGGGGCAGCTGTGCGACGCCCACCGGGTGGGCGCCGTTCGCGTCGACCAGGCAGGGCACCTCGATGACGGCCTCGGCGTCGAGGACGGACAGCGTCGAGCGGTTCCGGACGTTCAGGATCAGCGTGGCCCGCTCGTCCCGGGCGATGGCCCGCATGAGCGCGAGCGCGACCTTCTCGTAGCCCCCGGATTCGAGGTCGCTCTCCTCGCGGTCCGGGGCACCGGCCGCCTCACGGTTCTCGGCCATGTACGTGGCCTCGCGCTCGGCCCGGGTACGGTCCCAGGCGGCCAGCGCCGCTCCGGCCGGCGCGCCCGCCCGGCCGGCCTCGGCGTAGAAGCCGCGCTGCTGATCGCGCAGGAAGGCCCCGCGCGTCTGCTTGGCCTCCTGGTACGCCCGTACCGTGTCACGGTTGAAGTAGTAGTAGTGCAGGTACTCGTTGGGGATCGCGCCGAGCGAGCGCAGCCATTCGGCCCCGAAGAGCCGGCCCTCCTCGAAGGACTCCAGAGCCTCGGTGTCGGCCAGCAGCCGGGGCAGCTCGTCACGGCCGCCGATGCGCAGCCCGCGCACCCAGCCCAGGTGGTTGAGGCCGACGTAGTCGATCCAGGCCTCCTGCGGGCGGGCGCCCAGCAGCCGGGCGATGCGCCGGCCGAGGCCCACGGGGGAATCGCAGATGCCGATCACCCGGTCGCCGAGCTCCTCGGCCATGGCCTCGGTGACCAGCCCGGCCGGGTTGGTGAAGTTGATGACCCACGCCTCGGGAGCCGTACGGGCGATCCTGCGGGCGATCGCGCGCGCCACCGGCACGGTCCGCAGGCCGTACGCGATCCCGCCCGCACCCACCGTCTCCTGGCCCAGGACTCCCTCGGCCAAGGCGATCCGCTCGTCCGCGGCGCGCCCGTCCAGGCCGCCGACGCGGATGGCGGAGAACACGAAATCGGCCCCGCGCAGGGCCTCGTCGAGGTCCGTGGTGACCGTGACGGACGGGGCGTCCACCGCCGGGGCGTCCACCGCCGGTTCGGCCGCCGACGCGGCCGAGGCCTGATCGCGGAGCACACGGGCCATGGCGGTGAGCCGCGCCGGGTCCTCGTCGTACAGCGTCACATGGGACACCCTGCCCTCGGCGCGGTCGCCGAGCAGAGCTCCGTAGACGAGCGGTACCCGGAAGCCGCCCCCGCCGAGGATCGTCAGCCGCACGCCCCTACCGCCTTTCGCCAGTGCAGATCCCGTTGCCGGCGCCACCGTGACGGCCGGTGCCACGATCGATGACACGATCGGTGACACGAATAGCCACGGCACACGACCGCCGGCACCAGTCTGCCCCGGTCGGTCACTCCACCGGCGACGGCACGGCGCGCAGCCTGGCGCCCTGCTGCTGCGTGAAGCCGGCGCCGCCGCGGACGGGGCCCCTCGGTGCGCCCGTGGGCGTCGAGAGGATCAGGGTGATGCGGGTCAGCCCCATTTCGCCGAGCATCCGGCTGGTCTCGGCCACCATCCGGCACCGCACCAGCCCCCACCGCGGGTCGGGGTGGCGCACGGTGCGCACCGCCCCGTCGAGCTCGGCGGCGTCGGTCCCGTGCGTGCTCAGCCAGTGCGGCACCCCGTACCGGTAGGCGGCCTCCATGAACGGGTCACGGGCCACCTCCTGGCGGATGCTGCGCAGCCCCTCGTCCTCGGGAGCCCCGGCCAGCGCGGTCGCGAACTGGGCCAGCAGCGGTACGCACCAAGCCGGTTCGTGGTCCTCCAGCACGGCGGCCGCGTCCGGGTGGAACAGCACGAAGCGCAGGAAGTTGTCGTCCGGCAGGGCCGTCGGGTGCGGTCTCACCGACTGGAAGAGCTGGTCGAAGGCCGAGTTGGTCAGGGCCACGTCCCAACGGTGGTCCACCAGGAAGCTCGGGTACGGCACGGACTCCATGAGGGCCGCGTAGTCGCACAGGTAGTCGCGCTGCGCCGGATCCTCGGGCAGCCGGTTCTCCTCGGCGGCCCGCCATGTGGGCGGCGGATCGCGGTCGACCATGACGCGGAACAGCCAGAAGCACTGGCGCTCGCTCATCTCCAAGGCCTCGGCCAGGGCGAGGAGTTTGCGGTCCGTCCACTCCTTGACCAGACCTCTTTCCCAGTTCCCGTACGCGCGCACGCTGATGCGCAGCCGGGCGGCAAGGTCTTCCTGGCTCAGGCCCAGCTCCTCGCGGCGCTGGCGCAAAATCTCCTTGCGTCGCTCCGACCGGACGGCTCCGCGGGCGGGTTCCTCGCCCGCCAGCCGCTCTTCACCGGCTCGGGCGAGTCCATCGGACGGGCCCACCGCTGCGAGATGTGGCACTGAGAGCTCCCCCTCCTCCGGTCTGGATCTTCATTTCCGTGTGGCGATCCTGCTACCGACTTCATTCGAGTGTCAACTATTGTGGCAATTCCAGCCTCTTGACAGCTCATTCCCGCCACAGCTGTGGCACGTTCTAGCCCTTCCGGGCAAGAGCGGCTAGATTCCAGAAGCCGACCATGTGCCCATACCGACTTCGCGCGATCTAGGAGAACCACTGGTGACAGACGGCTTCCCGGCTCCCGTCGCGGTGGCCAACGCACCCATGGCAGCCACCATCACGCGAGTCGCCGAACTCGCGGGCAAGATGGGCCGCGACCTGAACCAGGTCTTCGACCTGCGGCGGCTCTCCGAGGCCTCCGGCGTACCCACGGACGTGGTCAGGAACCTGCTCGACGGCAGGCCGGCCGGCGAACCCGATCTGCAGACCCGGTTCCTCCAGCGTCTCGACCTGCTCCGGCGGACACGTGTCAAACCGAACGGCCGCCGCTACACGCAGCAGGAGATCGCGGACGGCGCCGGCATGTCCCGGCAGCAGGCCGGAGCACTGATCAACGGCGACCGGCGCCCCACCATGGAACACTGCGACGCGATCCAGCGGTTCTTCGGAGTGCACGCGGGGTTCCTCACGGCACACGACTCCGACGCCCTCACCGACGCGCTCCAGCGGACCGAGCAACAGCTGCTCCAGGACTACGCGGGGCGGGCGCGGGAAACCGTACCGGCCTCGGCCGCATCGGCGGGCGATCCACTGGCAAGACTCCTCCAGAACCACGGTGTACGGGGCATCGCCTGGCGCGCCGCCCAACTGCCCAGCGACAAGCACCGGGACAAGGTGACCGAATGGCTGGACATGCTCCTCGAAAGCGTCAAACCGAACGAATCCTGACCCAGTCGAAAGTCTGGGTCTGATCCTTGAGTCCTGATCCGGATCCGCGCCGACGGGGAGAACGGTGAGCATAGGCAGAGAGCAGCGGCGGTTGTGCGGGGAGCTGGTGGCCGGGATCCGGCTGACCGCGCCCGTGGAGCCCGTGGACCTCTACGCTGCCCTCTGCGAGGGCATGAGCAGACACCGCGGCCGCCGGGTGGACTTCCGGATGGCCTCGTTCCCCCCGCGGACGGCCAGCGGCCTGTGGCTCGACATGGCGGACCGCGATCTCGTGGTCATCGAGGAGCGCACCGCGCCGGACCACCAACTGGTCATCCTGGGCCACGAGCTGTGGCACATGAAGGCCGGCCACTGCAGCCACCACGTCGACGGCGCCGCCGTCGCCGCGCGGCTGCTGACCGACGAGGCCGACATCGGCGAGACCGTGCGCCGCGTCGCCGCGCGCACGCGCGCCGATGTCCAGGAGGAGACCGAGGCCGAATCCTTCGGCTTACTGCTGGGTAGTCGGTGTCGGAACTGGCTCGCCGGATCGGCCGGCCACCGCGCTCCGGTCCAGCGTGATCAATTGGCGGGCCGGATCGAGGCTTCGCTGGGCTACCGGGGGCACAGGAACGAGCGTTGAACGGCAAGGACTACTACATACCGGCGGCCGCGATGGCGGTCTCACTCGCCTTCAAGCTGCCGGCCCTGCGGCACAACTGGCGCGACCCGCTCCTTCGATCGGTCGTCGCCCTGCTGACCCTGGCGGGAGCGGTGTTCGCCTTCGCCGCGCCGCCCACGATCGCCGCGGTCAACCGCTGGACCGGGATCGTCAACGTCTCGGCCCCCCTGGTCTACTGCCTGATCACCGCTTTCAGCGCCTCCTGCCTGATCCTGATGGTCAACTGGCGGGGCGGCCCGCCCGAACAGACCCGACGCGTCTCGCGCCGCTGGATCCTGGGCTACAGCGTGGTCGTCGTCGCCCTGATCGTGCTCTTCGCCCTCGGTGAGACCCCGGTTGAGCGGCTGCGCGACTTCGACACCTACTACGCGAACACGCCCTACATCGGCCACATGATCGCCCTCTACCTGCTGGCGCACTGCGTGGCCGCGGTGGTGATGGTGGTCCTGTGCTGGCGCTGGTCGCTCCAGGTCCGGGGCTGGCTGCGGGTCGGCCTGGCGATCATCGTCGCCGGCTACATCTTCAACCTCGCCTACGACGCCACCAAGATGACCGCGGTCGTCGCCCGCTGGTCCGGTCACAACCTGGACGACCTCAGCACCTACGCCGCTCCGCCGCTCGCCTCCCTCGGAGCGCTGATCAGCGCGATGGGCTTCGTGGTCCCGCTCGTCTGCCAGCGCTTGTCGGACCACTGGCAGACCTGGGCGACGTACCGTCGGCTCGGCCCGCTCTGGCACGAGGTGCAGATCTCCGCGCCCGGAGGCACGCCCTCCGTACAGATGGCCTGGTGGTCCGCCGCGGAACTGCGGGTGATCCAGCGCGAGTCGGACATCCACGACGGCTTCCTGCACCTCGGGCCGTACTTCGACAAAGGCCTCGGCGACGACGCCTACGAGAGCGCCGTCGCCGAGGGAGCCGACGAGGAGACGGCCCGCGCCGTCGCCGAGGCCGCCATGGTCGCGGCCGCCGTACAGGCCCGCTCCGCCGACCCCGACGGAAAGATCACCGGAGAGGAGGACGAGACCCTCCTCGACACCGCCGACGGTCCGCGCGACCTGCTGCGGATCTCCGACGCGCTGCGGCACTCGCCGGTGGTGCAGGCGGTCCGGCGAGAGGTGACCGTGTAGCGGCGGCCGGAGGGTGGCGTGCCGACCGGGCCCGGCACGACCGGCAACCCCCCCGGGCGACGCCCGCCGGCCGTCCTTCAGCGGCTGGCGACGGACGCCGCCGCGGTGGCAGGGAACAGGTCCTGGAACGGTGCGGCCGAGTCGATCCCCTCCCGCCCGTACGGCGCGTCGAAACTCCACACCATGAAGAGCAGGAACACGATCAGCGCGCTGAACAGTCCGGCGAGCAGCAACTCCCGGCCGGAGCGGCGGATCTGCAGGGTGAAGATCAGCCCGACCGTGACCAGCCCGCCGACCAGCAGCCCGAACCACACCACGCCCGGCAGTGTGGACTCGGAGCTCTGCGTCCGCGAGTGCCGCGCGTCGTCGGCGGCCGCGATGTGGTCCAGCAGCGGCTGGTAGGCCTGCGCCTGGAGCTCGTTGGCCGGGCTCTGGTGCGTGACGTCGGTGCGCAGCTTGCCGAGCAGTGCGGCGCCCTCGGCCGAGGCGCTGTCGCCGGAGGTCAGCCGCGGCCAGTCCACGGCGACGGTGTGGGAGACGTACGCGTCCACCTCGCCCCGGATCCGGTCGCGGACGGCCGCCGGGTAGACGTCGGCGCGCTGGGTGACCTCGTACAGGGCCTGGGCCTCACGGCGCACGCTGTCCTCGGCGGCGCCGCGCGCCTCCCAGACGCCGGCGATGGCCAGGCCCAGCACGATCGCGTAGACCACGCCCACCATCATCGTCATGTACTCGATGACATCGGGGGTTTCGCTGGTGTCCTCGTCGTCGGCGGCCCGGCGGTGCCGGATCGCGGTGATGGCGAGGACGAGGGCGCAGACGAGCGCCATGGCGATGGCCAGGACCAGCCATTCGGACACGTGGATTCTCCCGGTGTGGATCGGTGGATCGGTGGATCGGGCGGACGGGGGTGTGCAGGGGCTGCGGCGGTCAGCTGCGGCTCTTGGAGCGGGGGCGCAGTGCGGCGGCGGCGAGGACGGCCGGAGTGGTGACGACGACCATGAGCATCACGGTGGACATCCCGCCCGGGCCGCGCCGTTCCAGGGCCACCGAGCGGTACGGACGCACGTGGAAGGCGCTCACCCGTGCGGCGGCGGCCCTGGCCGCGGGCGGGGCGGGTGCCTCGGCCGACGCCGGTTCGTCCCGGACCCCGGGACCCGCCGCGGGCTCCGGCGGCTCCGCCTCCCCGGCCCTTGCCTCCGCGGAACGCTCCGCGGCCGCGCCCGGCGGACGCGGCTGCGCGGGCTCGGCCGGCCGCGCGGGCCGCCCCGTGGGGGTGGCGGACTCCGCGGGCCGCCCCGGGTGACGCACGGTCGGCCGCTCGGCGCCGGGCACGGCCACCCGTACCGAAGGCCACCCGGACGGCGGCCGGAAGACCGGCCTCTCCGGCACCCCGGCAGGCACGCACAGATCGACGCGGGCCCCGTAGCCGTCGCCGTCGTCCTCGCCCGCGACCGCCACATGGCCCTGCAACGGGCAGAGCACGGCCACCAGGCCCGCCCCGGCGAAGTACTGCCAAGCGGTCACCGCGCGCCTCCCGAAATCCGCAGCAGAAGTAAGGGCTACCGCTGAAGAAACGATCAAGGGGCGGCTTCGACACGCCGCGGACGGGTGCTGATCCGCGATGCGGCATGATGTCGCCATGGGGACCGAGGGGGCGAACGCCCGTCTGATCGCAGGGCGCTACCGGCTGGACGCCAAGCTCGGACGCGGTGGCATGGGCATCGTGTGGCGCGCCACCGACCTGTTGCTCGGCCGGAACGTCGCCGTCAAGGAGGTCGCGCTCGACCCCGCGCTGTCCGGGGAAGAGGCCCGGCACCAGCGTGAGCGCACGCTCCGCGAGGCACGGGCGGCCGCGCAGCTCAAGCACCCCCACATCATCGTGGTGCACGACATCGTCGAGGACGGCGAACTCCCGTACATCGTCATGGAACTGGTCGAGGGCGGTTCCCTCGCCGACCGGCTCTCCCGGACCGGCCCGGTGGACGTCGTCGAGGCGGCCCGGATCGGGATCGCGCTGGTCGGCGCGCTGCGCACGGCGCATTCGGCCGGGGTGCTGCACCGGGACATCAAGCCGGCGAACGTCCTGCTGGAGGCGCCGGGCGGGCGGCCCGTGCTCACCGACTTCGGCATCGCGCAGGTGTCGGGCGCCACGACGCTGACCACCACCGGATCCTTCGTCGGTTCACCCGAATACACCGCGCCCGAACGGATGTCGGGGCAGACGCCGGCGGGGCCCGAGGCCGATCTGTGGTCGCTGGGCGCCCTGCTGTGCGCGGCCCTCAGCGGCGCCTCGCCCTTCCGGCGGGACTCGCTCGGCGGGATCCTGCACGCGGTGGTCTTCGACGAGATCCGGCCCCCGGAAGCGTGCGGCCCGCTGCTGCCGGTGGTGCGGGGGCTGCTGGAGCGCGATCCGGCCGGGAGAATCGGCGCGGAGCGGGCGGAGCAGATGCTGCGGGACTGCGCGGATGCGGCGGCGCAGTACACCCCGACGCGGTACGACCCGGCCCCGCACAGCCCTACGCGGTCCGCCGCGGCCCCTCAGGACTCCGCCCCGCGGACCGCGGCCCCGCAGACCCCGGCCCCGCCCGGTCCGGCCCCGCACGCCCCGGCCCTGCCCGGTCCGGCGCAGCCCGGCGCGGCCCGCCCGGCATCCGCCCCGGAGTCCGCGCCGACGCCGGTATCGGCCCCCGTACCGGCACCGGCGCCCGTGTCCGGGCCCGTACGCACCCCCGGGAAGCGGCGGCCGGGAGCGGCGCTGATCGCCGGTCTGCTGGTGGCCGCGATCGCCGGTGCGGGTGTGTCCGCCGCGCTGCTCATGAACAACAGGGAGCACGGCGGGCAGACGTCCACGAGCGGGGCGGCCGGCCGGCCGCAGGCACCCACTTCCGCACCCGCCTCCGCACCCACCTCTGCACCTACCTCCGCCGCGACCGGCGAGAAGATCGACACGGTCTCCCCCTCGTCCGACGACAAGCCCGCACCCGCCGGCTACCGCGTCGTCACCGATCCGCAGGGCTTCTCGCTCGCGGTCCCGCTCGGCTTCACCCGCAAGGTGGAAGGTCCGCGGATCTTCTACATGTCACCCGGTGAGACCTTCCGCATCGGAATCAAGGTGGCCGAGCCCGAGTCGGGCGGCCCGCTCGCCGTCCATCAGCGCGCCCACGCCAAGGGGCCGGGGACCAACCCCGGTTACCGTGACGCCGAGGTCGTGGCCACCTCGCAGAACGGCCGGCAGGCCGCCCTGTGGCTGTTCACCTGGGACGGCTTCTCCACGGCCGAGGGCCCGCGGCACACCCGCGACCTGTGCTGGGAGGAGGACGGCCGCCTCTACGACGTGTGGGTGTCCTCACCGGTCCGCCAGGGCGACGAGGCCCGCGGCTACTTCGACACCGCGGTGCGGACCTTCGTGCGCACCGGCGGCTGACACCCGCCGCCGCGCTCCGGTTCACCCGCCAGGCGCAGCCCACCACGCCACCAGCTCCTCCCCCGCTCCATGATCGGGGGAGCGGACCGGCGGACCCTCTCAGGGATGGTGGCGGATGGAACCGGACAGCCGAGGCACCCGTTGAGCACGGCTCCCCCGGCCCCCGCCGATCCGGCTCCGTCCCCGGCCCCGGAGGAGCCCGCGGGCAAGGGCTTCAGCTTTCCGAGCGCGCTGACCGTTCTGGCTGCGGTCACGGTGGCGGTCTGGCTGCTGGCCTTCTTCGTCCCGGCCGGCCGGTACGACCGCAACGCCGACGGTGCCCCCGTCTCCGGCACCTACCACCAGGTACCGGACACCCAGAGCTTCACCGACCGCCTGAACGACCTCTTCCTCGCCCCCGTCAACGGCCTCTACGGCATCCGGGACGAGAAGACGGGCGAGGTCGGCCCCACCTTCAGCGGCGAGCTGTACGGCAGCGCGGGCGTCTTCCTCTTCGTCCTCGCCATCGGCGCGTTCATCACCGTCGTCTTCGCCACCGGCGCCCTCGACCGCGGCATCGCCCGCCTCGCCCACCGGCTGCGCGACCGCGGCACCCTGCTGATCGCCGCCGTGATGCTGGTCTTCTCCGTCCTCGGCACCGTGGAGGGCTTCGCGGAGGAGACCCTCGGCTTCTACGGTCTGCTGGTGCCGATGATGCTGGCCCTCGGCTACGACCGGATGGTCGCCGTCGGCACGGCCATCCTGGGGGCGGGGATCGGTGTCCTGTGCTCCACCGTGAACCCCTTCGCGACCGGCGTGGCCTCGGCCGCCGCCGACATCTCGCTGGGCGACGGCATCGCACTGCGCTTCGCGATGTGGGTGGTCCTGACGGCCGTGACCATCCTCTACGTCGTCCGGTACGCGAAGCGCGTCGAGAGGGACCCGGCCAGGTCCGTGTGCGGGTTCCTCCCGGGCGACCGGGAGCAGAAGGCGACAGGAGCCGAGGAGGCGGCTCCGGAACTGACCCGGCTGCACCGGCTGGTACTGGTCCTGGTCACCGTGGTCTTCGCCTTCATGATCTTCTCGGTGGTCCCCTGGGCCGGCGCACTCACCGGCGAGGCGGACGCGGCCCCGTACGCCTGGGAACTGGGCTGGTCCTTCCCGGAGCTCTCGGCGCTGTTCCTGTGTGCCGCGGTGCTGGTGGGTCTGGTGGCACGGATGGGGGAGGCGAAGATCAGCGCCACGATCGTCCAGGGCGCCGCGGACTTCATCTCCCCGGCCCTGGTCATCATGCTGGCGCGCGGGGTCACCGTCATCATGAACAACTCCAGGATCACCGACACCGTCCTGCACTCCATCGAGGACGTGGTGAAGGGCACCTCGTCCGGGCTCTTCGCGGTGATCGTCTTCCTGGTCAACCTCCCGCTGGCCTTCCTGATCCCCTCCACCTCCGGCCACGCCACGCTCGTCATGCCCATCCTGGCCCCGCTCGCCGACTTCGCGGGCGTCTCCCGGGCGCTGGTGGTCACGGCCTGGCAGTCGGCCAGCGGCTGGATGAACCTGTGGGTCCCCACCTCGGCCGTGACCATCGGCGGTGTGGCCCTGGCCAAGGTCGGCTACGACAAGTACCTGCGGTTCGTCTGGCCCCTGCTGGCCATCCTCCTCGTGCTGATCTGCGGCTTCCTGGCCCTGGGCGCAACCATGTGACGGCACGTCATCGCCCCGCAGGGATCAGGGCCCGACGTCTCACCTAGGCTGGGGAGACATGTCCGACTCCCCGCCCCTCCCCCGATCCGCCGACCCGCCACCGGTCGCCGTCCTCGCCGCGATACGCCGGCCGCTGCGCTTCCTCGGCTCGTGGTGGCCCTGGCGGTGCTGGGCGTACCTGGGCAGCGGGTTCCTCATCGGCTATCCCGTACTGGTCGTCCTCGTCCTGCTCCTCGGGTTCGGGGTGGCGCTGGCGGCCGTCGGAATCGGGCTGCTGCTCCTGCTGGGCGCCGTCGTCGCCGTGGTACCGCTGGGGGCGCTGGAGCGGTGGCGGCTGCGGTGGGTGGAGCCCGAGCCCGTGCCGGACCCGCGCTCCTCCCTCGCCGGGGCCGGTGCCGCGGCCTGGCTGCGGACCCGGCTGCGTGAGCGGGCCACCTGGCGGGAGTTCGCGTACGCCGTCCTGCTCGGGCCGGTCTTCGGGGCGGCCGGGTTCGCCGTGGTCACGCTGCTGGCCTTCGCCCTGATCCTCGTCGCGACCCCGGCGATCGTGTGGGCCATCGCCCCGGACACGGTGATGCTGATCCCCGGCCGGCCTGTCTCCGGGCCGCTGGAGGCCCTGGGCGGCACGGCCGTCGGACTGGCCGGGACGGTGGTGGCGGCGTACGCGGGTGCCCTGCTCGCCGGGGCCCAGGTGAAAACCGCCCGGCTGCTGCTCGGACCTCGTGTGGAGGCCGACCGGATCCTGGAGCTCACCCGCTCCCGGGTGCGCCTGGTCGACGCCTTCGAAGCCGAACGGCGGCGCATCGAGCGGGACTTGCACGACGGTGCGCAGCAGCAGCTGGTCGCCCTCAGCATGACCCTGGGCCTCGCCGAGCTGGAACTGCGCGCCATCCCGCAGGCGGCCGAAGCCGCCGCCCTGGTGGCCCGGGGGCGCGGTGAGGCCAAGGTCGCCCTGGAGCAACTGCGCGACCTCGTAAGGGGTATCCACCCGCAGGTCCTGACCGACCACGGGCTCGCGGCGGCCGTCGCCGAGGTGGCCCTGCGCCATCCCGTACCGGTGACCGTGGACCTCGACGTGCCCCGGCTGGCCGAACCCGTCGAGATCACGGCGTACTTCACCGTCACCGAGGCGCTCGCCAACGCGGCCAAGCACAGCGGTGCCTCGCGCGTCGCCGTCGTCGGTAAGGTCGAAGGTGACCGGCTCACTCTCACCGTCACCGACGACGGCCGCGGCGGCGCCGATCCCGGCGCGGGAGCGGGCCTGGCGGGCCTCGCGGACAGGGTGGCGATGTTGAAGGGCAGGCTGGTGGTGTCCAGTCCGGTGGGCGGACCGACCCGACTCCGGGTGGAGGTCCCGTGCTCCGGCTGATCCTCGCCGAGGACTCCGTACTGCTGCGCGCGGGGCTGACGGAACTCCTCACCCGGGGCGGGCACCAGGTCCTCGCCGCCGTCGGGAGCGCCGAGGAGCTCGTGCGGGCGGTGGAGGCGCAGCGGCCGGACGCCGTGGTGACGGATGTGCGGATGCCGCCCGGCTTCCGCGACGAGGGCCTGCGGGCCGCACTCGAACTCCGCTCCCGGGACGCCACGTTGCCCGTGCTCGTGCTCTCGCAGTACGTGGCCACGGCCTACGCCACGCAGTTGCTCACGGGCGCCTCGGCGGCCGGGCTGGGCTATCTCCTCAAGGACCGGGTCGGCGAGGTGGCCGAGTTCCTCGACGCCCTCCAGCAGGTCGCCGAGGGCCGTACGGTCATCGACCCGGAAGTGGTACGGGTCCTGCTCAGCCGGCAGTCCGAGGAGCGGCCGCTGGCCCGGCTGACCCCGCGCGAGCGGGAGGTGCTGACCCTGATGGCCTCGGGGCTCAACAACCAGGCCCTGGCGGCACGGCTGTTCATCACCGAGGCCGCCGTCGTCAAACACGCGTCCAGCATCTTCATGAAGCTCGACCTGGACGCCACCGAGGGCAACCGCCGGGTCCTGGCGGTCCTGGCCCACCTGGCGGGCCAGGACACCTCCTGAGGGCTGTCCCGCATCCGGTGCCGGGCAGGCGCGCAGCCACGCCCGGTACGGGCGGTGTCAGCTGCTGGACCCGGTGCTCGTGTTCGACGCCCGCCCGGGGAAGGTTGCCGCGGAGGTGTCTCCACCCGTCGACGCGGCCGACGAATTCCAGGTGCTGCTGCTCGGGACCGACTGCGTCCACCCGGAACGCGAGGCAGTGAGGACCGTCTTCGCCGCACATGCCTCCGCGTTGCGCGCGTTGCCGGAGGGCGAGACCCTTCCGGACGGACTGATCAGTTCGGACGGTCGCGCGTGCCTGCTCCGGGCTGTGGGACCACGTCGATACCCCTGCTCACTCCCCGCGGCCGGAGCGGGGCGCCGGTCCTGATCAGCAGGGCGGTCGGCAGGGCCGCGAGCAGGAGGACGCCGACCGCGCACCAGAGGGTGGTGGTGTAGGAGGCGAGCAGCCGGGCGAACACGTCGGTGTCGTCCGAGACCTGGCTCATGCGGTTCATGAGGACGGTGCCGAGCACCGCGCCGCCGATCGACTGCCCCAGATGGTGGGCCGCGCCCAGGGCCGCCGAGGCCGCACCCGTGTGCTGCGGGGCCACTCCGGCGGTCGCGATGGCGTAGAGCGGGACGAGGGTCAGGCCCAGGCCGATGCCGGTGAGCAGCATGCCCGGCAGCACCCCGATCGTGTACGTGGCGGCGCCGCCCACACCGGCCAGCAGGGCCAGACCGAGGGCCGTGACCAACAGGCCCGGCAGGATCAGGACGCGCGGCGCGAGGCGGGGCAGCAGGCGCGCGGAGACCTGGGTGGCGGCCACGAGGGCCGCGGCGGCCAGGGGCAGATGGGCCGTACCGGACACGCCCGGGCCCTCGCCGCGGATCTGCTGGGCGAAGAAGCCCAGGGCCGGGAGGAGGGCGACCACGGCGACGCCGGTGCAGAGGAGGACCAGGAGGGCGGCGAGGCGGCTGCGGTCGGCGAGGACGTACGCCGGGAGCAGCGGGCCGGACGTCCGGGTCTGCCACCACAGGAAGGCGGCGAGCAGCACGATGCCGCCCACGATCAGCGACAGGCTCAGGGCGAGGCTCCAGCCGACCGTCTCGACCTCGGCGAGGCCGTAGGTCAGGGCGGCGGATCCCGCCGTGCCGAGGAGTACGCCGAGTCCGTCGAACCGGGCGCCGGTGCGGCCCGGACGGCCGGGCAGCAGGGTGAGCGCGCCGATCAGGGCGAGCACGGCGAACGGAACGACCGACCACAGGGCCCAGCGCCAGTCCAGGGTCTCGGCGAGCCACCCGCCGGTGAACACGCCGAGCGTACCGCCGCCCGCGGCGACCGCCGTGTAGATCCCGAAGGCCCGGCCGCGTTCGCGCGGGTCGGTGAATCCGGTGGCAACCAGGGACAGCGCGGCCGGGACGAGCAGGGCGGCGAAGGCGCCCTGCAGGGCACGGGAGGTGATCAGCAGCCCGGAGCTGTCGGCGGCGCCGCCGAGTACGGCGGCCACCGCGCATCCGATCAGGCCGGTCACCAGCATCCGCCGGGCCCCGAGCAGGTCGACGAGGTGCCCGCCGAGCAGCAGCAGTCCGCCGAGGGCGACCAGGTAGGCGCTGAAGACCGGACCGAGGCCGTCGTAGCCGAGGCTGAATTCGGCATGGATCCGCGGTCCGAGCAGGTTGAACTGCGCCGCTTCGACCAGCACCAGCAGCTGTGTCAGGGCGAGGACCGCGAGGCCCCACCAGCGCCTCGGGTGCGGGGGCGCGGGGAGGGGCGGGTCGCCGGGGACGGTGCCCGGGGGCGGGCCGAATCCGTCCGCGGGACCGAAGTGGCCGGGGGCCGTGGGGGCGTACGCGGGCGGCGGAGGCGGTGTCCGGTACGGGGAGGCGTCCTGCCGGGACTGCGGCGGCACGAGGCGGGGATCCGACGTCTTCTCGACGGGCGTCTTCTCGACGGGGCTCTTCTCTGCGGGGGTCTTCTCTGCGGGCGTCTCTTCGACCGGGGCCCCGCCGACGGCTCCCGCTCCGGCTCCGGCTCCTACGGGTGACGCCGGGGCGTAGTCCAGCAACTGCGCCGCATGTCGGCCCAGTTGGGCCAGCACCTTGCCGGGGAGCCATTCCCCATCGACGTCCGCCGCCGTACGCTCCGCCACCTCATCGGGGGTGGGCCGCCGGGCCGGGTCCTTGTGCAGGCACGCGCCGACGAGGCCGGCCAGCGAATCCGGAACCCCGGTCAGGTCCGCCTCGTCCTCGGCGACCCGGAAGAGGTGGGCGTTCAGACCGGTGTCCTTGGCGCCGAAGAGCATGCGCCCCGTGGCGGCGTACACGAGGACTGCACCGAGGCAGAAGACATCGCTGGCGGGGGTCAGTTCGAGACCGCGGACCTGTTCCGGGGACATGAACCCCGGCGAACCGATCAGCATGCCGGTGCGGGTGTGCAGGCTGTCCCCGGTCAGGCTGTCCATCGCCCGCGCGATGCCGAAGTCGATGACGCGGGGCCCGTCGACGGTGACGAGCACGTTGGAGGGCTTCAGGTCGCGGTGGATCAGACCCGCCTCGTGCACGGCCCGCAGGGCGAGGGCGAGCCGGTTGGCGAGGGTCCGCACCGAATCCTCGGGCAGCGGACCGAACTGCCGGGCGACCACGGTCTGCAGGTCGGGCCCCGGGATGTACTGGGTCGCCACCCAGGGCACGGCGGCCTCGGTGTCGGCGTCGAGCACCGCCGCCGTCCAGCTGCCGCCCACCCGCCGCGCGGCGGCCACCTCGCGGGCGAACCTCCGGCGGAATTCCGGGTTCCCGGCGAACTCCGTCTGGACCACTTTCACGGCAACGGTACGGCCGCCCTCGGAGCGGCCCAGATAGACCAGTCCCATGCCACCCGCACCCAGCCGGGCGATCAGGCGGTACGGTCCAATACGGCTCGGGTCTTCGGCGATCAGCTGATCCACGGACCGAAGGATAGTGCAACTATCCAATGTGCGGGGACCATCAGGCGAAATGCCTTCCCGGCCGCTCGCCGCGCACCTCCGGCCGTCCGTCCGACAGCCGGTGCCGGAGCCGGAGCCCGTCCCTGTCGCGGACCCGGTCCCGGTCCCTGTCCCTGTCCCTGTCCCGGAACGAGCCCGTCACCACGCGCGAGACGCCGGGTATGGCCACCGAGCGGGCCCAGACCACGAGCAGGACCGGCAGCGCCAGGTAGCCGAAGCGGCCCGCCGGGGCCAGGAGGAAGGCCAGTGTGAGGCCGAGGGCGAGGCGGTCGGCGGCGGCCGCCACCGTACGCGGCGGCCGGGCGAGCAGGGAGAGGGCCACCGCGAGGCCTCCCGCCAGCAGCAGGCCCACCGTCAGGTACCAGCCCCAGGATCCCAGTCCGGCCAGCAGGTGCCCGGGCAGCGGGCTGCTCGCCGGGGTCGGCACCTCCGCCCGCCCGGTGGGGAAGGCGAACACCTGGCGCCACAGCTCCGCCGGCTGGAGCAGTACCGCCGGCAGCACCAGCAGGGCCGTGCCGCCGGCCGCCACCAGCGCGCAGCGCACCGCCGGCCGCCCGCCCCGGCAGACCGCGAGCAGGGCGACGGCCACCGCGACCGCGGGCAGCGCCGTCCACTTCAGCGCGCACGCCCCGGCGAGGGCCGCCCCGGCCAGGACGGGCCGCCCGGCTGCCGCGGCCGCCAGCGCCAGGCAGCAAAGTCCGGCCAGCGGCAGGTCCACCCCGCTCACCGCCAGGGGCAGCGCCACCACCGGCGAGGCCACCAGGACCGGCAGCAGCCGGTCCCCTGCACCGCCGGGTGTACGGCCCGGCCCGCCACCCAGCAGCCGCCGGGCCGCCCACAGGCAGCCGAACAGCACGGCCGCGCACCAGATCCGGGCGTCCCCCAGCAGCCGTACCGCCCAGCCGTCGCCGCTGCCGTCGCCCCCGAGCAGCGCCCGCGGTATGCCGAGCAGCGCCATGCCCGGCAGGTACGGCGTGTACTCCTCGACGTGCGCGGGCCGGTCGACGTAGAGCCGGCCGGACTCCAGCAGGAGCCGCGCGGACCGTTCGACGACCGTCACCTCCGACTGCCCCTGCCCCGTCAGGACCAGCCACAGCAGTGGTACGGCGACGGCGCCCAGCAGGGCGGTGGCGAGCGCCGCACGACGGCGGCCGAGTGCGGTGGCCGCCGCGGCCCCGAGGTATCCGGCGGCGGCACACCAGCCCCACAGCCGGTGCGGCGCCAGCGAGGAGAACAGGGGGAAGGACAGCGCCCACACGGCGGCGAGCAGCCAGCCGGTGGCCCACCGGGCGGTAAGGGAAAAGGTCATGGGCCCATTCCAGCCGCGGGGCCCGGCCGGGTCTGCACAGCCAGGTCGACGGTCGGCGGTGGGGTTTCCCCTACCTTTCCCCTCCTCCCCCCTCCCTTCGTGCATGCGAAAGGGGCACGACCCCATCGGGTCGTGCCCCTCGCTCAGATGTCACCGGGCCCTGAGCGGGCCCTCAGACCTCAGGGCTCGGACCTCAGGCCTCAGTCCTCAGGCCTCCGGGTTACCGCCGAACCGCTCGCGGTAGGACTCCAGGTCCTCCTCGGTGACGCGCGCGAACAGCACGGGCGGCACGGTGAACGGGGTGCCGGCCGGCACGGCGTCCAGGGACCGGGCCTGCTCCGGCGTGATCCACGTGGCGGTGTCGTCGGCGAGCGCGAAGGAGGAGCGGATGGTACGCGCCGAGGCCGGGATGAACGGCTCGGAGACCACCGAGTAGAGGTGGATGAGGTTCATCGCCGTGCGCAGGGTGAGCGCGGCGCCCTCCAGGTCGGTCTTGACCTCCGTCCAGGGGGCCTTCTCGTCGAGGTAGGCGTTTCCGGCCGACCACAGGGCGCGCAGCGCAGCCGCGGCCTTGCGGTACTGGAGGGAGTTCATGTGGCCCTCGTACTCGGCCAGCAGCTCGGCGATCTGCTCGCCGAGCTTGGCCTCGGCCTCGCCTGCGGGGCTGCCCGCGGGGGCCTCGTCGCCGAACTTCTTGCGGGAGAAGGTCAGCACGCGGTTGACGAAGTTGCCGAGGGTGCCGCCGAGGTCCTTGTTGACCGTGGCCTGGAAGTGCTCCCAGGTGAACGACGAGTCGTCGGACTCGGGCGCGTTGGCGATGAGGAAGTAGCGCCAGAAGTCGGCCGGGAGGATCTCCAGCGCCTGGTCGGTGAAGACGCCGCGCTTCTGCGAGGTGGAGAACTTGCCGCCGTAGTACGTCAGCCAGTTGAAGGCCTTGACGTAGTCGACCTTCTTCCACGGCTCGCGGGTGGCCAGTTCGGTGGCCGGGAACATCACCGTGTGGAACGGGACGTTGTCCTTGGCCATGAACTGGGTGTAGCGGACGTCCTCGGCCTCGTACCACCACGACTTGTAGTCGCGGTTCGCCGGGTCCAGGTCGGACCACTCCTTGGTGGAGCCGATGTACTCGATCGGGGCGTCGAACCAGACGTAGAAGACCTTGCCCTCGGCGGCGAGCTCGGGCCAGGTGTCGGCCGGGACCGGAACGCCCCAGTCGAGGTCGCGGGTGATGGCGCGGTCGTGCAGGCCCTCGGTCAGCCACTTGCGGGCGATGGAGGAGGCGAGCTGCGGCCACTCCTCCTCGTGCTCGGCGACCCAGGCCTCGACCTCGTGCTGCAGCTTGGACTGCAGGAGGAAGAGGTGCTTGGTCTCGCGGACCTCCAGCTCGGTGGAGCCGGAGATGGCCGAGCGGGGCTCGATCAGGTCCGTGGGGTCCAGGACGCGGGTGCAGTTCTCGCACTGGTCGCCGCGGGCCTTGTCGTAGCCGCAGTGCGGGCAGGTGCCCTCGACGTAGCGGTCGGGCAGGAAGCGGCCGTCGACCGGCGAGTACACCTGCCGGATCGCGCGCTCCTCGATGAACCCGTTCTCCTGCAGCTTCCGCGCGAAGTGCTGGGTGATCTCGCGGTTCTGCGCGGAGGAGCTGCGGCCGAAGTAGTCGAAGGACAGCTCGAAGCCGTCGTAGACCGCCTTCTGGGCGTCGTGGGCCTGCGCGCAGAACTCGGCGACCGAGATGCCGGCCTCCTTGGCGGCGAGTTCGGCGGGGGTGCCGTGCTCGTCGGTGGCGCAGATGTACAGGACGTCGTGGCCGCGCTGGCGGAGGTACCGGGAGTACACATCCGCCGGAAGCATCGACCCGACCATGTTGCCCAGGTGCTTGATCCCGTTGATGTACGGAAGCGCGCTGGTGATCAGGTGTCGAGCCATCCTCGGATGCTCCATTTCCTATGTGCGGTACAACGTGACGTAACGGATTGTGAGTGCGGTTCATCGTATCGAACCGCCGCGAAGCCACGCGCCGCATTTGTTCATGGGTGGACGTAAAGCAAAAGCGAGGGCAGTGACCTCTCCGTCACGGCCCTCGCGATCGGGCCCATGTTACAGCCGGACCGCGGCGCACCCGACCGGTGTCCGGGCTACGGCAGCGGCGACGGCGGCGACAGAGAGGACGACGGCACCCGCGGTGGCACCGGCAGCGGGCATATGCATACGTGCTGGCTGGAGCCGTGCGTGATCGAGATCGATCACGGGTCGATCATCCACGACGCATTGCTTCCAGGTTTCTTCTCTGCGCCCTCCGAGTGCGCCCGCGCTGCTTTCCTGTTCAGCGCACAGGGGATGAGGTGGAGCGGTGAACGATGGCGGACCGGAGGAGTCCGGTGGGGCCGTGGGACTACCGAGCCGGCGCCGGCGGCCGACTCCCATGAGCCAGTGGGATCCGACGGCGCGCCTGTCGTACTGGGCCTTCCACGCCAATCGGCGGCCCGCGTACATGCGCTTCGCGTATCTGCAGCTGGGTTCCGACACCGCGGCGGAGGAGGCGGTGGACGCCGCTTTCGACTCGATCATGGGTGAGTGGCTGCGGATGCTCCACATGGACCGGCTCGACGCCTACGCCTGGACCGTGCTCAAGCACTGCCTGGTCGACCGGCAGCGCCGGCGCCATCCGTGGCAGCAGCGGCCGGAACCGACGGACATCAGCGCCTTCGAGGCCGCCCTCAGGGCGGCCCACGCCGATCAGTACGAGGTGCTGACCGACACCATCCGCTTCTACTCGGCCGTCTCCCGCCTCGCCGAGCGGCAGCGCGACTCCGTACTGCTGCGGTACGGACTCCAGTGCACCCCGGGTGAGGCCGCAGCCGTGATGGGCGTCGACGAGGCCACGATCCGCTCCTACCTCGGGCAGGCCCACCGGCGGCTCGCGCGCCTGCTCGCCACCTCCGCCGCATCGCCGGCATCGCCCGAATCGCCGGCATCGCCCGAATCAGCCGAATCATGAGGCGCTTCGAACGGCAGGAGCTGCAGGACGGTGACCCGGTCCCCCGCTCCCTGGCCGAGTTCCTGGCCCGGGCGGGCGTCCGCGACCGCTACCGGCACTACGACCTCGGCGCCGCCGAGGCCCGGCTGCTGCGCGCCACACCACACCCGCCGGCCTCCGGACACCGCGCCCGGCGCCGGTCGGTGCACGGCTGGAGCGACCCCGCCCGGGACTGCCCGCTCGACGCCGAACGGGCCCGGCGCGACCTCAAGGCCGTCTGCCTCGCCTCCGCGTGCGCGCCCAAGGCCGGGGCGCACCTCGACTCCTTCCTCACCGGCGGACACACCGACCTGGCCGGGGCGGTCGTCTTCGGCTGTCTGCTGCACCTGGCCGGGCTGCGCGAAGGGGCCCGCTTCTGGTGGCAGTTCGCCGCCGGTTCGGGGAGCCCGCGGACTTCCGTGGCCGCGTACTGCCTCTTCCTCGACCACTCCCGGCGCGGCGAGCACCACGACGCCCGGCACTGGGCCCGCGAGCTGGGTCGGCGCGGCTTCCGGCCGGGCGGCCGGCGGGATCTTCGGGAGGTCCGGCTGTGCACGCAGGCGGCCGTGCTGCGCTACGTCGACCAGTTCGAGGATCCTGACCTGGGCCCGGTGCCACTGCCGAGGCCCGGGCTGTCCGGAGTGCTGGCCGCGTTCCGGCCGCAGCAGGTCGCGGGCGTCGCGGTCGTCGCGCCGGCGGCGGCGACCCGGCCGGCCGCCGGGCCGCTGCGCCACCCCGCCCTGACGGCCGCGGCCCGCGGAACCGTCGTACAGGGCGGTACGGGCGAGGCTCTGGCGGAGGCCCGCCGTGCGCTGGCCGTCGTACGCGTCCTGGAGCGGCATCCGCTGGGGGTACGGACCGGCCGGCTCGCGCGGGAGTCGGGTCTCGCGGAGGCGGAACTGCGTCCCCTCCTGGCGATGCTGTGCGAGGAGGAGTACGCGTACCGGCCGGGGGCGGGGGTGTACGGTCGCGGCCCGGCCCTGGACCGGCTCGCCGCCCCGGGCGGCCACGGCCTGGCCGGGCAGCTGCAGCGCACCCTGGCCCTGGCCCGGGACAGTGCGGGCGCCGCGGTGTACCTCAGCCGGTATGCGGGGGGCGAGGTCCACATCACGCAGATGGCGGCCGGGCCTGCGACCCCGCCGGTCCGGGAGTGGGTCGACTTCCGGGACGCCGCACATGCCAGCGCGGTCGGCAAGTGTCTGCTGACGCAGCTCGACCACGACCGCCGCGCCGACCATGTGGCGCGGCACCGGCCCGCGCGCCTCACCCCGCAGACGATCACTGACAGCCGGGCCCTGTTCACGGCGCTGGACGCGGTGGCTCCGGGCGCGCCCGTCTTCGACCTGCTGGAGTACTCCCCGGGGGTCGTCTGCTCGGCCGTTCCCATCACCACGGGCGGCGCCGCGGGGAGCCTGGCGCTGTCGCTGCCCGCGACCCATGCCCACCGGCTGCGCTCCGCCACCGGGGCTCTGCGGCGCAAGGCCGTGCCCGTCCTCCTCGCCCTGCTCCTGACCGGCGCGATCCCCCCGGACGCCCCGGCGGTGGCCGCGGGGGAGCAGGCACCGGCCGACCGGCCCCGGCCGGTGCGGGCCCCCGTCACCCCGGAGACCCTGCGCCAGCTCCGGCTGCTCTTCCGCACCCCCCTCGCGGAGGCCGCGCCGGCGGCGCAGGGCCCGCACCTGGTCAGCGACACCACGAGCGCGGCGGCCTACCTCTTCGCAGCCGCCCCGGACGGCGCCACCCCCCGCCTGTCCCTCCCCCACACCTTCACATCGGTGACCCCGGGCAGCCTGACCCGCCCGACGGGCCTGGTGGTCCTGGGTACGTGACGACGGGCCGACCGGCTCCACCGCCCGACCGGCAAGGGGGTCATGACGGCTTCCTGGGCCTGAGTCCGAGTTCATCGCAGCGCCGCTGGTATTCGGCCGCGGCCGCGGCGTCCGGGAACTCGACCGTGCGCCAGCGTTCGGGGTCGTAGCCTTCACAGTCACGCCAGACCTTCAGGCCGTCGCAGAGGGCGTTCCAGTTCTCGCGGATCTTGCCGAGGCGCCATTCGTCCTGGGCCCGGAGCACGGCCTCGGGCGGCGGCGCCCACACGAGGACCGTGGTGGGGCCCCTCCCGTTGCGGTAGGGCCTCCAGAACGGCGACCTGATGTCCCATTCGAGTTGCAGCACCAGGCTGGACAGCATCCGGGCCAGCGCATCGGCCGTCCGGTGCTCGTCGGTCCCCGGTTCGTGCCCGGCTTCCAGGGCCTCCAGCCTCGGGTGCAGGAACTCGAAGACCTCCCAGAGGTCGTCCTCCGTGATGTCGCAGGCGTACTGCAGTGGCGCCCGTTCCGTGTTCATGTCCGCCCCCCGGGGAAAACAACAGGAGCCCCACACTAGGTGTGGGGCTCCTGCTTCTTGTGTCCGAGGGGACTTGAACTCTCCACTCGGGCACCAGCCTATAGGCGCTGTGACCTGCTGGAATGCCTGTCTTGGCAGGGGCTCGACAGCCCTGCTCTTCCTGTCTCTTCCTGCTGTTTCAGGCCGTCTCAGGGCTCTGTTGGTCACCTGGCCAGGACGAGCGATCTCGCCCACTCGGTCAGGCTTTCTCGATGGCCTCGAAGATGTCGGCGTCGGTCTCCTGCTGCCACTTCGGCAGGTCCGGCCAGTCGGCCACGTAACCGGGCTTGGGGTCCTCGAAGTGCTTGAACATCTGGGCGGTCCAGCACGTCGCAACGAACCGGCTCTTCTGCTCGCGGGACAGCCTCGATGAGTGCCCGCCGCTGATCTCGATGAAATGCCGAACCTGGTCGTAGACCGAGCCTGCGGCCTCGCGCTCCCACTGCGGGGTGTCGTCCCAAGGCGTCACGTACCCGGCCTTCGGCTCCCCGGGGAAGTGCTGGTGCACTCCCGTGATCCAGGCTTCCCGGAACACTCGTGCACCTTCGATCTGCGACATGCCAACCCCTCTCGTCATGGCGTGCTGAGCGCGGCGATCTCCGCCCCCAGCTCCGCTACGCGGTGGTCCCTGCTCAGGGGGCCGAACTCGTCGCACAGGGTCTGGAGTCTACGGGCGACGTATCCGGAGGAAGAGGCTTGGGCCAGGAGGAGGGCTTCCCGGCCGTACGCGACGGCGTGTTCGGGGTCCCGCCGCTTGGCACCGATGGCGGCGAGGTCGGTCAGGACAGCGCCGCGCCGTCGGTAGGACTGCCCGGAGGCAAGGGCGGTCTGCTCAAGAGCCCGCCGCAACGCTTCCTCCGCCAGGTCGAGCCGTCCGAGCTGGACGTAGCGGGCTCCCCGTTCCTCGGCCAGCCGCGTCCCGTCGAACCGCAGCCACCCGCCGTTGGTGCTGCCCGCGCTCAGGCCCATGACGTGCTCCGCCTGGTCCAAGGCGCGCTCGCATGCGGTGAGGTCACCCAGGCCGGCGTACGCCTCTGCCTGGACGGCGGCGACCCAGTGCCGTGTGGCAAGGGCGCTGTCACCTCGCCCGGCCAGCCGCTCAGCGGCTCCCAGGACCTGTGCCGCCTGCCGGTAGCGCTGCTCCGACATGTCCACGTAGGCGTGCCGGACGAGCGCGCACGCCCACAGGTCGTAGGCTCCGGCGTCCCTGCTGACGGATGCTGCGAGGGCGTAAGAGGCAGCCGCGTCCGTGTACCGGTTCGCGTCGAAGGCAACTTCCCCGGCCAGTTGGAAGAGGTCGGCTGCCGCACTGAGGAGCGGGCGGGAGTTGCCTCGGGTGTCGGCCGCGAGGGCTTCGTTCAGGGTGGTCAGTTGGTCGCGGACGATGGGGTAAACGGACCCCTTGGACCGGGCCAGTTGGTAGACCTGCCAGAGGTGACTGTTCATCCGCGCGAAGTCGCCGGGTGCGCCCCTGAGGACCCCATCGGAGAGGGTTTCCGCCTCATCCAGCGGCAGGGCGGTCAGCGCCCCGCTGACGGTGAGGATGCGGAGGAATTCACGGCGGATCACTTCGTCTGGGTCTCCCACACTCGGCTGGTCACTGGGCTGCTGGCATCTGGTCGTCCGGCTTACGGCTCGTGGCTGTGTCAGAAGGGCGTCCAGCTCTTGAAGGCTGACTTCAAGGGCGGCTGCCAAGCCTGGCCGCTGAGGTGGCTGCGGTGCGATCTTGCCGCTCTCCCAGCGTCCGACCGTTGTGCGGTCCACGCCAAGTAACTCGGCCAATTTCTCCTGACTGTAACCCAGGGTCTTGCGCCGTTCCGCCAGTCCCATGACGCCCCTCTTCCCGTGACCTGAACCCACGGCGTTCCCGTGCACGGATGTGCATCAAGAGTGCCGCATTGATGCCGTGGAGGGCTCGGACTCCCCGCGCTTTCCTTGGTGTTGTCGCAAACGGGCACGGGGGCAAACCTGCGGAAGGGTGCGGACATGGCAACGGAGAACGGCATGGCTCGCGATGGTCTCGGTTCCGCCCAGTCTCGGGGTCTTGGAGCTGACCGCCGCGTTCTCATGACCCTTCGGGTATCCCGTGACTCGGGTCGCACCTGGCAGCAGAGCACCAGCGTCCAGGAGGGTGACGCGCTCGTCATCCCGTCCGATCCGGGGCGTTACCCGCCCTGCGGGTGTGCCCGCTGCACGGGCCACCAGCCGCTGTCCGCCACTGCGCTCCGCCCGGCTGACATCGAGCCGAGGAAGGCGTGAGGTCTGGCTTACGGAACCGGGTGCTGCGCCGCTTAGGCCGGTACGCAGGTCCGCTCTACCTGGCCATGATCCTCGGCGGCTCGGCTTTGTTCCTCGCCGGAGCCCTTGCGACGCGGTAGCTGCCTCGAAGGCTGCTGCCCTCCCGTTCCTCCCGCCGGACTCCCGGCGGGTGTTTCCGAGTAGAGAGGTAAGTCCGATGGTGGAAGAGAACACCGGTTCGGCGGCCCCCGAGGGGGGGTGGCCTGCTCGTCGCGAAGCGGAAGATCGTCGCCGCGCGCACCCGCGCCGAGCAGGAGTCCGACGTCAGTAGCGGCCGTTCCGACGGCAACGACTAACGGGGCTGCCCACGATGCTTGATGCAGCCTCGTGGGCGGGGCGTCTGGGCGGGGACACGTTCCTCGCCCAGACGTACCACCGCTCCTACGCGCACTTCCCCGGCACCGCCGACACGGCGGGCCTGTTCTCCTGGGACGACCTCAACCGGATCATCGCCACGCAGCGACTGGAGCCGCCCCGGCTGCGCCTGTCGGCCGACGGCGAGATGGTCCCCCTTCACCGCTACGCGATCCCGACCACGAACCGCCGAGCGGTCACCTGGTCCCGCATCCAGCCGGCCGACTTCCACACCCAACTCAAGGACGGTGCGTCGCTGGTCCTCGACGCGTTGGAGAAGATCCACCCGGCGGTGGGCGTGGCTGCCGAAGGTCTCGAACGGTTCCTCGGCACGCCCGTGCAGGCCAACGCGTACGCATCCTGGACCGATCGTGAGGGCTTCGGCCTGCACTGGGACGACCATGATGTCGTGGTGGTGCAGGTTCACGGCTCGAAGCGGTGGCGCTTGTACGGCTCCACCCGTGAGGCGCCCACCTTCCGGGACGTGGAATCGCCGGAGAGTCCCGAGGGCGACCCGGTGGCGGACATCGTGCTCGCTCCCGGTGATGTGCTCTACCTGCCTCGCGGCTGGTGGCACGCGGTCACGGCTGACCAGGGGACGGAGTCGCTTCACCTCACGTTCGGCATGGTCCCGCACACGGGCGCGGACCTCATGCTCTGGGTCGTGGATCAGCTTCGGTCGTCGCTCGCACTGCGCAAGGACGTTCCGCGGTTTGCCTACCTGCCGGAACAGTCCGACTTCATCGAGGCCATACGCCGTGAGGTGCTGGACATGATGGCGGACCCTCGGTTGGTGGAGCGGTGGGCGGAATCCATCGACACGACCGACTTGGGGCACGCGATCCCGTCACTGCCGTACGTGGACGGGCTGCCTGCACGGCCGGAGATCGCGGTGAAGCTCACGGCTCCGAGGGGCCGCTTGACGGCGAACCCGGCACACAGCACGGTCACGTTCTCGGCGGCCGGTACGGCTTGGGACTTCGCAGAGTCCGCGGCTCCCGCCCTGGGCACGCTGCTGATCGGCCAGCCGGTTACCCTGAGCACCTTGGCTGACTCCGCTGGGATGGACGTGAAGGACGTTGCCGAACTGGTCTGGGTCCTCATCGAGGGCCAGGCCGCTGCGGTCGTAGGGACGGGGCTGTGACCGCCGCACTCTCCTTGGGGACATACCGCGTGCGTGCCGTCAGTCAGGCGGCACGCACCGCCCTGGCTGCCGGTAGCCCCTGGGTGGACACGGCACCCAACTACGCCCACGGTGGAGCGCATGAGGCGCTGCGCCCAGTTCTCAGGGAGTACCCCACCGTTCGGGTAGCCACGAAGACAGGGTTCTTCACGGAGGAGCAGGGACGTACCGCACTGGCCGAGGGCGCGCTCACGCGAGACGAGGCGGCCAGTAGGCACAGCCTGGAACCGGGCTTCATCCGCTGGCAGATGGAGCGTTCGTTGGCTGTGCTCGGCCGCGCTGACCTGATCTTCGTGCACAACCCTGAGCACCACAGCCAAAGCCTTGACCGCGCCGCTCTGCACTGGCGTGTGCGGGAAGCCTTCACCGTGCTGGAAGAGTTCACCCATGCGGGCAGGATCGGCGGGTACGGCGTCGCCACCTGGACGGGTCTGACCTCCGAAGCGTTCACGGTTCCCGAGTTGCTCGCGCTCGCCGGACAGGCGGCGGGCTCCGCCGAACACCACTTCATGGGGTTGCAGATGCCCGTCAGTCTGATCATGGATGACCTGATCAGGCAGGCACTCGACGGCGGCGGACCGCTGGTGCAGGGGAAGGACTCGGGGCTGATCACGTTCGGCTGCGCACCTCTGCACGGCGGCGAACTGCTGGATGCCATGACGCCTGAACTGGTGAACTTCATCCGCCCTGGCCTGTCGGCCGCAGCCGCTGCCCTGCTGGCTGCCGGATCGTGCCCCGGCCTCGATGTCGTCCTGACTTCCGCGAGCACTCGCGAACACTGGGACGATGCGGCGACGGCTTTGGCTGCGCCCCTGACGGCTGAGGAACTGAGGAGGGTGACCAATGAACTCGCCGCCGAGTGAGGACGTACAGACCCTGATGGAGGCTGCCCACGAGCGGGCGGCAAAGGCACTGGGTCTCACGTGCACGGGCCGGCCGGCATGGGGGTTCCAAGGTGTCACCCTCGGGCGGCAGGCCGGGGACCGGTGGCTACGAGTAAGCCGGACCGCCAGGAGGAACGCGGGCAGGAAGCAGGGGGAGGGCATCGTGGGGGCTTCTCTGCTGGTGCCTGCCGCGGTCCCGCGCCCGCGCCTGTACGCGGTGCACGACTGGACTGACGGCGAGTGGGCCTTCGAGGCCGAAGTCCTCGACTACGTGACGCATCCCGTCGTGTCCCCGGAGCGGGCCGACTTGGACCGCGACCCCGGCTTGCCTGATGAGTGGTGGGCCGACCTGCACCGAGCTCTGGCCCTGCTCGCTGAAGCGGAGGGAGTGAAGGTCACCATCCGGGACGGGTGGATCGAACGCGCCTTCCCCCAGTTCCTCGGCATCCCGGCCCCTGCCAAGGTGGAGCGGGTGACCGGTCACGGCGACCTGCACTGGGGCAACCTCACGACCGTGCCCCTGACCCTTCTGGACTGGGAGCGGTGGGGCCTGGTCCCCTACGGCTACGACGAGGGTCTTCTCCATGCCAACAGCCTGCTCGTTCCCGATGTGGCGGACCGCATTCGTCTGGAGTTCGCGCCGATCCTGGACTCCCCAGCCGGCCGAATCGGAGAGCTCGCGGCCCTGGCGGAGATGCTGCAAGCCGTAGCCCGTGGCTGGTACCCAGACCTGACCCCGCGCCTACTCGCTCGCGCGGAGTCACTCACGGGCGTTCGGCCACCGGTCCCCCTTCAGCCAGAGGTCACCGCCTGACAGGCCCGTGCGTGACAGCGGCCCCCGACTGATGCCGGGGGCCTGTCTGTGTCCGCGTGCGGCCTATCTCAGGCGCTCTCTCCGAGGTGGCGGCACAACGTGGCACGGCCGATTCCAAGGGCCTTGGCGATGGCTGTGACGCTGTCTCCCTTGGCGTGTCGAGCACGGGCTACGGCCAGGGTGTCATCGTCCACGACGGAGGGACGCCCACCGACGTTGCCCTTACTGGCCGCAGCCTCCAGCCCCTCCAACACCGGGCTTCGCGGGAAGTGGTACCGAAAGACGCATGACCTCGTGTTCGCCCGAGATGGTTTCAAGCTGCACCGGGGCGAGGCAGGCGGACCACGGGACCCCGAGAAGGTGTCGGCCCGCTGGCGGACGGCACGCAACCGTCTGCACCTGCCGGAGAACTTTCGGCTGCACGACTGGCGGGCGTCGAAGATCACGAACGATCTCGACAACCACGAGAAGCCCGTAGGGGTCTCCGCCAATGCCCGGCACCACTCGCCGGGCTACACCATGGCGCGGTACGGCAGGCGTCGCGCTGAGGGAGCGAAGAAGCTGGCCGCTTCGAGTGCCAGGCGTATCAGCCCGTCATCCCTGGTCTGGCCAGGAGGCGCGCTGGACTGTTGGTCACGTGGTTGGTCACGCCACAGCCCGGTAAAGCAAAAAACCCCACTTTAAGTGGGGTCTTAGCTGGTGTCCGAGGGGGGACTTGAACCCCCACGCCCGATAAAGGGCACTAGCACCTCAAGCTAGCGCGTCTGCCATTCCGCCACCCGGACCAGGTGGTCGGCCCCGGTTTCCCGCGGCGACATGGACAACAATAGCAAAGGATCGGCGGGGTTCCGACCACTTATCCGGGCGGCGATCCTCCGCCACGCCGGGCTGACCTGCACGCATGCACCGAAGGCCGTAGCGGGACGGACCGTCTCGCCACCGTCGGGGGCGGGCCGGTCCCCGGCGGCGGGAGGCGGAGGTGCCACGCGGCCACTTCCGGATGCTGATACCGGCTGGACATCAGGGGGAGCCGGGCGGTCGGATGGCCTCGCACACATCCGGGGGGGAGCCGCGCATGGAATCCGAGCACCGCGTCAGCACGCTGGAGCTGTTCTTCGACCTCGTCTTCGTCTTCACCATCACGCAGTTGACGGTGCTTCTGGCGGACGACCTGAGCCTGCGGGGCGCGGGGCAGGTGGTTCTGATCTTCACCGTCCTGTTCTGGATGTACGGGGGCTACGCGCACCTCACCAATCAGGTGCCGCCGGACCGGACGGTCCGGCGGGTGCTGCTGATGCTGGCCATGGGGGCGTTCCTGGTGTGCGCGCTGGCCGTGCCGACCGCGTTCGGCGCCGGCGGGATCGCCTTCGGCCTGGGGTACGTGTTCGTGGTCCTCGTGCACAGCGCCCTCTACACGCAGGCGCACGGGTTCGGAGTGCTCTGGTTCGCGCTCCCCAACATGCTGTGCGCGCTGTCGGTGCTGGCCGCCGGGTTCTTCGACGGGCCGCCCGCCTGGGGGCTGTGGATGCTCGCCCTGCTGATCCAGTTCGCCGTACCGCAGCTGGTGCAGCGGGTGGCGGCGAGCGGGGCGGAGCCCGCCGAGGCCGTGGCCGCGGTGACGACCGTCAGCGACCAGCTCGGCGGTATGAGCTCCGGGCACCTCGTGGAGCGGCACGGATTGCTGCTGATCATCGTCTTCGGCGAGTCCGTCATCGCGATCGGCATCGGAACCGGCTCGCTGCCGCTGTCCCTGGGGATCGCCGGGGGCGCCTTCCTCGCGCTCGCCGTCGCGTCGGCGCTGTGGTGGATGTACTTCGTGCGCGACGAGGGCCGGGCCGAGGAGGTCTTCGCCGAGACGCCGCCCGAGAACCGTTTCAAGCTGGCGATGCTCGCCTACTACTACGCCTTCCTGCCCATGCTGCTCGGGATCGCCGCCTTCGCGGCCGGGGTCAAGAAGACCATCGGGCACCTGGGCGAGCACCTGTACACCGGCCCGGCACTCGCCCTGGCGGGCGGGGTCGCCGTCTACCTCGCCGGCGACCTGGCCTTCCGGGCCGTCCTCGGGATCGGCCCGGCCCGGTTCCGGGCGGCGGCGCTGGTGCTCGTCCTGGCGACGGTCCCGGTCGGCACGGGCGCCTCCGGGCTGTGGCAGCTGGTGGCGCTCGTCGTCGTGCTGCTGGGGACGCTGGGAGCCGAGGTCCGCTGGACCCCGGGCTGCACCGCGACCCCTACGGGCAGCTGATGACCTGGCCCGCGTAGGAGAGGTTGCCGCCGAAGCCGAAGAGGAGGACGGGGGCGCCGGAGGGGATCTCGCCGCGCTGGACCAGCTTCGACAGGGCCATCGGGATGCTGGCGGCCGAGGTGTTGCCGGAGTCGACGACATCGCGGGCGACGACGGCGTTGACGGCGCCGATCTTCGCGGCGAGCGGCTCGATGATCCGCAGGTTGGCCTGGTGGAGGACGACCGCGGCCAGGTCCTCCGGGGTGATCCCGGCCTTCTCGCACACCTTGCGGGCGAGCGGCGGCAGCTGGCTGGTGGTCCAGCGGTAGACGGACTGGCCCTCCTGGGCGAAGACCGGCGGCGAGCCCTCGATCCGGACCGCGTTGCCCATCTCGGGGACCGAACCCCACAGGACCGGGCCGATGCCCGGCTCCTCGCAGGCTTCGACGACGGCCGCGCCCGCTCCGTCGCCGGTGAGCACGCAGGTGGTGCGGTCGCTCCAGTCGGTGATCTCGGTCATCTTGTCGGCACCGATGACCAGGGCGCGGGTGGCGGAGCCGGCCCGGATGGCGTGGTCGGCGGTGGCCAGGGCGTGGGTGAAGCCCGAGCAGACGACGTTGATGTCCATCACGGCGGGGCCGCCACCCATGCCCAGCTTGGCGGCGACGCGCGCGGCCATGTTGGGCGAGCGGTCGATCGCCGTGGACGTGGCGACCAGCACCAGGTCGATGTCGTCCGGGGTCAGGCCGGCGCCGGCCAGCGCCTTGCCCGCTGCCTGGTAGGCCAGTTCGTCCACCGGTTCGTCCGGTCCCGCCATGTGGCGCGTGCGGATGCCGACGCGGGACCGGATCCACTCGTCGGTGGTGTCGACCATGGCCGCGAGGTCCTCGTTGGTGAGCACTTTCGCGGGCTGGTAGTGCCCTAGCGCCACCACGCGTGAACCGGTCATGGGCGGGGTCCCCCCTTGTACGGAAGTCAGGATCACCCAGCTTTGCCTGCTACTGGTGGGTACGGGTGCGTGTGACCCGACAGGATTCCGGCCCCGGATTTTGGAGCTTCCCGAGGATCCACCTGCCGGGGGCGTCGCAGGAAGCGGAACCGCGACAATGAGCTTGTCGGAATCGGGCGGGAACAGAAGGGGTGTGCTGATCACCATGGGACGGGTCACCGAGCGTCGTCGCGTCGTCCGGATCCGGAACGGCGCGGTGGGTGTCCGGCCGGACACGCTGGTGGCCGAGGAGCCGCTGGAGATACGGCTGAACGGCAAACCGCTGGCCATCACGATGCGTACGCCGGGCGACGACTTCGCCCTGGCGGTGGGCTTCCTGGTCAGCGAGGGGGTGCTCGCGGCCGCCTCGGACGTGCAGGCCGTCACCTACTGCGAGGGGGCGACCGAGGACGGTTCGAACACCTACAACGTGGTGAACGTCCAGCTGGCCGCCGGGGTCCCGGTGCCCGACATCACGCTGGAGCGGAACGTCTACACCACCTCCTCCTGCGGCCTGTGCGGGAAGGCCAGCCTGGACGCGGTCCGTACGGCGACCCGCTTCCCGGGGATCGCCGGCGATCCGGTACGGGTGCCCGCGGAGGTCCTCAGCGCGATGCCGGACCGGCTGCGCGCGGCCCAGAAGGTCTTCGACCGTACGGGCGGACTGCACGCGGCCGGACTGTTCACGGCCCAGGGCGAGCTGCTCGACCTGCGGGAGGACGTCGGCCGGCACAACGCGGTGGACAAGATCGTGGGCCGGGCGTACCAATCCGGGAGGCTCCCGCTGGCGGGCGCGGTCCTGCTGGTGTCGGGCCGGGCCTCGTTCGAGCTCGTGCAGAAGGCCGTGATGGCGGGCATCCCGGTGCTGGCGGCCGTCTCGGCGCCGTCCTCGCTGGCGGTGGACCTGGCGCTGGAGTCGGGGATGACGCTGGTCGGCTTCCTGCGGGGGCCGGACATGAACATCTACGCGGGCGAGGAGCGGATCACCCTGTAGCGGTACGCCGGAACGTCTCCTTGGCGCCGCGTCCGTCGGCGAGGAACCTGGCCCACACGTCGCTGCCGTCTCCTGCGGTGCCCCCCTTGCCGGTGCCGTGGAGGGTGAACCAGCCGTCGCAGGCCTGTACCGCGGGCGTTCCGTCGACGGGGAACTTGATCAGGATCTGGATTCCCGGGTCCTCGTCGGAGTGCCGATCCATGACCCAGGTGCCCTCGCCGGTGAACGTGACCTGGCTCGGTATCCGGATGCACGACCAACCCGGTGCGTCCGTGAGGCGGACGCGGCCGTCGGCCAGCACTTCGAGCCGGCCTCCGCGGTCGCCCTGCCACGTGCCGGTGACGTCCTGCGCCGCGAGCGGCACGGAGGGTTTGCTGTCTTCCGGGTCGAGGGACAGGGCCAGCCGGATCACCAGAAGGACCAGCAGGCCGAATAACACGAGCACCCCGCGGGCGAGGTTCTGCACGTCAGCGCCCCCGGCGGGCGCGGCGGCCGGACTGCGCGGCCGGCTTCGGTGTCGGCGGGTCGATGCGGTGCAGGTCCAGGGTGGGCGGGACCGGGGTGGTGCCCGGGCCGCCGGATTCGGCCCAGGCGATGATCTCGTCGGTCGCGGTGTCGTCCAGGGCCCAGCCGAACCAGGTCGCGCGGGCGCCGCGGCGGCGGGCCTCGGTGGTGGGCTGGACCACGATGACGTTGGCCTGGGCGCAGGGGCCGAGGCACTCGCTCGTACGGACGGCCAGGCGGCCCCCGGAGGCGGCGGCGGCCTCGCGCAGCCGGGCCAGCTGACCGGCGTGGTCGGAGCCGGGGTTCTTGCGGGGGTCACCGCAGCAGCAGCCGCGGCAGACCACCAGCGTGCAGGGGCGTTCGGCGTGGGCGGCGAGCGGGCGTATCCAGGTCACCACCGAACGTTAACGGGCCCGCGGCGCGGGCTGTTGGCGCGCGGGCGAGACGTCCGCCACACGGTCAGCGGTGAGTTCGGGCAGCGGGTCCTGGGCGCGGCGCCGGGCGATGACCGCACAGACCATCAGCTGCATCTGGTGGAAGAGCATCAGCGGGAGCACGGCGAGGGCGGCATGGGCCCCGAACAGCACGCTGGCCATGGGGAGTCCGGCGGCCAGGCTCTTCTTCGACCCGGCGAACTGGATGGCGATGCGGTCCGCGCGGCCGAAGCCGAGGCGGGCGGCGCCGTACCAGGTGGCGAGGAGCATGACGGTGAGGAGTACGGCCTCCACCAGCATCAGGGCGGCGAGCCGCGGGAGGCTCACCCGGTGCCAGATGCCCGCGACCACGCCCGCGCTGAAGGCGGCGTAGACGACGAGCAGGATCGAGCCGCGGTCGACGTAGCCGAGAACCTGCTTGTGGCGGACGAGGAAGCCGCCGGCCCAGGGGCGCAGGGCCTGTCCGAGGAGGAAGGGCAGCAGGAGCTGGAGGGTGATCTTGAGGAGGGAGTCGAGGGAGAAGCCGCCCGCGTCGCCGCCGAGCAGGGCGGCGGCCAGGAGGGGGGTGAGGACGATGCCGGCCAGGCTGGAGAAGGAGCCCGCGCAGATCGCGGCGGGGACGTTGCCGCGGGCGATCGAGGTGAAGGCGATGGAGGACTGCACGGTCGAGGGGACCAGGCAGAGGAAGAGCAGGCCGCCGTAGAGGGGGGCGGTGAGCAGGCCGGGAACGAGGCCGCGGGCGGCGAGGCCGAGGAGCGGGAAGAGTACGAAGGTGCAGGCGAGCACGGTGAGGTGGAGCCGCCAGTGGCGCAGGCCGTCGAGGGCTTCGCGGGTGGAGAGCCGGGCGCCGTAGAGGAAGAAGAGCAGGGCCACGGCCGCGGTGGAGGCGAGGTCGGCGGCGGTGGCGGCCGGGCCGCGGGCGGGGAGCAGGGCGGCGAGGCCCACGGTGGCGAGCAGGGCCAGGATGTACGGGTCCAGGGGCAGCCGGGCGGGGAGGTGCGGGCGGCGCATGCGGGGGTGCTCACTTGCTGTCGGGGCGGGGTGCTCGGGGTGCTCCCTTCATGGTCGGCGGTGGGCGTTCATCGGGAAACCCGCACACCGCACTCACTGCCATCGTGATCCGTGATGAGCGGCTACCGTGGCGGTATGTACGACCCTGTCCAGCTGCGAACCTTCCTCACGGTGGCCCAGACGCTCAGCTTCACGCAGGCCGCGGGGCGGCTCGGCGTGGGACAGTCCACGGTCAGCCAGCACGTGCGGCGGCTGGAGGAGGCGACCGGGCGGCCGCTGTTCGTCCGGGACACGCACAGCGTGGGGCTGACGGAGGACGGCGAGGCGCTGCTCGGCTTCGCGCGGACGATCCTGGAGGCGAACGAGCGGGCGGCGGCCTTCTTCGCGGGGACGCGGCTGCGCGGCCGGCTGCGGTTCGGGGCCTCCGAGGACTTCGTACTGACGCGCCTTCCGGAGATCCTCGAAGGGTTCCGGCACGAGCACCCCGAGGTGGACCTGGAGCTCTCGGTGGAGCTCTCCGGGACACTGCACGAGCGGCTGGACGCGGGGCGTCTCGACCTGGTGCTGGCGAAACGGCGGGGGCCGGGGGACGAGCGGGGCCGGCTCGTCTGGCGGGACCGGATGGTGTGGATCGGCGCGGACGGGCTGCGGGTGGACCCGGAGCGCCCTGTTCCTTTGATCGTCTTCCCGCCGCCGGGCATCACCCGCGCCCGGGCGCTGGAGGTGCTGGAGCGGGACGGGCGGGCGTGGCGGATCGCGTGCACGAGCGGCAGCCTGAGCGGCCTGGTCGCGGCGGCCCGGGCCGGGCTCGGCGTGATGGCGCACGCCCGGGGGCTGATCCCGCCGGGGCTGGTGCGGGTCGGCGGGCTGCCGGAGCTCGGGCCGGTGGAGTTCGCCCTGCTCCGGGGGCCGCGTCCGTCGGCCGCGGCCGAGGCGCTGGCCGCGGCCGTGCTCTCCGGCGCGGACCGGCTCAGTCGCACGTCAACGGCGTGAACACCGTGATCACTGGGGAGGTCTTGTGGAGGTATCCGAAGGCCGGTCACCCCCTGTTGACCATGCGGTACGTTCACCGCGGCGCGCGGAGAGGAGCGGGGCCTTGCGCGAGATCACCGTCCCACCCGTCGTCACGGGCGCACCCGTCGGCGGCCTGGCCGACATCGTCTTCCAGCACGCTCGCGAGGAGCCGGACCGGGTGGTTCTCGGCCGGAAGACCGACGGGGCCTGGGGGGACGTGACGTCCCGGGAGCTGGCCGCCGAGGTGCTCGCGCTCGCCCGGGGGCTGCTGGCCCAGGGGGTGCGCTTCGGGGACCGGGTCGCCGTCATGTCCCGCACCCGGTACGAGTGGACCCTCTTCGACTTCGCCCTGTGGGCGATCGGCGCCCAGCCCGTCCCGGTGTACCCGACGTCCTCCGCCGATCAGGTCCACTGGATCCTCTTCGACTCCGACTGCACGGCCTGCGTGGTCGAGGACGAGAACCAGGCCATGACGGTGGGGTCGGTCATCGACCGGCTCCCCCACCTGCGCCGGCTGTGGCAGCTCGACGCCGGGGCCGTGGAGGGGCTGGTCGCCGACGGCCGCGGGGTCGCCGAGGACGTCGTGCACCGCCACCGGGGTGCGGTGACGCCCGACGCGACCGCCACCGTCATCTACACCTCCGGGACGACGGGCCGGCCGAAGGGATGCGTGCTCACGCACGCCAACTTCATGTACGAGACCGACACCCTGGTCAGCCGCTGGGAGTCGGTCTTCCAGGCCCGGCAGGGCGAGGAGCCGTCCACCTTGCTCTTCCTGCCGCTGGCGCACGTGTTCGGGCGGATGGTGGAGGTGGCCGCCGTCCGGGCGCGGGTGAAGCTGGGCCACCAACCGGTGCTGGCCGCCGCCGAGTTGCTGCCGGACCTCGCCGCCTTCCGGCCGACCTTCGTGCTGGGCGTCCCGTACGTCTTCGAGAAGATCTTCGCGGGCGCCCGCCGCAAGGCGGAGGCGGAGGGGCGTACGGGCCCCTTCGACCGGGCGGTGGAGACGGCCGTGCGCTACGCGGAGGCGCGCGAGCGCAAGGCCTTCGGAGCCGGGCCGGGGCCCTCGGCCGCGCTGCGCATGGAGCACCAGCTCTTCGACCGGCTCGTGTACGGGAAGGTGCGCGACGCGATGGGCGGCCGGGTGCGGCACGCCATGTCGGGCGGGTCGGCGATGTCGCGCCGCCTGGGGCTGTTCCTCGACGGGGCCGGGATCACGGTGTTCGAGGGGTACGGGCTGACCGAGTCCTGCGCGGCGGCCACCGCGAACCCGCCCGGTGCGACCAAGTACGGCACGGTGGGGCGGCCGATCCCGGGCAGTACGGTGCACATCGCGGACGACGGGGAGGTCTGGCTGCACGGCAGCCACATCTTCTCCGGCTACCTCAACGACCCCCGCGCCACGGAGGCGGTCCTGCGCGGCGGCTGGCTGGCCACCGGGGACCTGGGCCGGCTGGACGCCGACGGGTACCTGACCATCACCGGGCGCAAGAAGGACATCCTGGTGACCTCCAACGGCAAGAGCGTCGCGCCCGCCGCGCTGGAGGAGCGGGTCCGTTCGCATCCGCTGGTGTCGCAGTGCGTGCTGGTGGGCAACGACCGGCCGTACATCGCGGCGCTGCTCACCCTGGACATGGACGGGATAGCGCACTGGCTGTCGATGCGCGGGCGGCCGCAGCTGCCGGCCGCGCAGCTGGTGGGTGACCCCGAGCTGACGGCGGAGGTGCGCCGGGCGGTGGTGGCCGCGAACACCCTGGTCTCACAGGCGGAGGCGATCCGCACCTTCCGGGTGCTGGGCGAGCAGTTCACGGAGGAGCGGGGGCTGCTGACCCCCTCGCTGAAGCTCAAGCGCCGGGCGATCGAGAAGGCGTACGCGAAGGAGGTCGCGGCCCTGTACTCCTCCTGACCAGGAATCTGACGGTTCGTCATTTCTACCCGTCGACAATATTGACGATCCGTCAGGTCACGCACAGAATGCGGGGATTCCAACCGGAGGGGATCCCCGACATGTTGCGACCGATCCGCATCCTGGCCGCCGCGGCGGCGGCCCTCGCGCTCGTCTCCGCCTGCAACTCCGCCTCCACCAACGGGACCTCCCCCGGCAAGCCCGGCGACGCGCCGGGCAACTCCCGGGGGGTGAGCGCCGATTCGATCAAGGTCGGCGGGATCGTGTCGATGACCAGCGCCAGCGGCTACAGCAAGAAGGACACCGACCTCGGCGCCAAGGCCCGCTATCTCCGGGCCAACGCCGAGGGCGGGATCAACGGACGCAAGATCGACTACCTCGGCGCGGAGGACGACGGCCAGGACCCCGCCAAGAACCTGGCGGCCGCCCGCAAACTCGTCCAGCAGGACAAGGTCTTCGCCGTCTCCCCCATGAGCTCGGTGACCTTCTCCGGCGCGGACTTCCTGGAGCAGGAGAAGGTCCCCACCTTCGGCTGGGGCACCCTGCCCGCCTTCTGCGGCCCCCGGCACATCTACGGCTTCAACGGCTGCCTGGTCCCCACCCCCGGCGGCACCCTCAACCAGACCTGGCCCGAGGGCATCGGCCAGATACTCGGCGGGGCCCAGGGCAGAACCGTCGCGATCATCGCCAACGACAGCGACGCCGGAAAGTTCGGCATCCGGACCTTCCAGCAGGGCTTCACCAGTGCCGGGTTCAAGGTCTCCTACGCCAAGGCCTCCGTGCCCGCCACCGCCGTCCCGAGCGACTGGTCCGCGTACGTGAAGGAGATCCTCACCGGCAACGACGGCAAGGCCCCGGACGCCGTCGTCTCCGTCATGCAGACCCCGAACAACATCGGACTGTTCACCGCGCTCAAGCGCAGCGGCTACCAGGGGCTGCTCTCCGACCCGACCGACTACGACCCCGGGCTGCTCGCCAAGGACGCCACCAAGCAGGCCCTCGACGGGGTGCACGTGCTGCTGCAGTTCCAGCCCTTCGAGTCGGCCGACCCGAAGATGGCGCAGTTCAAGGCCGACATCAAGGCGGCGGCGGGCGGCCAGGACGTGCCTTTGAACATGCACATGTTGACCGGGTACATGTCGGCCGACCTCTTCCTGTCCATCGCGCAGAAGGCCGGCAAGAACCTGACCGTCGAGTCCTTCCAGGCCGCCGCGCAGGGCTTCTCCGACACCGGCACGCTCGTCGGCGACCGCGCGCTGCCCAAGGGGCAGAAGGAAAGCTTCGGCTGCGGGGCGCTCGTACAGCTGAAGAACGGCGCGTACGAGGTCTCCGTACCGTTCAAGTGCTACGAACCGATCCCCTTCAAGTAGGGCCGCGGCATGGGGGATCTGCTCGTCTTCGTGCTGAGCGGTCTGGTCTCCGGCGCCCTGTACGCACTGCTCGCCACCGGGCTGGTGCTGTCGTACTCGGCGTCCGGACTGTTCAACTTCGCGCACGGGGCCACCGCCTACCTGTGCGCGCTCACCTTCTACGAGCTGCACTCGGGGCTGGGCTGGCCCGCCGTCCCGGCCGCCCTGCTGGTGGTCTTCGTCCTGGCCCCCGGTCTCGGCTGGGGGCTGGACCGGCTGATGTTCCGGCGGCTCGCCCGGGTCGGCGAGACCGCGCAGATCGTGGCCACCATCGGGCTGCTGGTGGCGCTGCCGGCCGCCGGGCTGTGGGCGGTGGAACTGCTGGCGGAGGCGGGTGCGCCGGTGAAGCCCGCGGAGAACCAGTTCGGGCTGCCGGGAGTGGGGCCCAGCCCGGCGAGGTCCTGGCAGCTCGCGGACGGCGTCGGCATCGACTCCGACCAGCTGATCACCTGGGTGGTGACGGCGCTGGTGGCGGTGACCCTGTGGGTGCTGATGCGGCATACCCGTCTGGGGCTGCACCTGCGGGCCGCCGTCGACAACCGCTCACTGACCGAGCTGCGCGGCATCAGCGCCGACCGGCTGTCGTCGGTGGCCTGGATGATCGCGTCGGTCCTGGCGGGGCTCGCGGGTGTGCTGGCGACCCCGCTGCTGGGGCTGTCCGCGCACGACTTCACCCTGTTCCTGTTCGTCTCGGCCACGGCGGCGGTCATCGGACGGTTCGCCTCCGTGCCGCTCGCCTTCGCGGGCGGACTCGGGCTCGGGGTGCTGCAGAACCTGGTGGCCGGGTACGCGTCCTTCGCCGAGTCCGTCACCGGCTTCCGGACGGCCGTACCGTTCCTGATCCTGTTCGGCGGGCTGCTGGTGCTGACCCGCACGGCACGTACGGCGGGGGTCGCGGCCGTCGACGCGCCGCCGGTCGACCATCTGGCCGGGGCCTCGTGGCGGCGGCGGTGGGGGGTGTGGGCTGCGGGCGCGGCAGCGCTGTGCGTGGCGCTCTACACCGTGACCACCCCCTTCTGGAGCGGCCTGCTGGCGCAGGGGCTCGCGATCGCGCTCGTGTTCATGTCCTTCACGGTGGTGACCGGGCTCGGGGCGATGGTGTCGCTGGCGCAGGGCACCTTCGTGACCGGCGCCGCGCTCGTGGCCGGGCTGCTCATGAGCCGGGGCTGGCCCTTCGTGGCCGCGCTGGCGGTGGGCACGTGCGCGGCGGCGGTGCTGGGGGCGCTCGTCGCCCTGCCGGCACTGCGACTCGGGGGCAGGTCCCTGGCCCTGGCCACACTGGCACTGGCCTTCCTGGCCGATCAGGTGCTGTTCCAGCTGCGCTGGCTGCGCAACGGCGATGCGGGGTGGCCGATCCCGCGGCCGGTGTTCGGACCGGTGGACCTCTCCGACGACCGGGCGCTGGGGGTGGCCCTGGTGGTCCTGGTCGCGCTGGTGGCGGCGGGGCTGACCGCCCTGCGGAACTCCCCGTCGGGGCGGGCGATGCTGGCGGTCCGGTCGGCCCCGGCGGCGGCGGTCGCCTCGGGGGTCTCCGTACTGCGCACGAAACTGCTGCTGTTCACGCTGTCGGCGGGGCTGGCCGGGTTCGGGGGCGTGCTGTACGCGTCGTACAACACCCGGATCACCGCGACGGACTTCACGGCGATGACCGGGCTGGTGTGGCTCGCGGTGGTCGTGGCGGCGGGTGTGCGCAGACCGCAGTACGCGGTGGTGGCGGGGCTGGTGTTCGCCGTCGCACCGCGGCTGCTGTCCGACTACGTGACGGAGTCCGCGCACCTGCCGGTGATCCTCTTCGGCCTGGCCGGGCTGGCCCTGGCCAATGACCCGGACGGGTACTGCGCGGCGGTGCCGGTGCGGCGCGCGCGGCGGCGCGCCGCCGCCGCTTCCCGGGGCTCCGCCCCGGACCCGTCGGGGGCTCCGCCCCCGGTCCCCCGCGCCTCAATCTCCCCCAGCTACCGCTGGGAGGGGCCCCCTGGCGGGGCTGATGTTGCCCTCGAGCTGCGCGAGGTGACCGCCGGGTACGACGGGGGGCTCGTGCTGCACGGGGTCGATCTCACCGTACGCGCGGGCGAGATCCTCGCCGTGCTCGGGCCCAACGGGGCCGGGAAGAGCACCGCCTGCCGGGTCGCCGCCGGGCTGCTGCCCGCCACGGGCGGGGCGGTGTACGTGGGCGGGCGGGACGCGACCCGGGACGGGGCCGTACGCCGGTCGCGGGCCGGGGTGCTGCTCGCCCCCGAAGGCCGCGGGATCTTCCCCGCGCTCACCATCGAGGAGAACCTGGCCCTGTACCTCCGGGACGCAGACGCCCGGGCCGCCGTCTACGCACGGTTCCCCCGGCTCGCCGAACGGCGCGGGATCCCCGCCGGAGCCCTCTCGGGCGGGGAGCAGCAGATGCTGGCCCTGGCTCCGCTGCTCCAGCGGCCGCCCTCGGTGCTGATCGCCGACGAACCCTCGCTCGGGCTCGCCCCGCGGGTGGTGGAGGAGGTGTACGCGCTGCTCACCGAACTCCGCGACGCCGGGACGGCACTGCTCCTGGTGGAGGAGAAGGCGGCCGAGATCCTCGGGATCGCCGACACCGTGGCCTACCTCTCCCAGGGCCGGGTCTCCTGGTGCGGCCCCCGGGCCGAGGTGGAGGCGGACCGGCTCACCGAGGCCTACCTGGGGATGGCGACATGAGCGAGGGCGGGTACGTACTGGAGGCCCGCGGGGTCGGCGTGCGCTTCGGCGGTGTCCGGGCGCTGACCGGCGTGGACCTCGGGGTCCGCGCGGGCGAGGTGTGCGGGCTGATCGGGCCGAACGGCGCCGGGAAGACCACGCTGTTCGACGTGCTGTCCGGGATCCGCCGCCCCGACCAGGGGCGGATGCTGCTGGACGGGGCGGACGTCACCCGCCGCTCCCCCGTCTGGCGGGCCCGGCACGGGATCCGCCGGACCTTCCAGCGGCAGCAGTTGTTCGGGCAGCTCAGCGTGGCCGACAACGTGCTGGTGGCGCAGGAGTGGCGGGGCGGCGGCGGCGGGCCGGCCGCCGATCTCCTCGCCCTGCCGGCCCGGCGGGCCCGGGAGCGCGAGCGCCGGGCCCGCGGCGAGCGGGTGCTGGCCGACTGCGGGATCGGCGCGCTCGGGGCCTCGTACGCCGGCGGGCTGCCGGTCGGGCAGGCCCGGATGGTGGAACTGGCCCGGGCGGTGGCCGATCCGCCGCGGGTGCTGCTGCTGGACGAGCCCGCGTCGGGCATGTCCGCGCCCGAGCGGGACCGGCTCGCGGAGGTCGTGCGGCGGCTGGCGGAACGGGAGGGCTGTGCGGTGCTGCTGGTCGAGCACAACGTGGCCTTCGTGATGGAGCTGTGCGCGCGGGTCGTCGTGCTGGACCTCGGGACGGTGCTGGCCGAGGGCACCGCGGCCGAGGTACGGGCGAACCCGCTGGTGCGGGAGGCGTACCTCGGGTCCGCATGAGGGTGCGTACGGAACGGATGGCGGGAATACGTCGCACGAGGGGCCGGTTGTCGCCCCTCGTGCGACGCTCCACCGCCGCCGCACCGACGAAGCGACGAACCGACGTGAGGGAACGACCAGACGTGAACCAGGTCCCCGCCATCAAGCTCAACAACGGCACGCTCATGCCCCAGCTCGGCTACGGCGTCTGGCAGGTGCCGGACGCGGAGGCGGAGCGCGCCGTCGGGACCGCCCTGGAGGCGGGATACCGCAGCATCGACACGGCCGCCATCTACGGCAACGAGGCGGGCACCGGAAAGGCCGTCGCCGCTTCCGGGCTGGCCCGCGAGGAGCTGTTCGTCACCACCAAGCTGTGGAACGGCCCGAAGCAGAAGTGGGGCCGGGACCAGGTGCTGCGCGCCTTCGACGACTCCCTCGCCAAGCTGCGCCTCGACCATGTCGACCTGTACCTGATCCACTGGCCGCGTCCGATGCGCGACGATTTCGTCGCCATCTGGAAGACCTTCGAGGAGATCGCGGCGAGCGGGCGCGCCAAGGCGGTCGGCGTGTCGAACTTCCGCCCGGCCGACCTGGAGCGCATCGCCGCCGAGAGCGAGCTGGTCCCGGCCGTGAACCAGGTCGAGCTGCACCCGCTCTTCCCGCAGGCCGAGCTGCGCGCCGTGCACGCCCGGCGCGGGATCGCCACCGAGGCCTGGTCGCCGCTGGGCCAGGGCAAGGAGCTGCTGACCCTCCCCGCCGTGACGGCGATCGCCGCCGCGTACGGCCGCAGCGCCGCGCAGGTGGTGCTCCGCTGGCACCTGCAGCACGGGAACATCGTGATCCCGAAGTCGGTGACGCCCGCGCGCATCCGGGAGAACCTGGACGTGTTCGGCTTCGAACTGGCGGCCGCGGACATGGCGGCTCTGGACGCCCTGGGCGCGGGCGCGGCGGGCCGCCGGATCGGACCGGACCCGGCCGAATTCGACGTGTGACGGGATCCGGGTCGGGGTCCGGGGCCGGGTACGGGTACGGATCCCGGCCCGGGTCCGGGTCCGGGTCCGCGCGGTTCTTCCCGCGGGTCAGACGCGTACGAAGCTCCGTATGCGGTACGTCGGCTCCGCGCGCGGGACGTCCTGGTCCGGCAGCAGTTCCAGCCGGGCCGCCAGCTCCTGCGCGGTGATACCGCGCGGGACGATCCGGGAGGCGTACCGGCCCGCGAGCAGGGACTCGGCGGAGCCGCGCGGGGTGCGGCCCTGCCCGTGGCCGGTGAAAAGGGCCTCGCCGACCGCGAGCAGGCCCGCCCGGGCCGCGTAGGCCTCGACCTCCCCGGAGGCGTCCGAGGGGGTCGGGGTGAGGTGCGCGGCGAAGACGGCGTCGATGTCGCTGCCGACGTCGTGCGCCGAGTCCTTGTCCACCGTGGCGAGGAAGACCCCGCCGGGCCGGAGCACCCGGGCGGCCTCGGCAATCACCGCCGGCACCAGTCCCGGCTCGCGCAGCAGGTGCAGCAGCCACACCGCGCTGACCGCGTCCAGGGATTCCGGGCGGACCGGCAGCCGGGCCGCGTCGGCGAGGGTCACCGGGATGCCGCGCCGTGCCGCGATCGCGGCCATGCCGTGGGAGGCGTCCGCGCCCAGGACGCGCAGGGCGGGGCGGCTGATCCGGCTGGTGACGATGCCGGTGCCGCAGCCGAGATCGAGGAGGGTGTGCGTGTCCGCGGGGAGCAGTTCGAGGACGGCGGCGGCCGCCGCCTCGGCGCGCGGGATGCCACCGCGGGTGGTGTCGTAGGCCTCGGCCTCGGCGTCGTAGTCGAGCAGGGATCTCACGGACGGTATGTGCGTGGTCATCAGCTCGCGCCGTGGGCCGGGGCCAGGGCCTCGACGCGTTCGGCGAGGGCGAAGTCGGACTCCGTCACCACCCCGCCGGCGTCATGGCTGTTCACGGAGAGCCGGACCGTGTTGTAGCCGAGGGTCAGGTCGGAGTGGTGGTTCAACTCCTCCTGGACCGTGGCGATATGGACGACGAGGGCGCTCGCGGCGAAGTGCGTGCCCAGCCGGTAGGTGCGGAAGATCCGGTCGTCCTCGAAGGACCAGCCGGGGAGCTCCCGCAACCGGTCCTCGATCTCCTTCTGTGACAACGGCTCACTCGGCATGCACCGGCTCCTTTTCCCCGTGACGTGTAGTCAAGGTTCCCACAGTGCACGCCGGACCAATCCTTTCGCGCCATAGTGCGCCCGGGTACTTCTACACCTTCCAGGTCCGCCGCACCCCCCATATGCTCCTGCGCCGAACGCACTGTTACCAGCGGTAACGAGGGGGCATTCGCCATGACCGGCACAGGAAGTTCCAGGCGTACGTTCATCGCGGGCGCGGGCGCGGCGGCCGCCGCCGGGGCGGTCCTGACCGGGCCGGGGGCAGCCCCGGCGGCGGCTGCCGCCGCGGCCGTACCACCGCCTGCCGGACGGCGTGTCGCGGTGCTCGGCGGCGGGGTGGCGGGCCTGACGGCGGCCCACGAACTCGCCGAGCGCGGCTACGCCGTGACCGTGTACGAGCGCCGCGCCCTCGGCGGCAAGGCGCGCAGCATGGACGTGCCCGGCAGCGCCCGCGGCGGGCGCCGCCCGCTGCCCGCCGAGCACGGCTTCCGCTTCATCCCCGGCATCTACCACAACCTGCCCGACACCATGCGGCGCATCCCCTTCCCCGGGAACGCGGCCGGGGTGTGGGACAACCTCGTCGCCCCGCGCGAGATGATGTTCGCCCGGGCGGCCGGGCGCGAGGACCTGCGCGGGCCCATCCCCTGGCCCGGACACTCCCCCGCCGAGCTGACGCCCGAGGAGATCCGGCGGGCCCTCGCCGGCATCCTGCAGACTCTGCTCCGGCTCCCGCCGCACGAGACGGCGTACTTCGTCGACCGCGTGCTGGTCTTCCTCACCAGCTGCGACGAGCGGCGCGAGGAGGTCTGGGAGCGGACGCCGTGGTGGGACTTCGTGCGCGCGGAGCGGATGTCGAACGAGTACCGGCGCATCCTCGCCGTCGGCATCACCCGCAACATCGTGGCGACCAAGGCCGAGGAGGCCTCCACCCGCACGGTCGGCACCCTCGGCGAGGCCTTCGTCCTCAACCTGCTGGGGCGCGGGGCGGACGGCCCGCCCGACCGGATCCTCAACCTGCCGACCAACGAGGCCTGGATCGACCCCTGGGAGGCCCATCTGCGCTCCCTGGGCGTCGAGTTCAGGATCGGCTGGACCGTGCGGGAGGTGCGGTACGCGGGCGGCCGGGTGAGCGGCGTCGCCGTCGAGGGACCGGACGGCGCCGCGCAGACCGTCACCGCCGACCACTATGTGAGCGCACTGCCCGTCGAGCACGCCCGCCGCACCTGGAGCGCGGCGCTGCGGGCCGCCGATCCGATGCTGGGGCGCTGCGACAAGCTGGAGACGGACTGGATGACCGGCATCCAGTTCTATCTGACCCAGCGGGCCGAGCTGGTGCACGGCCACCTCAACTGCATCGACTCCCCGTGGTCGTTGACGGCGATCCAGCAGGCCGAGCACTGGCCGTCCCGCGACTTCCCCGCCGACTACGGCGACGGGACGGCGGTCGACTGCCTGTCGGTGGACATCTCCGAGTGGGACAAGCCGGGGATCCTGTACGGGAAGACGGCCAAGCAGTGCACCCGCGAGGAGGTGGCGCGCGAGGTGTGGGCGCAGCTGAAGGCCTCCCTCAACGACACCGGGCGGACCCTGCTGAGCGACTCCACACTGCACTCGTGGTTCCTGGACCCGGGAGTGGACGGCCTCGGCACCCCGCACCCCACCAACCAGGACGAGCTGCTGATCCACCCGGTCGGCACCCTGCACAACCGGCCGAGCGCGGGCACCCGCATCCCGAACTTCTTCCTCAGCGGGGACTACGTCGCCGTCGACATCGACCTCGCGACGATGGAAGGCGCCAACGCGTCGGCGCGCGCGGCCGTCAACTCCCTGCTCGACCGGGACGGTTCGGGCGCGCCGCGGTGCACGGTCCATCCGATGTACCGGGCGCCGGAGCTGGAGCCCGCCAAACGGCACGACCGGTGGCGCTACCGTCTCGGTCTGCGGAACGTCTTCGACCTGGGCTGACCCTCCTCGGCTAACGTCGTGCGCATGACGACGACGAGTGTGGGCACCCTGCTGCGCGCCTGGCGGGAGCGGCGCGGCATCAGCCAGCTGGAGCTGGCGGGCCGCGCCGACTCCTCGTCCCGGCACATCAGCTTCATCGAGACGGGCCGGTCCCGGCCGAGCGAGGAGATGGTGCTGCGGCTCGCCGGCCATCTGGACGTGCCGATGCGGGAGCGCAACTCCCTCCTGCTGGCGGCGGGTTACGCCCCGCGCTACGCGCACACCGCGCTGGACGACCCGGCGATGGAGACGCTGCGGGAGGGCATCGCCCGCCTGCTGACGGGGTACGAGCCCTATCCCGCCCTGGTCGTGGACGCCGTGTACAACGTCGTCGCCGCCAACCAGGGCATCGCGATGCTGCTGGACGGCCTGCCGGAGCACCTGCTGACCCCGCCGCTGAACGCCATGCGGATCACCCTGCACCCCGAGGGCCTGGCCCCGCGGATCCACAACCTCAAGGAGTGGCGCGGGCACCTGCTGGCCCAGATGGAGCGGCAGATCGCGCTGGCCCGCTCCGAGCCGCTGCGCGCCCTCTACGAGGAGGTGTCGGCCTATCCGGTCGCCGAGCGCCCGGGCGACAGCGCCCCGCAGGAGCCCACCGCGTACATCGCGCTGCCGCTGGTCATCGAGCACGACGGGCACCTGCTGTCCTTCGTGTCGTCCATCGCGACCTTCAACACTCCGATGGACGTGACCGTCGCCGAGCTGGCCATCGAGACGATGCTCCCGGCCGACCCGGCGACGGTGAAGTACCTGCGCTCACTGGGCGGCTGAACCCGAGCGCAGGGCGAGCTGCTGGAGCACGGCGAAGCCGGCCACGGTGAGGGCCTGCACCGGGATCCACAGCAGCCCGGCGGTGGTGGGCTCGAACCAGAGCGCCAGGGAGGCGAGACTCAGGGCGGCCCAGGCGTAGTTCGTCTCGATGACGAGCTTCACGGGAAGGACGGGCGGCTGCCGCCGCGAGCCGAGCCATCCGACGGCGGCCCCGTACGCGACGAGGAGGATCCCGAGTTCGAGCAGCAGCGGCTGCCCGACCCCGAGCAGCCGGCCGAGCGGGGCGGAGAAGGCGACGTACGCGAGCCCGTTGGCGGTGGTGACGACGGAGTCGAGGGCGAGGAAGCGGCGCAGCGCGGTCTGCGGGTCGCGGGTGCGGGCGAAGCCGGCGAGCGGGGTCGCGGACATGGGAATCAGCCTCCATCGAGGTCGAACGGCCAGGTGGGACACGGGTTCCGGGACCGAGTGCGCGGCCCCGGAACCCGATGCGTCCACTGTGCCGGGGCCTGCGGGGAGGGTCGATTACCTCCCAGGTAACGGGCGGCCTCACAGGTGGGCATGCAGCGCCGCGTAGGCTCGCTCGATCTCGCCCAGGTACTGCTCCAGGCCGAAGCGGACCTCGTCGACGGTGGTGCCGTCGCGGCCCGCGTACATGAGGTCGGACCAGATGACCGTCTCGCCACGGAGCCGGATCTGGATGGTCAGCAGGGGCGACCCCGGTTCGTGTGGTTCCCCGGCCGCCACGGCTGCGCTGCGCGGCATGTCAGTCGGATGGAGCGGTCCGCCCGGGCGGAGCAGCCGCCCCGGTCCGAGACCGGCCATCCCGCTGTCGCTGCGGGCCACCACGTCGAGGCCGTCGACGAAGAGGTAGGTGTGGACGGCCGCACACACCGGCGGCCCGGGGCACGCGCTGATGAACAGCGTGCTCTTCGCGTCGTCGCTCCGCCTGTCGGGCGCGGTGGCCCTCGGCACGCGCGGGGATCTACGCGGCATCCGCCTGATGTGAGGTCATGGCGCGATCCTAGCGGCTGCGCGCCGCGCCAGCTCCGTCGGCCGCGGCGCGGGTCCAACACCTGCTGCCCGGGCGGGGGTTGCCGTGCGGCCCCGCAGGCCGGGGGATGCCAACCCTTTTTGAGCTGTACGGCAGGAAACGTTGGGGTTCCCCTGGTTCGGTCAGGGGCGGGAGGCTAGGCTTCACCGAGCCCGAATCACTCGAACGCCTTGTCGACATATGGAGAATCCGCCGGTGCGAGCCGCCGCCCGACCCGATCTCGCCGCCATCTGGCGCCGCACCTGGGCACTGGCGCAGGAGCACGGGCAGGATCCGGCCGAGGTGCTGGCGGTGGAGCGGCTGAGTCATCTGTCCGGGGTCGAACCCGGGCGCGTACCCCAGGTGGTGGCGGGCACCGCCGTGGAGGCGCCGCTGGAGCGGCGGGTGCACCAGCGGTTCCTGCGGCTGCGCGCGACCCGGCGCGACAAGCACGGCCGGGAGTGGTCGCTGGCGGCCATCGCCGACGACTTCGACGCCCCCGGCGCCTCTCTCGGGCCGCTCAACGCCGGTACCGGGCTGCCCCGGATGGGTCACGCGGCCGGTGTGCAGCGGTTCTTCGGCGTCCATGCCGGTTTCCTCCTCGCCGACAGCAAGAGCGCGGTGGAGCGGGCCCTCGCCCTGTCAGCCACCACCGTCTCCGACGGCCGGGACGACCTGGAACACCTGTCGTACCTCACCGGCATGACCCCGCAGGCCATCCGGCTCACCCTCGACGGAAGGCCGCCCCGGCTCCCGCTCAAGGAGCAGGTGCACCTGCGGTTCGAGCACCTGCGCCGCACCCGTGTACGGGAGGACGGCCAGCCCCACTCGCTGGCGGCCATCGCCAAGTCCTTCGACGCGTCGGGGCAGTCGCTGACCCGCCTCGCCCAGGGCGAGGGCCTGCCCAACCTCGCCGCGGCCGCCGGGATCCAGCGTTTCTACGGCGTCGAGGGCGGCTTCCTGCTGGCCGACGACACCGAGGCGCTCTCCAGCGCCCTCGCCCTGATCGAGGGGGAGTTGGAGTCGGCGGTACGGGACCGGGAGAACCCGATGCTGGCGGTTCTGCGGGCGCACGACGTACGCAGCATCGTCACGCGGGCCGGACGGCTGTCGCCCCAGGGCTGGAAGTCGCTGGCCGACCACTTGGACGACCTCCTCGCGCGCGAGGGGCAGCTCGGAGTTCCGGGCACGAAGAGCGGGGCGCCGACCGAGGGCGCCGCCGCCGAGGGAGAAACACCATGAGGACCACACGGGCCATGCGCAAGCTGGGCTCCGAACTCCTGGAGGGAGCGCGCCTGACGCCGCCGGCCGATGCCAGGGAGATCATCGGGGCGCTGTGCGCCGCCTACTCCGAGCGGCGCGGCGGAGAGCGGAAGGTCGATTTCCATTTCACCTCCTTCCCGCCCGACACCGCGAGCGGGCTGTGGCTCGAGCTGGACGACGTCGACCTGATCGTCGTCGAGCAGCACACCCGGCCCGAACACCAGCTCGTCATCGCGTGCCACGAGTTGTGGCACCTGGACGAGGGCACCTGCGACAGCCTCGGTCCTGGCATGCTGGTGGCTGCCCGGCTGGCCGGACACCCCGGCCGTCTCGCCGACCTGCTGACCTCCGGCTCCGGGCTGGACGCGGTGGTCCGGCAGGCCGCCGCCCGCGCCGACCACGGGGATCCGGCGGAGATCCGGGCCGAGACCTTCGGCCTGCACCTCGGCAACACCCTGCGCTCCTACCTGCCCTCGCCCCGCGAACAGCAGCTCCCCGAGGCCATCGAGCGCATCAAGTCCTCGCTCGGCTGGGGAAGCCCCGTGCCACGCCGCGACCCGCACCAGCCGGTCGCCGCACCCCTCACGCCGATGCCCTCAGCACGGCCCTGACAGAGAGCACGCCACGATGAACCAGTCCACCCCGCCCCGCCACGCCGTCGTCATAGGCGGCAGCCTGGCCGGCCTCCTCGCGGCCGCTGTCCTCGCCGAGCACGCCACGGTCACCGTCATCGACGCCGACCCGCTGCCCGAGGGGCCGGCCCCGCGCCGTGGGCTCCCGCAGGCCCGGCACACCCACCTGCTGTGGTCGGGCGGCGCCCGGGCCATCGAGCAGATCCTGCCCGGCATCACCGCCGACTGGACGAAGGCGGGCGCCATCCGCCGCAGCCTGCCCACCGACCTCGTCTCGAAGTCCGCCCAGGGATGGATCCCGCGGTGCGGGGAGAAGCAGTTCAACATCTCCTGCAGCCGCGATCTCCTCGATTCGGTGATCCGCGCCCGGGTGACCGGCCTGAAGGGGGTCTCCACCCTCCAGCGGAGCCGGGTCCGCGCCCTGGAGGGCACGGCGTCCCGGGTCACCGGCGTCCTCGTCGACACTCCGGAGGAAGCGGGCCGGCTCCTGACCGCCGACCTCGTGGTCGACGCGAGCGGTCGCGGCTCGCGCGCCCGGACCTGGCTCCAGGCGCTCGGCGTCACCGGCATCCGGCAGGCCGAGGTCGACTCGGGCCTCGTCTACGCGACGAGGATCTTCGAAGCCCCGGCCGGAGCCCACGAGATGGGCTTCCCCATCATCAACGTCCAGTCCGACCCCCGGGTGCCCGTCCCGGGCCAGACGGCCACGATCGTGCCCATCGAGAACGGCCAGTGGCAGGCCACCCTCTCGGGGACCCGCGGCGGCCAGCCGACCGGCGACCCCGACGCGTTCATCCCGTTCGCCAAGGCCGTCCGCGACCCGATCGTCGGGGAGCTCCTGGAGGGCCGCAAGCCCCTGACGGACGTCGCCGTCACCCAGGGCACCGCAAACCGCCGGATCTACTTCGAGAAGGCCGAGCTGCCCGACGGCTTCTTCGCCGTCGGCGACTCCGTCGCCACCTTCAACCCGCTGTACGGACAGGGCATGACCGTCGCGGCCCAGGGGATCCTGGCCGTACGCACCCTGCTGCGTGCGAAGGGACTGGAGCACCCCGGGATCGGCCGCGAGGCGCAGCGCGTCATCGCGCCGCAGGTCAGCACCGCCTGGGAGCTGGCCACGTCGCAGGACATCCTGTATCCGGGAGCCACCGGCATCAAGCCGCGCGCCGGCACCGGTCTGCTCAACGTGTACGTCAACAGGCTGATGACGGGAGCGACCACCGACGAGACGCTCACCGCCGCCCTGTTCAAGGTCCTCACCATGAGCACCGCGCCCACCCACTGGCTCCACCCGTCGGTGGTCTGGCACGTCCTGCGCGCTTCGGACCGGGGCGCGCTGAAGGCGCCGCCGCTCACCGCCGCCGAGCGGGCCGTCGCCGGGCTGGACCGGGCGCCCGGCACGACGCCCGGTGCCGGCACGGGCCCGTCGGCGGACCCGGCCGGCCCCGCCGACGCCGTCGGACAGGCCCGATGAGCGGCAGGTTCCTGCCGCTCCTGCCCGCCTCCCTGATGGTCCTGGCGCTGCTGATCAAGCTGCCGAAGCTGCGCCGGGACCGGGACCGGCCGCTGAACCGGACGGCGTGCGCACTGCTCGCCGTCGGGGCACCCATCAACTTCCTCGCATCGCCGTCGACCATCGCCACGGTCAACCGTCACACCGGCGTGGTCAACTTCTCCGCGCCCCTGGTGTTCGGCCTGTGCACGGTGTTCTCCGGGCTGTGCGTCGTCCTGGTGCTGCAGTGGCGCGGCGGGCCGCCCGCGGCCGTGCGCCGGGCCACCCGGCTGACCACGGCCCTGTTCGGCACCGCGACCGCGGCCATCGTCGTCCTGTTCGTGATCGGCGACGCACCGGTGGAGCGGCTCCAGGACCTGGACACGTACTACGCGACCACGCCCTGGATCCGCGAGATGATCGTCTGCTTCCTCGTGGCGCACACCCTGGGCACCTCGGCGCTGACCTGGCTGTGCGGCAAGTGGCTGGCGCGCGCCGACCGTGCGATGCGCCCGCTGCGCACGGGGCTGGCCCTGATCGTGGTCGCCGGGCTGATGGACCTGGCCTACCTGGCCGCCAAGTGGGCCTCGGTCGTGGCTCGCTGGACCGGCCACGACCTGGTGTTCCTGTCGACGGACGTGGCGCCGCCACTGGCGGGGGCCGCCGGGCTGCTGCTCGGTGCCGGGTTCGTCGTGCCGCTGGTGGGCGGGTCGGCGACATGGCTGGCCTTCAGCCAGTACCGGCGGCTGCGCCCGCTGTGGAAGGCGCTGCGCGGATTCGCCGCGACCCAGGGACGGACCGTGCCGCTGGCCTGGTGGTCCCCGGTGGGGATCCGGCTCATCCACCGGGAGTCGGTCATCGACGACGGCATCCTGGCGCTGGCCGGCTGGTTCGACCCCCGGGTGCGCAGCGCCGCGTACGAGGAGGCCCGGGGCCGGGGTATGGGCGAGGCACGGGCCGCCGCGGTCGCGGACGCGGCCGTCCTGGCGGCAGCCTGCCACCGCAAGGCCGCCGCCGCGAGCGGATCCGCGCCGGGGCCGGCCGCGATCCCGGAGCCCTACCGTCTGGGCCGGCGGCCCCTGACCGCCCTGGCGGACGCGTTCCGTACCTCCGACATCGTCGCCGCGGCCCACGACGCGGCCACCGCCGGCACGCGGGAGCTGAACCCCGACCCGGTCGGCGCCTGAGACGCACAGCCCCCGGGGAAACGCGACGCCCCGGACCGATGGCCGGCCGGGGCGTGCGCGTGGGGCGCGGGCGTGCGTCGTACGCGGGACCCGCGCGGTGGGATCAGAGCTCCGCGAGGTCCAGGCCGGCCTGCGCGGCGGCCGCCTGCACGGTCTGCTCCAGCAGTACGGCGATGGTCATCGGGCCGACACCACCCGGCACCGGAGTGATCAACGAGGCCCGGGCGGCGGCCGACTCGAAGTGCACGTCGCCGACGTTGCCCTCGTTGTAACCGGCGTCCAGGACCACCGCGCCCGGCTTGATGTCCTCGCCCCGGATGAACTCGGCCTTGCCGACGGCGGCGACCAGCACGTCCGCCTGGCGCACGATCGAGGGCAGGTCCTGGGTGCGCGAGTGGCAGTAGGTGACGGTGGCGTTCTGCTCCAGCAGCAGCATCCCGGCCGGCTTGCCCAGGATCGCGCTGCGGCCGACGACGACGGCGTGCTTGCCGGTCAGGTCCACGTCGTAGGCGGCGAGCAGGCGCATGATGCCGCCGGGGGTGCAGGAGACGAAGCCCGGCAGCCCGAAGCCCATGGCGGCGAAGGAGTGCATGGTGACCCCGTCGACGTCCTTGCCCGGGGCGATGGCCTCGAAGGCAGCACGCTCGTCGATGTGGTGCGGGACGGGGTGCTGGAGCAGGATGCCGCTGATCTCCGGGTCCTCGGACAGCGCGGTGAGGGTGGCCACCAGCTCCTCGGTGGTCGTCCCGGCCGGCAGCTCGACGTGGCGGGAGGTGATCCCCGCCTTGGCGCAGCGGTTCTGCTTCATGCGGACGTAGGTCACGGAGGCCGGGTCCTCGCCGACCAGCACGGTCGCGAGGCAGGGCGCGGTGCCGGTGCGCTCGGTGATCTTCGCCGCGTGGGCGGCGGTCTGCTCCGAGATGCGGCGGGCGAGGGCCGTGCCGTCCATCAGCCGGGCGGAGCCGGTGACAGGGGCAGAGGCAGAGGCAGTCTGGGCAGTCGTCACGGGGTCTCCTGAACGTCGCTGCGGATCGCGGTTCGCCCAGGCGCGCGGCAGTCGGCGTACCGGAGGTCCACAGGTACGCCGGGCCGCTCCCCGGTGGTGATCCACCCGAACGCCAGTCACGGCCCGCCGACCACTGTAGTCGACATATCCGGTGGTTGTCGGGCGTCCGACCTGGGACGATCAATGCATGACGCGTACTTTCGACCATCTTGTCGCCGAGGCCGAGTCCGTCTCGGTGGACGGCTGGGACTTCTCCTGGCTCGACGGCCGGGCCACCGAGCAGCGTCCCTCCTGGGGGTACCAGCGGCTCATGGCCGAGCGCCTGACCCTGGTCCGGTCCGCGCTGGACATCCAGACCGGTGGCGGCGAGGTGCTGGCCGGGTGCGCTCCGCTGCCGCCGCTCACGGCGGCCACCGAGTCCTGGCCACCCAACGTGGAGAAGGCGACGCGGCTGCTGCACCCGCTGGGCGCCGTGGTGGTCGCCGACGCCGACGAGCCGCCGCTGCCCTTCGGCGACGCGGCCTTCGAGCTGGTGACCAGCCGGCACCCGGTGACCATCTGGTGGGAGGAGATCGCGCGGGTGCTGACGCCGGGCGGCAGCTACCTCTCGCAGCAGGTCGGTCCGGCGAGCGTCTTCGAGCTCGTCGAGTACTTCCTCGGCCCGCAGCCGGAGGAGATCCGGCGTGCCCGGCACCCCGACGACGCGGTCGCCGACGCCACCGCGGCCGGCCTCGAAGTCCTCGATCTGCGCTCCGAACGTCTGCGCACGGAGTTCCACGACATCGGAGCCGTGATCTACTTTCTACGGAAGGTGATCTGGATGGTGCCCGGCTTCACGGTCGGGCAGTACCGGGACCGGCTGCGTGAGCTCCACGAACGGATCGAACGCGAAGGTCCGTTCGTCGCTCACACCGCCCGCTTCCTCATCGAGGCCCGCAAAACGGGCTGATCTGAAGGGCGGACGGATCTGCGCCGGATCGGGTTGCGTGGCCACAGCGTGGCGCAGGTCACTCAATTCAGCGCGTAACGAATCGACTCGGGCATGCGATGAACCGACAGGTGTCCTCGCGCGGCCCGGAATACAGACCCCCCTCGGGTCTGTTTCCCGAGTTCGCGCGATGATGTCCCGCCCACCCTTAATCTGTTCGCAACGAGAGGCTCCTTGTGTCGCTCAGCCCGTCCCGTACGTTCCCTCCGGAGATCGCCGAATCCGAGGCCCTTGTCGCGCTCGTCGAGCGCGGCCGCGAGCAGGGTCACATCAACGGTGACGACGTGCGCCAGGCCTTCGAGGCCGGCCGCATCCCGGTGGACCAGTGGAAGCGGGTCCTGCGCAGCCTGAACCAGGTCCTGGACGAGGAGGGTGTCGCCCTCCACGTCAGCGCGGCCCCCGCCACCAAGGCTGCCGCCAAGAAGCCCCGCAAGGCTGCCGCCGCCCCGGCCCGCACCGTGGCCAAGAAGGCCACCGCGGCGCCGCGCCCCATCGGCGCCCGCAAGACCGCGGCCACCACCGCGGCGACGGCCGTCACCACCACCGCCACGGCGATATCCGCTTCGTCGGCCGCAGCCATCGGGGACGAGGCGTCGGCCGAGGCCGCCGCCGAGCCGAAGAAGCGCACGGTCAAGAAGACCGCCGCCAAGAAGACCGCCGTGAAGAAGACCGCGGCGAAGAAGACCAGCGCCAAGGACGCCGACGAGGGCGAGACCCCCGTCGTCGAGGGCGAGGACTGGGCTGCCGAGGACCTCGCCGACGAGGCCGAGGACGAGGCGCCCAAGGCCGGCGGCACCCAGGGCTTCGTCCTGTCCGACGACGACGAGGACGACGCCCCGGCGCAGACGGTCATGGTGGCCGGTGCCACCGCCGACCCCGTCAAGGACTACCTCAAGCTCATCGGCAAGGTGCCGCTCCTCAACGCCGAGCAGGAGGTGGAGCTCGCCAAGCGCATCGAGGCGGGCCTGTTCTCCGAGTACAAGCTCGAAGAGGAGGAGGACCACAAGCCCGCCTTCAAGCGCGAGCTGGAGATCCTGGTCGAGGACGGCCGCCGCGCGAAGAACCACCTGCTGGAGGCCAACCTCCGTCTCGTGGTCTCCCTCGCCAAGCGCTACACCGGTCGCGGCATGCTCTTCCTGGACCTGATCCAGGAGGGCAACGTCGGCCTGATCCGCGCGGTCGAGAAGTTCGACTACACCAAGGGCTTCAAGTTCTCCACGTATGCGACCTGGTGGATCCGGCAGGCGATCACGCGTGCCATGGCCGACCAGTCGCGCACCATCCGCATCCCCGTGCACATGGTCGAGATCATCAACAAGCTCGCCCGCGTGCAGCGCCAGATGCTCCAGGACCTGGGCCGTGAGCCCACCCCGGAGGAGCTGGGCAAGGAACTCGACATGACCCCCGAGAAGGTCATCGAGGTCCAGAAGTACGGCCGTGAGCCGATCTCCCTGCACACCCCCCTGGGTGAGGAGGGCGACAGCGAGTTCGGTGACCTCATCGAGGACTCCGAGGCGGTCGTCCCGGCGGACGCGGTCTCCTTCACGTTCCTCCAGGAGCAGCTCCAGTCCATCCTGGGCACGCTCTCGGAGCGCGAGGCGGGCGTGGTCTCCATGCGCTACGGCCTCAACGACGGCCAGCCGAAGACCCTGGACGAGATCGGCCGCGTGTACGGGGTCACCCGTGAGCGCATCCGCCAGATCGAGTCCAAGACCATGTCGAAGCTGCGCCACCCGTCGCGTTCGCAGGTGCTGCGCGACTACCTCGACTGAGCCGATCTGCTCCGGCACGCCCCTGACCTGCGGACCCGCGGGTCAGGGGCGTTCTGCATCCGGCCACGGGCCGGTCCGGTTCAGGTCAGATCAGGTCAGGTCAGGTCAGGTCAGGCGGAAGACGGGTCCCCTGGGGGTGAAGGGCAGCGAGGCACCCTGGGGGATCAGATAGGCGTGCTCACGCCGGATGCGCAGGGTGTCGCACCAGCCGTCCGTGATCACCAGGACCGGGGCCCCGGGCGGGAAGTCCTCCGCCCGCTGCAGCAGGTCGATGCCCGGCTGCAGCTCGGTCCCGCCGCGCCCGCGGACCCGTACGCGGCCCGCGATCTCGGTCGGGGGAAGATAGCCCCCGTCGTAGGGCGCGGCGTCGCAGAAGACGACGCGTGCCGCCGGTACGTCGCGGGCCTGCGCGTACGAGGCGATCGCGCCCAGCGCCTTGCCGAGCAGGGCCGCGTTCATCGACCCCGAGGTGTCGAGGACCACGCCGAAGGTGCAGCGGGCGACCTCCTCGGGCGGGAAGTACCGCCCCGCCCGAGGGATGTCCGGGGTGGAGGCCTGGCGGCGGGCCGGGCGCGCGAAGCTCCGTACCGGCTCGGGGCGCGGCACGTACTCGTCGAACCAGCGGGCGAGCCGGGCGTCCCAGGGCACGGGCGGATGGGCCAGGGCCCGGATCTCCTGGATCAGCCCGGCGGGCAGAAGGCCGCGCTCCCCGTACGTGTGCAGGTCGAAGCCCTGGACGAGGCCGCGCCGGTAGAACTCGTCCAGGTCGGCGTACGGCGCGCTGCCCGGGTGGGGCAGCGGGTCGCCCAGGATGTCCCCGCGGCCCTTGCCGCGCAGGGTGGCGAGGCGGCGCATCCGGCGCAGGTCGGTGGTGATCCGGTCGTAGACCTCCTCGACGGAGAGGTCCTTCAGATCCGGGTCGTACAGCAGCCCGGCGGGCATCTCGCCGACGCCCATCTCGACGAGCCAGCCGTTGACCACGTAGTCGGCGGCGACGTTGTGCAGGTACGGGTCCCGGGCGCCGCGGCGCTCGCCGTGGCGCAGCGCGGCGTGCAGCATCTCGTGGGCCAGGATGAACCGCCATTCCCCCTCTTCGAAGCTGCGGAGCGGGTTGACGTAGATCTCCCCGGCGGTGGCGCTGACCGCGGCGATGTCGATGTCCTGGGCGCGGGCCAGCTCGGCATCGGCGACGATCTTCAGGCCGCTGGCCAGGCCGCCGAGGAGCGGGTACGAGGAGACGAACCAGTTCAGGGCGCGGTCCCACGGGCGCTGCGCCACGCGCTGCCCCGTGACCCGGTCGCGGCGCCCGCCGGCGACCTCCATGGCGGCGGAGACGCTGCGGGTCAGGGCGTGCGCGAAGGCGGTCTCCCAGTCGGGGACCGGGGTGGAGTTCCATGCGTGCCAGGTGACCAGGAGCTGGTCGGGGTGGTCGCCGGCGGTGCCGCAGAGCTCGTAGGCGGCGGGAATGCCGTCGCGGCGCCAGCGGGCCGCGAGCAGTTCCTCGTCACCGCCGGGGTACTCGGCCGGGAGGTCGTCCGGGGGCCGGACGGACGGCTGCGTCAGCAGGAAGCGGTTGACGACGGCGCAGCGTGCGGCGAGGTCGAAGCGGTCGGGCTGCACGCGGTCCCGGTCGGCCGCGGCCGGTACGTGGCCGAATCCGAGGTGGAGCAGGGCGTGGGCGAGGGCCCAGGCCCAGGTGCCGGGCTCGGCGCGCAGGCCGGAGCGGACGTGGAGGACGCCGTTGGAGTCCACGGCGACCATGCCCGCGGCGGGGGTACCGGGGCACTTGGGCTGCTCGCACACGCTCCCGCCGACGGCGGCGAGGGCCGGGTTCCGCTTGACCAGGGCAAGCCCCTCGGCGAAGGCCTGGGCGGCGGGGTCGGGCTGGGTCTTCTTCTTGGGCCGGGTGCGCGACACGCTCACCGGCGGGCCTCGACCAGGCGCGGCATGTCCCGGGCGGCCTCCACGAGGAACCAGGAGGGCAGGACGGGCAGGCCGTCGGCGTCGTCGGCGATGACGGTCTGCGCCACCTCCACGGAGATCTCGGCGAGCTGGACCAGCAGCGCCTTGGCCCGGTAGGCGGTCTGGCGCAGGGCGGGCGAGACGTGCTCGCGCTGCGCGGGCAGCTCCTTGACCAGGCGGCCCCGGAAGGCCTCGGCGAGGTAGTAGAGCAGGTCGCGGTCGGCGGGGCGGGTGGGCCAGGAGGCGTCGCCCTTCATGATCGCCTCGATGCCGAAGCTGTGCCGCACGATCTTGGCGTAGCCGCAGAAGGACACGGCGTGCCCGGGGGTGAGGGTGCCGTGCGCGATCACCTTGAGGGTCTGCTCGTCCAGTTCCGCGCCGAAGGAGTGCAGGGCGTCGGAGAGCATGTGCCAGGAGCGCGGGGTGGAGAAGGGCTCCTCGGTCTTGGGCGGCTGCGACCAGAGGTGGTCGGGGCGGTCGGTGAGGTAGTCGGTGACCCAGGGGTGGATGCCGTGCTCGCCGGCCCAGACCAGCCAGTCCTGTGCGGACGCCTGGAGGTGGACGTGGGTGAGGCGGTTGACCAGCGCGGAGGCGATCGGCCGGGCCAGCGCGTTGTCGGTGGCCCGGTTGCCCGCGCCGATGACGATGGAGCCGGCCGGGAGCTCGTAGGAGCCGATCCGGCGGTCGAGGATCAGCGAGTAGAAGGCCTTCTGGACGTCCGGGCTCGCGGCGTTGAGTTCGTCGAGGAAGAGGCAGTACGGCTCGTCGCGTGCGATGGCCTCGGGCGGGCAGAAGACGGACCGGCCGTCGCGGATCTGCGGGACGCCGATCAGGTCCTCGGGGGCGAGTTGGGTGCCGAGCAGGCTGACGCACTCCAGCCCCAGCGCGTCGGCGAACTTCCTTACGAGCGAGGACTTTCCGATGCCGGGAGCCCCCCAGAGGAACACGGGCCGGACGGTGGCGAGGCCGAGCAGCAGTTCGGGGATCTGGGCGGGGGTGACGGTGACGGCAGCCTGCACGGGCGTGGATGTCCTCGGGGGTGTGGCGGGTGTGTGGTGCGGCCAGTGTCGCCGCACCGCACACCGCGCGGCATCCCGTTTTCCCCGGCTTTTCCCCCGGCCGCGAGCCGTCAGGCTTCGAGGAGGTGCTTGAGCTTCTCCTCGCCCCGGGGCATCTCCTTGCGGACCATGGGCCTGACCACGAGGGGTACGAGGGCCCGGCCCACGCCGTGGCCCTCGAAGTCGACGTCCAGGGTGAGGCGGGAGCGGGTGCCGCCGTCGAGGGGTTCGACGGTGCCGCGCACATCGGGTCGTACCGGGCCGTCGACCCCGTGCACGTGCCAGCTCCTCGGCGGGTCGAGCTCCACGAACTCGATGGTCGTGGGGACCCGCCGGCGGCCGATCTGCCGGGTGACGAGGACCCTCGAACCGACGTGCACGGGGAGATCGCCGATCGGGACGGCGGATACGGCGCTGTCCTGCCACTCCGGCAGGTGCGTGGGGTCCGTCAGGTACGCGTAGACGTCCTCGGGCCTGCGGTCGATGTCGATGCTCTTCCTCATCGCGGACATGATGGTTCCTTGGCGCCCCCTGGCCGGCCCCTTCTCCACGCTACTCCGCGGGGGACGCGGCGGCGCGGTGCTTCCTCGCGGACATGGCGGCGTAGACGAGGACGCCCGCGAAGAGGAAGAGCACGCCCTGGTAGACGGCCGCGTAGCCGGAGCCCGCGACCAGCCACATCGAGAAGCCGAAGGCGAGGGCGGCGAGGACGCCGTCGCGGGCCAGGCGGCCGGGGTGGACCCGCTCACGCTGCCCGGAGAGCAGGAAGTAGATCTGCGCGGCGGTGGCCAGCAGGTACGGGACGGTGGCCGTGAAGGTGGTGATCAGGACCAGGCTCTCGAAGACGCCCTGGGTCCCGGCGGTGTAGTTGTAGACGGTGAGGGCGGAGGCCAGGGAGACGGTGACGATCACGCCGACGACGGGGACGCCGCGCTTCCTGGTCTCGAATGCCTTCGGGAAGAGCCCGTCCTTGGCGGCGGCGTACGGGGTCTGCGCGCTGAGCAGGGTCCAGCCGTTGAGGGCGCCGAGCATCGAGATCACGGCGGCGCAGGCGACCACGGTGCCGCCCCAGGTGCCGCCGAACATGGCGTTGACGGCGTCGGTGAAGGGGGCGGTGGAGGCGGTCAGCCGGTCGTGGGCGACCAGGCCGAAGACGGCGACCGTGCCGAGCAGGTAGACGGTGGCGGCGCCCACGGTGCCGAGGACGGTGGCCCGGCCGACGTTGCGGGCCGGGTCGCGGACCTCGCCCGCGCTGACGGTGGCGGACTCGACCCCGAGGTAGCTGAACAGCAGGATCGCCGCGGAGGCGGAGACGGCGCCGGCCGCGCTCTGGTCGGTGGCCCGGAAGGGGCCGAGGTTGGCGGGGTCGAAGAAGAACAGCCCGCCGACGGCCACCAGGAGCAGCGGGGCGAACTTCAGTACGGTGGCGACGACTTGGACCGCTCCGACGTAGCGGGTGCCCGCCAGGTTGGAGAGGGCCGGGAGCCACTGGACGGCGAGGGCGGCCAGGCACATGGACCACTTGTGTTCGCCCGCGGCGGGGAACAGCACCGTGAGGTAGCCGACGGCCGCGACGGCCAGGGCCGCGTTCGAGACCCAGGCGGTGATCCAGTAGCTCCAGGCGGCGAGGAAGCCGGCGAAGTCGCCGAAGGCGGCGCGGGCGTAGACGTAGGGGCCGCCGGTCTGCGGGTGGCGTTCGGCGAGCCGGCCGAAGACCAGGGCGAGGGCGATCGCGCCGGCGGTGAGGACGGCGAAGGCGACGAGGCTGATGGTGCCGAAGGGGGCCACCGAGGCGGGGAGGAGGAAGATCCCGCCGCCGATGATGTTGCCCATGACCAGGCAGGTCGCGACGGGGAGGCCGAAGCGGCGCGCGTGGGGGTCGCGGCTCGCGTGCGGGTCGCGGCCCTGCTCGGGGGGTGCTGTGGCCTCGGCGGGCAGGGTTGCGGTGCTGGTCATCGGTGGTGCGCCTCTGGATGTCTCACATGCTGGGCAGGTCAACACATGGTTGACCACCGTGAATGCGCCACAAAATCAGCGGATTTCGTCCCGCGCGGGCACCCCTGCGGAAGGAAGGCTTCCGTTATTTTCGTCCCCCGGCGGGCTTTCCTCCACCGGCCGCTGCACCGGCGGAGCCAGGGGTGCGGTCAGGGGTGCGGTCACGGGCGCGGTCACGGGCGCGGTCACGGGCGCGGTCACCGGTACCTGCGGCCCGTCCGCCTCCCGCAGCCAGCGCCGCAGCACGGCGTGCACCGCCTCCGCGCCGGCCAGTTCCTCCCCGGGCCCGGGGTCCGACAGTTCCGTGGGCCACATCAGGAACGGGTGCCCCTGTTCCCCGCCCAGCCCGCCGTGCGAGCCGATCTGTTCCTCGAAGGCGTGCACCGCACCCGTCCTCGGGTCGTACGCCGAGTTCACCATGACGTCCGCCACGTGCGGGAAGGCGTCGGTCCGGCGGACGGCCTGCGCCGCGCCCGGGCCGAAGGGAGCCAGCAGCTCCTCCGCCTCGCCCGGGACGTCCAGCCGGGCCGCCCTTCCGCCCCGCCCCAGCACCACCCCGTCCACCAGCAGGAATCCCACGCCCGGATGGTTCGCCAGCGTGGTCAGCAGGGCGGGGTGCGCGCGCTCGACGCGCGCCCGCGACGCCCGGCCGGGGATGTCCGGGAAGGAGATCAGGCCGAGGTTGCCCGAGGCCAGCACCACGGGATCGGAGCCCGGGCCCGGGTGCGCCTCCTCGCCCTCCTCCACGGGCCGGTGGAGCGCCGCGAGCACGGCCGCCCGGGCCTCGGCCCCGCTGCGGGTACGGCCGGCCCGGCGCGGCACCGGCAGCCCGCAGCCGGCCCGGACCAGGTCCCTGAGGGTCAGCCCGTACCGGCCGAGGAAGGTCTCCCCCGGACTCTGGCCGTGGTCGGAGAGCAGCACGATCCGGTACCGGCGCGGCGCGTGCTCGGCGACCCGGGCGATCAGCGCGATGCTCCGGTCCAGGCGCTGCAGCACCCGGTCGGTGTCCCGGCTGCGCGGGCCCGAGTGGTGCGCGACCTCGTCGTAGGCGACCAGGTCGGCGTAGACAGCGGTACGCCCGGCGAGCATGTCGCCGATCACGGCCGCGACGACCACGTCCCGTTCGACCACGGTCGCGAAGGCCCGGATCAGCGGGTACAGCCCGCCGCGCGACACCCGTGGCCGGTCCCCGCGGATCCGCGCCCGCAGTGACTGGACGACCTCCCGGACCACCTCGGCCGCGAAGGACCCGGCCGTGCGGACCGCGTTGGCCGGATCGGAGAAGTACGCGAAGTAGCCCGCGCGGGACCGGTTGGCCCGCCCCCGCCGGGCCGAGACCGACAGCACCAGCGCCAGCTGGTCGGCGCCGCCGCTGAACAGGTTGCCCCGGCTCGCCCCGTCCAGCGTGAGCAGTCCGCCGTCCCCGGTGCGTGCGATGGCCCGCCGCTGGAGCTCGGCGGCGCTGGTCGGCCGGTTGCAGACCATCACCTCGCCGGTGTCCTTCTCGTACCAGCGGAAGGCGGGCACGTCGAAGTTGGAGCCGTGCAGGATCCCGAGCTGGCTGGCACCGGTCTGGCTCGACCAGTCCGTACGCCAGGACCGGGCGCGGTGACCGCCCTCCAGCAGGCCGGCGACGGTGGGCATCAGCCCGCTGCCGCACGCGCGGCGCAACTCCTCGTACCCCAGCCCGTCCAGCTGGAGCACGAGCAGGCCCGGCGGCGCCTCGGCGGCCCGGGACGGGCCCGCCCGGCCCTGCCTGCGGCGGCGCCGGTCGGCGAGCCGGTAGAGCCGGCGCCGGTAGGCCTCGTCGTCGCGCACGGCGAGGGCGGTGGAGGTCGCCGACGCCACCGCGGACATCACGGCGGCGACGACCACCGCGGTGTCGGGGGCCACCTCGCTGCGGCCGTCCGGGATCAGGCTGAGCGCTATCAGCAGGAGCGAGCCGTTGAGGAAGAAGACGAGCAGCCCGAGCACCAGGGCGGGCACCAGCAGCAGGGCCCGGACGAGCACCGGCCAGACCAGCGCGCTCAGCAGACCGAAGGCCCCGGCGGCCCAGGCGGCGGTCAGCCCGATCTGCGTGACGCTGTCACCGTCGTCGGACTGGAGCCGGAAGTCCGGGAGGATCCCGGCCAGGGCGAGCATCGTGAGGGTGGACACGGCCCAGACGAGGAGCACGCGCACCAGGGCGCTGCCCGCGGTCCGCCACCGTGCTCGCCCCACGCCGCACCTCCCGCGCGCCCGGTCCCGCCTTCCAGGCTCGCACAGCCCGGCGCAACCGGTCGGGCGAGGCGGACGGCGTACAGGGGCGTATGGCGCGCGGGCCGGACCAGGGGGCGGGCCGGCCGGGGCGCGCCGCGCGTCCCGGCCCGGTCAGGTGCCGTCGTAGCCGGCGGTCGGCATGGACAGCCTGCGGTGCACCTCGGCCTTCATCGCGGAGGTGTACCGGGGCTCCTCGCCCCCGGCGGTCTCCAGCCGTACGCCGCGCCGCTCGCACTCCGCGGTGAACTCCTCGACGGAGCGCAGCGCGCGGGCCAGCACCCGGTGGTTGGCGGCGACGAAGAGGTCGACCTGCCCGGTGTCGACGTCGGACCAGAGCCCGCAGTGGTCGGCGCGCAGCCCGTAGACCAGCAACTGCCTCGTCACGACGTAGCCCCGGTCGGCGGCCCAGCGCGCGCACATGGCGTGCTGGCCGCGGGTGTCCACGGCGAAGGGGTCGGCGTCGAGGTCTTCGAGCGGGGCCAGGCTGGTGATCGCGGCCACGCGCAACTCTTCCATGCCGCCGGACCCTACTCCGATACTCCGCCGTAGAGGAGGGGGCGGCCGAGATCCGGTTCCGAGCGGCCGCGCGGGGCAGACACCCCCCACTAGGCTCGTGAGCGAGGCGCGAGGCGCGAGGGAGGGAGGTCCGGGTGCCGGTGGAGATCACCTGGTGGGGTCATGCCACGTGCACCGTCGAGGACTCCGGGGTCCGGCTGCTCACGGACCCGCTGTTCGCCCGGCGGCTCGCGCACCTGCGGCGGCGGCGCGGGGCGGTGCCCCCGCCCGAGGCGGCGGTGGCGGACGTGGTGCTGGTGTCCCATCTGCACGCCGACCACCTGCACCTGCCGTCGCTGGCCCGGCTCGCACCCGGCACCCGGCTGCTGGTGCCGCGCGGGGCGTGCCGGGCCGTGCCGGGGCTGGCGCGGGTCGCCGGGCTGCGCGGGCTGGCCGTGACGGAGGTGGTGCCGGGCGAGGAGGTCCCCGTACGCGACGGCGTACGGATCCGGGCGGTCGGCGCACGGCACGACGGACGGCGGCTGCCGTTCGGTCCGCACCGGTGCCCGGCGCTCGGCTACGTGGTGCGGGGCACGGCGCGGACCTACTTCGCCGGGGACACCGGGCTGTTCGACACGATGGCCGAGGAGGTCGGGCCCGTGGACGTGGCCCTGCTGCCGGTGGGCGGCTGGGGACCGTACCTGGGCCCCGGTCACCTGAACGCGGGGCGGGCGGCACAGGCGCTGGCCCGGCTGGCACCCGCGGCAGCGGTCCCGGTGCACTACGGGACGTACTGGCCCGTCGGGATGGACGCGGTACGGCCGCATGAATTCCATGCGCCGGGCGAGGAGTTCGAGCGGCTCGCGCGGCATCTGGCGCCCAAGGTGACCGTACGGGTGCCGCAGCACGGCGAACGGGTGCGACTGCCGTGACGTGGCGCGAGCTCGCGGCGGCGGCCGGCCAGGTACCGCCGGAGAGCACCCAGCAGGCGGTGGGGTACCCGGCGCTGTTCCTGCTGGTGGCCCTGGGTGCGCTGGTACCCGTCATCCCGACGGGTGCGCTGGTGAGTTCGGCGGCGGTGGTGGCCTTCCACCACCAGTCGCCGCCCTACGGGGTGCTGCTGGTGTTCGCGGTGTCGGCGCTGGCGGCGTTCACCGGGGACATGACGCTGTACTGGCTCGGGCAGCGCGGGGTGCGCTCACGCGGCGGTTCGCGCTGGCTGGAGACGCTGCGCGGCCGGGCCACACCGGAGCGGCTGGAGCAGGCACGGACGCGGCTCGACGAGCACGGGGTGCTGGTCCTGGTCCTGTCACGGCTGGTCCCGGCGGGCCGGATCCCGGTGATGCTGGCCTGTCTCCTGGCGCAGATGCCGCTCCGCCGCTTCGCCCGCGGCGACGCCCCGGCCTGTCTGGCCTGGGCGGCGACGTACGGTGCGATCGGCATCCTGGGCGGCACCCTCTTCGCGGAGCCCTGGAAGGGCGTGGCCCTGGCGGTCGGCCTGGCTCTCGCGATCAGCGCGGGCCCCGCGCTCCGGCGCCGCCTGCGGCCCCGGCCCTGAGCCGGCCGTCAGCCGGGGCAGTCGGCCTCGGTCCAGGTCGCGACCAGGTCGCGGCAGACGACGGCGAGCGAGCCGTTCCACAACGCGATCTCGTGGCTGCAGCCGTTCCGGTGGGGCAGGACCTCGTCGAGGATCACGGTCCCCAGAGCTGCCCAGTCACCGTCGCCGTCCTCGGCGCTTGCGGCATCGAAGCCGCAGACGCCTGTGTAGCGGATGACCAGGTCTTCGTCGTGCTTCCAGCAGTTGTGCCGGAACCGGATCTCCAGCTGCCGGTCATCGGATCCGACACCTCGGACGTGCTGGATCTCCAGATCCTTCACACACCGCTTGCCGGAGAAGTCGTAGTGCTCCGGGTCTGTGGCGAAGTCCCGGGCGCCGGCCGGAAGACCGTCGGCCAGTGAGGGCAGATGCTCCAGGTACCGAGCGGGGGAAAGGACCCCTGACAGGTTCCCGACCTGTGCATTCAGATCGATGTACTCCATCGTGCTTTTCCCCCCGCTCGTGGCCCTGTCGGCCGACGCATCGTCGCACGGGCCGGGAGACGCGCGGCAGGCGTGGGGGCCTGGTGGCCTCGTGGCTCTGAGCCCAGGCTCCGGCCCGGCCCGGCCCGTGCGCGGCCCGGCCCGTGCGGGGCCTATCGGTCCCGGTCGTGTCCCGGGCGGGCGCCGGGCGGAGGGAACGCGAGGCCCGTCGGCGTGTTGAGGCCGGTGGAGGCGAGCGTGACCTGTCCGCCGCCCGTCTCGCGGACCCGGACCACCCGGTTGTTGAAGCCGTCGGCCACGTAGAGGTGGCCGGAGCCGTCGAGGGCGAGGCCCAGCGGGGAGCTGAGGCCTGTGGTGGGCACCGTGCTCTGCGCGCCGCTGCCCGCGGCCACCTTCACCACGCGGTTGTTCCCGCTGTCGGCGATGTAGAGGTCACCGGCGGCGTTCCGGGCCAGCCCGGTCGGCTGGGAGAGGCCGGTGGTGGGCACGGTGCTCTGGCCGCTCCCGTCCACGGCCACCTTGACGACGCGGTCGTTGACGAAGTCGGAGACGTACAGCTCCCCGCCGGGCGCCCACGCCAGACCCCAGGGGTGCAGCAGCCCGGTGGTGGGGACGGTCGTCTGGCCCCCGCCACCGGCCGCCACCTTCACGATCCGGTCGTTGAAGCTGTCGGCGATGTAGAGGTTCCCGGCCGGGTCGACCGCCAGCCCCAGCGGGCGCGACAGGCCGGCGGTGGGAACGACGGCCTGCTCCCCGCCGTCCGGAGGCAGTACGAGGACCCGGTTGTTGCCGGTGTCGGAGACGTAGAGCCGGCCCGTGGCGTCCCAGACCAGGCCGGTCGGCCGCACCAGGCCGTCGAAGGGGACCGTGGTCCGGTCGCCGCCGTCCGCGGGCAGGGTCACCACCCGGTTGTTGCCGTAGTCGGACACGTACAGGGGCGGGCCGGCGGGCGACCGTACGTCCACGGGCTGCGCGGCACCTGCCGCGCCCGCGGGGAGCGCGCAGAGCATCAGCAGCGCCACCGCGGCGGCCAGCCGCCGGGTCCACCGCCGGGCGGCCGGCGGTGCCTGCGTTCGTGACGCGGCCGTCTTGCGTTCCACGACTCACCCACCTGATCCGGACGGTCGGCCGGCCCGGTGCCGTACCCCCGCCGACCTTAGGAAATGCCGGGCGCCGGTGCGGGAGCCACGCCATCGGAGCGGCCGGCGGCCACTCCGATGGACTGGGGGGGCGGGGGCCAGGACCTTGCCGGTCACCGGCGCCTGCCCGCCTCCGCCGCCTCGCGCAGGGACAGGGGTCGTCGACCAGGGTGCGGGACGTGCCGCCGTACATGTACCCGTGTGCGGAGGGCTCGGCGAGCGACCGGTCGCGGGTCCCCGGCAGTGACGTCCCCGCGAGGCCCGGCGGGGCGTACGGCCGGTCCTGGAACTGCTGAACGAGGGGGCGTGATCGGGACGGGTCCCGCCGGGGGGCTGGACCTCAAGTGCGGTTGAGTTCATAGGGTCTTGCCCAGCAGAGCGCATCGCAGCACGCCGCATCACACCGCACCACCGACGGGGAGTCGATCCGCCATGGAGTACTCGCACGACGACGCCGAACTGATCCGCCAACCCATCGGCTACTGGAGCTGGGCCGCCTACGACGCGATCGTGAGCCGCACCCGCGGCGCGCTCGCCGAGCTCGGTACCACCCAGCCGCAGTGGTGGATCCTCGCCCGGGTCGCCCTGGCGGGCGACGAGGTCAGGACACGGGACGGGTTGACCGAGACCCTGCGGGGCTACCTCGCGGTGGGCGAGGAGGCGCTGTCCGAGGAGATGGACACGGTCATCGTCCAGGGCTGGATCACCCAGGACGCCGCAGGGCGCCTGGAGATGACCCCCGAGGGGCAGGAGTTCTTCGACAAGGCCGCGGCCCTGCAGAAGGACCTGTGGGACGAGCGGCACGCGGGAATCTCCGACGAGGAGTACCTGATCACCCTCAAGGTGCTCCAGCGGTTCATCCACAACGTGGGCGGTCGGGCCTGGCACCACTGAGCCCGGGCGGCGCCGCTCACCCGCCGGTCCGGGAGCCCTCCGGGGCCAGCGTGCGGGAGGCGCCGATCGGCAGGTCCCAGAGGTCCTCGCGGGGCAGGCCGGCCCGGTGCCAGGCGGCCAGGGTGCGGTGCAGGGGCTCCATGACCGGCTCCGCGGAGAGGACGAAGGTGGCCCAGTGCATGGGGGCCATCCGGCGGGCGCCGAGGTCGAGGCAGGCCTGCACGGCTTCCTCCGGGTCGGCGTGGACGTCGCCGAGCCACCAGCGCGGGGCGTACGCGCCGACGGGCAGGAGGGCGAGGTCGATGCCGGGGTGACGGCGGCCGATCTCCCCGAACCAGTGCCCGTAGCCCGTGTCACCCGCGAAGTAGAGCTTCCGCGGCGCCGCACTCAGGGTGTCGGTGAGGATCCAGCCGCCCCACAGGGACCGGCAGGTGTCGATCAGCGACCGTTTCGACCAGTGGTGGGCGGGGACGAACTCGAAGCGTACGCCGCCCAGTTCGGCCGATTCCCACCAGTCGAGGTCGGTGACCCGGGTGAAGCCGCGGCGGCGGAACCAGCCGGCCAGGCCCGCCGGTACGAACAGGGGTGTGTGCCGGGGCAGCCGCTTGAGGGTGGGGGCGTCGAGGTGGTCGTAGTGGTTGTGGCTGATCACCACCGCGTCCACCGGCGGCAGGTCCTCCCAGCGCACTCCGACCGGGGTCATCCGGGCCGGGGTGCCGAGGATCCGCCGGGACCAGACCGGGTCGGTCAGAACGGTCAGCCCGCCGGTCCGCAGGACCCAGCTGGCGTGTCCGGCCCAGGTGACGCAGACGGTGCCGGGGGGCGCCGGGGGCAGCGGGCCGGGTTCGTACGGCAGGTCGGGAATGCCGCGCAGCCCTTCGGGGCCGGGCCGGAAGGCGCCCTCGCGGGCGAGGCGGGCGTAGCTGCGGACCCCCGGGAGCGGGGCGGTCAGCCGGTCCGCGAACGAGCGCGGCCAACGGCGGTGCGCACCGAGCGGGCGCCGCGCGGGCGCGCGCTCCGGCGCCGCGGGGGCCGGGTCGGGTGCGGCATCAGGGGCCGGGGCACGGCTGGGGGCGGGGGCGGGGCTGGGGGCGGGGGCGGGGGCATCCGTCCGGTCCCTCATCGCGAAGTCTCCGTTCACCGGGGTCGGGTGGTCAGGCCAGCCCGGCCAGGACTGATCCGAGGAGTTCAAGGGAGTCGCGTACGTGCGGGAGCGCGAGCGGATCGCCGGCGGTGAGGGCGGCCAGCCGCTCGTGCGGGGTGGCTCCCAGCAGCGGCCCGGTGGACAGCCGCACGCGCAGCGCGCCCAGTTCGTCGGCGAACCGCTGCCCGCCGGGCGTGGGGGCGCCGAGCCGGCCGCCGAGCCAGTCCTCCAGTTCCATCGCGTCGCCGACCCCGTGCCGGGCGAGTCCGGCGCGCAGCGGGGTGAGGTCGGCGTACAGGTGCCGGCCGGCCTGCGGGGGCCGCGCCAGTGCCCCGGCCTCCAGCAGCCGCCGGTGCGCGGCGGCGGCCACCACCCCGTGCAGGGCGGCGGCGGCGTACGCGCGCCCGGCGACGGCGTCGGGTTCGTCGAGGGCGTGCGCGGCGGCCCCCGCGACGGGTCCGGCGACCATCGCCCCGGTGGCGGTGAGGACGTCGAGGGTACGGGCACGCAGCCAGGTCCCGCGCGGGGTGTCGGGGAAGCGGACGACGGCGGCGGGCCAGCCGGCCGGCAGCATCGCCCCGGACAGGTCGACGAGGACGGCCGCCTGTTCGGGGAGCATCTCGGCGGGGCTCAGGACCAGGGTGTCGTGGGGACGGTGGACGGTGTCGCGCCAGCTCTCGTCACTGACGACGAACAGTCCGGCGGATTCGGCGGCCTCGCAGGCCTCGCGGAGCATCTCGGGCGGCGGCACGGTCGCCGTGGGGTCGTCCGCGACCGACAGCAGCAGCACGCGCGGGTCACCGCCCTCGGCGCGCACCCGCCGGACGGTCTCCAGCAGGGCGTAGGGGTCGGGAATCCCGCCGCACTCGGCCGGGGTCGGCACGTGGTAGGCGCGCCGTCCCAGCAGCCGGACCTGCGGGGTCCACCAGGCGGGACAGGGCCGGGGCAGCATCACGTCTCCCCCGTACGCCCCGAGCAGGGCCAGGAGCAGCGCGGGGGCTCCGGGGCCCGCGGCCACGTTCTCGGGGGAGGTGGCCAGCCCCCGCCGCCCCCAGTGCCGGCAGGCGGCCACCCGTACGGCCTCGCCGCCGCCCGGGGGCTCGGGGGCGGCGCGTCCGGCGGCCGCGGCGAGGACGGAGAGCAGCTCGGGGAGCACGGGCAGGCCGGGCTGGGGGGCGGGCGGGCCGTACCGGACCGGGCCGCGGCCCTCCGCCGCCGTGCGCTGCATCCCCGCCACCGCTTCCCGCCTTCCGCGCTCGCCCTGCCACGCCCGCCGGGCCCGCCGGGCCCCGCGACGCACCGCGATGCCCCACGGCGCCCCGCCAGACCTGACCTTTATACGATTATTTAGGACCGTATGCCTGTTGTGCGGGACCCCCGCCCCCGCGCGTCAGCCCTTGCGCCCCACCATCGCCAGGAGCCTGGTCTGCGCATCCGCGCCCGAGGGGACCTCCACCGGCTCGGCGTACGCGCCACTGGCCGCGAGCCCGTCGGCGTACGGCATGATCTCCTTGATCGAGAACTCGACGAGGCTGTCGGGCAGCCGGTCCTGCGCGCCGATACCCCGGGCGAGATCCCAGGTGTGCACGACACAGTCGGCGGTCAGCTCCGAGCAGTACGCCGATCCGAGCGCGGGCCCGTACGACAGGCGCACGGTCCGGTCCATCGCGCCGGACGCGGCGAAGGCGGCGTGTGCGGCGGCCGAGGCCCGGTCCCAGGCGGCGACCGGGTCGTCACCCAGCACGTCGCCGGAGAACCTGCCCGCCAGCTCCTCGACCGTCCGGCCCTCGGCGACCAGCGGCGGGATCCAGAGCTGCTCCGCGGTGACGTGGTTGACCAGCTCCCGCACGTTCCATTCCGTGCACGGGGTCGGCTCCCCCCACTGGGAGCCGCGGACGTCACGCACCCGCTCGCCGAAGAGCCTCAGCGCCTCGGCATGCCGTTCGAGCAGCGTGTCCGTCATGACCCTCACCGCCCTCTGCCATGGGGATGTGTCCCCCTGAAGGCCACTCTCCTCGCACCCGCATCGGCCTGCCACCGCCCCACCCGATCCCCTTGGCACACACCACCTCTGTCCACATGTCAAAACGGCCATCTCAGATGACGAACTGATCGTCTACGGTGGGGACAACGCTTCGACGAGGAAACGAGGAGGGGTCCGGCCATGACCGCCGCCAGGGAAGCCACCACCGGGCAAGCCGCCGCCGAGGAGACCGCCGTCTACACGCACGGCCACCACGAGTCGGTGCTGCGCTCGCACCGCTGGCGCACCGCCGAGAACTCCGCCGCGTACCTGATCGGCGAGCTGCGCCCCGGCATGCGGGTGCTGGACGTCGGCTGCGGCCCGGGCACGATCACCGCGGACCTCGCGGAGCTGGTCGCGCCGGGCGGCCACGTCACCGCCGTCGACGCCGCCGAGGACGTCCTGGAGCAGGCCCGTGCGTGCGCCGAGGAGCGCGGCCTCGGCGACGCCGTGTCCTTCGCCACCGCGGACGTCCACGCGCTGGACTTCCCGGACGACTCCTTCGACGTGGTCCACGCCCACCAGGTGCTGCAGCACGTGGGCGATCCGGTCCAGGCTCTGCGCGAGATGCGGCGGGTGTGCCGGCCGGGCGGGATCGTGGCCGCGCGCGACGCCGACTACGCGGCGATGACCTGGTACCCGGCCGTGCCGGGCCTGGACGACTGGCTGGGCCTGTACCGGCGGGTGGCCCGCGCCAACGGCGGCGAACCGGACGCCGGACGCCACCTGCGGGCCTGGGCCCGGCAGGCCGGTTTCACGGACGTGACCTCCTCGGCGACGGCCTGGTGCTTCGCCACCCCGGAGGAGACGGCCTGGTGGTCGGCCCTGTGGGCGGACCGCACGCAGGCCTCCGCGTACGCCTCCGTCGCCACCCGCGGCGGCCACACGACGGCCGCGGACCTGGCGGCCGTCGCCGAAGCCTGGCACGCCTGGGGCGCGGACCCGGACGCGTGGTTCTCGGTCCTGAACGCCGAGATCCTGTGCCGGGCCTGACGCCGGGTCCGACGACGGGTCCGACGGCGGGCGGCCTCGCCTCGCCTCGCCTCGCCTCGCCTCGCCCGCGGGAGTGTCAGCCCGTTGATATAGCGTGCGCACGTCAATACGCATGTCACGCACACCGGGGGACACACCCATGACCCAACCGCCTCAGGGAGCCTCACCCCAGCAGTCGCCGGCCCCGCCACCGCCCGCGGCGCCGTCCCGGGGCGGGGGCATCGGCGGCCGGAAGGCCCTGGGGATCATCGGGGCCGTGGCCGTCGCCGTCGGGGTCGGCGTAGGCTACTCCTTCCTGAGCGAGGACGGCGCGGACCGTGCCGTGGCCGGCGACTGCCTCAGGAACGACGGGGACCCGGTCTTCCCCGACCTGCGCGTGGTCGACTGCGGCGACACCGACGCCGAATACAAGGTGGTCCAGGTGCTCCACGACACGGTCGACACCGCCAGGTGCCTGGGGGTGTCGGACGTCGGCTACGAGGAGCAGGCCGACAGGGCCCGGCACAAGACCGGCAAGCGGTACGTGCTCTGCTTCGACGGGATCAAGAAGAAGTAGGCGGCCGCATCCGGAAGTCGTAGCGCGCCGGCAGCGGGCAGTCGGTGAGGGTGGACCAGACCTCGGCGAGGGTCTCCTCGCCCTCCCGCAGGTCCGGGAGTTCGAAGCCGTCCTCGAAGACCCGGCGGGCCGCCCGCACATGCCCCTCCGCCGCGAGGAGCCGGGCCGCGAGGAGCCGGAAACGGCCCTGTTCGCGCAGGGCGGGCCGCAGCCGGTCCCAGACGGCTCGTGCCTGCGGCAGCCGGCCCGCCGCGAGGAGGGCGGTCATCGCCTCCTGGCCGAGCGCCGACTCGGCGGCCGTCCACGGTTCGCTGCCGCGGCTCTCCACGGCCAGGTCCTCGAAGGCCGCCGCGAATCCGTCGGCCGCCCTCTCCGCATCGCCCGCCAGGGCGTCCGCCACCGCCAGGTTCCGCAGCAGCGGCCACCGCGAGGGGGCCAGCGCCAGCCCGCGCTCCCAGCTGCGCACCGCCTGGGCCACGTCCCCGGCATGCCACTGGGCCACACCCAGGTGGTACTCCGTCAGCGGATCCGCCGGGGCCGTCTCCAGCATGTCCCGCCAGTGCGCGGCAACCAGGCTCGGCCCCGGCGGAACCACCCGGCGCGGAGCCGGCAGGACGCCCGTGCGCCAGAGCTGGAGCCACGGCTCCTGCTCCTCCCCGAGCGTGTCCTGGGCGAAGGGGGTGCCGGGCAGCTCGAAGCCCCCGCACAGCAGCTCCAGCGCGCCCCAGCCGGAGCCCTGTGCCAGCCGCTCCCCCGGCTCTGCGTCGGCACGGCCGCGCCACGCCTCGTACGCCGCGTCCACCCGCTCCCTCGGCAGTACGGCGTCCAGCGCGCCCTCGGCCGCGCCGCGGGCCGAAGCCCAGTCCGCGCCGTGCACCTGCGCCGGATCCGCAGCCAGCGGCCCGTACGCCTCCAGCCAGCTGAACTCCGCCCCGCCCTCCAGCCGTACGTGCTCCAGCTGCGTCCGGGCCAGACCGGCCTGGATCTCCGCGTAGCCGCCGGTGCCCGGCTCGGTCAGCCACTCCTGCCAGCGCCGGCCACCGCCGCCCGCGCCCCACACGAACAGCTTGCGCCCGCTCAGCCGCGCGGTGGAGGTCTGCACGAGCCCGTGCCCGGCGGCGTCCAGGGCGGCGATCCAAGGGCGGGCCCCGCCCTGGACCTCGTAGAAGAAGTCGGCCGGATACTCGCCGCGCAGCGGGTACGTGCGGTCCGCGCCCTCCCACTCCGGTACGGGGATGCGGCGCAGCGCGCGCTCGTAGCCGAAGTGCCAGGCCTCGTCGGCGGGGGCGAGCACCCGGGTGCCGGAGTCCTCCGGGACGGCGGTGTTGGACCACCAATACACGGGGGCGGGCCGCTCGTGCGGGTTGCGCACGCGGACGCCGACGTAGAGGAACTCCGAGTCCTCCGGCAGCCACAGGTCCACCTGGAAGGGCAGGTCGCGCAGCCGCTCCCACTCCCACAGCCGGACCATCACGCCCCCGTCGGGGGCCGGGACGAGCGCGGCGTGCACCGGGGCGCAGGACAGGGTGGTGTGCCCGGTCGCACCGGTGTTCCACTCGATGCCGCCGGAGAACCAGGCCCCGTTGAGGGCGAAGTTGGCGGGCTGGAACACCGGGTTGCGGTAGAGGAGTTCACGGCCGGTCGGCAGGTGCACGAGCGAGTGGACGCGCCCGCCCAGCCCCGGGAGCACGGTGACCCGCAGGTGGTCGTTCTCGATGACGATCGACTCGAACTCCCGCTCCGCGCGCTCCCGTCCGTACCCGTCGCGGATCCGTACGGGCAGGAGCGAGCGCAGGGGCTCGTAGCCGATCTGCCGTGCCATGTCGCGCGGCATCCCCTGGCGCCCGGGGGCACCTCCCAGCGGTAGCTGGGGGAGCTCGTCCAGTACGTGCGCCTCGTCGGGCGCGCGCAGGGCGGGCAGCGGGTTGTCCGAGCCCAACGGGGCTGCGGGGAGGGTCAGTACGGCACGTCGGACGGTGGTGGCCATGAGGGAAATGGAACACGCCACGACGGGCGGTGCACAGGGGTTCCGCGGATCACCACCGGTCAGGATTACGCAAAGACGCCCGCGACCAGGTCGGCGAGGAGGGCGCCCGCACGTCCGTCCGGATCCAGGTCCGGGTCGTAGATCGTGACGTTGAGCCCGGCACAGCGCGGCGAGCCCACGAGGACGGCGAGCAGTTCGGCGAGTTCGTCGGGGAGCAGGCCCCCGGGGTCGGGGCTGTCCACGGCCGGCATGACGGCGGGGTCCAGCACGTCGGCGTCCAGGTGCACCCAGAACCCGGCGGTCTCCGGCGGGTGCAGCCCGTCCAGGGCGGCCCGGGCCACCGGTCCCGCGCCGCGCCGGCGGATCTCCCCGACGGTGGCGACGGAGATCCCGGCCGCGTGCAGCTCGGCGAGGTCCGGGTCGCCGTCGCGCAGGCCGAAAAGCCGTACGTCCTCGTCGCGCAGGTAGGGGCCGCGCCCTTCCAGATCGGCGAGGTCCGCCTGGCCGCGGCCGGTCGACAGGGCGAGCTCCTCGCCGCCGGCGGCGCCGACGGGTCCGTTCACGGCCTCGTTGCCGGGGTGGCGGAAGTCGGCGGAGCCGTCGATGGCGGCCAGGCCGTAGCGTCCCAGGCGGCGCATGGCGAGGGCCGCGCCGAGCTGGATGGAGCAGTCTCCGCCGAGCACGACGGGGAACTCCCCCGCCCGCAGGTGCCGTTCGATGCGGTCGGCGAGGGTGACGGTGTAGGCGGCGAGGGCCTCGGCGTGGAAGACGCCGTCGCCCTCGCGCCAGTCGCCCCGGTCGTAGCGGGGCGGCACCACCACCCCGCCCTCGATGGCACCGAGCCGGGCCAACAGGCCTTGCTCGCGCAGGGCCCCGGCGAGCTTGTAGACGCCCGGCACGGCGCCGGGCGCGGGCGGGCGCAGCCCGAGGTTGGAGGGGGCGTCGAGGAGCACGAGGGTTCGCATGCCCTCATCCTGTGCGATGCCACCCCGCGGGGCCCTGCATTTCCCCGGCGCCGCCGCACCCGGGCCGAGAGCGGCGAGGGCCCTTCGTGATCGCGACGGTTTCGCGCGGCGGTCTCTACAGGGGGCCCTGAAGGTAGACCCTGGTGTGCGAGACCCGTGCGGAGGTCGCGGCGAAGGAGATGGAGCGCCGTTCGCTCTCCACGGACACCCTCAGGCTCGTCGGCGAGCCGTCCTGCACGATGCGCACCGCGCGTTGCGCCTCTGCGAGAAGACCTGCCACTCGCAGTTCGGTGACACCGGTGAACTCGATCCAGAAGCGCAGCGTGTTGTAGGCCTTCCGGGACCACTCCGGCTCGGGGTACGGCGGTAGCTGCTGGGTCTCGAATCCGAAGGTGACCGATGTTCCGCGCTCGTCGATGTGGATATGGAAGAAGTGACAGGTGTCCAGGTCAGGTACGGGCGACGCGCCGTACAGTGCCTGCAGTTCCGGCCAGGTGATCATCTCGCTCACTTTTCACACACGCTCGAAGAAGGTGTTCGCGTACGGCGGCGGGACCATCGGTGGGAGCCTGTTCTCGAGGGGCCGGGTGAAATGGTGCCGCCCGCTGTCGCCGCCGTCCGCATCGCGGGTGAAGACGCTGATCCTTCCCACGAGGAGTGAGGCGTTCGACGTGAAGGAGACCGATACCCCAGGAGCCGCCAGCTCCACGGCCAGCCGGTGGTCGGGCAACGGTCGCAGCGCGATGTCCGCCGTGACCGGAGGCCGCCATCCCTCCATCCTGAAATCCTGGACCATGGAGAACTGGATGTGGAACTGCATGGTGTCCCCCGGTTCCCCGCTCCAGCGGTCGGGGAACCTCGGCAGGTCGAGGCGCAAGGTCACGGTCGGGTCCCATCCGTCCAGGTGCACCGATCGCACGCGCACGCCTGTCAGGTCCGGAACGTGGTCGTAATACTGACCGAGATCCGCGTTTACGACGAATTCATTCCAAGTCATAGTAATAGTGTGGCTCCGTACCCTCGATAACGCCGTTACGCGGATCCTCGCCCGGCCGGACGTGCACGTGCGGCGGCTGATATCCGGGTTCGCCCGGCTTCTGATGGCCGAACCAATGATCCTGGTAGATGACGGTGTCGCCGTTCGGAAGCTCGTACCACTCCTCCCTGTAGAAGATCATCTGCTTGTCCGGGCCCTGCAGCTGTCCGCCACCCTGCCATTCGGGTTTTGTCGCCTTCACCCAGTCGCTTTCCCAGTAGGGTTCGAGGCCCTCGGGAACACCTGCCTCACGGAGCGCCAGCTCCCGAGTCTCCGCCAGTGTCCGCCCCACCTTCGGCGGGCAGACGTCCGGCGCCAGCCCCAGAGCGTCCGACCACAGCAGGGGATTCAGGACGTACGTGGAGGCGTTCGGAGCGGGGCCGAGGCCGAGGGGGTCGACCGACAGGTAGCGGGCGGTCTCGGGGTCGTAGTAGCGGAAGCAGTTGTAGTGCAGACCCGATTCCGGGTCGAAGTACTGTCCCGGGAAGCGGAGCGGCGTGTAGGCGTGCGCGTCCGTGTTCCAGGTCGTCGCCCCCCACAGGGTGTTGCGCGTGCGCCAGGCCACCTCACCCGCCTCGTCGACGAGTTCTGTCGGTGTGCCGATCAGGTCGGTGACGATCCCGAAGAATCGGCCGGCGATCTCCCGTCCGTCGGCATCGGTCAGCCTCTCGGTCTGGGCGAGTGGCTGAATGCCGTCGTGGTCCCAGGTCAAGGTGACCACGCGCGGCTCGTCCGGCACGGTGGTCGTCTGTTCGCACAGTGTCATGGCGTCCCAGACGAAGGTGACCTCTTCCGTCACGGTGACGCCGTCCGCTGCCAGGCGGCGCTTGGCGATGCGGCGGCCGAGCGCGTCGTAGGAGTAGCGCCACAGCGTTCCGTCGGGGGTGGTCACCGCGGTGAGCCGGTCTTCGGCGTCCCACTCGTAGCGCCACGTGTCGGGCTTGCGTGAGATCCGGGTGCGCTGCCGGAGCGTGATCCTGCCCATGGCGTCGTACTCGTACCGAACGCGTCCCGCGCCGGTGAGCCGGGTGCCCTCGTACGTGCGTGGCCCTGTGGCGTCGGATCCGCCCGGCCAGGCTTCCGGCCAGTCGGCGTCCGTCTGATTGCCGGCGGCGTCGTAGGCGTAGCGCTCGGTCCAGTCGGCGGCGCTGACCGCGGTGACCCGGCCGGCCGGGTCCAGCTCGTACGTGCGGTCGCCGGCGAGCATGTCGTCCACGCCCACGAGGTATCCGTCGGCCCGGTAGGCGTAGCCCCGCCGCTGAAGCAGGCTGCCGTCGGCCCCGGTCACCCGCTGGTCCACGAGGCGCCCGAGGGCGTCACGCTCGAGGTCGAGGGTGACCGCGTCACCGATACGGCGGCTCGTTTCACGGCCCATCGCGTCGCGCTCGAAGGCGATCCGACGGCCGGAGGAGGTCAGTCCGGTGCGCCGGCCGGCCGCGTCGTAGGTCCACTCGGCGGTCGCTCCGGAAGGCGTGGTCCGGGAGACCACCCGGCTCAGCTCGTCGTAGGTGCGGGTGAGGGTCCGCCCTCCGGTGGTCTCCTGGCAGATACGTCCGAAGCGGTCGCGGAGGTACGTCAAGGAACCCTCGGGACCGGTGATCGACGCAAGACGGTCGGAGTAGTCGTACTCGTACCGGGTGACGGCGCCGTCCACGTCCTTCACGGTCCGGTGGTCGAGGACGTCGTACTCCATGCGGACCGTCTGCCCCGCGGCGTTGACCCGGCCGACCAGCCGCCCGCCCACATCGTGGGTGTACTCGACGGTGCGGCCGTCGAAGTCGGTCTCGGAGAGGGGCATCCCGGTGGCGTCGTAGGTGTACTGCCAGCTGAGCCCGTGCGGGTTGACGACCTCGGTCAGCCGCAGTCGTGCGTCGTAGGCGAAGGTGTAGCGCGCGCCGTCCGGGCCGGTGCGGGCCTTCAGCACGTCGAAATCGCCGTACTCGAACGTGGTGGTCCCGCCGAGCGCGTCGGTGTGGCTGATGCAGTTGCCCTCGCCGTCGTACGCCCAGGACCGGGAGGAACCGTCGGGCTCCGTGCGTCGGGCGAGCCGGCCTTCCGGCGTCCACTCCAGCGCGGTGATCCCGCCGAGCGCGTCCGTGATCCGGATCGCCCGCCCGAACACGTCCCGTTCGTACCTGGTGACCGCACCGAGGGGGTCGGTGATCTCGACCGGCAGGCCTGCGGGGTTGCAGCGGATCCGGGTACTGCCACCGAGTGCGTCGGTGACCGACGTGACACCCCCCACGGCGTCGTGCGTGTAGCGGGTCGTGCCGCCGACCGGGCCGGTACGGGAGGTGCGATTGCCCCGCTCGTCGTACGTGAACCGCCACGAGGTCCGGTCGGCACGGGACTGGAACAGGAGCCGTCCGGCCTCGTCGTACTCGGCGCTGAGCTCCCGGCCGTCGGGGCGGACGACGGAGACCAGTCTGCCTTCGTCGTCGCGGCCGAAGACCGTGGTGCGATCGAGCGCGTCGGTCAGGGCGGCCAGCTTGCCGCGGGCGTCGTACGTGGAGCGGGTCGCCGTACCCAGCGGGTCACGGCTCTCCACCACGCGGTACGCCTTGTCCACCAGGTAGTGGTGAACCACCCCGTCGGGCGTAGTCGTGGTGGTGGTCCGCAGCCCGGTCCGAGGGTCGGGCTCGCCGTAGGCGAAGGCCAGCATCATGTGCCCATTGGCCCCGCCCTGCGAGACGCAACGATCGAGTTCGTCGTACACGTACGTGTAGCGGCTGCCGTTGGTGTCGGTCCAGGACGTGATGCGGGCGCGGTCGTCGTAGCTGAAGCGCAGCGGCAGGCCGGACGAATTGGCGGCCTCGGTGAGATGCCCGTCGCGGTAGCCGTACGCGAGGATGCGCGGCCCTCCGTCGAGGTGGAGCGCCGTGACGCGGCCTTCGGCGGTGTCGAAGCGGAGGCGGTAGCCACAGGTGTGGGACATGCCGAGCGGGGTGCCGTGCTCGTCGTACTCGAAGGTGATGAGGTTGCCGTTGCGGTCTTCGAGCTGGGCTACGGGTGCGATGCCGTTGCTGTCGGGGTCACCGGCGGGTGGGGTGAAGCGGCGTATGTGACCGGATATGGGGTCGGTGAGCGTCCAGTCCCCGTCCGGGGTGCGCTCCAGCGGGTGGCGTGGCGCGGAGGCGGAGAGCGGAAGTACGGGCAGGCCGGGGGCCGTGTGTGGGTACGGGACCGCGAGACCTTCCTCGGTGACCAGCACCACCCCTTGGGCATCGACCTCCAGGTGCTGGTCGATGGTGGACGACCAGGTCGGGCCGAACCAGCGGCCGCCGGTGTATCCCGATTCCGCGCGCCGGGTGAAGGCCAGCGGCAGGACACCGGGCAGGACGACATCGGTCTGCGGAAGGAACATCCGGCCGGAGGCCAGGTCGACGGGGTCGGTCCCGTCGCACCGCTTGTCACAGTCGGGCCGTTCGTCCCGGTGCGGCCCGTCGGTCTCGTTCCCTCTGCGGGCCGGGCCCTTGGCGTCGTCGAGGTGCTTGGCGTCGTCGAGGTGCTTGGTGGCGGTGGCAAGTCTCTTGGCCGCGCTGGTGCCCTTGGAGCCGATGGCTTCGGCGATGATTTTGCCGACCCCTTCGGTGGGGTCCTTCATGAACTCGTCGAGCATCTGCTTGCCCGCGCCCACGGGGTCGTTGGCCATGACGACCAGGCCCGCAGCCGTCGAGCTCAGGTTGGTCCGGTATTCGGCGGGGTGCGACAGGTTGTACAGGTCGAACGGATTGAGGCCGCGCGCGAAGTTGACCACGCCGGCGGATCCCTTGACGAGGCCTCCGACCAGGTGGGTGGAGGCCAGGTCGAGGTAGTCGATGCCGTCGGCGAGCTGCTCGCTGTACGAGGGCTTGCGCGGGGCGGAGTCCCGGGCCGCGCGGACGGCCGCCGCGACGGTGTCGGCCTGCTCGTCGCGCTGCTTGCGGGCGCTGTTGAGCTTCTCCTTCGCGGCCTTCTCCATCTCCTTCCCGGGGTCGGGGTACTCGTCCGACGGCCGCGGCGGCAGGTGGTCCGACTTCGCCTTCAGGGCGTCGTTGTAGGTCTTGCGGAGCTTCTCGTGCGCGTCGTAGGCGTCCTGGGAGGCCTTCAGCGCCTTGTCGTAGTCCTCCAGGGCCTCCTTGGCCTTGCCCTGGGCCCACTCGACGGTCTCGGCGAACCGGCCCATGGCATCGGCGGCCTTGCCGAACGCATCGGCCGCATCGAACCAGCGCGGCGGCTCCTTCGCGACGGACTCGCGGAAGGCAGTGGCGGCCGCGCCCTTGAGGCCGTCGGGTTCGGCGAGGTTCTTCAGGCCGTTGCCGACGGACTCGAAGGCCTTCTTGAAGTCGTTCAGGTGGGCGACCTGTTCGCGGATCTTGGCAGTGCTGCCGTAGACCAGCCGCTTCGGGTCGTCGGTCTGCCCGAGTTCGAGCTCGCCGACCTCCGCGCCGAGCTGGTTCGCGGCGGAGCGGCTCTTGTCGCGGAGCCAGTTGCCCGCGTCGTGCGCGCCGACCTCGTCGGCCACGTCGGCGGCCTTGTCTCCGCCCCACTCGACGAAGTCACCGATGTCCTCCGCCCGGTCCTCGGCCCAGTCCTCCGCCGAGTCCGGTACCCAATCCCGCCAACCCATCTAGCGCTTCCCCCCGTTGCCCACGCCGGACTGGTCCAGCAGGTCCATCAGCGAACCGATCTTGCCGTTCGAGGTCACCGTGTCCTTGGTGTCCGACCAGGTCTGCTTGATGTCCTTGGCGCCCTTCTCGAACGACTCGTCGCTGTAGTCCGGCTTGTAGACGTCAGCGCGGAAGATGTCGCCCCACTTCTTCTTCTCGATCTCGTCCTCGCTCGCGTACGGATTTCCGTACGCGGCGTTCGCGGCGACCTTGAAGGCGCCCTCCATGTACTGGTCCTCCTCCCACATCGTCCCCGCCGCGATCCCCAGGTTCGCGGCCAGCGTCGACGCGTCCTGGATCAGGGCGCGCACACCCCACTCCCAGCGCTCGCAGAAGTCCTCGAAGTCGGCCGCCAGTCCGGCGTGTCCGGTCTCCATCCCCGTCATCGACAGGTTCTCGAAGCCGGCGCCCTGCGAGGCGCCCGCCGCGTCCCCGGATTCGCGGAGCTCGGATATCGCGGCCCGCAGACCGCTCTGGATCGCCGCGACCGCCTGCGGGGAGACCTCCAGGTCACCGTCGCCCGCCATCAGGCCACCGCCGCACGGCCGCCGTCGGCGCCCGGATCGACGTCCACGGCGCAGGCGTCGGGGACGATTCCGGCCACCGGCGGGAACAGCATCGACCCGTCACCGTCCGCAACATCGACGGCAACTCCCGTCGGACCGTCCGACATCGGCACGACCGCATCCAGCAGCCGGGCGCCGAGCATGGCCAGGTACGGCCGGTCTCGGCCGTCTTCACCTCGCGCGCGTGCAAACCGGGCGAGGGCCTCCTCGTCCGTGAACGCGTACAGCCAGCGGATCCCTCCCGACACCGCCGACATCAGACCGCCGGCGGCAACAAAGGGAGGTTCAGCATCCGCATCGACATCGGTCGTGGTGAGCGGCACGAGGAGGGCAGTACGGCGGAACTCCCCCACCAGGCGCGCCGGATCCCCCCGGCCCTCACGGTAACTGGCTATCTGTTCGGTCAGCCCCATGGCGCCGTGTTCCCTCCGCATGATGCACACGCAAAGGACGAACACTATCTTGATCACACAATCCGATCGACACCGCCGCCGGACGGTGGCACCATCACCGCGTGATCATGGACGAGACGACGCGGACGACGGTGCTCCGCCGGGCCGCGGTGAACAACGCAGCGTGGTGTGACGCGGTTTGCCGTGCGCACGGGCTGACGCCCGGATACGACGGCGAGCGCCTGTGGTTCAGCACGCGGCGGACTCCGCCGATGTATCCCGATGCCGTGACCCTGGAACCGGCCGTGCCGGCGGGGAGCGTGGTCCGGGGCGTCGACACCACCTCCCCCGGCTGTTCCGTGAAGGACAGCTTCGCGGACCTGGACCTGGCCGGGGCGGGCTTCGAGGTGCTGTTCGAGGCGCAGTGGATCCATCGGCCCGCCGGGGTACCGCTCCCCGGGGCGGAGGCGGAGGCGGCGGGGCTGGAGTGGTCCGAGGTCTCGGGCGCCGAGGAGCTGGCGGCCTGGGAGGCCGCCTTCGGCGGCGGGGAGAGCGTCCAGGGCGACGGGCTGTTCCCGCCCGCCCTGCTCGGCGAGGGGATCGTCTTCCTGGCCGGACGGGCCGGCGGCCGGATCGTCGCCGGGGCCGTCGCGAGCACCGGCGGGGGCGTGGTCGGCGTGTCCAACCTGTTCGGGGCCGCCTGGGCGGGTGTCCTCGGTGCGGTCTCCGCCCGGTGGCCGGAGCTGGACGTGGTCGGCTACGAGCACGGGGAGGACCTGGAGGCGGCGGTCCGGGGCGGCTTCGTTCCCATCGGCCCGCTGCGGGTCTGGCTTTTTGCCCAGTGATCAACTTCGAGTGAGACTGGCGCCGTGACATCGCATCAGACAAGCCGACTCATCGGCGCCATATTCGGACTCGTCTTCGTCGTGGCGAATGCCGGAGCCCTGCCCACGGCCGCCGCCGTCCCCCTGCGCCTCCTGGCGATCGCCTCGTTCGTCTGGCTGTTCATCGCCCTGCGGCGGGCACGTACGTCCCCGGCCGGCGGCGTGGGCGGCGACGCCCGCCCCGGTGCGGCGCCGAGGATGTTCGGGCGGGGCTACGTCCTCGTGGTGGCCGCCGAGGTGGTCGCCGCGCTGGCCGGCGTCCTCGTCGTCAACCTCGTGCTGCACGTCCCGCAGGCCACGGTGGCCTGGATCTCCCTGGTCGTCGGCCTGCACTTCTTCGGTCTCGCGGTCGTCTGGCGCATGCCGGCGCTCCGGCTGCTGGCGGCCGCGATGGCCGCCTGCGGCGCCGCCGGTCTGGTCCTGGCCGCCTCCGGGGCCTCCCTCGCCGTCATCGCGACCGTCGCGGGCATCGCCCCCGGCGCCCTGCTGCTCGGCTCCGTCCGGTGGAGCCTGCGCACCCCCGAGGACATGGCCTAAGGGGCCAGGTCCAGCCGTGGCACGTCGGTGCGTTCGATGCCGAAGACCTGCGCGTACAGCGACAGTTCGGCCTCCAGCGCCCGGATCATGGTGTCGGCCCGCCGGAAGCCGTGGCCCTCGCCCTCGAAGGTCACGTACGCGTGCGGCACCGGCCGGCCCCTCAGGGCGTCGAGCAGCCGCTCCGCCTGGGCCGGCGGGCAGACCGGGTCCTCCAGTCCCTGGAGGAGGACGAACGGCGCCGTGATCCCCTCGGCGCGGGCCACCGGGGAACGCTCGCGGTTGAGCACGGCCAGGGTCTGCGGCGGCCCGGCCAGGCTCTCGACGTAGCGGGATTCCAGGTCATGGGTCTCCCCGGCGAAGCCCAGCAGGTCCAGCACCGGGTAGATGATCGCGGCGCACGCGTACAGGTCGGTGGCCGCCAGCGAGGCCGCCGCCGTCCAGCCGCCCGCGCTGCCGCCCCGGATGGCGAGCCGGGCGGGGTCGGCGGTGCCCTCGGCGGCCAGCGCGCGGGCGACCGCCGCGCAGTCCTCCACGTCCACCACGCCCCACTGCTCGCGCAGCCGCTCCCGGTAGGCGCGGCCGTAGCCGGTGGACCCGCCGTAGTTCACCTCGGCCACACCGATGCCGCGCGAGGTGAAGTAGGCGATGTGCAGGTCGAGTACGGGCGGCACGTGGTCGGTGGGTCCGCCGTGCGCCCAGATCACGTACGGGGGCAGTTCGTCGGCGGCGGCCCGGCAGGCCGGGTGGTGCGGCGGGTAGACGTGCGCGTGGATGTGGCGGTTGTCGGGGCCGAGGAAGGTGCGGCTCTGCGGCTCCGGGTAGTAGGCCGGGTCCACGGGGTCCGGGCGCTGCCCGCCGACCGCCCGGGCGTGCCCGGTGGCGGTGTCCAGCTCGACCACCTCGTACGCGCTGCGCGGGCTGGCGGCGACCCCGTAGACCCGCGTGCCGTGCACGGCGAGGGTCGGCTGCCAGGCGGTCCACGGCCCGGCGGCGTCCACCAGGTCGCCGCTCTCCGGGTCGAGGATGCCGAGTACGGAGGAGCCCTGCCCGTGCAGGACGGCGACGAGCCCGGCCCCCGAGCCCGCCGGGTGCGGGGTGTCTCCGGGGAGCGGTGCGAGCCAGCGCAGCCCCGGCTTCCACAGCGGGCCGCCGAACTCCTCTTCCCGCGGGCAGAGGTTGATCGCCCAGCCGGTCCGCGCGTCCACGCTGTACGGGTTCCACCAGCCGCCGCGGTCGCTGACCGCGAGGAGGGTCCCCTCGGCCGTCCACTCGACCTGGGCGACGGCCTCGTCCGGGCCGCCGAGCACGGTCCGGGCGTCGGTGAACTCCCCGTTCCCGGTGACCTCGGCCACCCTGAGCTCGGTACCGTCCCACGGCATCAGCGGGTGGTCCCACACCAGCCAGGCGGCCCGCCGGCCGTCCGGGGAGAGCCGGGGCCCGGTGGTGAACCGGTACCGGTCGTGCGTCAGCTCCCGCACCGCTCCGCGGTTCCCGGCCGCCGAGCCGTCCAGCGGTACGGCGGCCAGCACGCGGCGCACATCGGTCGGTCCGGGCCCGGTGAACTCCTCCAGTACGCACCACACCTCGCCGCCGTGCAGCACCGGGTCGGCCCAGCGCAGGCCTCCGCCGGTCCGGGAGACCGGGGTCAGGGGCCTCGGCTCGGGGCCGCCGGGGGCGTCGGGCTCGTACGCGTACAGCCGCTGGTCGGCGAAGTGGACGAAGACCAGCAGGGGTCCGCCGGCGGGCCGTTCCACCCCGGCCCAGGGCAGGCCTCCGTACTCGGTGACGCGGCTGCGCACGTTCCACGGGGCGGGCAGTTCGGTGATCTCGGGCCCGCCGCCGGCGAGGCGCCGGCGCACCAGGGTGCGGCGGCCGGCCTCCTCGGGCCGGGGTTCGGTCCACCACACCTCGGGGCCGACCGTGCCGAGGTACTCGGGCCGCCCGTCGAGGGAGGCGGCGAGGCCCGCGTCGATGGGTGAGGGCCAGCTGCCGTAGGGCCGGGTCGGCGCCGTCATCACCGGGCCCCGCTCACAGGGTCCGCAGCGCGCGGTCGAGGACGCGGACGCCGAAGTGCAGGGCTTCGACGGGCACCCGCTCGTCCACGCCGTGGAAGAGGGCCCAGTAGTCGAAGCCGGGCGGCAGCTTCAGCGGGGAGAAGCCGTAGCCGGTGATGCCGAGGCGGGAGAACTGCTTGGCGTCGGTGCCGCCCGCCATGCAGAAGGGGACCACGTGCCCGGCCGGGTCGAACCGCTCGACCGACTCGCGCAGGATCCCGAACGTCCGCCCGTCCACGGGGGCCTGGAGGGCGACCTCCCGGTGGTGGAACTCCCACCGCACGTCGGGGCCGGTGAGGGCGTCGAGGGTGGCGGCGAACTCGGCCTCGCCGCCGGGCACGGTCCGGCCGTCGACGTAGGCGGTGGCGTGCTCGGGAATCACGTTGAGCTTGTAACCCGCGCTGAGCATGGTCGGGTTGGCGCTGTTGCGCACGGTGGCGCGGACCAGGGCGCCGGCCGGTCCGAGTGCGTCGAGGAGCTCGTCGACGTCGAGGCCCGGCCGCCGCGGGTCCACCGACAGGCCTTGCAGACAGGCGAGTTGGGTGATGCAGGCGGTGACGGTGTCGGTGAGCCGGACGGGCCATTCGTACTCGCCGATCCGGGCGACGGCGGCGGCGAGCCGGCTGACGGCGTTGGCCCGGTTGGGCTTGGAGCCGTGACCGGCGGTGCCGTGCGCGGTCAGCTTCAGCCAGGCGGTGCCCCGCTCCCCCGCCGCGATCGGGTAGAGGGTGCGGCCGCCGGGGCCGCCGTGCACCGTGAAGGCCCCGGACTCGCTGATGCCCTCGGTGCAGCCTTCGAAGAGGTGCGGGTGGCGGTCGGCGAGGAAGCCGGAGCCGTCGACCGCGCTGTCCTCCTCGTCGGCGGTGTAGGCGAGCACGATGTCCCGGCGCGGCTTGACTCCCGCGCGCGCCCAGGCCCGTACGACGGCCAGCACCATCGCGTCCATGTTCTTCATGTCGACGGCGCCGCGTCCCCAGACCACGCCGTCCCGTACCTCGCCGGAGAAGGGGTCCGTGCTCCAGTCGGCCGCCTCGGCCGGGACCACGTCGAGGTGGCCGTGGACGAGGAGGGCCTCCGCGGAGGGGTCGGTGCCCTCGATCCGGGCGACCACGTTGGTGCGGCCGGGGGTGCGCTCCAGCAGGAGCGGCTCCAGGCCGGCGGCGGCGAGCCGCTCGGCGACGTACTCGGCGGCGGGGCGCTCGCGGCAGTCGCCGCCGCCCCGGTTGGTGGTGTCGATCCGGATGAGACCGGAGGTGAACTCGACGGCCTCGTCGAGAGCCGCCTCGTCCACCACGCCCACACCGCCCGCGGGGTCCGCCCCGCCCACGGCGTCCACCGGGTCCACGGTGTCGACGGCGCCCGCGCCGGCGCCCGCGGGGATCTCGGCGTTGATTGCGCACATGTCAGCCATACTGCTCCTCCACGGCCGCCGAGACGACCGTCGTGACCGCTTTGAAGGCCCGGATCCCCTCGTACATGGTTTCGCTGGTGTACGCGACCTTGCGCTCCCCGGACCGCTCCACGCCGGGGACCACCGTCGCGGACATGGCCAGGTGCGCGGCGTCGAACTCCAGCTCCACGGTGAAGGGGCCGCCGCGGACCGGATCGTGGCGCACGGCGAGGGCGGTGGCCTCCTGGGCCGCGGACCGGATGTCGGCGGCGGTACGGGCCGGGGTGCGGCACACGGCGGCGTAGCGCGAGACGTGGTCCTTGACGGCGACGGTCGCGGCTCCGGGGGCGTATCCGGCGGCGTCCACGCAGGTGAGGTCGTCGCCGGTGACCAGGATGACGGGAACCCCGTACTCGGCGACGACGTGCGCGTTGAGCAGCCCCTCGCTGGCGCGGGTCCCGTTGACCCAGACTCCGGTGATGGAGTTGGCGAGGTAGGTGTGGGCGAGGACCCCCTCGGAGCCGGCTCCGGTGTGATAGCCGACGAAGGCGATGCCGTCGACGTCGCCGTGCTGGACGCCCTCGACCATGGAGAGGGTCTTGTGGCGGCCGGTGATCATCTCGGCGCGGGCGTCGAGCTTCTCCAGGAGCAGGTTGCGCATGGTCCAGTGCGCCTCGTTGATGAGGACCTGGTCGGCTCCGCCGTCGTAGAAGCCGAGTACGGCGGCGTTGACGTCGGAGGTGAACATCGCGCGGCAGCGTTCCCACTGCGGGGTTCCGGGCAGCACGTCCGCGGGCCAGGTGACGCCGGTGGCGCCTTCCATGTCGGCGGAGATGAGGATCTTCATCGGGCCCCCGGGCGGTCGGTTGCGCTCAGGGTGCCACCCTAGCCGCCGGGGCCCCCGGTGGCCGTGGGGCTCACGCCCCGGCGCGGCGCGCGGCGGGTGACCCTCGGCACGCAGCCCGCGGGTGCGCGACGCCTCGGCGGCGATCCGCCGGCCCGTCGCCCCGCCGGCACCCCGGTCCGCCCGCGCGCGGCCTGCGGGCGGTCGGCGCGCCGGGTTCACCCGATCCGGTGAGGCCGCTGTCCCGGCCTCACCGTCAACGCCGTTGCTCAGCGCTCCACTTCGGTGGCCAGGTTCTCCAGCACGGAGTCGTAGATCCGGCCGAGGCCCTTGGGCGCGAAGGTGCGCTCGAAGAAGCCGCCGATGCCGCCGGCGCCGTTCCAGACGGTGGTGACCACGGCCTTGGACTTGCCCTCACCGGCCGGGGTGACCCGCCAGGTGGTGACCATGGAGGAGTTGCGGTCCTTCTCCACCAGTTCGCCGTCGGTGGGCTCGCTGACCTCCAGCAGGCAGTCACGCACGCGCTTGCTGGTGGCCTGGAGCTTCCAGTGCACCAGGGTGCCCTCGCCGTCGCCGCCCTCGCGCACCTCGTACTCGCTGAAGTGCTCGGGCAGCAGCTTCTTGCGCGTCCCGGTGTAGTCCGCCAGCGCGTCGAACACGGTCTCCGCGTCAGCCGCGATGATCCGCTCCGTGGTGGCCTCGACCTGCGCCATAGCTGTTCCTCCAGCAGTTGTGTCCGCTCGTCACGGCGAAGCCAACCACCTCCGGGGCGGTGGCCCAAATCCGGGTCAGACGTGGCAGCGGACGTACACGAGGAGGGTGTCGTCCGGGAGGCCGGCGAGGTGGGCCTCTCCCGCCCCCGGCCGTTGCGCGTACGGCGGGGTGTGCGGACAGGCGTCCTGGTCGTCGCAGGCACCGTGGACGGGATCGTAGCCCTTCTCGCACCACCAACCGTCGAGGGTCAGCACGTTGCCGTGCGCGACCGCCCGGTCGGCGCCGAAGGCGAGGAACTCCTCCCGGCCGTACCCGCCGACCCTCCTGAGAGGGTCGTCCTCGCGGCGCAGGACATTGCCGAAGAACCCGGCATCCAGATGGTCCGGCAGCCCGGCGAGCCACCCGCGAAAGGCGGGTGCGGGCGGCTGCGCGAGGTACCTCTCCCAGCCCGCGTGCCGGGCTTCGGCGTCGACGCGGAGGTCGTTCGCCGTTTCCGGCGCCAACGCCGACGCCGGGGCGAACTCCTCCCACGGCCGGCCCGGCGGGTGCTCCGCCGCCATCTCGTGCCAGCGGTCCCAGGCGATGCCGGCCAGTTCGGCGGCCCGCTTCTGCGGCTCACCCAAGGCGAGCAGTCCGCGCGGCCCACCCGTGCACCAGCCCGGTCGGCTCGGCCTCCGGGTGCCGTCCCGCAGCGGCTGGTCGTGAACGATCCGGGGGTCCGCTTCGTGACCGGGACGGATCGGGTAGCCGCCGTCGTCCGCGCCGCCCGTGATCCACCAGTGGTCCCAGATCCACAGGTCGTCCGAGTAGGGCCGCGGCCCCCCGATCTCGAAGGGCGCCATCGCCTCGCCGACCGCTTCCACCAGCCGGTCCCGGGCCCCGCCCGGAAGGCACACCGTGAGTCCGTATCCCGCCATGCGGCGCAGCCTCACACGCCGGCCGCAGCGCCGACCAGCCATTTTCGAGGCCCGCACGATCATGGGAACGTTTGTTCTATTCTCGGCTCCGGAGCTACCGAGGGAGGCGCCTCATGCGCTGGGAGAACCTGACCGAGGGGTCCGCGGGGCCGGCCGCGCTGTTCGGGGCCGGGGCCGTCGTGACCCGCACCATCGACACCCCCGAGTTCCGGGGGATCACCTTCCACGAGGTACGCGCCCGGTCGATCGTCAACCGGGTGCCCGGCGCCTCTCGCATGCCGTTCGAATGGACCGTGAACCCGTACAGAGGCTGCAGCCACGCCTGCGTGTACTGCTTCGCGCGCAAGACGCACAGCTACCTCGACCTCGACACCGGCATCGGCTTCGACTCGCAGATCGTCGTCAAGACCAACGCCCCCGAACTGCTGCGCCGCGAGCTCGGCTCGCCCCGCTGGACCGGCGCGCACATCGCCATGGGCACCAACGTCGACTGCTACCAGCGCGCCGAGGGCCGCTACCGGCTGATGCCCGGGATCATCGAGGCCCTGCGCGACCGCGCCAACCCCTTCTCGATCCTCACCAAGGGCACGCTGATCCTGCGCGACCTCCCCCTGCTGCGGGAGGCCGCCGAGGTCACCGAGGTCGGCATCTCGGTCTCGGTCGGCTTCACCGACACCGGGCTCTGGCGGACCGTCGAGCCGGGCACCCCCTCCCCCGCCGCCCGGCTGGGCGCCGTACGGACGCTCACCGACGCCGGGATCGAGTGCGGGGTGCTGATGGCCCCGGTGATCCCCTTCCTCGGGGACTCCCCGGAGCAGCTGCGGGCGACCGTACGGGCCGTGGCCGAGGCCGGCGCGACCTCTGTGACACCCCTGGTACTCCATCTGCGGCCCGGGGCGCGCGAGTGGTTCACGGCCTGGCTGGGCGCCCACCACCCCCACCTGGTCCCCCGGTACGCGCGGATGTACGCGGGCGGGTCCTACGCGCCCACCTGGTACCAGCGCCGGATCACCCGCCAAGTCCACGAACTGGCGGCCGAATTCGGCATCGGCCCGGCCCGCCGTGGCGAGGCCCGCAGGATCGTCGTTCCGGAGCGTCCCGACGACTCCGCGCCCGCCGGGGCCACGCAGCTCAGCCTCCTGTGACCGTCGACGCCGCCTGAACGGTCATCACATCGGGCCAATCAGCGGCGCAATCCCGCCTTCCAGGCGTGGTTTCCGGGACGATTCCGCCCAGAACCCTCGGCTGGGAGGCCCCATGCTCCACCCCTTGAAGAAGCGCGCCGCTGTCCTGCTGTCGATCTCCACCGTCGCGGCCACCGTCGCCGCCGCCCTCGCGAGCCCGGTCACGGCCGCGCCCGCCGCGCCCGCCGCGCCCGCCGATCCTGCCGCCCGGGCGGGGGCCGCGCTGCGCTGGAGCGCCTGCGCCACCCCGCGGTACCCCGCACTGCAGTGCGCGTCCCTCAAGGTGCCCCTCGACCACGCACGGCCGGACGGCCGGCAGATCACCCTCGCCCTGACCCGGGTCCCCCACACCGGCCCCACCTCCCAGGGCCCGCTGCTGGTCAACCCCGGCGGCCCGGGCGGCAGCGGCCGCAGCCTGGCCGGTTACATCGCCTCCGCCCTGCCCAAGGAGGTGGCCGCCCAGTACGACGTGATCGGCTTCGACCCCCGGGGTGTCGGCAAGAGCGAGCCCGCCCTGGACTGCGCGGCCGGGCACTTCAAGCCCGCCCGGCCGGACTCCGTCCCCATGGACGAGGCCACCGAGCAGGCCAACCTGGACCGGGTGCGCTCCTTCGCCGAGTCCTGCGGGGCCAAGCACGCGGATGTGCTGCCGTACATCGACACCGTCTCGGCCGCCCGGGACATCGAGGCGCTGCGGGGCGCCCTCGGCGCGGAGCGGATCAGCTACTTCGGCTACTCGTACGGGACCTACCTGGGTGCGGTGTACGCCAAGCTCCACCCGGGCCGCGTGCACCGGCTCGTCCTGGACTCCGTGGTCGACCCGGGCGGGGTCTGGTACGAGGACAACCTCTCCCAGGACCTCGCCTTCGACGCCCGTCACAAGGCCTTCCTGGCCTGGGTGGCCCGGTACGACGCCACCTACAAGCTCGGCACCGACCCGGCCGCGGTCGAGGAGGCCTGGTACGCGATGCGCGACGCGCTGCGGGAGAGTCCGGCGGGAGGCAAGGTGGGCCCGGCGGAGCTGGAGGACACCTTCATGCCGGGCGGGTACTACAACGGCTACTGGCCGAACCTGGCCGAGGCCTTCGCCGCGTACGCGGTGGCCAAGGACCCGAAGCCGCTGGTGGCCGCCTACGAGCGGTTCGGCGCGGTGGAGCCCTCGGCGGGCAACGGCTACAGCGTCTACACGGCGGTCCAGTGCAGGGACTCGGCCTGGCCGAAGGACTGGAACCAGTGGCGCGCGGACATGTGGCGCACCCACGCCAAGGCTCCGTTCATGACCTGGAACAACGCCTGGTACAACGCCCCGTGCGCGTTCTGGCCGACGGAGCCGCTCCAGGCCCCGGACGTGACCAACGCGGATCTCCCGCCCGCCCTCCTGCTCCAGGCGACGGACGACGCGGCGACCCCCTTCGAGGGGGCGCTCAGCATGCAGGAGAAGCTGTCGGGTTCGGCCCTGGTGGTGGAGGAGGGCGGCGGCAACCACGGCATCGCCCTGAGCGGCAACAAGTGCCTGGACGAGAAGGTGTCGGCCTACCTGACGACGGGCAAGGCCTCGGACGCCACCTGCCCCGCCCAGGCGGCCCCGAAGCCGACCACGGCGACCCGCGCCGTGCCCGCCTCCGCGGGTGGCGCGGCCCTGCACGGACTGCTCGGCTTCCGGGGCTGACGCCCCGCCGGCCGGGGCCGGAGGGCAGGCGGGCAGGATCGTGCCCATGACCACGACACCGTCGCACAGCAGCCCTCTCACCCGTATCGCCGCGCCGGAGGGAGTCGCCCCGAGCCCCCACTACAGCCACGTCGTCATGGGTACGGGGCGCTTCGTCGCCGTGTCCGGACAGTGCGCGCTGGACGAGCGGGGCGAGGTCGTGGGCGAGGGGGACCCGGCCGCCCAGGCCCGGCAGGTGTTCGAGAACCTGCACCGATGCCTGGCGGCGGCCGGGGCGACCTTCGGCGACGTCGTGAAGCTCACCTACTTCGTCACGGACGTCGCCTACCTCCCGGCGGTACGGGAGGCCCGCGACGCGGTGATCCCGGCCGACCGCCTCCCGGCCTCCTCGGCGGTCGAGGTCTCGGCGCTGTTCCGGCCCGAACTCCTCGTCGAGATAGAGGCCTTCGCGGTCATCGCCGGGTAACGGGCCGCCCTCACCGGCCCAGGTTGCGCAGCGCGGCCGTCGCCGCCACCGCCAGCCGGGGGTGGGACTGGGCGCGGGTCAGCACTTCGCGGGCGCGGGGGTCGGCGAGGGCGCCGAGCCCCTCGACGCAGGCCAGGGCGACCCACCAGTACGGGTCGTGCGGGGACAGCAGCCGCGACAGGGTGGCCATCAGGGCCGGTACGGACTCGGGGGCGCGCAGGGCGGTGAGCAGCCGGACGGGCTGCAGGGCGTAGGCCGTGCGCAGGCCGTTGGTGGCGAGGGCCGCCGCCGCGCGGGCGGTGCGGGGGTCGCCCAGGACGGCCAGCGCCTCCGCGGCGGCGGCGCAGCGGGCCGGGTCCCGGTGGTTGAGGAGCAGGACGAGCGATTCGAAGGCGCGGCGGTCTCCCGCGAGGCCCAGCCGGTACGCGGCCAGTTCGCGGGCCCACAGGGGCAGCCCGGCCGAGGTCAGGGAGGCGGCCAGGCCGTCGGGGGCGGCCGTGAGCAGCACCTCGTACTCGGGTGAGGGTCCCGCCTCCGCCCGCAGGCGCTCCAGCACGTCGTTCACCCGGCCACCCTAGGGGGACACAGCGGTCGCCGTGCCGGGTTTCGGGACATCGGAGACAGTCGGTTGATCGATGATCGATGATCGGTACATTTGGGCGGTACAGGTCACATCTCCGCGCTCTGGCGGACCAGTTACCGGCGGGTTACTGTCGTTGCAACACGTACGAGGGCGGCCTGGTGACGCAGCCGCCTCGTGCCGGTCGGTTCGTTTCTTCACGGTGTGACCCCGGGACAGGGTTCCGCCGTTTCCGCCCCAGGGACTCGTTCCCCGCGGGCTCCCCTCCTCGGGCCCACTCACCCCGGGTCCTTCACCGCACGGCTCTTCCGTACGGCATCCGCGCGCGCCGTGCGCCGCGCGCCCCTCAGTCGTCACCCTCTTCCACTGGAGTCCCTCGATGGACCGTCAGTCCAGTCAGTCCACCCTCCAGACCATCGCCGTCGTCGGCCTCGGCACGATGGGCACCGGCATCGCCGAGGTCCTCGCCCGGGCCGGCCGCGAGGTCATCGGCATCGACATCAGCGAGGCCGCCGCCCACCGGGCCGCGACCGCCCTCGCCTCCGCCACCGCGCGCTCCGTCGCCCGGGAGCGGCTCACCGAGCAGGAGCGGGCCGACGTGCTCGCCCGCTTCCGCACCTTCACCGACCTGGGCGCCGCCGCCGAGGCCGATCTGGTCATCGAGGTCGTCCCCGAGTCGTACGAGATCAAGCAGCAGGTGTTCCGCGAGCTCGACGCGATCGTGCGGCCCGACACCATCCTGGCCACCGGCACCAACGCCCTGTCGGTGACGCGCATGGCCGCCGAGTCCCTGCGCCCCGAGCGCGTGCTGGGCCTGCACTTCTTCAACCCGGCCCCGGCGATGAAGCTGGTCGAGATCGTCTCCTGCGTCCTGACCGCCCCGCCGGCCGTCGAGGCGGTCACCGAACTGGCCCGCGAGCTCGGCAAGGAGCCCGTTCCGGTCGGCGACCGGCCCGGTTTCGTCGCCGACGGCCTGCTCTTCGGTTACCTCAACCAGGCCGCCGCCATGTACGAGGCGCGGTACGCCTCCCGCGAGGACATCGACGCGGCGATGCGGCTCGGCTGCGGGCTGCCCATGGGCCCGCTCGCGCTGCTCGACCTGATCGGCGTGGACACGGCCCGTACCGTCCTGGAGGCCATGTACTCCTCCTCCGGCGACCGCCTGCACGCCCCGGCCCCGATCCTGGGCCAGCTGGCCGAGGCGGGCCTGACCGGGCAGAAGTCCGGCCGCGGCTTCTACACGTACGAGGCGCCGGGCAGCTCGGTGATCGTCCGCGACCTGCAGACCCCGCTCGACGGGTCCCTGGTGGGCAGCGGCCGTCCCGTCAGCTCGGTCGGCGTGGCCGGCTCGGGGACCATGGCGAGCGGGATCGCCCAGGTCTTCGCGCAGGCCGGTTACAGCGTGGTGCTCGCCGCCCGCAGCCAGGAGAAGGCCGAGGCCGCCAAGGCCGCGATCGGGAAGTCCTTGGGCCGTGCGGTGTCCAAGGGCCGCCTGACCGAGGAGGGCGCGGCCCAGACCCTGGACCGGATCACCCCGGCCGGTTCGCTGGACGCCTTCGCCGAGGTGGACCTGGCCGTGGAGGCCGTCGCCGAGGACCTGGCGGTCAAGCAGGAGCTGTTCGCGGCCCTGGACAAGGTCTGCAAGCCGGGTGCGGTGCTGGCCACCACCACCTCCTCGCTGCCGGTGATCGCGGTCGCCCGCGTGACCTCGCGTCCGCAGGACGTGATCGGCATGCACTTCTTCAACCCGGCCCCGGCGATGAAGCTGGTCGAGGTGGTCCGGACCGTCCTGACCGCCGACGACGTCCACGCCACGGTCCGCGAGATCTGTCTCAAGGTGCGCAAGCACCCGGTGGACTGCGGCGACCGGGCCGGCTTCATCGTGAACGCGCTGCTGTTCCCGTACCTCAACAACGCGATCAAGATGGTCGAGCAGCACTACGCCGACATCGACCAGATCGACGCGGCGATGAAGCTGGGCGGCGGCTACCCGATGGGCCCGTTCGAGCTCCTCGACGTGGTCGGCCTGGATGTCTCGCTGGCCATCGAGAAGGTCCTGCACAAGGAGTTCCGCGACCCGGGCCTGGCCCCGTCCCCGCTGCTGGAGCACCTGGTGGCGGCGGGCTGCCTGGGCCGGAAGACCGGCCGCGGATTCCGTGAGTACGCCGCCCGCCGGTAATCCGTCGGGCCACGAGCCGGATGCGTGGGGAGGGCTGCTCGGGCCCGCCGGACCCTCACGGCGGGCCAACCCTCACGAGCCCAGTGCGGGCTCTCCCCCGCATCCACCCCCCTCCCACCCCCCGCAGGCGCGCTCCCCTGCACGAATGAAGTACTTTCGCTCTATGTCCCAGCCCGCCAAGACCTCGCCCCGCGCCGCCGCGTCCTCCGACACCCCGGAGAGCCCGGCCGGCACCAAGGCGGCCGCTCAAAGGCTCAAGATGCGCCGCGAGCTCGCCGCCGCGGCCATGGAGCTCTTCGCGACCAAGGGGTACGAGGCGACGACGGTCGACGAGATCGCCGCGACCGCCGGGGTGGCTCGGCGGACCTTCTTCCGGCACTTCCGGTCCAAGGAAGAGGCGATCTTCCCGGACCACGACGACACCCTGACCCGCGCCGAGGCCGTCCTGGACGTGGCCCCGGCCCACGAGCACCCGCTCGACACGGTGTGCCGCGGGATCAAGGAAGTCATGAAGATGTACGCCGCCTCGCCCGCGGTGTCGGTGGAGCGCTACCGGCTGACCCGTGAGGTGCCGGCGCTGCGGGAGCGGGAGATCGCCTCGGTGGCCCGGTACGAGCGGCTGTTCACCCGCTACCTGCTGGCCCATTTCGACGAGCACGACCACCACGACGGCAACGACGACCCGCTGCTGGCCGAGGTGGCCGCCTCGGCGGTGGTGACCGCCCACAACCACGTGCTGCGGCGCTGGCTGCGCGCGGGCGGCCAGGGGGACGTGGAGGCGCAGCTGGACCACGCCTTCTCGATCGTCCGGAAGACCTTCGGTTCGGGCATCGGCGCGGGCCGCACCCTGAGCACGGCCCCGGCCGCGCCGGCGGCCGTCCGTACACAGGGCGAGGTGCTGGTGGCGGTGGCCCGCACGGATGCCCCGCTGGACGAGGTCATGCGGACCATCGAGGAAGCCCTGCGCGCCAAGTAGAAGTCACTCTCGTCACAGCGGCCGCTCCCGATCCGGGGGCGGCCGCTTTCGTATGTCCGGCTTGCCCCTACTCGCGGGTAACTCTGATCGATCATCGCTCATCGGTGCAGGTCAATCGGCAAATGAGAGAAAGTTTTGGCACGCGGTGCCTTGCCGGGTGACACGGGGTGCCATACGTTGAAGACGTCCGGATGTCCCCGCGACCCACGCCCACACGGCATGGAACGCGCCCCGGATCGCCTGCGTCACCAGGCATCGCACGCCTCACCACGGGCGTCGCCCAGCTTCACCGCACCAGCCGGACCGACGGCACACCACACCTGCACCACGCACCCCCGTTCCCCTCAGCGCACCCTCATCAGCGCTAGCCGGAGGCTCTACCGTGAAGGACATCCTGGACGCGATTCAGTCGCAGTCCGCCACCGCCGCAGACTTCGCGGCCCTGCCGCTGCCCGACTCGTACCGCGCGATCACCGTGCACAAGGACGAGGCGGAGATGTTCGCGGGGCTGACGACACGCGAGAAGGACCCGCGCAAGTCCCTTCACCTGGACAACGTCCCGGTGCCGGAGCTGGGCCCGGGCGAGGCCCTGGTCGCCGTCATGGCCTCCTCAGTCAACTACAACTCCGTGTGGACCTCGATCTTCGAGCCGGTGTCCACCTTCAGCTTCCTGGAGCGCTACGGGCGCCTGTCGGAGCTGACCAAGCGCCACGACCTGCCGTACCACATCATCGGCTCCGACCTCGCGGGCGTCGTGCTGCGCACCGGCCCGGGCGTCAACGCCTGGAAGCCGGGCGACGAGGTCGTCGCCCACTGCCTCTCGGTCGAGCTGGAGTCCTCGGACGGCCACAACGACACGATGCTCGACCCCGAGCAGCGCATCTGGGGCTTCGAGACCAACTTCGGCGGCCTGGCGGAGATCGCACTCGTCAAGTCCAACCAGCTGATGCCGAAGCCGGACCACCTGAGCTGGGAGGAGGCCGCCTCCCCCGGTCTGGTCAACTCCACCGCCTACCGCCAGCTGGTCTCCCGCAACGGCGCCGGCATGAAGCAGGGCGACAACGTCCTGATCTGGGGCGCCAGCGGCGGCCTCGGCTCGTACGCGACCCAGTTCGCGCTCGCCGGCGGCGCCAACCCGATCTGTGTGGTCTCCAGCCCCGAGAAGGCGGACATCTGCCGGGCCATGGGCGCCGAGGCGGTCATCGACCGCAACGCCGAGGGCTACAAGTTCTGGAAGGACGAGCACACCCAGGACCCGAAGGAGTGGAAGCGCTTCGGCAAGCGCATCCGCGAGCTGACCGGCGGCGAGGACGTGGACATCGTCTTCGAGCACCCGGGCCGCGAGACCTTCGGCGCGAGCGTCTACGTCACCCGCAAGGGCGGCACGATCGTCACCTGCGCCTCGACCTCCGGCTACAACCACGAGTACGACAACCGCTACCTGTGGATGTCCCTCAAGAGGATCGTCGGCTCGCACTTCGCGAACTACCGCGAGGCCTGGGAGGCGAACCGCCTGGTCGCCAAGGGCAAGATCCACCCCACCCTGTCGAAGGTCTACTCCCTGGAGGACACCGGACAGGCCGCCTACGACGTCCACCGCAACCTCCACCAGGGCAAGGTCGGCGTCCTCGCGCTGGCCCCCGAGGAGGGCCTGGGCGTGCGCGACCACGAGCTGCGCGCGACGCACCTCGACGCGATCAACCGCTTCCGTAACGTCTGAGACCGTTCAAAGGCCTAAGGGACAGCCTGAGATGACAGAGCGCCAGAAGGACCGTCCGTGGCTCATGCGGACGTACGCCGGCCACTCCACGGCCGAGGCGTCCAACGAGCTGTACCGCCGCAACCTCGCCAAGGGCCAGACGGGTCTGTCGGTCGCCTTCGACCTGCCGACCCAGACCGGATACGACCCCGACCACATCCTCGCCCGCGGCGAGGTGGGCCGGGTCGGGGTCCCGGTCTCCCATCTGGGCGACATGCGGCGGCTGTTCCAGGACATACCCCTGGAGCAGATGAACACCTCGATGACGATCAACGCCACGGCCATGTGGCTGCTGGCGCTCTACCAGGTGGCCGCCGAGGAGCAGGGCGCGGACATCGCCCAGCTCCAGGGCACCACCCAGAACGACATCGTCAAGGAATACCTCTCGCGCGGGACGCACGTCTTCCCGCCGGGGCCGTCCCTGCGGCTGACGACGGACATGATCGCGTACACGGTCAACCACATCCCCAAGTGGAACCCGATCAACATCTGCTCGTACCACCTCCAGGAGGCCGGGGCCACCCCGGTCCAGGAGATCTCGTACGCGATGTCCACGGCGATCGCGGTCCTCGACTCGGTGCGCGACTCGGGCCAGGTGCCCCAGGAGCGCTTCGGCGAGGTCGTCGCCCGGATCTCCTTCTTCGTGAACGCGGGCGTCCGCTTCATCGAGGAGATGTGCAAGATGCGCGCCTTCGGCCGCATCTGGGACAAGGTCACCCACGAGCGCTACGGCATCGAGAACGCGAAGCAGCGTCGCTTCCGTTACGGCGTCCAGGTCAACTCCCTGGGGCTGACCGAGGCCCAGCCGGAGAACAACGTCCAGCGCATCGTGCTGGAGATGCTCGCGGTCACCCTCTCCAAGGACGCCCGCGCCCGCGCCGTGCAGCTGCCCGCCTGGAACGAGGCGCTGGGTCTGCCCCGGCCCTGGGACCAGCAGTGGTCGCTGCGCATCCAGCAGGTCCTCGCGCTCGAGAGCGACCTGCTGGAGTACGACGACATCTTCGCCGGATCCCACGTCATCGAGGCCAAAGTCGACTCCCTGGTCGCCGACTGCCTGGCCGAGATCGACCGGATCCAGGAGATGGGCGGCGCCATGGCGGCCGTCGAGTCCGGGTACCTGAAGGGCGAGCTGGTCTCCTCGCACGCCGAGCGGCGGGCGCGGATCGAGGCCGGCGAGGACAAGATCGTCGGTGTCAACTGCTACCAGCAGACCGAGGAGAACCCGCTCACGGCCGACCTGGACGGCGCCATCATGACGGTCGACCCGGCAACGGAGGCGCTGACCGTCGAGCGCATCGGCCGCTGGCGCGCCGAGCGCCAGGAGTCCTCGGACCGCCAGGGGAACGGCGACCCGTTCGTCTTCCCCACCACCCAGCAGGCGCTGGAGCGCCTCAAGGAGGCCGCGGCGGGCACCGAGAACCTGATGGAGGCCACGCTGGAGTGCGCCCGCGCCGGTGTCACCACCGGCGAGTGGGCCGGCGCCCTGCGCGAGGTGTTCGGCGAGTTCCGCGCCCCCACCGGAGTCTCCTCGGCCCCGGTCGCGGTCACCGCCGAGCCCGGTACGCCGATGCACGAGGTCCGCGCGAAGGTGTCCCGTACGGCCGACGAGCTCGGCTCGGGCCGGCTGCGCCTGCTGGTCGGCAAGCCCGGCCTGGACGGGCACTCCAACGGCGCCGAGCAGATCGCCGTCCGGGCCCGAGACGCCGGCTTCGAGGTGGTCTACCAGGGCATCAGGCTGACGCCGGAGGAGATCTCCTCCGCGGCGCTGGCCGAGGACGTGCACTGCGTGGGACTGTCCATCCTGTCCGGCTCGCACAGCGCTCTGGTCCCGGACGTCCTGGAACGGCTGCGGACGGCGGGGGCGGGTGACATCCCCGTCATCGTCGGAGGCATCATTCCCAACGCCGACGCCGTGACCCTGAAGGCCGCGGGTGTCGCCGCGGTCTTCACGCCCAAGGACTTCGGCATCACGGAGATCATCGGCCGTATCGTCGACGAGATCCGCAAGGCAAACAAGCTCGCCCCCCTCGACATCGACAACGAATTCGTTGCAAGCACGGAGGTCCCCGCATGACCACGCCCGTCCACCCGGTGAACCGCCTTCGCCCGCGTCGCTCCTGCCTCGCGGTGCCCGGCTCGAACCCGCGGTTCCTGGAGAAGGCCCAGGGCCTGCCGGCCGACCAGGTCTTCCTGGACCTGGAGGACGCCTGCGCGCCGCTCGCCAAGGAAGGCGCCCGCCACACCATCGTGGACGCGCTGAACAACGGCGACTGGACCGGCAAGACCCGCGTCGTGCGCGTCAACGACTGGACCACGCACTGGACCTACCGCGACGTCGTCACGGTCGTCGAGGGCGCCGGCCAGAACCTCGACTGCATCATGCTGCCGAAGGTCCAGGACGCCCAGCAGGTCGTGGCGCTGGACCTGCTGCTGACCCAGATCGAGAAGACCATGGGCTTCGAGGTCGGCAAGATCGGCATCGAGGCGCAGATCGAGAACGCCAAGGGCCTGGTGAACGTCGACGAGATCGCCGCCGCCTCGCCGCGGCTGGAGACGATCATCTTCGGCCCGGCCGACTTCATGGCCTCGATCAACATGAAGTCCCTGGTCGTGGGCATGCAGCCGCCCGGCTACCCGGCGGACGCCTACCACTACATCCTGATGCGGATCCTGATGGCGGCCCGCATGCACAACCTCCAGGCGATCGACGGCCCCTTCCTGCAGATCCGCGACGTGGACGCCTACCGCGAGGTGGCGGGCCGGGCCGCCGCGCTGGGCTTCGACGGCAAGTGGGTGCTGCACCCGGGCCAGGTCGACGCGGCGAACGAGGTCTTCTCCCCCTCCCAGGAGGACTACGACCACTCCGAGCTGATCCTCGACGCGTACGACTGGTGCACCTCCGAGGCCGGCGGCAAGAAGGGCTCGGCCATGCTCGGCGACGAGATGATCGACGAGGCCAGCCGCAAGATGGCCCTGGTCATCGCCGGCAAGGGCCGGGCGGCCGGGATGCAGCGCACCACCAAGTTCGAGATCCCGGAGGCCTGATCCCGATGCAGTTCGGACGCACTTACGAAGAGTTCGAGGTCGGCGCGGTCTACAAGCACTGGCCCGGAAAGACGGTCACCGAGTACGACGACCACCTCTTCTGCCTGCTGACCATGAACCACCACCCGCTCCACATGGACAGCAATTACGCGGAGAACACGACCGACTTCGGCAAGAACGTGGTCGTGGGCAACTACATCTACTCGCTGCTGCTCGGCATGTCCGTGCCGGACGTCTCCGGGAAGGCCATCGCCAACCTGGAGATCGAGTCCCTGCGGCACGTGGCGCCGACCTTCCACGGCGACACCATCTACGGCGAGACCACGGTCCTCGACAAGACCCCGTCGAAGTCGAAGAACGACCGCGGGATCGTCTACGTGGAGACCAAGGGCTACAAGCAGGACGGCACCCTCGTCTGCGTCTTCCGGCGCAAGGTGATGGTCCCGACCGAGACGTACATCAAGGAGCGCGGCGGCGAGCAGCCCGGCCGCCCCACGCTGAAGGAACAGGGGAAGTAGCCATGGCCCGACTCGCCCAGACCGCCGGGCTGACCGACGTCCAGCGGGAGATCCTCAAGACCGTCCGGGAGTTCGTCGACAAGGAGATCATCCCGGTCGCGACCGAGCTCGAACACCGTGACGAGTACCCGCAGCAGATCGTCGACGGCCTCAAGGAACTCGGCCTCTTCGGCCTGATGATCCCGGAGGAGTACGGCGGCCTGGGTGAGTCGCTCCTCACCTACGCCCTGTGCGTCGAGGAGATCGCCCGTGGCTGGATGTCCGTCTCGGGCATCATCAACACCCACTTCATCGTGGCGTACATGCTCAAGCAGCACGGCACGCAGGAGCAGAAGGATTACTTCCTTCCCCGCATGGCCCTGGGCGAGGTGCGCGGCGCGTTCTCGATGTCCGAGCCGGCGCTGGGCTCCGACGTGTCGGCCATCTCCTCCAAGGCGGTGAAGGACGGCGACGAGTACGTCCTGAACGGCCAGAAGATGTGGCTGACGAACGGCGGCAGCTCCACCCTGGTGGCCGTTCTCGTCCGGAGTGACGAAGGACACCCCGAGGGCACCGCGCCCCACAAGTCGATGACGACCTTCCTCGTCGAGAAGGAGCCCGGCTTCGGTGAGGTCCGCCCCGGCCTGACCATCCCCGGCAAGATCGACAAGATGGGCTACAAGGGCGTCGACACGACCGAGCTCATCATGGACGGACTGCGCATTCCGGCCAATCGGGTACTCGGCGGTCAGACGGGCCGAGGGTTTTACCAAATGATGGACGGGGTCGAGGTCGGCCGAGTCAACGTGGCGGCGCGTGGCTGCGGCGTCGCTCAGCGTGCTTTCGAACTGGGTGTCTCCTATGCCCAGCAACGTCACACTTTCGGCAAGCCGATCGCCGAGCACCAGGCGATTCAGTTCAAGCTGGCCGAGATGGCTACCAAGGTCGAAGCCGCCCATGCGATGATGGTGAATGCAGCACGCAAAAAGGACTCCGGGGAACGAAACGACCTCGAAGCAGGGATGGCGAAGTACCTCGCCTCCGAGTACTGCAAGGAGGTCGTCGAGGACGCCTTCCGTATCCACGGTGGATACGGGTTCTCGAAGGAGTACGAGATCGAGCGTCTCTACCGGGAGGCCCCGATGCTGCTGATCGGTGAAGGTACCGCCGAGATCCAGAAAATGATCATCGGGCGACGCCTGCTCGAGGAGTACCGGCTTCAGGGCTGAAAGTCCCTTTTGCAGCGAATCATCCATGGGTTCGTTGCGAAAGGATCACTGGCAGTGACTGGCTGACCGTCATCGACTCGGCTTCTGGCTTGCCCAGTTGTTGCGCGCAACCGATAGCATTCCAGTAAAGCCGCCGTCCCGTCCCCCCGTTTACGGCGCGGCAATCACCCGCTACGAAGGTCATCCATGCCCCACAGCCAAACCTCTGCACCTCGCGACAGCCTCCTTGGCGTACGCCTCGCGCGCGGAGCATCGCCGTGGCTTCTGCCGACCGTCGCCACCGCGGCGCTCAGCCTCACCCGGGCCCGCAAGTCCGGACGCTGGGCCGCGGCGGCCGTGCCCGCCACCGCGCTCGCCGCGGGCATGCTGTGGTTCTTCCGCGACCCCGAGCGTGAGATCGCTCAGGGACGTGTCATCTCGCCCGCCGACGGTGTGGTGCAGAGCATCATGCCGTGGAAGGACGGACGGACCCGGGTCGCGATCTTCATGAGCCCGCTGAACGTCCACGTCAACCGTGCGCCCCTCGCGGGCACGGTGACGTCCGTGGAGCACATCCCCGGCGGATTCGTCCCGGCGTTCAACAAGGAGAGCGAGAACAACGAGCGCGTTGTCTGGCACTTCGACACCGAACTCGGTGACATCGAGATGGTGCAGATCGCCGGCGCCGTCGCCCGTCGCATCGTCCCGTACCTGCCGGCCGGAACCAAGGTGGAGCAGGGCGAACGCATCGGTCTGATCCGCTTCGGCTCCCGCGTCGACATCTACCTCCCCGAGGGCGTCGAGGTCGCGGTCGAGGTCGGTCAGGCCACCACCGCGGGGGTGACACGAATTGACCGTGACTGACCCTGAGACTCCGGCCGCCGGCTGGGTTCCCGAACCTGCCGAGGAGGAGTCCGCCGAGGACGACATGCCGCTCTCGCTGCGGCTGTCGATAGCGGACACCCTCACGCTCGGTAACGCGACGTGCGGATTCATGGCGGTGTACTTCACCACCACCGGAATCCTCATCCCGCACCTCACCGGCAGTGGCGAATCGGGCATGGCCCGTAACAGCGCCGCGACGGCAGTGATACTGATGCTGCTCGCCGCGGTCTTCGACCTCTTCGACGGCATCGTGGCCCGCAAGCTGCGCAGCTCGCCGATGGGTGCCGAGCTGGACAACCTGTCCGACCTGATCAGCTTCGGCCTCGCGCCGGCCTACTTCGTGCTCGTCTACGGCATGGTCGCCGTCGACGCGCACCAGAAGATGTCGGCGCTGGCCGCGATCGTGGTGCTGCTCGCCGTGGTGCTCAGACTCGCGAGATTCAGCTGCGTGACGATGAAGGACGGCATGTTCCAGGGCATGCCGAGCCCCTTCGGCGCGCTCACGGTCGTCTCGATCGTGCTGCTGGAGCTGCCGTTCGTCCCGACGCTGCTGGCGATCATCGGGGTGGCCTGGCTGATGGTGAGCCGGGTCGAGTACCCCAAGCCGCGGGGCGTTCTCGCCGTGGCGATGCTCTGCTGGATCGTCAGTGCGATGGGGCTGCTGGCGGCCTGGGCGTTCGACGCCCCGGGCGGTCAGCTGCTGCTCCAGACCGGCTGCGCCCTGCAGATCGCGATGGCGGCGACCATTCCGCTCTTCGCGACGACCCGGAAGGCCAACACCTTCCGGCACAACCGCCGCGAGGCCCGCGCCACGACGCTGCGCTAGCTGTACCGGAGAAGGCCCCCGGATGCCATCGGCATCCGGGGGCCTTCTGCCGTTCCCGCCAGGCGGGTTCCGGGCCGGGGCGGGGTCGGAGTGAGGCCGGGGGCGGCGGCGGGGCGGGGAGTGTCCGGGGTAGGCATGATTTATGGCCCCCGAGCGGAATCCCACAGGACTCCCCGGCGCGGGCCAACAAATCACGTTTTACACCCCGGACACTCCCCACCCCGCCGCCGCCCCCTCCTGCGGTCCCGCCCCCGTATCGGCCCCATGGGCAGTGGTCTCGTGGTTCCGGGCCCGTACCGATCGCCCGAGGGCGGGGTCGGGGCCGGTGGTGGGGCGGGGGTTGTCCGGGGTGTAAAACGTGATTTGTTGGCCCGGACCGCCGGGCACTTCTTGTCCCGATGGGGGGCCATAAATCATGCCTACCCCGGACGACCCCCGCCCCGCCGCCGGACCCGGCCCCGCCCGGCCCGCCCCGCCCCGCCCACCTCCGAGCCCCCGGCCAGGGACACGGCATAACCTTGATGTCGGAAAACCGCCAGCCCGGCGTAACCGGAACCCCGAAGCTGGACGCATGCACACCGACACCGAGCGCTGCGTAAGGGCCGTGCAGTCGAAGGACGCCCGCTTCGACGGCTGGTTCTTCACCGCCGTCCTGACCACCCGGATCTACTGCAGGCCCAGCTGTCCCGCCGTGCCGCCGAAGGTCGAGAACATGACCTTCCTGCCCAGCGCGGCCGCCTGCCAGCAGGCCGGGTTCCGTGCGTGCAAGCGCTGCCGGCCCGATACGAGCCCCGGTTCCCCCGAGTGGAACGCCCGCGCCGACGCCGTCGCGCGCGCGATGCGGCTGATCCAGGACGGCGTGGTGGACCGGGAGGGGGTGCCGGGCCTGGCCACACGGCTGGGCTACTCCGCCCGCCAGGTCGAGCGGCAGCTGAACGCCGAGCTCGGGGCCGGTCCGCTGGCCCTGGCCCGGGCCCAGCGCGCCCAGACCGCCCGGCTGCTCATCGAGACCTCCGAGCTCCCGATGGGCGACGTGGCCTTCGCCGCCGGGTTCTCCTCCATCCGGACCTTCAACGACACGGTCCGCGAGGTCTTCGCCCTGTCCCCGAGCGAGCTGCGGGAGCGGGCCGTCAAGGCCGGCCGCGGCAGGAACGCCCCGCCCCGGATCCCGGGGACGATCAGTCTGCGGCTGCCGTTCCGGGCCCCGCTGAACCCCGACAACCTCTTCGGACACCTCGCCGCGACCGCCGTCCCCGGGGTCGAGGAGTGGCGCGACGGCGCCTACCGCCGCACCCTGCGCCTGCCCTACGGCACCGGCGTCGTCGCCCTGACCCCGCAGCCCGACCACATCGGCTGCCGGCTCGCCCTGACCGACCTGCGCGACCTCACCATCGCCATCAGCCGCTGCCGCTGGATGCTCGACCTGGACGCCGACCCCGAGGCGGTCGACGAGCAGCTGCGTTCCGATCCGCTGCTGGCCCCGCTCGTGGACAAGGCCCCCGGGCGCCGGGTGCCCCGTACGGTCGACGCGCCGGAGTTCGCCGTACGGGCGGTGCTGGGCCAGCAGGTCTCCACCGCTGCGGCGCGCACGCACGCGGCCCGGCTGGTCGCCGCGCACGGGGAGCCGGTCGAGGACCCGCTGGGCGGGCTGACCCATCTGTTCCCCTCCCCGCAGGCGCTCGCCGGGCTGGACCCTGAGGCGCTGGCCCTGCCGCGCAGCCGGCGCGCCACGCTGACCACCCTGGTCTCGGCGCTCGCCGACGGCTCACTGGCGCTCGGCCTCGACAGCGACTGGGAGACGGCGCGGGCCCAGCTGACGGCGCTGCCCGGCTTCGGCCCGTGGACCACCGAGGTGATCGCGATGCGGGCGCTCGGCGACCCGGATGCCTTCCTGCCGTCCGATCTGGGGATCCGGCGGGCAGCGCAGGGGCTCGGGCTGCCGTCCACCCCCTCGGCGCTCACCGCGCGGGCGGCCGCATGGCGGCCCTGGCGTGCGTACGCCGTCCAGTACCTCTGGGCCACCGACGCCCACCCCATCAACCACCTGCCCGCCTGAGGAGCACCAGCGATGCGATCCACCATGAACAGCACCAAGACGCACACCGTCGTCGACAGCCCCTACGGTCCGCTGACCCTGGTCGCCACGGACGGGGTCCTCAGCGGCCTCTACATGACCGGGCAGCGCCACCGGCCGGCCGAGGAGTCCTTCGGGGAGCGGGTGGCCGCCGCCGAGGAGCCCTTCCCCGAGGTGGCGCGCCAGCTGACCGCCTACTTCGCGGGGGAGCTCACGGAGTTCGACCTCCCGCTGCGCCTGGAGGGCACCGATTTCCAGCGCAGCGTCTGGGACCAGCTCGTGCGGATCCCGTACGGCGAGACGTGGTCGTACGGGGAGCTCGCGGCGAGGCTGGGCAAGCCCAGCGCCTCGCGCGCGGTGGGCCTGGCGAACGGGAAGAACCCGGTCGGCATCATCGTGCCCTGCCACCGGGTGATCGGCGCGTCGGGCGGGATGACCGGCTACGGCGGCGGGCTCGACCGCAAGGTCCGGCTGCTGGCCTTCGAATCCGGAGAACCGGCCTGAGTTCTGTCCTGGAGAGCGGTCCCGAACGCCGGTCCGGCCCGGCCCCATTCCGAAATGCGGAGTTTTTGAAGCGGTTGTATGAATGGAATACCGCTACATGATCGGAGTCGGGCATGGACGACTATCCGCTTCTCAACATCTTCTGGACGATGCTGTACCTGTTCCTGTGGATCATGTGGTTCTTCCTGCTCTTCAAGATCATCACGGATATCTTCCGTGACCACAGCCTCGGCGGCTGGGGGAAGGCGGGATGGCTGATCTTCGTACTCCTGCTGCCCTTCCTGGGCGTGTTCGTCTACCTCATCGCACGGGGCAGGAGCATGGGCGAGCGGGACCTGAAGCAGGTCCAGGAGAACGAGGCCGCCTTCCGGGACTACGTCCAGAAGACGGCGGGCTCCGGCGGCAGCGCGGACGAGCTGCACAAGCTCTCCGCGCTCAAGGACAAGGGCGACATCACGCAGGAGGAGTTCGACCGCGCCAAGGCCAAGCTCCTGGCCTGACCGGGCCCGGCCGGGTCAGACGACGAGGAGCGGAACGAGCAGCGCGAAGGCGGCTCCGGCCTCCACGGCGTAGCCGTACAGCGAGGGGTGCTGGACCGGGGCGGCGAGCAGGACCACGCTCTGCTGGGTGGCGGCGGCCGCCACCCAGTCGGGGTCGGCGCCGAGGTTGCCCTGGTACCAGCCCTCGCAGGAGCCGGGTCCGGTGACGGCGAGGAGGTCGTCCTCGCGGCGGTAGAAGGCCTGCCAGCCGGCGGCCGGGACGGACCAGCTCTCGAAATCGGTGAACTGCGCCCAGCCGCCCTCGCGTATCGCGGTGTCGAAGAGCCACACCGGGGTCCCCTCCGGAGTGACTTCACCACCGGCCTGCTGGTCGGTGGTGAAGTGCACCATGGGAAGGGCGTCGGGCCCGTCGGCGGTGCTGGGCCAGGCGTACATCGTGATCATCTGCTGATTCTGTCCTGGTCGGGGTAAGTCCGGTGTTACGGCACGCCCGGTCACGAGGTGACCGGGCGCCGGCCGTTCTCCAGCTCCGCGGTGCCCTCGCCCGACTGCACGATCCGGTACGCCTCTTGGACGCGCAGTCCGAGCGATTCGGGCAGGTATGCGGTGAGTTCGGCGGGCTCGACCAGCCGCCAGGAGATCAGCTCCTCCTCCTGCAGCGTGACGGAGGCGAGCTGGGCCTCGTCGAGTACGCCGCCGTCGTAGATGTAGGCGACCACCGGCGGGCGGCCGGGGCCCAGCACCCAGTCGACGGCGAGAAGACGGCCGAGGGGGAGGTCGAGGCCGATCTCCTCGGCGCTCTCGCGCCGGGCCGCGGTGCGCGGCGACTCGCCCTGGTCCGATTCGATGGTGCCGCCCGGCAGGGCCCAGCCCTCGCGGTAGTTGGGCTCGACGAGCAGGACCCGGCCTTCGGCGTCCCGGAAGAGGGCGGCCGCGCCGGCCAGCACCCGGGGCAGGCTCGCGATGTACGTGGCGTAGTCATCTGCGGTGGTCACGCCGCAACCCTATCGAGGCGTCGTGCCGGGCGGTGCGGGGTGTTCGATCCCCTCGGGGACCGAAGATGGCCAAATGATGATTGCTTTACTGATGATATTGTTGCCGCTCGCCCGGGTCACCTGCTTCTGCCCTGTGGCACCAAGGGCTCCGGTAGCTGGTGCGCCTCCGCGTCGTCGGCCTGGTGGTCCACTGCCGACGTCCTGCTCTCGGCAGGTCAGATCGTCAGGCACCCGCCGGCGGTCTTCCGCACTCGGAGATTGAAGACAAGCCCCTCCATGCAGAACGCAGCAGCCCCGGCACGCGACGCAGCCGACCGGTCGGCACCCGTGCTGTCCGTCGTGATCCCGATCTACAACGAGCAGGAGGCCCTGCCCCTGACCGTGGCGCGCCTGCGCCCGATCCTGGACGGCATGGGGATCAGCTACGAGGTGGTCGGCATCGACGACGGCAGCACCGATGCCACTCCGATGATCATGCAGAAGATCCGCCAGGAGTGGCCCGAGCTGCGCATCGTGCGCTTCGCCCGCAACTCCGGGCACCAGGCCGCGCTGACCGCGGGCATCCACCGGGCCTACGGCGCGTACGTCGTGAGCATCGACGCCGACCTCCAGGACCCGCCGGAGAAGATCGTCGAGATGTACGAGCTGGCCCGCGAGAAGAACCTGGACATCGTCTACGGCGTCCGCGGGGACCGCGGCACCGACACCTTCTTCAAGCGGCGCACGGCCGGCGTCTACTACTGGCTGATGCGCAAGCTCGTCGGCAAGAACATGCCCAACCAGGCCGGCGACTTCCGCCTGCTCAGCCGGGCCGCCGTCGACGCGCTCAAGTCCCTGCCCGAGCACCAGCCGGTCTACCGGCTGCTCGTGCCGTGGCTCGGCTTCAGCAGCGGTGAGGTCGTCTACGTCCGCGAGGAGCGGGTCGCCGGCAGCACCCACTACCCGCTGTCCAAGATGGTCCGCCTGGCCCTCGACAGCATCACGAACTTCTCCGCCAGCCCGCTGCGGCTCGCCACCTGGCTCGGCCTGCTGAGCTTCCTCGTCTGCTTCTGCCTGGCGATCTACACGACGCTCCAGTACGCGTTCGGCTCGACCGTGCCCGGCTGGTCGTCGCTGTTCATCGGCATGCTCTTCATCGGCGGTGTCCAGCTCATCTGTGTGGGCCTGCTCGGCGAGTACATAGGCCGGATCTACTCGGCCGTCCAGGCCCGGCCCGCCTACTTCGTCGGCTACGACTCCGCCGAGGACACCGGGGCCGCCGACCGCGACCAGCGGGTCTCCGAGTACGCGGCCTGATCCCTGGCGCCCCGGTCCGGGGCGCTCCCGGCCCGCCCCGGTCCGGGGCGGCCGACGCACAGCAGGTAGGGAAGAACAAGACACATGGGTACAACTGGCAGCGCCACGCCCGAGCGGACCGGCCTCGGAGCGCGGCCGCTGAGCGGCTCGTCCCCGTCCCCCGCGCCCGACCGGCCCGGACCGCACGCGTTCTGGCGTTTCCTGCCGGCGGCCGCCGCGTACCTTCTCCTGGTCTCCCTGCTGCTGGCCTCGGACACCCCGGTCGGCGACATCGCCCGGTACACCTTCTACGTGCTCTGGGGCGTCATGCTCCCCGGCACGCTGGTCTTCCGGGCCCTGCGCCGGCGGCCGCACTCGCTGGTCGAGGACCTCGCCTTCGGTGCGGTCACCGGCCTCGTCCTGGAACTGGCCGCCTGGGCGGTCCTCGTCGGGGCCGGCGCCCAGGGGCTCGCCCTCGCGTGGCCGCTCGCCGTGGTGGTCCCCTTCGCCGCCGTACCGAAGCTCCGCCGGCACTGGCGTCCGCGCGGGTACACCAGCCCCTCGCCGGGCTGGTCCTGGTCGGTCTCCGGGACCGTGATGCTCAGCAGCGTCTACTTCCACCAGGTCTTCCTGTCCCTCTACCCGGTGCTCCCGGACAAGGAGGACAGCAGGCTCTTCGGCGACATGCCATACATGCTGTCGCTCGCCGCGAACGCGAAGCAGAACGTCCCGCTGACCCTTCCCCAGGCTTCCGGCGAGCCCCTGTACTACCACTGGTTCACCTTCGCCCACATGGCGATGACCGACATGGTCGGTCACCTCGACCTCGCGGTGATCGAGTCCCGGCTCATGGTCCCCGCGCTGGCGGCGCTCGGCATGGTGATCACCGCCGTGGTGGCCCGGCGCCTCATCGGGCGGGCCTGGGCGGGGCCGCTGGCCGCGCTGCTGGTCTTCGCGGTCGCCGAGTTCACCGCGATCTACCCCAACCCCGTCCCCACCTGGACCTTCGGCGCCCCCGCCGTCCGGCTGATGTCCTGGTCGAGCCTCTCCCAGACGTACAGCCAGCCGTTGCTGATCGCGCTGATGGGGGTCGTCGGCGACGCCCTGCGCCGGAGCCGCAAGGACGGCGGGGCTGCCGCGGACGGCGAGGGTGGCGACCGGGCCCCGCTCTTCGGCCGCGGGGTGTACGTCCTCGTCGCGCTGTTCGCCCTGGCCTCGACCGCGGCCAAGGCGAGCACCCTGCCCGTCACCCTGGCCGGCCTGGCCCTGACCGGTCTCGTCCTGCTGATCAGCACCCGGCGCATCCCGTGGCACGTGGTCGGGCTGGGCGCGATCCTCGGCGGTGCCCAGCTCTTCGCGACGGCCGTCATCTTCAACTTCGAGAGCTACGGCCTCGAAGTCATCCCGTTCGGCAACATCCGCGGCTACTGGGCCGATCCGGGGCACCTGCGCTCGCCGGCGTTCCAGGCCCTCGTGGTCGTGGGCACCCTGGTCGCCTTCGTGCTCAACCACCAGCTGAAGCTGCTCGGCATGATCCCGCTGATCTCGAAGCGGCGCTTCCGACTGGAGCCCGTCCAGTGGTTCCTGCTCGGTGCCTCCGTGGCGGGACCGTGTGCCTACCTGGCCGTCAACGGCTACAACGCCAGCTACTTCACGCTCGCCGCGCTGCCCTTCGGGGCCGTGCTCTCGGCCTGGGGCTTCTGCGAGACGTTCGAACGCGCCGCGCTCGGCGCACGGGCCAAGGCCGCACTCGCCTTCGGCGTGATCGCCTTCTCGGCGCTGCTCACGTTCGCGATCTACCGCTACTCCGGCCGCTGGTCGGCCTACGTCCTGCGGCTCGCCGGGGACGAGCGGAGCGGGGCCACCCCCTACTCCGTGCTGCTGCCCGCGCTCGCCCTGGCCGGCGCGCTGGCCCTGGCCGCCCTGGTCGGCGCGGTCCTGTGGCGGATCGGCGGCCGGGTCTGGCCCGCGCTGCGCGGCCGCGGCGCGATCGTCCTGCTCACCGCCGCCCTCACGGCCGGCACCCCGGGGCTCTTCCACGACGTCCTGCAGTCCCGGGAATCGCTGTGGTCCTACTCCTGGGTCATGCCCGGGTCGCAGGTGCAGGCGGCGCGCTGGATCCGTGCCCACAGCGAGCCGTCGGACGTGCTGGCGACCAACAGCCACTGCTGGGAGCTGGAGGGCCCGCTGCCCGCCGGTGCGTCGTGCGACAACGTCCGCTCGCAGTGGCTCAGCGCGTACTCGGAGCGGTCGGTGCTGATCGAGGGCTGGGCGTACGCACCGCGCGCCATGGCGCTGTCGGGCGGCTCGGCCGCCTACGGCGGCCCCTTCTGGGACCAGGAGCTGTTCCGGCTCAACGAGGACGCCGTCTACCGGCCGACGGCCGAGATCCTGGGCCGGCTCCACGACCGGCACCACGTCCGCTACGTGGTGGCGCACCGCCCGTCGGGCGCCGAGTCGCCACTCCTGGCCGAACTGGCGAAGAAGGTCTACGACAACGGCCGGATGGCGGTGTACGAACTCTCCTGACGGGCCGCAGGACCCGCCCGACGGATCAAGGCCCGGGGGCCCTGGGGGATGTCACGCCTCCGGGGACCGCGGGCCTTCGCCGTCCTCGTACTCCCGCCCCTTGGACCCGGCCACGCGCCGCAGCCGCGGGTGGCGGGACGCCCCCTGTTCGGTGATGGCGTCGCCGACCATGGCCCGGACCGCGTCCCGCATCCCGTGCAGGGGGTGGTGGCGGGCGGGTCCGGCGCCGGGGTCGGTACGGAGTTCCTTCACCAGGGCCCAGCAGAGCAGCATCATGACGATGACGAAGGGCAGCGCGACCAGGATGGTGGCGGTCTGCAGCGACTTCAGGCCGCCCGCCACGAGCAGGACGGCGGCGACGCCGGCCATCAGCACGCCCCAGGTGACGACGAGCCAGGTGGGCGGGTTGAGGGAGCCGCGGCTGGTGAGTGAGCCCATCACCAGGGAGGCCGAGTCGGCGCTGGTGACGAAGTAGGTCATGACGAGGACCATGGCGACCCATGAGGTGACCGTGGAGAGCGGCAGGGCGTCCAGCATCGCGAACAGCGAGGCCTCCGTACCGTCCTTGATCGTGAGGGCGAAGTCGACGGCGCCGGTGGAGTCGAGGCGGATGGCGGTGCCGCCCATGACGCAGAACCAGACCACGGTGGCCCCGCTGGGGACGAGCAGCACGCCGATGAGGAACTCGCGGATGGTGCGGCCGCGCGAGATGCGGGCGATGAAGGTGCCGACGAAGGGGGCCCATGAGAGCCACCAGGCCCAGTAGAAGATCGTCCACGCGCCGAGCCACTTGGAGTCGGTGAAGGCGCCGGTGCGGCTGGCCATGGGCACCAGCTCGCTCAGGTACCCGCCGATGCTCGCAGGGATCACGTCGAGGATGTAGACGGTGGGGCCGAGCACGAAGACGAAGAGCATCAGGGTGGCGGCGAGCACGATGTTGACGGTGCTGAGCCACTTCACGCCCTTGTGCAGGCCGGAGAAGGCGGAGAGGACGAAGGCCGCCGACAGCGAGCCGATGATGACCAGCTCGACGGTGACGGAGTCCTCGATGCCGGTGGTGAGGCTGAGCCCTTTCGAAACCTGGAGCGCGCCGAGGCCGAGGCTGGTGGCGGTGCCGAAGACGGTGGCGAACACGGCCAGCAGATCGACGGCCTTGCCGGGACGGCCATCGGCCCGTTCCGCTCCCATCAAGGGGACGAAGGCCGAGCTGAGGCGGTTGCCGCGGCCCTTGCGGAACGTCGCGTAGGCCAGGGCGAGGCCGGCGATGCCGTAGATCGCCCAGGGGGTGAGGGTCCAGTGGAAGAAGGAGTACTCCATGGCCGCGAGGGCGGCGGCGCCGGTGCGGGGAGCCGCCCCGGAGGCCGGGGGCGGGGCCAGGTAGTGGGTCAGCGGCTCCCCCACCCCGTAGAACATCAGGCCGATGCCCATACCGGCGCTGAACATCATCGCGATCCACGCGAGGTTGGTGAACTCGGGCTCGGAATCGTCGGCGCCGAGGCGGATCCGGCCGAACCGGCTGACCGCGAGGACGACGCACATGACGAGGAAGACATCGGCGGCGATCACGAACAGCCAGGCGAAGTTGCCCAGCACCCAGGAGAGCGCGGTTCCGGAGGCCGTGTCGAAGGAGTCCCCGGCCAGGGCCGCCCAGGCGACGACGGCCAGCACGGCGATCACACCCACGGTGACGACGGCACGGTCGGGCGCACCGTCCGCGGGGCCGCCGGATCCCCCTCCCGGGGTCTGCGGACGTGGCCGTTCCAGTGATTCCGCGCTCATGCGGCCACACTATGCGGCTGTATATCCCCATTTAGGGGCATGGCACGCCGGGTGTGGCCCAGGCCACTCATGGGCATAGGAGGATCCTCCGGATAAGCTCATGGCGGCGCGACTGCACTGTTCGATAGCAAGGGAATAGCAAGGTGACGGACGGAGCAGTAACTGAGGCCGCGCGCGTGCTCATCGCCGCGGACAAATTCAAGGGCTCGCTCACGGCCGTTCAGGTCGCGGAGCGGGTGACGGCCGGCCTGCGCAGGGCCGTACCGGACGTGGAGATCGAGACCCTCCCCGTCGCGGACGGCGGCGACGGAACGGTCGCGGCAGCCGTGGCAGCCGGCTTCGAACGCCGGGAGGTACGGGTCACCGGACCCCTCGGCGACCAGGTCACGGCCGCCTTCGCGCTGCGCGAGGGCACCGCGGTGGTCGAGATGGCGGAGGCCTCCGGGCTGCAGCTGCTGCCGGCGGGCACCTTCGCCGCGCTGACGGCGACCACGTACGGCTCGGGCGAGCTGCTCAAGGCCGCGCTGGACGCGGGTGCGCGCTCGATCGTCTTCGGCGTGGGCGGCAGTGCCACCACCGACGGCGGCGCCGGCATGCTGGCCGCCCTGGGCGCGGTGTTCCTGGATGCGAACGGCGAACCGGTGGGTCCGGGCGGCGGCGCGCTGGCCGAACTGGCCTCGGCCGACCTGTCCGGCGTCGACCCGCGCTTCGCGGAGGTGGAGTTCGTCCTCGCGAGCGACGTGGACAACCCGCTGACCGGCCCGAAGGGCTGCGCCGCGGTCTACGGCCCGCAGAAGGGGGCGTCGCCCGAGGACGTGGCGACGCTCGACGCGGCGCTGGCGCACTTCGCGGTGGTCCTGGAGAAGTCGATCGGTGCGAAGGCCGCCGAGTGCGCGGTGCTCCCGGGTGCCGGCGGCGCGGGCGGCATCGGCTACGGGGCCCTGCTGCTCGGCGCGACGTTCCGCCCCGGCATCGAGCTGATGCTGGAGGTGCTGGGCTTCGCCCCCGCGCTGGAGCGGGCCACGCTGGTCATCACCGGCGAGGGCTCCCTGGACGAGCAGACCCTGCACGGCAAGGCCCCGGCGGGTGTCGCGGCCGCGGCGCGTGCGGCGGGCAAGCCCGTGGTGGCCGTCTGCGGTCGGCTGCTGCTGACGCAGGAGGCCCTGGAGGGGGCCGGCATCCGCAAGGCGTACCCGCTCACGGACCTGGAGCCCGACCCGGCCAAGTCCATCCCGAACGCGGGTCCCCTGCTGGAGCAGGTCGCGGCCAACATCGCCGCCGACGTCCTCTGACCCGACCGGCTCCTTCGAGGGCCCCGACCCCCTTGTCCCGGGGCCGGGGCCCTCGACCATTCCGGCTCCGCCGAACCCAGCCTCGCCGGGCCAGATCCAGCCCCTCCCGCGTTTGAGCAGGGGGCACCTCCCAGCGGTAGCTGGGGGAAGGTCCGGGCGGAGCCCGGTGCCCGGCGGAGCCGGGTTTCCTGGGGCTCCGCCCCAGACCCCGCGCCTCGAACGCCGGCGAGGCTGAAATGGCCCGGCTGAGGCCGTCGGTGCTGCCGGGCTACGCGGCGAGGAGGTCCGCCGTGGTGACCACGCGGGCGAAGCCGCCACCGTGGAGGCTCACCGCCGTGGCGGTGGCGAGCTCGTCCGCCGTCAGGGCGAGGCCCCCCGGGCCGGCGAGGTCGAAGGTGTGCGTGGCGTCGAGCGGGACGAGCACGTCGTAGCCGAGGTTCCCCGCCATCCGGGCCGTGGTCTCGACGCACATGTTGGTCTGGATGCCCACCAGCACCAGCTGGCCGATCCCCTGGGCCCCCAGCCAGTCGGCCAGGTCCGGCGTGCCGTAGAAGGCCGAGTTCACGGTCTTGGTGATCACCAGGGCCCCCTGGCTCCGCTTCTCGACCACATCCTTGAAGGCATGGCCGGGGTGGTCGGCGGCGAGGACGGAGCCGGGCTGCACGGACGCGTGCCGGACGAGGACCACCGGGCGGCCGGCCGCCTGCCAGGCGTCCATCAGGGCCGCGATGTTGTCCTCGGCCGCCGGGTTGTTGCGGGGCCCCCAGAAGGACTCCTCGTCGAAGCCCTTCTGCACGTCGATGACCAGCAGGGCACTGTCGGGGGCGATCTCGATCGCGGTCGTTGTCATGGCTCCATGCTGTCCGCCCCGCCGCGGGCCCGACAGCGCCCGCGAGGCCCCGTACCGATGGGATCCTGCCAGACTGGCAGTTCTGGACCCCTGGCAGACTGGCCGGATGCGCCGTGTCGCGATCGTCGTCCAGCCCGGTATCCGCAGCTTCGACCTCGCCGTCATCACCGAGGTCTGGGGCCCCGACCGCAGCCACGCCGGGGTGCCGGGCTTCGAGCTGCGCCGGTGCGCCCTGGAACCCGGGCCGATCCCGCTGCCCGGCGGGCTGACCCTGTCCCCCGACCGGGGGCTGGACTGGCTGGCCGGCGCGGACCTGGTCGTCGTACCGGCGCTGGCCGAGCCGGCCGATCCGACGCCCCCGCCGGTCCTCGCCGCCCTGCGCGAGGCGCACGGCCGGGGCGTGCCGGTCGCCGCCCTGTGCGCCGGGGCGTTCATCCTGGCGGAGGCCGGTCTGCTGGAGGGCCGCCGGGCGGTCACCCACTGGTGGCTGGCCCCGCAGCTCGCCGCGCGCTACCCGGGGATCGTGGTCGAGGACGCGCCGCTCTACGTCGAGGACGGCGGGCTGTGGACCTCCGCCGGGGTGGCTTCGGGGATCGACCTCTGCCTGCACCTGGTCCGGGAGGCGCACGGCGCCGAGGCCGCCGCCGCCATCGCCCGTTCCATGGTGACGGGTCCGTTCCGTACCGGGGACCACGCCCAGTACCTGGACCGGCCCGTCCCGGCCGCGGACCGGACGGCCGAGGCGCTGGCCGCCGTACGGGCGCGTGCCCTGCGTTCGCTGCACGAGCCCCTGTCCGTGGCGACCATGGCCGGCTGGGCCGGGATGTCCCCGCGTTCCTTCGCCCGGCACTTCGCCGCCGCCACCGGCACCACCCCGCACCGGTGGCTGCTGGGCCACCGGCTGGACGCGGCCCGCAAGCTGCTGGAACGCACCGATCATCCGGTGCCGGAAGTGGCCCGGCGGGCCGGTTTCGCCAGTGAGGTCACCTTCCGCCAGCACTTCACCGCGCAGGTCGGCCTCGGCCCGCGCGCGTACCGTGCGGCCTCCTGCGCACCGGCAGCCGCACCAAACCCCCCGGACAGTGTTAGAAAGGGCTCATGACCGGACGTTTTGGTCGCCAGCCGACCGGGTGGGGCTCGCGGCTGTTCGCGCGCCTGTCCCGGTGGGCACACAGCGTCGCCGGTCAGGTCTTCGCCCTCCAGGCGATGATCGTGCTCCTGCTGATCGCCGCCGCCGCGGCAGCCCTGGTCTTCCAGGCCCAGTACGACAGCGAGCGCGACGCCCGTCACCGCTCGCTCGCGGCGGCCGAGTCCTTCGCGAACGCCCCCGGTATCGTGTCGGCGCTGCTCTCGACGGATCCGACCGCGCTGCTCCAGCCGCTGGCCGAGGCCGCCCGCCGGGGCTCGGGCGTCGACTTCATCGCCGTCATGAACACCGACGGGATCCGCTACACCGACTCACAGCCCGAGCTGATCGGCCGACGGGCCACGGGTGACCTCAGCCGCGCCCTCGCCGGGCATGCCTTCACGGAAACGTTCCGGGGCGAGCCGAGCGACGCCGTCCGGGCCATCGTCCCGATACGGAACTCCGACGGCGTCGTCATCGGACTGGTCGGCACCGGCATAGACGTCGAGAACGTCTCCCAGGTCGTCGAGGGCCAGCTCCCGCTCCTGCTCGGTGCGGCCGCGGGCGCCCTGCTGCTCGGCACCGGTGGCGCCGCCCTGGTCAGCGGCCGGCTGCGGCGCCAGACCCGGGGCCTGGGCGCCGCCGAGATGAGCCGGATCAACGAGCACCACGAGGCCGTCCTGCACGCCGTCCGCGAGGGCGTGGTCATCATCGACGCCCACCAGCGGCTCGTCCTGGCCAACGACGAGGCCCGCCGACTGCTCAGCCTGCCGCCCGACCCCGAGAACCGGCACGTCACCGACCTCGGTCTCGACCCGCGCACCGCCGAACTGCTCGCCTCCGGCCAGGTCGTGACGGACCACGTGCACCTGGCGGGCGACCGGCTGCTCGCCGTCAACGTACGGCCCACCGCGCAGTACAAGGGCATGTCCACGGGAAGCGTCGTGACCCTGCGCGACTCCACCGAGCTCGCCGCGCTCTCCGGCCGGGCCGAGGTGGCCCGCGGCCGGCTCCAGCTGCTCTACGACGCCGGTGTGCGGATCGGTACGACCCTGGACGTGGTGCGGACCGCCGAGGAGCTGTCGGAGGTCGCCGTCCCCCGGTTCGCGGACTTCGTCACGGTGGAGCTGCTGGAGCCGGTGCTGCACGGTGACGAGCCCTCGCTGGTCACCGGTGTCTACACCGAGATGCGCCGGGCCGCCATCACCGGCGTACGTGCCGACTCGCCGCTCCAGCCGGTGGGCGACATCATCCGGTTCGTCGTGCCGACGGCTCCGATGGCGGCGGCCCTGGACGCCGGGCAGGCGGTGCTCGCGGCCGACCTGAACGCGGCCATGGGCTGGCGGGCCCAGGACTCCCAGGGCACCCGGGTGGCGCTCGACTACGGGCTGCACTCGCTGATCTCCGTACCGCTCCGGGCCCGGGGCGTGGTCCTGGGCATGGCCAATTTCTGGCGGGCCGCCGACACCCCGGAGGCCTTCGACGAGGAGGACCGTTCCTTCGCGGCGGAGCTGGGTGCGCGCGCTGCCGTCTCCATCGACAACGCCCGCCGCTTCACCCGCGAGCACGCCATGGCCGTGACGCTCCAGCGCAGCCTCCTGCCCCGGATGCTGCCCGCCCAGAACGCCGTGGACGTGGCCCACCGCTATCTGCCCGCGAAGGCGGGGGTCGGCGGGGACTGGTTCGACGTGATCCCGCTGCCGGGGGGCCGGGTGGCGCTGGTCGTCGGCGATGTCGTCGGGCACGGGGTGCACGCCGCGGCCACCATGGGCCGGCTGCGGACCGCGGTGCACAACTTCTCCACCCTGGACCTGCCCCCCGACGAGCTGCTCGGACACCTGGACGAGCTGATCAGCCGGATCGACCAGAACGACACCGGGAGCGGGCTCGCGGGCGGGGACGGGGAGGGCGGTGCCGAGGACGCCTCGGACGGGCCCGCCGAGCTGGCCGGGGTCACCGGTGCCACCTGTCTCTACACGGTCTACGACCCGGTCTCCGGGCGGTGCGTGATGGCCAGCGCCGGCCATCCCGGGCCGGCGCTGATCCGCCCCGGAGGGGCGGTGGAGTTCCCCGAGCTGCCGGCCGGGCTGCCCCTGGGCGTCGGCGGGATGCCGTTCGAGGCCACCGAGTTCACGCTTCCCGAGGGGAGCCGGCTGGTGCTGTTCACCGACGGTCTGGTGGAGGACCGTGACCGGGACTTCGACACCGGACTGCAACTGCTCGGCGAGGCGCTGGCGCGCCCCGGCCGCAGCCCCGACCAGGCCTGCTCGGACGTGCTCGCCACGATGCTGTTCCCGGTGCCGAGCGACGACATCGTCCTGCTGGTCGCCGACACCCGGCGGCTGGAGGCCGACCGGATCGCCGAGTGGGATGTGCCGGGCGAGCCCTCGGCCGTCTCGCGCGTGCGCAACGCGGGCGCGGCGCAGATCGCGGCGTGGGGGCTGGAGGAGATCTCCTTCTCCGCCGAGCTGATCCTCAGCGAGCTGATCACCAATGCCATCCGGTACGGGAGCGCGCCCGTGCGGGTGCGGCTGCTGCGCGACCGCGCCCTCGTCTGCGAGGTCTCCGACGGCAGCAGCACCTCACCGCACCTGCGGTACGCGGCGACCACCGACGAGGGCGGGCGCGGGCTGTTCCTCGTCGCCCAGTACGCCGCCCGGTGGGGCACCCGGTACACCGAGCGCGGCAAGGTCATCTGGGCGGAGCTTCCGTTGAGCGGCGGCCCGGAGCCACAGCTGATGGACCCGCTGGACCTGGACGCGCTGGAGGACCTGGCGTGGTGATCCGGCCGGCCGGGGTCCGGCAGGGGTCCGGCAGGGGACCCGGGGCCCGGTGTCACACCGCCCGGGTGCGGGCCAGCAGCACGGCGACGTCGTCCTGCTGGGCACACGGCAGCAGCAGCCGAAGGATCCCGTCACACAGTTCCTCCAGGGGCTGCTCCACCCGGTTCAGGGCTCCCGCCAGCTGGGCCATCCCCTGGTCGAGGTCCCGGTCCCGGGCCTCGATGAGGCCGTCGGTGTAGAGCACGAGCAGGCTCCCCGGCGGCAGCCGTACCTCCTCGGTGCGGAAGTCCTGCCCGCCCGTGCCCAGCGGGGTCCCGGGCGGGCCGTCGAGGAAGGCGATGGCCCCGTCGGGGGTGACCACGGCGGGCGGCGGGTGGCCGGCCCGGGCGATCACGCAGCCGCCGGACGCCGCGTCGTGGACGGCGTACACGCAGGTGGCCATCTCGTCCTCGCCCAGGTCGGCCACGACGGCGTCGAGCGAGCGGAGCAGCTGGGCCGGGGGCACGTCGTGGCGCGCGAGGGTCCGTACGGCCGTGCGCAACTGCCCCATGACGGCGGCGGCGTGGACGCCGTGGCCCATGACGTCCCCGATGACCAGCCCGGTCCGGCCGCCGGGCAGCGGGATGACGTCGTACCAGTCCCCGCCGACGTCGTGGTCGCTGGCGGGCAGGTAGCGCCCGGTGAGTTCGAGGCCCGGGACCTCGGGCAGCTCGCTGTTGGTGAGGCTGCGCTGGAGTGTGAGGGCCGCCTGGCGCTGGAGCGTGTACATCCGGGCGTTGTCGATGTTGAGGGCCGCGCGGGCGACCAGCTCGTCGACGAGGATGCGGTCCTGCTCGTCGAAGGGTTCCCGCTCGCGCGTACGGGTCACGGCGACGGCGCCGAGCACGGTGCCGCGGGCGACCAGCGGGACCAGGCGGGCCGAGCCCAGGGTGGCGAGGTAGGTGCGCAGTGCCTCGGCACGCGGGGAGGTGATCAGTGCGGGGATGTCGGCGAGGTAGAGGTTCATGGGCCGACCCTCGGCGATGACCTGCTCGTAGGGGGTGCCCATGGGGATCTGGAAGGTCTGGCCGGGGGCGAGTTTCGCGGTGGGGGCGGTCGGGTCGGGGAAGTGGGCGGCCAGCCGGCGCAGGACACCGCGTGTGGAGGCCGCGTGGACCGGGCCCTCGTCGGGGAGCAGCACGGCTTCGAGCAGCTGGACATCGGCGGAGTCCGCGAGCTGCGGCACCAGAACGTCCACGATCTCCTGGGCGGTCTGGTGGAGGTCCAGGGTGGTGCCGATGCGGGTGCCCGCCTCGGCGAGCAGGGCGAACCGGTGCCGGGCCCGTTCGGCGTCGGCCTGGGCCCGCTGGCCGTCGGTGATGTCGATGAGCGAGGCGATCACCCCGAGGGCCCGGCCGGAGCCGTCCAGCAGCGGGGCGTACGAGCAGGACCAGGTCCGGTCGTTCTCCGGGTCGGCGGGGGTCCGCCCGGTGCGGCGGACGTCGACGACGGCGGTGCCCCGGTCGAGGACCTGCTGCATCGTCGCTTCCAGCGCGAGGGCGTTGACCCCGGGGACCACCTCGGTGAGCCGCTTGCCGAGGTGCTCGGCGGCGGAGACGCCGTTCATCCGGGCCAGGGCGTCGTTGACGCGGAGGAACCGCAGGTCGGGGCCGAGGGTGGCGAGACCTATGGGCGACTGGGTGAACAGGCTCTGGAGGGCGGCGAGCGAGTCCCGCATGTGGAGCACCTCGGAGGTCTCCACGGCGATGAGCATGGCCCCCGTCCGGCCCTGCGGGTCGGCGGCGGGGACGATCCACATCTCCATCGGGACGCGGTGCCCGTCGCGGTGGCGCACGGGCAGGGTGCCGACGACGGCCTCGCCGGACTGGACGCGCCGGGTCAGCTGGTCGGCGAGCTCGCGGTTGGCCTCGGGGACGAGCATGGCGCTGCCGGGGAGGCCGATGATGTCCTCGGGCCGGTGCCCGAGCAGGTCCTGGGCGGCCAGCGACCACTCCACGATGCGCCCGTCGGCGTCCTCCCGCCACAGGGCGATCGGGAGCAGCTCGTTGAGTACGCCTGCGTACCCGACAGCTGCGGCCGGCGGGTCCGGCACCTCGCTCGTCGCCTGGTAAGTGTCCAACGCACCGACCTCACCCCGGGGGGCCTGATTCCTACCGATTCACCCTATCCGAGGCATGGGCGCGGGGCTCTGTGTCGGCCGGTCCCGGCCGGGGCACGGCAGCGCCGGGACCGGCCGCGTCGCCTGGTGCGCGTGCCTCACCCGCCCGGCTCGTACGACCCCGGCTCATACGACCACGACCCCGACGGCGGCCACGGGGTTGCAGCCGTAGCCACGGGCGTTCCAGGGGGCCTGCGGCGGCTGTGTGTCGCCGTGGGCGTCGGTGGCGCGGGAGACCAGCCGGTACGGTCCGGGCTGCTGCGGCGTCCACCGGTACGACCAGCTGCTCCAGCCGTAGGGGCCGGCGGGCGCTTCGAGGAGGGCCTCGTGCCAGCCGCGCTCGCGGTGGCGGTCGTCGTCCTCGTACTCGGCGCGCACCTCGACGCTCCGCAGCGGCACGCCGCCGCCCGACCAGGCGCGGCCGCGGACGAGGGTCTCGTGACCCCGGAGCACGGCCGTGTCCGGTTCGGGATCGGTGATGAGCGACTTGACCCGCACGTTCGTCACCGGGCCTTCGGGGGTACCGCGGGAGGCCACGTAGAGGTATTCCTCGCTCTGGAAGACACCGGCGAACGGGCGGGTCACGGCCCGGGCCCCGACCAGCCACTTCACATCGGCGACCGCGTAGCGGCCGGGGACCACCAGGCGTACCGGGGCCCCGTGCTCGGGGGTGAGCGGTTCTCCGTTCATACGGGTGACGAGCAGGGTGTCCGGGTGGAGGGCCACGGCGAGCGGGATGCTGCGCTCGAAGGCCGCCCGGTGGCCGCGGACCGGACCGGAGTCGGCCCCGGTGAAGACGACCTCCACGGCCGGCGGACCGATCAGGGCCCGCTCGGCGAGGAGCCGGAAGGGCACTCCGGCGAAGTGCGCGCAGCCCACCGCCTGCTGGCCCCAGGGCAGGCCGGGCGGGCGGGGTGTCATCAGGCTGCGGCCGTTGCCCGCGCACTCCACCACGACGTCGAGTTCCCGGTGGTCCATCGCGAGCAGCTCCGTGTAGCCGATGGCGAAGGGGGCGGCCGCGGCGCCGCCGATCCGCAGCCGCCAGCGGCCGGGTGGGGTGTGCGGGATGCCGAAGTGGTCGCGTACGAAGAAGGCCCCGACGGGGGTGACCGGCTCGGCCAGCGCGGCCGAGGGGGTCTGGGCGTTGTACGGGTCTGGGGTGACGGTTTCGGGCTCCCAGACCGTGGCGCCGGGCCCTCGGGCGGGGAGCGAAACGGGCCATGTGGTCATGGCTGCACCTTCCGTCGGGCTCGTGGCGGGCGCGACGCGGATTTCTTTACAGACTACGTCCGAACAAAGCCTTGACTAGGTGCGAATTGGGAGGAAACTCATCAATACACCGGATAACCGGAAAGAGCCGCACCTCCCTCTGGAGACGTCCTCAGGCCCGCGTGACCCTTGTCCAGGCTCTGGCCAGGCCCCCGGCAGCACCTGTCGACCAGGGGAGCCATCGGCGACGGCGGATGGCTCATGGAATCGACGGACTGCCGGGGACTGTCATGTCCTCTGCCATGTCCTCTGCGGCCGTGCCCCCTGACCGGGCCTTACGACCGGGCCTTACGCCTGAACGGCGGCGGCCGGTCCGGACTGCTGCTGCCGCGGGAGCACCGGGATCCTGCCGGGCATTTCGGCCGTGCCGAGGACGCCGGCGATGCCCCGGGCGAGGCAGGGGATCCGGTGCGCCGGGATGCCCGCGATGTTGATGCGCCCCGAGGTCGTGCCGTAGACGGCGTACTGCCTGCGCAGCCGGAGCATCTGCTCCGCGGACAGCGGCAGCATCGAGAACATGCCCTTCTGCCGGGCGAGCGAGCGCGCCTGGTCCGCGCAGCCGAGCGCGCTCAGGTGGGCGACCAGATCGGCCCGGTTGTCCATGATGCGGCCGCGCATGACCTCCAGCTCCGCGCGCCAGGCGGCCCGCAGCCCGTCGTCCTCCAGGATCGTGGTCACCACGGCGGCGCCGTGCTCGGGCGGCATCGAGTACAGCGTCCGCGCGGCGTTCTGCAGGGCGGTCTCGGCGTGCCGGACGGCCCGGCCCGAGGCGCCGAGCACGATGGCGCAGCCGACGCGGTCGCTGTAGAGGCCGAAGTTCTTCGAGCAGCTGACCGCAATCAGCATTTCCGGCACCCGCGCCGCCAGCATCCGCGTGGGCAGCAGGTCGGCCTCCAGGCCGTCGCCGAGCCCGTGGTAGGCGAGGTCGACGAAGGGCACCCAGCCCCTGCGGGCGGCCGACTCGGCGAGCGCCTCCCAGTCGTCCAGCAGCGGGTCCACGCCCGTGGGGTTGTGGCAGCAGCCCTGGAGCAGGACCACGTCGTCCCGTTCCGCTTCCTGCAGTTCCCGCAGCACGCCGGCCGTGTCGAAGCCGCCCTCGGCGTCGCGCCAGCCGTAGGTACGCACGCGCAGCCCGGCGGCCTCCAGGATGGGCCGGTGGTTGACGTAGGCCGGATCGCTGATCCACACCGTGGCGCCCGGGCGGGTCCGGCAGATCAGGTCGGCCAGCAGCCGCAGCGCGCCGGAGCCCGCGACGGTCTGGACGGCCGCGGCCCGGTCGGTCGGTCCGGCCGGGCCCAGGACCAGCTCCAGCAGGGAGCGGTTGAAGGCCGCGTTGCCGGAGAGCCCGCGGTACTCCTTGGAGTCGGAGCGCTCCGCCAGCCGGATCTCGGCCTCGCGCACGGCGGTCATCACGGGTGTGGTGCCCGTCTGGTCCCGGTAGACGCCGAGGACGAGGTTGAGGCGTTCGGGCCGCTCGTCACTGCCGAACTCGTAGGTCAGGTCCCACAGCGGGTCGGTGGGCGGCGTGGGGAGGAGCTCAAGCATCTGCGGGAACCTTGGGTCGTGGGCGGCGGTTGGCGAGGACGACGCCGGCGGTGATCAGGGGTACGCCGACGAGTACGGCGAGGGTCGGTGTCTCGCCGAGCAGCGGGACGGCGAGCAGGACGACGGCGACGGGGCTGAGGCTGCCGACGACGGCGCTGCGCTCGGCGCCGAGGCGGCGGATGGCGAAGGCGTACAGCAGGCCCGCGCACAGGCCGACCCCCAGCCCCTGCACGACGAGGAACAGTGCGATGTCGCTGCCCGCCGCGTGCGCGATGCCGGTGGGGAGCACCCCGGTCAGCACCAGGACCCCGATGACGGCGAAGGAGGGCAGGCACAGCAGTCCGATCGACCCGATCGGGTCGAGGTCGACCTCGCGCAGCCCCACGGTGTAGAGGGCCCAGAGGCCGCTGGCCACCAGGAGCGTGCCGGCGCCGGCGAGGACGTCGGTGTCGACGGGGACGACGTAGCGCCAGACGAGGGCGGCCACGCCGGCCGCGATCAGGGCGAGGCCGGCGGCCTGTGTGCCCCGGGGGACACCGTGGCCCCGGCGGATCATGATCGCGGAGACGAACAGCGGGACCATGCCGGGGACGATGGAGCCGACGAAGGCGGCGGACGTCAGCGCGCCGCCGTGCATCGCGGCCAGGAAGAACGGCACCCCGGCACCGCAGACGATCTTCACCGCGGGGCCCGGCCGTACCGCGGCGATGGCGCGCCGGCGCCGCCACAGGGCGGGGAACAGGACGACGAGGGGGACGCCGAACCGCAGCAGGGCCGCGTCGGCGGGCAGCAGGGAGGAACCGCTCAGGGCCCGGGCGCTGAGCGCGAAGGCCGCCCAGATCGACACCGTGACCAGCAGGGCCAGCATGCCCTCGGCCTGTGGGGAGAGCCCGCGCCGGCCGGGGTGTCCGGCCCGCGGGCCCGCCGCATCGGGAGGCAGGGTCGCCCGGGTGGTGTTCGTCGCGACCAAGGAATTGCTCCAGCCTCTGAGACCCGGACCGATCCGGTCCGTGCCTGGGCAACGCTAGAGCTTGGGGCGGGGCAGCCGATTGCCAGTTCTGCCTCTCGGACATACGTTTGGGGCAGAATCTGCCAAGGAGTGACCATGGACGCAGTGGATCTGCAGATCATCAGGGAATTGCAGGCCGACGGACGCCTGTCCAACCAGGACCTCGCCGACCGCGTCCGGCTGTCCCCGTCGCCCTGCCTGCGCCGGGTGCGGCGGCTGGAGGAGGCGGGCCTGATCCGCGGCTACACGGCCATGGTCGACCAGGTCGCGTTCGGGCTCCCGGTCACCGTCTTCGTCCGGATCCGCCTGGAACGCCACACGGCGGAGGCGGTGCGGCTGTTCGAGGAGCACGTCGCGGTCATCGAGCACATCCAGGACTGCTACCTGATGGCGGGCAGCAGCGACTACCTGCTCCGGGTCGTCATCGAGGACCTGGAGGCCTACGAATCCCTGGTGCGCCACCGGATCCACGCCATCCCCGGGATCGCCTCGATCGAATCGAGCTTCGCGTTCGGCAGCGTCAAGCAGTCCCGGACCTACCCGCGGCCCGCCCCGGGCGCCTCCGGGCGCGCGCCGCGCTGACGACGGCCGGGGCGCGGGCGGGCGGCTGGCAGGCGCCTGGCGGGCGCCTGGCGGGCGGCTCAGGAGGCGGCCGCCACCGCCGTCTCGAAGGCCTCGTAGGCGGCCGCGTCGAAGAGCATGAACCGCACCTCCTGCACCTCGGTGCGGGCGTGGCGCACCGTCTCCACCGCGATCCGCGCCCCGTCGTCCATCGGCCAGCCGTAGATGCCGGTGGAGATGGCCGGGAACGCGACCGTACGGGCCCCCAGCTCGTCGGCGATCCGCAGTGACTCGCGGTAGCAGGAGGCCAGCAGCGCCGACCGGTCCTCCTCGCGCGACCAGACCGGGCCCACCGTGTGGATGACGTGCCCGGCGGCGAGCCGCCCGGCCGTGGTGGCGACGGCCCGGCCCGTCGCCAGCCCCTTGCCGTAGTGCGAGCGCCGCAGGTCCTCGCAGGCCGCGAGGATCTCCGGGCCGCCGCGCCGGTGGATGGCGCCGTCGACCCCGCCGCCACCGAGCAGCGAGGAGTTCGCCGCGTTGACGATCGCGTCGGCCTTCTCCGCGGTGATGTCGCCGCGGACCAGGGTGATACGGACCATCAGGAGCCCTTTCGCAGATGCCGCCAGACCGCCTTGGCGGCGTTGTGCCCGGACATGCCGTGCACGCCGGGGCCCGGCGGGGTGGCGGAGGAGCAGAGGAAGACGGCCGGGTGGGCCGTCGTGTACGGGGTGAAGGAGAGCTTGGGACGCAGCAGGAGCTGGAGGCCCGAGGCGGCACCGCAGGCGATGTCCCCGCCGACGTAGTTGGGGTTGCGGGCGGCGAGCTGGGGCGGGCCGGCCGTGGCACGGGCGAGCACCAGGTCGCGGAAGCCCGGGGCGAAGCGCTCCAGTTGGGATTCGACGGCCTCGGTGAGATCGCCGTCCCAGTTCGCGGGGACGTGTCCGTACGCCCAGAACACGTGCTTGCCCTCGGGTGCCCGGCTCGGGTCGACGAGGCTGGGCTGCGCGGTGATGAGGAAGGGCACGCGCGGGGCCCGGCCGCCGGAGGCGAGCTGCAGGGCGGCGTCGATGTCCCGGGCGCGCGGGCCGATCTGGACGGTGCCGGCGCGGCGCGGCGCCTCGGCCGTCCACGGGACCGGCCCGTCCAGGGCGTAGTCGAGCTTGAACACGGAGGAGCCGTAGCGGTATCCGTCGTACGCGCGCCCCAGGCGGGCGATGCGGGCCAGCGCGGTCGGCGAGGTGTCGAAGACGTAGGTGCGGGCGGGCGGGAGGTCGTCGAGCCGCTTGACCTCGAAGCCGGTGTGGATGGTCCCGCCGAGGTCGCGCAGGTACCCGGCGAGGGCGTCGGACACGGACTGCGAGCCGCCGCGCGGCATCGGCCAGCCGTTCGCGTGGGCGGCCAGCGCGAAGACCAGGCCCACCGCGCTGGTGGCGATCCCGTCGAGCGGTGCGATGACGTGGGCCACGAGGCCCGCGAACAGCGCCCGTGCCCGTTCGTCGCGGAAGCGGCTCAGGAGCCAGGTGGCGGGCGGCAGTCCGGCGAGCCCGAAGCGGGCGAGCGTGAGCGGATCCCGGGGCAGCGCGGTGCTCGGCAGGGACATGAAGTCCCGCGCAAGGGTGTCCCATTTCCCGAGGAACGGCCCGACCAGACGCCGGTAGGCGCCCGCGTCGCGCGGCCCGAAGGACGCCGCCGTCTCCGCGACCGAGCGGGACAGGACCGCGGCCGTGCCGTCGTCGAAGGGGTGCGCCATGGGCAGCGGGGCGTGCAGCCACTCCAGCCCGTACCGCTTCAGCGGCATCGTGGCGAAGACCGGCGAGCCGGCCCCCAGCGGGTGCACCGCCGAGCAGGGGTCGTGCCGGAAGCCGGGAAGGGTGAGCTCCTCGGTCCGGGCACCGCCGCCGACCGTGTCGGCGGCTTCGAAAACGGCCACCGAGAAGCCGCGCCGGGCCAGTTCGACGGCGGCGGTCAGCCCGTTCGGCCCCGCCCCCACCACAACCACATCGAGAATCGACGGCACTTGCGACTCCTTCGTCTCCGGCGGCGCCTGCGCCTCCAGGATATTCCGCCGCCCGGACCCGCCCGGACCCGGCGGGACCGCGCCGGACCGGTCAGGCGCCCCGGAGCAGCTCCCGAATGCGTACGGTGGTGGCCTCGTCACGCCCGACCGCGAACGGCAGCGCGTTGTCGCGGTCCACCCGGAAGGGGACCCCGTCGACCGTGCTCTGCGTGCCGCCGGCCTCGGCGACCAGCAGCAGCCCGGCCGCGTGGTCCCAGGCCGACGGCCAGGTGAAGGCCAGGCCGTCCATCTCCCCGCGGGCCACCTTCAGGTACTCCAGGCCCGCCGAGCCGCAGGGGCGGGCCGCGACCCCGGGTACGTCCAGCCGGGCCAGCGTCCGCTTGTTCTCGTCACTCGTGTACAGCGGGTGGGCGATGGCGACCCTCAGCGCGGCGCCCGGCTCCGGCGAACCGCAGTGGATCCGCTCGCCGTTGACGTACGCACCCTGCCCGCGTACGGCTGTCGCCAGCTCCTCCAGTGCCGGGGCGTAGGTCCAGGAGGCGAGGATCTCCCCACGCAGGGCCAGGGCGACGAGGGTGCAGAAGGCCGGGTCGCCGTTCACGAACTGACGGGTGCCGTCGACGGGGTCGACGATCCACACCGGGGCGTCCGCGCGCAGCGCCGCGTACACCCCGGGGTCGGCGTGCACGGCCTCCTCGCCGACCACGGCGGAGCCGGGCAGCAGCCGTGTCAGGGCTGCCGTGAGGTACTCCTCGGCCTGGCGGTCGGCCACGGTCACCAGGTCGTGGGGGCCGTTCTTCTCGTCGACCTCGTGCTCGGCGAGCTGCCTGAATCTCGGCATGATCTCGATCGCCGCCGCCTTGCGGACGGCCTCTTCCACATCGGACAGGCCATGGGCCAGGAACTCATCGATCATGCCTCCAGCAAAGCACGCCCGACCGACAAACCCCACCGCCATTCCCGGACCGGCTCCTGGACACCGGATGTCCAGGGGGTGAACCGGCCCCGGGGTGTCCGGTGCCGCGGTGGGGGCGGTACTCGCCCCGTCCCTCTCCGTACCGGGGTGACCTGGGTGGAAGCCGGAGCGGGCCGCCTCCCTCGCGGAGGCGGCCCGCCGGGCGGACGCGGTGGTGGGTCGGTCAGTCGCGCAGCACCGGGATGATGTGCTGGCCGTACGCGTCGATCGTGGCCTCCCGTGCGTCGTGCATGTCGTAGACGGCGAACTGGTCGACGCCGAGGTCGCGCAGGGCCCGCAGTTTCTCGATGTGCGCCTCGGCCGGGCCCAGCAGGCAGAAGCGGTCGACGATCTCGTCGGGGACGAAGTCGGTGGACGGGTTCCCGGCCCGGCCGTGGTGGCTGTAGTCGTAGCCCTGGCGGGCCTTGATGTACTCGGTGAGCTCGTCGGGGACCATCGAGGAGTGCTCGCCGTAGCGGCCGACGAGGTCCGCGACGTGGTTGCCGACCATGCCGCCGAACCAGCGGCACTGGTCGCGGGCGTGTGCGAGGTCCTCGCTCACGTAGGCGGGCGCGGCCACGCAGATGGTGATCTCCGCCGGGTCGCGGCCGGCCGCGGCGGCGGCCTCGCGGACCGACTTGACCATCCACTCGGTGAGGTAGAGGTCGGCGAGCTGGAGGATGAACCCGTCGGCCTTCTCCCCCGCCAGGGCCAGGGCCTTGGGCCCGTAGGCCGCCATCCACACGGGGAGCTTCCCGTCGCGGACCCACGGCAGGCGGATCGGGCTGCCGTCCACCAGGGCCTCGCGGCCCTCGGCGAGGTCCCGGATGACGTCGATGGCCTCGCCCAGGCGGGCCAGGGTGTTGGGCTTGCGCCCGGCGACGCGCATCGCCGAGTCTCCCCGCCCGATCCCGCAGACGGTGCGGTTTCCGAACATGTCGTTGAGGGTGGCGAAGGTGGAGGCGGTCACCTCCCAGGTGCGCGTGCCGGGGTTGGTGACCATGGGACCGATGTGCAGCTTGCGGGTGTGTTCCAGGATCTGGCTGTAGATGACGAACGGCTCCTGCCACAGCACGGCGGAGTCGAAGGTCCAGCCGTAGCGGAAGCCGTTGCGCTCGGCGCGCTTCATGAGGCTGATGACCTGGGAGGCGGGCGGGTCGGTCTGCAGGACGAGGCCGAAGTCCATGGGGCGGCTCCTTGACGCTTTTACAGGTACTGGCAGGTGGAGCGGGGGACGAAGGCCCCGTGGCCGGCCCGGCCGGTGAATTCGCGCTGGTCGATGACGAGTTCGCCGCGCGAGAGGACCGTGTCGACGCGTCCGGTGATCCGCCTGCCCTCGTACGCCGAGTAGTCCACGTTCATGTGGTGGGTCTCGGCGGAGATGACCTGCTCGGCGTGCGGATCGTAGAGGACGATGTCGGCGTCGGAGCCCGGCGCGATGGTGCCCTTCTGCGGGTAGAGGCCGAACATCCGGGCCGGGGTCGCGCAGGCGATCTCGATCCAGCGGCGGCGGCTGATGTGCCCGTCGAGGACGGCCTGGTGGAGGAGGTCCATGCGGTTCTCCACGCCCGGCAGCCCGTTGGGAATCTTGGAGAAGTCCCCGCGGCCCAGTTCCTTCTGGCCCCGGAAGCAGAAGGGGCAGTGGTCGGTGGAGACCACCTGGAGGTCGTTGGTCCGCAGGCCCCGCCACAGCGCCGCCTGGTGTTCCCTGGGCCGCAGCGGCGTGGAGCAGACGTACTTGGCACCCTGGAAGTCGGGCTCCTCCAGGTTGTCGGTGGACAGGAACAGGTACTGCGGACAGGTCTCCCCGAAGACCGGGAGGCCCTTGTCGCGGGCGGCGGCGAGCTCGGCCACCGCTTCCTCCGCCGAGACGTGGACCACGTAGAGCGGGGCGCCGGCGACCCGTGCCAGCTGGATGGCGCGGTGGGTGGCCTCGGCTTCGAGCAGGACCTTGCGGACCTCACCGTGGTGACGGGGATCGGTCTCCCCGCGCGCGAGGGCCTGCTCGACGAGGACGTCGATCGCGATGCCGTTCTCGGCGTGCATCATGATCAGCCCGCCGTTGGCGGCGCCGCGCTGCATGGCGCGCAGGATCTGCCCGTCGTCGCTGTAGAAGACGCCGGGGTAGGCCATGAACAGCTTGAAGGAGGTGACCCCCTCGCCGACGAGGTGGTCCATCTCCTTGAGGGTCCTCTCGTTGACGTCCGAGAGGATCATGTGGAAGGCGTAGTCGACGGCGCAGTTGCCGTCGGCCTTGGCGTACCAGGTGTCGAGTCCCTCGCGCAGGGAGTGGCCCACGCTCTGCACGGCGAAGTCGACGATGGTGGTGGTGCCGCCCCAGGCAGCGGCTCTGGTTCCGGTCTCGAAGGTGTCGGAGGCCGAGGTGCCTCCGAAGGGAAGTTCCATGTGGGTGTGCGCGTCGACCCCGCCGGGGATCACGTACTTCCCGGTCGCGTCGATCGTGCGGTCGGCCGTCCAGGCTCCGGCGGCCGCCGAGCCGTGTGCGGCCAGTGCCGCGACACGGCCGTCCTCGATCAGGACGTCCGCGTGCACTTCGTCGGAGGCGGTGACGACGAGGCCGCCGCGGATCAGGGTGCGGATGCTCATGTGATCCCCCTACTGGATGCTGCGCAATGCCTGTTCGAGGATCTCGGCGCCCTCTTCCGCCTCGGCGACGGTGAGGGAGAGCGGCGGCGCGATGCGCAGCACACTGGTGTTGTACCCGCCGCCCTTGCCGAGCAGCAGGCCGCCTTCGCGGGCCGCCTCCAGGACGGCGGCGGCCGCGTCCGGGTCGGCCTCGTCCGTGCCCGGCCTGGTGAGTTCGAGTCCGGCCATCAGGCCCCGGCCGCGGATCTCCCGTACGGCGGGGACGGTGGCGGCGATGGAGCGCAGCCGCTCCAGGAGCAGGCCGCCGACGCGGCGGGCGTTGCCCTGGAGGTCGTGCTCCAGCAGGTACGCGAGGTTGGCCACGCCGGCCGCCATGGTGACCGGGGAGCCGCCAAAGGTGGAGATGGAGTTGGAGTCCAGGCAGTTCATCACCTCGGCGCGGGCCACGACCCCGCCGATGGACATGCCGTTGCCGATGCCCTTGGCGAAGGTGAGGATGTCCGGCGGGCCGTTCTGGGCGTGTGCCTGCCAGCCCCAGAAGTTGTCGCCGGTGCGGCCCCAGCCGGTCTGCACCTCGTCGCTGATCCACAGGATGCCGTGGCGGTTCAGGACCTCGCGGAAGGCGCCGTAGAGGCCGTCGGGCGGCGAGGTGAAGCCGCCGACGCCCTGGACGGGTTCCGCGATGAGGGCGGCCACTCCCCCGCGTGCCTGGCCGAGTACGTCCTCCAGGTCCTCGACGGCGGCGGCGGTGAAGGCGGCGTCGTCCAGGTGGGCGAGGGGGCCGCGGGTGCGGACCGCGCCCTGGACGTAGTACGTCTGCAGCGGCGAGAGGCTGGTCGGGGACCAGCCTCGGTTGCCGGTGATCGAGACGGTGGAGAAGGACCGGCCGTGGTAGCTGTTGCGCATCGCCAGGATCTGGTTGGAGCGGCGGTACGTCGTCGCGAGCAGCAGGGCGGTGTCGTTGGCCTCGGTGCCGGAGGTGGTGAAGAAGACCCGGGCGTCGGGGATGCCGGAGAGGGCGGCGACCCGCTCGGCCAGCTCGATCATCGGCCGGTTGAGGTACAGGGTGGAGGAGTGGATGATCCGTCCGGCCTGTTCGGACACGGCCTTGGTGACCTCGGGCAGGGCATGGGCGGTCATCGTGGTGAGGATGCCGCCGAAGAAGTCGAGGTAGCGGTTGCCGTCCGCGTCCCAGACGTGGCGGCCCTCTCCGTGGGTGAGCTCGATGGGGTGCTTGTAGTAGAGCGCGAGCCAGTCGGGCAGGACGGTGCGGTGGCGGCTGTGGAGCGGGGTCGGGTTGGTCACGGCTGTACGAGCCCTCCGTAGGCGTCGGGGCGGCGGTCGCGGTAGAAGGCCCACTGGTCGCGGACCTCCTTGATCAGGTCGAAGTCGAGGTCGCGGACGACGAGTTCCTCGTCCTTGTCGCTGGCGACCTCCCCGACGAACTGGCCGCGCGGGTCGACGAAGTAGCTGGTGCCGTAGAAGTCGTTGTCGCCGTACTCCTCCTGGCCGACGCGGTTGATGGCGGCGACGAAGTACTCGTTGGCGACGGCGGAGGCGGGCTGCTCCAGCTGCCACAGGTACGCGGACAGGCCTCGGGAGGTGGCGGAGGGGTTGTAGACCAGCTGGGCTCCGGCCAGGCCCAGCTGGCGCCATCCCTCGGGGAAGTGGCGGTCGTAGCAGATGTAGACGCCGATCCGTCCGACGGCGGTGTCGAAGACGGGCCAGCCGAGATTGCCCGGACGGAAGTAGTACTTCTCCCAGAAGCCTTTGACCTGGGGGATGTGGTGCTTGCGGTACTTGCCCAGGTAGCTGCCGTCGGCGTCGATGACAGCGGCGGTGTTGTAGTAGAAGCCCTCGCTCTCCAGCTCGAAGACCGGTACGACGATCACCATGCCGGTCTCGCGGGCGAGGTCCTGCATCCGGCGTACGGTCGGGCCGTCGGGGACGGCCTCGGCCCAGCCGTAGTGCTCGGGCTCCTGGACCTGACAGAAGTAGGGGGCGTTGAAGACTTCTTGAAAGCCGATGATCTGCGCGCCCTGGGCGGCTGCCCGGCGGGCGTGCTCCTCGTGTTTGGCGATCATCGATTCGGTGTCTCCGGTCCAGGTGGCCTGGACCAGCGCGGCGCGGACGACTTGGGCCATGAGCTGCTCCTCGCGACGGGAACGCCGAGTTCTACGCACGTAGACGGTATGCGTAGGGAGTAGAACGTAGGCCTCGTCACAGCGTGGGGCAAGACCGCCGTGCGCGGTTGGAGTAGTCGATCACGTTACGTCGCCGCGCGGTCGAATGCGGTCAGGAGACGGGCGGGTTGAGTACCCCTACGCGCCTGCGATGCCCGCCACCCGCAGGGCGTGGACCAGGTCGCGGTGCCGGGGCCCGGGCAGCGCCCGGGCCGCCCGGAGCAGTCGTGGGGCGAACCACTGCGGGTCGTGCCGGGCCAGGCCGGCCGCCTCCTCGGCGGTGCGCACCCGGACGAAGGCGCCGAGCAGGGCGTCGGCCTCGCGGATCCGGCCGGCCCCGTCGAGGGCGAGCGCCGCGTCCGCGACCTCGGCGGCCGGGCGGGCGGCGCCCTGGCGCAGCAGGGCCTCGCAGTCGGCCTCCCGGCCGGCGGCGCCGAGGGCGGCCGCGGCCGCCGCGAGCCGCTCGGGCGGGAGCGAGGCCGCCTCCCACAGCAAGGTGGCCCAGTCGGCCGCGAGCCCCGCCCGGGTCAGCTCGGCGGCGAGGGCGGGCAGGTGCTCGGCGGGCCGGGCGGCGGCCTCGCACAGCAGGGCGTGCGCCTCGCCGCTGCGGCCCTGGGCCCGCAGGGCGAGCAGGGCGGCGGCGACGGCTCCGGCTCCGGCTCCGGGGACGCCCGCCGCCGGCCCGGCCCGGTGCTCGGGACGCGGTACGGGGCGGGGCGCGGGCCCGGCGGGGCCAGGGGCCTCGGGTGCGGGGGCGTCCGGGGTGCCGAAGCGGGCTCCGCGGGGTGCGGGGAGCGCGGCGCCGGGACCGGAACCCGGCGTGCCGTCCCCGCCGGGGTGTCCCGGCGGCGGGGTGAAGGCCGGGGCCTCGGGGGCGGCCGAGCCCGCGTACCGGGCGCCGCCGGCGCGCCGCGCACCGCGCAGCCACCGCCCCTCGGCCCGGCCGACCGGGGCTTCGGCGCGCGCGGGGGGCTCCTCGTCGGCGGGCGCTCGCGGCGCGGTGTCCGGCCCGGCGCCCGGCCCGTTGCCCGGTTCGGCGCTCGCCCCGGCGCCCGGTTCTGCGCCCGGTTCGTTGCCCGGCCCGGCGCCCGGTTCGGCGCGTGCCCTCCGCTGCCGGGGCACCCCGGGCAGCCACTCCGCGGTCTCCGGCCGCGCCGGCCACAGCCCGTCGGGGCCCGCCCGCAGGGCCCGCAGGCGGGCAGCCAGGTCTTCGTGCCGGGCCACGGCGCGGGCCACGTCGTCCTGAGCCCAGGAGAGTTCCCTGGTGAGGGCGTCCGTCTCGGTCCGGTCGGCGGCCCTGCCGAGGCGTACCGTCAGGCTCCGCAGGGCCGTCTGCGCATCGGCCCGCTGCGCCACCGCCGCCGCGATCAGGGTCCGCAGCTCCCCCTCGCCGCCCGGCAGCCGGTCCCACACGGCGACGGCCGCCGCCCGCAGCTGGGCCGCGTATACGGTCTCCCGCGCCGCGAACTCCGCCCCCCGCGCCCCGGCCAGGTCTCGCAGCAGCGATTCCACCACGTCCCACGGGGGCATCGCCGCCCCGTCGAGACAGGCCCTCATCCCCTCCGGATCCCGGCGCAGGAACTCCCCGTACCAGCCTGCCCCGGGATCCAGCCTTTGCGTCAACCCCCGCAAGTACCCCGAGAGTTGACTGATCGCCAGCGAAGTCGCGGTCTCCATGACGGCATTGGATCCCACCTGTGTTACGGGCGGGCTACGGGAGTCTCAAAGCTTGACGGCGATCGCGGTGTGCGGACGCTTGCCCCGGCGCGCCAGAGCGGCGGGCACGTCCACCAACCAGAACTGCCAGCCGTACTTGCGCGACATCAGCTTCCGCACTCGCCGCAGCCCCGCCTCGTCGAGCAGCCGGGCCTCGCCCTCCCGCGTCTGCGCGCCTTCTTCGACGCGCCCGCGCATGTCGCAGGCGGTGACGGTGACCCGCCCGTTGTTGCGGATCCGCTTGACCTTCCACGAATCGCTGCGGGTCCACACGTACAGCTCACCCCCGTCCGCGACCGCCCACACCGGTGTCGCCACGGGCGTGCCGTCCTTGCGGAAGGTGGTGAGACTGACGTACCGCGCCCTGCCGAGCTCTTCGAGATCCATGACCGCACCCTAGGGGGTGCCGGGCGCGAGGAACGACGGAACGAAATCCGGCGCTCAGCCCTTCGCGCACCTGAGAGCGCTCGTCCGGACAGCGGTCGCACAACCGGCCCGGCTTCGCGGTGCGGCCGACGGCCGTGCGCCGCTTCGTGCTGTTCCTGGACGACCCGGCCGGCTTGCCTGCCGACGTCGCTGACGCTGCCCGTATAAGGTGCCCCCACTCGCGTCCGATCCGTCAGGGAGCCCGCAGTATGACCGGCACCACGGAGGCCCTTGGCGGGTCGGCTGCAGTCGGCCATGCAGCACGAAGTGTCACGCGCCCGTTCTACATGTACGCCGTGCTCACCAACACGCTGTTCCAGCGCGGTGTATTCGTCCTCTTCCTTCAGCAGCGCGGCTTCTCCGCCGGGCAAGTGGCCCTCCTGCAGACACTGCTCTACCTGGTCAGCGGAGTTGCGGAGTTACCGACGGGAGTCATCGCCGACCGAATCGGCAGGCGCGCCGCCATCGTGATCGGCCAGATGCTGATGGCCGGATGTCTGCTCGGTCAGGTGGCGTCCTCCGACTACTGGTTGTTCCTGGCGCTGTTCGTCGGGCAGGGCGTGGGCATGGCATGTGTGTCCGGTTCGGAAACCGCCCTTCTGTACGACCTGCTCGTGCGTCGTGGTGCAACGGCCGACTACGTCAGGATCAAGTCCCGGTTCACCATGCTCGGGACGGTCACCTCGGGAGCCGCCATCGTCCTCGGCGGCCAGCTGCAGCAGATTTCCTGGGGGGTCGTCTACGCCGGTTCGGCGGCGTGCCTCGCCCTGGCCGTGGTGGTGCTGATGTCACGGGTGCCCGAGATCCGCGGTGCGGACGCGGTGGACGAGCCGGACGGAGCAGAGAAGGAACAGGGCGACGCCACGGCATGGCGGGCGATGCTCCGGGTCGCCACGCCGGCGCTGGTGACGCTTGTCGTGGTGTCCGGACTGATGCATGCGACGTTGACGCCCTACATCATTTTCACGCAGAAGACCCTCTCCGATCAGGGAGCGGGCACCGCATTGGTCAGCGTGGTCATATCGGCGGGATTCTTCGCCGGCGGGCTCACTCCGCTGCTGTCGGACCGCGCGGACCGGCGCATCGGCCATCGGGTCATGGTCCCGGTGTCTCTCCTGACGCTCGCCGCGGCACTCGGCCTGAGCGGCCTCGGCCTTGTCTGGGTCACCATCGCCGCGTTCCTGGCCCTGGTCGGGATTCCCGAGATCACCGCCGTGATCGTGGACAACGTGTTCAACGGGGCCGTGCCGTCGCGCCACCGGGCGAGCCTGCTGTCGATGATCGCATTCGTGGAGTCGGCGCTCATCGGCATCGGCTATCTCGTCCTCGGCGGGCTCATGGACGGGCTGGGCTCCGGTGTGGGCATGGCCGCCTATGCCGCGGTCCCCCTGCTGGCATGCCTCCTGTGGCTCCCGGTGCTCTTCCGGGGGGCACGGGTAACCACCGAGACCGAGCAGCCCGCCGGCCGCAAGGCATCCTGAAACCGGCCATCTCGACCGATGCCCTGCCCGATGGCAGGGCGGGTACGGGATCTTGAGACCACGAGCGGCCCATGGCAGGCTCATGCCGCATGATCGACGAATTCGCGAAGGACAACCTGCACGGGAGACTGCGGCGGGACCGTGAGGCGCTGCTCTGGAAGCTCGACGGCTTGTCCGAATATGACGCCCGCCGGCCTTTGACGGCGACCGGGACCAACCTCCTCGGCCTGGTCAAACACGTGGCCACCGTCGAGGCCAGGTACTTCGGCGAGGTCTTCGGCCGGCCTTCCCCGGAACCGCTGCCCCGGTGGCAGGACTCCGACGGCAGCGATCTGTGGGCGGCCGAGGGCGAGACCCGCGATCAGATCATCGGGTTCTACCGGCGCACATGGGAATGGTCGGACGCGACGATCGAAGAGCTTCCCCTCGACGCCCCCGGCCACGTGCCGTGGTGGCCGGAGCCTCATGCCGACACGAACCTGTTCGCCATCATGGTCCATGTCCTCGGCGAGTCCGTCCGGCATGCCGGACACGCCGATATCCTGCGCGAAGGCCTCGACGGCCGGACCGGGTTGCGCGCCGAACACGAGAAGCAGATCGACGAGGAAGCCCGCGCAGCACACTGCGCGAAGATCGAGCAGGCCGCCAGATCGGCCGCACCGGTCAAAGCCTAGAGGTTGTCTCACCGTGCGGCGTGATGCCGGTCGTGGGTGCCTCGTGCGCTGCCCGTCCGCCGGGTGGTGGGACCGCTCCGTGTGACGAGCGGGCCGTGTTCACGGCAATGGCGTACCCGCGCCCGGTCCCGCCGGGGACCACGTCGGCGCCGACCCCGTCCAACTCCGTGCGGACCAGGCGGACTTCTCCGCCGAACACCTGGCCTGGCTGCGCGAGCGCGGGCTCGTCACGCATCGCGCGGCCCGGCATCGAGTCCATCGCGCCCGGCCGCGACGGCGCGGAGTGATCAGCAGGCACTCCCGTTCACCGGGACACCGGTGCGGTTCCCGGGTCCAGCCCGATCATCACGTGGTCGTGGAACACCCGCACGTGTTGCCGCGGGTCGCCCCCGTTGGGCACGTACCAGCCACCGATGCCCGGAAAGGATCAGTGGGATTGATCTCCGCCTCGTCCAGGAGCTGTTCCAGCGCCTCGTGACCGTGACGTCTGCGGAACTCGATTTCGTCTGCCGTCACAGGCAGGATCCAGAGGATGCGAGCGTGTCCCTCGGGCAGCGGACAGCGCTCAAGATCGGGTCCGTGGAGATAGGGCAGGCTGATCAGCAGGTGGTCGCAGGCCGAGCCGGGCACCCATGGTTCACCGATCGGCATGCTGTGCTCCAGATCGAGCTGGTGCCCTCCGCAGTGGTAGTAGGCGATCATGGCCATGAGGTCGATGAACCGCTGGTCGCGGACGTGAGCCGTCAAGACGAACTCGAGCCCGTGACCGTCCTTCTGCATGGCGGCCCAGCATCCGGCGGTCACATAGGCCCAACTGCCGCTACGCGGGCCAGGGCCCACAACGAGAACCCGCAGGTCGGACACGGCCTCGCGTCGGTCCGGCCCGAGGTCGCAGACAACGACCTCTACGGAATGCCCCTCGAAGAACGCCCGGACATGTGCCTCGACGGCCTCCGCGGCGACCACCCTCGCATCACTCACCGCGCGATCATGCCAGACCTCGATCAACCGGCCCTGCTGCTTACCCCGCGTCATGATTCCTGGGCACCCGACCCGAATACGCGACACCGGAACATGCGAGCCCACCAGTATCGAAACCCCGGGGGGTCAGGCGGGCGGGGTCTCTCCGTGGCTGACCGTTTCCCAGGCCACGAACAGCTCGTCCGTCCCGGCCGGCCGCGTCTTCTCGACCAGGGCGCGGGTGTACGGGAGCTTCGCGCCGGTCCGCGTCTCGTAGTGGTGCAGGGCCACCTCCAGGTCGGGCCCCATGGTCCGCTCCACCTTGCCCCCGCACAGCCACGGCGGGGCCTCGGCCCCGAGCTGGTACTTCGCGTGGAACTCCAGCGCGGTGCGCAGCCGGGCGGACTGCTCGCCGTACAGGTCGACGCCCTGGTGCCAGGCGGTCTCGGCGATGTGCGCGGACGCGGCGAGCGCATAGCCGACGTGCATCAGGTTGCGGCAGGTCTCCTGGGCGATGCCGTCGACGTAGGTGCCCTGGTCGAACCAGTACGCCTTGACCTGGGCGGCCGTCTCGATGGCGGTGTACGGCGGGGCCATCGGGCGCGGGCCGTCCATCCGGAGGTAGAAGTACGCCGGCACGCGCGCCCGGAACCGCTCCAGGGACTCCCGGAAGATCACCTGGTCCTCCAGGAAGACGGCGATGGAGACGGCGGCGTCGGTCATGGCCAGTTCCCAGTTGCCGTTGTAGGCGGGCACCTGGGCGCGGACGGCCGGCAGGTAGGCCTTGCGCAGCATCTCCTTGAACCGGGTGACCCGGGGCTCCTCCCAGTTCGGGTAGTCGGCGTGCACGATGTCGGCGGCCCGTGCCCAGCTGGATCCGGACCAGGCAGCCTGGAGTCCGGCGTTGTCCTCGCGGTGCCTCTTCATCACGGCGGACCAGGCGTCCATGATCTGCACGGCCTTGCGCGCGTGGGCGGTCCTGCCGTTCACCGACCACAGCAGGGCGTGGGTGTAGGCGGCGATCGCGTCCTGCCGTTCGTCGAGGCAGGACTGCGGTCCGCTGTTGAAGGGGCAGGGCACCACGTCGGCCGGGTGCGGGGTGTAGTCGAGCGAGGCGTAGCGGCTGCCGAGGAGGGCCCGGTACGCGGAGAGCCAGGGTTCCTTGCCGGCCGCGATCATCTGCTTCGCCTGCCGGAGCTGGCCATGGCTGACGACGACGCCGGGGTGGTGGAAGACCACGTCGCCCGCGCGGGGGCGGCCTTCGGGGGCGGCGCACGCCGCGAGCAGCAGGCCACCCGCGAGGAGGGCGCCGACGACTGCGAAACCGACTCGCTTGGATGCGTTCATGGCTGACACGCCTTCACGCTTGCCCCGCGCTCCGGACCTCCCACCGCCGATTGGGCCGTCTGGCCGCCGGGCCCGCCCGAACGGCAGGACCGGACACGCCCCGGGCAGAGCCTAGGCGGGGACGACGGCGCAGCGTCGCAGCAGGTCGTCCAGGGAGAGGCCGAGGGCCGCGGCGAGGGCGGCGACCGTGAAGAAGGCGGGGGTGGGTGCCCGGCCGGTCTCGATCTTGCGCAGGGTCTCGGCGGAGAGCCCGGCGCCGGCCGCGACCTCGACCATGCTCCGGTCGCCGCGGGCCTCGCGCAGCAGGACGCCGAGCCGCTCGCCGCGCTCGCGCTCTTCGGGGGTGAGGGGGGTACGGACCATGCCGTCATCCTACCCCGCACACCAATAACTATCCCGTTATTCTTATACCGGTATAGTTATTGGCATGGTGAAACTGAAGACGGACCGAGAGATCGACGAGATGCGGGCCGCAGGCCGGGTGGTCGCCCGCGCCCTGGCCGCCGTACGCGAGGCCGCCGGCGTGGGGGTGTCCCTGCGGGACCTGGACCGGGTGGCCCGCGAGGTGCTCCGCGAGGCCGGTGCCACCTCGCCCTTCCTGGGCTACCGGCCGCCGTTCGCGCCCGTGCCCTTCCCCGCCGTGGTGTGCGTGTCGGTGAACGACGCGATCGTGCACGGCATCCCCGGCGACTACCGGCTGCGGGACGGCGACCTGGTCAGCGTCGACTGCGGGGCGAAGCTCGGCGGCTGGGTCGGGGACGCGGCGGTCAGCTTCACGGTCGGCCCGGCCCGGCCCGCCGACCTCCGGCTGATCGAGACCTCCGAGGCGGCCCTCGCCGCCGGGATCGCCGCCGCCGTGCCCGGCAACCGGATCGGCGACATCGCCCACGCGATCGGCACCACCTGCCGGGCCGCCGGGTACGGGGTGCCGGACGGCTTCGGCGGCCACGGCATCGGCCGCACCATGCACGAGGACCCGGGCGTGCCCAACGAGGGCCCGCCGGGACGCGGCATGAAGCTGCGCCCCGGTCTGGTCCTCGCCATCGAGCCGATGCTGATCGCGGGCGGTACGGACGACTACACCTGCGACGCGGACGGCTGGACCCTGCGCACCGTCGACGGCAGCCGCGCCGCCCACTCGGAGCACACGGTCGCGATCACCGCCGACGGTCCGCGGATCCTCACCGCGATCTAGGAAGGGGCGCTACGGCCTCCCGTGCGGGCGGACCACCATCGCCGAGCCGCCGCCCCGGCGGCTGGTCTCGGCCGCCGCCAGCCAGCGGCCGTCCGGCAGCCGCTGCACGCCGGTGGCCGCGCCGATCTCCGGGTTCTGCCGGAAGCCCTGGCCGATCGCCTCCAGCTCCGCGCGCAGCGGGCTGTTCCACAGGCCCGGTTCCAGCTCGGTGGTGGTCTGGTTGCGCTGGCTGGCCCGCGGCGCGGCGATCGCGTCGACGAGCGGCAGCCCCCGGTCCAGGTGGCCGATCAGGGTCTGCAGCACGGTGGTGATGATGGTGGCACCGCCCGGGGAGCCGACCGCGAGCACCGGGCGGCCGTCCTCCAGCACGATCGTCGGGGACATGGACGAGCGGGGCCGCTTGCCGGGGCCGGGCAGGTTCGGGTCCGGGACGCCGGGCGCGGCCGGGGCGAAGGAGAAGTCGGTCAGCTCGTTGTTGAGCAGGAAGCCGCGTCCGGGAACGGTGATCGCGCTGCCGCCGGTGGACTCGATGGTCAGGGTGTAGGAGACCACGTTGCCCCAGCGGTCGGCGACCGTCAGGTGCGTGGTGTTCTCCCCTTCGTACGTGGTCGGGGCGGCCTGGCCCGAGCCGCCGCAGGCCGCCGGGTGGCGCGGGTCTCCGGGGGCCAGCGGGCTGGTCAGCGTGCGGTCCGGCGCGATCAGGCAGCCGCGCGAGTCGGCGAACCGCTGCGAGAGCAGCTCACGCGTGGGCACGTCCACCGCCGCCGGGTCACCGACCCAGCGGCCCCGGTCGGCGAAGGAGATCCGGGAGGCCTCGATGAAGCGGTGCAGGTACTGCGTCTCGGACAGCTTCGAGAGGTCGGTCCGCTCCAGGATGTTCAGCGCCTCGCCGACGGTGGTGCCGCCGGAGGAGGAGGGCGCCATGCTGTAGACGTCCAGGCCGCGGTAGCTCACCCGGGTCGGGTCCTGCCGCTTGGTCGCGTACGCGCGCAGGTCGGCGGTGGTCAGGTCGCCGGGGCGGACCTTTCGGGTGGCCGCCGGGTCCACCGGGGGTGTGCGGACCGCCCGGACGATGTCCTCGGCGAGGGGTCCGCGGTAGAGGGCGCCGGTCCCCTTGCGGCCGAGTTCGGCGTAGGTGGCGGCGAGGTCGGGGTTCTTGAAGGTGGAGCCGACCACCGGCAGGGCGCCGCCCGGCAGGAAGAGCTTCGAGGTCGCCGGGAAGTCCTTGAAGCGGTCCTGGTTGAGCTCGGTCTGGGCCCGGAAGGTGCTGTCCACCGTGAAGCCCTCGCGAGCCAGTTTCTCGGCGGGCTTCAGCAGGGTGCCGAGCGGGCGGGTGCCCCAGGCGTCGAGGGCGCTCTTCCAGGTGGCGGGGGTGCCGGGGACGCCGACCCCGCGGCCGCTGGTCTGGCCCTCCGCGAAGGGGATGGGAAGGCCGTTCTCCTGGAACAGTGCCTCGGTGGCCGTGGCGGGGGCGGTCTCGCGGCCGTCGACGGTGTGCACCCGGTGCGTGCGGGCGTCGTAGTAAACGAGGTAGCCGCCTCCGCCGATGCCCGCCGAGTAGGGCTCGGTCACCCCGAGCGCGGCGGCGGTGGCGATCGCCGCGTCCACGGCGTTGCCGCCGGAGCGCAGGACGGCGATACCCGCGGCCGTGGCGTCGGCGTCGACGCTGGCGACGGCCCCGCCGTAGCCGGCGGCGACCGGCACCTTGGCCGGCGGGGTGGCCGTGGTGGGCGGGGCCGCGGCCCCGGTGGAGACGAGCGCCCCGGCGAGGGCGACGAGCGCTAACTGACGTGCGGCGGGAGCACGCATGCGGTTCCTCCGGTCGACGGCCTGTCAGGTCTGATGCGCGCAGCGTAACTTCACCGCACCCCCCGCGTCAGGAAGGCGGCCCGGCCGCTACCATCCGCCGCATGAACGACGACGTGCGCAACATCGTGCTCGGGGTGATAGCCACCGCCGTCAGCGGCGGGTTCGGCTGGTTCGCCCGGACCTACCTGTGGCGCCGTACGCTGCGCCGCAAGCAGGGCTTCTTCGGACTGCCGGCCGGCGCCGAGTGCCTGTTCGTGGTCAACCGGCAGATGGGCGGCAAGGAATCGTCGGTGCACCGCAACGACGCCTTCGCGCTGCTGGAGATATCCGCGCTGATCAAGGACTGCGGGGCGAACGTCCAGATCGTCACGCACGACGAGGCCCGTCAGGGCTTCGGCGAGCGCGCCGAGTTCTGCGTCGGCGGCCCGACGTCCAACACCCGTACGGTGGCGCACCTGGCCTCGATGCTGCCGGGGGTACGGGTGAACGTCGACACCCGGGAGCACGAGGACCGGGGCGCGATCCAGGTGGGCGGCGAGAGCTACCGGTGGGACAAGGGGCGGGTGGAGCATGTGCTGCTGGCCAGGCTGACGGGCGCGCAGGGCGGCCGTCCCGTCTTCCTGCTCTCCGGGCAGACGGCGGTCAGCAACCAGGCCGCCGCCCGCTATCTCGCCCGCCACCACGAGCGGCTGGCCCGCACGTACAAGAAGGATCCCTTCTGCCTGGTGCTGAAGGTGGTCAACTCCGATGCCTACGGCCCCGATGTGACCGAGCTCGCGGCCGATGTCACCCGGGCGGCCCTGACACCCGAACCGGCAGCCGCGTGATCCCGTTGATGAAGTTGGAGACCAGCCTCCGGGGCGGTCCCGCCAGTTCCGGCGCGGGCATGGCCGCGCACCACTCCTCGTAGAGGATGCGCAGCTGGAGCCGGGCGAAGTGGGCGCCGAGGCACACGTGCGGGCCGTCCCCGAAGGAGACGTGCGGGTTGGGCGTCCGCGCCAGGTCGAGGCGGCCGGGGTCGGTGAAGGCGCGCTCGTCGTGGTTGGCGGAGGCGTGGAAGACCACCACCTTCTCCCCGGCGCGGATGGTCCGCCCGGCCAGTTCGGTGTCGACGGCGGCCGTGCGGCGGAAGCTGAGCACCGGCGGGTGGACGCGAAGGAGTTCGTCGACGGCGCGGTCGAACGGGACGGTTCCGTCCGCGAGACGGCGATAGGCGTCCGGGTCCCCGGCCAGTGCGAGCAGGCCGCCGGGGGCGGCGCTGCGTACGGTGTCGTTGCCCGCGACGGTCAGCAGGAAGAAGAACATCTCCAGTTCGGCCGGGTCGAGCCCGGCCTCGGCGAGGGCGGTCATCACGTCGTCCCCGGGGTGGGCGCGCTTGTGGCCGGCCAGTTCGCGGGCGTACGCGAACATCTCGCCGAGCAGGGCCGGTGAGCGCGGGTTGAGCGGTGTGCCGTCCGGGCCGAGGAGCGGCGGCGGGGCGTCGTCGGGGTCCTGGTACCCGATGATCCGTACGGTCCACTCCAGGAGCAGGGCCCGGTCGGCGGCCGGGACACCCAGCAGGTCGGTGAGGTTCAGCAGCGCGTACTCGTCGGTGACGGCGCGCACGAGGTCGGCTGCGCCGTCCTCGGCGTCCTGCCGGGCGGCGGCGAGGAGGGCACGGGCCCGCTCCCGTACCCGCCCGGCGAAGGCGTCGACGCGCGCGGGGGTGAAGGCGCGGGACACCAGCCGCCGCAGCCGGCCGTGTTCGGGCGGGTCCTGGTTGAGCATGGTGCGGCGCAGGAAGGGCAGGTCGGCCGGGTCGGGGTCGCGGATCTGGGTGGCGCCCAGCCAGGAGGTGTACGTCCGGTGGTCGCGCAGGACCCGTACGACATCGGCGTGCCGGGTGACGGCCCAGAAGCCCGGGCCGGCGGGCCAGCCCTGGATCTCCGGCTCCGCCTGCCAGGCCACGGGATGCCGCTCGCGCAGCAGCCGGTAGCGCTCGTGCGGGATGCCGGCGGCGTAGATGCGGGGGTCGAAGACGTCGGGGACGTCCGCGGCGTGGTCCATGGGGTCACCGTGACGGGTGCGCGGCCCTGCCCGCAAGGGCGCGGCGGGACACACCCAGGGGTGCCCGTCAGCGCTTCAGGTCGCATTCGGCAGGGGCGAGGGTGGTGTCGCTGCCCTGCAGCGCGACGGGGGTGAGGGTGTCCTTCATGGCGGAGATGCCCATGGTGCACACGATCTGCATGCGGGCCAGTGCCGACAGATCACCCACGGCGAACGGCACCCGGACCGTCACCCCCGCGTGCGAGGCCGAGCTCACCTCCAGCTTCTCCGACCCCTGGCCGACGGGCAGCTGGGGCAGCCCCGTGGTGAGCCCGGCCTCGCCGGCCCGGCCGCGGGGGCCCTCCAGCAGCAGCCGCAGCAGCACCACGGGATTGAGCTTGTAGTCGACCATCAGGCTGAACGGGGCCGGGACGAGCCGGTCGCCCTCCTTGGAGAGGAAGTAGAGATAGATGCTGTTCTTGCCATCGGCGACCTTGACGGTGGCGGAGTGACCGCTGTCGATCACCCCGCTGCGCTTGATCCCGCATCCGGTGAGCAGCAGGGCGCAGCTCACCAGTGCCGCCGTGGCCACGGCCGCCCGGGACCTCGTCCTGGTCCTGCGCCCTGTCATACGTGGGCCTCCAGCGGCATGTCGAGGGTGAAGACCGCTCCCCCGGCGGGCCCGTTGGCCGCGAGGAGGGTTCCGCCGTGCAGGCGGACGTTCTCCAGGGTGATGGCGAGGCCGAGACCGCTGCCGGCGGAGCGGGTCCGGGCCGCGTCGGCCTTGAAGAAGCGGTCGAAGATGTGCGGCAGCACCTCGGGGGCGATGCCGGGCCCGCTGTCGGCGACGTCGATCAGCAGCCGTTCGCCGTCCTCGCCCGGTGCGGTCCGTACGGTGATGCGCACGGGCGCGCCGCCGTGCCGCAGTGCGTTGCCGACGAGGTTGGCGAGGATCACGTCGAAGCGGCGCGGGTCGAGCCGGGCGCGCACCCGGTCCGGCAGCTCGGCGACGATGCGGTCGTCGACCCAGTGGCGGCGCTCCAGGGTCTTGCGCACGGCCTCGGCGATGTCCACGTCGTCGAGGTTGAGCTCGGCGGCCCGGGCGTCGAAGCGGGAGATCTCCATCAGGTCCTCGACGAGGACGGCGAGCTTGCCCGTCTCGGCACTGACCAGGCGCAGGGCCTTGGCGGTGTCGGCGTCGAGGCGTTCGGCGTCCTCGTCGAGGACCTCGGTGACGGCCAGCATCCCGGCGAGGGGGGTGCGCAGTTCGTGGGAGACGTCGGAGGCGAAGCGGCGGGCGCGTACCTCCGCGTCCTGGAGCTCGCGCACGGACTGTTCCAGGGCGCGGGCGGTCTCGTTGAAGGTGCGGGCGAGTCCGGCGAGCTCGTCGGCGCCCCGGACCTCGATCCGGGTGTCGAGGCGGCCGCGGCCGAGGTGCTGGGCGGCCCGGCGCATGTCGCGGACCGGCCGCAGCACGCTGCGGGCGGCCAGCAGCGCGGGCACGATGGCGATGGCCAGGCCCGGGACGGCGCCCTGCTTGGCGGCGTCGACCATGGCCTCCACGGTCTGCTTCTCGGTGGAGAGCGGGACGCTGGCGTAGAAGACGGCTCCGGTGGATTCGCTGAAGCCGTCGTGCTCGAAGACGGCGGGGACGCCGATGGTGAGCCACGGGTTGCCGCGCGCGTCCTCGACCCGCTGGAAGGCGGTGTAGTCGTGGCGGCGGACCTTCTCGCGCAGCTTGTCGGTGATCACGCTGGAGGTCGGCGTGCCGGGGTTGGTGGAGACCCGCACGCTGCCGTACTCGCCGAAGATGATCCAGGGGTGCGGTTTGCCGCGCTTGCCGAGTTCGATGACGATGCGCTGGAGCTCCTGCTGGTCCAGCGGAAGACGGAACTCCTGCTGCTCGACCTGGTCCCGCAGCGTGCTGATGGCGGTGTCCTGGGTCTGCTTGAGGATCGCGTTGCGCGCCTGCTGGTAGGTGAGGGCGGCGGTGGTCACCGCGCTGATCGCGGCGACCAGCAGGAAGGCCGCGATCAGTCGGGTGCGCAGGCCCAGCGGCGCGATGCGTCTCACGGTCGCCTACAGGGGACCGAAGCGGTAGCCGAAGCCGCGCACGGTCTGTATGTAGCGGGGGCTCGCGTCGGGGTCCTCGACCTTGGTGCGCAGCCGGCGCACGCAGGCGTCCACGAGCCGGGCGTCGGCGTGGTAGCTGTGGTCCCAGACGTATTCGAGGAGCTGCTGGCGGGAGAAGACCTGCTCGGGCGAGGCCGACAGGTGCAGCAGGAGCTTGATCTCGCTGGGGGCGAGGGGCACGCGCTCGCCGTTCTTGGCGACGCTCAGCCCGGCGCGGTCGATGGTCAGCTCCCCGTGGTGCTCGACCCCGGGGCGGGAGCCCACGGGGTCGCTGAGCCGGCGCAGTACGGCTTTGATGCGGGCCTCGATGACCTCGGTGCGGGCGGGTTTGACGATGTAGTCGTCGGCGCCGGCCTCCAGGCCGACGACTATGTCGAAGTCGTCGCCGCGGGCGGTGAGCATGATGATCGGCACCTGGCTCGTCTCGCGGATGCGGCGGCAGACCTGGACCCCGTTGATCCCCGGCAGCATCAGGTCGAGCAGGACGAGCTCGGGCCGGAAGCCGCCCATCAGGGCCAGTCCTTCCTCGCCGGTCTCGGCGGAACTCACGTCGTGGCCCCGGCGGCGCAGGCCGAGGCCGACCCCCTCGCGGATGGAAGGGTCGTCCTCGATCAGCAGTACGCGTGGCATCCGGTCAGTATCCCAAAGGTGTTGCGGGGCCTTGCCTCCCGTCAGCGGCGGCTCTTGCGCCGCAGGGAGTCCAGCATGTCGGTGATCTCCGTCAGGCGCAGCGGCCCGGCGAGGAGGACGACGACGAGGGCCAGGGCGGCGGTTCCCGCCCCGACCGCGGCGAAGTTGCCGAACGGGTCGGCGGCGCGGGCGGCCGCGTACCCGGCGGCGGCCGCCGGCGTGCAGGCGGCCAGCAGCCGCAGGTGGGTCCGTACGGCGGTGGCGCGCCGCTGCGTACGGGTGCCCTCGCGCGGGCCGAGCCGGCGGGTGAGGGTGTAGGCGGTGACGGCGGCGCCCGCGAGGAAGGCGACGGAGGAGGCGGCGGCCATGCCGGTGACGGCCCAGCGCGGGGACAGCAGGACGTAGGCGGCGGCCGACAGTCCGGCGGTGAGCGCGGCGATGACCAGGTTGAGGAAGAAGGGGGTCCGGGTGTCGGAGAGGGCGTAGAAGCCGCGCGAGAGGACGTACTGCGCGGAGAAGGCGATCAGGCCGGGCGCGAAGGCGATGAGCATGCCCGCCATGACCTCGATGTCGGCGGCGTCGGTGCGGCCGTACTCGAAGACGCTGCCCATCACCCAGGGGGCGAGGGCGGCGAAGAGCGCGGCGGCGGGCACGACGAGGGCGGCGCTGGAGCGCAGGGCGTAGGAGATGTCGCGGCGCACGGCGCCGAGGTCGCCCTCGGTGGCGGCCGCGCTCATCCGCGGCATGAGGGCGGTCACGAGGGAGACGGTGATGATGCCCTGCGGGACGATCCACAGCTGGTAGGCGTTGCTGTAGGCGATGTAGCCGGCACCGCCCGGGAGTCCGGCGTCCACGGCTTGCTGCCCGGTGGTGGTGGAGAGCCGGGTGACGACCCAGTAGGCGATCTGGTTGGTGAGGACGAGCATGACGGTCCAGCCCGCGTTGCGCAGGGGGCGGCCGAGGCCGCTGCCGCGCCAGTCGAAGCGCGGGCGCCAGCGGAAGCGGGCGGCGCGCAGCGAGGGGACGAGGGCGAGGGCCTGGATGACGATGCCGAGGGTGGTGCCGAGGCCGAGGAGCCGGGTCTCGGCGGCGGTGAGGCCGGGCGCCCCGTCGTGGGAGACGTAGAGGAAGAGCCCGAAGACTCCGATGATCACGACGTTGTTGAGGACCGGGGTCCACATCATCGCGCCGAACCGGCCGCGGGCGTTCAGCACCTGGCCGAGCAGGGTGAAGAGGCCGTAGAAGAGGATCTGCGGCAGGCAGTACCGGGCCAGGGCCACGGTGGTGCTCGCCTGGGCTCCGTCGTAGTCGGTGTACACCGAGACGATCAGCGGGGCGGCGAGGACCGCGACGGTGGTGAGCGCCAGGAGGGCGACGGTGCAGGCGGTGAGCAGCCGGTCGGTGTAGGCGGACCCGCCGTCCGCGTGCTCCTTGGCGGCCCGGACGAGTTCGGGTACGAAGACGGCGTTGAGCGCGCCGCCGATGAGCAGCATGTAGATGATGTTCGGGACCGTGTTGGCGACGGCGTAGCTGTCGCCGAGGAGTTCGGTTCCCAGCGCCGCGACGACGACGGCGGAGCGGATGAAGCCGGTGGCGCGGGAGACGATCGAACCGGCCGCCATGAGGGCGCCGCTGCGCAGTACCGAGGTCTTCCCGGCGGGCGCGCCGGCGGCTCCGGGGGCGCCGGCCGCCGTGGTGCCGGTGCCGGTGCCCGTGTCGGTGCCGCTGTCGGTTTCGGTGGCCGTCACCGGCGGGCCAGGTAGGCCTGGAACGCCTTGTAGAGCGCCGTGTTGGCGACTCCGTCCATCGGTATCTCCCACTCTCCGAGCGTCTCGACGACCTGTCCGCCGGTGCCGAGCTTCCAGCGCAGCAGCCCGAAGGAACGTTCGTCGGGGTCAAGGGTGGAGGGTACCCCGCGCATGTCGTACTCCTCCGCTCCGAGGGCGTGGGCGTCGCACATCATGCGCCACTGCAGGGCGTTGCTGGGCCGTACCTCGCGGCGGTGGTCGGCGGAGGCGCCCGTCTGGTACCAGACCCGCTTCCCGGCGGTGATCATCGTGTGGGCGGCGAGGATCTCCCCCTGGTGAACGCCCAGGTAGAGCCGCATCCGGCCGGGCGCCTCCTCGTTGAGGACCCGGTACTGCTGCTCGTAGTACGCGAGGGAGCGGCCGAGCCGGAAGCCGTCGCGTTCCTCGGTGATGCGCAGCAGCCGGTAGAACTCGGGCAGGTCCTCGAAGGTGCCGATGACCGTCTCCACGCCGGCCTTCGTGGCCTTGCGTACGTTGCGCCGCCACTCCTGGTTGAGGCCCGCCCACACCTCGTCGAGGGTGCGGCCGGCCAGCGGCACGCGGAAGACGTGACGGGGCTGGGCGTCGCCGTCGTCCTCGCCGCCGCACCGCGTCCAGCCGCGCGTGCGCAGCCGGTCGGCGAGGGCGGCGCCCACCGGGTCGACCTCGGTGGCGAGCACGTCGGATATCTGGCGGCCCGGTCCGGAGGCGGCCTTGGCGGTGGCCGCGTCCCAGCGCCGGTAGGCGGGGGTGGGGCCGATGCGGACGGCGAAGGCGCCGGAGGAGCGCAGGTGGCGCATGAGCGGGGTCAGCCAGCGGTCGATGTGCGGATCGGACCAGTCGGCGACGGGCCCCTCGGGGAGGTAGGCGAAGTATTTGCGGGTTCCGGGAAATTGCCGGTAGAGAACGAGACCGGCACCCTGAATCTGGCCGTCCGGATAGTGCCAGCCGACCCTTTCCGAGCGCCAAAGGTCCTTTACGCGGGCCCAGGAGGGGTACTGGAGAAAGCTCGCCCCGCCGTGGCGGGAAAGGAACGCCTGGTATTCGGAGACCGACAGGGCACGCACCCGGAGCTCCCGGTCCTGGTCATGGTTCTGCTGGGCGGGGGTCACGAGCAGTGCACACACGGCAGACGGCCTTCCTGTCGTCCTGACGGTCTCTCACAGGACTCTCACAGCCGCCCGTGACCGAAGTGCGCGGCGATTGTGACCGGATGATGACCGTTTCGCTGCGGTCGACGTCACAAGAGAAAGGACGACCTTTTCCGCGGATTGCGGAACCTAAAGTCGAGTCGTTCGCATCCTCTTTAGCGGACGTTCACCACCACCGCTCCTGGAAAGGGCCCTTCGTTGAGCCGTATACGCCGCACCGCCATGGCGGGCACCGCACTTCTGGCCGCCTCGCTCACCGCCTGTTCGGGCGGGAGCGACGGTGGCGGTGACGACAAGGGCAAGGCCGAGCTGAAGCCGAAGGCGCCCATGGCGGTCTCGGTGAACCTCGCGGGTGATCAGGTCAAGGCGGGCCAGCCGGTGACGGTGACCGTCGCCGAGGGCAAGCTGGCCCAGGTGAAGGTGACCGACACCAAGGGCGCGGAGCTGCCGGGGAAGATCTCCGACGACGGGAAGACCTGGACCTCGGAGCGCAACGCCCCGCCCGGCGCGGAGTACAAGGTCGAGGCGCAGAACACCGACAGCCAGAGCGCCACCACGCAGTTCAAGACCGGCCCCGCCGACAAGGTGAACAAGGTCTCGATCAACATCACCAAGGGCAGCACGGTGGGCGTGGCGATGCCGGTGTCGCTCGTCTTCGACAACCCGGTGACGAACAAGGCCGACGTGGAGAAGCAGCTCAAGGTCACCACCTCGGACAACAGCGAGGGTTCCTGGGGCTGGATGAAGGACCACGACGGCAAGGACCGCGTCGACTGGCGGCCCAAGGACTACTGGAAGTCCGGCACGGACGTGAAGGTGGACATGCACCTGAACGGGGTGGACTCCGGCAAGGGCGGCGGGCTGTTCGCCCGCGACTACAACACCGAGTTCAAGATCGGCAAGGACCGCCGGGTCCAGGTCAGCCTCGACACGAAGAAGATGTCGGTCACCCAGGACGGCCAGGCGCTCAGGACGATCCCGATCTCGGCCGGCACTCCCGGCGGCAAGAAGGCCTCCTGGTCCGGGAAGATGGTGATCATGACCAAGGAGGGCACCATCCGAATGGACTCCCAGACGGTGGGCCTGGACAACGCCTACGACAAGATGGTCGATTACTCGATGCGGCTGACCTGGTCCGGCATGTACGCGCACGCCGCCCCGTGGAACTCCGGCAACTTCGGGCGGGCCAACAGCAGTTCCGGCTGCGTGGGGATGAGCGACGCCGACGCCAAGGAGTTCTTCGGGCAGTCCCAGGTCGGCGACCTCTTCGAGGTGGTCGGCGAAGGCTCGAAGGGCCAGGCGCCGATCGGCAACGGTTACGGCGAGTGGAACCTGTCGTGGGACGAGTGGAAGGCGAAGAGCGCCCTGTCCGGCGCCCCGCAGAACGGCTGACGGCCGGCCCGCGGGTGGTCCACCGCCCTCACCCAATCGTTACCAGTGCGTAACTTACCCACGGGTTACTTTCGGTAACACGCTCCCGTTACCGTCGGGTCACTTTGACAATCCCGGCGCACGCGCGAGGAGCGACAGATGCAACGCACCACCACCGCAGCGGCCGTGGCGACCCTGCTGGCGGCAGCCGTCCTGGGCCTGGCCCCCCATCAGGCCCAGGCGGCTCCCGCCACCACTGCGGCAGCCGCCGCCGACGCCTCCTCGCAGCTGCGCTTCCACGACATCCCGGGATCCGGCGGAATCACCCTCAAGGGCAACGTCTTCACCCCGGCCGGGGCCGAGAGTGGCCGCAAGTACCCGCTGATCGTGCTGCCCACCAGCTGGGGCCTGCCGCAGATCGAGTACATCGCCCAGGCCAAGAAGCTCGCCGACTCCGGTTACGTCGTGGTCAGTTACACCTCCCGCGGCTTCTGGCTCTCCGGCGGCAACATCGAGGTGGCCGGCCCGCCGGACATCGCCGACGTCAGCGCCGTCATCGACTGGGCCCTCGCCAACTCCCCCGCCGACGCGGACCGCATCGGCCTCGGCGGGGTCTCGTACGCCGCCGGCATCACCTTGCTGGCCTCCGCCCACGACCCGCGCGTCAAGGCCGTGGTCGCGATGAGCGGCTGGGCCGACCTCATCGAATCCATCTACTCCGGCCGCACCCAGCACCTCCAGGCCGCCGGAATGCTCGGCGCCGCCGGATATCTCACCGGCCGCCCCGGACCCGAACTCAAGACGCTCCTCGGCAACTTCCTCGGCTCCCGGCTGGACCAGGAGCAGCAGATGATCGAGTGGGGCAGGAAGCGCTCGGCCTCCGAGCAGGTGGACCGGATCAACGCCAACGGCGCCGCGATCATGCTCGGCAACGCCTGGGGAGACACCATCTTCCCGCCCAACCAGTACGCGAAGTTCTACGAGCGGCTGACCGGCCCCAAGCGCCTGGAGTTCCGGCCCGGGGACCACGCCACCGCCGAGGGCACCGGCCTGCTGGGGCTGCCCAACGACACCTGGACCAACGCGCACCGCTGGTTCGACCGCTACCTCAAGGGCGAGCGCAACGGCGTCGACACCGAGGCCCCGGTGCAGATCAAGTCCCGTAGCGACGACGGGTACGAGGGCTACGCCGACTGGAAGTCGGTCGGCTCCGGGGGCACCGAGAAGCTGGCGCTCTCCGACAGCGAGCACCTGTTCGCCAATGTCGACTCCGGCGCCAACGGCGGAATCCTCCTCCTCTCCAGCGCCCTCGACCAGTTCGTGAAGGCGCCGCCGATCGCCTCCGTCCCGCTCCTCCCCCGGGCCTTCGCGGCCGTCTGGCAGTCGGAGCGCTACGACGAGGCTCGGCGGATCCGCGGCACCGCGAAGCTGCACACGACCGTCACCCCCACCAAGGGCGACGGCACCTTCGTCGCGTACCTCTACGACGTCGGCCCGCTCGGCATCGGCAAGCTCGTCAGCAACGCCCCGTACACCTTCCACGGGAAAGCTCCCGGCCAGGCCTTCGGCGTGGACCTGGAGCTGTTCTCCACCGCGTACGACGTCCCGGCGGGCCACCGGCTCGCCCTCGTCATCGACACGGTCGACCCGCTCTACATCGAGCACAACCCCCTCGGCGCGCAGCTGACCTTCTCCTCGCCGCGCACCGATCCCAGCTACCTGTCGGTCCCGCTGCGCGAGCAGTGAGACACGGCTGCTGCCGGGGCCGGGCGCCCGGCAGCAGCCGCCGGGCGGCCCGGCACCCGGCGGCCGCCCGGCCCCGTCAGTGCTTGAGGATCTTCGAGAGGAAGTCCTTGGCCCGGTCGCTCTCGGGGGCGGTGAAGAACTGCTCCGGGGTGCGGTCCTCGATGATCTGCCCGTCGGCCATGAAGAGCACGCGGTTCGCGGCGGAGCGGGCGAAGCCCATCTCGTGGGTGACCACGACCATGGTCATGCCCTCGCGGGCGAGCTGCCGCATGACCTCCAGCACCTCGTTGATCATCTCCGGGTCGAGCGCGGAGGTGGGCTCGTCGAAGAGCAGGGCCTTGGGGTCCATGGCGAGGGCGCGGGCGATCGCCACGCGCTGCTGCTGACCGCCGGAGAGCTGGGCCGGGAACTTCTCGGCCTGGTCGGCCAGGCCGACCCGCTCCAGGAGCTCCCGGGAGCGCCGGTCCGCCTCGCCCCGCTTGCGGCCGCGGACCTTGACCTGCGCGAGCGAGACGTTCGCGAGGACGGTCTTGTGCGCGAACAGGTTGAAGGACTGGAAGACCATCCCCACCTCGGCACGCAGCCGGGCCAGCTCCTTGCCCTCGGCGGGCAGTGCCTCCCCGTCGATGAGGATCGTGCCCGACTCGACCGTCTCCAGCCGGTTGATCGCCCGGCACAGGGTGGATTTCCCGGAACCGGAGGGGCCGATGACCACCACCACCTCCCCGCGGCCGACGGTGAGGCTGATGTCCCGCAGTACGTGCAGCGCCCCGAAGTGCTTGTTCACGTCCCGCAGCTCGATCAACGTTTCGACGGCCATGTGCTGCCCTGCCCACTTGTCGGAGTCGGAGTCGGAGTCGTAGTCGGAATTCGGAATCGACACGCCGGGGCGTCAGCCCTCGGAGGCCTCGGCGTACGCCTGGCTGAGCTCGGGGGATCCGGTCATCGCCCAGGACAGGCCCGACTCGATCACGTTCAGCTCCCGGCCCGAGGCCAGCCGGATCACCGGCTGGCCGTTGGGCCACACCCGCCAGGCGGCCCCCTGAACCGTCCGGATGATCACGGTTCCGAGGTAGAAGCCGGCGTCGTTGCCGAGCCAGGGCACCGCCTCGGGATCCCGCCGCCAGCGCGGCATCAGCTGGTCCAGGGCCTCCAACGAGGCCTGGCTCTCGTCGAGTTCGAGCCCGGCCGCCCGTGCCTGGACGCGCAGCATCTCACACTCCGAGAACAACTCGGCGACGCCCTCGGGGTCGTCCGCGAGGGCGGCGGCGAGTCCCGCACCCTGTACCGTTTCGCGTCGGTTCAGCCAGTTGCCCAGGAAAGGGATGTTCATACCGCCCAGCGTCGCACCAGGATCCGCCGCTGACCACAGGGCGCGCCTGGATCCGTCGGCCCGGATGGCACCGGCCACCGGCCACCGGCGACGGGCTACCGGGCGAGGTCCAGGTCCACGACGACGGGCGCGTGGTCGGACGCGCCCTTGCCCTTGCGCTCCTCGCGGTCGACGTAGGAGTCGGTCACGGCCTTCGTGAAGGCCTCGTTCCCGTAGACCAGGTCGATGCGCATGCCCTTGTTCTTGGGGAAGGCGAGCATCCGGTAGTCCCAGAAGGTGTAGGGACGGTCGTACTTCAGCGCGCGCGGGAACACGTCCGAGAGCCCGGCGGCGCGCAGCGCCTCCAGGGCGGCCCGCTCGGCAGGGGTGACATGGGTGAGGCCCGCGAAGACGGCCGGGTCGTAGACGTCCTCGTCGGTCGGGGCCACGTTGAAGTCGCCGAGCACCGCGAACGGCAGCGGACCGGCCGCCTCCTCGGCGATGGCCGTGGTCAGGGCGCGGAACCAGTCCAGCTTGTAGCCGTAGTGGTCGTGCTCGACCTCGCGCCCGTTGGGCACGTACACCGACCAGACCCGGACCCCGCCGCAGGTGGCGGAGATCGCGCGGGGTTCCTGGACGCCCTCGTAGTCGGGTCCGCCGGGCAGCCCGAGGACCACGTCCTCCAGGCCGACCTTGGAGAGCAGGGCCACGCCGTTCCAGCGGCCGGTGGCGTTGACCGCCGATTCGTAGCCCAGCTCACGCAGCTCGTCGTACGGGAACTGCTCCGCCGAGCACTTGGTCTCCTGGATGCACAGGACATCCGTACCGGAGCTCTCCAGCCAGGCCAGCAGGCGCGGCAGCCGGGCGGTGATGGAGTTGACGTTGAAGGTGGCGATACGCATACCTGCCAACCTACCGCCCGGCACCGACAGTCACAGTTCGGCGGAGTCCCCCGCGGTGAGTCGCCCGTGGTCGGTGCCCCCGAGGGCGTCCAGGGCGTGGTCGTAGATCGGCCGGGCGATGTCGGAGAGGTAGGCGTCGTGGATGTCCAGGGCCCGGCGCGGCTTGACCTCGCGGAGGTAGTCGATCACCTCCGAGACCTTGTTCCAGGGTGCGTGCACCGGGAGCATCAGGGTCTCGACGGGCACACCGGGCACGGTCAGCGCGTCCCCGGGGTGGAAGAGGGAACCTTCCACGAGATAGCCGACGTTCGTGACGCGCGGGATGTCCGGGTGGACCACCGCGTGCAGCTCGCCGTGGACCTGGACCTCGAACCCGGCCGCGGTGAAGGCGTCGCCGTGGCCGACGGTGTGCACCCGGCCCGGATAGGCGGGGGCGAGCTTCTCGGCGACGCTGCGCAGGGTCCACAGCTCGACCGCCGGATCGGCGTCGAGGGCGGCCCGCAGCCGGCCCTCCTCGAAGTGGTCGGGGTGTTCGTGCGTGACCAGCAGGGCGTCCGCCCCCAGTCCCGCGTCCGGTTCGCTGAAGGCGCCCGGGTCGATGACGAGCGTGCGCCCGTCCTTCTCCAACTGGACGCAGGAATGCAGCCGCTTGGTGAGCTTCATGATCCCAAGGCTAGGGGGTGGTGGAGGAGACGACGTAGACCTTGGAGACCTTGGGATCGGTGAGGTCGACGGTGATGTCCCGGGTGGGCCGGGGGTCGTCCTGTTCGAGGGTGGTGCCGAGCCATGAGGTCTCCGGCTTCCAGTGCCAGCCGGCGATCGAGGTGTCGTGCGCGGAGACCGAGACGCCGGGGGTCAGGTCCTCCCGGCTGATGCCGAGGGAGGACAGGAAGCCGTCCAGGTCCGGCGGGGTGACCGCGAACTGGACGTACAGCCGGCTGGTGCGCCAGTTGTTGGTCTCCAGGAACCCGACACGCCAGGCCTTGTCCGGGACCGGTACCTCGTAGATGCTGCGCTGCACCTTGGAGGGCCAGCCGGGGCGCACCTTGGACGCGCCGATCTTGGCTGCCTTGTCGCGGCCGCTCTCGCGGCTCTGCTGGGTGGAGATCGCCAGGTAGCCCGCGGGTACGCCGACCAGCAGCAGGATGATGATCGCGGTGATCCAGCGGCGCTTGACGACGTGCCTGCGGTCCTCGGCGGTGGGCGCCGGGGTGCTTTCGGCGTCGGGGGCGGAGGCCTGGTGGGGCAGGGTGGGCGGGTTCACTGTTCGTCCTGGTCCTTGGGGGCGGCGGGGTCGCGCCGCCCCAGCTGCTGCGCGTAGCGCTCGTACCGCTCGTAGCGCTCGACCCGGCGGCGGGTGGCGCGGCGGAAGCGGCGGGCGACGAGCCGGGCGAGGTCGGCGGCGCCGACCATGCCCGCCTCGGGTCCGAGCTGGGCCTTGGCGATACGGGCTTCGGGGCGGTAGCCGCGACCGGTGAGGTGGCGGCGGAAGGCGTCCCGGGCCGGACCGATCAGCAGGTCGTCGGCGGCGCTGACGCCGCCGCCGATGACGAAGCAGGACGGGTCGAGGGCGGCGGCGAGGTTGGCGATGCCGACACCCAGCCACTGGCCGATGTCCTGGAGCAGCTCGACGCACATGGCGTCGCCCTCGCGGGCCAGCTCGGTGATCAGCGGTCCCGTGATCTCGGAGACGTTGCCGCCGACCCGGGCGATGATGTTGTACGCGACCGGCGAGTCGGCGGGGGCCAGCTCGCGGGCCTCGCGGACCAGGGCGTTCCCGGAGCTGTACTGCTCCCAGCAGCCGCGGTTGCCGCAGGGGCAGCGGTGGCCGCCGGGGACGACCTGCATATGGCCGAATTCGCCCGCGACCCCGTACCGGCCGCGCTTGACCTGGCCGCCTTCGAGGATGGCCCCGCCGATGCCGGTGCCGAGCGTGATCATGACGAGGTGGTCCTCGCCGCGTCCGGCGCCGAAGCGCCATTCCGCCCAGGCGGCGGTGTTGGCATCGTTGTCGACCATGACCGGGACCGCGAGCCGGGACTGGAGGGCGTCGCGCAGGGGCTCGTCGCGCCAGGCCAGGTGGGGTGCGAACAGCACGCGGGAACGGTCGGCGTCGACCCAGCCGGCCGCCCCGATGCCGACCGCGTGCACGTCGTGCCGGTCGGAGAGGTCCAGCACCAGCTCGACGATGGTGTCCTCGACGACCTTGGGGCTCTTGGACTTGTCCGGGGTCTCCGTGCGGATCTTCTCCAGGATGATCCCGTCGGCGTCGACGACACCGGCCATCACCTTGGTGCCGCCGATGTCGATGCCGACCGTGGGGACGCGCGGGGCCGTCAGGTGCGACCGGCGCTCCCGGGTCCCGATGGTCCGCAGGACGGTGCCTCGCGCCGACCCCCGGTGGGTGAGCGTGAAGTCCCGGTACGTGCTCATCGAGTCGTGTCGTCCCTCTTGGGTGCGGTGGTTCGGGGAGGCCGGCCGGCCTCGTCGGCCGGGCCGCCGCGACCGGCTGCGCCGTCCGTCGCGGCCGTGGCGTGTGGGGCGCCTGCCCCTGATTCTGCCACTCGCTCCAGTTCGTGGCTCAGCTCGTCCAGCTCGGAGCCGCCCGCCATCTGCCGGGTGAGCTCGTCGAGCGTGATCGAGTCGCGGGTGTGGCTGCCCGCCATGGCGCCGCGTTTGAGGAGGACGAAACGGTCTCCGACCAGGTACGCGTGGTGCGGGTTGTGGGTGATCAGGACCACGCCGAGGCCCGCGTCCCGGGCGGCGGCGACGTACTTGAGGACCACTCCGGACTGCTTGACGCCGAGGGCCGCGGTGGGCTCGTCGAGTACGAGGACCTTCGCCCCGAAGTACACGGCGCGGGCGATGGCCACGCACTGCCGCTCACCGCCGGACAGCGTGCCGATGGGCTGGTCCACGTCGCGCAGGTCGATGCCCATGCGCAGCAGCTCGGTGCGGGTCGTCTCGCGCATGAGGTCCACGTCGAGGCGGCGGAGGGGTCCGCGGCCCTTGGTGGGCTCGGAGCCGAGGAAGAAGTTCCGCCAGACGGGCATGAGCGGGACGACGGCGAGGTCCTGGTAGACGGTGGCGATGCCGCGGTCGAGGGCCGCTCGGGGGTTGGCGAGGACGGTCTCCTCCCCCTCGATCTCGAAGGTGCCGGCGTCGTGCCGGTGCAGCCCCGCGATGATCTTGATGAGGGTGGACTTGCCGGCACCGTTGTCACCGAGGACACAGGTGATCTCGCCCGCCGAGACCTCCAGGGAGACCCCTTGGAGGGCGCGGATGTTCCCGTAGAACTTGCTGACGCCGGTCAGCTCGACCAGGGCGGTGCCCGCTCCTGGCCCGGTCGCGGTCTTTTCGGTCGTGGTCACTTGGTTGCCTCCGCCCGCTTGCGGACCCATGCGTTGAGCAGCGTGGCCAGCAGGAGCATCGCGCCGAGGAAGAACTTGAACCAGTCCGGATTCCACTGGGCGTACACGATGCCGTTGCTGGTCATGCCGAAGATGAAGGCGCCGACCGCCGAGCCGATGGCGGACCCGTAGCCGCCGGTCATCAGACAGCCGCCGATCACGGCCGCGATGATGTAGAGGAACTCGTTGCCCACGCCCTCGCCCGACTGGACCACGTCGAACGAGAAGAGGATGTGCTGGCCGGAGATCCAGGCGCACAGGGCGACGCCCATGTAGAGCCCGATACGGGTCTTCACGACGGGCACGCCGGTGGCGCGGGCCGCGTCGGCCCCGCCGCCCACGGCGAAGATCCAGTTCCCGGCGCGGGTGCGCAGCAGGATCCAGGTGGCGACGGCCACGATGGCGAACCACCACAGGATGGTGACCTTGAGGGTGACCGAGCCGATGTTCCACTGCGAGGCGAAGAGCGCGCGGGCGGAGGAGAAGCCCTCCATGTCGGCGATGGTCTTGGTGGAGACCGTGCCGGTGATCAGCTTGGTGAAGCCGAGGTTCAGGCCGGTCAGCATCAGGAAGGTGCCGAGCGTGATGATGAAGCTGGGCAGCTTCGTGCGGGTCAGCATGAATCCGTTGAAGAACCCGATGGCGAGGGTGACCAGCAGGGACACACCGACGCCGACCCAGACGTTGGCGGTCATCTGGTAGCTGAACATCGAGCTCACCAGTGCCGAGGTCGTGACCATGACGCCCGCGGAGAGGTCGAACTCGCCGCCGATCATCAGCAGCGCCACCGGGGCGGCCATGATCCCGATGGTGGAGGCCGAGTAGAGGACCGTGCTGAGGCTGGAGGCCTGCAGGAAGGTCGGCGCGACGATGGAGAAGAAGACGAAGACGGCGACGGCGCCGACCACCGAGCCCAGCTCCGGGCGGGCGAGCAGCTTGCGCAGGGTGGAGGTGGGGGCGAGCCGTTCGTCGGGCCCGTCGAAGGGTGCGGCCGCGCTCATCGGCTGCCCCGCTTGATGTACTCCTCCAGCTTGCCCGCCTCGTCGGCGGTCACGATCTGCGGGCCGGTCAGCACGGGACGGCCGCCGCCGAGCACGTTCGCGTTGTAGCGGTAGAGCCAGAGCAGGTCGATGGCCTCGTAGCCCTGCAGGTACGGCTGCTGGTCGACGGCGAAGCCGAGGGCTCCGGACTTCAGGTCGCGGGCGACGGACTCGTTGAGGTCGAAGGTGTCGACCTCGGCCTTGCTGCCGGCCGCGTCCTTGGCCTTGACGGCGGTGGGCGCGAAGGGTGCGCCGAGGGTGACGATCGCGTCGACGGAGGGGTCCGCCTGGAGCTGGGCCTGGATCGCCGCCTGGACGGAGGGCATGTTGGTGCCTTCGACGTACAGGTTCTCCATCGTTCCGGAGAAGGTCTTCTTGGCCCCGGCACAGCGCTGCTCGTGGCCGACGTTGCCCTGCTCGTGCAGGACGCAGACGGCCCGCTTCTTCCCTCGCTTGTTCAGCTCGGTGCCGACGGCCTCGCCCGCGATCACCTCGTCCTGGCCGATGTGGGTCAGGGCCCCGTACGCGGCGGACTGGGCCGAGCCGGAGTTGACCGTGATCACCGGAATGCCGGCCTTGACGGCCTTGGCGAGGACGTCCTTGAGGGCCTCGGGCTTGGCCAGGCTGACGACGATGCCGTCGACCTTCTGGTCGATGGCGTTCTGCACGAACTGTGCCTGCTGCTGGGCCTGGTCGTCGTGGGCGTAGACGAAGTTGATGTTGTCCTTCGCCGCGGCCTCCTTGGCGCCCTTCTGGACGATGTCCCAGAAGGTGTCGCCGTCGCCCGCGTGCGTGACCATCGCGAAGGTCCAGCGCGGCGTGGAGACGGCCGGCCGGCCCGCCTCGGCGGCCCTCGCGCGCTCCTCGGCGCGCTTGCCGCCCGTACTGCTGCAGCCCGCGAGCGAGGCCCCCAGTACCGCCGCGAGCACGGCGCACACGACGCGTACCCCTGTCCGAACCCTAGCCACGTCGCCGCGCCCTTCCCTCGTCACCAATTCGGTCCGTCGTCGAGCCGGTCACCAATCCGGTCATTCCGGCTCCATTCCGGTCCAGCCGCTCAGTATCCGCCACAGTCGACCATGAAGGGTCATCGGGGCACGCACGGTCAGGTTGACATGCGCGGGCGGATTGACAGGTTCCGCCGACAGGGTCAGGTTGAGTGCATGCGCATCGGCTTGATCGGAACGGGCCGGATCGGGTCCTTCCACGCGGCGGTACTGGCCCGCCACCCGGAGGCGGGCTCGCTCCTGCTCGCGGACGCCGACCCCGCGCGGGCGGCGCGCCTCGCCGACCGGCTCGGGGCCACCGCCGCGCCCTCCGTGGAGCAGGTCTTCACCTGGGGCGTGGACGCGGTGGTGGTGGCGTCGGCGACCGAGGCGCACGCGGACCTCGTCGTACGGGCGGTCCGCGGCGGGCTGCCGGTGTTCTGCGAGAAGCCGCTGGCCCCTGACCTGAACCGGACCCTTGCGGCCCTGCGGGAGGTCACGGCCGCGGGCGGACTGCTCCAGGTGGGCTTCATGCGCCGCTTCGACGCGGGCTACGGCACGGCCCGGGACCTGGTCCGTTCGGGCGCCCTGGGGCGGCTGCACACCGTCCGGACGATGACGGCCGACCCGGCGCCGCCGGCGGCCGCGTACCTGGCGACCTCGGGCGGGCTGTACCGGGACTGCCTGGTGCACGACTTCGACATGGTCCGCTGGGTGACCGGGCGCGAGGTGGTCGAGGTGTACGCGGCCGGGTCGGACGCGGGTCCGGCGCTCTTCCGGGAGACGGGCGACATCGACACCGCGGCCGCCGTGCTCACGCTGGACGACGGAACCCTGGTCACGGCGACCGGTACCCGGTGCAACGGCGCCGGGTACGACGTGCGGATGGAGCTGGCCGGGGAGCGGGACCAGGTCTCCGTCGGGCTGGACGACCGGACGCCGATCGCCTCCACCGAACCGCACGGGCCTCCCCCGGCGAGCAAGCCGTGGACGGGCTTCCTCGAACGTTTCGCCCCGGCCTACGAGGCCGAGCTCGCGGCCTTCGTCCAGCTGGTGCGCGGCGAGGGCGCCAACCCGTGCGACGGCCGGGAGGCGCTGGCGGCGTTCCGGATCGCGGAGGCCTGTGAACTCTCGCGCCGGGAGCGGCGCAGGGTGCGGCTGGAGGAGCTCCCGGACCTGCCGGTTCTGTAAGGGGGGCACGGGGCCACAGTACGGCGGGTGATCAGCGTCGGCTGCGGCGCTTTCCGGACACGCTCAGGGGGTGGCGGGGGCTGTTCCGGGCGCGGGGGTCACGGCGCGCCGGCCCCAGGCGGTGCCGGCGAGGACCAGGAGGGCCCCGGCCAGGCCAAGGGGGCCGAGGTGGTCGCCGCCGATGGCGATACCGGCGACGGCGGCCCACAGGGGCTCGGTGCCCAGCAGCAGGCTGACCCGGGAGGGCGAGGTGCGGCGTACGGCCCACATCTGCACGAAGAAGGCGAACAGGGTGCAGAAGACGGAGAGGAAGGCGAGCCCGGCCCATTCGGCGGCCCCGAAGCCGGCGGCGGCGGCCCAGGGGCTGTCACCGGTCCCGGGTACGGCGGCCAGCAGGGCGAAGACGAGGACCGCGGCGCCGAGCTGGACGGTGGTCAGGGACAGCGAGTCGGCGTCCTGGACGGCCTCGATGCGGGCCATGAGCAGGACGTGCAGGGTCCGGGCGAGGGCGGCGCCGAGGATGAGCAGGTCACCCGTGCTGGGCGCGGTGAAGCCGGCGCCCTGGGTGAGGAGCACGACCCCGGCGACGGAGACGGCGGCGGCACCGAGGAAACCGGCGGAGGGCGCCCGCTTCCTGACGGCCGCTTCGGCGAGCGGGGTGAAGATCATCGTCAGGCTGATGATCAGCCCGGCGTTGGTGGCGGAGGTGTGGACGACCCCGTAGGTCTCCAGGAGGAAGATCCCGCCGAGTACGAAGCCCAGCAGCCCGGCGCCGCGCAGCTGGGCGGGGCCGAGGGCGCGCAGCCGCGCCCACCCGGCGACGACGAGCACGGGCAGCACGAGCGCGAACCGGAGCACGAGGACGGCGATGACGGTGTGGGTGGTGGTGATGCCCTTGGCGGCGAGATAGCTGCCGCCCCAGACGACGGCGACGGCCAGCACGGGCAGATCGGCGAGCCAGGCCCGGCGCGGGGCGGCTTCGAGGGCGGGCGAGATCACGGTCAACGGAGGTCTCCGACATCAGGGGAGGGGTGGAGACTTCGGCGGCTCGCACGGGTGCGGGCACACCGTACCGGAGCCGATCATGCCGGGCGACCCCTTTCCGGGCCCGCGCCCCCGGCCCCGTAGCATCGGCGGCATGGCTGATCTCTACGCCCTGGACCTGGCGTTCGACCTGCTCGACACCACGCCCGCCGATGTGCTCGCGGAGGTGCGGCGCCAGCTGACATCGCCGGACGGCCTCCTCTCGACCCGGGGCCCGGCATGGCGCGTGGGCGGCATGCTCGTCGGGGAGTTCGGGCCGGGCGAGCGCGGCGGGTGGGCCCTGACCGCCCGCCAGGAGATCCACGAGGAACAGCTCCCGGAGATGGAGGACCTCCTCCTGCTCCTGGCCCCCCACATCCGCCCGCCGGGCCCGGTCGGCCGTCTCCGCTTCTACGAGCACGAGTCCCCGGACCTGCTGGTCCTGCGCGAGGGCCGCGTGGTCCAGCTGGCGCTCGACCCGCGGTAGGGGGTGCCGCTGCAGCCTGCCCGGCAGGGTCGAGGCGGGTCCCGGTGCGCGTACGCCGAGTTCCAGCGGTACGACGGCCCGCGCGCAGGCCTCGCCGACGGGCGAGGCCGCGGTGGTGCCGGAGCGCGAACAGCGGGCGATCTTCGTCAGGTGGAACCAGCGCGGCGAAGCCGGGTAGGCCGGTCCGGAGCTACGACGAGCTGACCCGGCTGCCCGCACCGCACCGGCAGCCGGCGGAGGGTGCGCGGCGGCCGACACCGGCGACGGCTACCGGTTCCGGGGGCACCCGGGCAGACGAGGAACGGATCCGCAGCGCCGGGTCAGGCGCCGACGGTGCCGAACGACGCCCGGCCCGTCGGCCGGTAGGTGTGGACGGCGGTCCCGGCCGGTGTCGTACGTGAACTCGCCATCTCATAGGCGGTCGGCAGCCCGCCGGTGGGGAACAGCCTCTGCCCCGCGCCGAGCACCACGGGGAACACCAGCAGGTTGATCTCTTCCACGAGGTCCCGTGCGAGCAGCCACTGCGCGAGCTGCCCGCTGCCGTGCACCTGGAGCTCCCCGTCCAGCGTGTCCTTGACCCGGACGATCTCGCCCTGCAGGTGCTCCCCGTCGAGCACGGTGACCGGCCCCCAGGCCGGCTCCGTGAGGGTGGTCGAGGCCACGTACTTGGGCAGCCGGTTCAGCTTGCCCGCGACGGGGTCGGCGGGGTCGTCGTGCTCCGGCCAGTACGCGGCGAAGATCTCGTACGTCTTCCGCCCGAGCAGGAACGCCTCGGCCCGCCCGAACACCTCGGTGATGAACTCCCCCATCCCCTCATCGGCGAACGGCGCGACCCACCCCCCGTACTCGAACCCGCCACCCCGATCCTCGTCGGGCCCCCCGGGCGCCTGCATCACGCCGTCCAGCGTCACGAAGGTGGTCAAGGTCAGCTTCCCCATGGCTCTGCGCTCCTCGCTCGGTGGTCCGTCCACAAATGCAGACTCCCGTACCCCCACCAACTCATCGCACCGCCACGCGAGCCCCGACGCTTTCCGTCACCCCGCCTATCGCACCCCTCCCCCCATCGGGTGTCCGAAGAGAAGACCCCGGAGGCCTCGGTGGCGGCGCTGGGCGTGAATTCCGCAACCGGCTCAAGCTCAGCCCGGCGTCGTTCAGGGCCCCGCCTACGCCGGCAACGCCGGAATGCAGAGCAGCCGCCTGACGACACCACATCCACTCTGCGCCCCTGCCGAGATCACCAACTGGCCCTGGCAGCGGCGGCGACCTGTTGTTGCACCGCGTGGGGCGACCTGAAGCCGACCGCAGGAACAACCCGCACAAACTGGTGGCGTGGATGCGCGGAGCTCACCCCAGGAACTGCTGACCGTGGGCCAGGTCAAGGCCCGCCTCAAGCTCGCCGCTCCGCTGTCTACGACCTACTCCGGACCCAGAAGCGCCTCGACCACCCTCGGACGCGCCCGCCGCATCCCCGCCCGCTCTCTTACCGTTCTTCCGCCAACGACTCGGCCAGGACTCCGTCTGATGACCACCTCCCGCGACGCCACCCCTCCCACCGCGTCCGCGCCAATGGCGACGGGACCGCCTACCAGCGCAAGGACGGACGCTGGGAAGCCGCCGGCTACGTCCTCGCCCCGGGCAACACCCGCAAGCGCATCCGCGTCTACGGAACCACCCGCACGGAAGCCTTGGCCAAGCTCACGGAGAAGATCGCCAACAGCAACCGCGGCGTCCCCGTACCCTCCGCACAGGGCAGTGTGGCTGCGTATCTGACGTACTGGCTGGAGGCTGTCGCCGTCCACCAGCTCCGCGAGAACACCCACACGCGATACACGGCCTGCGTCCGCCAACACCTCGTCCCCGGCTTGGGTAAGAAGAAGCTCGCCAAGCTCACAGCCAAGGACGTCCGCACCTGGCTCAACCAGCTCCGCACCACCTGCCAGTGCTGCGCACGCGGCATCGACGCCGGCCGTACTCAGCCCCGTTGCTGCGCCGCCGGAGCGTGCTGCTCCAAGCGGCTCTCCCCGCTGACGCTGGCGTACATCCACTCCGTGCTCAAGTCCGCCCTGGAGCACGCCGTCCGCGAGGAAGAGATCACTCGCAATGTCGCCCGTAATGTCCGCACGGGCACACCGCGTCCACGCCGCTTCGAACCACTCACGGCCGACGAAGCCCGCCAGTTCCTCGCCGCTGCCCGAAACAACCGCCTGCACGCGCTGTACGAACTCGCTCTCCGCACCGGCCTCCGCAAAGGCGAGCTCCTCGGCCTCCAGTGGGAAGACGTCGACCTCAGTGCCGGTACTGCCAGCATCCGCCGCACTCTCCAGCGCACCCAGACCGGTGGGCTGACCAGCCTGCCCACCAAAACCCGCGCATCCGAAAGGCGCATCGCCCTCCCGCGCGAGTGCATCCACTCGTTGAAAGAACACCATGAAGGTCAGAAAGCAGAACGTGAGGCGGCAGCGGAAGGACGGAAGGACAACGGCCTCGTCTTCACCACGCTGGCGGGCGGGCCGCTCGATCCCGCGAACTTCAATCGCAACTTCCGAGCCCTCCTCGATCGGGCAGGGCTCCGCCGCATCCGCTTCCACGACCTCCGACACTCCACCGCCACCCTGCTCCTGGAACAGGGCGTCGAGCTCGTCGTAATCAAGGAACTCCTCGGCCACGCCCACATCGGCGTCACCGCCACCGTCTACGCTCACGTTCGGATCCGACTGCAGCGCAACGCCGTCGACCTTCTCAGCCACGCCCTCCAGCACACCGACGAGACCACCAAGCACGCCAACGGCCGCGAGGAACCTCCACCCTGTGCAGCACCCATCCACTGACGTTGCGGTCATCTACTGCCGTCAGACACCTCAATACAGGTCAGAGGCCCCACCGGAAACAAAACCGGTGGGGCCTCTGACACTTCCCGCATGACCGAAGGGAACGAGATTTCACTTTAGAGGATGGCTATTCTTGGGTCGCAACCCCAAGAAAATACTCGGCGGCACGGCGTAGCGCAGTCTCCAATGCCGCTAGGCCCTCACTCTTGCGCCATTCCGCGGAACCTTCCTCGCACGCCTGCCATGCCCGAATATAGGCATCCTCGACATCGGTGACACTGAACATCAATTCATCGAGAAGTTCATCCGATACCCGACCCTTCGCACCCGGGTAAAGGATCCTGTCGTCCATATCCGCCCTGGCCACCAACACCTCTCCGACGCGTCGAAGGTGAATTGCACCCACGTTTGCGCTGACCATTATGTCGGCCAGAGTCCGGAGGGCCAGATCAGGGGTATACATGCAGCTAAGACCTCCTTCCGTTCCTGATCGCAGTCCGCATTTCTCGGAAGGCTCCGACAGCATCTGCGCGGCTAACCCCTCCCGCCTGCAGAATGCTCACACAGTATGTGACGCAATTATTGCGAGAACCGTATGGTCCGAGGTTGATGCCGATCGATCCTTGCGCCGCTTCGTAGGCAGCCTCTGCGTTGGGCAGCTCAAAAGTTCGCCGCAAGGTGCCTGGCCCCATATCATCCACGAACGCTTCACCCCCCTCATTGGGCAGGCCCGCATAATTACCGCGCGTTGGTGGAATTCCCTGAGGCATCGCTTCCGTGACGCTAGACCGCCCATCAGCCATTTTTATTTCAATGATGGCATGGCCTTCTGCTCCCAGCGCGGGATCGTAGTGAACGGTCGCAGTGCCGCCACAATTGTGGACGAGGACCGGCGTGGCGCCTGCGAGCACATAGTACGTGTGCGTGCTGAGGTGCTGTCATCTGCGTCTTCGCAGGTCAGCGGAATCCGGCCAGTCCGTGGGTGTGCGTGGAAGTGCCCTGTTGTGCGCCCCTGTTGCCGTCGGCGTTGCCGTCACACGGCTACGCGCATGAGGTCGGCGGAGTGGGCTTTGGCCGGTGTCCTGTTCGGGTTGGGGTCGGGCATGGCCAGGGGGCCGTACGCTGGCTGGCAACTCGGGCAGGCTTTGATCCTGCCCGGAATTTGAACGAGTGGCCCCCTGGCCTTGCCCGACGCGGGCCCCGGCCCGAACAGGTGGGTAAAGCCCACGGAGCCGACCGCCCCCACCTCCGGTCCTCCGCCCCGGCCAACTCCCCGCCGTCGCCTCGCCGTCGGCCTGGCGTTCGCGTGCGGGCGCGTCCGGCTTCCTCAGCGCTTCCGGTGGTCCGCTACGCGTTTCTGCGCGGCCTGGTCGCTGGCCGGCCCGCGGTGGCGGAGCCGAGAGCGGGCCGGGTGGGCGGCCGTGCCGCGCGCGACCCGCGTCAGCGGGTCGCCTTGACCGGCTCCGCACTACATGCCAGTGCTGCACCCAGGGCCTGGACACCGAACGGAAGAGGTGCTGCGCCATCGGCGAGTGCTGCCAGAAGCAGCTGTCCGCTCTGACCGTGACCTACGTGCACTCGGTGCTCAAGTCGGCACTGGAACACGCCGTCCGCGAAGACGAGCTGCCCCGGAACGTCGCGCGCAACGTCAAGACCACCACGAACCAGCCCAGGCGCTTCCGTCCGCTCACCGCAGCCGAGGCCCGTCAGTTCCTCGACGCGGCCCGCGCCGACCGGCTCCAGGCGCTGTACGAACTCGCCCTCCGCACTGGCCTCCGCAAGGGCGAACTTCTCGGCCTCCGCTGGGAAGACCTCGACCTCACCACCGGAACGGCCAGCATCCGGCGCTCGCTCCAGCGCACCCGTACCGGCGGTCTCACCCATCTGCCCACCAAGACCCGAGCGTCCGAGCGCCGCATCGCCCTCCCGACCGAATGCATCCACTCCCTCAAGGAGCACAGCGGGCGGCAGGACAGGGAGCGGGGACAGGCCGGGTCGGCTTGGAGCGACAGCGGCCTCGTCTTCACCACGCCAACCGGACGGCCGCTCGATCCCGCCAACCTCACCCGCCGCTTCCGCAGCTTCCTTAACCGGGCCGGACTCCGCCGCATCCGCATCCGCATCCGCATCCGCTTCCACGACCTACGGCACTCGACCGCCACGCTGCTCCTGGAACAAGGCATCGACCTCGTCGTCATCAAAGAACTCCTCGGCCACGCCCACATCGGCGTCACCGCCGGCGTCTACGCCCACGTAAGGCTCCGCCTCCAACGTCAGGCCATCGACACCCTCAATGACGCCCTCGGTCGGCCGGACGCTAACCCTGACGACCCACCCGCCACAACCGCCGTCCGCTGACGTTGCCGTCACCGTTGCCGTCAAACGGCCGATGGGCCCCCTCCGTGCCTTGGAGGGGGCCCATCTCTACTCGCGATGCCGGATGACCCGCCACGGCTTATCCAGCCCACCGCATCTCAGTAAGAAACGCGGGAGAACTGGAATGCAGACTGCCAAGAAGAGTCTCCCAGTAGAAAACCACTGAAGGCATTAATGACTTGTGGAAGATCTTCCACTACAGCCCGGAAGTGCTTATCCTTTGCTCCCTCCCGGATCTCCAGAGCATAGAAGCCGGCCGGTGCACCGGCAGCGACACCGAGCCCTACTTGGATGAACCACCCCGGCCGGGTTTCGAGGATGACGTACCAGTCTTCCAACGAAAGCCCGCTCACTGCCCGAGTTACATCGTCGCGGCTTGGACCGTTAATAACTGACCCGTTGGAAAGTTCCAGAGTTGCCGGGTTCTCCCCTTCGGGGAAATAGACCTTCTCAGACTGCGGATCGTAGCAAGTGATCCCGCTCCTACCAGCAAGTCCTAGCAGGTAGTCAGACACCTCTCGCTGCCGAGGATATGAAATCGATACGATCACGCATTCGCTGGTTCGATAGAGAGATGCCGCCCACGGAGAGACCTCGAAGTTCTCCTCCGTCAAGTCAGGAAACTGGCTGATCAGTTCACCATAGAACACCCCCAGCGCAGGGTGTTCGCGTCCAACGCCAGTGTCACCTTCAACCATGGCGTTGTACTTTCGCGCCGCTTCGGCGGGAGTAATCAAATGCTCCTCCCACCAAAATCCAAGATCAAAGCTCATGAGATCACTCCTGTAGGGGACTGTCACCCAGCCCATCTGGGGGCAGCCTACCTAGGCAGACTGCCCCCAGCCAGTTATCGGGGCACCCAAGCGTTGAAGGTCCCTTCTAGGGTCATCCCCCCGCTCGTTGTGACTGAGTTCCCCGGCGTGTTGAGCCAGTCGTCAAACCTTCTCTGTGGGGGAGTCAACGGCGACGTTCCGCCCTTTGTTTCCACGCCAAGCCAACGTCCATCGATTTGAACGGCACCGTCATACTTCCGCAGGGGGAAACCGTCAACCCTCGCGTAGACCTGCCCGCGAAATATCGGAGCCCCGTCCAGTTCGAGCTGATCCATTACGGTTCGCTCATCGAGAGAGCCGTCCGTTCCCGGCTCTCCATTACGCTTTGAGAATTTCCCATCCGGAGTCCGCGGAGCCTTACCCGTTCCAGCAGTCGGGCAATTGTGTACGAGTACCGGCGTAGCCCCCGCCAGCACATAGTACGTGTGGAGGTCCGCAACAGTGAGGTTGTGGACGATCGTGTGCTGGGTCGTCCAGCGCTTGACAGCCGTGACCTGAACATGCGTTCCGTCAGTGGTACGGAGCCACTCGCCGGGCTGCAGGTCCGTGGCGTCCTTCCACTTGGCAGCGTCGATTACCCAGAACGGATGTTTATCCGTGGCAGTTATGCCTTCGGAGGGCGTGTCGGGGTTTCCGTCGGAGTCAACGTTGATCTCGACCAGGTTCTTGGCTCCCTCGCCGAGGATGGTGGCGGTTGCCTCCTTGGCAGCGGTTTCGCCGGTTTCTGGGTTGGTGGCAAGGACCTTATCTCCCGGCCCTATATCCTCGATGTCTTTGGTCGTGCCGTCGGCCATCAGGACGAGCGTTCCGGCAGTAAAGCTGTTGGCCAGGCACTTAATGCGGGAGGCAATGGCTTTCGCGGCAGGGATGGCGCCTTCTTCAGCGATCTTTACGGCTGCGCGCTCTACTACGGCGCCGGTTCCAAACCCAACTGCACCTCCTGCAGCCCCCCAGACCGCGCCTTCGGCCATGTCTGTCAGCACGCCCATGGTGCTGTGGTCGGCGTCCTCACTCATCCAGTTCGCTGCCGCTGCGCCTGCAGCTCCCGCAAGGGCTCCGCACCCGACTGCCAGCGCGAACCCGGCGCCGCCCGTTCCCACGCCGGTCGCGACCGCCGTGGCCACACATGCGGTGCCGACGACAACTTCGGCCGTAAACGAGACGATCGCTACCTTGTTTTCGTTCCAGAATTTTTGGGCGCTCTTGACCTTCTTATCTAGGTTGCATTTCGAGAAGAGGCCGCAGTCCTTGCCCTTGCCTCCGTTGCCCTTGCCTCCGCTGCCGTTGCCGTTGTTGCCATTTCCGTTGTCGCCATTGCCCTTGGGTCGGCCCTCGCCGTAGTGGCCGTACCGGGTCGCGGCTTCGACGACGTCTTGCGGGGCGGACTGGAATCCGCCGTCGCTCATACCTTCGAAGTATTTGAGGCCGCTCGGGTCGGAGTTGGAGATCGGGTTGCCGTTGGAGTAGGTGTACCCGTTCATTTGGAGCGGGTCGGTGATGTCGATGATGGGGTCGACGGAGATGAAGCGGCCCGTGGTGGGCTCGTACTCCCGGGCACCTATGTGGGTCAGGCCGGTGGTGTTGTCGTCGTTTCCGGTGCCGAGGAAGGTACGGCTGCCGGGCCAGTTGGCGGGCTGGGCACCTCGGGGGTTGCCGTAGGGGTCGGACTTTCGGCGTGTGACCGTCTGGCCGGTTGCCTGTTCGACGCTGGTGGTGGCGGTGTTGTGATGGTCGGTGAGCTGAACGGACAGGCTGTGACCGGTGGTCTTGCCGTTGGTGCGGCGGACGGTGGTGGGGGCGCCGGCGCTGCCGTAGTAGCGAACGGCGTCCATGACCTGGCCGGCCTTGTTGACGGTGATCTCGGCTTCGCCGAGGTGGAGGGTGCGCGAGCTGCCAGTTTCCTCTATGAGCCGATTGCCCGACGCGTCGTAGAGGTACTGGGTGGTGTTGTTACTGAAGGTCCACTGCTGAGCTGCGGAACTTGCTGCGCACGTGTAGATGTCGAGGTCGTTGCCCTCAGCCGGGTTGTCGTTCGGGACGGTGACGCAGGCTTTGGCCTGGGTGCTGTAGAGGGTCTTGTCGGCCCGGTAGTTGAACTTCTGGGCTTCGCTGTTGCTGTCGCAGGGCTTCAGGAGTGCTTTGCCGCCTTCGGCGGTGAGGCACTTTCCGAGGGCTTGGACGGTTCCCCCGGTGAGGCGCCACTGCTGGGCCTTGGACTCGTTGCAGGTCAGCAGCTGGACGGGAAGTCCGCCCCCGGCGTCAGGGGTGGCGCTGCTGTCGACGTCGAGACACTTGCCCGCGAGACCGGTGACGGCCACAGCGCCGATGCCCGGACTGGTGGCTGAGGTGAGCTTGTTACGGACGTCCCAGTTCAGGGTTTGGGTGTCGCCGTCGATGCGGCGGGTCGTGGTGTTTCCGGCCGTGTCGTACGCGTAGGTGGCGAGCGAGTTGACCGTCAGGCCTGGCTTGGTCGTGGTCTTCTCGGCCTGGGCGAGGGCGTGGGGCTGCTTCTTGGCGCCGGCTCCGAGGCTGATGCCGTAGGTGTAGGTCGTCTTCTCACGGGTGGACCCGTTGGCGGGGTCCCTGTCGAGGAGCTGGGTTCGGTTTCCGATCGCGTCGAACTGGTATTCCTGCCAGTAGCCGTCACCGTCCGGGCCCGCGGTCGCGGACGTGGGATCCAGATCCGTGGGTTCCGTGCAGGATTCTGTCTTGCCGGTCCAGGCCTTGACGAGCTGACCCATGGCGTCGTAGGTGAAGCACTGGCGGTCGAGGACGGGCGGCAACTGCCCCGTCGCGCCGGATCGCGTATCGGGCCGGGCCTCGGTGATAGAGGTGGGATTGCCGACGGTGTCGTAGGTGTAGGCGGTGCTGGACAGGAGGTTCGGCGCGGTCTCGCGGTGGCTTTGGGTCTCGCTGAGCCGACCGGTGCTCGGGTTGAACGTGTTGGTCGTCCACACCCGGTTCGGGGCGCTGCCCGACGCGGTGCGCAGAATCTCGCCGTAGGGGCTGTAGACCGTCTCGGCGGTGTACCAGGCCAGGCCTGACATGGTCTGGGGCATGCCGTCGGTGTTGTACCGGGTGATCAGCTTTTCGGCGGCGAGGCCGCCGGGTGTGGCCGGAACGGTGGTCGACTGGACCTTGCCTGTGGGGGTGTAGGTGGTGCTGTAGGTGTAGGTGCCGGCGAGTCCCTTGGTGCTGGGGAATTCCGGTGTGCCCGTGGTGTCAGGGATCGTGATCTTCGAACCGGTGGGCCGATACTCGCTGTCGTATTTGGAGACTTCGCTGGTGAACGCGTTGGCGCCCGCCCAGCGGATGGAGGCGACCGGCAGGCCCTTGGCGCCGGGCAGCGTGTCGTAGGTCCACGTGGCGACCTTGGGGCCAGTGGCGGAGGTTTCCCGCAGCTCGGTCTTGCGGCCGAGTACGTCATAGGTCGTGAACTGGGCCTGGCCAGCGGCGTTCGTGACCGAGACCTGCTGGTCGAGGTTGTTGTAGCTGAAGGTCGACGTGCCCGTGTCGGGGTCGTCGGACGAGGTCATCCGGCCGCGAGCGTCGTAGGTGTAGGACCAGGTGTTGTTGGCCGTGTCGGTGACCTTGGTCAGCTTGTTGCGCTGGTCGTAGGTGTAGCTGGTCTTGTTCGACGCGGGCGTGGGTACGTCGAGCTTGGTGGTGGTGTAGTGCTCGACCTGGGAGGTGCGGCCCAGGGCGTCGGTGGTCGTCTTGACCGCACGGCTGCCCTTGAGGGGGGTCTTGCCGTCGGCCGACATGCCGGTTCGGGATCTCGTCCAGTCGCCGCCGTACTCGACCGTGCTGGAGTCCTTCGCGTCCGCTCCGTGGAAGGTGGTGCTGCGTACCGCCCGGCCGAGACCGTCGTATGCCACCTGGGTGGAGTTGGGGACGGCGGTCTGGGACTCGGGGACGAAGATCTTCTTCTCGGGCTTGCCATCGGCGAGGTACGCGCTGGTGGTCTGGCGGACGGCGCCGTTGGCGTTGTAGAGGGTGTCGCTGATCAGACGCCCGCCGCCCAGAGCCTCGGTCTGTCCCTGACGGAGGCGCAGCAGACCGTCATAGATCGCGATCGACTGCTTGTACGTGCCGTCGTCCTCCAGCGTGGAGCTGATGACGGTCGGCGGTACGTGTTCCTTGATCTCGTAGGCGAAGGTGTGGGCTGCCTTGTCCGTCTCCGGCTTCTGCGAGGGAGTCCAGACGGCCGTGGTCCGGCCGAGCGCGTCGTAGGCAGTGGTTACTTTCCGCCCGTTGGCGTCGGCCTCCTCCACCGGCACGCCGCGGCCGGGGTCGTTCTTGGTGGTGGCCGTGTGCCCCAGAGCATTGGTGCTGCTCACGGTGAACGCGGGACCCGTGGCGGGGCGGTACATGGTCGTGACGGGATTGCCCGCCGCGTCGAGTGCCTTGGTCGGGCGGCCGAGCGCGTCGTACTCGGTGCGTGCGGTGGTGATCCAGCCGGTGCCGGCTGCGTCGTTGGTGTCGACCTGGTGGGCGAGTCCCTTGCTGGGGGCTGCTCCGAACGCGTTGAGTGCGTCGTAGGAGGTACGGGTCTGCGAGAGCAGCGCCCCGGTGGCCTTCTGGGAGCAGTCACCCGCAGTCGTGCGGACGCCGGCGACCAGGCCGATCAGGTGCGCGCTGGTGTTGTGGACGTAGGTGGTGCTGGCGCAGGTCTGGTCGCTGCTCTTCTCGCCGCCTGTGCCATTGGGTGTCACCACCTCGGACTGGACGGCCTGGACAAGCCCGTAGGACGTATCGAAGCCAGGGTCGTAGGTCTTGTCGAAGGTGTTGCGCTTACGGACCGTACGGGTGGAGCCGTCGCTGATCCATGTGATCTCGTCCGTACGTGAGGTACCGGAGCGGTAGGCGTAGAGGGTGGTGTTCTCGGGCCTGGGCCGTTCACCGGTCTTCTCGTGCCATGGCCAGGTCAGGATGCGCGAGACGGGGCTGCCGCCGGCCTTCGTGTACGTCGTGGTCTCGGCCGCGATGCCCTGGTACTGGGGAAGATCTTCGGCGATCGCGGTACCCGCGGAGTCCGTGATCGTGATCTTGGCGCGCCCGGCATCGCCGGACATGCCGCGGAAGTACCGCGTCCGGGTCTCGGCCTGCTCGGTCGCGTCGTACTTGCCCGTTGTGGTGGCGCCTCGCGTGGTGACGACGGAGGCGTAGCCGCGCCACTGGCTGTAGGTACGCATCTTGGGCTTGGAGAACTCGTCGGTGTCCTTGGCCCAGGCGGCGTCACCTTCATAGCGGTACTTGGTGGTGACGTCGGGCTGGCGGGCGACGCGGTCCTTCTCGGTGACCTCGGTGACGACGTACTTGTTGAACCACGCCAGAGGCGGGTTCTCGAGACCGGTGTCCGGCGACCAGTGGACGGGGTAGCAGAGACTGGTGTTGGCCGCGGGCTGCGGGCGCGGCGCGCTGACCGAACAGGGCGCGGAGTAGGTGACGTGGATGTCGCCGCCGGTCTCGGTGGCGATGGTCTCGATCCGCAGACGGTCGAAGTCGGGCCTGGGGTCGTTCTCCCCGTCCCTGACACGGTTCGGCATGTCCTTCACGTTGGGGCGGAAGGAGACCAGGGGCAGCGACGTGCTCAGTTGCTTGTTCTGGCTGTCGCGCTCGGTGCTGTAGCCCGTGCGCAGGATGGAGTCCAGCCACAGGGGAGGGGAGGTGTCCGTCCGCTGCTCGGGGAACGAGTGAGCCAGGGTCCACCTGTCGACGAACGAGAGAGCCGTGGAGCCCTCGGTGCGCTGCGCCGAGGTTGTGACGGCGGCCAGCCGCTTGCGCGTCCAGAACGTCGGCGAGCCGACGTAGCAGTCACTTCCGGCCTTGCAGTGGAGTGTGGAGGGGGTGTCCCACCAGTACTGCTTGTCCCCGTAGTTCTTCGACTCGAACTTCTCGGCGGCGCACTTGCCCTCCTCGAGGCAGCGCTCGTCGACGATGAACTCGACCTTGGCGGAGGGTGCACCGGACAGATCGCTGCTGCGCAGGCCGTAGGTGATCTGCGTGGGGTAGCCCGCGCGGTGGTAGGTGACCGGCGCCTTGAACTTCTCGTTCTTGGCGTAACGGCCGTCTTCCCTGGCCCAGTCGATGATCATGGCGTTGCCGTGGACGTCTTCGACGTAGTCGAGGTTCCAGCGCCAGGCGGTCTGCTTGTTGCAGGCGGAATCGGCGAATGTCGGCGTGTAGCAGGGCTCGCCGGGGTGGTTGCCGAAGACGGGGACGGTCAGGACCGAGTTGGTGACGGGACGGCTGCCGCCGGGGCCGTCGACGTCGTGGCGTCCGAAGAAGTAGCGGGTGCCTTCGCGCGTGGTGACGACCCAGTGCTCGCCGCCCCGGGCTCCGTTGGCCTCGCCGGTGTCGGTCTTGAGCTCGACGCGGGAGCCGTCGTCGTTGGCCGGGATCCACTTGCCGGTCGCGACGTCGTGGACGAGCTCGGTGGTGGAGCCGCCGAGCGACATCACTACGTTGTCACCGGCCCAGCACAGGTCGCCCTTCTTCTTGTCGGCGGCGTTGTTGTTGTTCGCCCCAACGGGGTTGGCGTCGACGTCGTCGGAGCAGGAGCGGTAGCGGCGCTCGACGAACCCCGGTTCGTAGTCCCATCCGTCACCGAGCCAGGAGGCCTGGTTGTTGGCTACGGACGTCTTGCCGTCGACAGCTTGGGAGGAGTACGAGAAAGAGATCTTGGGTGCGGGACCCGCCGGCGGAGCCGGCACGGTCAGCGGGTACGTCCAGGAGAATCCGCCGCCGCTGGTTCCCGCGGTCCAGGAACCGGAGGGTGAGAGCGAGGTCGCCTTGTAGGTGCCGGCCATACCGGAGCCGCTGTCGGAGGCTGCCAGTACCACGGGGCCGCCACCACCGGTCACAGCCATGGTGCGCAGGCCCTGGCCCGGCGATGTTGCCGGATCCACGGTCGCCTTGACAGTGCCGGCGGAGGGGTCGTTGCTGTTCGGGACGTCCTTACCATTGGCGGCCGAACACTCGTCACGGACGGGCTTCTCCAGGAAGCACGAGGGAAGCTGTCGGAACTTCAGGCGTGAGGCCCACTCGGTGCCGTAGATGTCCTTGAACTTGGTGTAGTCCAGTTGTACGTCCACTGGAGTGGCGCCGCCGGCCGGCGGCGTGAGCACGATGAGGGCGCCGTCGATGTCGGCGGCCTCACTCGCGGGACGCGCGTCGAGCGCCACGGTCCAGGTTCCTGACGGATCCGTCGACGCCCCTGTGCCCTTGCCGATCTTCACCGGCAGGCTGGGAACCTGGACGAGCCCACTGCCGCTGAGCGGAACCGGAACGGAGGCGGGAGCGGGCGGTGCCACCGCATTGGGCTCGTACTCCACAGGAGGATCGACTGGCGACGCCCAGTCGTCCATCCGACCCGCTGCGATCTGATCGAGCTTGGCCTTGAGGTCCTTCTGGAGACCGGGCAAGGTGACCCCGATGCGGTCGCCTGGAGGCGCCGCCCAGGCTTGTGATGGCAAAAGAGTCGCCATGAGCACCACAGAGAGTGTGATGCCGGTGCGCCCGGCCAGGCGCGCGCGTGCTGCGCGCGCCTTTCTGTTTCCGGGCAGGCGGAAATTGTTCGCCGAGAACGGCGACATCTGGACCCCCCACGCTCTGCCGCCACGGCAATGGCACATGGCAGGCAGGAAACTGACAATTAGCCACTGATTCTGCGGTCGGCGGGCGGGAAAACCAAGGTTCCGATATCCGTTGTGGGCTTTGTCACTTGATCAGGTGTATAGGCTGGGATATTCGACTCAAATCAATTCCTAACGCCAAGCCCTGTGGCCAATAGCAAGGGTGAAGATGCCGGCGGGATGGTTCATGCTCAGCTCGCACACCCCGCGCCTTAAAGGCGGGGGCGGATCCGGTAGTTGAGGGTTTTCAGGCCCATGGCCGAAATCAATTGGTGAATGCCGAGGGCTGCGAAGTAGGGAGCCCGAGGGGGGAGAAGCACGTCGTGTCTGTCAGTGATTCCGCGGGCCAAAGTCCGCCAACAGGGGCTAAATCGGCAGAAGTCCCCGTACCCGCGCGCCGGTGGTACAGGCGGCGGCGTGCCCTGGGGGGTCTGGCCGTGCTGCTCGCCGCCGCTGTCGCCGTGCCGGTCGGTGTGCATGTGGTCGGCGACGGGAAGTCGTACAGCCGGCCCGGCGAGGACGCTCCGGTCGCCGAGCCGCAGGCTCGGCGGATGGCGGAGGAGAGCGGCGAAGAGGTCGAGGTCACGGCCGCGCGCAGCGCCAACACCACGACCTGGGCGCAGCCTGACGGGTCGTTCCGCAAGCAGATCCACAGTTCGGCCTTCCGGGCCAACGTGGACGGGCGGTGGAAGCCCATCGACACCGCTCTGGAGCGGGTGGAGGGCGGTTTCGCGGCCAAGGCGGTAAACGGCCGCGTCTTCTTCAGTGGGGGTTCGAAGGGGCAGGCGGGCGACGAGGGGCGCGCTGCGCGTGGCGTGAACCGGGTGGCGCTGCGGCGGGACGCGCCCGGCGAGGTGTGGACCGAGTTGGTCCGGTTGAACACCGGCGGCCACGACATGACCGTCAGCTGGCCCGGTGTTCTGCCCGCGCCCGTCATCGACGGCCCGCGCGCCCTGTACGAGAACGTCCGCCCGAGGATCGACCTGGTGATGACCGCGCAGGACGGCGGCTACTCCCACGTGCTGGTCGTCAAGGACAAGCAGGCTGCGGCCGACCCGCTGCTGGGACAGCTGAAGTACCGTCTGGCCAGCCCCGACATGACGTTCCACCTGGATGACGAGTCGGACGCGCTGAGTGCCCGTGATGCCAAGGGCGAGGAGGTCGCGGGCTCGCCGACCCCGATGATGTGGGACTCCAGCGGCAAGGTCGCCGCCACCGACAACCAGCCGGCGTGGAAGCCGACCGCCGTCGCCAAGCAGCACCCGACGCTGGCCCTGGCCGGCCTGGCCGGTGCGGAAGGCGCGCGCCTGAAGCCCGTCGCGGCGGCGCTTACCGACAATGCACTGTCCCTCACCCCGGACAATGCGCTGCTCAATGCTCCGGAAACGGTCTATCCGGTTTTCATCGACCCCTCTTTCAAGGGGCACAAGCACGCTTGGACCCTTCTTTACAAGACGGCAGAGAATTCAAGCTTCTACAACGGGCAGAATTACAACGCGAGCGGCACGAACGAAGCCCGCGTCGGATACGAGTCCACGAGCGGTGGCACCTCTCGTTCCATTTTCAACTTCGACTTCGGCAGCCAGCTCCGGGGCTCCGAAATCGTCTCGGCCAGTGTCCGGGCACTGCAGACCTATTCGTGGTCGTGTGACAGCAAGCAGATGCTCATCTTCTCGACCCCGTACATCACGTCGTCGAGTACCTGGAGGAACACCGACAACGCGGCCCACTGGGGCAGAGTGGTCGCCTCGGAGTACGCGGGATACGGCTACAACAGCTCGTGCCCCGACAACTGGATCGCACCCGACATCAAGGGCCTCGTCGCCGAGGCCGCCAACAGTGGCTGGGGTGCGCTGTCCCTGGGGTTCGCCGCACCGAACGAGTCGGACTCGTACTACTGGAAGAAGTTCATCGCCAACGGTGAGACCGCTCCGTATATCGAGGTCGTCTACAACTCGCGCCCGGACACCCCGATCGCGGCGAACATGCAGACCTTCCCCGGCGGCCCGTGCCTGACCGGTTGGCCGGGGACCGGCATCGGCAAGACCAACGTCACCTTCCAGGTGAAGGGCACCGACCGCGACGGCAACCTCGACAAGGTCCAGATCGAGGTGTGGGGCACCGGCGGGACGGTCTTCGACCAGTGGCTGTGGCCCAACAGCGATGGCGTCGTCACCGCCGAGGTGCCCTGGAACACCTTCGCCGACGGCCAGACGTACTACTGGCTCTCCCGCGCCACAGACAAGGACGGCGCGTGGTCGGGCAGCGGGCCGCACGAATCCGGTGGCGGCGGCTGGTGCACCTTCACGATCAGCCACACGGTCCCGCCCAACCCGGCCGTCTCCTCCGCCGCCTTCCCGCCGCAGGGCGACGACTTCAACGAGTGGAGCACGGAGCCTGCCAGTACGCCGGGCCAGAGCTTCACCATCAAGGGCAACGGCGCCAAGGCGGAGGACATCCGCGAGTACCAGTGGAGCCTGAACCGGCCCCTGTTCGACCAGAAGGCCGTGCCCAACCCGGGTGGTGACGAGGTCTCGGTCCCGCTCCAGGTGGACACCTCCGGTCCGAACGTCCTCTACGTCCGCACCGTCGGCAGGTCCGGCAACATCTCCAACCGGACCAGTTACGGTTTCCTCGTGAGGCCGAGGCCCGGCCAGGACACGCCCGGCGATGTCACCGGAGACGGCCACCCCGACCTCCTGGCCATCGACAAGGACGGCAACCTGCGCACCTACGCGGGGGACAGCGCCGGTGACACCGACGCCTACATCCCCGGCGCGGTCGACAACGGCAAGCCCGTGCCCCCCCCCCGGGTACTGGAAGGATCCGGTCACCGGCCAGTCGGCGCTCATCGGTCACGCCACCGACTGGTACCCCGGCGACGGTCTCACGGACCTGATCGCGCGGATGCCCGACGGCAAGCTCTACATCTACCCCGGCACCGGAACCGGCCAGTTCGACGTCGGCCGCCGCATGCAGATGCAACTGCCGCTCAGCGCCCCCGACCCGGCCGCCTTTCGGCAGCTCGTCGTCACCGAGGACATCGACGGCGACGGCCTGGGCGACATGTTCGCCCTGGATGCCGACGGCTTCTGGGTGTTCTCCGGCTATACCGGATCCAGCTTCGCCTCCTACAAGAAGATGGCCACCGGCTGGGCCGGCCGCGACATCGTCGGCGTCCGCGACGTCTCCGGGGACAAGGTCCCGGACCTGATCTTCCGGGACAACACCAACGCCAACCGCGGCCTGGCCCTGCGCAAGGGCAAGCCGGGAGTCAACGGCGGAGTCGATCTCACGTCCCTGGAGTCCAAGGCGAACGCCGAGGGCGGCGACGACTACACCTACGCCACCACCGGCTGGGGCAGGGCCGCCTACCCCAAGGTCCTCGGCACCCCCGACGCCAACGGTGACGGCATCCCCGACATCTGGGCCGTCGCGAACAACGAGAACCAGTGGCTCTTCCAAGGCGGAACCAGCACCGTCGGCGCCCCCATCGGCCGTGACGAGGACGGCTGGAACACCTTCCTGACGATCGGGTAGCCGGGACGAACAGCTGACGAACAGCCGCAACCGCGAGCGCCCTGCCGGGAGATCACTCCTGGCAGGGCGCTCCGGCGTTCCCCTCCCGCGCCCCTTCCCCACTCGGAACGCGAGGTCGGATTCCTGCCAGCGGGGTGGGTCCCGGGAGGATTTGATTGAACTCGCAACCAACTGATGCGGGAGGAACGGCATGGACAGCAACAACACCGCGGCCCTGGTGACCGGGGGAAGCCGGGGGATCGGGGCGGCCGTCGCGCTGCGGCTCGCCGAGGACGGGGCCGACGTCGCGATCACCTACGTCAGCGACGCGGAGGCCGCGGCCGAGGTCGTCGGGAAGGTCGAGGCTCTGGGACGGCGGGCCGTCGCGCTGCGGGCCGATGCGGGGGACCCCGCCCAGGTCGCGAACGCCGTCGGGGAGACCGTACGGCGGTTCGGGCGGCTCGACGTGCTGGTGAACAACGCCGGTGTGGGCGTGCTCGGGCCGCTGGCGGAGCCGGCCCCGGCCGACGTGGAGCGCGTACTCGCGGTCAATGTGCGCGGGGTGTTCCACACGACGCAGGCCGCGGCCGCGCACCTCGGGTCCGGCGGGCGGATCATCACGATCGGCAGCTGCATGACCCAGCGGGTGCCGGGGCCGGGCGGGACGCTCTACGCCCTGAGCAAGTCGGCGCTGACCGGGCTGACCAAGGCCCTCGCCCGGGAGCTGGGCGGGCGCGGGATCACCGCGAACATCGTGCACCCGGGGCCGGTGGACACGGACATGAACCCGGCGGACGGACCCTACGCGGGCCCGCAGGCGGCGCTGACGGCGCTGGGCCGGTTCGGCACGCCGCGGGAGGTGGCGGCCGTGGTGTCCTTCCTCGCGGGCGAGGAGGCCTCGTACGTCACGGGGGCGGAGTTCGCCGTCGACGGCGGGCACGCCGCGTAGCCCTCCGGCCGGGCGTGCGGGCGGGTCCCGGGTCGGCGCACGCCGGTGGGCGGGTGCGGGCCGCGTGCACGGGGCTCCGCCCCGGACCCCGCGCCTCAAACGCCGGCGGGGCTGGATTCGGGTCCGCGCACCGGACACCGGCCGGGCTGGATTCGGGTCCGCCCCTCGGACGCCGGCGGGGCTGAGCACGGCGGAGCCCGCCCCGGGGGTGTCGGCCCTCGGGGCGGGCTCCGCGCGCTGTGTGGCTAGCCGCCCAGCTCCTGGTGGCGGGCGGTCAGCGCCGCCGCGCCGGCCTCCGTCAGGGAGCCGTACAGGCGCAGGCGGGAGAAGCCGCCGTCCGGGAAGATGTCGATCCGGACGTGGGTGCCGACCGCCGGGGCGTCCAGGACGAAGCGGTGGTTGGTGTCGGGCTGCAGGCGGGTGCGCGGCAGGAACTCCGTCCACTCACCCTCCTCGCCGGTCCTGACCGACAGGGAGGCCCAGCCGGCCGAGTTGCCCTTGAGGTACGCGGTGTCGATCTCGACGGCACGGATCTCGGACTCGGCGACGAGCTGGTAGCGGATCCAGTCGTTGCCGTTGTCGCGGCGGCGCGCGGTCTCCCAGCCGTCGTCCATCTTGCGGGAACGGCCCGGGTTGATGGTGTTGGTCGGCGGGGAGTAGAAGCGGTTGGAGGCGTCCTGGACGGAGCCGCCGTTCTCCAGGGCCACCACGTCGAAGGAGCCGAGCGCGTCGAGCCACTTCGGGTCGGGCAGGACCTCGCCGTAGACGCGCAGGCGGGCGATTCCGCCGTCGGGGTGCTGGTTGACGCGCAGGTGGGTGAAGCGCTGTTCGACGTCCACCTCGAAGCCGTTGGCCGCGTGGCCGCCGACCGGGGTGCGGGCGACGATGGTCGTCCACTTCACGTCGTCGCCCTGGAGCTCCTCCGGGGTCGGCGCGAGGGCGCCCGCCCAGTTGGTGGCCTCGACGGAGACGGCCTGCGGCATGTTGCCGCGGAAGTGGGCGGTGTCGACGACGATGCCGCGGATGATGCCGGGGGCGCCCAGGCGTACGAGCGCCCAGTCGTGGTCCTCGGCGGTCGGCCAGGGCTGGGTGGCGGAGACGCCACGGCGGCGGCGGGTCTCCCAGCCGTCCATGACCTTGCCCTTGTGGCCGAAGTCCTCCGGGTCGAAGTGCGCAGCCTCGGAGATCAGCAGGTTCTCGCGCTGGGCGAAGAACTCGTCGTTGGCGGCGATGACACCGGCGCCCAGCTCACGGGCGGCGAGGTTCGCGTACTGGGTGAACGGGAAGTCCGCGGTGCGGTAGTCCGCGTACGGGTCGCCGCCTCCGTACGGGTTCGCGTTACCGGTGAAGGATTCAATCGCCACTGGTCAGTTCTGCCTTTCGAGGAGGAGGCCCGTGGGCTCGGTCGGGGTGCCGTGGTCGGCGATCTGCTCACCGCGCAGCCAGGTGGACTTCACGACGCCGTGCAGGGTCTTGCCCGCGTACGCCGTGACCTGGTTGCGGTGGTGGAGCTCGGCCGGGTCCACAGTGAACGTTTCTTCAGGTGCCAGGACGGCGAAGTCGGCGTCGCGGCCGGCTTCGATGGCGCCCTTCTGGCCAAGGCCCGCGAGGTGCGCCGGGGCGGCGGACATCCAGCGGACGACGTCCTCCAGGGTCCGGCCGCGGCGGCGCGCCTCGGTCCAGATGGCGGGCAGGCCCAGCTGGAGGGAGGAGATGCCGCCCCAGGCGGTGGAGAAGTCGCTGGTCTTCAGGTCCGCGGTGGAGGGCGAGTGGTCGGAGACGATGCAGTCGATCGTGCCGTCGGCGAGCGCGTCCCACAGGAGGTCCTGGTTGGCGGCCTCGCGGATGGGCGGGCAGCACTTGAACTCGCTGGCGCCGTCCGGCACTTCCTCGGCCGTGAGGGTGAGGTAGTGCGGGCAGGACTCGACGGTGATGCGGACGCCCTCGGCCTTGGCGGCGGCGATCAGCGGCAGCGCGTCGGAGGAGGACAGGTGCAGCACATGCACGCGCGCGTTCAGCCGCTTGGCCTGGGCGATCAGGTTGCCGATCGCGGTGTTCTCGGCGTCGCGCGGCCGGGAGGCGAGGAAGTCGGCGTACTTGGGGCCGGGGACGACGGGGGCGGCGTCGAGGTGGTGCGGGTCCTCGGCGTGCACGATCAGCAGGCCGCCGAAGCCGGTGATCTCGGCGAGGGAGGTGGCCAGCTGCTCCTGGTCGAGCTCGGGGAACTCGTCCACGCCCGAGGGCGACAGGAAGCACTTGAAGCCGTAGACGCCGGCGTCGTGCAGCGGTGCCAGGTCCTTGACGTTGTCCGGCAGGGCGCCGCCCCAGAAGCCGACGTCGACGTGCGCCTTGGCGCGGGCGACCTCCTGCTTGACGCGCAGGTTGTCGACCGTGGTGGTCGGCGGGAGGGAGTTGAGCGGCATGTCGAGGATCGTGGTGATGCCGCCGGCCGCCGCGGCGCGGGTGGCCGTCCAGAAGCCTTCCCACTCGGTGCGGCCCGGGTCGTTCACGTGGACGTGGGTGTCGACCAGGCCGGGGAGCAGGACGTCGTCGCCGAAGTCCTCCAGCCGGGCTCCGGCCGGTACCTCGGCCTCGTACGCCAGCACGGCCGCGATCTTCCCGCCGGCGACGGCCACCGAGGCGGCACGCGTCCCCTCGGGGGTGATGACGCGCGTCGAGCGCAGTACCAGTTCCACAGCCACGTCGGCCACCGAACCTCCCCATCTACTTCCACAGAGCGAAATTCAACGTTCTGTTGACGGAGTCTTCCCGGCGATCGGTACCCAGTCAAGAGCGTCCGGACGGACCACTGACACACCAGGACCGCAATTGGATGTTTCCACAGCATGGAATTAAGATTTCGCTATACAGAATGTAGCTACCACCACCGGCAACCGGGCGGATAACTTCCCGAGGACGTCCGCCACCAGGACAAACCCTCTCTGACCGGCGGAGACGACCTCGACCCCAACACTGGGGCCGACGCCGACCGCCGGGTAGGCTGCTCCCTTGCCTGCCAGCACCGAAAGGACCGCGCCGTGCCGACGTCCAGCGCCAGCACCACCGACGCTTCCTCGAAGACCCCCGCCGCCAGCGGTGGCGTCCAGTCTCTTGAGCGCGCCTTCGACCTGCTCGAACGCATGGCCGATGCCGGGGGCGAGGTCGGCCTCAGCGAGCTCTCCGCCGCCAGCGGTCTGCCTCTGCCCACGATCCACCGCCTGATGCGCACGCTGGTGGCGTGCGGCTACGTACGCCAGCAGCCCAATCGACGGTACTCCCTCGGCCCCCGTCTGATCCGCCTCGGCGAGTCCGCGTCGCGCCTGCTGGGCACCTGGGCCCGCCCCTACCTCGCCCGCCTGGTCGAGGAGACCGGGGAGACGGCGAACATGGCCCTCCTCGACGGCGACGAGATCGTCTACGTCGCCCAGGTGCCGTCCAAGCACTCCATGCGCATGTTCACCGAGGTCGGCCGCCGGGTGCTCCCGCACTCCACCGGCGTGGGCAAGGCGCTCCTCGCCTACACCCCGGCCGACGAGGTACGGGCCCTGCTGGCCCGCACCGGGATGCCGGCGGCGACCGAGAAGACCATCACCACCCCCGAGGGCTTCCTCGACGCGCTGGAGCACGTCCGCAAGGTGGGCTACGCGGTCGACGACAACGAGCAGGAGATAGGAGTCCGCTGCCTCGCCGTGTCGGTGCCGAACTCGCCGACCGCCGCCGCGATCTCCATCTCGGGTCCGGCGGGCCGGGTCACGGAGGCCGTGGCCGAGTCCTTCGTGCCGATCCTGCAGGGTGTGGCCGCCGAGCTCTCGGTGGCCCTGGCCAACCAGAGCCCCGCGTAGGCTCACGCAGCCGTACGAAGGCCCCGGCCGCCCCCTCGCTTCGCAGGGGCGGCCGGGGCCTTTTGCGTACGCCTTCCGTATGAGCCCTCCCTACGCCGTCCGTATGCCTTTCCGTATGCCTTTCCGTACGCCGTTCAGGGCGCGGGCACCGGGGTCGGGGTCAGGGTCAGGCTGCCGTCCGTCATCGTCGCCGTACCGTCCATCCGCTCCAGGTGCGCGTGGTCGTGCGTGACCAGCACCGTGGCCGTGGAGCGCTCCCGGGTCAGGGTGACCAGCAGGTCGAGCACGGCCGCACCGCGCTCGTGGTCGAGCGCGCTGGTCGGCTCGTCGACCAGCAGCACGGCGGGCTCGTTCATCAGGGCGCGGGCGATGTTGATCCGCTGCCGCTGGCCGCCGGAGAGCTGGTGGGGGCGCTTGTCGGCCTTGTCGGCCAGGCCCACCGCGTCCAGCAGCTCCAGCGCCCGCCGGCGCAGCGCCCGCGAGGGGCGGCCGGAGAGGTGTGCCATGACCTGGAGCTGTTCGGCGGCGGTCAGCGAAGCCAGCAGGTTCGGCTGCTGGAAGACGATGCCGATCTTCTCCCGGCGCAGGGCCGACTTCTCGGCGGGGCCGAGCTTCGTGGTGTCCTGGCCCGCGACGACGACCCGGCCGGAATCCGGGGTGACGAGGGTGGCGGCGACCGCGAGCAGGCTGGACTTGCCGGAGCCGGAGGGGCCTATGACGGCCGTCAGCGCGCCGGCGGGCACCTCCAGGCCGACCGAGTCGAGGGCGGTGAGCCGGCTCTCGCCGTCGGGGTAGGTCAGCGTGACGTCGTGGACGAGGAGGGTCATCGGGCGCTCCCGAGGGCGGTCAGCGGGTCGACGGCGGTGATCCGCCGGATGGACAGGGCAGCGCCCAGCGCGCCGAGCAGGATCATGATCGCGGCGGGGACGAGCACGGTGGCGGCGTCGAGCACGAAGGGCACGGGGCCGCCGCTGATCAGCGCGCCGAAGCCGGCGGCGAGCGCGGTGCCCAGCCCGGTACCGATGGCGAGCATCACGACGGCCTGGCCGAGCGCGTCCTTCAGGAGGTACGGGGTGGAGGCACCCAGTGCCTTCAGGACGGCGATGTCCCCGCTGCGCTGGATCGTCCACACCGTGAAGAAGGCGCCTATCACCAGGGCGGAGATGACGAACAGGAAGCCGCGCATCAGCTGCAGCGAGCCGTTCTCGGCCTGGTAGGAGCCTATGGCGCCCAGGGCCTCGTCGACGGTCTGTGCCTTGGTCCCGGCGGCCTCGTCCGCCGCGCCGAGGTCCATGCCGCCGCCTCCGGAGACGGCGACGACGGTGGCGACGGTGTCGAGGGAGGTGCCGGGGTTGCCGACGCGCTGCCAGTCGCCCAGGTCCATCCAGACGACCGGGGTGTGGCTGTAGGCGGCGGTGCCTGACACGCCCGCCACGGTCAGTTCCAGCGGGCCGATCTTGAGCTTGGCCCCGGCGGTCAGGCCGCCCAGCTCCTTCGCCGCCTTCTCGGTCAGGACCACCTGGCCCTGGGTGAGGCCGGCGTCGCGCGGTGCGAGCCCGCCTGCGGAGTCCACCCCGAAGACCGAGACCGCGGCGGTGCGCTCACCCGAGACGGCGTTGGTGGTGCGGATGCCGAGCGGCTCCGCTGCCGTCACGCCGGGCTGCTTGCGCCAGGCCAGCCAGGCGGGCTCGGGCACCTGGGAGCTGGTGAAGGACACCTTCTGGTCCCCGGTGGGCGCGGCGAAGGCAAGGTGCGTGGCGGGCAGACCGGTGATGGCCGAGATGTTCTCCCGGGCCAGGCCGGAGGTGAGCCCGGACAGCAGGCCCACCAGCAGCGTGATGAGCAGCACGACCGAGCCCATGAGGGCGAATCGGCCCTTGGCGAACCGTAGATCTCTCCATGCGACGAACATGTTCCCCACCTTGGTCTTCCGCGTGGACACAAGGCATCGCGCCACAGTAGTGATCCTCGTATCGAAGGGTGTGCCCGGACATCGAACTTTCGGTTGACCGGGTCCGGTCCGCCCCCACTTACGCTGGTCCGGACATGACTGCTCCTGTTTCCCCCGATCTCCCCGCCCTCCCCGCCGCGCGCGCCCTGACGCCCGTGTCGAAGGTGCTGCGGCTGTGCCTGCACGCGCTGCTCCTCGGCCTGCTCGCGCTCGCCGCCGGGCGGGCCGTCACCGACTCCGCGCCGCGGGCCGGCTGGGTGATCGCCGCCTGCGCGGTGCTCGCCGCCGTCTACGCGGGCGGTGTACGGGCCCCCGCCGTGCACAGCTCGCCGCGCGCCGGGGCCCTGTGGTTGGCCGGGCTCGGCGCGGCCTGGGCGGCGCTGCTCGTGGTCTGCCCCGACGGGCTGTGGATCGCCTTCCCGCTGTACTTCCTGGAACTGCACCTGCTGCGGCTGCGCTGGGGGGTGGCGGCCGTCGCGGTGACCGCGTGCGCGGCCATCGCCGGATTCCTCGCGCACAGCAGCTCGGTGACTCCCGGAGCCTTCCTCGGGCCGTTGCTGGGCGGGGCGGTGGCGGTGGCGACCGTGCTGGGCTACCAGGCGCTGTACCGCGAGAGCGAGCGCCGCCGGGAGCTGATCGAGGAGCTGATCACCACCCGGGCCGAGCTGGCCGCGGCCGAGCGGGGTGCGGGGATCCTGGCCGAGCGGGAGCGCCTGGCCCGGGAGATCCACGACACCCTCGCCCAGGGGCTGTCCTCCATCCAGCTGCTGCTGCGGGCGGCCGAGCGGGCGCTGCCCCCACAGGCTCCGGCGCTGGAGCACATCGCCCGGGCGCGCGAGGCGGCCCAGGAGAACCTCGCCGAGGCGCGTCGTTTCGTACGGGCCCTCACGCCGCCGGACCTGGAGCGCGGGTCGCTCGCGGCCGCTCTGGAACGGCTGTGCGCGGGGGTCCCGGGACCGCGCGTGCGGTTCTCGCTGAGCGGCAGCCCGCGGGTTCTGCCCACGCCGTACGAGGTGGCCCTGCTGCGGATCGCCCAGTCGGCACTGGCCAATGTGGTGCGGCACGCGCGGGCCGGGCGCGCCGAGATCACCCTGACGTTCATGGACGCCTCGGTCACCCTGGACATCGTCGACGACGGGCACGGCTTCGACCCGTCCTCGGTCGCCTCCGGCGCGGGCGACGGCGGCTTCGGGCTGCCCGCGATGCGCTCGCGCGCCGAGACCCTGGGCGGGCTGTTCACCGTGGAGTCCGACCCCGGCCAGGGCACGGCCGTGGCCGTCACACTGCCGCTGCCCCTGGAACACCTGGAACACGCGGATCACGCACTGCATCCGGACGCCGTGGAGGCCCTGTGACCATCCGTCTCCTGCTCGCCGACGACCACCCGGTGGTCCGGGCCGGGCTGCGCGCGGTGCTGGACACCGAACCGGACTTCGCGGTGGTGGCCGAGGCGGCGACCGCCGAGCGCGCGGTGGAACTGGCCGCCGGTGAACCGGTGGACGTGGTGCTGATGGACCTCCAGTTCGGTCCCGGTCCCGGTATGCACGGCTCCGAGGCGACGGCCCTGATCACCGCCCGGCCGGGCGCGCCCCGGGTGCTGGTGCTGACCACGTACGACACGGACGCGGACATCCTGGCCGCGGTGGAGGCGGGCGCCTCCGGCTATCTGCTCAAGGACGCCCCGCCGGAGGAGCTCGCGGCGGCGGTGCGCACGGCCGCCGCGGGCCAGTCGGCGCTGGCCCCGGCGGTGGCGCTGCGTCTGATGGACCGGATGCGGACTCCCGCGGAGGCGCTGACGAAGCGGGAGCTGGAGGTGCTGCAACTGGTCGCGGACGGCCTGTCGAACCAGCAGATCTCCAAGAAGCTCTTCCTCAGCCAGGCCACCGTCAAGTCCCACCTGGTGCACGTCTACGCCAAGCTCGGCGTCGACTCCCGCACCTCGGCGGTCGCGGCGGCCGCCACCCGCCGGCTGATCCGCACCCCGTAGGGGGGCTGACCCCAGGGCGGACAGGCGGGGCTGCAGGCGGGTACGCGGCGCGCGCCGACGGGAGCATCGGGGGTGTCGAGCCAACGAGCCCCCGGAACGAGAGCGAGCCCATGATGCCTGCCACCTCCATCCCCGCGCGCCGTACGGCGGAGCGCCGCGACCCCGGCCCGCCGCCCGCCGCCGTCCGGGCCGCCTTCGCGCTCTGGGTCACCGCCGTGGCCGCGGGCGCCTTCGAGACCGCACTGATGGTGGGCCGGGCTCCGGCCGACGGGATCGGTGCGGGTCTGGCGGTGCGGCTGGCCGTGTTCACCGCGGCCGTGCTGGTCGCCTTACGCATGCGCCGCGGCGCCGGCTGGGCCCGGATCAGCCTGGCGATCGGCCTCGGGATCCTCGGCACGGCCTCGCTGTTGGTCGGACCGCTCGGATACCTCCTCGACGGCGGGTCGCTCTCCGCCGCGCTCGCTCACGCGGACGCCCTGGAGTGGGTCTTCAGGGTCAGCAGGACGGTCCATCTCGCGGCCGTGCTGACGGCGGTGGTCCTGATGTTCCGCCCGGCCGCGAACCGGTACTTCCGCAGGTCCGCGTAGGCCGCGACAGGGCACGCTCTACGCCACCCAGTGCGGCCGTTCCACCGCCGGCGGCAGCGGGACCCCCTCGTGGAAGGCGCTCGCGAGGCGACGGATGCCCTCGTCGAGCCGGTCGGCGGGGAGCGTGTACGGGATCCGGAGCCGGTGCTCGAAGGTGCCCGGGTCCACCCCGAAGCGCGCGCCGCGGCCGATGTGCACCCCGGCCGCGGCGGCCCGCTCGGCCAGGGCGGAGCTGACCGGCTCGCCCAGGTCGACCCAGAGCGAGAGTCCGCCCGGCGGGACCTGCCAGGACCATTCCGGGGTGTGCCGCTGGAGTGCCCGCACCAGGGCCTCGCGCCGGCTCCGCAGCTGCGCCAGCCGTGCGGGCAGCTCCCGTTCCATGCCGTCCAGCAGCGGGAGCGCGACCAGCTGGTCGAGCACCGAGCCGGTCATGTCGGCGGAGACCCGTACGGCCGTCAGCTCCGTGATCATCTTCGCTGTGGCCCGGATCCACCCCACCCGCAGCCCGCCCCAGTGCGTCTTGCTGAGCGAGCCGATGGTGATCACGTGGTCCGCGCCCCCGCGCGGGGCGAGGGAGGCCAGCGGCGCGGGCGCGGGCACGTCCAGTGCGATGTCGGCGATCGTCTCGTCGACGACCAGCCAGGTCCCGGTGGCACGGGTCACCGCGAGCAGCCGCAGCCGCTGCTCCGGCGGCATCAGCGCGCCCGTCGGGTTGTGGAAGTCGGGGATCACGTACGCCAGCCTGGGCACGGTCTGGCGCAGCGTGGACTCGGCTATCTCCAGGTCCCATCCCGCGTCGGAGACGGCGATGGATCCGGTGCGCAGCCGCGCGTGGCGCAGGGCGTCGAGGGCGTTGGCGTAGGTCGGGTTCTCGGTCACGACCCGGTCCTCGGGCCCGCAGAGCAGGCTGACGACCAGCGAGAAGGCCTGCTGGGCCCCGGCCGTGACCAGGATCTGCTCGGGGCGGGTGGGGAGCCCGCGCCGGGTGAACCGGTCGGCGACGGCGCTGCGCAGGTCGGGCAGGCCGAAGGGGTGGTAGCCGGGGCTGCGGGCCAACTCGGGCAGCCGGGGCGCCGCCCGGGCGAAGGCGTCGGCCAGGCTGTCCTGCGGTGCCCCCATGGCGGCGATGGCGAGGTCGACACCGGGATCGCCGTCGGCGCTGTAGCCGCCGGCGCCGAGGAGGGCGTGGGCGCCGACCGGGCGGTGGCCGTCGGGGAGCTCGGTCCAGGTTCCGGAGCCGCGCCGGCTGCGGACGTAGCCGCTCTCGCGCAGCAGGTCGTAGGCGCCGGTGACGGTGGCCCGGCTGGCGCCGACCGCCTCGGCGAGTTCGCGTTCGGCGGGCAGCCGGACGTGCAGGGCGATGCGTCCGTCGAGGATCAGCGTGCGGACGGCGTCGGCGAGCGCCCGGTAGCCGGGGCGGGCCAGGACGTCGGCGGGCAGCAGGGCCGCGAGCTGACGGCTGCCCATGGTTCTGTCCGCTGTCTGGACCACTCGCCCGATTGCCATGCCAACCTCCCCTGATTGGCTCTGACGGCCAGGCCAATCGAGGACCAGACTCGCTGTATTGGCCCTCGATTGGCAAGGAGATCCCGAGATGCTGACCGACCGTGACGAACGTGCCCTGCTGGCCGCCGCCGAGAACCGGATCGCCCGTCCGCTGTGGATCGGGGCCGCGCTGGCCTCCGTACGGCGCACCCTGGCACGGCGGTCACGCGCGCGCACGCAGCAGCGAGAATCGGTGACATGTCATCCCACACACACTCCGATCCACCCCTGATCGCGGGCCTGCTGCTGGCCGCCGGCGGCGGCCGCCGGCTCGGCGGACGCCCCAAGGCCCTGCTCCCCTACCGTGGCCGACCGCTCGTCGAGAACGCCGTACGGGTCCTGCGGGAGGCGGGCTGCGGCCCGGTGCACGTGGTGCTCGGCGCCTCGGCGGCCGAGGTCCGCGAGCGCGCGGACCTGGCGGGCTGCGTGGTCGTGGACAACCCGGACTGGGCGCAGGGGATGGGCTCCTCGCTGCGGGTCGGCCTCACCTCCCTCGCCGGTACGGGCGCCCGCGCGGCCCTGGTCTCGCTGGTGGACCAGCCGGGCATCGGCCCGGCGGCGGTGGCCCGGGTACTGGCGGCGTACCGCTCCCCCACGAGCCTGGTGGCGGCGGCGTACGGCGGGGAGCGCGGCCATCCGGTGCTGTTCGGGGCGGACCGCTGGGCCGACATCGCCGCGACGGCGACCGGCGACAAGGGCGCGCGGGTGCATCTTGCGCGACATGCCGAAGAGCTCATGCTGGTGGAGTGCTCGGACATCGCGGAGGCCTTCGACATCGACACGCCGCCCGACCTGGCACGACTCGTCTGAGCACGGTGTGACGGCGATGGCACTGAGGGCCACCGGGAAGCGGAATCTGTCGACTCAGAGAATCTCGACATCAACAAACCATTGAACTTCCACCATGAGGAAATTACTATCCACTGGTCAGAAGCGCCCTGAACCCCCAGACGGCGCCCGCGACCGTATTCCGGAACTCTCCACACCCGACGGCACTGCGTGCCGTCTCGCGCGAGCATTCCCCCGCGGCCGCCAGGCACCGCCGCTGAAGGAGTGACAGATATGTCCGCACCAGCGCCGTCCCCGCTGGCCATCGTCGACGCCGAGCCCCTGCCCCGGCAGGACGAAGTCCTCACCGAAGCGGCCCTCGCCTTCGTGGCCGAGCTCCACCGGCGGTTCGCCCCCCGCCGCGCCGAGCTCCTCGCCCGCCGCGCCGAGCGCCGTGCCGAAATCGCCCGGACCTCCACCCTCGACTTCCTCCCGGACACCGCACAGGTCCGCGAGGGCGACTGGAAGGTGGCGCCGGCCCCGGCCGCGCTGAACGACCGTCGCGTGGAGATCACCGGTCCGACGGACCGCAAGATGACCATCAACGCCCTGAACTCGGGCGCCAAGGTCTGGCTCGCCGACTTCGAGGACGCCTCCGCTCCCACCTGGGAGAACGTCGTCCTCGGCCAGCTCAACCTCATCGACGCGTACGAGCGTCGCATCGACTTCACCGACCCGCGCACCGGCAAGGCGTACGCGCTGAAGCCCGCCGACCAGCTCGCCACCGTCGTGATGCGGCCGCGCGGCTGGCACCTGGAGGAGCGTCACCTGCGCTTCGAGGGCGGCCCGGCCTCCGGCTCGCTCGTGGACTTCGGCCTGTACTTCTTCCACAACGCCAAGCGTCTGATCGACCTCGGCAAGGGCCCGTACTTCTACCTGCCGAAGACGGAGTCGCACCTGGAGGCCCGCCTCTGGAACGACATCTTCATCTTCGCCCAGGACTACGTCGGCATCCCCCAGGGCACCGTCCGCGCGACCGTCCTCATCGAGACGATCACCGCCGCGTACGAGATGGAGGAGATCCTCTACGAGCTGCGCGACCACGCGGCCGGCCTGAACGCGGGCCGCTGGGACTACCTCTTCTCCATCGTCAAGAACTTCCGTGACGGCGGCGAGAAGTTCGTCCTGCCGGACCGCAACGCGGTGACGATGACCGCCCCGTTCATGCGGGCGTACACCGAACTGCTGGTCCGCACCTGCCACAAGCGCGGCGCGCACGCCATCGGCGGCATGGCGGCCTTCATCCCGTCCCGCAAGGACGCCGAGGTCAACAAGGTCGCCTTCGAGAAGGTCAAGGCCGACAAGGACCGCGAGGCGGGCGACGGCTTCGACGGCTCCTGGGTCGCCCACCCCGACCTGGTCCCGATCGCGATGGCCTCCTTCGACGCGGTGCTCGGCGAGAAGCCGAACCAGAAGGACCGGCTGCGCGAGGACGTCTCGGTGGCCCCGGGCGAGCTCATCGCGATCGACTCGCTGGACGCGCGGCCGACGTACGAGGGCCTGCGCAACGCGGTCCAGGTCGGCATCCGCTACATCGAGGCGTGGCTGCGCGGCCTCGGCGCCGTCGGCATCTTCGGTCTGATGGAGGACGCGGCCACCGCCGAGATCTCGCGCTCGCAGATCTGGCAGTGGATCAACGCGGGCGTCGTGTTCGAGAACGGCGAGACGGCCACGGCCGAACTGACCCGCAAGATCGCGGCCGAGGAACTGACCGCCATCCGCGCCGAGGTCGGCGAGGAGGCCTTCACGTCCGGCAAGTGGAAGCAGGCCCACGACCTCCTCCTCCAGGTCTCCCTGGACGCGGACTACGCGGACTTCCTGACCCTCCCCGCCTACGACCAGCTGGTCGGCTGATACCCGGATTCGGCCGGAACGCACAGCGGCCGAAGCCTATCGGCTCCGCCCCCGTCGCCTCACGGCACGGGGGCGGAGCCGTTTGCGTTCCACAACAGGAGGAACCAACTCCCGAACGATCGGTCGGTCGTTACTCGTTCGTAACGTGACTGTACCTAGCGGTAACAAGTGGCCCCGTGTCACCTTTCCGATGCCACCGGCCGGCGGTACCCCCACTTCCCAGCCACGCGACACAGTCGTCGCCGACTTCGGCGTGGCCGAACGCAGGAGTTCCGCAGTGATCGGATTCCGCAACGTCAGCAAGGACCGGGACCGCAGCCGGATGCGACGGCTGGCCGGGGCCGGAATGGCCGTACCGCTCGCCGCCGCACTGCTGGCCGGCGGAGCCGGAACCTCCGCCGCCAGCCCGGGAACGGGACCCACCGCCGTGGTGTCCATGGGCGACAGCTACATCTCCGGCGAGGCCGGGCGCTGGAAGGGCAACAGCCTCACCAACAGCGGCAGCCGGAACGGGACCGACCGGGGCTGGGTCAGCGGCAGCACCTACGACCCCGCCAAGGTCTACGGGACCACCGCCGGCGGATGCCACCGCTCCGACTCCGCCGAGGTGCGCAGCGCCGGGGCGATCGCCGATGTCGCCGTGAACCTCGCCTGTTCCGGGGCGGTTTCGGACAACGTGTTCCGCGCCTCCAACGGCGGCGTCTCCTACAAGGGCGAGGCCCCGCAGGCCGATCAGCTCGCCGCGGTGGCCGCGAGCCACGACGTCAAGGTCATCGCCCTGTCCATCGGCGGGAACGACCTCGGCTTCGCCGACATCATCAAGGACTGCGCGCTCGACTTCGTCCTCTGGAACTCCTACTGCTACGACGACCAGCAGTACGGCGTCGACCAGAAGATCGACGCGGTCATGGGCAAGGTCGGCAAGTCCGTGGACGAGATCCGGGCCGTGATGCGCGCGGCCGGGTACGCCGACTCCTCGTACCGGATCGTGCTGCAGTCCTACCCGTCGCCGATCCCGCGCGGCGCGGAGAACCGGTACACGCAGAGCGACTGGAGCAGGCTCAACACCGGCGGCTGCCCCTTCTGGAACCGGGACTCCGACTGGGCGCGGGACTCGCTGGTGCCGCAGATAGCGAACCGGATCAAGGGCGTCGCGGCGGCCAAGGGCGTGCAGTTCCTGGACCTGCGGGACATGATGCAGGGCCGCGAGGTCTGCGCGAAGGCGAGCAAGCAGGTGAGCTCCACCGTGCCGGCCTCGGCGAAGACGAGCGAGTGGGCGCGCTGGATCGACAACAACGAGTCGCAGGGGCTGATCCAGGAGTCCATGCACCCGAACTACTTCGGCCAGCTGGCCGCGGGGCGCTGCCTGGCCCTGGTCGTGGCCCAGCCCGCGAGCTCCGGCTTCAGCTGCAAGAACACCGCGGGCGGGGACCAGACGGGCATGTTCCTGACCCCGGCCTCCTGAGAGGTCCCGGCGTCGGGGCTCCACCGGGCGACACGGCCCGGTGGAGCCCCGTGGGGCCCGTTCGGGTCAGTGGGACTGCGCGAACGCCCCTTCGGCGCGAGTCTGGGGGGTGACGGACTGGGCGACGGACCGCGGGCCCGACGCGGCGCGCCGCGTCCGGAGGGAGCGTGATCGGCGTGGCCCGCAACCGCCGCCTGATCCTGAGCACGCCGTCCGAGGTCTGGCGCCTGCTGTCCGACGGCCACCGTTACGGCGAGTGGGTCACGGGAACCCAGCGGATCCTGGCCGCGGATCCGCACTGGCCGGACGTGGGGGCCCGCCTGCAGGTCCGGGTCGGCGCCGGCCCGCTCACCCTCGACGACACGTGCGTGGTCCGCCGGTGCGAACCCGAACGCCGCCTGGAACTGGAAGCGCGGGCGGAACCCTTCGGCGCGGCGCGCATCGCCATGCACCTGGCCCCCTGGGGCGAGAACACCCTGTTCACCCTCGACTGGCACCCCCTGCGGGGACCCGGTACCCGGATGCACGGACTTCCCGTGGACTACATCGTCGCCATCCGCAACGGCATGATGCTGACGAAGCTCGCCCGGATCGCGGTACGCGAGCACGCCGATGCGCAGGTCACCGGTCGGGGGCGGTGAGCACCGAGAGGATGTTGCCCGCCGGGTCCTTGAACCAGGCGATCGTGGGCATGCCGTCCTCGCCGTGCACGATGCCCTTGGCGTCCGCCTCGAAGCCCTCGTAGCGTTCGAACGCGACTCCGCGCGCGGTGAGCTCGTCCACGGCCCGTTCGACGTCGTCCACGGGGAAGTTCAGGATCGTGTAGACCGCGGGCCGGTGGTCCTCCTTCGGGTAGACCATGATCGTGGTGCCGCCCGCGAGGTCGAGGCGGAGCAGGCCCATCTCCTGATCCTCGGAGACGCTCAGGCCGAGGGTCGTGCCGTAGAACTCCTTGGCCTTCTCCAGGTCGTCGACCGCGAATCCGCTGAATGCCCTGCTGTTTTCGAACATGGCTGTTCCTCCGGTCCGGGGAGCCCCGCTTCCCATGGTCCCTCCGGGACGGCCGGGCGGCGATTCCGGGCCGCCGGCGCCCGGCGGAAATCGGGGTGATCGGCGCGAGGGGGGCTGGCATGCTCGGGCGCATGGCAGCCCGTGACGCACGTCCCAGTCTCTACATCTCCGTCGACATCGAGGCCGACGGACCCATTCCCGGACCGTATTCGATGATCAGCTTCGGGGCCTCGGTCGCGGGCCGCCAGGACGGCGCTTCGTATACGGCCGCCGATCCGGAACAGCTCACCTTCTACCGGGAGTTGCGGCCCATCAGTGAGGAGTTCGTGCCCGAGGCGCTGGCCGTGAGCGGGCTGGACCGCGACCGACTGGTGCGGGAGGGCGCCGATCCGGCGGCGACCATGGCCGAATTCCGCGCCTGGGTCCGGGAGGTGTCCGCGGGGGCGCAGCCGGTGATGTGCGGCTACCCGGCCTCCTTCGACTGGACCTTCCTGTACTGGTACCTGATCCGGTTCGGCGGGGACAGCCCCTTCGGCCACTCCGGCTGCCTGGACATGAAGACCCTCTACGCCGCGAAGGCGCGGGTGCCGCTGCGGGCCGCGGTGAAGGGCCGGATGCCGCGCGAGCTGCTGTCGCGGCGCCGCCACACCCACCACGCCTTGGACGACGCGATCGAACAGGCCGAGCTGATGAGCAACTTGATGCTGTGGACCCCTCCCCCGGTGTCCGCCCCGGCCGCCGGCCGGTCCCCGCGCATCACTCACCTCGCGTGGGGCCGGATCGAGGCCGAAGGGCTGGCCCCCGGCAAGGACTTCAAGCTCTACCCGGGCGGTGGCCGCCCCTGGGACTGGTCCGAGCACGGTACGCGGCACGATCCCGGCATCCACCCCCAGGAGGTGCGCGAGCTCCTCGACCTCGGGGTGACGGCGGTCGTGCTCAGCCAGGGCATGGAAAAGCGCCTCGGGGTCGTGCCGGAGACGCTGGAGGTGCTCCGGGCGGCCGGGGTCGAGGTGCACGTGGCGGAAACGACCGAGGCCGTGGAGATCTACAACCGGCTGGCACGGGACGGGCGGGTCGGCGGCCTCTTCCAGTCGACCTGCTGAGCCGCGCACGACGGCGGGCACGACACGGACACGGCGGCGCGCACGCCACACCCGCAGTGGGTGGCGTACGCGCCGCCGTGCTGCCCGGTCGGACCGACCGGGCGGGGGCCGGGCAGGGAGCCGGGTGTCAGTGCACCGGTACCGGGTCCGGCGCGGCCCCCGAGGCCGCGCCCTTCCTGGCGCCGAGGTGGTTGAAGGCCAGGTTCAGCAGGATGGCCACCACGCACCCGGTGCTGATGCCGGAGTCGAGGACGACCAGCAGGTCCTTCGGGAAGGCGTGGTAGAACTCCGGCGCGGCGATCGGGATCAGGCCGATGCCCACGGAGGCGGCGACGATGAGGGCGTTCTCGCCCTTCTCCATGGCCGCTCCGGCCAGGGTCTGGATGCCGCTGGCCGCGACCGAGCCGAAGAGGACGATGCCGGCGCCGCCGAGGACCGGCAGCGGGACCACGCCGATGACGGAGGCCGCCATCGGGCACAGGCCGAGCAGGATGAGGATCCCGCCGCCCGCGGCGACGACGAAGCGGCTGCGCACCTTGGTCATGGCGACCAGCCCGATGTTCTGGGCGAAGGCGCTGCACATGAATCCGTTGAACAGCGGGCTGATCGCGCTGCCGAGGGTGTCGGCGCGCAGGCCGCCCTCGATGGTCTTCGCGTCCGCCGGACGGCCGACGATCCTGCCCAGCGCCAGGATGTCGGCGGTGGACTCGGTCATGCAGACCAGCATGACGATGCACATCGAGATGACGGCCGCGACCTGGAACTGCGGGGCGCCGAAGTGGAAGGGGGTCGGGAAGCCGACCACCGAGGCGTTCTTGACGGCGTCGAAGCTGGTCATGCCGAGCGGGAGGGCGATCAGGGTGCCGGCGACCAGGCCGAGCAGGATGGATATCTGCTGGAGGAAGCCGCGCAGGAACTTGCGCATCAGCAGGACGATGACGAGGGTGGCGGCGGCCATGCCGATGTTCTGCATGGAGCCGTAGTCGGTGGCGGTGCGGTTCCCGCCCTGTGACCAGTTGAAGGCGACGGGCAGGAGCGAGACGCCGATGAGGGTGATGACCGTACCCGTCACGACCGGCGGGAAGAAGCGGACGAGTTTGCCGAAGTAGGGGGCGGCGAAGAAGCCGATGACCCCGGCGACGATGATCGCGCCGAAGATGACGGGAAGGGCGTTCTCCCCCTCCCCCTTGCCGATCGCGATCATCGGGGTCACTCCGGCGAAGGAGACGCCGTTGACGAAGGGGAGTTTGGCGCCGATCTTCCAGAATCCGAGGGTCTGGAGGAGGGTGGCGAGGCCTGCCGTGAAGAGCGAGGCGCCCATCAGGAAGGCGGTCTCGGTGGCGGAGAGCCCGACGGCCGGTCCGACGATCATGGGCGGGGCCACGACACCCGCGTACATGGCGGCCACGTGCTGCAGGCCGCTCGTGAACATTTTCAGCGGAGGCAGGGTCTCATCGACCGGATGCTTCTCCTCCGGTACTGCGACTGCATCTGCATCTTTGCGAAACCTGGGCGCCTGGGCCACGGCTTCCTCCGTTCGGTTGAACACGCCGGCAGGGGCATGGTGTCTTGGAGGTGGTGCGAAAGCGGTGCGAGTCGAGCCTGTATGCGGTTGTGGGTGGTGCGAATACTTGTCCCAAGGGGTGCGGAAACGAGTCGCCCGATCATCGGTTCCGCGCTGCGGTCCAGCTCAGGGCCCGGCAGGGGCGCGCCGGACCGGTTCGTGAGCTGGGGGTGCCACGGCAAGGGCGCGTCATGCGCGCCGCGGGGCTGGTTGCACGAGTCACCGCCCCCGGGGCGCCTTCGGATCTCCTCAGGCGCTACCCGGGAACGGCTGCCCACGGACCCCGCTCGGGTCCGCGGCTGCCGGCCGGGGGCCGTCCCCCCCGGCCGGACTCCGTGGGATCAGGCCTGCGCGGAGATCCGCGCGAGGCGCTGGGCCTCTTCCCGCGTGGACACGGCGATGGCGTCCTCGTCGGCGAAGAGGAGGCGGTTGTTCTCGACGATCTGCTTGCCGTTGACGAACGACGCGGTGACCGGGGCCGCCGCACCGAAGACCAGCGCGGTGACCGGGTCGGCGATCGAGGAGTGCAGGAAGGTGCTGAGGTTCCAGAGCACCAGGTCGGCGCACTTGCCGGCCTCCAGCGAACCGATGTTGTCGGCACGGCCGAGGACCTGGGCGCCGCCGTACGTACCGAGGCGCAGGGCCTGGCGCGCGTTCAGGGCGCGCTCGCGGTGGACCGGGTTCAGGCGGTTGATCAGCAGCGCGTTGCGCAGCTCGGTGTGCAGCTCACCGGACTCGTTGGAGGCGGTGCCGTCCACGCCGAGGCCTACCGGGACACCGGCGGCGAGCATGTCCGGGACGCGGGCGATGCCGGCGGCCAGACGGGCGTTGGAGGACGGGCAGTGCGCGACACCGGTCTTGGTACGGGCGAACGCGGCGATGTCGGAGTCGTTCATGTGGACGCTGTGCGCCATCCACACGTCCTCGCCGAGCCAGCCGGTCGACTCGAAGTAGTCGGTCGGGCCCATGCCGAAGAGCTCGTGGCAGAACTTCTCCTCCTCGACGGTCTCGCTGCCGTGCGTGTGCATACGCACCCCGAGGCGGCGGGCCAGCTCGGCGCCCTGCTTCAGCAGCTCGGTGGAGACCGAGAAGGGGGAGCACGGGGCGACGGCGACCTGGGTCATCGAGTCGAAGGAGGCGTCGTGGAACTTCTTGACGGTCGCCTCGGTGTCGGCGAGCGCGCCTTCGAGGGTCTCGACGGCGTGGTCCGGCGGCAGGCCGCCGTCCTTCTCGCTGCGGTCCATCGAGCCGCGGGCGAGGGTGAAGCGGACACCCATCTCGGACGCGGCACGGATGATCGAGCCGGACAGGTCGCCGGAGCCCTTGGGGAAGACGTAGTGGTGGTCCATCGCGGTGGTCACACCGCCCTTGGCCATCGCGGCGAGGGAGCCCTGCGCGGCCGTGTACGTCATCTGCTCGTCGATGCGCGCCCACGTCGGGTACAGCGCGACCAGCCAGTTGAAGAGGTTGTGGTCGGTGGCCAGACCACGCGTGATCCACTGGTAGAAGTGGTGGTGGGTGTTGACCAGACCGGGGGTCACGAGGTGCCCGGTACCGTCGATGCGGCGGACTACGTTGTCGAGGTTATCGGGGGCCTTGCCCGCTCCGATGGACTCGATCCGGTTGCCGGCGATGACGATGTGACCCGAGGCGTACTCGGTGTCGTTCGCGTCGACGGTCGCGATCGCACAGTTCTCGATGACGATGCGCTCGACGGCGCTGTCATGGGCTGCCGATGCTGCCATGGGACTTCCTCGTGCTTTCAGTGGCGGTGCGGGCACGGCAAGGCCCAGGAGATTTGAGTGCCGGAGCCGGGGGCCTTGACAGCTGACAGTACTGCCGCCCCGTGTGATACGTCCGGGTGCCGATTCAGGAAGCTTGTGAGTGTCGCGCGGTCCCGGGGCCACTGCGGAGCCCCGGGACGCGCGTGCCGCGTCAGAGGTTGGTCATGTCCACGGGGATACGGGCGTCGACGCCGTCCCGGAGAACAGTGGCCTCGATCAGACCGTACGGACGGTCCGCGGCGAAGTACACCTCGTTGTCGTTCTTGAGGCCGAAGGGCTCCAGGTCGACGAGGAAGTGGTGCTTGTTCGGGAGCGAGAAGCGGACCTCGTCGATCTCCGAACGGTGGTTGATGATGCGCGAACCCATCTGGTACAGGGTCTGCTGCAGCGACAGGGAGTAGGTCTCCGCGAAGGCCTGCAGCATGTGCTTGCGGACCTCGGCGTAGGACTTCTCCCAGTTGGGCATCCGCTGCTCGTCGTCCGACCAGTTGAAGCGCCAGCGAGCCGACACCTGGGTGGCCAGGATGCGGTCGTAGGCCTCCTTCAGCGTCGTGTACTTGTCCTTCACGTAACCCCAGAACTCGGAGTTCGTGGAGTTCATGACGACGAGGTCCTTGAGGCCGGAGATGACCTCCCAGTTCGTACCGTCGTACGTGATCTGGGTGACGCGGGTCTCCATGCCCTGGCGGACGAAGGAGTGGTTCACCTCGTCGGAGCCGATGAACTTGGAGTTGGCGTCCGAGGTGGCGATCCGGTCCCAGGCGTACTCCTCGATCCGGATGCGCGCGCGCTTGATCGGCTCCTGGCTGGTGACGAACCAGCGCGCCAGGTGGATGCCGAACTGCTCGGCGGACTCGATGCCGTACTCCTTGGCGAACGCGTACACCGTGTTCTTGGTGGTGTCCGTCGGAAGGCAGTTGGCGTTCGAGCCGGAGTAGTGGACGTCGTCCATGTCGCCGGAGAGGGCGACCGAGACGTTCAGGTCCTTGATGTGGTGCGTGTCGCCGTCCCGCGTGATCTTGACGACGCGGTTCTCTGCTTTGCCGTACTGGTTCTGGCCCAGAATCGTGGCCATGCTAGCTCCCTCGGTAAACGGAGTAGCCGAACGGGTTGAGCAGCAGCGGTACGTGGTAATGCTCGCCCGGGTTCACCGCAAAGGTGATGGTGACCTCGGGGAAGAACGCACCGCTGTCCCTTACGCGGGGGGCGTCCTGCTGCGCCTCGGCTTGCTTCTTCTCGAAGTACGTCTCGGTCTCGAAGTCGAGACGTACGTGTGTGGTGCCCTCCGGCAGCGCCGGCAGGTCCTTGCAGCGCCCGTCCGCATCGGTGGCGGAGCCGCCCAGGGCCGCCCACTCGCCGCCGAGACCCGTACGGGCCGACAGGGAGATGGCGACGCCCTCGGCGGGCTTGCCGATGCTGGTGTCCAGGATGTGCGTGGACACCGACGCGGTGGTCTCGGTGCTCATGGTCACGCTCCTTCTGCTTCTGCGAGTTCGACGAGACGGGTGAGGCGGATCTTGTTGATCTTGACGAGCTCGCCGCGGGCGATCTCCCGCTCCTGCTCCGGCGAGTTGTCGATCCGGACCTTGACCGCGTCACGCATGAACTCACCGGTCGCACCGGTGGCGCAGATGAGGAAGACGTGGCCGAACTTGTCCTGGTAGGCCAGGTTCAGTTCGAGGAGCTCGTTCTTGAGCTCCTCCGAGGCACCGGCCATGCCACGCTGCTCGCGGGCGGAGGTCGGGTCTCCCGGCTTCGGCCGGCCGATCGGCGCGTGGCCTCCCATCGCTTCGCCCAGGTCGTCCGCGGTGAGCTCCGCCATGGCGGCTTCGTTCGCGGCGAACAGGGACTCTGCGGTGGAGAAGGGGCGCTGGGCGAGCATTTTGCTCCCCCACGCCGAGCTGGCGCACACCTCGTGCAGCTCGGCCGTGGCCGCGCTGTCGTCCAAGGCGTTGAACCGGGTGAGACCCGGGGTCGGACTCGAAGTCACGGTAGGCCTCCGTGGCCTGTTGTTGCTTTGACGGGCTGCGCATAGCTAACGCCCTCCACCACACGGCGTCAACACTTTGTTGAAACTTCCCGTACACAAAAGCCGCCGCCCGGGTGAATTGGGCGGCGGCTCGTCACCGTGAGTCAGCCTGCGTTCACTCCTGGCTGCTCTTGCCGGTCCCCTTCGGGGCGTTCGAATCGCGGTTCAGGTAGTTGTAGACGGTGAAGCGGCTGACACCCAGGGCGCCCGCGACCGTTTCCACGCCGTGCCGCACGGAGAAGGCGCCCCGCGCCTCCAGTATCCGCACGACGTCCTGCTTGGACTTCCGGTCGAGCTGAGCCAACGGTACGCCGTACCGGCGCTCCAGGGCCGCCAGGATGTGATCCAGCGAGTCCGAGAGCTGCGGCAGGCGCACGGCCAGCAGATCCTGGCCCTCCCAGGCGAGCACGACGTCGTCGGGCTGCGCCAGGGCGGGATCCATCAGCTCGCCGCCCATGGCGTCCACCAGCGGCTTGACCGCGGTGACGAAGGGATGGTCGCGGGGCTCGGTCATGACATCTCCTCCCCGATCACATTGACCTGGAGCGAGACACGCGTGGCGCCGGCCTCCAGGGAGTCGCGCAGCAGCGCCCCCACCGCGGCCAGCACCCGGTCGGCCTCACCCTCGGCGGTATTGCCGAACGGGCCGACATCCACGGCGTCCAGCTGGGCCTTCTGGATGACCTCGCGGGCCGCCACGGCATGGGCAGGAGCCTCTTCCAGATCGAAGGGCTCGGTCGTGAACTCCACTCTCAATCGCACGCCGTCAAGCTACCCCGCGGTCAGGATTTTTCGGCAGTCCGCACTTGACATCCACGCAGAACCCCATGCAGTCTTCCATCAAGCAGAAAATAACTTCCGCAATACGGAAGGAGCGCACACCCCTCATGGGATACACGGACCAGCGCTTCGATGTGAACCTGTCGATCCTCTTCACGGAACTCCCGCTTCTGGAGCGTCCCGCGGCTGCTGCCGCGGCGGGCTTCACGGCGGTCGAGCTGTGGTGGCCCTGGATCGAGACCCCCACCCCCGCACAGGAGGAGCTCGACGCTCTCAAGAAGGCTCTTGAGGACGCCGGCACCCAGCTGGTGGGACTGAACTTCTACGCCGGCCAGCTGCCGGGCCCGGACCGCGGTGCGGTCTCGGTACCCGGTGAGGAGTCGGAGCGCTTCAACGCCAACATCAACGTGGCCGCGGACTTCGCGGCTTCGGTCGGCTGCAAGGCGCTGAACGCCCTCTACGGCAACCGCGTCGAAGGCGTGGAGCCGGCCGTTCAGGACGAGCTCGCCCTGAAGAACCTGGTCGTGGCGGCCCAGGCCGCGGACCGCGTCGGCGCGATCCTCCTGATCGAGACCCTCAACAAGCCCGAGTCGCCGCTCTACCCCCTGGTGAGCGCACCGGCCGGCATCGAGGTCGTGGACAAGGTGAACGAGGCCACCGGCCTCGGCAACGCCAAGTTCCTGCTCGACCTGTACCACCTGGCGATGAACGATGAGGACCTCTCCGAGGTCATCGAAAAGTACGCCGCCAAGACCGGGCACGTCCAGATCGCGGACAAGCCCGGACGCGGTGCCCCCGGCACCGGCGAGCTGCCCCTGGAGGAGCTGCTCGACCAGCTGAAGAAGGCCGGATACGAGGGCTACGTAGGCCTGGAGTACAAGGCCGCCGACGCTGCCGCTTCCTTCGCATGGCTGCCGGCCGAGGCCCGCGCCGCGAAGTAGCGGACAAAGTCCGGGCGATCAGCCAGGCACTTCACGAACTTTTCGTACAAAGCATTAAGAGAAGGACCCTCATCATGAGCAACCCCACTGCGCTCCCGTCGATCGCCTGGATCGGGCTCGGCATCATGGGCTCCCCCATGGCCGAGAACCTCCTGAAGGCCGGCTACTCGGTCACCGGCTTCACCCTGGAGCAGGACAAGCTGGACCGCCTGGCCGCCGCCGGCGGCACCGCGGCCGGCTCCATCGCCGAGGCCGTGGCGGACGCCGACGTCATCATCACGATGGTGCCCGCCTCCCCGCAGGTCGAGGCCATCTCCTACGGTGAGAACGGCATCCTCGAGAACGCGAAGTCCGGCGCGCTGATCATCGACATGTCGTCGATCACCCCGCAGACCTCGATCGACCTCGCGAAGAACGCCGCCGCCAAGGGCATCCGCGTCATCGACGCCCCGGTGTCCGGCGGCGAGGCCGGCGCCATCGAGGCCGTCCTGTCGATCATGGTGGGTGGCGAGCAGGCCGACTTCGACGAGGCCCTGCCGGTCCTCGAGGCCCTCGGCAAGGTCATCGTCCTGTGCGGTCCGCACGGCTCCGGCCAGACGGTGAAGGCCGCCAACCAGCTCATCGTCGCGGTGAACATCCAGGCGTGCGCCGAGGCCGTCGTCTTCCTCGAGAAGTCGGGCGTGAACCTCACCGCCGCCCTGGACGTCCTCAACGGCGGCCTGGCCGGCTCCACGGTCCTGACCCGTAAGAAGGACAACTTCCTGAACCGCGACTTCAAGCCCGGTTTCCGGATCGACCTGCACCACAAGGACATGGGCATCGTCACCGACGCCGCCCGCAACGTCGGTGCGGCCCTCCCGGTCGGCGCGGTCGTCGCCCAGCTGGTCGCCTCGCTGCGCGCCCAGGGTGACGGCGGCCTGGACCACTCGGCCCTGCTCCGTGCCGTCGAGCGCCTCTCCGGCGCTCAGATCTGAGCACTTCCCCTCTCGCAGGGGACCTGAGTTTCCGGATGGCGCCGGTGCTGACACCTGTCCTGTCGCGCCCAAGCGCCGGCGCCGTCCGGATTACCACTCACCCTTCAACTTCGTTCAACAAACTGTTGACGTTTAGTTCGTGCCGAAATTAGGCTGTTCCGCATGACGGAAGACGCTTTCCGTCAGCAGTTACCCCGTACGGAAGGTCACCATGTCGAAGCGCACGCTGACGACCGAGTCCGGCGCCCCGGTCGCCGACAATCAGAACTCCGCCACCGCCGGCGTCGGTGGCCCGCTCCTGGTCCAGGACCAGCAGCTCCTCGAGAAGCTCGCCCGCTTCAACCGTGAGCGCATCCCGGAGCGCGTGGTGCACGCCCGCGGCTCGGCCGCGTACGGCTACTTCGAGGTGACCGACGACGTCACCGCGTACACCAGCGCCGCGTTCCTGAACACGGTCGGCAAGAAGACCGAGACCTTCCTGCGGTTCTCCACCGTCGCCGACTCGCTCGGCGGCGCGGACGCGGTCCGCGACCCGCGCGGTTTCGCGCTCAAGTTCTACACCGAAGAGGGTAACTACGACCTCGTCGGCAACAACACCCCGGTGTTCTTCATCAAGGACCCGATCAAGTTCCCCGACTTCATCCACTCCCAGAAGCGCGACCCCTTCACGGGCAAGCAGGAGCCGGACAACGTCTGGGACTTCTGGGCGCACGCCCCCGAGGCGACGCACCAGATCACCTGGCTCATGGGTGACCGCGGTATCCCGGCGTCGTACCGTCACATGAACGGCTACGGCTCCCACACGTACCAGTGGACGAACGAGCAGGGCGAGGCCTTCTTCGTCAAGTACCACTTCAAGACGAACCAGGGCATCCGCAGCCTCTCGGGCGAGCAGGCCGCCGAGCTCGTCGGCAAGGACGCGAACTCGCACCAGACCGACCTGCTGCAGGCCATCGAGCGCGGTGTGAACCCCTCGTGGACCCTGTACGTGCAGATCATGCCCGCCGCCGAGGCCGCGGACTACCGCTTCAACCCGTTCGACCTCACCAAGGTGTGGCCGCACAGCGACTACCCGCTGCAGCGCGTGGGCCGTCTGGTCCTCGACCGCAACCCGGACAACGTCTTCGCCGAGGTCGAGCAGTCCGCCTTCTCCCCGAACAACTTCGTCCCGGGCATCACCGCCTCGCCGGACAAGATGCTCCAGGGCCGCCTCTTCGCGTACGCCGACGCCCAGCGCTACCGCCTCGGTGTGAACCACACCCTGCTGCCGGTCAACGCCCCGAAGGCGACGAAGGCCGACAACTACGGCCGCGACGGCGTCATGGCGCTGCGCAACGGCTCGCGCCACGACAAGAACTACGAGCCCAACTCGTACCAGGGTCCGGCCGAAACCGGTCTGGCGCTGGGCGCCCCGAAGGCCGTCTCCGGCTACACGGGCACCCACGAGGCCCCGGCCCACACCAAGGACGACGACTTCTTCCAGGCCGGTGAGCTCTACCGCCTGATGTCGGAGGCCGAGAAGCAGCGTCTGGTGGCGAACATCGCCGGCGGTCTGTCGCAGGTCACCCTGGAAGACGTCATCGAGAAGAACCTGGCTCACTTCCACGCCGCCGACGCCGACTACGGCAAGCGCGTCGAGGAGGCCGTCCGCGCCCTGCGCGACGCCTGAGCCGCCCAGTTGTACCGGGGGCCTGACGGGAGGTCAGGCCCCGGGTGCTCAGCCCGACCCGTGGACCCGGATGAGGGGTGGTACACGGTGAGGGCAGGACGAGGACCGTGGCGGGCGTGCGAGCCAGTGCGGTGGTAATGGGTTCCGAGGCCCGTCTCTTGACCTGAGGGAGACGACGCCGGAGTTCTCGTCGCCCGCCCGCCACGGTCCCAGCCAATCCTCTTCGTACAGGGGCTACGCACAGAGCCCCCTGCACGCGGAGGTACCCACCTCCCCACACACTCCGCCCGGCGGTGCGAACGTCCTGTCGCGCCAGCCTCGCACCGTCGGGCGGTAACAAACCAGAGCGCCGAGTCACGGACGGTCCCGTGACTCGGCGCTTTGCCATGTCACGGCAGGACCCCGCCCCGGGACCGCCCCGGGACCCGCCTCAGGGCCCCGCCCCGGGAACGGAACGCTGCTCAGTGGCCCGTGCGGAAGGTGTCCTCGCCGGGTTCGGTGTCGAGCGCCTCGCGGTCGAACACCAGCATGCCGAGGAAGAACAGCCCTCCCAGGAGGAGCAGGCCGGCCACGACCACGACGGGGACCAGTGCCTCCCGCGGCGTCACGAGGACGAACAGCGCGAGCAGGGTCCAGACCAGCGCGCAGAGCGCGACCGACAGTTCCAGGCGTCCGAGGTCGAAGAAGCCCTCCTGGCGGCCCAGGCGGCCGCGCACGGCCAGGTAGAGGACGATCGTCGCGCCGTAGATGACGGCCGGAAGGATCGTCGACGCCGTGATCAGCTCCAGCAGTGCGGCGCCGGGCAGCGCCACCATCAGGACGAACCCGAGCGCGAGGATCAGCCGGGTCGCCGGGACGGGCGTCTGCGTACGGGGGTTCACCCGCCGCATCACCTGGTGCGCGGGGAAGCGTGCGTCGCGCGACATCGCGAAGACCAGCCGCGAGCAGGAGACCATCACCACGATCCCGGCGCCGAAGAACGCGAACGAGATCGCGACGAGCAGCACCTTCTCCGCGGCCGGACCGAGGTTCTCGCGCATGATCGCCGCGACCGGCGACCCGTCGGCGCTGATCCGCGGGACGTCCTCGATCGCGACGGTCAGCGCGATCAGGAAGAGCATGCCGAGGATTCCCGCGGCGACGACCGACCCCACGATCGCACGCGGCACGCTGCGGTGGGGGTCCTTGGCCTCCTCTGCCAGGTTCGCGGCGGAGTCGAAGCCCACGAGGGTGGCGAGGCCCATGATCATCGCCAGCATCAGCCCGCCGCCGACGGCGAAGTAGCCGGGGGTGTGCGCCGCGACTCCGCGCGAGGTGAGGTTGGCCGCCGAGCCGTCGCCCGCGACCGCCACGGCGATGAGGAGAGCGATCCCCACCACCACGACGAGGGCCACCTTCAGCCCCACCGCCACCGAGTTGATCCAGCTGACCAGGCGCGTCGAGGCGATGGCGACGACGGCCTGGACGAGCAGCACCGCCAGCGTGATCAGGCGCGCGGTGTCCTCGTTCTCCGCGATGCCGACGAGCGGCATGAACGCCTGGCTCGCCGGCGCGTTGTCGATCGCCAGGACGGCGATCGCCAGGTAGCAGAAGGTCAGCCAGCCGAACCACCAGCCGGTCCGCGGGCCTGCCAGCCGGGAGGCCCACTGGTAGGAGGAGCCGCTGAGCGGGATGCGGGCCGCGAACTGGGCGACCACCAGCGCCACCAGGGTCTGCCCCACCGCGGCGATCATCCAGAGCCAGATCCCCACCGGTCCCGCGGTTCGCAGTACTTCGTCGTAGGTCCCGAAGACGCCGACCGCCACCGAGATGAAGGCGAACGGGATCGCGAACACCTACGCGACCGCGGCGGCGCCGGAACACGGAGCGGCCCCCGCCCCTCCGAAAGGAGGGACAGGGGCCGCCGGGTGGTGCGGGGTGATCAGACCTGCAGGGCCTTGATCGCGGTCGGGGCGTGGCCCGGCTCGGTCGCGAGCTCTTCGAACTCGGTGACGTCGCTCATGTCGACCGTCTTGCTCATCGCGATGTTCGTGATGCGCTCCAGGATGGCCTCGACGACGACCGGGACCTGGAACTCCTGGGCCAGCTTCTTGGCCTCCTCGAAGGCCTCGCCCAGCTTGTCCGGGTCGGTGACGCGGATGGCCTTGACGCCCAGGCCCTCGGCGACCTTGACGTGGTCGACGCCGTAGACACCCAGCTCGGGGGTGTTGATGTTCTCGAACTCGAGGTTGACCTCGAAGTTGATGCCGAGGCCACCCTGCGCCTGGCGGATCAGACCCAGGTAGGCGTTGTTCACGAGGACGTGGACGTAGGGGACCTTGTGCTGGGCGGCGACCGCCAGCTCCTCGATCATGAACTGGAAGTCGTAGTCGCCGGACAGCGCGACGATCGGGGTCTCCGGCTCCGCGGTGGCGGCACCGATGGCGGCCGGGATGGTCCAGCCGAGCGGGCCGGCCTGGCCGCAGTTGATCCAGTTGCGCGGGCGGTAGACGTGCAGGAACTGCGCCGCCGCGATCTGGGAGAGGCCGATGGTGGTGACGTAGCGGGTCTCGGGGCCGAACGCCTTGTTCATCTCCTCGTAGACGCGCTGCGGCTTCAGGGGGATGTTGTCGAAGTGCGTACGGCGCTGCAGGGTCGCCTTGCGGTCCTGCGCCGAGGCGGCCCAGGCGGAGAAGTCCGGCAGCTTGCCCTCGGCCTTGAGTTCCTTGGCGATCTCGATGAAGAGCTCCAGCGCGGCCTTGGCGTCGGAGGCGATGCCGAAGTCCGGGGCGAAGATCTTGCCGAGCTGCGTGGGCTCGATGTCGACGTGGACGAACTTGCGGCCCTTGGTGTAGGCGTCCAGGTTGTAACCGGTGTGACGGTTGGCCCAGCGGTTGCCGATGCCGAAGACGAAGTCCGACTCCAGGAACGTCGCGTTGCCGTAGCGGTGCGCGGTCTGCACACCGACCATGCCGGCGGCCAGCTCGTGGTCGTCCGGGATGGTGCCCCAGCCCATCAGGGTGGAGATGACGGGGACGCCCGTCAGCTCGGCGAACTCGACCAGCAGGTCGGAGGCGTCGGCGTTGATGATGCCGCCGCCGGCGACGATCAGCGGGCGCTCGGACTCCAGCAGGAACTGCAGGGCCTTGGCGGCCTGGGCGCGGGTGGCCTGCGGCTTGTAGACCGGCAGCGGCGCGTAGGTGGCCGGGTCGAACTCGATCTCGGTCAGCTGGACGTCGATCGGGAGGTCGATCAGGACCGGGCCCGGACGGCCGGAGCGCATCAGGTGGAAGGCCTCCTGGAACACGCCGGGGACCTGCGCGGCCTCCAGGACGGTCGTGGCCTTCTTGGTGACCGGCTTGGCGATCGAGGCGATGTCGACGGCCTGGAAGTCCTCCTTGTGGAGCTTCGAGACCGGGGCCTGACCGGTGATGCAGAGGATCGGGATCGAGTCCGCGATCGCCGAGTACAGGCCGGTGATCATGTCGGTGCCGGCCGGGCCCGAAGTACCGATGCAGACACCGATGTTGCCCGCCTTGGCCCGCGTGTAGCCCTCGGCCATGTGCGAAGCGCCCTCGACGTGGCGGGCGAGGGTGTGCGCGATGCCGCCCACGTTCTTGAGCTCGCGGTAGAAGGGGTTGATCGCAGCACCGGGGACACCGAACGCTTGTTCGACACCCTCGAGCTTGAGGATCTCCACTGCAGCGGCGGCGGCTGTCATACGAGGCATCGAGTTCTCCTGCGGGTCTGGCGGTCAGACTTTTTCCGTAATCCGGAAGTTTTGTTCTGCTATACGGAACAAGCTAAGCGGCGACTCCTGCGACGTCAAGGCGGTAGGGGACCTCGGAAGACACCAAAAGCCACATCTCGGTCGGCGACTTGTACAAATCACTGATCCACCGGCGGGAATCCCCCGGAAAAGGCGTGCGGCCTCCCCCCGGCGGTCGCCGGTGGTGGAGCATGGACCTACGCACAGCGACGGAGGGGGTCCAGGTCTCATGGCGGAAGCGGTACCGGTGCGCTGCCCGGCGTGCCTGCGCGAGAACGGCTACACCGCCCCGGTCTTCCCCTGTGCCTGCGGAAGCCCGGTCCATCCCCCGCTGGACCTGGTGGCGCCGCCGGTTCCGCTGACCCACCGGACCTGGTCGGACACCTGGGTGACGGTGCGCTGCACGACGTGCGGGCGGGAGAGCGAGTGGCCGCATCCCGAGCTGGGCTGCGGTTCGTGCGGGACGGTGGTGCTGATTCCGGTGCACCCGCTGGAGGGGACGCAGAGCCCGGCAGGTCGGGCGGGTGCGGCGGGCCCGCCCCAGGCGGCCGCCCGGCCGGACCGGGGCGGCTCAGGGCGCGGCCCCGTGGGCGGGCCGGCGGACGGGCCCACGGGCGGAGCCCCGGGCGGAGCCACGGACGGGCGCCCGGCGCACATCCCGCCGCCTGCCGCGCCGGTGCCGCGGCCCGCGTTCCGGCCGGTGACCATCCGTACCGCCCGCGACGCGGTGGCCACGGCCGCGCTGTACCTGCGCTGGCTCGGCTTCCGGGACGTACGGCAGCCCGACGGGCGCCCGATCCCGGCGGCGACCGTGGACCTGCGGGCCCCCGGCCTGGTCGCCCAGGTGGACCCGACCACGGCGCCGGCCGGGCTGCGGGCGGTGGAATGCGTCTGGCTGAACGGGCTCACGGCCTCCGCGACCAGCGTCTACTTCGCGCTCGCGGGGTACACGGAGGAGGCCCGGGCCCGCGCGGACGATCTCGGTATACCGCTCTTCGTCATGGACCTGACGGGCATGCCGCAGCCGGTCAACGACCCGGCGGACGCGCTGGTCGGCCCGGACGCGTAGGCCCGGGCGGGTGCCGGTGGCGCTGGTGATGCCGGTGATGCCGGTCAGCCCGGCGTGATCGGCAAGCTACCCCCTAAGCTCGTAGGCATTGCCTACTTCTCGCCCAGGAGAGCCCGATGAGCCTGTACGACATCCCGTTGACCACCCTGTCCGACGAGCCCACCAGCCTCGCCGCCCACAAGGGCAAGGCGATCCTCCTGGTGAACACCGCCTCGCAGTGCGGGCTCACCCCGCAGTACTCGGGACTGGCCCGCCTGCAGTTCGCGTACGAGGAGAAGGGCTTCACCGTCATCGGCGTGCCCTGCAACCAGTTCGGTGAGCAGGAGCCCGGCAACGCCGAGGACATCCAGACCTTCTGCGCGGCCGGTTTCGGCGTGACCTTCCCGATCCTGGAGAAGTCCGAGGTCAACGGCGAGAACCGGCACCCCCTCTACGCGGAGCTGGTGAAGACCCCGGACGCGGACGGCGAGGCCGGGGACGTCCAGTGGAACTTCGAGAAGTTCCTGATCTCCCCCGCCGGCGAGGTCGTGGCCCGCTTCCGCCCGCGCACCGAGCCGGAGGCCCCCGAGGTCATCGCCGCGATCGAGGCGCACCTGCCCGCGTAGCACTACCCGTACGTACTCCTCGTACGCACTCCCGTACGGGCTGCCGCGCACGCCGCGCAGCAGCCCGTAGGCGCTCCGCTCAGTCCAGGTCGGCCTCGTGGTACTCCTCCGCCGACCCGGCCGCGGTGAGCTCCCGCAGCTCCACCCGGCGGATCTTGCCGGACACGGTCTTCGGGAGCTCGGCGAACTCGATGCGGCGGATCCGCTTGTACGGGGACAGCACCGCGCGGGAGTGCTCGAACAGCACCCGGGCCGTCTCCGGCCCGGGCTCCCAGCCGCCCGCGAGGGTGACGTACGCCTTCGGGACCGCGAGCCGCAGCTCGTCGGGGGCCGGGACGACGGCGGCCTCGGCCACCGCCTCGTGCTCCAGCAGGGCGCTCTCCAGCTCGAACGGGCTGATCTTGTAGTCCGAGGCCTTGAACACGTCGTCGGAGCGCCCGACGTAGGTGAGGTACCCGTCGGCGTCGCGCGCCGCGATGTCACCGGTGCGGTAGAGCCCGTCCGCCATGGCCTCGGCCGTGCGCTGCGGATCGTCGCGGTAGCCGGTGGTCACCCCTGCGGGCCGGGTGCGCAGGTCCACACAGAGCTCGCCCTCGTCGGCGGACTCCTTGCCGGTGACCGGGTCCAGCAGGACGATCTCGTAGCCGGGTGCCGGCCGGCCCATGGAGCCGGGCTTGACGGGCACCCCGGGGAAGTTCCCGACCTGGAGGGTGGTCTCGGTCTGGCCGAAGCCGTCGCGGATGGTGACGCCCCAGGCCGCGCGGACCCGCTCGATGACCTCCGGGTTGAGCGGCTCCCCGGCGGCGACGGCCTCGCGCGGGGGCCTGGCCAGCTTGGTGAGGTCGGACTGGATCAGCATCCGCCACACGGTGGGCGGGGCGCAGAAGGTGGTCACGCCGTGCCGGTCCATCTCGGCCATCAGCCGTTCGGCGTCGAAGCGCGTGTAGTTGTGGACGAAGACGGTCGCGCCGGCGTTCCAGGGGGCGAAGAGGTTGGACCAGGCGTGCTTGGCCCAGCCGGGCGAGGCGATGTTGAGGTGCACGTCGCCGGGGCGCAGCCCGAGCCAGTACATGGTGGAGAGGTGCCCGATGGGGTACGAGGCGTGCGTGTGCTCGACGAGCTTGGGGCGGTCGGTGGTGCCGGAGGTGAAGTACAGCATGAGCGGGTCGGTGGCGAGGGTCTCGCCGTCCGGCGTGAAATCGCCGTCGGCGGCCGCCATGTCCGCGAGCTGCAGCCAGCCGTCGGGAACCTGCTCCCCGGCGGCGATCCGGGTGTAGTTTCCGGGCACCTCGTCGAACTTGGCCGTGTCCAGGGCGCGTGCGATGACGTGGCGCACCTGGCCGCGTCCGACCCGGTCGCGCAGGTCGGCCGGGCCGAGCAGCGGGGTGGCCGGGATGACGACGGCGCGCAGTTTCATCGCGCCGAGCATCACCTCCCACAGCTCGCGCTGGTTGCCGAGCATGACCAGGATCCGGTCGCCGGGCGCGACGCCCTGCTCGCGGAGCCAGTTCGCGGCGGCGCCCGAGCGTACGGCGAGCTCCGCGAAGGTGAGGCTCTGGCTGCTGCCGTCCTCCTCGACGATGCGCAGGGCGTCGGCGTCGTTCCCGGCGGCGATGTGGTCGAACCAGTCCAGAGCCCAGTTGAAGCGGTGGGGGCGGGGCCAGGTGAACCCGGCGTGGGCGGCCTCGTAGTCGCCGCGGCGTTCCAGCAGGAAGTCCCGGGCGGCCAGGAACCGGGCGGTGGCGTCGTCCTGCGTACTCTCGGTCGTCATGACGGGCATCGTGCCGCGTGCGGTGTACGGACCACCAGTGCGGCGTCAGCCGTGAGTTGACCGCACGGAACGGCACGGGACCGCACGTCAGGGTTTGATCGCCCCGAACCGCACCGCCGCACCACCCCCACCGCCTTCACCCACCTCTTGTCCCACCTCTTCTGCCATCCCTTCCACCATCAGCTCCCCCTCGGCGACGATCTCCTCCTTCGCCGCCTTCGGGACCGGGCCGAACAGCTCGACGGTGAGCGTCCGCCCGTCCAGCTTCCACAGGCCGGCGAGGAACCCGTCCACGAGCAGGGTGCAGTGGGCCTGGTTCCCGGTCCACGTGCGCCCCTTGACCTCGGGGGCGACCACGCGGGTGCGGTCTGCGTGCGAGAGCAGCAGATTGTCGAACTCCGGCAGGAAGCGCGGCGGCGCCGGGGTGTCCGCGTCGGGGCGGGGGGCGCCGGGTAGGTCGAAGAGCTCCACGCCGTTCTCGTCCTGGAAGACGAGGAGGCCCGGGCGCAGCCGCTCGAAGGCCTCGCGCAGCCGGGTCAGGCCGGCCCAGGTCTGCATGTCCTTGACGGAGGCCGGCCCGAAGGCGGCGAGGTAGCGCAGCACGACCTCGTCCACGGGCTGCGCCGCACCGGCGGGCTTCCCGAGCCAGCTCTCGACGGTCGTGAGCCGGACCTGACCGCTGCGCCCCCACACCCCACGAGGGGTGACCTGGACCAGCGGCAGCCGGCAGCGGGCGGCGACGGAGAGGGACTGCGGGTCGGCGTCGGGCCATTCCTGGAGCAGTTCCTCCCGGATCTCGCCCATGGTGCGCGGCTCGCTCTCGACGAAGGCGCGGGCGCGCTTCGCGAGCCGGTCCAGGTCCACCCCCGTGAGCCCCTTGCGGAAGTAGGCGACCTCGCGGTCGCGGGCGGGCTGGACGAGGGGCCTGAGGGTCAGGGCGTCATGGGCGGTGTGCGTGTGGATCGTGGACCGCATGGTGACCATCCGGACGACCTCGCGGGATTCCATGAGCCCGGCCAGCTCGGCGGGCCGGAAGCCGGCGAGCCGGGCGTGCAGCTGGAAGTAGGGCGGCTTCACGTTCTGCGCCTGCAGCCCGAGCAGGTGCGCGACGGCGTCCCCCGCGGACATCTCGGCGCGGCTCAGCAGCAACTGGCGGGCGAGCGTGGCACGGTTCAGAGCGCGGGTACCGAGTACGGGGTGTGTCGTCCTGGAAGCCATGGCAGCAAGCTAACCCCCCTTGCGGACAGCTTTCGTCCGCAACCCCGAACGGAAACGGTCCGGAGCGGCCCGAAGTCTCCCGCCCTACATCGGTCACCCCTTTGTCCCCTATATCCTGCCCCTTGCCCGTAAACACACGTTCGACCGGGAGCTGACCTGCGATGCCGGAGCGCCCAGACCGCCGCCCGTCGCCGTCCGCCGCGAAGCGCACGGGTTGGCGACGCCCCGCCACCCCGGCCGCCCCCGCCCCACCGGCGGGGCCGCCGACCGGCTCGCAGCCCGCACCGGCGGCCCCCGCTCCGCCGAACCACCGCAGCGTGATCGACTCGGCCGTCTACCGCGACGGCCGCCGGATCGCCTCCCCCGCCACCCTCGCCGAGACCTTCCGGCAACTACGCGAGGAGCCCGACGGGATGGCCTGGATCGGCCTGCACCGTCCGACGGAGCCCGAACTCCACTCCCTGGCGGCCGAGTTCAACCTCCATGAACTCGCCGTGGAGGACGCCCTGGAGGCCCACCAGCGCCCCAAGCTGGAGCGCTACGGAGACACCCTCTTCGTCGTCCTGCGCGCCGCCCGCTACCTCGACGCCCAGGAGGAGGTCGACTTCGCCGAGCTCCACGTCTTCGTCGGCCCGGACTTCCTGATCACGGTCCGCCACGGCGGCGCCCCGGACCTCTCCGCAGTCCGCCGCCGGATGGAGGGCAACCCGGGGCTCCTCTCCCTCGGCCCGGAGGCGGCCCTGTACGCCATCCTCGACGCGGTGGTCGACGGCTACGCCCCGGTCGTCGAGGGCGTCCAGACCGACATCGACGAGATCGAGACGGAGGTTTTCCGCGGCGACCCGGCGGTCTCCCGCCGCATCTACGAACTCTCCCGCGAAATGGTCGAGTTCCAGCGCGCCACCCGCCCCCTGGTGGGCATGCTCCACGGTCTGATGGCGGGCTTCGCGAAGTACGGCACGGACGAGGAACTCCAGCGCTACCTCCGCGACGTGGCGGACCACGTGACCCACACGAGCGAACGCGTCGACGGCTTCCGCCAGGCCCTCACGGAAATCCTCACGGTCAACGCCACCCTGGTCTCCCAACAACAGAACGCCGAAATGCGCGCCCTGGCCGAGGCCGGCTTCGAACAGAACGAGGAAATCAAGAAGATCTCCGCCTGGGCCGCCATCCTCTTCGCCCCCACACTGGTCGGCACCATCTACGGCATGAACTTCGAAGCCATGCCAGAGCTGCGCTGGGCGCTCGGATACCCCTTCGCAGTTGCCCTGATGGCGGCAGTTTGCGTCAGTCTGTACCTCATTTTCAAACGCCGGGACTGGCTCTAGATCCGGCGGGTGATGACATGGCCCGCACCGTAGGTGCGGACTCGGTGCAGGCGGGGCGCAAACGTGACGGTGCGCCGGCTCGCCCGCTTTTCAAGGTGTCGAAGTCGCGCACGCGTTCGGCGGTTTCCGCCGACGGCACTACGGGGCGGCCAGGGCTTCCGTGGGTGACAGGCGGGAGGCGCGGAGGGCCGGATAGAGGCCGGCCAGGGCGCCGATGGCCAGGTTTGCGGCCATGCCGCCCAGCACCGCCCACGGGGGTATGACCGCGGGCCAGTCCTGGCAGAGGGCGTATCCGGCGGTCACGGCGGTTCCGAGGAGTGCTCCGCCGGCGCCGCCGAGGGTGGACAGCAGCAGGGATTCGGCGAGGAACTGGGCGCGGATCTGTCCCCGGGTGGCGCCCAGTGAGCGCCGGAGACCGATTTCGGCGCGGCGCTCCAGGACCGAGATGACCATGGTGTTGGCCACGCCGACGCCGCCGACGAGCAGGGCCACCGCGCCCAGGCCGAGCAGTAGTCCCGTAAAGGCCTTGCCCGCGGCCTGCTTGGCGGCCAGGGCGTCGGAGGGCCGCGACACCTTGACCTCGTTGGGGGCCTGGGGGTTGGCGGTGGCGCCGAGCACCGACCGGACCGATTCGACATCGGCGTCGGCGCTGCGGACGTAGACGGTGGTGGGACGGCCGTCGAAGCGCAGTACGGTTTCGGCGGCCGGCCAGCCGATGAGAGCTGCGGCGTCCAGTTCGGGGGCGAGTGGGACCGGTTCGAGGATGCCGATGACGGTGAACCACCGGCCGCCGATCAGCACGCGGGTGTCCGGACGGGCGTGGCCGATGCCAAGGCGCTCGGCAGCCTGGGCTCCGAGCACGGTGGTGGGATACCTGCTGGTCGCGGCATTGAGCCAGGCGCCGCTACGGAGCTTCGCGCCGGTGGTGGCGGGCAGGTCGGTGCGGGCGGCGTAGGCGGTGATGCCGCCGTTGTCCGTCCTGGGGATCTTGTCGGTGCGGAAGACGTCGGTATCGCCGAGTCTGCCGATGGACGACTTCGCGGTCACCGGGCGGATGCGGGAGATCATCTCCTCGGCGGTGGGCGGAAGCTGGGCTGTGCCGCCGGTCAGGGTGTCGCCCGGGGCGACGGTGAGCAGGTTGGTGCCCAGTGCGGCCAGGGCGCGGTCGAGTTCGGCGCGGGAGGACGAGGAAACACCGACCACCGCGACCATGGCAGCGACGCCGATGGCAATGCCCAGCGCGGAGAGGAAGGCCCTCATCGGGCGGGTACGCAGGCCCACCGCGCCTACTCCGACCACGTCGGCAGGCCTCATCCGCGCAGGCCGCAGGGTATCCGCGGTCATCGGCTCGCCTCCGGTACGGGGGCCTCGCGCGGTACGGGAGCCTCACGCCGGAGCGTGTCGTCGACCACTCGGCCGTCGCGCATGTGGACCTGCCGTGGCAGGGACGCGGCGAGCTCGCGGTCGTGGGTGATGATCACGACGGTGGTGCCACAGGCGTGGAGTTCGTGCAGCAGCCGCATCACCGCCTGCCCTGACACCGAGTCCAGGGCGCCGGTCGGCTCGTCCGCCAGCAGCAGCGCCGGCTCGCCCGCCACGGCCCGGGCGATGGCCACGCGCTGGCGCTCGCCACCGGACAGTTCGTGTGGCTCGTGGTCCATGCGGTGGCCGAGGCCGACCCGGCGCAGTACCGCCGCCGCACGCCGCCGCCGCTCGGCGGGCCGCAGCCCGGAGTAGAGCAGTCCGTCAGCCACGTTGGCCAGTGCCGACGTACCGGCGGCGAGGTGGAACTGCTGGAAGACGAACCCGATCCGGGAGGCGCGCAGGGCGGACAGCTCGGTGTCGGACAGTGCGCCGACGTCGTGGCCGTCGAGGTGTACACCACCGGTGGTGGGGCGGTCGAGGGTGCCGAGCAGGTTCAGCATCGTGGACTTGCCGGAGCCGGACGGTCCGACGATGGCGACGAGTTCACTGCTGTCGATGGCCAGCGAGACACCGCCGAGTGCGGTGACCCCGCCCGGATAGGTCTTGGTCACATCCGTCAGGGTGATCACTTCGGCATCCCCACCTTGATGCCTTCGGAGATGTCGCCGCCGGAGATCTCCACCCGCCCGTCGGCGAACAGTCCCGTGGTGACCGGGACGTACTTCGAGGTCGGTCCCTCGACCACTTCCACGCCGAAGCCGCCCTCGGCGAGGGCGAGCAGCGCGGAGACCGGCACGGTCAGGACGTCTTTGCGGGTGTCGGCCGTGAAGACCACGTGCACGCCGGCCTGGTCGTAGGCGCGGACCGCCTCACGGGCCTTGTCGTCCTTGAGCCCGACGACCACTTTGATCTTGGTCTCCGCCTTCTTCTGGCCCTCGGCGGGCTTGGACACGCTGGAGACCTCGGCGATGGCGCCCTGGACGACGACGCCGTCCGGGAGCATGACGTCGACGGGAGTGCCCTGTGTGGCCAGCCGCTGGTCGGCGGCGTCCAGTTCGGCGGTGACGGCCTTGGCGGTGCCGGTGTACGACAGCACCTTCTGACCCGGCCCGGTCTGATCCCCCGGCTCCGCCTCCAGGCCGGCGACCCGGATCGCGTCGGGGGTGAACACGACCCGCCCGAGCTCGACGGTCCCGGTCTTCTTCAGGCCGAGGCTGCCCTGCCATCGCTCGACCGCTTTCGCGGTGGCATCGGTGTACTCCTCATCGGGGGTGAATCCGGTGTAGCCGAGCGCGCTGAGATTCTCCTCCAACTGCCTCACATCCGCCCCCTTCGCCCCGTTCTCCAGGGTGCGATAGGCCGGCAGCGACCCGTACAGCAGCACCACGGGCTGGTTGTCCACCCCGTACAGGGCCTTGCCGCGGGTGATCTCCGTGCCTGACTTGGGCAGCAGGGTGAGCGTGCCGGGAAGCCGGCCGGTCGCGGCCTGTGCCGGGCCGTAGCCCAGTTGTGCGTCGGCGCTCCTGGTGTCCTTGAGTGTCTGTCGCAGCACGCCGGCCGTCGCGGGCGGGAGCGTGTCCCCCGATTCGCCCGCGGAGTCGCCGCCACCGGGGAGGAGTACGCCCGCGGTGCCCACGCCCGCCGCGGCCAGGGCGACGACGGCGACCGTGATCGTGATCGTCGTACCGCGCCGCCGGCGGCGTCGTGCACGCATCCCCGGTGGCGTCGTCGGATCCGCGTGGTCCGCCCGGTCCGCGCCGTCCGCCCGGTCCGAGCGCCCCGCCTGATCGTCGGGGGTCCGGTCGCTCGTCACCGGAGTCATCGGCGTCACCGGGCGGTCCCTGCCTGCTTGCTCTCCCCTTCGGCCCCGCCGCACTTCTTCCAGGCGCCCTTGAAGTCAGGGTCCTCGGCCTGGCCGGGGCCGATGTCGATGCCCTGGCCCTCCTTCGGGTCGGCGAAGCTCTCCACACCGTTCTCGCGCATGCACCGCGCGAGCTGGAGCATGGCCTCCCGGTCCTTGGAGTCGTCCTGGTCGGTGGGCGCCGGCGGTGCGGAGGAGCGGCACGCCTCGATGGCCTTGTCGGCCTTCTCCTTGTTCGCGCCGTCGATGGAGAGCCCGATGCCCTGACCGGGCTTGGGGTCCGCCACGTCCAAGCCGTGCTGCCGCAGGCACTGCGCATACTTCACGTTCATCTCGTCCCGGCTCAGGCCGGGGGAGGCGCTGCTCGTGGCGCCCTTGGTGCCGCCGTTCGCGGAAGCCACCCCGGTGCCTCCGCCACCTGACCCGCACGCGGTCAGCGCCAGGGTCAGTGCCAGGGGCAGGGTCGCGAGCAGGGCGGGTGTACGGGGTCGCATCCGCGCCGTCCAAGTCATCCGAGCCATGCGGGTCATGCGGGGCATCTCCTTGCTGCCTGCCGGCCCGGTGCCGGCGTACGGAGGCGATGCAACTCGCGGGGGTGTTACCTCACTGTTTCCTCGCCGGCCTCTCACGATGTGGACGGCCGCTTACGAGGAGGAAACACGCCTGTCGGCGACCATGGCGGGAGCGGCCGCGGCGCGTACCGATGAGCGGCGGCCCCGACGGGAGGGACGGTCACTCATGCGGCTCCTGGTGGCGGAGGACGAGATGCTGCTGGCCGACGCGATCGCGGAATGGCTGCGCGAGGAGACCCACGCGGTCGACATCGCCTACGACGGTGCCGCGGCGCTGGAGCGGACCGACGTCAACGACTACGACGTGATCATCCTGGACCGCGACCTTCCGCTGGTGCACGGCGACGAGGTCTGCGCCCGGCTCGTCGCCTCCGGCCGCCCGGCACGGGTGCTGATGCTGACCGCCGCCGGCGAGGTCACCGACCGCGTCGCCGGGCTGTCCCTCGGCGCCGACGACTACCTCACCAAGCCCTTCGCCTTCCCCGAGCTCGCCGCCCGGGTCCTCGCACTCGGTCGGCGCTCCCGCCCGGCCGCACCGCCGGTGCTCCGCCGCAGCGGCATCGCACTGGATCCGGCCCGCCGCGAGGTGTTCCGCGACCACCGCTACGTGCCGCTGGCGAAGAAGGAATTCGCCGTCCTGACGGAGCTGCTGCGCGCCGAAGGAGCCGCGGTCCCCACCGAACACCTGCTGGAGAAGGCGTGGGACGAAAACACCGACCCCTTCACCGGGGCGGTCCGCCTCACCCTGCTCAAGCTGCGCCGCAAGCTCGGCGACCCACCCGTCATCGAGACCGTCACGGGCGTGGGGTACCGCATTCCGTGAAACCGCGCCGCATCTCCCTGCGTGCCCGGCTCACCCTGGTCTACGGCGGCCTGTTCCTCGCCGCCGGGGTCGTGCTGCTCGGCGTCACCTACGTACTCTTCGACCAGCAGCTCGACCGGGGCGGGGCGCTCAGCGTCCATTCCGACTCCGACTCCGGCTCCGGCTCCGGCTCCGGCTCCGGCACGGGCGCGGCCGAGCAGCAGGACACCTCGCTCGACAACCTCAACTGGGTGGCCGGCGAACAGAAGAGACTGAACGACGCCGCCACGACCTCGCTCATCACCCAGGGCGGCATGGCGCTGGTCGTCGTCGGAGGCGCCGCCGCAGGCTTCGGCTGGCTGATCGCCGGCCGGGTACTGGCCCCTCTGCACCGGGTCACCGACACCGCGAGGCGTATCGCCGCGGCCCCGGCCGCCGACCGCGGCCTGCACGAGCGCATCGCGCTCGACGGCCGCGACGACGAGGTGAAGGATCTCGCGGACACCTTCGACCTGATGGTCGAGCGGCTCGACCGCTCCTTCGACGGACAGCGCCGGTTCGTCGCCAACGCCTCGCACGAGCTGCGCACCCCTCTCACGGTGGGCCGTGCCCTGGTCGAGCTGGCCATGCACCGCACGACCGCCTCCGCGGACGTGAAACAACTCGGCGAGAACCTCCTGGAGATCAACGACCGGCACGAGCGGCTCATCACCGGACTGCTGCTGTTGGCCGGCTCGGAGAACCACATTCCCGAGCGGCAAGCCGTCGACCTCGCCGACGTGGTCGCCCATGTCGCCGCCCAGACCACCCCCTCGGCCGAGAAGGACGGAATCACCATGCACGCGGGAGCAGGCCCGGCCCCCACCACCGGTGACGCCCTGCTGCTCGAACGTCTCGTACAGAACCTGGTGGAGAACGGCGTCCGGCACAACACCGGGCCCGGCGGATGGGTACGGGTGACCAGCCGCACCCGCGAGGACAGCCGGGTGGAGATCGAAGTGAGCAACACCGGACCAGAAGTGGCGCCCTACGAGATCCCCACCCTGTTCGAGCCCTTCCGCCGCCTGGGCACCGAGCGCCTCGTCACCGCCAAGGGCGCGGGGCTCGGCCTGTCCATCGTCCGCTCCATCACCCGCGCCCACGGCGGCGACGTCACCGCCCACCCCCGCCCCGCCGGCGGCCTGACCATCACCGTCACCCTCCCCCATGACCCCGGAGGCAGCTGAGAGCAGAACCGAGAGGGAGTTGCGGGCAAGAGTTCGCCAGGCCGTTCAGTTCGTGTACTCGGGCCTGGCCGTCCCGAGATGCTCCGCCACCGTCCCGAGCCAGGCTGCGACCGAGAACGGAGCCGGCGGCTCGACCTCCATGCCGAGCTCGGCGACGCCGACGGCGTAGTCGTGCTCCTCCAGCCCCAGAGCCAGCAGTTCGTGGATCTCGCCGACCAGCCGGGCGGTCAGCTGGGGGTCGACCGTTGCCCTGTAGTCGCGGACCGCCGCATCGTGGTCGCCGAACTCGTCGGGCATGTCCTGCGAGAACCAGCCGCCGAGGAACTGTCCCAGCTCCCCGAAGCGGGCGTGCCACTCCCAGTGGGTCCGGGGCGCGGCCGGCGCAGGCACATCGCCGGACTCGATGCTGCGCTTGATGTGGTCGGCCATCTCGGACAGCCAGCTCTGAGTCCGGGACTCGGACAGCCCGATGTCGGGTACCGAATAGAACTCGCCGAGGCTCAGCCGCAAGCGGCCCGGCGGATTCCGCGCGTACTCCCGGAGTTGTTGTTCGGCGACGGAGAGCGCCCAGGGCCGGGTGTGCCAGGTGTGCCGGAGGTACGCCTGAAGAGCCGGAGGCGCTGTGTCTGCTTCCCGACTGTCGGGTTCCTGTCCGACGAAGGCTGCGACGACGACGTCGAGTTCGCCGTACCGGCGGTCGAACTCAAGCGGCTTCATGGGCACTGCGGCACCTTCAGAGGTAGATCGGGTAAGTGGCGTGCACGACGAAGCCGTGCGGACTCGAGGCTTCGCGCCTCAGCGTCACCCGCGCGGCCCGCACATCGACGGGCTCGTGGCCGGCGAGCATCATCGCCTGCAGCAGCACGCGCCCTACGGGCTCGTCACGGGACGGCCAGGCGGCCTCGATGGTGAGCCTCGGTCGCGTGCCCTGGGCCAGCCAGCGATGTACGGCCTGCTCGTTGCGCGTGACGACCTGCTGGGTACACCACTGTGCGGTCGCGCGGTCGGGATAGGTGGCGGAACGGGTACGCACGGGAGATCCTCAGTCGATGGTGAAGCCCCAGAAGATGCCGACTTCCGTGGCGGAGACAGCGATTACACCACAATCCATTACGTGGCCGGTGAAGCCCTCATAAGCACCCTCCCGGCGGAACATATCGGCATGGGGATTCTCTCGCGCCGTCGCCGCATTGGTGAAGAACAGCGCGTCTTCTCCGAACCTTTCCAGGATCGTTCTCGCGTGCGAGGTCAGTTCGGCCTCTCGCGCAGCAAAATCCGGAATGTCCTCTGTTTGGAACCACTCGCCCTGGAGAGTGACCAGGATTTGCGCGGCGCCCCTCCTGGACACAGGGAAGGCCGTGCTGAAGTCTCCTGGCGTGACAGCACCGAACGGGCTGTCCGGGCCGGTGCCGTAATCGCCCCCTCCCGGTGCCGCGGCGGCTTTCGACCAGCCACGCGGATCGCCCGTCCGCAGCTGCATGACGTCGAGGGCGTCCAGGCGCCAGTCATCGCGCCGCCGCGCCCCCACGGCCGCGAACATGCCCTCCCCGAAAAGGGTCCGCAGGGAGCGGCTCCACGAGGTGGCGTGGATCTGAGTCACGGGCCTTACCCCAGTTCTCCATGTGCGCACTACGGGTGCTGGGTCTTGTCGGTGGGCATGGAAGTGAGAACGACGAACGGCGGGTGGCTCCCCGGGTTGGGTCGCAGAACGACCCACACATTGGTCACGTCACGCGCGGCGGGGTCGCCCCGGTCCCACGACCTTCCCACGACGTCGTTCGTCGTCAGGAGGAGTGAGCGTGACGAGTTGGGTCCGGGGTTACCCGCGAGCCAATTGTCGATCTTCCTCTGATTGTTCGGTTCGTCCAGAGCCGCCTGAGTATACCGCTGCGCGTCTGCAAGGGTCCCGAACGCCGAAACGGCTTCGGGCCGGATGCCGGAAGGCCTGACGATCTGCTGGTCCCTCAGCCTTTGTTCCAGTTGCTCATCCGTCTTGCCCACATGCTTGTCCACCACATGGGACCCGACCATGCCCTCCTGGTTCGCGAGGTCGATCGGGTATTTGTGATTGCTTTCGTCGTCCCCGGCCACCGTGTAGAGCGGATCGTTCTTGAAATCGGTGAGAGCCCGGGCGCCGAAGGACTCCGCCCGCGCCGACTCGGCCCGGAACGTGGGAGCACTGAGATATGCCTCGTCCAGGGCTTCGTGCAGTTTGTTGAGCTCCGCGACCTGTCGGCGCACGCGGTTGTTGTACGCCTCGACCGTCGCGTTCATCGCCTCCTCGTCCACCTCGAGGGCGAAGCCGACCGCGAAACTCCTCCCCATCTTGAGGAGTCCCTTGCCGAAGCTCTTGACGTCCTTCATGTCCAGACCGTCGCTCCTGTCGATGTGCGGCAGGGCCTTCATCACGGCTTCGTAGTAGAGCCTTCGGAGGTCGTCCCGCACATCCTTCGCGGCGGCCGCCCAGGCACGTAGAGCGTCACTCATGACGTCACAGGTCTTGACCATCACGTCCATGACGGGGTGGCTGCTGGCCTGACCGGGCTGCGCGGAGTCATGTTTCCACTCGTAACCCTCGCGACTCTGGCCCCACGCGCTCGTGCCCCAGACAGCGCTGCAGAACTGCCGCATCGCGGCGTTCCACTCGCCGTTGGACCGGTCGGTGTAGTTGTGCAGAGCACTGCTGAGGTTTCCGTCCGTGGTGGTGACGGACGTGCTCGCGTACACCCAGGCGACGGACATGTTGTCCAGACCCAGGAAATCGGGCAACGGCATGATCTCGGCCGCCTTGCCCATGCGGTAGGCGTCCTCCAGGAGGGGCCTGATGATCGCCAGGACTCCGGCCTCCACCGCTTCCAGTGCCGTCTGGAAGATGTCCTGGCTCTGGTCGACGTCCGCCCACTTGAGGTCCGTCACCGACCCGTAGTTCGGCGGCGTGTCGATCACGGTCGGCGGTGGCTGGGTCTGGGCCGGGGCGCCCGAGGGGTCCGTGGCGGCGTCCGCGGTCGCGTAGTTGTTCGCGGTCACGGCGAAGCCGACGGCAGCGCCTCCGACGCTCGCCACCGACTTGGCCCACACCTCGATGAACCGGTTGCCGACCTTCTTGTACGCGGTGGCGAACTCCCATGCGGCGGTTCCGTAGCCGCCGCAGTCCGGATACCGGCCGAGCTCGTGGAGGAGCTGATTGGCCCCCTTGTGCAGTCCGTCCTGGAGATAGGCGACGTAGCCCGCGAGCGTGTGCAGCGCACGGGGGGTGACGTCGATGTTTCCGTTCTTCAAGGGGGGCGGAGGAGGAGGCATGCTCATCAGGCCGCTCCCCATCCCCGCAGCACCGCGGCGTGTGCCGCCGCGTAGTTGCTCTGACCGGTCGTCACAATGCTGTGAAGCCACGCCTGTGTCGCCTGGAGGTCGCGTGCGGACCGATCCCACTCGTCCAGCTTGTCGATGAACGCCTCGCGGGCCTCGCCCTCCCAGGTGAGAACGACCTTCGCGACGCGGTCGTGCATGGTCTGGACGTTCTCGTTGAGCTCCTTGAGGATCTCTTCCAGCTGGCCGGAGAGGAGCCGCAGAGTGGCGAAGTCGACCGCTATGTTGCCGTCGCTGTCAGTCATACGTCTCCCTCGTCACAGATCCTGCAAGCGGCTCGTGGGCGGCGCAGGGGGCGGGCTCCCGGTGTTGGGGGTCGAAAGCTCGGCCGCCTCCCTGTCCACGTCCACGGACATCTGGATGCGCCTGAAGGCGGCCAGGGTGTCGAGCTCCTGCTCGGTGAACCCGTCCCGGCTCATGCGAACGGCCGCTTCGAGCAGTTTCATGAGCTCGCGGATGCGTACCGCTTCCTTGGCCGCATCACGATGCCGTCGCCGGTAGGCCTTGGCCGCGGGCCCCTGCCAGCGGGCCTCGATCGTGTCGACGACCGTGTCCATGCGCTTGACCTGCCGGTCCAGGTAGCGCTGCATCTCGTCGAGGTCGTCGGCCAGCTTGGTCAAGTGCCCGCTCTTCACCAGCAAGTCGGGATCTGTCGCCACGTATCCGCCCCCCGTACCCCAATGACCGCTCAACTGCCCAGTTGCCCAGTTGCCCAGTTGCTCAACAAATCGTTCAACACTTGCACCCTAACAAGCTTGAACACAGGTTCGGCTGCCGCCACTTCGTGCGCAGAAGTCGAATCGTGTCGCACCGGTGTCGTGGCCGGGCCGGCTCCTCATGACACCGACGGGGGCACCGGCAGCGGCACCGGAGGCCGTCAGGCGTGCAGACGGCCGTCCGCCATCACCAGCCGAACGCGGCGCAGCGCCTGGAGATCGCTCAGGGGATCTCCCTCGACGACCAGCAGGTCCGCGCGGAGGCCGGGGAGCAGGCGTCCCGTGACCTCCCCCAGCCCGAGTGTCTCCGCCGCCTCGCAGGTGGCCAGGTCGACGATCTCCTGCGGGGTGCAGCCCAGATGGGCGAAGAATTCGAGACTGGACACGAAGTCGTCGAAGACCGCCCGGCTCACGCCGGCGTCCGTGCCGGTGAGCAGCCGCACCCCGCGCTCGCGCATGCGGCGGATGCCGCCGAACATCTCCTCCGCGCGCTCTTGTCCGAAGCGCTCGGCGAAGCCGCGCCAGTCGGGGCTGGCCGCCGGACAGACCGCGATGCCCCGGGCGGCGATCTCGTCGACGACGTCGTCGAGGAGCCGGAACCCGTCCCGCTCGATCCACGTGCAGTGCTCGATCGTGCTCACCCCGGCCTCCACCGCCGCGACGATGCCGGCGGTGCCGTGCGCATGCGCCGCCACCGGGAGGCCGGCACCCGCCGCCTCCTGCACGATGATCCGGAGCTCCTCGGCCGTGAACTGGGGCGCCCAGACCGGCGGCCCGCCCTTGGTGATGCCCCCGCCCGTGGCCATCACCTTGACGAGGTCCGTGCCCCGCTCCACGTTGCGGCGGACCAGCGCCCTGGCGGCGTCCGGGCCGGAGACCTCTCCGCCCAGGAACCAGCAGTGTCCGCCGGGTCCCGTCACAGGAGTGCCGGCCGCGAGGACACGGGGGCCGGGCAGCCGTCCCGCCCTGACGGCGTCGCGGAACTGCGTCACCAGTCCGTTCCGGTCCCCGAGGTCGCGCACCGTGGTGACGCCCGCGTTCAGCAGGCCGAGCGCCCGCTCCGCAATGCCTTCGGCCACCGTCGCGTCGTCCGCCTCCCGCAGCGCCGCGACCGGATCGGGCCCCGCGTCCAGAACGAGGTGGACGTGTGCGTCGACGAGCCCCGGCAACAGCGTGCCTTCGGGGAAGTCGTGACGCAGAATGCCCGCGGGGGCTCGGGCCTCCACCTCGCGGCGCGGTCCGGTGTCCGCGATGACGCCGTTTCGCACCAGCACGGCGCCGTCCGCCAGGACCTGGCCGTGCGGTCCGGTCACCACGCGCCCGGCCGAGATCAGGGTGTCCATCGTCACTCCTCGTTCAGGATGGTGCTGTCAGGGCTTCGGAGAGCCGGATCAACTGCCGTACGTCGCTCTCCAGTCCGCCGTCGCCCTCGCCGGGCAGGGCGACCGGAACGGCCTGGGAGGGCGCGTCCTCCCCGGAGGCGTACGCCCGCAGCGCGGTCCTCAGATGGCGCGCCGCGACCTCGGGCGTGAGCGGTGCGTCGGCGTCGGCCGTGGCCGCCTCCAGTGCCAGGTAGGGACTGATCCGGACGAGCCCGTCCCGGCACTCGATGACACGCCGGTAGTAGCGCCGGTGCACGCCCCGCGGACTCAGCACGTCCCAGCGGCGGGCGGCCCCCGTGCGTTCGAGTGCGTCCTCCGGGAACGCCAGGTGCAGAGCCGCCCAGAGAGGGGCCAGCCTGCGGTAGACGCGGCCGTGGTGCCACCACAGGCGGATGCTGGCCCAGCGCGTCACCAGCCCCGGGTAGACCACGCCCGCCACGAACAGGGGGATCGCGAGGTCGAGGAGGAGCTTCGCCCCGGTGATCACCGGGTGGGGCACACCGCCGCCGAGCAGGCGCAGGAGCGTCACGCACTCCCGTACCGCCGAGGCCAGCACCATGCCGGCCAGCGCGGCGGCCACCATCCGCAGCCCGGTCGCCAAGGGCCGGCTCGCCAGCCGCGCGTACCGCACCGTCCAGAACAGCGCCGCCGCAAGGGCATACGTGAGGTAGGCGCCGGCCGAGAGGTAGAAGACCGCGACACCGGGGACCCTCATGTCGGCCGTCGCGTACGTGTGGCCCCGCTCGACGTGCGGCGTCACGGCCATGGCTGCCGCCGCGATCACCGCGGTCGCGGCGAACGGCACCGCATGCCGGCGCACCCGCGTCCGTGCGGCGGCCGGGTCGGACGCCGAGTGGATGAAGAAGCACCCCAGGAAGTACACGGCTCCGAGCAGGCAGAGGTTCTGCAGCAGCTTGGCGGCGCCGTCCCCGGCGAACCCGTCGACGAGGCGGATGACCACGGGCAGCCCGAACGGGAAGGAGAGACCCGCGCTGAACATGCAGAGGAAGACCGCGCGCAGCAGCCGGTCGGAGGGATCGCGTGCGACCTGCCGCCCCGTCCAGAGCAGCGAGCCGTACAGAACGACGGCGAGCACCAGGGACAGCACGGTCACAACCACCCCTGCCGGTCCGCGAGCGCCGTGTGCACCCGTCGGGCCGAGACGTCACCCGGCGCGCGGGGCGTGACCCGGTCCAGCACCGACGCCCACTCGAGGATGATCGTGGCGACGAGTTCCGCCTCCCGTTCCCTTTCCTCGGCGTAGGAGGTGCGCCGGAGCGCGCGGTTGATCACTTCGATCGAGAGGTCCGGCAGCACCTCCTGCCAGACGGCGTCCTCGGACTCGTCGCTCCCGTGGTCCGCCAGGATGTGCCCGACCTCGTGGAGCACGATGTGGTCCTGGTGCGCCCGGCTGGTCTCCTTCTGGTAGAAGATGAAGTCCGCGTGCGCGCCGGCGATCCACAGACCGTACGGGCCCGGGACGGGCAGCGAGTACGGGACCAGCCGGATCGGCCGTCCGCGGTGCTCACCGAGGAGCCGGCACAGCTCGGGGACCCGCAAGGGGGCGGTGACGCCGAGTTCCCTGAGGATGCTCCGACATCGTTTGCGCAACGTACGTTCGTTCACGAGCCAACTCCGCTGGTGAATCTCCTGGGGCCTGGAAATTCCATCCAACGGCGTCACACCATCATGATCCAGGACGATTCAGGCCATCGTCCTGGCCGGGACCGCCCTCGGCCTGCTCCAGGCGGTAGACCACGTCCAGCAGATCCATGACCTGTTCGCGGTGCTTCTGCGACAACTGCCCCGCCCGCATGGCCATCAGCTTCACGTCACTGCCCTGCGACGCCTCGTGCAGCCGCGCCTGCGCGGCGGCGAGGGCCAAGAGCTGCTCCTCGATGCGTGCGGTGGCCGAGTCGTCCACGAAATAGGCCGCGGGGACTCCGAAGAAGCCTGCCAGCGCCTGCAGATGACGCAGCGTCGGATTGGTCTTCCTGCTCTTGCGCAGCTGCCAGATGTAGCTCTGGGAGATCGACACACCGGTGCCCCGGATGGCGGAGGCCACCTGCTCGTTGCTGTACTCGTGGTCGGGATCCGGTCTGACGGTCTCGAAGAGCCGGTTCAGCTTGTCGGCGAAGCCGTGTTCCGGTTCCTCTGGCATGACGTCCACCTCCCTGGTCCGGCCAGCTCTGTTCTTCCACTCGGATGAATCGGCGCAACGTCCACTATCGCCACTCTGGTTGAAGAGCGTCAAGGTGCGGACTACGGTACGGCTGCACCGGCCGTCAACCGACGTGAAAGCACGATCTACCCAAGGATCGACATGGGTCGATACCGGACCCGGGGAACGACGAAGGCAGCCATCGGCTCCGCACCGACCACGCGGGAGCCGTCCCACCGCTGCCCCCGTCCCCTGCACGGCGAGCCGACGGCATGGCGCGAGTGCTGGAGCACAACGTGAGCCAGAAGGGGGAGCAACACATGTCAACTGCGTCCGGAACGGGGAACATCCACCTCCACGGCAGTGCCGCCGAAATACCGCTCTACGCCCAGATCCGGGCGAAGCTCAGGATGGACATCGCGTCGGGCCTCTACCCCCAGGGGGAGTACCTTCCGCCCGCCGACCAGCTCGGCAAGGAGTACGGCGCCAACAAGAACACGATCCTCCGCGCGCTGCGGATGCTGCGCAGCGAAGGGGTCGTGGACTTCGGGCGCGGTCGCGGCGCCGTCGTCCTGCCGGCTTCGGGCCCGGTGGGCCTCGACGACATCTCCGACCAGCTCCAGCGGGTCGTCAACCTCGCGGACGTCTCGGGCATCCCGCGCGCCGCCATCATCTCCGCCATCGAACGGATGCCCAGGATGGCCGCCCGCCACGGGAGGGCGGCGCGGCGCGGGCTGCCGGCGGTGCGCGGCCGCAGGCCGGGATGGAGCCAAGGAAGCTCATGCGGAGAGTGACCAACAGCCCAAGAAGACCAGGCTGATCCCGCACCCCGGACCGGCGGATCCTTCTCATCCCGGTCCCTCTTGTGCCAGGTGGCGGCCCTGACGAGAGGTGCCGGGCGGCCCGGCCGCCCCGGTCGCGGACCGTGTCGGCCACCGGCTGCTCCTTGAGCGGAGGGTGGCCACCGGCCGAGGATCTTTCCAGGCGGCCACCGAAATCCCGGGAAAAAGGGGGTCGTCCCGTCAGAAACCCATGCGAGAAGGGATGAGAACCATGGCCAAGAAGGTCTACGAGGTTCCGGCGCTGTCCAAGGCCGGTGACTTCCGCAAGGACACCGGATTCCTGAAGCGCGGACCGCACGAGCCCAAGGTCCGTCTGCCCCTGGGCTGGTAGTCCGATGACACGCCACGGCGAGGGATGGTTCGCGCTGTTTCCGGACTGTGAGGCCGCCCTCGCCGTGGCCTCCCGGCTCGGGAAACGAGCCGAACGCACCCTCACACACCCGTCAGGACGACCGTTCGTGCGGGGCAGCTGGGCCACATCCGTCCAGGCCCGCAACGACCGGGGAATCTTTGTGGCGCTCATCGGGCACACCCCCGTCGGCGCACCCGAACTCAGCGCGCACATCGCCGGGGTACGCGATCCCGGCGCAATCCACCGAGTCACCGCGCGCCTCCCCGGTGACTTCCACGTCATCGCCGAGGCACACGGCGAGATCCACGCGCACGGCACCGCCTCGGGGATGCGCCGGCTCTTCCACGCCACCGAGGACGGCGTCACCGTCGCCGCCAACCGCGCCGACGTGCTGGCCCGGCTGGTCGACGCACCGGTCGACGAGGACGTCCTCGCCCTGCGGCTGCTGGACTCCGTCCCGCACCCGCTGGGTGACGTCCCCCTGTGGCGCGGCGTGCACTCCGTCGTCCCCGGCGAACTCCTGCGCTTCGGCCGCTCCGCCCCGCGGACGGTCCGCTGGTGGCAGCCCCCGCGGACACAAGTCCCGCTCGCCGAGGGGGCGGAGGCGCTCCGCACGGCGCTGGACGAGGCCGTGCGCCTGCGGGTGGACGCCGCCGGAAGCGTCAGTGCCGATCTCTCCGGCGGCCTCGACTCCACCACCGTCTGCGCCCTCGCCGCAGGCGTGAGCACCGCTCCGTTACCCGTGCTCACCATGCCCAGCAGGGACCCGGGCGACGACGACGTGCACTGGGCCCGGCTCGCCGCCGCCGAGATCGACGGCCTGGAGCACATCCTGCTCGACATCGACGAGATCCCGCTCTTCTACAGCGGTCTGCTGGACGTGCGCGGACCCGTCGACGAACCCCTCCCCACCATCCTCGACCAGCCGCGCCAGCTGGTCGGCCACGACCGGCTCCTCGCCGGCGGGTCGCGCCTCCACCTCACCGGCATGGGCGGCGACCACGTCCTGTGGGGGCATCCCGCCCACCACCGTGACCTGCTGACCACCCGTCCCCTCACGGCACTGCGGAGCATCCGCGGCTACCGCGCCCAGAACCGCTGGTCGCTGCGCGAGACCCTGGCCGTCCTCGCCGACAGCCGCCCCTACGGCCAGTGGCTCGCGGACATCGCCGACGACATCACCGCCCCGCGACCCGCCCCGCACAGCCCGGACGTCTTCGGCTGGGACATCCCGCCCCGTCTGCCCGTCTGGGCCACCGCCGACGCCGCCGCCTCCGTACGCCGGAGCCTGCGGGAGGCCGCCCGCACGGCACAGCCGCGCGGTACCACCCGCGCCCTCCACAACGAGATCCACACCCTGCACCACGGCACGCGGGCCACCCGAATCCTGCACCAGGTCGCGGAGCACAGCGGGCTGCCGCTGGCGAGTCCCTTCCTCGACGACCGTGTCGTCGAGGCGTGCTGGTCGGTCCGCTCCGAGGAACGCGCCACGCCCTGGGAGTTCAAACCGCTGCTCAAGCGCGCCATGCGCGGCCGGATGCCCGACGCGCTGCTGCGCCGCACCACCAAGGGCGAGGCCTCGGCCGACGCCGCCAACGGGCTGCGGGAGAACCGCGAACGCCTCGCCGAGCTGTGGCGGGACTCTCTGCTCGCCAAGGCCGGACTGGTCGACGCCGACAAGCTCCTGGACATCACCCTGCGGCCCTCGTCGCCCGAACTCCGGCACGGCGGCCTCGACGCCACTCTCGCCTGCGAGATCTGGCTCCGCACCATCTGAAGGGGAACCCATGCAACTGCGTGAGGACGTGTCCGTGGTGGACACCGACTACGGCAAGGTCCTGCTCGACGGCAGTACGGGTGAGTACTGGGAGCTCAATCCGACCGGCAGCTCGGTCCTGGCCGGCCTGCTCGACGGCACCCCGGCGAAGGACATCGCCGACGCCCTGTGCGCCGAGTTCGACGTCGACGCGGACCGGGCGCAGGCCGACGTGAGCGCCCTGCTCTCCGCCCTGCGCGACGCCCGGCTGGTCGGCCCGTGAGCTTCCATCCGGTCCCGGAGACCCACACCGGGACGTCGTTCGCCCAGCGCGCCGGAGCCCGCCTCGCCGTGGCGGTGGGCCGGCCCCTGCTGCTCCTGCCGCCGGCCCGGCTGGCACGGGTGCTCGGCGTGGTGTCCCGCGGAGCCCGCCCGGCCGGCCATGACCGGACCTACCGGGCCCGGCAGGCCGTCACCACCGTCAGCGCGGTCTGCGCCGGCCGTGAGGGCTGCCTGCCGCGCTCGGTCGCCACGGCCCTGCTCTGCCGCGCCCGCGGGGAGTGGCCCACGTGGTGCGTCGGCGTCCGCGCCGCGCCGCCCTTCGGCGCCCACGCCTGGGTCGAGGCGGAGGGGCGGCTGGTGGGCGAGGAACTGCCCGAGAGCTACTTCCGGAGGCTGATCACCGTGGGCTCCGGGAGCGAGGAGAGGAGCCCTTCATGACCGACCACGCGGATCCGTCCGGCACCGCGACCGGAACCGGCCGGGGAGCCGGGGACGGGCCCGGGACCGTGGCGCACCCCGGGGAGAACCCCGCCGACGGCGCCCGCCCGGGCACCCGTGATCTGCTGCGCCTGCTGCGCGGCAGCGGCCGGACCGTGGGGGCCGCGCTCGCGCTGACCGTCGCCGGCACCGCCCTCGGACTGCTCCAGCCGCTGCTGACCATGCGTCTGATCGACCGGGTCTCCGCCGACCGGGCCGTCGCCGTGCTCGTCGTGACGCTGGCCGCTCTCTTCCTCGTCCAGGCCGCCCTGGAGGCGGCCGGTCAGTACCTGTTGGACGTGACCGGCGAGAGCGTCGTCCGGCGCCTGCGCCGCGGACTCGTCGAACGGCTGTTGTTCGTCCGCCTCCGAGAACTCGACGGCCGGCGCGCCGGCGACCTGCTCTCCCGGGTCGGCACCGACACGACCATGCTGCGGGACATGGTCGCGGGCAGCTTCGTGCAGCTCGTGACCGTCACCATCACCGGAGTCGGCGCCGCGGGACTGATGCTCTGGATCGACCCCGTCATGTTCCTCGTGGTCGCCGGGACGCTGCTGGTCGCCGCCGTCCTCGTCGCGGGCGTGATGGCCGGCATCCGGACCAGCACCGAACAGGCGCTCGCCGGTGTCGGTGCCATGACCGCCGACCTCGAACGCGCCCTCGGCGGCATCAGGACCGTACGGGCGGCCCGCGCCGAACACCGGGAGGCCGAGCGCATCGGCGCGGACGTCGACGCCGCCTACACCGCCGGCGTCCGCTCCGCGAAGCTCGGCTCCGTCGTGGGGCCCGCCATGGAGATCGCGGTCAACGGCTCGTTCCTCCTCGTCCTGCTCGTCGGCGCGGTCCGGGTTTCCGACGGCTCCATGTCCGTCAGCGAACTCGTCGCTTTCCTGCTGTTCGCCACCTACCTGGTGATGCCGCTCGCAGGCCTCTTCAACGCGCTCAGCCTGATCCAGCGCGGCCTCGGCTCGCTCCGCCGGATCGAGGACGTCCTGCGCCTGCCCGTCGAGCAGGACCCGCAGGACGGTGCGCCCGTACCGCTCCCTGCCCCCGCCGCATCGCCCGCGGCACCGCCCCCGCTCCTCGAACTGCGGCGGGTCTCCTTCGCGTACGACGACCGCCCTGTGCTGCGCGACGTCTCGTTCTCCGTGCCGCGCAGCGGGCTCATCGCCCTGGTCGGCCGGTCCGGCGCCGGCAAGACGACGATCGTCTCCCTCGCCGAGAAGTTCCACGAACCGGACGGCGGACACGTCCTCTTCGACGGCGCCGACGTCAGGGGCGTCGATCCGCGCGACCTCCGGGCCCGTATCGGCTTGGTCGAACAGCACGCGCCCCTGCTGTACGGAACCCTGCGGGACAATCTCGTCTACGCGAAACCCGAGGCGCATGAGAGAGAAATCCGGGAAGTGCTCCGGATGGTGAATCTCGAAGAACTCGTGGAGCGCCTGGCGAACGGACTGGAGACGGAAGTCGGCGACCGGGGATTCAATCTCTCCGGCGGCGAACGCCAACGCGTCGCCATTGCCCGAGCCCTGCTCGCCCGGCCCGAACTCGTACTCCTCGACGAACCCACGTCGCAACTCGACCCCATCAACGAACGGGAACTCACCGACGTCCTGCGGGACATCTCCCGAGAACGCGCCCTGCTCGTCGTCGCCCACCGCATGTCCACCGTCCGGGCGGCCGACCGGATCGTCGTCCTCGACGAGGGCCGTGTCGGCGCCGAGGGCACGCACGAACAGCTGCTCGCCGAGGACCCGTTCTATCGCAGGCTGACCACCGACCACCTCACGCCGCCCCTCGGCCGGCCCGCCCCAGACAGGAGCGTCGCAGCACCGTGAGCCCCACCACTGCCCGCACCGCCACCGCACCCCACGCGACCGCCGGCGCCCGCGCACCGGGCGCACCGCACTGGACACCGGCCCTCGAACGGGTCGGTCGACTCACCCCGCGCGAGCAGGAGACCTTCCTCCTGCTCGCCGAAGGGCTCTCGAACGGGACGATGGCCCAGCGGCTGCACGTGACCGAACGGACCGTGCGCGCACACGTCGCCGCCGTCATGGAAAAGCTCGAACTCTCCTCACGCCTGACCGTCTGCCTGGCTTCGTACGTGTTCTCCACGGAACACGCGGACGCCGGAACCGGCTCGGTCCGTAAAGAGTCCTGAAAAGGCTGTCCGTTCGGGATCCGGGTCCACGGCGAATACTGTCGCCACGGCCAATGGAACGGACGCACGGTGTTCGACACGATTTCCCTGGCGCCGGAAAAACCTCCGGAGCCCCCGACGAAGTGATTCGCCGGGAAGAATGACGAAAGGAAAGTCATGTCTGACGCATTCGACCTGGACGCCCGGATCTCCGCCCCCGCCGGCCCCACCGGCGAGCAGGCGCCCCCGCCGTCCATCTCCGGGATCGCCACCCGCACCGTCTGCACCCGGGTGACCTGCCAGGCCAGCAAGACCTGTGTCTGCACCTCGATCTGCACGGTCTTCTGCGTGGGCGGCAAGTAGCCACGGGCTAGTTCCCGACGGGTGCTGCCGTGGTCGAGACACGGCAGCACCCGTCGTCGCAGAGCGAGAGAAGCACGCCGAACAGACAGGGGCCGACCAGCATGCACCTCACCCACCACGGTACCGAAGCCTGGGCCCGCGTGGCAGACGACGACCTCGTGAGCCGCGCGCGGACAGCCGTCCGGCAGGTTCTGAGGGAGACCGCGACCACCGCTCAGGTCGAGGACCTCGCGCTCCGCGCCGCCGAGCAGAGCGACACCACCGGCGCCTGGTACCCGCCCAGTCTGACCCACGGCCAGGCAGGTACCGCGCTGCTCCACCTGTACGCCGCCCGGGCCGGGCTCGGCGACCTGGACACGGCCTCCGGTCACATACGCGAGGCGGTCCTGTCGACCCAGACCGAACCTCTGCAGCACCACGGTCTGTTCGCCGGCACCAGCGGCCTCCTCCTCGCCCTCGCGGACGTCACCCGTGACGAGCCCCGCTTCCGCCCCAGCCTCGACCGGCTGACGGACCAGCTGGCCGAGCAGGTCCTCGCCGCGCCACCGCACCGCACCGAACGGGCCGTCAGCGACCTCGACTACGACCTCGTCACCGGCGCGGCCGGCACCCTCGCCCAGCTGAGCTCCGTCCCCGAGCCCTCCGAGCGGGCCGCCGAGGCCGCCGCCGTCCTCGCCGACCACCTCATCTGGCTCGCCGGACCCGCCGAGACCGCGGGCACCCCCCACCGCTGGCTCATCACGCCCCCGTACTACCCACCCGTCGGCGACTACCTCGCCAAGTACCCGCACGGGTACCTCAACCTCGGTCTCTCGCACGGCGTCCCCGGCATCGCCGCGGCCCTCGCCGCCGCCTGGGCGGCGGGCAACCGCCGCCCAGGCCACCTGGAGGCCGTCACCGCCCTCAGCGGCTGGATCCGCGCACAGGCGGACACCGACGCGCACGGCCCCCTGTGGAGCGACGGCACGCCCGTCGACGAACACGGCCACGAGGTCTCCGCCGGATGCGTGCACGACCGGATCGCCTGGTGCTACGGCACCTTCGGCGTCGCGGGCGCCCTCCTCACGGTCGCCGAGGCCACCCTCGACGACGAACTGCGCGCCGAAGCCGTCGGCGCCTTCGAGGGCGCGCTCGCCCGCCTCGGGGACCTCCGGCCACTGTCGCCGACCCTCTGCCACGGCCTCGCCGGACTGGTCATGCTGACACTGGAGTTCGCCCCCTGGAGCGCCGCCGCCCGCGAGCGGCTGCCGGAACTGGTCGGGGACCTCCTCGACCGCCACGAGCCGGACCGCCCGCTGGGGTTCGCCGACCTGGAGGAGCCCGGCAAACCCGTCGACGACCCGGGACTGCTCACCGGTGCCGCCGGCGTCGCGCTCACGCTGCTCGCCGCCACCGGCGACCGGCGGCCCGACTGGTTCCGCGCCTTCCTCGGCCGGTGACGCCCATGACCCCGTACGAGCCCGCCGGCTTCTTCCTCCTGCGCTCCCCCGCCCTGCCCGCCCGCACCTGGCTCGACGTGACCGCGGACCCCGACGACACCGCGCGGGCCCTCGTCGACCTCGCCCGCCGTCCCGACGTCACGCGCGCCCTGCTCATCGCCAGCGAGGACATGACGGACAGCCTCGACCGGATCGGCGACCTCAGCGAGAAGCGCCTGCGCCGGCTGCACTCCGGGCTGCTGCGCTACGTCACGCGCATGGCGACCCGGCCCACGCCCTTCGGGGCCTTCTCCGGTGTGGCGATGGGCGAGTTCGGCCCCGCCACCACCGCCAGGCTCGGCCGGCCCGAGGAGCACCGGCTGCGCGTGCGCGCCGACATGGGCTGGCTGCTCGGGCTGATCAAACGCCTCGACGAGTCCGACGACCTGCTCCGCAGGCTCCGGCTCGTCCTCAACCCGATGGCGGACACGGCAGGCGACCGCGTGGTCCTGCCGCAGGCCGACAAGTACGGCCGGCACGACGCCCGCAGCGTGCGCATCCGGGCCACACCCGCCGTCGAGCTCGTCATGCGGACAGCCGCCACCCCCGTCCCGTACGAGCGGATCACCGCCGAACTCGCCGCCGCCTTCCCCGAGGTCACGGCCGAGACCGTCGAGGGCCTGGTCCGGCAGATGTGGGACCTCGGTTTCCTCATCAGCGACCTGAGGCCCCCGCAGACCGCGGAGCGGCCCGAACACCACGTCCTGAAGAGGCTCACCGGCATCCCCGCCGCGCAGGAGACGGCCGACCGGCTCGGCGCCGTCGCCGACCTCGCCGACCGGGCCGACGACACCGCCTCCCTGCGCCGGCTCGCCGCCGCACAGCAGGACCTCGTACCCGGACACGACGGCCGCTCCTACCAGGCCGACATGGCACTGCACCTGGACGATCCCGTCCTGAACGCCTCGATCGGCGAGGCGGCGGCCGAGGCCGTCGGCGTCCTGGTCCGCCTGAGCGCCGCCCACAGCACACGCAACCACCTGACCCGCTACCGCGAGGAATTCAGCGAACGCTACGGCGAGGGCACCCGCGTCCCGGTGCTCGGTCTGCTCAGCCCCGACACCGGGCTCGACGCCCCGCCGACCTACACCAACCCGCCGCGCAGCATCGAACTGCCGGGGGCGACACCCGAGCACACCGCCCGGCTGGACGCCCTGCTCGTCGAGTTCGCCCAGCAGGCCTGGTGGGACAAGTCCTTCGAGGTCGAGCTGACCGACGCCTGGCTGGAGCGCCTCGCCCCGCGCGGCCCGGTGCCCGACCCGCCGCCCGCCATGGAGGTCTACCTCCAGCTGCACGCCGCCGACCGCGCCGCCCTCGACCGGGGGGAGTGGCAGGCCGTCCTGCGCTACGACAGCCTCACCTACGGCGGCCGCACCTTCGGGCGCTTCAGCGAGCTGCTGGGCGAGTCCGCCGCCGAGCGGCTGCGCGGGTACGCCCGCGCCGAGGAGGCGCTCTTCCCCGACGTCGCCTACGCGGAGCTCGCGTTCCTGCCCCCGTACGGCCGTGCGGCCAACATCACCCTGCGCCCCGCCGTCCGGCCGTACGAGATCCCCGTCAACACCACGCCGTCCGTCGGCCCGGACCAGGTCCTCCCCCTCGACGACATCCTCGTCGGCGTCAGCGGGGACCGGTTCCACCTGTGGTCCCGGAAACTCGACCGGGAGGTCGTGGTCGCCCAGCACCACATGCTCAGCCCGACGATGGCGCCGAACGTGGCCCGGTTCCTGCTGGAGGCCTCCCAGGACGGCTGCGTCATGCCCTCCGGCTTCCACTGGGGCCCCGCCGAGGCGGCCCCCTTCCTGCCGCGCGTCACCCGCGGGCGGATCGTCCTGCGCCCCGCGCAGTGGCGGCTCACCAGAAGTCCCGCGGCCACGGACCCCGCGGGCGCGCACGGCAGGACCGGTCTCGCGGAGCCCGCAGCCGGCACACCGTCCGCGCACCCGCTCGACGACCTCGACGGCTGGCGCCGGCGCTGGAACGTGCCCCGCCACGTGTATCTCGTCGAGTCCGACCAACGGCTGCTGCTGGACCTCGACCACCCCGCCTGCCGCGCCGAACTCCGTGCCGAGCTGGACGAGCGCGGTACCCTCGTCCTCCACGAGATGCTGCCGTCCTTCGACGGCATGTGGCTCCAGGACGGCGACGGCGAGCGCTACGCCGCCGAGGTCGTCGTCCCCGTCCTCGCCCGCGACGCGGTCCGCGCCACCCGCGCTCCCGTGCCGCGGCAAGGCCGCCCGGTGCCCGTGGAGCGCCATCTGCCCGGCGGTGCCTGGACGTTCCTCAAGGTCTACGCGGCCCCCGAGCGGCAGGACGAGATCATCGCCGGCCCGCTGCTCGACCTCGTCGCGGGACTGGGCCGCGAAGGGCTCCTGGACCGCTGGTTCTACATCCGCTACGCAGACCCGTTCCCGCATCTGCGCCTGCGGGTCCGCGGCACCGACGCCGACCGTATCCTCACCGAGGTCACCGCGTGGGGGCGCGATCTCGTCGCCCGCGGACTGGCCCTGGACATCGAACTCGCCGGCTACGCACCGGAGACGGCCCGCTACGGCGGCCCGGAGGTCTTCGACACGGCCGAGCGGCTCTTCACCGCCAACAGTGAAGCCACCGCCCTGCTGCTGTCGCGACAGCCCGACATCAGGCCCGAGTTCCTCGCCGTCGCCGCTCTGGACACCCTCCACGCCCAGTGGGGCATGCCGCCGGGCGGCGGGCGCATGCACCACGCCGGCGGCCACGACGAGGCCCACGTCCGGGACACCCGGACGCTGTTCCGCGAACACCGCGCCTACCTGTGCGAACTCCTCAGCCCGTGGGAGCGCGACCCCCACGAGGAAGGGCGGGCCCACCGGCTTCTCCTCCAGGAGACGTTCGCCGCGCAGGCACCCGCCGTCGCCGAGACGGCCGCAGCCGTCCGCGAGGCGGCCCGCCGTGGCCTCCTGGTCGGCTCCGAGGACGCCATCCTCGCCAGCCTCGCGCACATGCAGATCAACCGGCTCCTCCCCATCGACCTCCAGCGGGAGGCCCGCAGCCACGCCCTGTGGGCCCATGTCCTGCGCGCCGTCCGGGGCCGCACGGCCGCGAAGGCCAGGGAGGGCCGATGATCTGGCTGCGCGTCAGCACGCTGTTCTGGCGGCTCAGCCCGCTGCGGGTGTCCGCCTTCACCGGCGTCTCCCTCCTCCTCGCCCTCATACCGGCCGCGCAGATCGGGCTGGTCGCCGCCGCCGTGCAGGGTGTGGCCGACGCCGTCACCGGCGACCGGGACGCCGGACGGGCCGCGCTCATGGCGGGCGCCGCCCTTCTCGGGGTGGGCCTCGCCAGCCATGTCCTGGGCACCTTCCTGCAGTACCTCGACACCCTCCTGCGGCTCGAACTCACCGCTCGCATCGGCGAATGGGTGATGCGCAAGGGCACCATGCTCGACCTCCAGCAGTACGAGGACGCCGAGGTCTACGACCAGATGCAGCGCGCCTTCCAGGAGAGCAGCGGAGGCCGCGTCTACCAGGTCTTCACCCAGCTCCTGGAGGTCGCGAGGGAGTTGGTCACCCTGGTGACCGTCAGCGTGGTGCTGTTCTCCTGGAGCCCCTGGATCGCCCTGGTGATCCTGCTCTCGCCCATGCCGTCGGTCGTCTCGTACATGCTCTTCAGCCACAGGGCGTACGAGATCGAGTACGACCGGACCGCCGACCGGCGACGCGCGTACTACTACCAGCACCTCGCCACCACCGACCACTCCTACAAGGAGGTCCGTCTCTTCCAGCTCGGCCCGCACCTGGTGGACCTCTACACCCGGCTCATCCGCACCTTCTTCGACGTCGACCGCCGCCTCGCCCGCAAGCAGTCCGTGCTCGGCGGCGTCCTCGGTCTCCTCAGCGTCGCCGCCTCCTCCGGCGCCGTGCTCTGGGCGATCCACACCACCACCCACGCCGGGCAGGTCGGCCAGCTCGCCGGCTACCTCCAGGCCGTCGGATCGGTCCAGGTCTCCGCCCACGGCATGCTGCTCGGCGTCGCCGCTCTCTACAAGGACAGCCTGTTCCTCGGCAATCTCTTCGACTTCTTCGCCCTGCCCGAGCGCCGGATCAAGGGCGGCACCCGCCGGTTCCCGGAGACGCTCCGCAAAGGCATCGAGTTCCGCGACGTCCGCTTCGTCTACCCGGGTACCGGCCGTGTCGTCCTGGACGGCGTCAGCTTCACCCTGCCCGCGGGCGAATGCGTCGCGCTGGTGGGACAGAACGGCTCCGGCAAGACGACGCTGGTCAAGCTGCTCACCCGGCTCTACGAGCCGACGAGCGGCCAGATCTTCGTCGACGACGTCCCGATCGAGGAGTACGACCTCGACGACCTGCAACGCCACATCGGCGTCATCTTCCAGGACTTCATCCGCTACGAGCTGCCCGTCCGCGACAACATCGGCTTCGGCAGCGTCGAGGACCGCGAGGACACCGGGCGCGTCGCCGAGGCGGCACGGGCCGCCGGCGCCGACGGGTTCGTCGAGACGCTGCCCCGTGGCTACGACACGACACTCGGCCGCCACTTCGAGGACGGCCACCAGCTGTCCGGCGGCCAGTGGCAGAAGATCGCCCTGAGCCGGGCCTTCATGCGCCGCGCTCCCGTCGTCGTCCTCGACGAGCCGACGGCCTCCATCGACGCGGAGGCGGAGGCGGAGATCTTCGGCCGGCTCAAGGACGTCGCCCGCGGCGCCACTTCCCTGGTCATCGCCCACCGCTTCGCCACGGTCCGGATGGCCGACCGGATCGTCGTCCTGGAGGACGGCAAGGTCATCGAGCACGGCGTGCACCAAGACCTCCTGAGGGCCGACGGCGTCTACGCCCGGCTCTTCCGTATCCAGGCTTCGGGCTACCTGACCGAAGCCGCGTCCCCCTGAAGGCCGAGTGATGCGCGTATCCGTCCTGTATCCCGCCATGCCGACGGACCCCCGGCACGTCGCCCCCTTCGCCGCGCTCGTCCGCGACGAAGGCGCGGACCGCCTCTGGCAGGGCCAGTCCCTCAGCGCCGACACCCAGCAGGTCTTCGCCTACCTGGCCGGCATGGGCTACCGCATCCCGGTCGGGACCAGTGTCGCCCTCATGCCGCTGCGGCATCCGCTGGACGCGGCGATCCAGGCCCGCTCCCTGTCCGTCCTCACCGGACACCGCACGACTTTCGGACTCGGTCCCGCGACCCCCGACGTCGTCGCCGGACTGCACGGAAAGCCGTACGACAGCCCACGCGACGCCTGTGTGGAATACCTGACCGAGGTGCGGCGCCTGATCGGGACCGAGGACGGGGTCGCCGGGCCCGGCATCGGCGCCTCCATCGGTCTGCCGGGCCTGTCACATCCGGGGGTGGAGACCGGACTCGGTGTCCTCCGGCCGACGCTCGCGCGGGCCGCGGGCCGGGTGGCGGACGCGGCGATCAGCTGGATGACCCCGCCCGGCTACGTCCGCGACACCCTGCTGCCCGCCATGGCGAAGGGCGCGGCCGAGTCGGGCCGCCCGGTGCCCCGCATGGTCACCGTCGTGCACGCCGCCGTCGACCGCCCCGGGCGCCACGCCTACCGGCTCGCCTTCGCGGCGGCCCACGTCCACCTCGCCGGGCCGCACTACTGCGACATGCTGCGCCGCGCCGGCCTGCGCGTCCACCACAGCCGCCCGGGCCTCGGCGCCCGCACCCTCGTCGACTCCAGAGTCTTCCTCTACGGCACGCCCGGGAGCATCGCCGCACAGCTGGCCGAATACGATCGGGCGGGGGTGGACGAAGTTGTCGTCAACGTCGCCGGAGTGTATTCCGAGCATGGCCGACCGGACGCCGTACGGGACCTCCAGGAGATCCTGGCGGCCTGCCGGGAGGCGACGAACTGACCCAGGAACGGGTGCGGTAGGCCGGGGCACGCCCGCGTGCCGCCTTCCCGCACGCGGTGAGGAGAGGCAAGACGGTGCCCGACGACATCGCCCGATGGCTGAACGAGCACGCCAACCCCTTGAGCAGCCTGACCCCCGGCGCGCCGGTGGAGGACCTGAAACCCCTGGGCGAGGCCCTGCGGGGGACACGGATCGTCGGTCTGGGCGAATCCACCCACGGCACGGGCGAGTTCTTCCGGCTGAAGCACCGCATCGTGGAGTTCCTGGTCCGTGAGGAGGGGTTCACCACCCTCGCCATGGAGGCCAGCCAGTCCGCCGCCCGCGCGCTCGACGCGTACGTCCGGTACGGCACGGGCGCCCCCGAACGGCTCGTCGCCCGGCTGGGTTTCTGGACCTGGCGCACCCGCGAGATGGTCGACCTCGTCGAGTGGCTGCGCGCCCACAACCGCAACCTGCCCGAAGAGCGCCGGGTCCGCTTCGCGGGAACGGATCCCCAGCTCTGCGCCGACTCGGTCGAGGCCGTCACCGCCTTCCTACGCCGCACGGCGCCCGGTCAGGCCGGGCGCATGGACACCTTGGACGTACTGGCCCGGGCCCGCCCGGGCTCGCTTCCGGACCCGGACAAGGCCCTGATGCGGCACGCCGAGGAGATCGCCCGCCTCGTCGCGGACCACGCCGGACGGTCGGATCCCGGCGACGGCGCCGACGAGGCTCTGGAACACGCGCGGATCCTGGTCCGCGCCGCCGACCTGGTGACCCGGCCCTTCGAAGCCCCGGCCGGGGAGGACGCGGTGTACGCCGCGCGTGACCGCTACATGGCCGAGGCCGTCGCACGGCTCGTGGACGACGACCCCGGCGCGCGCGTCATGGTCTGGGCACACAACGGGCACATCGCGAAGGGCACGTACGGGGAGCAGGTGCCGGCCCTCGGCAGCAGGCTCCGCGAACGGTACGGCGACGCCTACTACGCGCTGGCCCTCCTCTTCGGCAAGGGATCATTCCTGGCCCGCCGCGGCAACGATCTCCAGCGCCCGCCGGCCCGCCACCGCATCGGCACCGGCCTCCGCTCCCTGGAGGCCAGACTCACGCACGCCGTACCCGGCGACTACTACGCGGACCTCCGCGCCGCGGGTCCCCCCGCCGACGCCGCGCCCTGGCTGCACGCCCCGCACGCACAGCGCAGCTTCGGCGCCAACGTCCAGCGGTTCTTCTACCGCTTGAACACGGCCCCGCTCGTCCCGGCCGAGGACTACGACGGCATCGCGTTCGTGGCACGCTCGACCTGCTCCCACCTGCTGCCCCCGGCGGTGGACTGAGGTTCTTTCACGTCCACAGGTCGAGCGCGGCCTTCAGGGTGAGCTGCCACATCGGTTCGGCACCTGTGCCGAATGCCGCGGCGAGCCCGTACCCCACGGACGCGTCATAAGGGTCCTGGGCAGGCCCGGACTCGCCCGCCGCTTCCCAGTCGGCCGACACGCGCCCGTCGCCGCTCGAGGTGAAGACGCCGAGCAGCCGTTCGTCCCGCAGCAGCCGGCTGGTGCCGAGGGAGTCCGGAACCAGCAGGTAGCTGCACTCCCGCGCCCCGGAGACGACCTCGACCCGGTAGGAGCGCCGGGTCAGGAATCCCTTGGAGGGCCGCAGGGTCTCCTCCGCGCCGTCGACGAGCAGAGTGAGGTGCTCGGGGTCCCGCGTCCCGATCGGCACATGGCTCTCCGGCACGGTGTGCGGGGCCCGCCGGATCTCGACCGGCGGCAGGCCGTCCCCGCTCACGCCCAGTGTCCCGGCCTCGTGGTCGAGTTCGATCCGGACCGCGCCGAAGAGCGGATCGTCGGCGGGCACGTACGTGTACGGATTCATCGGGACCCTTGCCTCCTGCTCACCCTGGTGATCGTCTTCCCCCAGTCTCGGCCGGACGCGGACGGCCGGTTCTCTTTCCGGCCAGAGGGGCGGGGGCTCTGCAGAAGATCGCCGAACTCCCCGCGTGCCGTCGGTGTCAGTGCGTAACCTCGATGCCATGGGGGCACCCGCACAGAAGTCATTACCGGAGACCGACCGCGACGACACGTGGCAGCGGCTGAACGCATACGCGTACCTGAGTGCGCCGGAGCGGCTGGAGTACGTCGCCGTCATGCGGGTCTTCTGCGGCACCCTCCTCGCCGACCTCGCGGTGCCGGACGTGCTGACGAAACTGGCCGAGTCCGGTGGGCCGGCGCTCACCCTGGACGCGGAGACGCTCACCGCCCGGCTGGAACGGCTGGTGCACTGGGGCGCCTTGCTGCGGAGCAGCCATTCGGTGAAGGCGTCGAGCATCACCGAGTACCAGCGGTCCCGGTCCCGCTACCAGCTGTCGAAGCTGGGCGAGCGGATCCAGCGGGACGCCGACGAGGTCCTGGCCGGGGCGGATGCGGCCCGCGAGGTGAGCAGCGAGCTGCTGGCGCTGGTCGAGCGCGGGCTGCGCGAGCTGAACGAGCTGGTGCAAAGGCCCGGCGGGGCGGAGCCGCAGGACGCGCTGGAACGGGTCAGCACGCTGTTCGTCCAGTTCACCGGGTTCGCGGACTCCGTGCGGGACTTCTACGCCTACCTCGGTCAGGTGCTGGCGCGCTACGACCTGGACAGCGCCGAGTACCAGGGCTTCAAGGAACTGCTGCTCGACTACGTCGAGGCGATCAGGGAGGACGTGGCCTTCCGCGCTCCTCGTATCGCGTCGGCCCTCGACCTTCTGTGGCCGCACCTCCCCGGCCTCCTGGAGCGTCTCGACGCCCACGCCCGCGGTCTGTCAGGGGTTCCGGGGGCCGGCGGCCGCTCCGAGGGCCGGGTGCAGCGCAGCCGGGGCCGGGAGACGGCCGACTGGGAGGGGCTGCGCGGCTGGTTCACCGACGTCGACGGACAGGGAAGCCAGGTCGATCAGCTGCGTGACGCCACCATGCGCGCGCTGCAGTCCTTGCTGACCAACGCCAAGCGGATGCTGCGCTCGGCCTCGGGGGAGATGTCGAGGCGCAAGGACCTCCTGCGGCTCGCCCGGTGGTTCGACGAGGCGTCTCCGGAGGATGCGCACGACATCGCTGTGGCCGCCTTCGGCCTCTACGGCGCCCGCCACCTGGGTGTCCCGCCGGCTTCCGACGAAGCGGTTCCCGCGTACACCAGCTGGTGGAACGGCCCGGTGGTCGAGGTACCGGTGGCGCTGCGCGAGCGGGGCAGCCGCGCGCAGCGGGGCCGGGCGTCCGCCATGGAGGACCACTCGGCGCAGAAGCGGCACCTTCAGGAGGCCGCCCGCGCGCAGGCCGAGGCCAGAAGGGCGGCCGCGGACGAACTGCGCAGCGCTGCGGGCCGCTTCGCGGACGTACGCCTCACCTCGGCGGCCCTCGGACTGCTGCTGGAACTGCTGGCGACGGCACTGGGGAACGCCCGGCTGCGGCGCACGGGGGCCGGGGAAGCCGGCGGAGACCTGGACGAGGCGCCGGAGTTCGGCCTGGAGTCCGCGCAGAGCGAGGATGCCGAGCTCGGCGTCCGGCTCACCGTACGCCGTTCCTCCGGTGCGAGGACGGTGCTGCACTCCGCCGACGGCGACCTCCTGCTGGACGACCTGGAGCTGGAGATCGGGCGTGCGTCCGCCTCGGCCGGGCATGAGGCCGAGGCGGGTGTGTCGTGACGCTTCCTTCGGCGCACGACGTGGCCCTGGCCACCGAACGCCGTGCCGCCGGGCGGCTGCTGCTCGCCCGTCCTCTGGTGACGTCGGCCGGTCCCTACGCGGACCTGTTCCCCCTGGTACGACGGCACGCCGACTGGCTGGCCAAGCGGTTCCAGCAGGTGCTCGGCTACCGGCTCCTGGTCGACACCTCCTACGCCAGGCTGTTCAAGGCCGGACTGGGCGCCGGCGCAGGACACCGGCTGGAGCGGTCCACCGGTGCCGCCTTCACCCCGCGCGCCTACTCCTGTCTCGCGCTCGCGCTGTCCGTGCTCGTGACCGCCCCGGAGCAGATGCTGCTTTCCCAGCTGGTCGCCGACATCCGGGCCGCAGCGGCCGACGCGGGCGTGAAGCTGGAGGAAACGGGCCGGGCCGTGGAGAAGCGGACTCTGGTCGCCGCCCTTCGCCAGTTGATCGACTGGGGTGTCCTGACGGAGACCGAAGGCAGTGTGGGGTCGCTCGTGCAGGAGGAAGGCGGCGAGGCGCTGATCACGGTGGACCGGGAGATCGCCCGGATCATCGTTTCGGGCCCGCTCACGCAGAGCCTGGACGGGGCGGACCTGGTGAGGCGGGCTGCCGACCCCGGATTCGGCGGTCCTCGCACCTATGTGCGCCGGATGCTCGTGGAAACGCCGGTCGTGTACCTGGACGAGCTGACCGGTGCCGAGCGGGACTGGCTGCGGACCCGGCAACGCAGGGAGGCCCAGGCGTTCTCCGAGCTCCTCGGGCTGGAGGCCGAGATCCGCGGCGAGGGCGTGGCGCTGGTGGATCCCGAGGAGGAGCTGACCGACCTGCACCTGCCCGGTACCGGAACCGTCGCCCAGGCTTCGCTCCTCCTGGTGGAGCGCCTCGTGGAACGGCTGCGGCCCGCCCGGCCGGGCCACCCGGCGACGGGAGGGCGGCTCGTCATCGGGGTCGCCGTTCCGGACGGCCTCGTGGACGAGCTGCTGGCCGAGCTCGTCACCGAGTACGGGCAGCGCGGCAACTGGCAGCGCGAGCACCTGGAGGATCCCGCCTCGCTGCGGAGGGCGGCTCTGGACCTGCTGAGCCGGATGCGGCTGGTGGCGCCCGCCGGCCCGCTCCGTTCCGCCGGCCAGGGGCTGCCCGAGGGGTACGACGACGCGGTCCCGGAGGGCCGCTCCGTGACCGACGTGCTGGGTGCCCGCGCCGCGGGCACCGCCGACACCACCGCCGGCACCACAGCCGCCGGCACCGGCTGGACACTCCTCGCCGCGGCCGCTCGCTACGCCACCCACGTCACCGAACGCCGGCCCGCCGGAGCGACACCCGGCATCGACATACAGCAGGAGCTGCCGCTATGACCCCCGGCGCGCACGGCCCCATCCCCCTTCAGCGGTCCTTCACTTCGGCCCGTACGCGCTTCCGCCTGCACCGCGCGGGCATCCTCAACGTCTGGCAGTACGACGAACAGGAATTCGACCTCGGCGACGGACGGCTGCTCCTGCGCGGCAAGAACGGGGCAGGCAAGTCCAAGGCGCTGGAGATGCTGCTCCCGTACCTGCTGGACGGCGACTCCCGCGCGCTGGACGCCACCGGTACGGGCCGCACGAGCCTCGTCTGGCTGATGCTGGACGGCTTCGAGCAGACGAACCGCCTCGGATACCTGTGGGTCGAGTTCCGCATGACGACGGAGGACGGCGGGGACCGGTACCTGACCCTCGGGGCGGCCGTCCGGGCGTCGAAGTCGACGAAGAAGGCCGTACCGGTCTTCTTCGTCACCCCGCTGCGGGTCGGCGAGGACTTCCGTCTGGTCGAGGCGGGCAGGCCCCTGCCGGTCGATCGGCTCAAGGAGGCCGTCGGCGCGGAGAACGTCACGGACCGTTCCGTCCAGCACCGCTCGCGGGTCGCCCGTGAGCTGTTCGGCATCACCGACACCACGCGGTACCGCAACCTCACACAGCTCCTGCACCGGCTGCGGCGTCCCACCGTCGGGGACCGGATCGAGTCCGGCGGGGTCGCCTCGCTGCTGAGCGAGACGCTGCCCGGGCTCGACGACGACGTGGTGGAGAAGGTGGCGCGCAACCTCCACGACCTCGACGCCGTCCGGGAGGAGCTCGGCCGTCTGGAGCGTACCGACCGGGCCCTGCGCACCTTCCTGGGCATCTACCGCGGCTACCTGTCCGGGGTGCTTCTCAGGGCTGCGGGGAAGGTGGACGAGGAACTGGACGCCCTGGCGCGGCGGCGCCTGCAGGCCGGGGACGCCGCGAAGCGGACGGGCGCCCTGAAGGGTCAGGAGGCCGAGGCCGAAGCACGTCTGAGCGCGCTGCGCGAGGAGGAGCAGGCCGCCCGGACCGAACTCGACGCCCTGCGCGCGAGCAGCGCGTACCGCAGTCTGGAGGAGTTGTCCGAGCGCCGGACCACGGTCGCCGCGCTGGACACGGCGGCCGGAACGTCCTTCGCCGCGCTCACCAAGGCGCACGACACGGAAGCGGGCGCGGCAGACCGCCTGGCCGAGGGCATCGGGCAGCTGGGCGAACGCCTCGGCGAACTGGGTACGGATCACCGCGAACTCGTCGTGCAGGCGGAGAAGGCGGGGCTCCCCACGGGCCATCTCGGCGAGACGGTCGGCCTGCCCCGGGCGGACGTGGCCGGGGCTTCGGCGGCGGAACTCACGGCACCCGACGCGGAGGTCCGCATCGTGCGGCACCGGCGGGTGACCGCCGTGGACGCCACGGCGGCGGAATCCGCCCTGCGGTCCTGGCAAGGACAGCTGGAGGACGCCGGCACGGTGGTGAAGCACCGGACCCGGCGGGTCCAGGAGGTGGCCGGCCTGGTCGCCCGGGCGGTGGACGCACGCGGGCGGGCTGCTGCCGCGGATGCCGAGCACGAACGGCTCGAAGGGGAGGCGGAGGATGCTGCGGGCCGCCTCGAAGGGCACCGGGAGAAGGTGGCCGAGGAGAGCGCGGGCTACCTCCGTCAGGTGGAGGCGTGGCTGGAGCGCCTGCGGGCCGTGGCCGGCCCGGACTGCCCTCCGTTGGACGCGGTCCGTGCCACGGTCGCCTGTGAGACCTCTCCCCAGGCCCCCTTCGCCGAGCGGGTGCTGCCGCCCGACATCGACGGACAGGCGAAGCGGACCGCACTGACGGTGCTGGAGCCGTACGGTGCGCGGCTGACCGAACGGCGCGACACCCTCGCGCTGCGCGTCGCCCGCCTCACCGAGGAACGCGACCTCCTGAGCGGGGAGAAGGAGGAGTGGGAGCGGCGGACCGATCCGGAGCCGCCCGCCCCGTACCACCGCACCGCCGAGCGCGATCCGGGCACCGGAGCGCCCTTCTACCGGCTGGTGGACTTCCATGACGACCTGTCCCCCGCCGACCGGGCGGGCCTGGAGGCGGCGCTCGAAGCGAGCGGGGTACTGGACGCCTGGGTGACCTGGGACGGGGCACTCCTCGACCCCCTGACGCGAGACGTCCTGCTCCAGCCGGGGGCCGTACTGCCGGAGGGACCGACGCTGGCCGCCGCCCTGCGCCCCGCGGCGCAGCCGGACACCGGTATCGCGCCCGAGCGGGTCCAGCACCTCCTGTCCGCCGTCGCCCTCGCCCCGGCCCGGGAAGCCACCGCCGCCTGCGCGGTGTTCCACGACGGCAGCTGGCGCCTCGGTCCCCTGCGCGGCCGCCATGCCAAGGACGGGGCCGAGTACGTGGGCGCCGCCGTACGCGCCGGGACCCGACGCCGGAAGATCGCCGAACTGGAAGTCCGGTGGGAGGAGGCGCAGAAGCTGCTGTCCGACCACCGCGGACAGCTCGACGGGCTCGACGCCGTCCGCCGGGGCCTGGCGTCGGCGGAACGCGACTTCCCCCGGCCGCAGTCCCTCACCCGCGCCTGGCACGAGCTCGACTCCGGGGAGAGAGACCTTCGGACCGTGACGGCCAGGGCGGCGAAAGCAGCTCGCCTGGCGGAAGAGGCACGCACCCGGGCCGTGGCCGCCCGCGGTGAGGCGGAGGCGACCGCGACGGCCCACGACCTCCCCACCGACGCCGACGCCCTGGACCGCGTACGCACCGCCCTCGCCACCCTGCTCGACGGGATCGGACGCATGTGCCGGGCGATCCGCGGCGTGGCCGACGGGCTGGACCGGCACCGGGCCGATCGCACCCGGTACGAACGGGCCCACCACGACCGTCTGGAGGCGGCGGAAGGCTACGGCCTGCGGCTCGGCGAGCTGCGCAGGGCCCAGCAGGACCTCCTTACCCGTGAAGAGGCCATCGGCTCGTCCGAGGAGGAGATCCTCGCCCGCGAGGAGGAGGCCAAGCAGCGCGTCGCAGCCGCCACCGGGGCGCTGCCGGGAGCCCGGAGGGGACACGACGACCTCCGCGACCGGAGGATCCGTGCGGAGGAGGACGAGAAGCGAAGCCGCGAACTGCTGCTGGACCGGCAGGCGGCCGTCATCGCCGCGGGAAGCACCCTGCGCGGCGCGGTCGGCCGTCCGGAGGTGGTCCGGGGCGCCGCCCTGGACCGTTCCTCCCTGCCCGCGCTGCTGTTGGACGACCCCGGCGCGGACGTCCGTGACCGCATCCGGTCCCTGCGCGAGCTGGCCGACGCGGTGCGGGGCGGTCTCGACCGGTCGGGGAAGGAGGTCTCGGACAGCACGCTCCTGGGCGGGCACACGGCACTGCGCGACCAGTTGGCCGGCGGGTACGACGCGCAGCTGGAGGAACTGGCCGGGATCAAGATCTGCCGGCTGGTCGACGACCACGGCCCGCACGACGTCGCCGTCGTAGGAGAACGCATCGCCGACCGGGCCGCCGAGGCCCGCGGCCGGCTCACCGAGCGTGAGAGCGAGGTCTTCCAGCGCTTCCTCGCCGGCGAACTCGGCGACCACCTGTCCACACAGGTCGTCACCGCTGCCGGCCTCGTCTCCGCCCTGAACGACACGCTCAGGACCGTGCGGACCTCGCACGGGCTCGGCGTGGAACTGCAGTGGAAGCTCGACGACGACGTCGACGCCGATGTCCGGGCGGCCGTCGAACTGCTGCGCAGTCCTTCGATCCTGCGCACCCGTGAGCAGGGCGAGCAGCTGCGCGAGGTGCTGCAGCGCCGGATCGAGGAGGCCCGCCGGGCCGATCCGTCAGCCGGGTACGCCGCCCACCTGCGCACCGCGCTGGACTACCGCGACTGGTTCCGCTTCCACACCTTCGTGGTCGAGGACGCCGCCCCCGGCCGCAGGCGCAGGCTCACCGGACGCACCGGACTCAGCCAGGGCGAACAGCGCGTGCTCTCCTACCTCGTGCTCTTCGCCGCGGCCGCCGCCCACTTCACGACCCTCGGCGAGTCCGCACCGCACGCTCCCCGGCTGATCCTCCTGGACGACGCCTTCGCCAAGGTCGACGAGCCCACCCACGGCCGGCTCGGCCGCATCCTCGTCGACCTCGACCTCGACTTCGTCCTCACCAGCGAGAGGCTCATGGGCAATTGGCCCGAGGTGCCCTCCCTGCACATCTACGAGTGCCTCCGCGACCCGCACGCCCGCGGGGTGGCCACCTTGCACTACACCTGGAACGGCCGGCACCGGCGCCTGATGTCCGTATGAGCCGGCTCCCCGCCGCCACCCATGACTGGCTGGCCGGTCCGGGGCTCGTCCGGCTCTGGGAATCGGCGCGCAAGCGCCTGGAGGGCAACGGCCTCCGGGCCACCGGCTCGGTGCGGCTGTCCGGACTGGCGGTACAGGAGCGGAACGACCTGTCGCTCCTGCTCGGCACCCCGGTCACGGGGGCCACCGCCACGGTGCGGCTCGACTCGCTCGACACCCGGCTGCGGTCCTCGGCCGCCGGCCTCGGTCTCAGGGACGTGCTCCAGGAGCTCGGACCGGCGCTCACCGACCGCCGCGCCGTCCGGACGGAGGCCCGGGCACGGCGTGATGAGGTGTGGTCCTCGCTCGCCGCGTCCCTGGAAGGCTGCCGGCTCACCGACGAGGACTGGGCCTGGCGCTGGTACGACGGACTGCGCCGCACGGGCGTGCCCGGCGGTGTGACGCCCGAGACGGCGGTCCGTACGCTCCGGCAGGCGGTCCACGTCCTCACCTTGCTCTTCGGTCCCGAGCGGGCCGCCGCGTGGGGGCGGGGCGATCTCGCCGCCGAAGCGACCGGATCGGCCCACGGCCTGGACGACGGGACCTGGCTCGCGCGCCTCGTCCAACGGGGCATAGCCCTCGCCCACGACACCGAGCTCCCCGACGACGCGGCCGGACGCCGCGCCGTGTGGCGGCTCGCATCCGTCACACCGGACGAGGTGTCCAGCACGGTCCTCGCCTACGGCCTGCGCCCCGACGGCGGGGGCTGGCGGGAGCGCTCGCTGTACGAACGGGCGGTCCATCACGTGGAGACCCACCTCACCCTGCGCGACCTGCGCGCCCTACGGCTCTCGCTGCCGGCCGGCACCCTCGTCCGCATCTGCGAGAACCCGCGCGTGGTGGAGGCGGCGGCCGACACCGCCTGCTCACAACCTCTGGTGTGCACCTCGGGGAGTGCCGCGACCGTGGTCCTCACCCTCCTCGACGCCCTCGCCGCCGCCGGCTGCCGCTTCGCCTACCACGGCGACTTCGACTGGCCGGGCATAGCCCTGGCCAACCGCGTGGTCCACCGCTACGGCGCGGAGCCCTGGCGGATGGGCACCGAGGACTACGAGGCGCTCGCCGCCCGCACCCGGGACCGCAACGTCCCACAGCACCCGCTCACCGGCCCGCCGACCCCCGCGGACTGGGATCCGGCCCTCGCCCCGGCCATGGCCGGGCGCGGCATGGCCCTCCACGAGGAGGCCACACTCGACCTGCTCCTGGCGGACCTGGCGTGAACACCGCGCCTGCTGCGCCGTGGCCGCTGTGGGCATGTGTTCGCCGGGACGTGCCTCGTGGTCGGGACGGGCCTGCTGGCCTGGGCCGTGATCGGCGCTGTCGTCGCGGACGACGGCGTCCGCCCGCCCGCATGGCTGGGGGTGATCACGCCCATAGCTGCTGTGACAGCCGTGGCCGTGTCCTTCCACCAGCCTCCGGGCCCACAGGGCGGACCTTCGCCTTCCTTTCACGTGCCGCTCGGCTCCGGCCGCCGGTCCCGCGATCGGAGCGATTGGCTCGAATTGTTCGGCCGGTCGGCGGGGAGGCGGGCCGGGGAGCCGTCAGCAGTTGGGTACCCAGGCGTGGGAGCGCGGCCGGACCGTGCCGCTCAAGTTGGTTCTCGTACCCACCTTCACGCAGCCCAGCGGCTCCTGCTGGGCGGCCTGCCCGTAGTAGAGGACGTCGACCTTGGTCGCCCCCTGGGTGAGGTCGAAGCCGTTGTTGAAGACCGAGCGGGGCGCGCTGCGGGCCGTCCAGGGGCAGGGGGCCGGGCCGTCGATCCAGTCGGAGCCGCCGTCCACCCAGGAGCACATCTCGCCCCGGCCGTCCTCCTCCGAGAAGAAGCAGACCGCCCCGCGCCAGCACCGGTCGTACCCCAGCGCCCCGGCGGAGTCCCCGAGGTGGAACAGACCCGAGCCCCATACGGCGCCCAGGCCGGCGGCGAGCGCCGCCGTGCCGGCCGCGATCAGCGCGCGGCGCCGCCGGCGGGAGCCGGGTACGCGCAGGGCGCCCGTCGGGGCGGCGGGCGGCGCGCCGGCGGCCGCCGCCTCCACCCGGCGCAGCAGCGACGCCGCGGTGTGCGCGGCCCGGTCCTCGTGTCTTCGGGCCAGGCAGTCGCGGACGATGTCCCGCCAGTGCTCCGGAAGTTCCGGCGACAGCCGCAGCTCGTCCTCGCCCCGGGCGTAGCGCAGCGCGGCGTCCCTGCGGGCGGCGGGGGTGCCTCCGGGCAGCGGCAGTGCGCCGGTCAGCACGACGTGGGCCAGGACCCCGAAGGCCCAGATGTCGGCCGTCGGGCGGATTTTCGTACCGCGTTCGCCGACCTCGGACCAGAGCAGGTCGGGCGGGGTGTAGTCGGGCGTGGCGAAGGCCGGGGAGTACGCGTGGGTGCCCTCCAGCTCCGCGGCCATGTTGAAGTCGCCCAGCCGCGCCGTGCCGTCGGCCATCAGCAGGACGTTGCCGGGCTTGAGGTCGCCGTGCACCCAGCCCGCCCGGTGCAGTTGGTCGAGCCCCTCGCAGACCTGGGCGAGCAGGGCGGGCCCGGTCCGTGGCACTCCGTCGGCCAGCAGGGCGTCCAGGGAGCCCTGCGCCTCCTCCAGGACGAGGACGGTGGCGCCGTCGAGTTCGGGCCGGCCGGGGTCGTCGACCGTGAGCGCCTCGTACAGCCTGATCAGCCGGGGTGTGCGCACCCGGCGCAGTACCTCGGTCTCGCGCTCGGCGAGCTCGACCAGGTGCCGTAACCCGCGCGGGGTGTGGGTACCGGTCGGCAGGACCTTGAGCGCGGCCCGGCCGGGCAGGCCCGGCTCGGGTGCGGCACGCCGGGCCGCGTACACGCTGCCGAAGGCGCCGGCCCCCAGCAGGTGCCCCACGACCCAGGGGCCGACGCGGTAGCCGGCCGGGACCTGGAGGGCGCCGGAGCGCCCGGCCCGCCCGGTCAGCGGGCGGTACCGGTCGGGGCGGCCGGCAGGGCCGCCAGGTCCGTCTCGCGGACGAGGTCGAAGCGCAGGGCCAGCGAGACCAGGGTCTCCTTCTTGCCGACCAGCCGCGGCCCCGGATCCACCGTGTCGGGGCCCGGCTTCAGGCGCAGTTTGACCGCGAGGTAGTCGATGTTCCACTGCACGGCGGCGCGGTTGGCCGCGGGCCAGGACGGCTTCAGCCGTTCGACCACCTGCTCGACGGTGGGCAGGGGCGCGTGCGGTTCGCCGCGCAGCCTCGGCTCGCAGAGCGCGGTGAGGACCAGGAAGTACCGGCTGGAGCGGTCGAGCGGGAAGGGGAGGACGGTCGGCTCCCCGTCGGGCTCGCCGGGATCGTCCCGGTCGGCGTAGTCGTGGCGCGGTGCCCAGACGTCCAGGGTGAGCAGTTCGGAGCCGGCGGGCAGGACGAGCCGGGCGAATTCGAACGGGACCGGTGCGTCCAGCCGGCCTGGAGCTATCTTGATGTGCTCGCCGGCGCCCTCGGGGTTCTCGACCACGTACGTCGCCGAGCGGGAGAAGTTGCTGAGCGACCAGTACGTGGCTGTCGCGGTGATCTCCCCCGCCGAACGCGAGACGCCGGCGTGCGCGACGTGCAGGCTGTGCGGGCCGCTGCCGCCACCGCCGGTGTGGCGGACGCCGGCAGCAGGGCCCGTGGTGGTACCCGTGGTGGTGCTGCGAAGGGGTTCACGGCCGAAACGGAGGGTCTGCCCCGGTGCCAGGCGGATCTGTGCGGCCGGGGACATGGTGGGCCCCGGAACCACGATGATGCTGTTCACGCTGCTTCCTTCCCCGAAGGTGCAGGGGAAGGTTAGCCAGCGGAATCAATCGTTCCCGCAACAATGGCTTGTCTTCAGCACTCCCCTCGCCACTGGAAGCGCTCGATCGTCCGGCCCCCGGCGGGAAGGTTTCCGCGCCCTTCGTCCCAGCCGCGGTGCAGGCACGCGCTGCCTCCCTCCCGGAAGTACACCTGCACGTGGTCGTACCCCGGCTGCACCGTCCCGTTGTTGAAGAAGGACCTGCGCAGCCCGCACGTGCTCCGGGGCTCGTCGACGGCGGAGCGGCAGACGGTGCCCGTGCCGTCCGCCCCCGAGTAGAAGCAGACGTAGCCGGCCGGGCAGTCCTGCCAGGCGGGGGTCGGTGTGCCGGCGCAGTTGCGGCTGGTGACGCTCGGCCACTCCTTGGCGGCTCCCGAGTACTCGACCCCGTCGAAGTGGACCGGGACGCGGTGGCTCTCGTCGGTGAAGTCGCCCGAGGCCAGGTAGCGCTGCTCGTAGTGCAGGTGGGACCACTCGGAGGCGCCCGAGGTGCCGATCCGGCCGATCCGCGTGGACGGCTGGACGGCGTCGCCCTTCTTGACGTAGGCCGCCGGGTCGTCCTTCAGGTGGTAGTACGCCGTGAACCAGCCGTTGCCGTGGTTGATCTGGATGGTGTTGCCCGAGCCGTTGGTCCAGTACGTGGCGGCCACCGTGCCGGCGGCCGACGGCTGGACGGGCAGTCCGTCGGAGCCGGTGTTGCCCTCCACCACGATGTCCAGCGCCGGATCGTGGCCCCAGGTGTTCAGCTGCCAGGTGGTCCCGCACGGGAACGGCAGCTGGAACAGCGGCTTCGCCGCAGCCGGGGCGGAGACGGGCCCGGGCGCGGAGGCGGAGGCGGGCGCGGGCGTACCCGCCAGCACCAGTCCCGCCAGGCACATCAGCACCACCGCCCACAGCCTGCTCGGATACCGCAGCACGTCTTCCCCTCCCGGACCCTGTGGACGGCACCCGGACGGGCGGTCCCCCGCGCCATGCTGGAGGTCGGGGCCCGGGTGGCACCACCTCGTAGCTACGAGGGTGCGGGGCCCTCAGGGCTCGATGAGCCCGACCCGGATCGCGTACCGGGTCAGCTCCAGCCGGTCGCGCATCCCCAGCTTCTGCAGCAGGTTGGCCCGGTGTCGCTCCACGGTCTTGGCACTGATGACGAGGAGGTCGCCGATCTCCTTCGAGGAGTGGCCTTCCGCGACGAGCTTGAGGATCTCCTCCTCGCGCTCGGTGATCGCCCGGGCGGGCAGCGGATCGCCCTGGCGGGCCCGGTCCAGGTAGTTGCGGATGAGGGTGGTCTCCGCCCCGGGGTAGATGAACGGCTCGTCGCGGATCGCCGCCCGGCAGGCCTCGACCAGATCGCGGTCGGCGACCGACTTGGGGACGTACCCGGCGGCCCCGGCCTTGAGCGCCTCGAAGAAGTACTGCTCGTTGTCGTACATGGTCAGGATGAGGATGCGCAGCTCCGGCCGCAGCCGCGAGAGTTCCCGTGCGGCCTGCAGCCCGGTCATCCGGGGCATGGCCACGTCGAGCACGGCGAGGTCCACCTCCCCGGTACGGGCCAGGGCTACGGCCTCCGCGCCGTCCCCGGCCTCGGCGACCACGGTCAGGTCCGGCTCGGCGTCGAGGATGAGCCGGACCCCGCGCCGTACGAGGGCGTGGTCGTCGGCGAGCAGGACGCGGGTCGGCGGCCGTCCGGGCGTGGTCAACTCGTGCCCTCCGTGGTCTCGGTGGTCCCGGTGGCGGCCGTGGTGGCCGTGGTCGCCGTGGTCGCCGTGGTGACGGCGGGTACGTCCAGCCGTACGTCGGTGCCGCCCCGCGGGCCGCTCCCGATGGTGAGGTCCGCGCCGATCAGCAGGGCCCGTTCCCGCATGCCCTGGATCCCCGCGCCCTCGCCGGCGGGGCCGAGGCCGTGGCCGTTGTCCCGGACCAGCAGCCGGACCGCCCCGCCGGTCCGGCCCGACAGGTGCACCTCGACCTCGCTCGCGCCCGCGTGGCGGGCGGCGTTGGTCAGGGCCTCCTGGGCGACCCGGTAGACGACGAGTTCGGCCGCTTCGTCCAGCGGGGGCACCTGGGGACCGATGACGTGCCGCACGGTCAGCGACCCGCTGCTGAACTCGGCCGTCAGCGCGCGCACGGCACTGTGCAGCCCGAGCTCCTCCAGGACCCCCGGGCGCAGCCTGCGGGCGATGCGGCGGATCTCGTCCAGGCCGGTGCGGGTCGTCTCCTGCACCTGGCGGAGCTCCTCCCGCAAGGGGGCCGGGGCACGGTCGGCGGCGTGCTTGAGCTGGAGCAGGACCGCCGTGAGGGTCTGGCCGACCTCGTCGTGGAGTTCCTGGGCGATGCGCCGCCGTTCGGCTTCCTGTGCGGAGAGGGCACGGGCACTGCTGCCGGCCCGCTCGGCCTCCAGCCGGCCCAGCATGGCGTTGAAGGAGGTGGTCAGCTCGGCCACTTCGGCGGGGCCCTCCACCCGTGCCCGGCCGCCGGGGCGCAGCAGGTCGACCGCGCTCATCGCGCGGGTCAGCCGGCCGAGCGGTGCCAGCCCGATCCGGAGCAGGGCGGCGTTGGCGATCAGCATGGCGGCCAGCCCGGCGAGCAGCACCACGGCCTCACCGAAGAGGACCGGGGTGGAGACGGTGACCGGTCCGAACAGCAGCAGGACGGCGGTGACGAGGACGGCCGCGTTGAGCAGGAAGATCCGCCAGTACAGCGACACGGGCGTCCCTCCCCTCGTTCCGGGGTCCGCCGCTCCGGCGGACCGCTCACTTCCACTATCCCCGCCGATGCGCCTCCACACCTGCGGTGACCTGCGGTGGGACCGGTGTCCCCGCTTCAGCCTTTCGCCCTTCGGGGGTCTTGTCCATCCGTGCCGGCACCCATATCCCGCCCCCTGCGCGAGATGGCACCATGAGCCCGCGCGGCAGCCGGAAGCCGTCTTCCGCCGACGCCGCGCCGCACCACCGCCGAACACGAAGCAAGGGGGACGGAGCTGTGCCCGCTCCACGGATGAGCACCACGCCACTGCCCGGCATCGGGGTCCAGTACGACCTCACCACCCGCGAGCACCGCCACCTGTCGGTGATCGCCCACCGCGACGGCACCCGTACGGTGAACGTCTACCGCGCGGACGATCCCGACGCGTGCGCCCAGTCCCTGCACCTGTCCGGGGCGGAGACGGCCTCGCTGATCGACGCCCTGATGCCCGCGCACCACAGCCCCAACGTGCTGCACACCACCGACCTGGGGCTGGTCGCCGAGCGCATCGAGCTGTCGGCGCACTCGCACTGGAACGGCCGGCTGCTGGGCGAGACCCGGATGCGGACGGAGACCGGCGTCTCGATCGTGGCGGTGCTGCGCCGGGCCGAGGCCCGCCCCTCCCCCGCGCCCGACTTCCGCCTCGCCGGCGGGGACACGCTCATCGTGATCGGTACCCGCGAGGGCGTCGACGCGGCCGCCTCCATACTCGGACGGGAGTGATCGCCTGTGCATTCCGCTCTCTTCCTGATCGAGTTCGGTGCGATCATCCTGGGCCTGGGTCTGCTGGGCAGGCTCGCCGGGCGCTTCCGCTTCTCCCCGATACCCCTGTACCTGCTGGCCGGTCTCGCCTTCGGCACGGGCGGACTGCTGCCCATGGGCGCGAGCGAGGAGTTCGTGGCGATCGGCGCCGAGATCGGCGTCATCCTGCTGCTGCTGATGCTGGGTCTGGAGTACACGGCCACCGACCTGGTCTCCAACCTCAAGACCCAGTACCCGGCCGGGCTGGTCGACTTCACCCTCAACGCCGTACCCGGCGCGGTCGCCGCGCTGCTGATGGGCTGGGGGCCGGTGGCCGCCGTGGTCCTGGCGGGGGTCACCTGGATCTCGTCCTCCGGCGTCATCGCCAAGGTGATGGGGGACCTCGGGCGGCTGGGCAACCGTGAGACCCCGGTCGTCCTCAGCGTGCTGGTCCTGGAAGACCTGGCCATGGCCGTCTACCTGCCCATCGTCACCGCGCTGCTGGCCGGGGTCGGCCTCGCGGCCGGCAGTCTGACCCTGGCGATCGCCCTCGGCGTGGCGGGCGCGGTGCTGTTCGTGGCCGTCCGCTACGGCCGGCTCATCTCCCGGTTCGTCTCCAGCGACGACCCGGAGAAGCTGCTCCTGGTCGTCCTCGGCCTGACCCTGCTGGTCGCGGGCCTCGCCCAGCAGTTGCAGGTCTCCGCCGCGGTCGGGGCGTTCCTGGTCGGCATCGCCCTGTCCGGTGAGGTGGCCGAGGGTACGCACACCCTGCTCAGCCCGCTCCGGGACCTGTTCGCGGCGGTGTTCTTCGTCTTCTTCGGCCTGCACACCGACCCGGCCAGCATCCCGCCCGTGCTGCTGCCGGCGCTCGCGCTGGCCCTGGTGACCGCCGGTACGAAGATCGCCACCGGGTACTGGGCGGCGAAGCGCGCCGGGGTCGGGGTCAAGGGCCGCTGGCGGGCGGGCGGAACCCTCGTCGCCCGCGGGGAGTTCTCGATCGTCATCGCCGGTCTCGCCGTCACCGCGGGCATCGAACCGGCCCTCGGGCCGCTGGCCACCGCCTACGTGCTGATCCTCGTGGTGATCGGGCCGCTCACCGCCCGGTACACCGAGCCGCTGGCCGCACGGCTGCGGGGGCGGCGCGCCGTGCACGCCCCGCTGCTCGCGGCCGTGCCCTCCCCCGCGAGGTCCCCGGAGGCCGGGGCCGCTGCGGAGCCGGCTCCCGACCAGGATCCCGCCGGGCGGCCGTAGGCCGGCTCTTCCGGATCCTGCCGTCAGGGAGGCGCCACCGGTTTCGCCCGACGGGGCGTACGGGGTTCCGCGCCCAGTCGGTTCACCGCCAGCGCGGCCACGACCAGTCCGGCCGCGAGCACGAGCCCGTTGGGCAGGGTGGCCCCGGCCACCGCGGCCCAGACCCCGAGGGCCACGGCCAGCCAGGCGCCCGCCCGGCGGTACGCGCGGGGCCGGGGCCCGTGCGCGGGCCGGGCTTCGGGGCCGGTGGTCCTCATATCCTCGGATCGCGGCATGACCGCGCTCCTTTCTTCGGCCGGGCGCGGGAGCGGGTGCACTGCCGGAGGCATGGGCCGCTCCACGTCAACGCCTGCGGGACGCACGGGTGTTCATCGTCCAGGGCGTGTTCTCGAAGCAGTGGCGGAGCCTCCCGGCGGCGGCCGGGAAGGGACTCTGCCGACTCTGCGGACATCCCCAGCATCGCCCGGCCCACCGCCACCGCACATCGGGGCCGGCACCCATCCTGGGCGCCGGTCGTTCCGGTCAGCAGATGCGCGGCAGCTGCTCCCCGATCGGCAGGTCGACCACGCGGGTGCCGCCGAGGGCGGTGCGGGCCACGACCAGGCCCGGGTGGGCGTCGACGGCCTCACCGATCACCGCCGCGCGGCGGCCCAGCGGATGGGCGCGCATGGCGTCGAGGACGGCGTCGGCGTGCTCGCGGGGCACGAAGGCGACCAGCTTGCCCTCGTTGGCCACGTAGAGCGGGTCGAGCCCGAGGATCGCGCAGGCGTTCGCGACGGCGTCGGGGACCGGGACGCGGCCCTCGTGGATCACGACACCGGTGCCCGAGGCGGCCGCGATCTCGTTCAGGGAGGCCGCCAGGCCGCCCCGGGTGGGGTCGCGCAGGACGTGGAGGTCCGGGGTGACCGCGAGCATGCTCCGCACGAGGCCTCCCAGGGCCGCGCAGTCGCTCTGGATGTCGACGCCGAATTCGAGCCCCTCCCGGACACTCATGATCGCCACGCCGTGGAGCCCGATCTCGCCGCTGACGATGACGACGTCGCCGGGTACGACGCGCTGCGGGCGCAGGTCCACCCCGTCGGGGATGATCCCGATGCCCGCGGTGTTGATGTAGATGCCGTCCCCGTGGCCCGCTTCCACCACCTTGGTGTCGCCGGTCGCGACCTCCACGCCCGCGGCCCGCGCGGCGGCGCCCATGGCTTCGGCCACGCGCGCCACCACCGGCATCTCGACGCCTTCCTCCAGGATGAACCCGCAGGAGAGGTAGGCCGCTTCGGCTCCGCTCATGGCCAGGTCGTTGACCGTGCCGTTGACCGCGAGGTCGCCGATGGAGCCGCCGGGGAAGAACAGCGGCCGCACCACGTAGGAGTCGGTGGAGAAGGCCAGCCGGACCCCGCCGAGGGAGACGGCCGCGGAGTCCCCGAGCTGGGCGAGCACGTCGCCGCCGAAGGCGGGGGCGAAGAGGTGCTGGACCAGCTCGGCGGAGAGTGCGCCCCCGCCGCCGTGACCCATCACCACACGGGGGCGGTCGCGCAGCGGGGCCGGGCAGGTCCAGCCCGTGATGTCGAGTGCGGTGTCAGACAACGGGGCTCGCCTCCAGCGGGGCGGTCGGGGCCGGGGCGGCGGTCGCGGCTGTCTTGGCGGCGGGCACGGTCCCCAGCTCCAGCCGCCGGTAGAGGTAGTACGCGGCGCAGGCGCCCTCGCTGGAGACCATGGTGGCGCCGAGCGGGCTGCGCGGGGTGCACAGCGTGCCGAAGGCCTCGCACTCGTGGGGTTTCAGCAGCCCCTGGAGCACCTCGCCGCTGCGGCACTCGGCCGGTTCACAGGTGTTGATGCCGGTGACCGAGAAACGGTGTTCGGCGTCGAAGTCGCGGTAGCGCTCCGACAGCCGCCAGCCGCTGTCGGGGATGACGCCGATGCCCCGCCAGGCCCGGTCGGTGACTTCGAAGACGTCCTCCAGCATGGCGAGGGCGGCCGGGTTGCCCTCGGGGCGCACGGCGCGCGCGTAGGCGTTGTCGACGGTGTGCTCGCCGCGCTCCAGCTGCCGTACGGCCCGGCGTACGCCCTCCAGGATGTCCAGCGGTTCGAAGCCCGTCACCACGATCGGCACCCGGTGGCGCGCGGCCAGTTCGGGGTACTCGCGCATGCCCATCACGCTGCACACGTGCCCGGCGGCGAGGAAGGCCTGGACCCGGCAGCTCGGCGACTGCATGATCGCCTCGATCGCCGGGGGAACCCTGACGTGGGAGACCAGGAGGCTGAAGTTCGGGATGCCCAGCTTCTTCGCCTGGTGGACCGTCATGGCGTTGGGCGGCGCCGTGGTCTCGAAGCCGATGCCGAAGAAGACCACCTGGCGCTTCGGGTTCTCCTGGGCGATCCGCAGGGCGTCGAGCGGGGAGTAGACGACGCGTACGTCGCCGCCCTCGCTGCGCACCTGGAACAGGTCGCGGCCGGTCCCGGGCACCCGGAGCATGTCCCCGAAGGAGCAGAAGATCACATCGGGGCGGGAGGCGATCTCCAGCGCCTTGTCGATGACCTCCAGCGGGGTGACGCACACAGGACAGCCCGGTCCGTGGATCAGCTCCACCTGCTCCGGCAGGAGTTGATCGATCCCGTGCCGGATGATGGTGTGGGTCTGGCCGCCGCACACCTCCATCAGGGCCCAGGGCCGGGTCACGGTGGCGTGGATGTCGTCGAGCAGCCGGCGGGCGAGGTCGGGGTCCTGGAACTCCTCGATGTACTTCACGGCTGGACTTCCTCCTGCGGTGCGGCGAGGGCGGGCGCGGGCCGCCCGGGTTCGAGGCCGGGATCGTCGGTGAAGGGCCAGGGCTCACCGCCGGCCGCGGCGGCCTGCTCCCACGGGTCGCCGAACTCCTCCTGGAGCATGCCGAGTTGGGCGAACAGTTCGAGGGTCTGCTTGGCCGACTCCTCGTCGAGGCGCTGCAGGGCGAAGCCCACGTGGACGATGGCGTACTCGCCCACCTGGAGGTCCGGCAGGTACTCCAGACACACCTCCTTCTGCACACCGCCGAAGTCGACGGTGGCCATGCGGGTGCCGTCCTTCTCCCCGATGTCGAGCACTCTGCCGGGCACCGCCAGGCACATGGGTTTCTCCTTGCTGTGGGTGTGTCAGGGGTGTGTCAGGGGGTGTGGTGCGCGGCGGCCACCATGAGCTGGCCGAGGGCCAGCCCGCCGTCGTTCGGGGGGACCCGGCCGTGCCGCAGGACGGTGAATCCGGCAGCGCCGAGGCGCCGGGCGCATGCCGAGGAGAGCAGGGTGTTGGCGAAGACCCCGCCGGTCAGGGCGACGGTGTCGAGGCCGTGCCGCTCGCGCGCGAGCGCGCAGAGCGTGGCGACGAGGTCGGCGACGGAGGTGTGGAAGCGGGCGGCGATCAGCGCCGGGTCGGTGCCGGCGCGGACGTCGGCCACCACGGCGGCCAGTACGGGCGCCGGATCGGCGGTGACCGGGCCGCCGCCAGGGCCGGACGGCTCGCGCAGGCCGAAGGTGTAGCCGGAGCCGGGTCCGGGTCCGGGTTCGCCCGCGCCCAGGGCCGCGCCCTCCAGTTCGATGGCGGCCTGTGCCTCGTAGCCGGCCACGTGGCAGATGCCGGCCAGGGAGGAGACGGCGTCGAAGAGGCGGCCCATGCTGGAGGTCGGCACACAGTTCAGACCCCGTTCCAGCTGACGTTCCAGCAGGGCGAGTTCTCCCGGCGGACAGGCCGCCGTGCAGGGCAGCTCCGGGGTCCGGTCGATGCCCGCGGCCCGCAGATGGGACAGCGCCATGCGGTACGGGCGGTGCACGGCCGCGTCGCCGCCCGGCAGCGGGACGTAGGCCAGGTGGGCGAACCGGGTGAACCCGGCGTAGTCGGCGAGGAGGACCTCGCCGCCCCACACGGCGCCGTCGTCGCCGTAGCCGGTGCCGTCGAAGGCGACCCCGATCACCGGGCGGCCGGCGCCCCGGCCGTGCTCGGCCAGGGTGGAGGCGATGTGCGCGTGGTGGTGCTGGACGCGGACGAGCGGCCGGGCGCCCGCGGCGCGCTCCGCCCACCGGGTGGAGCGGTAGCCAGGGTGCCGGTCGGCGGCGAGGAGCACGGGGGTGACGCCGGTGATGGACTCCAGCTGCCGCTCGGCGCCTTCGAGGGCGTACTGGGTGGCGAGGTCGTCCATGTCGCCGATGTGCGCGGACAGCCAGGCCTGGCGGCCTTCGCCGAGGCAGAAGGTGTTCTTCAGGTCCCCGCCCGCGGCGAGGCTCGCGGGGACGGGTACCGGCAGGGTCAGCGGGAGCGGGGCGTACCCGCGCGAGCGGCGTACGGTCAGCGTCTCGCCGTCGCACACCCGCACCACGGAGTCGTCGCAGGGCACGTGGATGGGGCGGTCGTGCGTGAGCCAGGCGTCGGCGAGGCCGTCGAGCCGCTCCAGGGCCTCGGCGTCGTCGGTGACGATCGGCTCGCCGGAGAGGTTTCCGCTGGTCATGACGAGCAGCCGGGGCCCCGGGGGGTCCCCGGGCAGGCCGAGCAGCAGGTGGTGGACGGGGGTGTACGGGAGCATCACGCCGAGGTCCGGACAGCCGGGGGCGACCGCGTCCGGGCCGGCTGCACCGGCGCGGCGGCGGAGCAGCACGATGGGCCGAACGGCGCCGGTGAGCAGCTCCCGTTCCTCGGGGCCGATGCGGGCGAACCGCTCGGCGTCGGCGAGGTCCCGGGCCATCAGGGCGAAGGGCTTGTCCCCGCGGGCCTTGCGCCGGCGCAGCTCGGCGACGGCGCCGGGCCGGGTGGCGTCGCAGGCCAGGTGGTAGCCGCCGAGGCCCTTGACGGCGAGGATCGCGCCGGCCGCCAGGAGCCGGCGGGCTTCGGCGACCGGGTCCGGGCCGGTGCTCTCGCGGGGCGGTCGCCCGGTGAGCAGTCTGAGGCGGGGGCCGCAGGCCGGGCAGGCGACCGGCTGGGCGTGGAAGCGGCGGTCGGCCGGGTCCGCGTACTCCCGGGCGCAGTCGGGGCACATGGGGAAGGGGGCCATGGTGGTGTGGGCGCGGTCGTACGGCAGCCCGGTGACGATGGTGAAGCGCGGCCCGCAGTGGGTGCAGGTGATGAAGGGGTGCCGGTGGCGCCGGTCGGCCGGATCGGCCAGTTCGGTGAGGCAGTCGGCGCAGGTGGCCACGTCCGGGGAGACCAGGGTGCGGGCGGGGCCGCCGGTCCGGGAGGCGATGATGGTGAATCCGGTGCCGCCCGCGGCGGGGACCTCCCAGTGGTCGACGGCGTCGACGACGGCCAGCGGGGGTGCGTCCGCCGCGAGCCGTTCGCAGAACCGCGACACCGCCGCCGGGGCGCCCTCGACCTCCGCGACGACGCCCTCGGGGGTGTTGGTGACGTGCCCGGCCAGGCCCAGCCCGGTCGCGCGGGTGTAGACGTAGGGCCGGAAGCCGACGCCCTGGACCACGCCCCGGACGGTGACCCGGCGCCGCTGCACCGCTTCCATCAGCGGGTCTGCGCGACCGTGTGGACGTGCGGGTGCGGGTGCTCGTGGTCGTGCTCCTGCTCGTGGTCCTCGTCGTGCTCGTGGTCGTGGCCATGCTCGTGATCGTGGTCGTGGTCATGTCCGAGGCCGTGCACGTGCTGCCGGCGGGCCATCACCGGCGTGTGCGTGCCCGTCCTGGCCGCAAGTGCCCGGTCGAGCAGGACGCCCAGGCCCTCACCCGCGCGCGCCGAGGTGAGCACCACCTCCACGCCGGGATTGACCTGCTCGACGTTGGCGCGGAAGGCGGCCTCGTCGAAGTCGACGGCCCGTGCGATGTCGGTCTTGGTGACCACCACCAGCTGGGCCAGTCCGAAGGCGGTCGGATACTTCAGCGGCTTGTCCTCGCCCTCGGTCACCGAGGCGAGCACCACCCGCAGCGTTTCCCCGAGGTCGTAGCCGGCCGGGCAGACCAGGTTGCCCACGTTCTCCACGAAGAGCAGCCGGGTGTCCCCGGGCAGCCAGCCGTCCAGGTGCCGGCCGAGCATCGCGGCCTCCAGGTGGCACAGCCCGTCGGTGAGCACCTGCTTGACCGGTACGCCCGAACGGGCCAGCCGTACCGCGTCGTTCTCGGTGGCCAGGTCGGCCGTCAGCGCGGCCACGGCCACGCCCCGCTCGCGCGCGAGGAGCAGTTCGCGCTCCAGCAGCGCCGTCTTGCCGCTGCCGGGGCTGGAGAGCAGATTGACCACCGTCGTACCGCGGGCGGTGAGTTCGGTGCGCAGGACCTGGGCGGCTTCGTCGTTCTTGGCGAGCACCGCCTGCCGCAGATCGACCACTCGGCACATGGTTCAGGCCTCCTCGGGAATCGGTTCGCGGGTACGGGCACCGGCGGGGCCGTCTTCCCAGCGCACGCTGAGGATCTCCAGCTCACGGCCCGTCAGCAGTTCCACGTCGGTGGCCCTGCCGCATCCGGGGCAGCACAGTTCGGGGGGCATGCCCACCGCCCAGGTGCCGCTGCCGGGGCAGGAGCCGCAGCGGGCGCGGGCCGTCACGGACTCCGTGAGGAGTTCGGCTCCTTCGAGGACCGTTCCGGCGCAGGCCAGTTCGAAACAGAACGCCAGCGCGTCGGGGACCACCCCCGCCAGCTCACCGACCCGCAGCCGTACGGAGGTGACGGCGCGCGCGCCGCCCGCCCGGGCCGCCTCTTCCACCTGGCCCACGACGGCCATGGCGATCGACATCTCGTGCATCGGACTCCGTCCTGCCGGGGCTCATTGAACCGGCGGGACGGGGTCCGTGCGGTCGGGCACGCCGGTGCGCGGCGCGCCCCGTACTCCATTCGGGCGCCCGGGTACCCGCGGGCGCCCGTGGCCGCTCCCGCGGCGGTGTCACATCCGGCGCATGCGCAGGTAGCGCCGGAGGTCGGGGAGGATCTGCAGCAGGAGGGCGGTGAGGGCGGCGGCCGCGGCCCCGCCGACGAAGGCCTTCTTCATGGGGTTCTCCTCAGTTCGCGACGGGGCCGGTCGGTTTCGTCGTGGGTCCGGCCGTGGATCAGGTCCAGGGCCGTGCGTACGGCCTCCGGTACGGCGGCGGCCACGGGTGCGCTCAGTCCGATGCCCTCTTCGACACCGGCGGGTTCGCAGCCGAGCACCAGCGTGCGCCGCGGCGGGGTGGCTCCGGTCCCGGCGCACAGGGTGTCCAGCAGTGCGAGGACGGCGTCGGGGGACATGTGGTGGCCGTCGAGGACGGGCGGCGCGGCCCCGTCGTCGGCCGGCTGCGGGCCCGCGCCGCCGTCGGCCTCGATGAGGTAGAGCGTGCCCGGCTCGCCGCCGCGTGCGGTGGCGTCGACCAGCAGGAGCGTGTCGTAGCCGTCGAGGAGCTGGTAGGCGAGGTGGACGCCGCGCACGCCGAAGTCCACCACCTCGACCCCGTCGGGCAGGGGGTGCTCGGCCAGCGCCCGCACGGTCTCGACGCCGAAGCCGTCGTCGCCGAGGAAGACGTTGCCGATGCCCGCGATCAGGACCCGCTCGTTCACGCGTCCTCCAGGGGGGTGACCTCGTCGGGCTGGAAGTAGAGGAACCTGCCCTGTTCCCGCCGGATGTCCGCGCCGGGGTCGTCCTCCACGGTGACGGCGAGGTGCACTCCCCCGTCGACGTCGTGCAGCACGGCCTCGACCAGCGCGGTGCGGCCCTGGAGGAACAGGTCCTGGGCGTCGGTGCGCCGCAGTCCGGGGCGCAGCCGGACGCGGCTGCCGGGGCCCACGGAGGCTCCGTCGACGGTGATCCGGTCGCGGGCCGGGTCCGCGGGGTCCGCCCGGGCCGGGTCCCACCAGGGCGTGTCGGGCCGGAACACCGCGTCCTCGGAGGGGAGTTCCGCGATGAGCGGCGGCTGCTCGGGGCCGGTGACCTCCCGCAGGGCGCGTACGGCGCCGTGCAGCCGCTCCAGCACCTCGGGGGGCATCGAGTCGGCGAGGTCGATCACGGCGGCCGCCCGGGGGTCGGTGCCGCGGGCCTCGCGCTTCTCCTGCTCGGTCAGGGCGGCCGTGCGCAGGGCGAGGATCTCGTCGATCTCGGTGGCGTCGTACATGGCGCCCGCGCTCTCGGGGGCGATGGCCGGATGGTCCTCCAGGATGATCGGGGAGGACAGGACCACGTCGGCGCGGCCGGGTTCGCCCGCGAGCACCGGCCAGGTGTGGCGGTTCTCACAGGCGGCGACCGCCTGCCTGGCCCATTCGGGCGGGTCGGTCATGGACAGGAACGATCCGGAGTCCAGGCCCAGCAGGAGGTGGGCGGCGACCAGCGAGTGGGGCAGCGCTGCCTCGCGGTCGGCGGGTCCGGCCCCGGGCGGCGGGGTCCACGGGCTGGTGTTCTCCACCACCGCCCGGAGCCGGAACACGCGGTAGGCGCCGGGGAGTTCGGTGGCGTGCAGCCGCAGCACCCCCTCGACCTCCTCGGTACGGCGCACCAGGCGGCCCACCGTGCGTCCGTCGGCGTCGATGACGGGCTCGGGGTCGACGCGGGCGGGGCGGGAGAAGGGGAAGGTGACGCCGCCTTCGCCCAGCAGCTCGGCGACGGGGACACTCACCTCGACCCGTTCCTCGGTGCCCTCGTCCCAGGGCACGAGGACCCGGTCGGCCAGGTGCAGTTCGGCGACCTCGGTGAAGCCGCCCCCGTCCGAGACCTGCTGGACCGTGCGCCGCTGCGCGTGCAGGAAGCGCAGCTCCAGGGCCAGGGTCGCCGCGCCCCGCGGTTCCATCAGGATCTCGGTCTGCTGGAAGACGTGCTCCTCGTGCGCGCGGCCCCAGGCCGGGGGCACGAGGACACCGAACTGCCAGCGCAGCCGGTTCTTCGCGGCCGAGGCCCGGTAGGGGTAGAGCACGTACCCCTCCAGCAGGACCGCGTCGGCCACCTGCCGGGCGACCGCGAAGCGGGAGTCGGAGTCGGAGTCGGCGTGCGGGGTGGTGGTCGTGGTCACGGAGCCGCCCTCTCGGTGAGGCGCGGGAGGATCGCGCCCAGCCGGACGGGACCCGGTGGGTCCTGCGGCCGCGGCGGGGCGGCCGCGTCGAGCAGGGCCCGTACGGTCGCCTCCCACGAGGCGAGGGCGTGGCGGGAGCGGAAGGCGAGCAGCTCGTCCATGGTGTCGCGGGGCAGCCGGAGCCAGCCGCAGCCGGGGAAGTGCTGTTCGACCATCTCGCGCCACACGGCCACGGGCATCCGGTACGTGGCTTCGCGGTCCCAGGGCACCGGCTCGACGCGGAAGCCGGCGTCACCGGTGAAGGCGGTGCCGGAGAACAGCATCAGCAGCGGTACCTCGCCCTCCGCCAGGGCTTCGAAGTACCGGGTGGCGGCGATGTCCATGTCGTAGGTGCAGGGCACGACCAGGTCGGTCTCGGTCTCCCCGGTGAAGCTCGGGACCATGACGGAGACCTGGGCGAACTGCACGGGCTGGAGGGTGTTGCCCCAGCGGGAGCGCTCGCCGAACAGGTCCGCGAGCCCTTCCGCCTCGGCGGGTCCGTAGCCGCGCCGGGCCGGTTCGATGCGGATCTGGCAGCGCAGGGCGATGGCGTGCACCCGGGCGCCTCCGGCTGCGGTGATCCGCAGCCGGAAGACGAGGGTGGGGCCGGCGGCGTACGGGTCGGCGCGCACCCCGGTGCAGGTGAAGGCGAATTCCGTCATCGGATCCCGCCCTCCGCCGTCGGCTCGGGGAGGGCCCTGGCCCGCCGTTCCACCTGCTCGAAGAAGGTCTTCAGCGCGGCCCGGGCCTCGGCCCCGCCGTCGAAGCCCTGCCAGAGCAGCCGCATCCGCCCCACCAGCTCGTAGCAGATGTCGATCGGCACCAGGTAGCAGTCGGTGCGGCCCTCCGAGCGGCGCAGCAGCAGCGCTTCGACGTCGGGTTCGAGGAGCGCGGCCAGCCGGCCGCCGCCGAGTACGGTCTGCCAGGTCTCGGGGTCGAGTTCGCTCTCGGTGGCTCCGGCCGGGCTCGGGTAGAGGGCGACCAGCCGGTCGAGGGCGGCGTTGCGGAAGAAGAACGCGACGCCGACCGGGATCTGGAGGAGGTCCCACGCGCCGTCGTCGAGCCGGTGGGCGGGGTCGGTGAGGTAGCGGTCCGGTACGGCCCGCAGGCGTCCGGTGCCCGCGCCGGGCCGGTCGAACAGCAGGGCGCAGGCGGTGCAGGCGCAGATCAGCGCGCGCTGTTCGGTCTGCACCAGGTGGCGGTGGCCGTCCTGGGGCACGGCGACCCCGCACAGTTCGCAGGTCTCGGGCCGGGGCGGGCGCGGGCCCGCGAACCGGCGCAGCCCGCGCGGGGCGCGCGGGCCGTCGTGGAGGAGACCGGGCCCGCTCACGGCACCCGCGCCGGGCTCGGGGGCCGGGTGCCGATCTGCAGCAGGGCGGGGGCGGGGGCCGCGGCGGGCTCCCGCTCCACGCTCGTCACCTCGGGGGCGAAGCAGGCCAGGGTGTCCTCCAGCGTCCGCCCGGCGTCGCTTCCGCCGCCGGAGCCCGAGCCGCAGCCGCAGCCGGTGGAGGCGGCGGCGGGGCGCAGCCGCAGGACGCCGGTGTCCGCGTCGAAGCCGAGCAGTTCCATGGGTTCGCCGTGGGCGGCCAGGGCGCGGGCGATGCGCGTGTGCACGGCTTCGGGGTGCAGTCCGTGCAGGGAGAGCAGGCTCGCCACGAGTTCGTCGCCGTAGACCGGCTTCAGCGGCCCGTCCCCGACCTTCTCGACGATCCGGGCGAGCCCGGCGCCGTAGAAGTCCATGAGGACGCGCACCAGTTCCTCCGCCGCCGCGCACGCCGCCCGGTCGCCGGTGGCGGCGAGCCGGTCGAGCACCTCCTCGACCCGGCGCCCGGCCTGGGGGCCGTCGATCGCGGCCCTCATCCGCCCAGTCCGCTCAGACCGGTGGGCACGTGCATCGTCTTGACCGTCTTGCCGCCGCCGACGTACATGTGGACTCCGCAGGGCAGACAGGGGTCGAAGCTGCGGACCGCGCGCATGATGTCGATGCCCTTGAAGTTCTCCGGGGTGTTCTCCTCGAAGATCGGGGTGTTCTGCACGGCGTCCTCGTACGGCCCGGGGGTGCCGAAGGTGTCGCGGGTGCTGGCGTTCCACGGGGTCGGCGGGTACGGGTGGTAGTTGGCGATCTTCCCGTCGCGGATCACCATGTGGTGCGAGAGGACGCCGCGTACGGCCTCGGTGAAGCCGACGCCGAGCCCCTCGTCCGGGACCTCGAACTTCTCCCAGGTCTGGGTACGTCCGGCGCGGACCTCGGCGAGGCCCTTCTCGGCGCAGTGCAGGGCGATGGCGGCCGCGTACGCCTGGAAGTACGTGCGGGCGCGGTTGCGCTCCAGCGCGTTGCTCCACTTCGGGATCTTCCACTCGAAGCGGGTCTCGGGCTTGGTCATCGTGCGCGGCAGGGTGATGACGACGCTGTTGCCGGTGGCCTGGACGTAGTCGGTGTGGACGAGGCCCGACAGGGCGGTGGACCACAGGCGGGCGATGGGGCCGCCGCCGGTGTCCAGGGCCAGGTGGTCCTTGCCGTCGAACCAGCGGGGGGACATGACCCAGCTGTACTTGTCGTCGAAGTTCCGCTTCTGCGGGGCGGGGATGGTGTGCTGGTTCCACGGGTGGCGGGGGTCGACCGGGTTGCCGAGCGGGTCGTGGGTGACGAACTGCTCCTGGCCCTGCCAGTCGTCGTAGTACGAGCTGCCGAGCAGGATGCGGATGCCGAGGTTGATCTCGGTGAGGTCGTTGGTGACCAGTTTGCCGTCGACGATCACGCCCGGGGTGACGAACATCTTCCGTCCCCAGTCGGTCATGTTGGCGTACGTGAAGTCGCAGTACTCCGGGTCGTTGAGGGCGCCCCAGCAGCCGAGCAGGACACGCCGGCGGCCGACCTCCTCGTACCCGGGCAGGGCCTCGTAGAAGAAGTCGAAGAGGTCGTCGTGGAGGGGGACGACCTTCTTCATGAACTCGCAGTACCGCATGAGGCGGCTCATGTAGTCCGTGAAGAGCTGGACGGAGGCGATGGTGCCGACGCCGCCCGGGTAGAGCGTGGAGGGGTGCACGTGGCGCCCCTCCATCAGGCAGAACATCTCGCGCGTGTAGCGGGAGACCTGGAGCGCCTCGCGGTAGAACTCGCCCTCGATGGGGTTGAGGGAGCGCATGATGTCGGCGATGGTCTTGTAGCCGTGCTCGCCGGCGTGCGGGGACGGCGTGCGCTCGGCGAGCTCCAGGACGCCCGGGTTGGTCTCGCGGACCATCTTCTCGCAGTAGTCGACCCCGACCAGGTTCTCCTGGAAGATGTTGTGGTCGAACATGTACTCCGCGGACTCGCCCAGGTTGATGATCCACTCGGCGAGGTGGGGCGGCTTCACCCCGTAGGCCATGTTCTGCGCGTACACCGAGCAGGTGGCGTGGTTGTCACCGCAGATGCCGCAGATGCGGCTGGTGATGAAGTGCGCGTCGCGGGGGTCCTTGCCGCGCATGAAGACGCTGTAGCCGCGGAAGACCGACGAGGTGCTGTAGCACTCCGCGACCCGCTTCTGCTTGAAGTCGATCTTCGTGTGGATGCCGAGACTGCCCACGATCCGGGTGATCGGATCCCAGGCCATCTCCACCAGGCCGCTGCCGTCTGCGGCCGCCTTCGTCTTCGGTGTCATCGTTTCTGCCGTGACCCTTCTTCGGTGCGGAGAGCTGGAGTTGGGGGGTGCTTCCGTGGGATCCCGGGAGCCGTCACCAGGGCGGGCGGTAGCCCGTGGTCAGGCTGCGGCCGGTCTGCCTCCACTTCGGTTCCTCGTCCACGGTGTGGGCCGTGACCGACCGGAGCCTGCGGATCAGCGCGCCGTACGCGCCGCTCGCCTTCGTGGAGACCTTGGCGCCGGGGGGTTCGTCCATGAACGGCATGAACTTGTCGGGGAAGCCGGGCATCGTGCAGGCGATGCAGATGCCGCCGACGTTGGGGCAGCCGCCGATGCCGTTCATCCAGCCGCGCTTGGGGACGTTGCACTTGACGACGGGGCCCCAGCAGCCGAGCTTGACCAGGCACAGCGGCGAGTCGTAGGTCTCGGCGAACTGGCCCTGCTCGTAGTAGCCGGCGCGGTCGCAGCCCTCGTGGACGCTGGCCCCGAAGAGCCACGTCGGGCGCAGCTTGTCGTCGAGGGGGATCATCGGGGCGGAGCCGGCCGCCTGGTAGAGCAGGTAGGTCAGGGTCTCCGAGAAGTTGTCGGGCTGGATCGGACAGCCCGGCACGCACACGATCGGGATGCCGGCCTTCGAGGTCCAGTCCCAGCCCAGGTAGTCGGGCACGCCCATGGCGCCCGTCGGGTTGCCCTCCATGGCGTGGATGCCGCCGTACGTGGCGCAGGTGCCGATGGCCACGACGGCGAGGGCCTTGGGGGCCAGCCGGTCGATCCACTCGCTGGTGGTGATGGGCTGACCGGTCTCGGGGTCGTCGCCGAAGCCGCACCAGTAGCCCTCGGGCTTGATCTTCTCGTTCGGGATCGAGCCCTCGACCACCAGGACGAACGGATCGATCTCGCCGCGCTCGCCCTTGAAGAACCACTCGATGAACGTGTCGGCGCCGCCGACCGGGCCGCACTCGAAGTCGATCAGCGGCCAGTGCACGGCGATCTTCGGCAGACCGGGCAGCACGCCGGTCACGATCTCCTCGATGCTGGGCTGCATCGCGGCCGTCAGGGAAACGGAGTCACCGTCGCAGCTCAGACCCGCGTTGATCCAGAGAATGTGGATCAGCGGGTCCTCGACCGTTTCCTTAGTCGCAGTGGCCATGGGACGGCTCCTCGGGGAGGTGATCGGGAAGGGGCGGGGCGAGGCGGCCTGCCTCACCCACACCTTTCTTGCTAACAGCAGTCCGGCCCCGGCGCCGCGTCAGGTGCGGCCAGTCCAGTGACGGCGCGCGGCCTGACGGCCGACCCGCTCAGATGGAGCGGGGTGGCGGACGGGCGCTCCTTGCGGACGAAGGCGCGGCGCAGGGCGTGGTAGGGGGCGTCGGGGTCGAAGAAGGTCCGCCGCATCAGGGCCAGCTCGGCCTCGCGGTGGGCCGCGAGCGGCCGTACGGCCTCGTCGCGCTCGCGCGCGGCCTTCTTCGCGGCGATCCGGGAGGCGGTGGCGGGCAGGGCGGCGAGCCGGACCGCGAGGCGCTGCGTCTCGCCGGTGAAGTCCCCGGGCGGGCAGGGGACCGTACGGTCGACCAGTCCGAGGCCGTGGGCGGCGGCGGCGCTCAGCGGGAGGGCCTCGCCGGTGAGGCGGTCCGCGAGTGCGGGGCCGACGCGGCGCGGCAGGGTGTACGTCCAGTACTCGGAGCCGTGCAGGCCCATCAGGCGGTAGTGCGGGTTCAGGACGACGCCCGAGCGGCACCAGACCTCGTCGGCGGCGAGGGCGAGCATGGCCCCTCCGGCGGCGGCGTTGCCGCCCAGCGCGCTGACCACGAGCCGGTCGGTGGTGGTCAGCACCGCCTCGACCAGGTCGTTCATGGCGTTGATGTTGGCCCAGGACTCCTCGGCCGGGTCGGCCGCGGCCTCGATGACGCCGAGGTGGATGCCGTTGGAGAAGAAGTCGCGGCCGCCGCCCAGGACCAGGACGGTGGTGGGCCGGGTGAGGGCGGTCCGGTAGGCGTCCAGCAGGCGGCGGCACTGCGCGGTGCTCATCGCGCCGCCGGGGAAGGAGAACGACAGGAAGCCGGCCTGGCCCTCCTCGTGGTAGCCGGTGTCCGACCAGGCGGGGCGGTGGGGGCCGCTGTGCGGTGGCGCGGGGACCTCGGGCAGCGGGGGCAGCCGGTCCGCGAGCGCGAGCGTGGCGGGCAGCTTGGGGACGGCCGGGCCTCTCCCCGGCAGACGGCGGGCGCGCAGTTCCGGGATCCAGACGGCCCCGTCGGCCGTGGCCCGGCAGAGCGCCCCGTTCCGGGTGGCCAGCAGCTCGCCGGGACGGCCGTGCAGGTGCTCCTCACGGTGCCCGCCGTGCAGGTACCACTCGCCACCGAGCAGGTCGTCGCGTACGCCGGGCTGCGAGTCGGCGGCGCGCAGCGCGCGCAGGACGTCCTCGGTGGTGTCGCTCTCCCAGTCGATCCGGCGGTCCTCCTGGCGCAGGAGCGGCCGGGCGTGGCCGCCCGCCTGGGGCTGCGGGGTGTACGTACCGGAGGCGAACCGTTCCACCGCGAGCAGGACGGCCTCCAGCGCGGCGTCGGCGATCTCGCCGCGGTAGAAGTCGCTCTTGCCGACCGGCGGCACGGAGCACTCGGCGCTCGCCCAGACGTCGCCGGCGTCCATCTCCGCGTTGGCCTGCAGGACCGTCACCCCCCACCGGGGCTCGCCGTCCTGGACGGCCCGGTCGAGGGAGGAGGGGCCGCGGTCGCCGACCGGCCCCGGGTGGACGACCAGGCAGGTGTGGGCGGCCCAGACCTCCTCGGGGATGGCGGTGCGCAGCATCGGGGCGAGGACGAGGTCGGGGCGGTGGCCGCGCACGGCGTCGGCCAGGGAGACACCGGGCAGGGCGAGTTCGACCGCGACGTGGTGGCCGTGGTCGCGCAGCTCGGCGTGGACTCGCTGCGTGAGGCTGTTGAACGCGCTCGCCACGAGCAGGACGTACAAGGGATCTCCCAGCGGCGGCCCGGAGCCGCGCGTGCGCGGTGCCCGGCCTGGTCGGCGGCCCGTGGCCGGAAGATGACCGGCCGCCTGAGATGGTCGGGGAGATCCGGGCGCCCACGGCCGAGGCCCGCGCGGCGGGTCACTCGAAAGCGCCCGTTCCGGGGTCCGCTCGGCCCAAGGGCCGATCCGTCACTCGCCGTCCTCGATCCCGATGGCCTCGGCCAGCTCCCGCTGCGCGGGGCCCGGCTCGCCCTGGTGCTGTTCGAGGAGGACAGCGGCGATGGCGTCGAGCTTGACCTGGATCGCGTGCTCGGCCCTGCGCTCGGAGTTCTTCAGCAGGGCCAGGAGCAGCAGGGCGACCGCGGCCATCGCATCGCCCATCAGGTGCTGCCAGCTGATGTCCAGGTGGAGCACGTGGACCACGACGAAGCCGGCCACCAGCAGGAGGCAGAACACGGAGAAGGCGGCCGAGCTGGTGAAGTTCGAGGCCAGCTCCGCCAGCTTCTCGAATCGTCCGAGCCGCCCCTGGCCGCCCTTCTTCGCGGGATGTTCGAAGGCCATGGTCTGCACGTGCCCGCTCGGGCCGCACCCCATCCCCTCCGGGCCGGCCGAGCACCCGACCGGCCCAGACCGGGGAGGGGCCGTCCGGGGCCACCACCGGCCCCGGGCGGTCACCCCGCCCGTACGGGGGCCCACAGGCTGACGCTCCACACGTCCCCGTGCCCCGCGTGGTAGCCCCGCTCCTCCTCCTCGTCGTCCACGACGATCACCGAGACGTCGGAGGCCGCCGCCCGGTACTCCAGGAAGCCGCCCTGGTCGCTGACCGTCAGTTCCGGGGCTCCGGGGACGCGCGCGAGCTCGTCGCGCACGTCCGCCCAGGCGACGTGGCGGGGAAAGCCGACCCCCATGGTCCGGGCCCATTCCTGCGCCATGTCCGGGCCGGACGCGAGCCGGTGCAGCTCGATGGAGCCGCCGGACATCACCCACTCGTCACCGGGGTTGAAGTAGAACTCGACGAATCCGTAGTCGCGGCGCAGCGACCGGCCGTCCTCACCGACCACGTCGACGAAGCGGTGGCGGACGGCCCGGTCGACCTCGCCGAGGCCGGAGCCGATGCCGATCCCGTGCAGGCGTCCGGTCCTGAGGAACGAGGCGAGGAATTCGATGCCGGTCACGGCCGGTTCTCCCATGTGTCGGTCAGGGCTTGCAGTTCCCCGGAACGGTTGTCCGTACGGGCCGTTCGGCCCGCGCACCGCTTCGGACCGGCCGGCCCCGACACACCCTAGAGCCGCGGGCTCCGTAGCGGTGGCTTCGCGCCACCCGAGTACGAACAGGTGTTTCCCGTATCGGGCAGGCAGCACGGCCCGCGCCGAGAGGTCCGCCGCCAGTCCGGCGGGCCGACAGGCCGGGGCCGAAACCGTTGAATCCGGTCCGCGACACCGCGCAGGATGGCCCCGAGCGAGGGAGGTCCGTCATGCCGTCCACCGAAGTGACCACGCACACGGTGCGTGCCGAGGACGGGGCCACGGTCCACGTCCGGTTCCACCGAAGGCCCGACGACCCGTCCGCCCCGGTGCTGGTGTGCATGCCCGCCATGGGTACGAGGGCCGTGTCCTACACGCCCCTGGCGGAGGCCCTCGTACAGGCGGGGTTCCAGGTGGTCCTCGGGGAGTTGCGGGGGCAGGGCACGAGCTCGGTCCAGGCGCGGCGCGGGGTGCGCTACGGCTACCACGAGATGGTGGCCTACGACTGCCCCGCACTGTTCCGGGCGGTCGCGGCGGCCTTCCCCGAGGCGCCGCGCCACCTGCTCGGGCACAGCCTCGGCGGGCAGCTCGGCACGCTCTACCTCAGTCAGGAGCCGCACATGGCCGCGGGCGCGGTCCTGGTCGGCGCCCCGTCCTGCCACTGGCGCGGCTGGCCCTTCCCGCGGAGCCTGGGCATGCTCGTGGGGTTCCAGCTCGCCGCCGCCTTCGCCTCCGTGTACGGGTACTTCCCCGGCCGCCGCCTCAAGGTGCTGGGGAACGACTCCGCGCAGGTCCTGCGGGACATGGCCGCCCAGGTCCGGACGGGCCGCTACGACGTGCCGTCCTCACCCGTGGACTTCGAGCCCTGGCTGGCCGAGTTGGACCTGCCGGTGCTGGCGGTGGCCATCGAGGGCGACCCCATGGCACCGCCCGGCGGGGTGCGGGGGCTCTGCGGCAAGCTCACGAGCGCCCGGGTGACGTACGAGGAGCTCGCAGTGGGCGAAGGCGCGCCGGGCAGCCTGCACTACGGCTGGATCCGCGACAACGCCACACTCGTCGAACGGGTACGGGCCTTCGTGGAGCAGGCCTGACACCCCCTCGGAGGTGTCAGCCGAGGCGGGCCGGGGAGGAGGCTCCGGGGGCGAGCAGCCGCGGGGTGCCGCTGCCGTCGGCGGGCACGGTCCACAGGTCCGTGCTGTCGGCGGCGCCGTCGGTGGGCAGGCCGTAGGCGAGCGTACGGTCGTCGAGCCAGGCGGCCTGGTCGTCCACGCTGCGCTTCTCGGCGAGTGCGTGCTCGCGCAGCGTCCCGAGGTCCATCACGTGCTCGCGCCACAGCGAGGCGCCGGCCCGGACCCGCTTCTTGTACGCGATGCGCGTCTCGTCCGGGGACAGGGACGGGCATTCGACGTTCTTGGCCAGGGTTTTGACGCTGCGCCCCGAGATCGAGCCCTTGACCAGGTGGGTCTCGCCGCCGGTGGAGACGGTGGCGTAGAAGGTGTCGTCGTCCTTGGAGAAGGTGACCCCCCAGACGTTGATGTCCTGGGCGCGGTGCTCGCGGCCGTCCATGTCGATGGCGAACTCCTCCAGGTTCGCCTCCAGTTTCCAGGTGCGGGTGTCCACGATCGCGGTACGGGTGGAGAAGAACGCGGCGCCGTAGGACTCGCCTGAGACGAAGACGGTCCAGGCGGCGAACCGGCCGCTGGGTGAGACCCGGGCCCGGCTCGGGGTGCCCGCGAGGGGGAAGCTTCGCAGGGTGCGCAGTTCGGAGTCGACGATCAGGGCCTTGTTGTCCTGGGCGAGCGCGCCGGGCGTGGAGCGCAGGCACACGCCGGTGCCCGCGGCGGCGTAGAAGCGCTGGCAGCCCAGCTCGGAGGCGGTGCGCTCGGACTCGGGTGCGTCGGCCGGGACGGAGGCGAGGACCCCGCGGTGCGGGCCCTGCCCGCCGTTGAGGAAGGTCAGGGAGCCGGGCCGGTCGAGAGTGACGGTCCCGGCGGCGACCGTCGGGCCGCCCGCCGACGGCTTGTCGTCGCGGGTGGCGGCGCGCAGCACCAGCGCGGCGGCGAGTCCCCCGAGCAGCAGCACCGCCACGGCGAGGACGAGCAGGCGGCGTGAGTTCGACAGCGTCATCTGGGGGGCCTCACGGGCTTCGGGTTCGGTTCGGTTCGATTCGGGTCGGGCCGGGTGTCGGTGTCCTGGGGCGCCGAGGGGCGCAGGACGAAGCCTGCGACGGTGGCGCAGCACAGCAGGCCGGCGGCGGCCGCGGCCAGTGCCGGGCCGGTGCCCCAGAGCGTCCAGGCCGCGCCGAAGGCCAGCGAGCAGCCGAAGCGGGCCAGTGCCTGGCCGGTGCCGACCAGGGCCATGCCGGTGGCGCGCAGCTCGCCGGGGACGGTGGCGGCGACGGCGGCGGGCAGCACGCCGTCGGTGGCGGCGTAGAACATGCCGTGCAGGGCGAGGACGAGGTAGGGCAGGGCGGGCCAGGCGGGGGCCCACAGCAGCAGCCCGTAGCCGGCCAGCAGGAGGGCGTGCCCGGTGAGGAAGACGGTGCGCCGGCCGATCCGGTCGGCGAGGGCTCCGGCGGGCACGGCGAGCAGCAGGAACACGGCGGCGGTGCCGAGCGGCAGGAGCGGGAACCACTGGTCGCCGATGCCGGTGCGGCGTTGCAGGAGCAGGTAGACGAAGGCGTCGCTGACGGTGGTCAGGCCCAGCAGGACGGCGCAGACGGCCAGGTTGCGCAGCCGGGGCAGGCGCAGCAGGCCGAGCGCGTCGCGCAGCCGTACGGGGGCGGGCCGGTCCGCGCCGGGAACGGCGGCGGCGGCGGTGGCGGTGGCGGCCGTGGCTCTGCCGGACGGCCCCGGCCGGGTGTCGCCGCCGGACGGGACGAACAGCATGAGCACCACGACACCGAGTACGGCGACGCAGGCGCTGACGCCGAAGACGGCGTCGTAGCCGTCGACCGTCAGGCTCAGGATGAGGAAGGCGGCGAGCGGGCCGAGCAGCGCCCCGGTGGTGTCCATGGCCCGGTGCACACCGAAGGCGCGCCCTTGTAACTCGGGTGGTGTGGACAGGGATATGAGCGCGTCGCGCGGGGCTGTGCGCAGCCCCTTGCCGGTGCGTTCCAGCGTGAGGATCACGCTGATCGGGCCCAGGCTGTGGGCGAACAGCAGCAGCGGTTTGCACAGGGCCGACAGGCCGTAGCCGATGCCGGCGATCAGCTTGTGGTTGCGGACGCGGTCGGCGAGGTGCCCGCCGGTCAGCTGCACGAGGGCGCTGACCCCGTTGTAGACGCCGTCCAGCGCGCCGAAGCCGAGGGGGCTCAGGCCCAGACCGGCGATCAGGTACAGGGGCAGGACGGCGGTGACCATCTCGGAGGAGATGTCGGTGATCATGCTGACCGCGCCCAGGGCGAGGACGGTCGAGGCGACCGCGGGAGCCCGGACGGGTCCCCGGCCAGGAGTGGACTTCGCGCCCTCGGGCGCGGGCGCGGAGCGGTCCGCGAGGTACATGCTCTGGAGCTCCCGGTGCCGACGGACTGAGTTCACTCGAACGTGCGAGTGGAACCCTAATGGGTGTACGGGCCAACGGTGCGGCGTACGAGCAGATTCGGCCGTACGCCCCGGGTCGGCCGGGGGGATCAGCCCTGCCTGCTGCTCTCGTCCCGCAGCCAGGTGGAGAAGTCCTGGTCACGGATGGCCTTCCGGGAGCCCCGGCGGGCGGCGAGCGCCGCCACGACGAACACCACCACCCCCGGCAGCAGCGTCGGCCGGGCCCGCAGCAGGGCGCGCAGATCGGCCGTTCCGGTGCGCGCGGACTGCCCCGACACCGGCTCCGGCACCTGCTCCGGTGCCCCTTCCGGCGCCTCGGCCCGCCGCGCCGCCTGGAAACGCTCGAACTCGGCGGAGGAGGTCGCCGCGCGGACGCGCCGCCTGATCAGATCCGACCAGGTGCGCGGCGGACGGACGACCACCCGGGCCCCCTCGACCACGCGCCGCTCCCCGGGCCCGAAGGCGAGGGACGCGGCCAGGTCGTCGGCCATCAGCGGGGGCAGCGCGGCGAGCCGCGCGTGCCCCGCCTCGGTCACGGCGATGACCCCCCGGCCGAAGAGCCCCTCACGGACGGCGGGCAGCCGCTGCCACACCCGGTAGTACGCCCGCACCGGCCAGGCGCAGCCGCCCAGCGGGATGTCCCGGCCGGGAGCGGCGGCGAGCAGCTCCGGACTCCGGTCGAGAGCGCCCACCAGGGCTCGCACGTCGGCGGCCCCGACGACGACGTCGGCGTCCACGTACAGCCGGGGGAAGCCCCGCGCGTGTTCGTCGCCGACCCGAAGTGCCCGGTGTTTGGAGGGAGTCGGGATCTCCACCACGCGTACGCGGTCGCCGCGCCCGCCCGCCACGCGGGCGGTGTCGTCCGTACAGCCGTTGCACACCACGACGATGTCGGGCCCGGACACAGAGGTGTCGGCCAGGAGCGCGTCGAGGAGGCGGCCGATGACCCGGCCTTCGTTGTGGGCCGGTATCACGATGCTGGTCACCCGGGCAGTATGCATGGTCGAACACCCGCCCCAGACGATTACGCCAACTCTGCCCGGGGGTACGCCCGGTGGACTAGATTTAGCGGAGCCGACCGGATTCGGCACGCTTCGGCGGCGCCGGTGTCCGGCAGCGGGCAAAGGCGGTAAGCGGTACGGGTTCGGCTGCTTGTGGGGAACAGGCGGCCGGGCCGGGGGGCGAAGCACGCGGATCACGTAGGGCATCGGTTGTGGGGGGCCATCACCGTTGAGCAGGTCACGCACGGGACGCGCAGGCGTCCTGGCTGCCGTCGACGGCATCTCCCTCCCTCACACGCGTCCCGGCCATGAATGGGCGACACGCCGTCCGGCGTGCGCGGAAGGAAGGGAAACGCCGTGAAGGACACCGCGAAGGACGCGGAACAGGGCGCGGGCGCCACCGGCAAGGGGTCGGCCCCCTTAGGTGTCGCCGTGGTCGGTGCGGGCTACTGGGGCCCCAATCTCGTCCGCAACTTCCAGTCCAGTGACCAGTTCCGGCTGCGCTGGCTGTGCGACCTGAACGTGGACCGGGCCCGGCAGGTGCTCGGCGCGTACTCCACGGTCCAGGCGACCGGCGACTACGAGGCGGTCCTCGCCGACCCGGAGGTCCACGCGGTCGCGGTGGCCACCCCGGCGGGAACGCACCTCGACGTCGCGCTGGCCGCGCTGCGCGCCGGCAAGCACGTCCTCGTGGAGAAGCCGCTGGCCGCCACGTACGAGGACGGGCTGCGGCTGGTGAACGAGGCCGAGGAGCGCGGTCTCACGCTGATGTGCGACCACACCTACTGCTACACCCCGGCGGTGGGCCGGATCCGCGAGATGGTCCGCTCCGGCGAACTCGGCGAGATCCACTACGTGGACTCGGTACGGATCAACCTGGGGCTCGTCCAGAAGGACATCGACGTCCTGTGGGACCTGGCCCCCCACGACCTGTCCGTGCTGGACTTCATCCTCCCGGACCACGTCCGGCCGGTCGCCGTGGCCGCGCACGGAGCCGATCCCATCGGGGCCGGCCAGTCCTGCGTGGCCTATCTGACGCTCCAGCTGAGCACCGGCGCCATCGCGCACGTGCACGTCAACTGGCTCTCCCCGACCAAGGTGCGCACCACCATGGTCGGCGGGTCCAAGCGCACCCTGGTGTGGGACGACCTCAACCCCACGCAGCGCGTGGCGGTGTTCGACCGCGGGGTGGACCTGAGCGCCCCGCAGGAGATCGGCGCGGACGAGCGCCGGGACATGCTCGTCTCCTACCGGACCGGCGACATGGTGGCGCCCGCGATCGGTGAGAAGGAGGCCCTGCGCAGCATGGTCGAGGAGTTCGCCGCGTCCATCAGGACGGGACGGCCGCCGCTGACGGACGGCCGGGCGGGACTGAAGGTGCTGGACATCCTGGAAGCCGCCTCCCGGAGCCTGGAGTTCCGCGGAGCGGTCGTCGGACTGCGCACCGGGCGTTGATCCTCCGCAGTCCGATCACACGCAAGACCACGACCGAAGATTCAGTGGGGGCAGGGCGTTGAGCAGCGTACGAGGCAAGAGGATTCTGGTCACCGGAGGGGCGGGCACGATCGGCTCGCACCTGGTGGACCTGCTGGTGGACAAGGGGGCACGCGAAGTCGTGGTGCTCGACAACTTCGTGCGGGGGCGGAGCGCCAACCTGGCCCGCGCCCTGCCGAGCGGAGTGGTGGAACTCGTCGAGGGCGACATCCGCGACGTGGCCGCGGTGCGCAAGGCGACCGAGGGCGCGGAGCTGGTGTTCCATCTCGCCGCCATCCGCATCACCCAGTGCGCGGAGGAGCCGCGGCTGGCGAACGAGGTCATGGTGGACGGCACCTTCAACGTGCTGGAGGCGGCCGCGGCCGCCGGGGTGGGCAAGGTGATCGCCTCGTCCTCGGCCTCGGTCTACGGCCTGGCCGAGCAGTTCCCGACCACCGAGCGCCACCACCCGTACAACAACGACACCTTCTACGGTGCGGCGAAGGCCTTCAACGAGGGGGTGCTGCGCAGCTTCCACTCCATGTACGGGCTGGACTACGTGGCCCTGCGCTACTTCAACGTGTACGGGCCCCGGATGGACATCCACGGCCTCTACACCGAGGTACTGATCCGCTGGATGGAGCGGATCGCCTCGGGCGAGCCGCCGCTGATCCTCGGCGACGGCCTGCAGACCATGGACTTCGTCGACGTCCGGGACATCGCGCGCGCCAACCTGCTGGCCGCCGAATCGGACCTGACCGACGAGGTGTTCAACGTCGCGAGCGGCACCGAGACCAGCCTGCTGCAGCTCGCGCACGGCCTGCTGGAGGCGATGGGCGCCGAGGGACTGGTGCCCGAGCACGGCCCGGCCCGCGCCGTGAACGGGGTCACCCGCCGGCTCGCGGACACCTCGCAGGCCGCGGAGCGGCTCGGCTTCACCGCCGAGATCGACCTGCGCACCGGCCTGCGGGACCTGGTGCAGTGGTGGCGGGCCGAGCGCGCCGCCGACGCGGCGGCTGCTGCTGCCGCGGAGACGGCCCGATGAGCGCCGCGGACGCCGCCCCCGCCCGGATCCCGGTGATGGTGCCCTGGCTGGGCGAGGAGGAGGCGAAGGCCGCCGCCGACGCCGTGCTCTCGGGCTGGGTGGCCCAGGGTCCCCGGGTCGCCGAGTTCGAGCGTGCCTTCGCCGAGCGGGTGGGCGCCGAGCACGGCATCGCGGTGAGCTCGTGCACCACCGCCCTGCACCTGGCCCTGATCGCCCTGGACCTCGGTCCCGGCGACGAGGTGATCGTCCCCTCCCTGTCGTTCATCGCAACGGCCAACGCCGTGCGCTACGTGGGCGCCCGGCCGGTGTTCGCGGACGTCGAGGAGGCCACCGGCAACCTCACCCCGGCCACCGTGGACGCGGTCCGCACCCCGAGGACCAAGGCGGTGATCGCCGTCCACCAGGGCGGGGTGCCCGCGGACGTGCACGCGCTGCGCGCGGTGTGCGCCGACTGGGACGTGGCCCTGGTGGAGGACGCAGCCTGCGGCATCGGCGCGACGGTGGGCGGCAAGTCGGTGGGCCACGGCGCACTGCTCGCCGCCTGGTCCTTCCACCCCCGCAAGGTGATCACCACCGGCGAGGGCGGCATGCTGACCACGGACGACGCGCAGTGGGCGGAGCGGCTGCGCCGGCTGCGCGAGCACGGCATGAACGTGTCCGCCGCGCAGCGCCACGCGAGCAGCAAGCCGGTCGTCGAGAGCTACCTGGAGGTCGGCTACAACTACCGGATGACCGACATCCAGGCCGCGGTCGGTCTGGTGCAGCTCGGCAAGCTGGACGAGATCGTGGCCCGGCGGCGCTCGCTGGCGGCCCGGTACACGGAGCTGCTGAGCGGAATCCCGGGCCTGCGGCCGCTCCGGGACCCCGGTCACGGCCAGGGCAATTTCCAGTCGTACTGGGTGCTGCCGGCCGAGGACTTCCCTGTGGGCCGGGACGAACTGCTCGCGGCGCTCTCCGAGGCCGGGATCTCGGCCCGGCGCGGGATCATGGCCTCGCACCTGGAGCCCGCGTACGCGGACCACGGCGCGGCGCCGCTGCCGGTGACCGAGCGGATCAGCCGCGACTCCCTGATCCTGCCGCTGTTCCACACGATGACGCCGGAGCAGCAGGACCGGGTGGTGGCGGTGCTGCGCGAACAGGCGGGCGGATGAGCGGCCCTCCGCCGCGGACCGAGGATCTGCTGATCGTCGGCGCGGGCGGGTTCGCCCGCGAGACCGCCCAGGCGGTACGGGACGCGGCCGCCGCGGCGGCCGCGTACGGCCGGGCACCGCGTTGGCGGCTGCTCGGGCACCTCGACGACGATCCGGGCCTGCACGGCCGGGAGGTCGACGGGGTGCCGGTGCTGGGCGGCGGCCACCTCGTGCACGAGCTGCCGGCGGCCCGGGTGGTGGTCTGCGTGGGCAGTCCGCGCGACTACGCCGTACGGGCCCGCCTGGTGCGGCGCCTGGGGCTGCCCGGGAGTCGTTACGCCACGGTGGTCCATCCCACCGCGGTGGTCTCGGGGTCCTCGCTGCTCGGCGCGGGCTCGGTCCTGCTCGCGCACTGCGTGCTGACGGCCGCCGTCCGGCTCGGGTCCCACGTGGCCGTGATGCCGCACGTGGTGCTCACCCACGACGACCGGGTCGGGGACTTCGCCACCCTCGCCTCGGGCGTCCGCCTCGGTGGCGGGGTGCGGCTGGGGCGCGGGGCGTACGTGGGCGCGGGAGCGCTGGTGCGCGAGGGCACGTCGGTCGGCGCCTGGTCGCTGACCGGCATGGGAAGCACGGTCCTGGCCGATGTGCCGCCCGGTGAGGTGTGGGCCGGAAGCCCCGCCCGCCGGCTGCGCGAGGCGGGTGGCCCGGCGCTCGACGAGCTGCGGGCCGATGGCGAGGAAACGGCCGGCCGTCGGCCGGAGACACGGATGGGGAGCACAGCCGCATGAATCAGATACCGCTGGTCGACCTGAAGGCGGCGCACGCCGAGGTCGCCGAGGAATTACGGGCAGGATTCGACCGTGTGCTCGCCGACACCGCTTTCATCGGCGGTGCGGAGGTCCGCGCGTTCGAGCGTGACTACGCCGACTTCGCCGGGGTGGGGCACTGCGTGGGTGTCGCCAACGGCACCGACGCCCTCGAACTCGCCCTGCGCGCGAGCGGGGTGGGCGTCGGCGACGAGGTGGTGCTGCCCGCGAACACCTTCATCGCCACCGCGGGCGCCGTCGCCCGGATCGGTGCCCGGCCGGTGCTGGTCGACTGCCTCCCCGACACCCTGCTGATGGATCCGCGGGCCGCCCTGGAGGCCGTGGGCGGGGCCACCCGCGCGGTGGTCCCCGTCCACCTCTACGGGCAGTGCGCGGACACCGCGGCGCTGGCGGCCGGGCTTCCGGCGCACGTGAAGATCGTCGAGGACGCCGCGCAGAGCCAGGGCGCGACCCGCGACGGCCGCTCCCCCGGCAGCGGGGGCATCGCCGCGACCAGCTTCTACCCGGGCAAGAACCTGGGCGCGTACGGCGACGCGGGCGCGGTGGTGACCGACGACGAGGAGAGCGCGGAGCTGATCCGGGCCCTGGCCAACCACGGCGGCATCGCCAAGTACCGCCACGACGTGGCCGGGTTCAACAGCCGGCTGGACGGTCTGCAGGCCGTGGTGCTGCGGGCGAAGCTGGCCCGGCTGGCCGAGGGGAACGCGGCCCGGCGGGCCGCCGCCGCCCGCTACGACGAGCTGCTGGCCGGCCTCGCGGCCGCCGGGCAGGTCACCCTGCCGGTCACGGCCGAGGGCAATGTCCACGTGTGGCACCTGTACGTCGTACGGGTCACCGGAGCGGACCGCGACGCCGTCGTCGGCAAGCTCAACGCGGAGGGCATCGGTGCGGGCGTCCACTACCCGGCGCCGGTCCACCTGACCCCGGCCTTCGGTCACCTCGGCCACGAACGGGGCGACTTCCCGCACGCCGAACAGGCGGCGGACCGGATGCTCTCGCTCCCCCTCTTCCCGCAGATCACCGCCGACCAGCAACAGCGGGTCGTGGAAACGCTCCGCAACGCCCTGCGCTGACCCCGCGCTCACGCAAACAATGAGGTCCAGATGAACAGACGGACAAGGTTGCTCCGTTACGGTCTCTTCACCGTGATCGCGGCCTTGACGGCCACGGTCCTGCCACCGGCGACGGTGGCCGGTGCGGCCGATCCCTGCGGTCCCACCACGAACGCGATCGTGTGCGAGAACTCCAAGCCCGGCACGCCGATGGAGGACTGGTTCGCACCCAGCGCGTACGGCGACATCAAGGGCTTCCCGGCCCAGACGAGCGTCCAGGCCGGCGAAACCGTGCAGTTCAAGATCCAGTCGCCGACGGCGTACAAGGTCTCGGTCTACCGCCTCGGCCACTACGGCGGCACCGGGGCCCGCCTGCTGTCGACCGCGGCCCAGGCGGCCCAGACGTACCCGGCCAACTTCGCGCCGGGCGGGAACCCGGCGGCCTGTGCCAAGAAGACCGCCACCGGCCTGGTCGACTGCGGGAACTGGCCCGTCACCGCGACGTGGACCGTGCCGGCCGACGCCGTGTCCGGGCTCTACGTCGTCAACTTCGACCAGGCGGACGGCAACGGTGTGATGCCGTATCCGTTCGTCGTCCGCAACGACTCCAGCCACTCCGACATCGTCGTGCAGACCAGCGACCAGACCTGGCAGGCGTACAACAACTACGGCGGCCAGGACCTGTACGACGGCGGCGGCCCCGCCCCGGACGGGCGGGCGTACGAGGTCAGCTACAACCGGCCCATGGACATCGGCGGGGACAACGGGATCTACGGGTCCGAGTTCCAGATGGTCTCCTGGCTGGAGCGCAACGGCTACGACGTGAGCTACATGTCCGGCGTCGACATGTCGGTCCGCGGCGGGACGCTGCTGCAGAACCACAAGGTCTTCATGTCGTCCGGGCACGACGAGTACTGGACCCAGGAGCAGTTCACGAACGCGCTGAACGCGCGCCGGGCCGGGGTCCACCAGACGTACTTCAGCGGCAACGAGGTCTTCTGGAAGACCCGCCTGACGCCGAGCATCGACGGCGCGGGCACCGCCAACCGGACCCTGGTCTCGTACAAGGAGACCAAGCTGTCCTTCCCCCAGCCGAACGGCATCCCCGACCCGAGCGGGATCTGGACGGGCACCTTCATGGACCCGGCCAGCGCCACGAACGGCCGGCCCTTCCAGCCGCAGAACCAGCTGACGGGCTCGATGTTCAGCGTCAACGGCTACCGCAGTGACGCGATCACGGTGCCCGGCACCTTCGCCAAGCAGCGACTGTGGCGCAACACCACGGTCGCGAACCTCACCCCGTCGCAGACCGCGACCTTCCCCACCGGCACCCTCGGCTACGAGTGGGACAGCGACGTGGAGAACGCCAGCCGGCCGGCCGGGCAGATCACGATGTCCTCCACCACGGTGGACATCGAGGACGGCAAACTCCTCAAGGACTACGGCAACACGTACGGGAACGGCACCGCGACGCACAGCCTGGTGGCCTTCCGCGACCAGACCTCGCACGCGCTGGTGTTCGGCGCGGGCACGGTGCAGTGGTCCTGGGGCCTGACCAACATGCCCACGGCCAACCCGGACGACGCCGTGATCACCGCGGACAAGCGGATGCAGCAGGCCACGGTGAACGTCTTCGCCGACATGGGCGTCCAGCCCAGGTCCCTGCAGAGCGACCTGGTCGCCTCCACCGCCTCCACGGACACCGTGGGCCCGGCCGTGACGGTGACCAGCCCGGCGGCGAACGCCACCGTACCGGCGCTGCGGCCCGTGACCATCACGGGCACGGCCGCCGACACCGGCGGCGGCGTGGTCGCCCGGGTGGAGGTCTCCACCGACGGCGGCACGACCTGGAAGGCGACCACGGGCCTCGGCTCCTGGAGCTACAAGTGGACCCCGACCGTTCCGGGCGCCGCGCAGATCAAGGTGCGCGCGGTGGACGACAGCGTCAACATCGGCGCCACCACCACGGTGCCGCTGACCGTGGGACCCCAGCAGTGCCCCTGCACCGTATGGCCCGCCGCGGCCGTGCCGGGCACCGTCAACGCCGGTGACGGCAGCGCCGTCGAGCTCGGCGTGAAGATCCGTTCCTCGGTGGCCGGTTCGATCACCGGAGTCCGCTTCTACAAGTCCCCCGCCAACACCGGCACCCACACCGGCAGCCTCTGGAGCAGCACCGGCCAGCGCCTGGCCACCGGCACCTTCACCAACGAGACGGCCTCCGGCTGGCAGCAGCTGAACTTCGCCACGCCGGTCCCGGTCAAGGCGAACACGACGTACGTCGCCTCCTACTTCGCCCCGCACGGCGGCTACTCCTTCGACACCACCTTCGCCGGCTCCGACGCTGGCCTGGCCCCGCTCACCGCGCTGAAGAGCGGCACCGACGGCGGCAACGGCGTCTACCGCTACAGCGCCGCGGGCGGGTTCCCGTCCACCGCCTCGTCCGGCAGCAACTACTGGGTGGACGCGGTCCTGGACACCGCGACCGCCAGCACCACCCCGCCCACCGTCACCGCCACCTCGCCGCAGTCCGCGGCGACCGGCACCCAGATCACGGCGGCCATGACGGCCACCTTCAGCAACGCCGTCGACGCGGACACCCTGGTGTTCTCCGTCAAGGACTCCGGCGGTACGGCCGTCCCGGGCACCAAGGTGCTGGGCGCGTCGAACAGCGCGACCTTCACCCCGTCCTCCGAACTGGCCCTGAACTCCACCTACACGGCGTCCGTCCAGGCCGCCGACCTGTGGGGCAACACCATGGCCGCGCCGGTCACGTGGAACTTCACCACGAGCGCGAGCCCGCCGACCGTGAACTGCCCCTGCACCCTGTGGAACGGCACCGCGACGCCGAGCACCGCCAACGTGGGTGACGACGCCAACTCCGTGGAACTGGGCACCCGTTTCCAGTCCGCGGTGAACGGCTACATCACCGGCGTCACCTTCTACAAGGGCCCCGGCAACACCGGTACGCACACCGGGAGCCTGTGGTCCGCCTCCGGCACCCTGCTCGCCACCGGCACCTTCGGCAGCGAGACCCTGACCGGCTGGCAGCAGCTGCAGTTCGCCACGCCGGTCCAGATCACCGCAGGCACCACGTACGTGGCCTCCTACCACGCACCGAACGGCAACTACTCGGTGGACGGCGGCTACTTCACCGGAGCGCACCGCTCCTATCCGCTGGTGGCCCCGGCCGACACGGCCGGCAGCGCCAACGGGCTCTACAAGTACGGGGCGGCCACCGCCTTCCCCACGAACACCTTCGGCTCGGTGAACTACTGGGTCGGCCCGATCTTCACCACCACCGCGCCTCCCGCCCTGCAGGAGGGGCTGTCCACGGAGGTGAGCGGGCAGTGAGCACGGTCAGCGTGGTGATCCCCTGCTACAAGTACGGCCACTTCCTGGCGGACTGCGTCAAGAGCGTGCTGGACGAGCAGGAGGGCGTCGACGTGCGGGTGCTGATCATCGACGACGCCTCACCCGACGACTCCGCGGAGGTCGCCCGCGCGCTGGCGGCCGCCGACCCGCGGATCGAGGTGCGGGTCCACGAGAGCAACAAGGGCCACATCGCCACCTACAACGAGGGCCTGCTGGAGTGGGCCGACGGGGACTACGTCGCGCTGCTGTCGGCGGACGACCGGCTGGTCCCCGGGGCCCTGGTACGCGCCGCCGCGCTGCTCGACGCGCATCCGGAGGCCGGTTTCGCCTACGGCAGGCCGCTGCGCTTCCAGCACGGCGGACCGCTGCCGGCGGCCCGCACCCGCAGCACCGGATCGGTGGTCTACCCCGGACGGTGGTGGCTGGACCGGCGGTTCCGCGAGGGCACCGGGTGCATCACCTCACCCGAGGTGGTGGTCCGCACCAGTCTCCAGCGCAAGGTCGGGGGCTACGATCCGGAGCTGCCGCACGCCGGTGACATCGAGATGTGGATGCGGCTCGCGGCGCACGCCGACGTGGGCTACGTCCGCGGGGCCGACCAGGCCTTCTACCGGGTCCACGGCAACAACATGTCCACCACGGACTTCGGCGGCCAGCTCGACGACCTGCGCCAGCGCCTCGTCGCGTTCGACTCGGTGCTCGACAAGTGCTCCGGGCTGCTGCCGGGGGCCGACCGGCTGGCGCTGTCGGCGCGCACCCGGCTCGCCCGGTACGCGCTGCGGCGCGCCTACCGGGCGTACGACCGGGGGCGCACCGCGGTGGTACCGGTCGACGAGCTCGTGGAGTTCGCGGCGGAGTGCCTGCCGGAGGACTACACGAAGCTGGCCGAGTACCGGGCGCTGCTCAGGCGGCGGCGCATCGGAGCGCGCACCATGCCGTACCTCCAGCCGCTCGTGCTCTCGGCCGTGGCCGACCGGGGGCGCGAGTGGCTGTGGTGGCGGTCCTGGAAGCGTCGAGGGATTTGATGACTCGAACGCTGTGTTCAGCGGGCCGCCCCGGCGAGGGCGGCCCGCTCGGGCTCTTCGGCCCGGACCACCGGACCGGCGTCGACGGCGGCCTCGTGCCGCTGCCGGCGCCGGCTCCGGCGTGTCAGGAGCCGGTCGGTCCACAGGGCCACCACCACACCGCCGACCCCGCCCAGCAGGGCCGCCCCGGCAAGGCCCCGGCTCTTGTTTCCGCTCTGCTCCGCCGCGGTGGGCGGCACCAGGAGCGTCACGCTCATCCGCGCGGACTCCGGGACGCCTTGCTGCGTCTGCATGTCCGTCAGGTGCTTCGTATAGATCTCGATGATCTTCCGTACGGCCGTGTCGGCGGCGGCCGGTTCGGCCTGCTCGGCCTGGATCTGGAGCGAGGGGATCAGATAGCGCGGGGTGACGCTGGTCCCGCTGTTGCGCGGGATCAGCCGGTACGTGCCGCGCACCCCCGCGGCGCGCAGCTCCTCGGCCCCTTCGGGCGAGTCCAGCTGCTGCACCGCGGCGTAGGAGACGGCCGCGAGAGGCGGTTGCAGATTGGCCAGCTGATTGGGCTGATTGTCCGTCACCGGCGGCTTGAGCACGACGATCGCCGTACTCAGGTACGTCTGTGTGGGGTGCAGCACCTGCACGGCTCCGGCGGCCGCGAGCACCGCCGCCACGATCAGGACGTACCAGCGCCGACGCAGCGCACGGATCAACTCACCAGGCGACACAGGGATTCCTTCCGTTGTGACCGATCTTTCCAGGACACGGGTAGGTCCGCCATCAATTGCCGTGTGCTCGAGGGGTGTTCATGAGCATCGGTGAGATCCTCGCGGTGCTCCGGCGCCGCTGGTACGTGATGGTGCCGCTGACGCTGATCAGCCTGCTCGTGGGTGCCCACCTGTTCCGTTCGGTGCCGGTGGCCTATCAGTCGCAGAGTTCGGTGGCGCTGCTCGACTCGACGGCGGTGGCCGAACTGGCGCCCGCCTTCGGCAATCCCATCTCGAACGCCGGCGGTTCGCTGGTGGTCACCGCGGACGTGCTGATCAGGACACTGTCGGGGACGGACGCGGCGCGGGACCTGCAGGGCATCGGGGTCACCGATCCCTATACGGTCGGGTTCGCCGCGAACACCTCGGGGCCCATGCTCACGCTGACCGTCACGGGGACCGACCGGGCGAACGTACTGGAGGAGACCAACAAGCTGACCGCCTTCGCCGGGGAGACGCTCAACGCGCTCCAGGCGGCGGCCAAGGTCAAGCCGGCGTACATGGTGCAGACGGCCCCGGTGGTGCTGCCGCAGACGCCGGTGCCGCAGATGAAGAGCCGCTACCAGCAGGTGCTGGGCGTCGTCATCGTGGGCACCACCGCCGCCTTCGTGCTCTCCTTCCTGACAGACAGCCTGCTGGCGGCGATCCGCCGCAGGCGCGCGGGCGCCGCCCCCACGGCCCGGGGGCGCGGGCGCCGCAAGCCGTGGGGGCGGCAGCTGGACGCCACCGCCCTGCTGAGCTGCTATCTGGCGCTGGCCTTCTTCGTCCCGTCGAACCTGACCCTGCCGGGTATGGGCGGGGTGGGCACCCCGGCCAACGTGTTCGCGCTGCTGTGCCTGTTCTGGTACCTGGCGGCGTGGATCACGGGCCGGATCCGGCCTGCCCCCGGCACCCGGCTGCCGCGGGTGGTGATGTGCCTGCTGGCCTTCTCGGTGCTGGGCTCGTACCTCGCGAACGCGATGCGCGGCAGCTCGCACAAGGAGGTCCTCGCGGCGGACCGGGGGCTGATCGGGCTGCTGGTCTGGGTGTCGCTGGTGGTCCTGGTGTCCGCGGGGATCCAGGACCGCGAGCGCCTGGACGTGCTGCTGCGCCGGGCCGTGGTGATGGGGTCGGTGGTGGCCGCCATCGGCTTCTACGACTTCTTCACCGCGACGAACATCGCCGACAGCATCAGCATCCCGGGCCTGCAGTCCAGCGTCGCCCAGATCACCACCCTGGACCGGGGTTCCTTCACCCGGCCGCGGTCCACGACGGCGCAGCCCCTGGAGTTCGGCGGGATGCTCGCCATCATGCTGCCCTTCGCCGTGCAGCAGGCCTTCGATCCGGTACGGCGCCACCTGCGCGCGTGGCGCCGCTGGGGGCCGGTGGTGCTGATGGGCGGCGCGCTGCCGCTGACGGTGTCGCGGACCTCCATCATCGGGGCGCTCATCGTGATCCTGGTGATGGTGCTGCGCTGGAAGCCGGAGCGCAGGTGGGCCGCGATCGGTCTGCTGATGGGCTCGGTGGCCTGCTTCAAGGTGATCATTCCCGGGCTGATCGGCACCATCACCGCGCTCTTCGCCTCGTTCCTGACGAACTCCGACAGCAGCACGCAGGCCCGTACGGTCAAGTACAGCGCGATCGTCCCCTATCTCGCCGAACGGCCGCTGTTCGGAAGGGGCTTCGGGACCTTCCTGCCCGAACTGTTCTTCTTCACCGACAACCAGTACATGCTCACCCTGGCGGAGATGGGCCTCGTGGGGGTGATCGCGCTCCTGGTCCTGCTGTTCACCGGAATCCACCAGGGCGGTGCCATCCGCAGGCTGGCCCGCACCGAGTCCGACCGGGAGCTGGGGCAGGCGTTCTTCGCCTCCGCCCTGGTCTCCCTCGTCATCGCCGCCACCTTCGACGCCCTCAGCTTCCCGATGTTCGCCGGGGTGTTCTTCCTGACGATCGCCGCCGGAGGCAGCTACCTCGGGTTCATCCGGCGCGCGGCGCCGGAGCCCGCAACCGTGGAGTCCCCATGCAGTCCATCCAGCCAGCAGCCCGCCGACCGGAGCCGGGTGCCGGCCCTGTAGCGGTCCTCGTCGTCACCTGGAACAGTGCCGGGGTGCTCCCGGAGTTCCTCGCCTCGCTGCCCGAGGGCATGGCCGGGCTCGACTGGCGTCTGGTCGTCGCCGACAACGACTCGGCCGACGGCACCGTGGAGCTGATCCGCTCCCTGGCGCCGGACGCGACGGTCGTCCAGACCGGCCGCAACGCCGGCTACGCGGCCGGGGTGAACGCCGCTCTCGGGGCCGCGGCCGCGTGGGAGGGCGGCTTCCGGGCGGCCCTGGTCTGCAATCCGGACGTCCGGATGAGGCGGGGCTGCGCCGAGGTGCTGGTGGACGCGCTGGGCACGGGCACGCCCGGCGGCGGCCGGGTCGGGATCAGCGTCCCGCTGCTGTACGAGGAGGACGGCCGCACGCTGCTGCTCTCGCTGCGCCGCGAGTCGCGGGTGACCCGGGCGCTCGGCGAGGCGGTGCTGGGCAACCGCCGGGCGGGGCGGTTCCCGCGCTGGAGCGAGATGGTGACCGATCCGTCCGCGTACGAGCGGGCCACGGTCGCGGACTGGGCGACGGGCGCGCTGATGGCCCTGTCCGGGGAGTGCCTGGAGGCGTGCGGGGACTGGGACGAGTCCTTCTTCCTGTACTCGGAGGAGACCGAGTACTGCCTGCGGGCCCGGGACCTCGGATTCGTCACCCGGCTGGAGCCCGCGGCCACGGCCACCCATCTGGGCGGGGACTCGCAGGTGTCGCCCCGGCTGTGGACCCTGCTGACGCTCAACCGGGTCCGGCTCTACGGGCGCCGCAACGGGGCGGCGGCGACCGCCGCGTTCCGGGCGGCCGTGCTGCTGCGGGAGACCTCCCGTGCGGTGCTCGGCCGTCCCGCGAGTCTGGCGGCCGCGAAGGCCCTGGCCAGCCCGTCCGCGCTGCGGGCCACGCCCGGGCCGTGACACGAGGTCGGACCGGCGCGCCCCCGTCCCCGTACACGTCCCCGTCCCGTCCCCGACTCGTCCCCGTCCCGTCCTCAGCCGACCGTGACGCGCAGGTTGGCGAGCAGGGTGGCTCCGTCGGGGGTGGTCGCGAGGACACGGCCGGAGCGGTGCCAGTGGGTGACCGCGTCGGCGTGCCGGCGCAGGCCCGGGGCCTGGGTGTCGGCCTCGGGGAAGAGCACGGTCGCGGTGGGTCCGGAGCCCGCGCCCGCGCCCGTGTGAAGGAGGACTCCGCTGGCGTCGGGAGCGGGCACCGCGAGCGCCCAGTGGTCGCCGTCGGCGATCGGGCCGTGCGGCGCGACTCCTTCGATGCCCGGGCGGGTGCCGGGGCGGGTGGGCGGGCCCTCGGTGGTCCACTGCAGGACGGTCCGGTCCGGTGACCCGTCCGCCGGCTGCGGGTCGGCCACCAGCAGGCTGCCGGCGGCGAGCGCCGCGCAGCGGCCGGGGCTGAACGTGTCCGGCCGGAGCCGGGAGCGCAGCTCCCAGCCGGGCAGGTCCCAGCGCCAGAGCTCGACGACCTGCGTGCCGTCGGGAAGGGGCGACGCCACGACACCCGTGCATCCGGCGGGGGTGCGGGCGAGCCGGCCGATCAGCCGCTCGCCGCCGCCGAGTTCGCGCCAGACCACGGTGGGCCGGGGCGCGAGGGTGTCCAGCACCGTGATGCCGTCGTCGTCGGCCGTGATCAGGTGCCGGCCGTCGAAGGAGGGGACGATCTGCCGCGAACGCAGCGTCGTCCAGCGCCTGACCGAGCGGGTGGCGAGGTCGAGCCGGGAGACTTCCCGGACCCGCCCGTAGCCCGCCACGAGCATCGCGACACCTCCGTGGTCGGCCAGTACCAGCTGGTCGGCGGGCACGTCCCAGCGGGCCTTGGTCCGGCCGTCGGCGGTGAGCAGCCGGACGCCCGCCTGGCCGCAGGCGACCAGGACGGCGCCGGAGCCGAGCAGCGCCGCGTCCAGCACCGGCAGCGTGCCGGACCGGTCGGCGGCGGTGTAGGCGTGGAGGTGCGCCGCAGGGGCCACCCGGGTCGGCCTGGCCAGGTCGGCGGCGACCAGCGGGTCGGCGCGCTTGAGCAGCCGCTGGTGGCGGGCCCCCGCGTCCCGGTCGGCGAGGGCGCCGCCGAAACCGCCGTCCCGGACGACCGCCCGGGCCGCTGCGGTGGCGAGTTCACGGTCCTGGGCCGGGTCGGCGGCCGGGAGGTCCGCCAGTGCGGCGGCCAGCGCCGACCGCCCGGTGGTGGCCGGGTGTCCGTCGCCGTCGAGGACGGCCAGGGCGAGGGCCCGGGTCGACTCTCCGGCGCCGAGCGCCAGCAGGTACGGCAGTGCCCGGCTCCGGGTGGGCCCTCCGAGCGCGACCGCGTCGCGCAGGTCGCCGACCGCCGAGGGCCGCAGCGACTCGTCCGCCCAGAGCACCTCGGCGGCGCCCAGCCGGTCGCCGGACTCCCTGCAGTGGGCGGCCCAGGCGACACGCAGCTCACGGGCGGACGCCGGGTCGTCGGCCGCGAGGCGCTCGACGGCCGGGGCGAAAGCGGCCCGGCGGTAGGCGGTCCGGACGGCCCGCTCGCGCTCGCCGGCCTGCCACCAGAGCCGGACCACGAGGTCCGCGCCGAGGTCGCGGCCCTCTGCCAGCTCGGCGGCCTGCGCGGTGCGCCGGTGCCGCACCAGCAACGCGACGGCCTCGGCCGGGGCGTCCCGGAGGTCGGCGAGGACGAATGCGGCCTCGTCGATCCGTCCCGCGCGCTCCAGGTCCTCGGCGGCGCGCTGGTAGAGCGCGGCGAGGTGCTCGTGCACGGTGCGGCCGGACAGCGGGGAGGCGGCGCCGGAACCGCCGGTCCGGGGCGTGGGGCGCAGGGCGCCCTCGTAGCGGCGGGGCAGGCCGAGGGACAGCCAGGGCTTCTGCCCGGCCGACCGGTCGCCCGTGAGCCGGATCGCGTCGCGCAGGGCGTCCTCCCAGCGGCGCTGCTCGAACGCCTGGGTCAGCTCGCGCAGGTAGCGGGCGTGCCGGCCCTGGATCAGCGGGCCCGCCGTACGCATCGCCAGGCGGGCCAGGAGGGCGTCGAACAGCGGGCGGCGGGCGCGGCCGCGCGGCCGGCCCTGCTCCGGTGCCGGGGCTGCGGCCCCGGCCGCGCCGCCGGAACCGTCCGGGCCGGGTACGGCGCCGCCGGCGCGCCTGCGAAGCAGGGCGAGCAGGCCGGCCGCGAGCGGGAGCAGCAGCGCGCCGCCGTGCAGTGCACCCCGCGACGCGAGCAGCAGGAGGGGCAGCACCACGAGTACGGCGGCGGCGAGGGCCCACGGCCCGGACGCGGACGGCAGCCGGAACCGCCCCGCGAACGGCGCCGACGGGCGCCGGGGGCCGGCCGGGGCGTCCTCGGTGAGCCGCCGGGCCCGCTCGCTCCGGGGCGCGATGCCCGCGGCGGCCCGCAGGTCGGGCTCCGGTCGCTGAGGCAGCGCCTCCACGACGGGTTCGGCCTCGTGCTCGGTGGCGCCGGCCGGCCGCGGGCGGTGGAGCGTGATCCCGGACAGGTCGAGCCATCCGGCCGGGTCCAGCTCCGGCAGCGCCGCGATCCGGTGAACGGCCGTCGTGCCGCCTGCGGCGACCGCGAACTGACCGGGCGCCGCGGTGGCGGTGTCGGCTCCGACGGCGGCCTGCGCGCCGCGGTCCGTCCGCACGACGGGCAGCCCGGGGGCCCGGTCGGCGCGGATCTCCACGGGTGCGGCCAGGACGAACAGCCATCGGCCGTCCGGAAGCTGTCGCAGCTCGGCGCCGTCCTGCCAGGAGGCGAGGACACGCTCGGCGGCCTCGGCCGGGCCGATCACGGGTACGTCGAGGACGAACCCGGTGGCCGTGACGGCGGCGCGGAACGCCGCGCCCTGGGTGGCGCTCACTCGGTGCCCCCGATCTGGAAGTCGATCCGGCCGGTGTTGGCGTCGCCGACCACGATCAGGCCCTGCCGGGTCTCGGCGGCGATCAGCGGCAGGGAAGGGTGGACGGCGGGCGGCACGGAGCCCCCGGAGAAGCGGGTCAGGGTCCGTACACCGTCGGCGCGCACGCTGCGCACCACGATGCCGCTGCGGCTGACGGTGATCAGCGCGGGCGCCTGCCCGTCGTGGACCATGCCGATCACATCGGCGTTCTCGCGGAACGAGATGCGGCTCTCGTCCCCCTGACCGGTCCGCGCCGTCCAGGTCCGGCCGTCCGCCGACCAGGCCTGGGAGTCACCGCTGTGCACGAAGTGGCGGGCCTCGCGGGCCGCCTCGTGGAGCGGCCGGCCGTCGAGCAGCCGCGGCTCGCGGAACCGGTCGAAGTCCGGCCGGCCCCGCGCACCCCGGCCGAGCGGTCCGTCGTCGGTGACGCTGCCGTCCGGGGCGATCCGCCACCAGCGGCCGGCGAGCGGCAGCAACAGGTCGCGGCCGCCGCGCAGGACCGGGAGGACCGGGCCGGCGAACAGCTCCTCCGGGAGGGCGCCGGCGATCCCGAAGGCGGCGAGGTCGGCGGTGTACCCGTCGAGCGGCCGGCCGCTGACGTACGGGACGAGCCGGCCGTCCCGTACGTACAGGGCGATCAGGCGCCGCCCGGTCCGGCCGGCGGCGAGCACCGGCCCGGGCAGGTCGTGGCGGCGGGCCCGGACGGTGGTGACGGTGCGGGCGTCGGGGTGCGGCAGGTTGGCGGCGAACAGGGTGGTGCCCTGTCCGCTCCGGACGAGCAGGGTGCGGGCGTGGGTGGTGAAGGCCGGCAGGGCCCGGCCGGCCGCTCCCCCTTGGCCGGCGGCCTGCCCGACGGCCGGGACCGGTTCGGCCCGGCGGAACTCCGCCCCGCGCAGCGCCCGTACGGCGATCTCGGCTGCGGGCAGCGGGAGTTCGGCCGTCGCGCCGTCGAGCCGGACGACGGCGTGACCGGCGCCGTCGGCGGACCAGCGGGTGGGCTCGCTCGTCAGGACCCTGGAGCGGGCCGGGAGCCGTTCGGCGAGGCGCGGCGAGGTCAGCAGCCAGGCCTGGTCGGCGGCGTCCAGGCCGTCCAGCGCGTGCTGCGCGTCCGCGGGCGTCGGGTCGACCGGGCGGCGTGCGGTCAGCCAGGCCGGAAGCAGCTCGGCGAGGTCACCGCTGAGGTGGCGTCCGCGCGGGTCGCCGAGGACGACGACGACCAGTTCGGTGCCGCGCGCGGCCGCCCGGCGGTGCAGGACGAGGAGCGCGGCGAGCTGGACCAGCCGGCCCGCGCCGGCCTGGGTGGGGCCGGTGTCGACCAGCGCGGCGATCCTGCCGCGGACCGCCGGGGTGCGGAACTCGGGAGCCAGGTGCAGCAGTTCGCCGTCGACGAAGCGGCGCAGGAACTCGTCCGGGAACTCGTCGGCGAGCAGCCACTCGGACGGCAGCAGCTGGTCCGGCCGGCCCGAGCGCGCGAGGCCTCCGAGGCCGTCGGGGTCGCCGGCGGTGTCGGCGACGGGCTCGCGTTCACCGACCAGGGCGTCCAGACGGCGCAGCAACGGGCCGAAGGCGACGGCCAGTTCGGGGGTGATGGCCGCGAGGGTGGCGGCCCAGGGGGCGAGGGCGGCGGGCAGGCGGGCGGTCTTCATCGGCGGGCACTCCCGGGAGAGGCGGCCGGGCCGCGGGGCGGCGGGGCGGAGCCGGGGCCGTCCGGGCCGGCGCCCGCCGGCCGGGTGAAGGCGTCCAGCGCGTCCGGGGACGTGACCGGCGCGGGCACGTCGGCGACCAGCGCACGGCCTGGAACCAGGACGCAGAGCTGGCCCTCGGCCGCGCCGACGGCCCGGCGCCAGAGCGGGGCGGCCGGTGCGGGGCGGGCGGTGGTGGGAACCAGCAGGCCGGCGTCGCGGCCCAGGTAGCGGGCGCCGTCGGCCCACGGCAGGTCCGCCTCGTCACCGAGCACGAGCAGCGCGCGATCGGCGGCCGGCAGGCCCGGACCGTCGTCGGCTAGCACACCGAGGCGGGCGCCGCCGCGGACCCGTTCGAGGGCCGCCGCGGCCAGGCCGGGCACCGCGTCGCCCACCGCGAGTACGGCCGCGGCCGGGAGCGGGGGCTCACGGCGCTCCCACCGGAGCGGAAAGGACGGCGCGGGTGCGGTCGCGGGGGCGGTCGGAGACGGCTGGGCGGCGGTCACGAGGGCGCGACCGCCGCGACCAGCTCGGCACGTATCCCGGCCAGCACGGCCGGCAGGTCGGCCGGCTCGAAGCCCGCGTCGATCTCACGCAGCGCGGCTTCCAGCCGCAGCCGCGAGTCACGTCCCGCGGGAAGGGTCCGGTGTTCTGCGAGCAGGGCCGTGCCGGTGCGGGCCAGCCGCTCGGCGCGCGCGGCGGTGCTGCGCGACAGCTCTTCGGCGGCGTGCGCCAGGCTGCGGTTGGCGGCCTTCTCCACCAGGTCGGCGAGGGTGTCGCGGGCCAGTGCCTGGGTGTCGGCGGTCGGGGCGATCAGGGGCAGTACCCACAGGTCACGCGCGGATGCGGTGGTCCGGCCGTCCAGCACGGCGGCGGCCGCGACCAGCTTCTGCGAGCGCACCGCCCGGCGGTCGCCGACCGGCACCCCGGCAGCGCGCAGCCGGCGCAGCGCGGTACCGACCAGCGGGGTGACCTCGTCGAGGTCGCAGGCGCGGGCGGCGGCGGAGAGCCGGTCGACGGCGGCGAGCCGGCCGCCGGGGCCGGCCGGCGCCGCGGAAGCGACTGCGGGGCGGCGGCCGGCCTCCAGCAGTTCCTCCAGCCGGGCGTCGGCCACGGGCTCGACGAACACGCGGGCGAGGAAGCGGTCCGCGAAGGCGGCCAGGGCGGGGTCGTCGGGCAGGTGGTTGGCGGCGCCGACGCAGACCCGCAGCGGGCTGTCGAGGACGGTGCGGCCGCGGCGGAAGACCCGTTCGTTGAGGAGTCCGAGGAGGGTGTTGAGCACGGCTGTGGATCCGAGGAACACCTCGTCCAGGAAGGCGATCTCGGCCTCGGGCAGCATCCCGGCGGTCTCGAACTCGACCCGGCCCTCGCGCAGACCGCGCAGGTCGACGGGGCCGAACAGCTCGTTCGGCTCGGTGAACCTGCCGAGCAGGTACTCGAAGTAACGGCCACCGAGCTGACCGGCGATCCGGCGCACGGCCTCGGACTTGGCGGTGCCCGGCGCGCCGACGACCAGGAGGTGCTCACCGGCGACCGCGCAGAGCGTGACCACCTCCGCGACCGTCTCACGGTCGATCAGGCCCCGGCCCGCGGCGGCCACGGCGGCGCCTACCGCCTCGGCATCCGCGGCGAGCGCGGACGCGCCGGGCGTGGACGCGGCGGGGACGGTGGTCGGGGCGGTGGTCGGGGCGGTGCTGATCTCGGTCACGAGCACCGGAGTCTACGGGGGCCGAATCCGCGCCCACCAGCGGGTTTCCCTGCAGCCGGACGGACCGCCCGGCACCGCCTCCGCGCGGCGCGCTCAGCCGCGCAGTACGTCGGCGACAGGGCTCAGGAACCGTCCCAGCTGGTCCAGAAGCTGTCCGGGTTGACCAGGTAACGGACGGTCGCCCGCGGCAGGTGGCGTACCTCGTGGCGGCGGCCGTAGCGGCGGACCAGCTCCCAGTCCTCGCGGGGCAGTACCTCGGGGGCGCGGCGCAGCCGGCTGAAGTACAGGGACCGGTTGCGCCGCGCCACGAAGGCGTTGGTGTCCAGGAAGGCCTCGTGGGCGGCGCGGCGGCGGTCGAAGGGCACCGAGAGGACGTCGTGGTCGGTGCCGTCGGGCAGCACCCTGCGCAGGGCGGTGTAGACGGCGTCGGGCCCGTCGGGTGCCTCCAGCGTGGCCAGGGCCTGTTCCAGGTGGTCGGGCTCCCAGAGGTTGTCGTCGTCGAGGAAGGCCACGTAGCGCGACCTGGTCAGCCGGATCCCCACGTTGCGCACGACTCCGGCGGTCGCCGTGTTGCGGGCCAGGGAGACCGCGAACAGTCGTGGATCGTCCGGCAGTTCGGGGAGGCCCGCGCCGTCGTCGACGACGATGACCACCTGGTCGGTGACCGTCTGGGCGAGCGCGGAGCGGACCGCCGCGCGCAGTGCGTCCGGGCGCCGGTGGGTGGGGACGACGGTGGCGACCAGGGCGGCCGGGGGCTCGCCCAGGGCGGCGGCGAGACGGTGGGTCTCGGCGTCCTCGAAGCGGCGCAGCCGCAGGGCGGTGGGGGCCAGCAGGACCTTGTTCCTGGCTTCGAAGAGCACCAGCCAGCCGAAGGTCCGTTTGAGCAGTTCCCAGGGGGCGCGCGCGATCCGGCGCATCATGTGCTGTCGGTCCTCTCGGTGGTCAGGAGGCGGGTGGGGGGTCGACGGGCCTGCCGTCGGACATGCGGTTGCCCTTCCACACGTTCCCCGCGCCGCCCGCGTTCCAGGCGGTGGCGGCGCCGTAGGCCCCGGCGGCCGGGTGGTACTGGGTGGAGAAGACGTTGTTCGTGACCTGGATTCCGGTGGCGCCCGGGCCGCCGCCGTAGAGGGCGTACGCTCCCCCGGCCAGCCAGTTGCCGTCGACGACGACGGAGGAGACCACTCCGGTGTCGGCGAACAGGCCGACGGCCGCGGTGGCGCCCCGGTCCACCGCGGTGGAGTTGAGCAGGGTGTTGCGGCGGATGGTCAGCCGGCCCTTGTTGCCGCCGCCGCTGATGACGGCGTCGGTGTGCTGCCATTCGCCGCCCTGGTTGCGGAACGCGACGATGTCGTGGACGTAGTTGTCGTGCAGATCGCCCTGCCCCATGGACAGTGCGTTGCCGAACACGGAGATGTCGCACCAGCCGACCTCGATCGAGCTGCCGCCCATGTTGGAGACGGCGTAGTTGACCCCTCCGTTGTCGGGGCCCTTGCCGGGGACGGCGGTGATCGTGGTGTGCAGGACCTTCAGTCCGCTGTAGCCGGGGCGCAGGTTGATCCCCCACCAGTTGGTCGAGGTGATCCGGCTGTCGATGACGGTGACGTCGTTGGCGTAGATGTCGAGGGACCCGCGGATGTCCCAGCCCTTGATGACCGTGCCGTCCTGCTTGACGGACATGTTCCCGGTGTCGTGCCGCTCCAGCTCGATCCGCGGGCCGGTGGTGCCGGCATCGGGGAATCCGCAGGTGCCGGGCGAGGTGCAGGCGGGGGTGGCGGGCGGCGGTTCGCTCCCTGACGGCGAGGCGGGCGGGGAGGCGGTCGGGGAGGGCGTGCCGGAGGTGGACGGCGAGGCCGAGGGCGGGGGCGGGTCGGTGGCGGAGGGGGCGGCGGGCCCGGTGGCGCCGGGCGCGGCCGTGTGCTCGCTCACGCCGGTGCGGTCGGCCTGGTAGAGGGTGAGGACGACGGCGAGCACCACTCCGGCGAGCAGCCACGCCGTCAGGCGCCTTCGGTGCTGTGTCACAGCTGTCTAGCCTTTGAGTAAGGCGCGGCCGGGCAGGACGCACAGGACGTAGCAGAGGGTGCCGGCGGCTCCGGTCGCCAGGAGCGCGAGCACGCTGTCGCCCAGGTACCGCTCCAGGACGAGGAGTACGGCGGCCATCACCGCGCCGCCGAGCAGCGGCCAGGCGCAGGCCCGGGCGACGGTGCCCAGGCGGATGCCCCCGCGGTGCAGGGCGAGGAGGAACACCGGGACCACGACGGCCCCGGCGACCAGGACGTGACCCTGGGCCACTCCGACGATCCCGCCGGTGCGGGCGCCGATCACGAGGGCCGGGATCAGGATGATCAGCCAGAGTCCCTGGACGCCGATGAGCGAGCGGCGCCGGCCGATGGCGACCAGGCAGTCGTAGGCGAGTTCGCAGCCGATGCGGACCAGGCCGAGTGCCATCAGCCAGGGCAGGGCCCGGGCGGCGGGCAGCCAGCGTTCCCCGTAGATGAGCTCCACGACGGGGGCGGCCAGTGCGGCGAGCAGGACGCAGATCGGGACGGTGCCGGCCATCACGACGCCGAGGGCGCGGGCGAATCCGGCGGCGAGCGCCTGCGGCGTGTCGGCCAGCCGGGAGAAGCCCGCGAAGGAGACGCGGCGGGCCGCTTCGGAGATGATGCGCACGGGCCAGCCGGAGATGTTGAAGGCGAGCACGTAGAAGCCGAGGGCCAGTGGGTCCAGGGCCGAGCCCACCACCATGGTGTCGACGTTGACCACGCCGAGGGCGAGCATGCTGGCGCCGGCGAGCGGCAGTCCGAACTTCAGCAGCGCCCGGGCCTGTTCCCGGTCCCAGCCGAACTTCAGGGTGCCGGGTGCGGCGAGGCAGCAGCCGATGAGCGCGGCCACGTTGCCCACCACGGATCCCCAGGCGAAGCTCATCGCGCCCCAGCCCTCGACGGCGAGCAACAGGGTCACCGCGGTGCTGAGGACGAAGTTGAGCCCGTCGACGGCCATCCGCCTGCCCTGCGCGAACTCGCGGGTGAGGAAGCCGGCGGGGACCTGGGAGAGTCCGTCGAGGACCACGCACAGGCACATCACCCGCAGGACGCCGGAGGCCTCGGGCGAGCCGAGCACCCCGGCCACGGCGGGGGCAACCGCGAAGAGTACGGCGTACAGCAGGCAGCTGGAGGCGGCGCTGAGGGTGAGGACGGTCGGGGCGAAGCGGCGGGGGTCGCCCTCCCAGCGCACGATCGCCAGCGAGACGCCGAGTTCGTTGGCGGAGAGGAGGACCAGCAGGACCGTCTGGGCGATCCCGTACACGCCCCAGGCCTCGGGTCCGAGGAAGAAGCGGGCCAGGACGATGCCGGTGGCGAAGTTGCCGAGGCGCATGACCACGGTGTTGATCAGGCTCCACCTGGCGGCGGAGCCGACCTTGCTCCCGAGCGAGGGCGGCGCCGCCGGGGTGGTGCTCGCGGTGTCCGCCGCGGGGCCGGTCACGGCGATCCGGCCGTACGGGATCCGGCTGCGGCGGGGCCGGCCGGGTGGGCGACGGTCATGCGCAGGGTGGCCGTCGGGTCACCGGCGTCGGTGTCCTCGTCCCCGCCGCTGTCGCCGCCCTCGCCGGGGGCGGGCCGGTGCTTGCCGGGCGACGCCCCCCGGCGTTTCCGGGCCTCCACGAAGAAGGTGGCCACCAGGCTGAGTACGAAGCCCAGCGCACCCGCCATGATCAGGAACTGGAGCCTGGCCTTGGTCTGTGCCTCCGGCTTCTGGGGAGGCACGATCGTGGCCATCCGGATCATGGCGTCGGGGGTCACCGACTGCTGGGTCTGGAACTCCAGCAGCCGCTTCTCGGCGTACTTGGTCAGGATCTCGTCCGACTTCAGCACGGCGGCCTGGTCGGTCCCGACGACGCTCAGCCACATGTAGGGGCCGAGCGCGTTGTCGGCGATCTTCGCCTCGTGCACTCCGGTGACGCCCATGGACTTGAGGTCGGCCTTGGCGTCGTCGGAGTTGAGGTTGCGGGCCAGGCCGTCGGCCATGCCGGTGAGCGAGGCCTGCGTGCTCAGGAAGGGGTTGCCGTCGAAGGCCACCGTGGCCTTCTTCGAGTTCAGCAGTGTCACCGTGCTCTGCGACCGGTACTCCACCGGGACCAGCAGGTACACGGCGGCGGTGAGCGCCGCCGTGATCAGCAGTCCGGGCAGCAGGACGTACCAGCGCCTGCGCATGACCCGCCAGATCTCCGCGAGATCCATGGTCTTCCCCTTCGAATTGCGTTTACAGCACGTGCTGTCGATCGGTGGCCGCCCCGTGCGGCACGAGGTCGGTGGGGCGCGGCCTGGTGTGCGCGGGCGGTCCGTCGAGCAGGACCGCGGCGATGCGCTCGCTCGCCCGGCCGTCCCAGAGTTCGGGGCAGCGCGGCGCGGGCGGATCGTCGAGGACCCGGTTCACGGTGGCCGTGATGCGCTCCGGGTCCGTGCCCGCCAGCACGTTCGTGCCCTCCTCCACGGTGATGGGGCGCTCGGTGTTCTCCCGCAGGGTCACGCAGGGCACCCCCAGGGCCGTGGTCTCCTCCTGGATGCCCCCGGAGTCGGTGAGCACCACGCGGGCGGAGTCCTGCAGGGCGATGAAGTCGAGGTATCCGGCGGCCGGGACCAGCCGGATGCCGCCGGGCACGCCCAGTTCGGCCAGCCGCTCCGCGGCCCGCGGGTGCACGGGCAGCAGCAGCGGACAGCGGTCGGCGATCTCGCCCAGGGCCTTGAGCAGGCCGCGCAGCGCCCCGGGGTCGTCCACGTTGGCCGGCCGGTGCAGGGTGACCAGCCCGTATCCGCCGCGGGTGAGCCCGTACCGGTCCAGGACGTCCGACCGGCGGGCCCGGTCCAGGTTGGCGAGCAGGGTGTCGATCATGACGTTGCCGACGACGTGGATCTGGTCCTCCCGGTAGCCCTCCGCGCGCAGGTTCACGGCGGCGTCGGGCGAGGGTGCCAGCAGGTAGTCGCTGAGCCGGTCGGTGGCGACCCGGTTGACCTCTTCGGGCATGCTCCAGTCACGGCTGCGCAGCCCGGCCTCCACGTGGGCCAGCAGCGGGCCGGCCTTCGCGGTGACGAGGGCGCAGGCGAGGGTGGAGTTGATGTCGCCGACCACCACGACGGCGTCCGGGGCGAGTTCGTCGATCAGCGGCTCGAAGGCGGCCATGACCCGCCCGGTCTGCTGGGCGTGGCTGCCGGATCCGGCGCCCAGGTAGCGGTCGGGCGGGCGGATGCCGAGGTCGCGGAAGAACACGTCGTTCATCGACTCGTCGTAGTGCTGCCCGGTGTGGACGAGGATCACCTCGGCGCCGCGGCGCTCCAGTGCGTCCATCACCGGTTTGATCTTCATGTAGTTGGGCCGTGCTCCGGCCACGCAGACGATCCTGGTCACGGGGTCAGAGCACCTCCACGGTGGGTCCGGAGACCCGGTTGCGGCAGTCGAGGACGAACGAGGCGTGCTCGGTGACCATCTGGTAGTCGAAGGAGTCGTGGTCGGTGAGCAGGACCACCACGTCGGCGGCCGCCAGCTCCTTGCGGGTCGGCTCGACCCGCACCAGGCGGGCGTCGACCTTGATGCTCTCCACGACGTGGGGGTCGGCCGCGCGGACCTTGGCCCCCATGTCGAGGAGCAGCTGGGCGATGCGGACGGCGGGCGACTCCCGGGCGTCGCCGGTGTTCTTCTTGTACGCGAGCCCCAGCAGCAGGACCTTGGAGCCGTTGACCGAGCGGCGCTTGGCGTTGAGCGCGTCGATCACGCGGCGCGTCACGTACTCGGGCATGTGGTTGTTGATGTCGTTGGCGAGTTCGACGAAGCGGAAGTTCTGCCCGAGTTCGCGCTGCACCCGCCAGTTGAGGTAGGACGGGTCGATCGGCAGGCAGTGTCCGCCGACGCCCGGGCCGGGGGTGAACTTCATGAAGCCGAAGGGCTTGCTGGACGCCGCCTCGATGGCCTGCCAGACGTCGATGTCCAGGTGGCGGGCGAACATCGCGATCTCGTTGACGAGGGCGATGTTCACGTGGCGGAAGGTGTTCTCCAGCAGTTTGGCCAGTTCGGCCTCCTTGGGGGAGCGCACCGGCACGGTGGTGTCGACGAGGTCCCCGTAGAAGGACTCGACGGCCTTCAGGGACCGGGCGTCGACGCCGGAGACCACCTTGGGGGTCTGCTGGAAGCCCCACACGGTGTTGCCGGGGTCGATGCGCTCGGGGCTGTAGCCCAGGTGGAAGTCCTCGCCCGCGGTGAGCCCGGAGCCGTCCTCCAGGATGGGCGCGAACAGTTCCTCGGTGGTGCCCGGGTAGGTGGTGGACTCCAGGATGACGGTGGCACCCGGGCGCAGGAAGCGGGCCAGGGTGTGCGCCGACTCCTCGATGTAGCGCAGGTCCGGGGCTCCGTCCTGTAAGGGGGTCGGGACGGTGACGACGGCGACGTCGAAGCCGCCGCAGTCCCGGGCCAGTTCGCTGGGGCGGTAGGTGCCACGCGCGAGCGCGCGGGCCAGCCGTTCGGAGGAGACGTCCTCCACGTACGACTCACCGGCGGCGAGGCTCTTGACCCGCCGGGTGTCCACGTCGTATCCGATCACCTGATGTCCGACCTCGGCGGCCCGTATGGCCAGCGGCAGTCCGACGTATCCCTGTCCCACGACGACGACGCGCATCAGTAACTCCCCTTCGCGGAAGCGGAACCGGCAGACGGTGTGCGGTGGATGAGTTCCCGGACCGTCATGAGGAGGAAGGCAGCGTTGGTGGTGAGGTAGCGCTTGCCCAGACGGCGCGGTTCCTGGAGGGTGCGGTAGAACCATTCGAGTCCCATCCGCTGCCAGACCAGGGGGGCCCGCTTGGTGATGCCGGCGAGGATGTCGAAGGAGCCTCCGACGCCGTGGACGACGTGCGCGCCGGTGCGCTTGCCGTAGCCGGCGGTGAAGATCTCCTTCTTGGGCGAGGTCATGCCGAGGAACAGCAGCCGCGCGCGGCTGTCGGCGATGGCGTCGGCGATCGCCTCCTGGTCGCCGTCGCCGAAGTAGCCGTTGCGGCTGCCGGCCACCTGCAGCTTCGGGAAGCGCTCGGAGATCTGCCCGAGCATCATCTCCAGCACGTCCTCCTGGGCCCCGAGCAGGTAGACGGGGATGTCCGCCACCTCGGCGGCGGCCAGCAGGCGCATGAACAGGTCGATTCCCGCGACCCGTTCGGGCAGCCGGACGCCCAGTACGCGGCCGGCCCAGACCACGGCCTGGCCGTCGGCCAGGACCAGGTCGCAGCCGGCGACCGCCTCGGCGAGGAGGGGGTCGCGCCGCATGTTGACCAGCTTGGCCGCGTTGACCATGCCGATCTCGATCTGTTCCCCGCGCCGCACCGCGTCGAGGCAGCGCTGCACGGTCTCGTCCATGGTCAGCGGGTCGAGCGGGACCCCGAAGAGGGACTGTCGTCGTGTCATCTCTGGATCCCTCCGAGCCACGCGAAGAGCATCCAGCCGAACTCGTACGGGCGGCACTCGCGGTCCACCGCACCGGGGCGGAAGATCCGGTCGAGCGGGGCGAGCCGGGCGTGCGGTGCCACCCGGGTGGTGAGTCCGCGGGCGGCCCGTACGGCCTTCTTCGGATCTCCGCGGTAGACCTTGCGCCAGGTGACGCCGAAGTCCTCGCGGATCATCGGCTCCCGCGGGTTCCCGGTGGGATCCGCGAGTTCGGGCACGTCGGTCATCCAGCGCAGCCCGCGGCGGATCGCCGGGCCGAAGTCCGTGCCACCCGCCTCGGCCAGGTCGAACAGGGCGGTCGGGGCCATCGCGTGCTGGTGCACGCTGTAGACCGGGTAGCCCTCCACCACGCCGCCCTCGCGGGCGTCGTAGTGCCACCACCACTGTCCGCCGTCGCCCTGCAGTGCGCAGATGCGGGCGGCGCAGGCGTCGGCGGCCGCGAGGGCCTCCGGGTCGTCGCCGCTCGCGTGCAGCCGGGCCAGCGCCTGCAGCGGATAGGTCTGGTCGGCGAAACAGGCCACGTGGGACCGGTAGCCGGGGACCAGCCCGGGCCCGGTGGCGTGCGGGAAGAGCGGGCTGTCGCCGACCCTGGCCGCCAGCAGCCGTACGCGGGCCGCCGCGAGGCGCTCCTCCACGTCCACCACGGCGCGCGCGGCCGCGAGTGCGGAGAGCACCCAGGCCGCCTCGACCGTGTACTGCGGCCGCCCGGGTACGTCCAGCGCGGCCACCCGGTCGAGGGCGTCGGACAGTTTGGGATGGCCGGTCTCCGCGGCGGCCCAGGCGATGAGCGCCGCGTCGCCGAGGTTCACCACCCCGGGCAGCCGCTCCACGAGCACGCCCGTGAACTCCTCCGCGGTGCGCCCGCCGAAGAGCGCGCGCTGCCGGTCCCCGGGCAGGAAGCGGGCTCCCAGCGCGGTGATCGCCGCGTACCGGGTGCTCGTTCCCCGCTGCTCCAGGACGGGAGTTCCCTCGGGTGAGACGACTCCCGCCCGGGTGAACACGAAGGTCTCGGCGTCCGGCAGGTACATCGCCGGGAGCCCCGCCTCGGCCAGCGCGAGCAGCCGCTCGGCGAGGGCGTGCAGCGCCTGGTCCTCGTGGGCCAGTGCTTCTAATCGTGTGGTGTTCATCGGGTCCCCACCCCGATTCCCCTGGTGCTCCCCGCACCCCGTATGTCCGAGCTGTAAGGCTCCAACACACCTACCCCCTCTGATCGTTCTCCTCGGACGGACCTGGCGGTCGTCACTCCGCGGAGGGGGACTGCGCATGACGGCGTCCGTGCCCGCGGCGATGTCACGCCGATGGCACGAACCGTCCGAAGGCCGGCGTCTGGATCCCCCCAGCGATGCCTCGGACCGGGACACGCGTGAACGGCAGTGCCGGCAGGCGCGGGTGTGCCCGCGCCGGCGTGCCACTGCCCCGGTGCCCTCGTCGTACACAACCCCCCACTGAACATGGCCTGTTGCCTGCTCAGATCCCGTGTGCAGGGACACGTTATGCCCACGGATGTTCATTGATTGTGGTTTTGAGGAAATGCCGGTGCCCTAAATTGCCGACATTCCGTCAGGTTCGCTCGGTGAGCGTGCCGTCCTTCTCGTCGTGCAGCGCTCCGGTGCGCGGGCACTCCCAGGTGCCCGCCTCCCCCTCGCGCTCCACCAGGCGGACCCCGGCCCGGCCCACCCAGCCGATCCGCCGGGCCGGTACGCCCGCGACGAGCGCGAAGTCCGGCACGTCCTTGGACACCACGGCGCCGGCCGCGACGAGCGCCCAGCGCCCGACGCGCACCCCGGCCACGCACACCGAACGGGCCCCGAGCGAGGCCCCCTCGGCGACGACGACCCCGGCGGCCTCCCAGTCGCCGTCACGCTTGATCCGGCCCTCGGGGTCGACCGCGCGCGGGTAGAAGTCGTTGGTGAGCACCGCCGCGGGGCCGATGAAGACCCCGTCGCCGAGGACCGCGGGCTCGTAGACGAGTGCGTAGTTCTGCAGCTTCACGTGGTCGCCGATCCGTACGCCGGGCCCTACGTACGCCCCGCGCCCCACGATGCACCCGCGCCCGAGCCGGGCCTCCTCGCGGATCTGCGCCAGATCCCAGATCGTGGTCCCCTCACCGAGTTCGGCACTCTCGTCGACCTGGGAAGAGGGTTGGATACGGACACTCACGGCGCGGTCCCCTTACGGCTGCGAGGCATGCGGAAGCACGGATGCACGGTGTACGGATGTACGGAGTGCGGGTGTACGAAGCGAGCATATGCGCCGACGGGTCGCCCCACCCGCAGATCAACCGACTGTTCACGCAACGCACTTGGCCCCGGCCCGGGACGAGCGGTGACAGGGGGCGCGCGGGAGCGGAACCGGCCTCCGGCTCACGTTCGGCGCATCGGGGGGCGGACCGGGGTGAAACCCGATCGGCCTCGGGGCGTTAGAGGGGTGGCCCGCCGTTTCGCCCGCGGCGCAGACGAGAGTACGAGGAGCACGATGACAGACCCGAGGCCGGCCGGACGAGGCCGGATGAAACTGGCAGCCCGGTGCCGGGTGGCCACGGAGGCCCCCGCCTTCGGGATGGTCGTCTTCTGCGCGATCCTCTTCAACGCCGCGCTGATGGGGGTGGAGACGTACAGCGGGCTCGCCGCGGAGTACCGGCTCGTGCTGCAGGGCGCGGAGAACTGCTGCCTGGCCCTGTTCACCGTGGAGATGCTGCTGCGCCTGGGCGCCTGCGCCGACCGGCCGAAAGCATTCTTCCGTGACCCGTGGAACCTCTTCGACCTCGCGGTCGTGGCCTCCGCCTTCGTCCCGCTCGTCCGCGAGAACACCACCCTGCTGCGGATGCTGCGCCTGGCCCGGGTCCTGCGCACCGCCCGCTTCCTGCCCCACCTGCGCATCCTGCTGATCGCCGTCGGCCGCAGCCTGCCGGGCACCGCCAGTTTCCTGTTCGTCGGAGCCCTGGTCCTGTACGTGTACGCCATGGTCGGCTGGGTCTGCTTCGCGAAGTCCGACCCCGGGCACTACGGCTCGGTGGGCCGCGCCATGCTCACGCTCTTCCTGCTGACCACGCTCGACGGTCTGACGGACGCCGTCCGCGCGGGACTGCAGATCTCGCGGCTGAGCATCATCTACTACGCCTCCTACGCGCTGCTCGCCTCCTTCGTACTGGTGAACGTACTCATCGGCGTCGTCCTCAACTCCCTCGACGAGGCACGCGAGATGGAGGACGAGGCGAACCGCGCCCCGGCGCCGGGCACGGATCCCGACGTCCGGGCCCGGATCGCCACCGCCCGCCGGGCCCTGGACGAGATCGAGGCGAGCCTCCCGCCGGCGGCCGGCGGCGGGCGGCCGGAGCGGCAGCTGGAGGCCTCGCACAGCGGGCCCTGAGGGCCGGGTCCGCCCGCCCGGTCATCCACTGTCGGCGTCGAGCAGCCGGATGTCCCACGTACCGTCGGAGCGCCGGGTGGAGGCCCAGCGGTCCGGCGGGACGACCGAGGAGAACCGCCCGAGGATCGAATCCGCTTCGAAGAGCACTCCTTCGAAGCGGACCCGGCCCCGGAACGTGGCGCGCGCGAAATCCACCGGCCCTTCGAACACCGCCCCGGTGGACAGGAGCCCGCGCTCCCATGTCGCCGACGCGAAGGAGACGGATCCCGCGAAGCCGGTCGCGCTCATCCCCGCCAGGCCACGGAAGACGGCGCGGGTGAAGTCCGCCGTCCCGTCCACCCGCATCCCGTTCAGGTCCGCGGAGGCCTGCAGCACGGCCCGGCCGAAGGAGACGTCGGCGAGGAAGACCGCGTCCTTGAACCCCGCCGAGCCGCGAAAGCGCGTCCGCCGGAAGGTGGCCGCGCGGTGGAAGCGGCACCGGTCGAAGTCGCCGACGTGCTCGAAGACCGCACCGTCGAGACAGACCGGCCCGGCGAAGGTGGCTCCGGCGAAACCGGCCCGGCCCGCGAAGGTGGCCCGGACGAAGGACGCGCGGTCCGAGAACTCGATGTCCGGCCGGGTCCAGCCCTCCGCGAACCGTGCGCGGTCGAAGGCCGCCGCCCCCACTCTGGCGGGTCCCGGAACGCTCGGCTGCAACGCCATGAGGAGGCGCGGCAGCAGGCCGTGGTCGAAGGTGGTGCCCCGGAGGTCCACCGGCGCTCCCGGCGACAGCGTCCCGAGGTAGGCCTCCTGGTCCTCGATCTCCAGATGGGCAAGGCACCGCTCGTGGCCCGGCAGCCGGATGCCGGTGCAGGGCCGCGGGTCGCCCGGTGAGGTCTCGAGTCCGCAGGCCGGCCAGTCGATGCCCTCGTCCAGGAGCCCGCCCGCCTCGGTCAGTACCTGCCCGAGCACCCCGGCGGGCGCGTGGTCGTCGGAACACACCCAGCCCTCGTCGGCGCCGCCCACCCGGCGCAGTGCCAGCCGGGCGGGCGAACCGATCACATCACCCAGTTCCTCGTGCAGGCGGTGGGAGACGGCGAGGACGAGCGCTCCCGGACGCACCGTCCGTCCCAGCAGATCCGCGATCACGGGGTGCCGCACCAGCCGGGCGCTCTCGTCCGCGCCACTTCCCACGGCGACGCCGAGCGAGGGGTGCATACCGTCCACGCGCCGGAATCCGTACCGGGTCATGACCCCGGGCAGATCGTGCAGGAGCCGGCCCGCCCTGGCGTGGGCGCCCGGCGCGGCGAAGGTGACGAGCAGCGGCGCGTCCCCCTCGCCGCCGGTCAGCCGCCCGCCGGCACCGGTGCGCTGCATGAGCTCGACCAGCATGTCGCGCGTCTCCGCGAGCGGTGTGCTCCCGGTCGGGACCACGCCGTCGGCGCCGGGCAGCACCGCCAGGCACACCGCGCTCTCCGTGTCCCGCGCCCGCCTGGAATCCTCCAGCGCCGCGCGGAAGTCCGGTTGTTCCAGCAGGGCGTCGGCCAGCAGGAACACCATGCGGTCGGGCCAGACCGTGTGCACGACGCCGACCAGCGCGCCGTCCGCGGAGACGGGGCCGCCGCGGAAGTGCGTCCAGCCCTCCGGTTCCGCGGAGAGCCGGACGAGCTCGCCGTTGCGTTCGCCGTCGTGCGGGGCCGCCTCGCCCGTGAGCGCGAGCGGGTCCCCCTGGTCGGTGCGGCCGTCGATCCGCAGCCGGTCCGGGCGGTGGTGGTCCCCCGCCGTCAGCCAGGGCAGCGGCTCCACGCCGGCCGCCGGATCCATCAGGTCCTCGTCGGCCTGGAGCAGCAGCATCCGCGGCGCCGCGTCGTCCCACCACACGGCACGGCAGGGGATCTCCCGGTCGCCGGGCCGCACCCAGGCCACCGCGCCCGCGGGGGGCACCGCGTCCCCCACCGTGAGCACGAGGCGCGGGGTCAGCAGGGTGCCGACCTCCTGCGGTTCGGCCGCCCCGTCGTGGCGGACCCGGACGACCCGGTCGGCCAGGCCCGGATCCTGTGGTGGCCGCGCCGCGAACGGCAGGGCTCCCTCGGCCACCCGGCGCACGCCCTCCCGGCCCGTGGTGACCCGGGTCGCGGAGAAGTCCGGGCCGGTGCGCCGGTTGCGGGACATGAACTCCCAGACGCGGCGCCGGACCAGCTCCCGTACGGCGGCCACGTCCCCGCGCAGTTGGGAGCCGAGCAGCACCTCCCGTACGCCGGGCAGGAACTCGAACTCCACCTCACCGGCGTCCTGTTCGTCCTCCCAGGCCTCGAAGAGACCGCCGAGGGCGACCTCGGCGAGGTGGCCGTGCTCCGAGTCGCGCAGCAGGGAGCGCCGGACCAGGGTCATGACCGGCAGGGTGAGCGGTACGGCGGCCAGGTGGGCGGCGAGCTGCTGGGCCGTCGGGGAGGCGTTCGCGCGGAAGTCCTCCACCACTTCCAGGGCGCTGCGGCCGCCGCCGGGGGCCGGATCCTCCGGGGCGCCCGCGGCGGCGGGTTCCGGGTCCAGGCGCAGGCAGGCGAGGCGCCGCCACCGGCCGTCCCCGGAGACCACCCGCACCAGCCGGGCCAGGCTGCCGGAGGCGACACCGACCACGGGGACGACGGCCGGCGGGGCGGCGCGGCGGCGTCCGGCGCGGGCGCGGCGGGCGGCCGGGATCCGCTGCCAGGAGCGGGTGGCGGCGGCCGGCCGGTCGGCGCGGACGGCGAAGGGGACGGGGCGGACGGCGCCGCGCGTCCAGAGCCGTTCGGGCAGGACGTTCAGTACGGCGACGGCGTTGTGCGCGCACCAGTGCCGGAGCATGCCCTGCACCGGGGCCTCGCGCCAGCCGCCCGCCACGGTGTCGGAGAGTACGAGGATCAGCCGGCGGCCCGCCGGGTCGGCCAGTTCCAGGGGGTTGCGGGGCGGGCCGCCGTGGCCGCGGGTGACCATCGGGGTGGCGCCGGGGCCGGTGCCGGTCAGCTGCCAGGTGCGCACGTCGCGGAAGACGCCGCTGCGGGTCAGGACGCGGCGGAGCTCGTCGACGTGGTCCGACCAGAGCAGCATGGAGTGGTGGGTGTCGACGACCAGCGCCAGGTCCAGCCAGCGGCTCTCGGCGGGTCGCAGGACCGGGGTCGTCACCATCCGCTCGATGCTGCGTTCCACGGTGAGCTGCTCGTCCAGCTCTTCTCCCGGGCCGCCGATGGAGCGTCTCCCGACGGGCCGCAGGGAGCGCATCAGGGCGAGCGGGTCGTCGAGGGAGGCGGCCCGCGGCAGCCGCAGGGGTGAGCCGCGGCGTTCCGCTCCGCCGTCGTCGGGTTTCCCGGTGGGGCCGCGCCGGGCGGCCGGGAAGAGCTGGACGGCCGGTTCGCCGCCGGCCGGGGCGTCCGTGCCGGGTGCGGGGCCGGGCTCGGGCGAAGGGGTGTCGGGGGGTGGCAGCGGCCCGCCCGGCGGGCCGGCGCCTGGCGCACCGGGCGGGCGGGCCTCCCGGCCCGGGTCCACCCGAGCCGCCAGCCACAGGATGTCGGCGATCTCCTCCGCCCCGATGCCGGTGTTCGGGACGCTGCCGTCGGCGCCGTCGGCGAGGGCCGCGAGCAGCTCCTCGATCACGCCGTGGGCCCGGTCAGGTGCTGCATGACGGTGGCGAGGAAGCGTTCGCGGTCGGCGGGCGCGGACCAGGCACCGGCGAGGCGGAGCTGGATGGCGTTGAGGAGCTGGTCGGTGGCCAGGTCGCCGTCCTCGCCGCGGTCGAGGAAGGCCTGGACGAGGTCCTGGTACTCCTCGCCGGACGCGATGTCGACGCCGAGCCGGCGGCGCACGATGCGGGCGAGCTTGTCCGGTCCGGGCGGCTCCAGGTGGAGGCGGACGCAGCGGCGCAGGAAGGCGGGCGGGAAGTCGCGTTCGCCGTTGCTGGTGAGGACGACGATGGGGAAATAGCGGCACTGGACGCGGCCCTGGGTGATCCGTACGGCCGCGTCGGGGTCGTCGTCGGTGCCGATGGCGACGGTGGGGTCCTCCTGGGCGAGGCGGGCGAGTTCGGGGATCAGGAAGCCGCCGTCCTCGAAGACGGTGAGGAGGTCGCCGGGGAGGTCGATGTCGCTCTTGTCGATCTCGTCGACGAGCAGCACGCGGGGGCGGTCCTGCGGGAGCAGTGCGGTACCGAGGGGGCCGAGGCGCAGATAGCGGGAGATCGAGGGGGCGGAGGCGGCGACCGCGGCGACGGCGGTGTTCGGTCCGGGTCCGGGCCCGGGTACCTGTACGGGTACGGCTCCGGCGGGCTGCGTGCCCGGTGTGCGCAGCTGCTCCAGCCCGGCCTCCTGGAGGCGGCCGATGGCGTCGTACAGGTACAGCCCGTCCCGCAGGACGGTCCGGCTGGTGATCGGCCAGTGCAGTACGGGTCCCAGGTTCAGGTCGGAGGCGATGCTGTAGGCGAGCGTGGACTTGCCGACGCCCGGTTTCCCGGTGACGAGCAGCGGCCTGCGCAGGTGCAGCGCCGTGTTGACGACGTCCTTCTCCGGCTCGTCGGGCACGTAGCCCTCGCCGCGCCGCCAGGTGCGCTCCCAGGCCGCTCCGGCGCACCCGGGCGGCGCGTATCCGGGGTCGGGGGCGCCGGTGAAGTCCCGCCAGGGTGGCGGGAATCCGGCCTCCAGGCGGGCACGCCGGTCCGCGCCCTCGCCGGTCCCGTGGTACAGCCACCAGTCCTTCACCACTGCCTCTGCCTCCATCTTCGGTTCCGCCGTCTGTCGGTGGTCGGGGTCAGGCCAGGGACCGGAGGCCCGGCATGTCGTCGGGATCGTCCCACAGGAGCACCAACTGGTCTCCCCCTGGCGGTGGTTGGCGGGCGCGCTCGGCTCCCCCGGCGGCACTTGCGGCCGCCCGGCGCACCTCCCGCACGCGTGCGGGCAGGGCCAGTACGTCCAGTGCGCCGGGGTCGGGGCGGCCGTCGGGCCCGGCCGGAGCCAGCAGGTCGAGGAGTGCGGGTGCGGGCAGGCCGCCGCCGCGCCGCCATACGGCCACCGGGAGCCCGCCTTCGAGTACGGCCTCCAGCAGCCCGGCGTGCGGGGCGGCCGCGGTGTGGGCGAGGACGCACGCGGGCGGCGGCTGCGCGGCCAGCTCGATCCCGAGCGCGTCGGTGACCTCCTCGTCCGTGACGACGCGTACGGCGTCGGGGTGCCGGCCGCCCTGGGCGTGCAGCCAGCGCCAGGTGCCGTGCCACTCGGCGCGGGTGTCCGCCCGCTCCTGCGGGCAGCGCACCACCACCTGGTGGAGCAGGCCGAGGGCGCGGCGCCGGCCGGCCGGGCCGCGGGGCACCGGCCACTGGTCGAAGTCGGCGTCGAGCAGCTCGTACGGCACGTGGAACTCGATGCGGTCCACCGCGGCGTACGCCTGCCCTCCGGCCTCGCCGCCCGTCCCTCCGCCGGTGTCCGAGGCGCCGCCGATGAGGGCGAGTTGCCGTACGAGTTCCTGCCGCACCCCGTCCAGGGCGACCGGCTGCCCCTCCGACTCCCATATGTGCCGGGTCCGTTCGCCCCGCAGCCACATCCGGGCCAGGTATCCGGGCTCCCCGCCCGGCGGTGTCTCCAGCCGGACGTGCACGACCATCCTGCGGGCCGGCGGCGGGGGCGGGGGCAGCACCGGCAGGGCGAGGCGCTCGCGGGTGGCCCGTACCCAGTCCCCGAGCCGGGCCGCCCACCGCGCGTCGCCCGCGGCGGCGGCCCGGTCCGCGAGGAACCGTACGAAGGGCACCGCCAGTGGCATCCCGCCGCGCCCGCCCTGCCGCTCGTCCAGGTCCTGGACCACCTCCAGCAGGCCGTCCCCCGGCAGGCCGCCGTGCGCGGGGGTGGTGCAGCCGGCCGCCTTGAACGCCCAGGCGTAGGCCTCGTAGGCGCAGCGCGGCAGCTCGCGGCCCTCGAAGAGCTCGCCGAGCCCGTCCCAGGCCGTCTGGTCGAGTCTGGCGGCCCGGGGCAGTGCGGCGCGGGACAGGTCGTCGTCGAGGAAGGAGCAGGCGTCCCAGTCCCGGTCGACGATGAACTGCGGCAGCTGCCAGCCCTCGCCGCGCTCGCGCAGCTCCTGGAAGGTGCGGTGGATGCTGAGGGCGGCGCCGGGCAGCCCGCTGACGCTCTCGCGTACGGACCGTCCGCCCAGTTCGCCGAGCAGGGCATCGGTGAACCGGCCGGCGCCGCGCTCGGGGTCGTTCTGCGCGACCTCGCCCTCGCGGGAGGCGTAGAGCCGGAACTGGCGCCGGCCCGGTACCGAACTCCCTCCGCCGTAGTCGGTGTTGCCGAAGTTCCAGCGGGTGTCGCGGGGCGCGTCGACCCGGCAGGAGTCCACGAGTGCGGCCTGGAGCGGGAAGCGGCGCTGTTTGACGAGGTCGGTCCGCCACCAGCGCAGCGCCGAGTCGAGGTTGAGGTGTCTGATCTGGCTGGGGCGGGCGTCGGCGCAGGGCAGCATCAGCTCCTGGCGCGGCCCGAGGTAGCCGTGTCCGGCCCAGAAGATCCAGAGCAGGTCGCCGTCGCACTGCGGGAGTTCGTCGAGCAGGGCCGACTTCACGTTCTCCTCGGTCGCCGGCCGGTAGGCCGTGCGCAGGGCGGTCATCGCCGGGGAGTCCGTCCAGTCGAGGTCGCCCGGATCGTCGAGCGGGGAGAGCAGCAGGCGGACGTTGCCGGGCGGCACCTCGGCGGGGCCGGTCAGCCACCGGGCGAAGCGCAGGGCGTCGCGGGCCGGGCCGCGCAGGTTCCAGCGGTGGCTGATGTCGTACCGCTCGACCCCGGCGACGAGCGCGAAGGTGCGCTGCGGTCCGAGGGCCGGGGGCAGGAAGTCGGCGGAAGTCACCCGATCTCCGCCTCGGTCACCGCCTGTTCGATGCGCTCGTAGAGGGAGTCCTGTTTCCAGTAGGCGCTGTGGCAGGCCGGGAAGGGCTGGCGGCTGCGGACCTCGTGGTCGCTGACGCGCGCGTCGCCGGGGAAGACGGGCGCGGCGAGGTAGGAGAGCACGTCGTGCCGGTCGTAGACGTTGAGCCAGCGCGGGAAGCCGTACGGGAGTTTCGCGCCGGGTTCGAGCGCCGTGAGCGCGCCCAGTTCGTAGAGGAACGGGGCCTGCGAGCCGACGGTGACCAGCAGCTCGGCCCCGGGGACGGCCTCACCGCGGGCGGCGGCGAGGGTGAGGAGGTCCACCAGGGCGATCCCGCCGAGGCTGTGGCCGATGAGTACGGTCGGCCCCGGATCGGCGGTGATCCGGGCGTGCAGGAACTCCCGCAGCTCGTGGCCGCGGGACTGGTAGCGCAGGATGTCGCCGAGCACGGGGGTGGCTCCGACGGTGAGGGAGCCGCGCCGGGCGTCGAGGAGGGGCTGGGTGGTGACCCGCAGGGCGAGCCGGCCGAGGACGGCGGCCACGCGGGCACCGGGAACCCGGCCGTCGCCGCCGAGGCGGGTGGTGAGCAGCTCGACGAGGCGGTCGCGTTCGGCGCCGGTGCAGTCGGCCTCGTCGGTGGCGGCGGCCAGGGCGGCGGCGGTCACGGACCGGGCGAGGGCGGTGGCCAGCTCGCGGGCCTGCGGCTCGTCGGTGGCGCGGGCCGCGGCCCGGGCCGCTTCGGCGGAGCCGGCGGCAGCGTCCAGGGCGGCGGCGAAGCCCGCGGCGAGGCCGGTGCCGTGCAGCAGGGCGCCGAGTTCGTCCCCGGTCGGTGGCGGCGCGGGCGGTAAGCCTTCGAGCAGGGCGAGCACCCGGGCTCCGGCGGCCTGTACGCCCGGCATCGCGAAGGCGTCGCCGTGCCAGGCGTCCTCGTCGTCCTGGTCGTACGCGTCGCCGGCGTCACCCCGCTCACCCCGCCCACCCCGGCCGCCGGGGCCCGCCCAGCCCGCCTCGGCCAGGACCCGCAGCTCGCACAGCGGGTCGGCGAGCAGCAGCGCCCACTCGGCCGTCTCCGCGTCCACGGGGTCGGGCTCGTCCTGCGGACCGCGGCGCAGACCCGGCACCGAACGGCCGCCCGCACCGAGGGTCGCGCCGAACCGGTCGCCCCAGTAGCACGAGTCGACGGCGGCTCCGGGGAATCTGGCCGTCAGCCGCTCACGGACCTGGGCGAACAGCGCGTCGTGCCGCTCGCGCCGCACCCCCGTACCGTGGACAAAGAGAAAACGCATCGCAGCCCGGCCCCCCTCGCGCAGTCGTCCCCCGCCCGGCACCATAGCCCGGCGGGGGTAACAGGGGCCATGGAACGCCGAGTTCGGCGTACGCGGGCGGATCGGGGGCCGTCGGCGGGGTACCGGGGGCGGGGGCTGTGAGCACGGACACGTCCGCCTGCCGGAACCCGGGCCGCCGCTCCCCCATCGAACGAAGAGTCTGAATGCGTCTGGGGCGGGAGTACCACATGGTCGGCAGGGTTGACGAGCGGGAACGGCGGCGGGGCCGGTCAGCCCCGCGGGGCTCCATGGTCGTCGGTCTCCTGTGCACCGTGGTCCTCGCGGGCGTCGGCTACGTCGCCTGGGAGCTGCGCGGCATCGCCGCGAACCGCGCGGACGGCGATCCGGCGCAAGGCGTCTACCAGCAGGACCCCGAGCGCGCCGACAAGACGGCGGCCTCGGTGCTGGACGGGATCGTGCGGGAGGACCCGGAGCCGCCGACGGACGGCAAGGCCTTCGCCGACGGCGGCGGCCCGGTGGACTGGCGGTACGCCGGGTGGCAGCCCTCCGACCCCCTGGAGGCCGGCCCCGCCCCGGCCGAGCCCTCCGTCGGCGCGCTCTTCTCCCCCGGCGGCGACGGCGACCCCGACCACCACTGCTCGGCCGTCGTGGTCCACTCCCCGCGGGGCGACCTGATCGCCACCGCCGCGCACTGCGTGTACGCCGGCGGCTTCCGCACCAACCTCGCCTTCGCGCCCGGCTACCGGGACGGCGTCGCCCCGTACGGCATCTGGGTGCCGACCCGGATCGACGTGGACCCGCGCTGGACGCGGGACCAGGACCCCGACCACGACATCGCCCTGGTCCGGCTGCGCCGTCCGGGCTATCCGGGGCAGCGGCTGGAGGACGTCACGGGGGCCCTGACCATGGACTTCGGGACCGAACTGCCGGCGCCCGCCCGGCTCATGGGCTACCCGAACTACGCCGAGCAGCCGCTGGAGTGCCGGAACACCGCCGTCCCGGCCGGGCCGACGCAGGTGCGCCTGGACTGCGCGGACGTGCCCAACGGCACGAGTGGCGGCCCCATGACGACCGGCCGCAGCACGCTGATCGGGGTGATCGGCGGCCGCGACGGGGGCGGGGACGAGGAGACCACGTACAGCGTCCGTTTCGGCGACAGTGCCCGCGCCCTGTACGAGCGCTCCGCCAAGTCCTGAGCTCCCGGAGGACCTTTCCGGAACATTTCTCCGGTTTCCGGGAGTTGCTAGGCTCGTCGGCACGGATTTCGGACATCAGGACGCACACCGAGACGGGACGGCACCGTGTCTCCTAAGCAGCAGCGTGGCGAGGCCACCGTCGACCTGCTCCTGACCACCGCCCTGCGGGTGTTCGCCGAGTCCGGCCAGCAGGGCTTCACCGTGAACGCGGTCGTCTCGGCCGGCGGGGTCAGCCTCGGCAGCCTCTACCACCACTTCGGCAGCTTCGACGGCCTGGCCGCCGCCCTCTACATCCGGTGCATGGACGACCTGTGCGACGCCATGATCGCCGCCCTCACCCGGTGCCGCACGGCCCGCACCGGGGTGCGTGCGTGGGTGACGGCCTACCTGGCGTTCACCCAGGAGCACCGGGACGTGGCACTGTTCCTGCACGCCTCCGCCTATTCCGGTTATCTGGTGGCCCACGCCGAGGAGATCGGCGCGGCCAAGGCGGAGAAGTTCGCGGCCATCATGCGGTGGCTGGCGGTGCGCATGGAGCGTGGCGAGATCGCCCCGCTCCCCGCGCCCGTGGTCGAGGTGCTGGTCATGGGCCCGCTCGCGGAGGCCGCCCGGCGCTGGCTGTCCAGCACCTACGAGATCGACCTCACCGAGGCCGCCCGCTACCTCCCCGACCACATCTGGCGGTCCCTGCGCCCCGAGCCCGTCTGAGTTCCCGGCCGGCCCGGCCCGGTCCCCGGCCGTGGCGGTCGATGTGGTCGTGACGGCCGCGGGTTTCTGGGTGGTTGTCCGGCTCGTCGTCGCTCATGCCGCAGATTCTGCTGTGCAGGGGGCGCTCGGGGCAGGTCCGCGCCGGGGCGCCCGGAGGCGACCCGGGGGCGGGCGGACTCACTTCTGGGCGCCCGCGCGACCCGCTCAGCGCGGCAGGGCGGCGTACGAGACCCCCGTGAGCTTCTCGGAGGCGGCCCACAGCAGCTCGCCGGAGGTGTCGTCGAGGGTCCACCCGGCCCGCCAGGACCGCGCAGGCGCCCCGCGCCAGCCGAACCGCGGGCCGATGAACGTGTCCGGCCGGACCCCGGGCGCGGTGGCCGCGTAGAGGGTGGGCAGCGCGCCCGAGGCGGTGGGCTGGGCGAGGACCGCGTTGCCGAGCGCGGCCACCCGGGAGTTGAGGGTGGGGCCCTCCAGCTTCGACGCTCCGGAGTGCAGGTTGCTGGAGGCGTAGCCGGGGTGGGCGGCGACGGCGGTGATCGGGGAGCCGGCGGCGGTGAAGCGGCGGGACAGCTCGTGGGTGAAGAGCAGGTTGGCGGTCTTGGAGCGGCCGTAGGCGATCCAGCGCCGGTAGCCGTGCTCGCCGCCCGCGTCGGCGAGGCCCGGGGCGACGAGGTCCGCGTCGGCGGGACCGATCCTCCCCAGTACGTGGAAGCCGCTGGAGACGTTGACGATCCGGGCCCCGGGGGCGGCGGCGCGCAGTCGCGGCAGCAGCAGTCCGGTCAGGGCGAAGTGCCCGAGGTGGTTGACCCCGAACTGCGTCTCGAACCCGTCGGCGGTCCGCCCGTACGGCAGGGCCATCACCCCCGCGTTGTTGACCAGCAGGTCCAGCGAGGCGTGCCGCTGTCCGTACCCGGCGGCGAACTCCCGTACGGAGGCCAGGTCGGCGAGGTCCAGCGGGAGGAACTCGGCCCGCGCGCCCGGGACTTCCGCGCGCAGCCGGATCACGGCGGCCCGGCCGCGGGCGGCGCTGCGGCAGGCCAGCACCACCGAGGCGCCGCGCCGGGCGAGCTCGCGGGCGGTGACGTAGCCGATCCCGCTGTTGGCCCCGGTCACGACGGCGCTGCGGCCGCTCTGGTCGGGGATGTGCGTCGCGTTCCAGCCCGGCATGTCGGCTCCCTCGTGAGGCAGTGGGTTACCGAGGGTAGCCCGAGGAGGTTCCGCGGGTGCCGCCGGGCCGGGGCCAGGGTGGGCAAGGGCCGGGGCCATGGCTGGGGCCAGGGCGGCGCGGGTCACGGATCCGCAGGCCAGTAGGCTGCGGGTCCGTCCTCTTTCCCCCTCCCGTCCCCGAGGAACCGCGCAGTGAGCTCCCCGCCGCCCCCCATGCCCGTGACGGTCGTCGGCCTCGGCGCGGACGGCTGGGCCGGGCTCACCGCCGCCGGCCGCTCCGCGCTGTCCTCGGCCGAGGTACTGATCGGCGGGCCGCGCCAGCTGGACCTGCTGCCGGCCGCCGAGTGCGCCGGCGAGCGGGTGGCCTGGCCGAGCCCGCTGCGGCCCGCCGTCCCGAAGCTGATGGCCGAGCACTCCGGCCGCCGGATCGCGGTGCTGGCCAGCGGTGACCCGATGTTCTACGGGATCGGCCGCGCCCTCGCCGAGGAGCTCGGGCCTCGGTCCCTGCGGGTCCACCCGCACCCCTCCTCCGTGTCCTACGCCTGCGCCCGCCTGGGCTGGCCGGTGGAGGACACCGAGGTGGTCACGGTGGTCGGCCGCCCGGTGGCCCGGCTGGCGGCATCCCTCCACGAAGGGCGCCGGGTGCTGGTGCTCAGCTCCGGAGCGGCGTCCCCGGGCGAGATCGCCGCGCTGCTGCGGGAGCGGGGCTTCGGCCCGAGCCGGATGCGGGTGCTGGAACAGCTGGGCTCCGAGCGCGAGGACACGTACGAGGGCCTCGCCGACGGCTGGGACCACGCGCCCGGCGATCCCCTGAACGTGGTCGCCGTCGACTGCCGCCGGGACCCGGCCCACGCCGCGCCGCGCCTCGGCGCGACCCCCGGCCTGCCGGACACCGCGTACGAACACGACGGGCAGCTCACCAAGCGCCACGTCCGGGCCGCGACCCTGTGCGCCCTGGCCCCGGCCCCCGGCGAGCTGCTGTGGGACATCGGCGGCGGCTCCGGCTCCATCGGCATCGAGTGGATGCGTACGCACCCCTCGTGCCGGGCGGTGGCCGTGGAGCGCGTCCCGGAGCGGGCCGCACGCATCACCCGTAACGCGACGGCGCTCGGCGTACCCGGCCTGCGCGTGGTCATCGGCGCCGCACCGCAGGCACTGGCCGGGCTGCCGGCCCCCGACGCCGTGTTCATCGGCGGCGGGCTGACCGCGCCCGGCCTGCTGGACGCGGTCTGGGACGCGCTGGCCCCCGGCGGCCGGCTGGTGGTCAACACCGTCACCCTGGAGTCGGAGGCGGTGCTCGCCGAGCGCTACCGGCGCCACGGCGGCGAACTGGTGAAGCTCGCCGTCGCGCACGCCGTGCCGGTCGGCGGCTTCACGGGCTGGCGGCAGGCGATGCCCGTCACCCAGTGGTCGGTGACGAAGCCGGACGGGACGGCCACCGGGCCGACCGGATCGACCGAGGAGAAGGATCGAACATGACCGTGTACTTCATCGGTGCGGGCCCCGGCGCCGCCGACCTCATCACGGTGCGCGGTGCCCGCACCCTGGCCGCCGCCCCCGTCTGCCTGTACGCGGGCAGCCTCGTGCCGCGCGAACTGCTGGCCGAGTGCCCGGCGGACGCCCGCCTGGTCGACACCTCGCAGCTCAACCTGGACGAGATCGTCGCCGAGTGCGTACGGGCCCACGCGGCGGGCCAGGACGTGGCGCGGCTGCACTCCGGCGACCCGTCGATCTTCAGCGCGGTCGCGGAGCAGATGCGCCGGCTCGATGCGGCCGGCATCCCCTACGAGGTCGTCCCCGGTGTCCCGGCGTTCGCCGCGGCCGCCGCCGCCCTCAAGCGGGAGCTGACCGTCCCCACCGTCGGGCAGACCGTGATCCTGACCCGGATCGCCCAGCAGGCCACCCCGATGCCGCCCGGCGAGGACCTGGCCACGCTGGGCCGCAGCGGCGCGCTGCTGGTGCTGCACCTGGCCACCCGCTATGTGGACCGGGTCGTCGACGAGCTGCTGCCGCACTACGGGGCCGAGTGCCCGGTGGCGGTCGTGGCGATGGCCAGCCGCCCCGACGAGCTGATCCTGCGCGGCACCCTGGCCGACATCGCCGCACAGGTGAAGGAGCACGGGCTGGTGCGCACCGCCGTCATCGTGGTGGGCCGCACGCTCGGCGCGGAGCAGTTCCGCGACAGCCACCTGTACTCGCCCGAGCGCGACCGGCATGTCTGCTGACGGGGCTGCGGCCCACGTCCTGATCCTGGGCGGCACGACGGAGGCCCGGCGCCTCGCGGAGGCGCTGGCCGGGGATCCCTCGTACCGGGTGACGACCTCGCTGGCGGGGCGGGTCACCTCGCCCGTGCTCCCGCCGGGCGGGACCCGCATCGGCGGCTTCGGCGGGCCCGGGGGGCTGGCGGCCTGGATCGGCTCCCACGGGGTCACCCACCTGGTCGATGCCACCCATCCCTTCGCGGAGCGGATGAGCTTCAACGCGGCCGGGGCGGCGGCGCTCACGGGCGTCCCGCTGCTGGCGCTGCGGCGCCCGGGCTGGACGCCCGGGCCGGGCGACGACTGGACCTTCGTGGACCGTCTGGAAGGGGCGGCCGACCGGCTGCCCGGCCTCGGCTCCCGCACGTTCCTGACCACCGGCCGGATGGGCCTGCACACCTTCGCGCACCTCACCGGCGTCTGGTTCCTGGTGCGTTCGGTGGACCCTCCGGCCCCGCCGGTGCCGCCGCGCCTCGAAGTACTGCTGGACCGGGGCCCGTTCACGCTGGACGACGAGCGGGAGCTGATCGCCCGGCACCGGATCGACGTCCTGGTCACCAAGGACAGCGGCGGCTCGGCCACCGCCCCCAAGCTCACCGCGGCCCGCGAGGCCGGCATCCCGGTCCTCGTGGTACGCCGCCCGGCGGTCCCGGAGGGCGTACCGGAGGCGGGCTCGGTCGAGGCCGTGCGGGACTGGCTCGGTGTGAGCCGGTAGAGAGGCTCCGGTTCCGCCCCGGGGAAAAGGAATTGCCTGCCGGGGACGGGTCACGTTGGGTGGACGGCATGACCGTGCTGCACACCGAACGCCTCGTCCTGCGCCCCTGGTGGGACTCCGACCTCGACCCCTGGGCGGCGATGAACGCCGATCCCGAGGTACGGGAGCACCTGGGCGACCTGCTCACCCGGGAGCAGAGCGAGGCCTCCATGGTGCGGTTCCGGGCCGCGTTCGACCGGCGGGGCTACGGCTGGTGGGCCGTCGAGGTCCGGGCCACGGGCGCGTTCATCGGCTTCGCGGGCATGGACGACGTGGACGACGGGATGCCGTTCACCGGTGTGGAGATCGGCTGGAGGCTCGCCCGGGCGGCCTGGGGCCAGGGCTACGCCACGGAGGCCGCGCGGGCGGTCGTCGCCCACGGCTTCGACACGCTCGGGCTCCCCGAGCTCCTCGCCGTGACGACGGCCGGCAACCTCCGCTCCCAGGCGGTGATGCGGAAGATCGGGATGACCCGGAACCCGGCCGACGACTTCGACGACCCCGACGCGCCCGAAGGGCCGCTGCGTCCGAACGTGCTGTTCCGGCTGGAGCGTGGCGCGACGGCAGCGGCGGGCGGAGCGCCGGGATCGCGCTGAGGCACCACCGGACGGGGGAAGGCCCGGTGCGCTCGTCGCACCGGGCCTTCCTCACGTTCCGTTCCGCCTCACCCGGTCATCACGGGTAGCGGCGCGGCGTCCAGGTGATCCGGGACCCGTCGGCCCGCTCGGTGACCTGCGTCTGTGAGGAGCCGATCAGCAGGATCGTGCGCATGTCGACCTCGGACGGCTCCAGTTCGGCGAGCGTGACGATCCGTACCGACTGCTCGGGGCCGCCCACGTCGCGCGCGACGACCACCGGGGTCTCGGGCGAACGCAGTTCCAGCAGCAGCTCGCGGGCCTGGGCCACCTGCCAGGTCCGGCTGCGCGAGCCGGGGTTGTACAGGGCGAGCACGAGATCGGCCGCGGCGGCCGCGCGCAGCCGCTCCGCGATGACCTCCCAGGGCTTGAGCCGGTCCGAGAGCGAAAGGGTGGCGTAGTCGTGGCCGAGCGGGGCGCCGGCCGCGGCGGCCGCCGCGTTGGCCGCGGTCACCCCCGGCAGGACCCGTACCGGCACGTCCTTGTACTCCGCCTGCCCGGACACCTCCAGGACCGCCGTGGCCATGGCGAAGACACCGGGGTCGCCGCCGGAGACCACGGCCACCCGCTTGCCGCGCCGGGCGAGGTCGAGGGCGAACTCGGCACGCTCCGACTCCACCTTGTTGTCGGAGCCGTGCCGGACCTGGCCCGGCTTGACGGGGACCCGGTCCAGGTAGGTGGTGTAGCCGACCAGGACCTCGGCGTCGGCCAGTGCGCGCCGGGTCTGCGGGGTCAGCCACAGCGGTCCGGCAGGGCCCGTGCCCACGACGACGACCTCGCCGGGGCCGGACGGCACGCTGCCCGGGTTGCCGATGCGGCTGGGGACCACGGCGACGGCGAAGTACGGCACGCTGTCGGCGTCGGTGTCGGCGAGGAGGCCGGTGCGCTCGCCCGCCATGGTGGCGCGCTCGACGTAGCGGGCCTCGGCGAGCCGGCCGCTGTTCTCCATCGCACCGCGCACGGCCGGGAAGGTCCGGCCGAGCTTCATCACGACCGCCGAGTCGGTGGCGGCGAGGCGGGCGGTGAGCTCCTCCTCGGACAGGGTGCCGGGGAGGATGGTCAGCACCTCCTCACCCTCCACGAGCGGGGTGCCGAGCCGGGCGGCGGCGGCGCTCACCGAGGTGACACCGGGAATGACCTCGGTCTCGTACCGGTCCGCGAGCCGCTTGTGCATGTGCATGTACGAGCTGTAGAAGAGCGGGTCGCCCTCCGCGAGCACGGCCACGGTCCGGCCGGCGTCCAGGTGCGCGGCCAGGCGGGCCGCGGCGGCCTCGTAGAACTCCTCCATCGCCCCCTGGTACCCGCCGGGGTGGTCGGTGGTCTCGGTGGTGACCGGGTAGACCAGCGGTTCCTCGACGTGGTCGGCGCGCAGGTGCTTCGCCGCGATCGAACGGGCGATGGAACGGCCGTGGCGGGCGCTGTGGTAGGCCACGACATCGGCTTCGGCGATGACCTCGACGGCGCGCAGGGTCATCAGCGACGGGTCGCCGGGGCCGAGCCCGACCCCGTACAGCCGCCCCTTGGCGATGTCGCTCATTCGGCCACGCTCGCAATGGCGTTGACGGCGGCGGCGGCCATCGCGCTGCCACCGCGCCGGCCGCGCACGATCAGGTGGTCGAGCCCCGAGGGATGGGCGGCGAGGGCGTCCTTGGACTCGGCGGCGCCGATGAAGCCGACGGGGACCCCGATGACGGCGGCGGGGCGCGGCGCACCCTCCTCGATCATCTCCAGCAGCCGGAACAGCGCGGTCGGCGCGTTGCCGACGGCGATGACCGAGCCCTCCAGCAGGCCGCGGTCGCGCCAGACCTCCAGGGCGGCGGCGCTGCGCGTGGTGCCCATCTTCGCGGCGAGCTCCGGTACGGCCGGGTCGGAGAGCGTGCAGATCACGTCGTTGTCGGCGGGCAGCCGCTTACGGGTGACACCGCTGGCGACCATCTGCACGTCGCACAGGATCGGCGCGCCCGCCTCCAGCGCCGCGCGGGCGCGCAGCACGACCTCGGGGGTGTACCCGAGGTCCTGCGGGAGGTCGGTCATTCCGCAGGCGTGGATCATGCGCACCGCGACCTGGGCGACCGTGTCGGGCAGCCCGGAGAGGTCCGCCTCGGCGCGGATCGTGGCAAAGGACTGGCGGTAGATGGCCGCGCCGTCCTTCTCGTACTCAAACACGGTGTACTCGCTCATTTCTTCACTACGTCGGGGTCGGTGCGGGCGTCCGCGAGTGCCGCGGCAAGTTCGGAGGGCCGTACGTCGTCGCGTACGGGACGGCCGGGCGCGGCGAGCCGGTATCCGGAGCCGGTGGCGACCAGGTCCACCCAGGCGGTGCCGCGCGGATGTCCGCAGCGGCGCTCGCAGCCGGACCAGTGCACGGGCAGCGGACCCCGAGCCCGGTCGGCGACGGCCCGCGCGTCGGCGCGTACGTCCGCGCGGGATTTCGCACAACCGGGCCGCCCGGTACAGGCGGTGACGGACTCCCAGGCGCTGCCGGGGGCGAGGATCAGCCCGGCGTCCTCGATGCGGGCGGCTCCGTGGGCGCTCGCCGCGGGCAGGATGACGCTGCGCCACGGGGTGACGCGCAGCTCGCCGCTCCCCTCGTCCGCGACCTGCGCCAGGACCCGCCACTGCGCGGAGTCGAGCCGGCCGAGCGGGGGCAGTACGCACAGGGTGGCGCGGTCCCGCCCGTCCGCGCCCGACGGCGTGGGCGGCGGCGCGTACGGCCGGTCCACGGGGCCGGCGTTCGTCGCGGGAAGCCCCGCGGCGTCGAGGCGCCGGCCGAACTCGGCGGTGTTCAGGCTGTGTTCGGCGGGCAGTTCGGCGACCCGCCAGGCCTGGGTGCCCGCTTCGGCGGCGGCGTCGAGGAAGTACCGGGCGGCCGTCAGCACCGCCCCGGGGGCATCCTGCCCGGCCAGCTCCACGGCGTCGGCGGCCCGGCCGAGCAGGACCAGCGCCCGGCCGTCGGGGCGGCCGAGGACGGTCACGTCGGGGCCGAGCGAGGCCACGTCGCCGCGCCCGTCGTCGAAGGCGAACAGGAACCGCCCGGAGAGTGCGGCCGCCCAGGGGCTCGCGCACAGCAGCCGGTCGAACTCCAAGGCCCAGGCGAGCGCGTCGGGCCGGTCCGGCCCCTCCAGGCCTGACAGGGGCGTCGCCACGATGTTCCGGACCCGTTCGTGGCTGGGCGCGGGGAGCAGCCCGGCCCCGTCCAGCAGCTCCGCGAGCCCGGCGCCGCACCCGTCGGCCAGTCCGCGCAGCTGCACGTTGCCGCGCGAGGTCAGCTCCAGGTGCCCGTCCCCGAACCGGTCGGCGGCGAGCGCCAGCGCCGAGGCCTGCCGCCTTGTGAGCAGCCCGCCCGGCAGCCGGACCCGCGCCAGGAACCCGTCGTCCGCCGCGTGCAGCCGCAGCGCGCCCGGGCAGGCGTCACCGCGCTCCCGTATGACGGGTTCGTCCCGCGACGATGCGGCGGAGGGGGGCTGGGGCATGGCCGCGAGCATACCCACGATTACGCCCCCCGGACCTGTGTCCGTCACCACCCCGACCAGCGATTCCACCCCCGCCGCCTTCCAGCCCCGCCGGCATTCGAGGCGCGGGGTCCGGGGCACAGCCCCGCCCTTCCAGCCCCGCCGGCGTTTGAGGCGCGGGGTCCGGGGCAGAGCCCCGGCAACGGCGCCGGACCCGCACCCGCACCCGCACGACCGCCACCCCAGCGGGAGCGCAACGGCACCCGGACCACACACCCGCCACCCCGGCAGACGCACTCCGCCCCTAAGATGACCTTCCGGCGGACCACACGGCCCGCCGTCGCCGAGGACGGCGACATGGGAGGAAGCCCGGTGCGATTCCGGCGCGGTCCCGCCACTGTGAACCCCGCGGAGCGATCCGGCGACCGGGGTGAGTCAGGAACTCCCGCTGTCCTCACACTGCCCGGGGCGCGGAAACCCCGAGGAAGGCCTGCCGCCGCATGATTCTGCTGCTGTCGACGTCCGACACCGATCTGCTCAGCGCCCGCGCAGCGAACACGGCGGACGCCCCCGTCCCGTACCGGTTCGCGAACCCCTCCCGTCTCCCCCTCGACGACCTCCCCGGCCTCCTCGACGGGGTCGACCTGGTCGTCGTACGCCTCCTCGGCGGCCTCCGCGCCTGGCAGGACGGCCTCGACCTGCTGCTGGCCCCGGGCCAGACCCGCCCGGTCGTGGTGCTGACCGGCGAGCAGGCGCCGGACGCGCAGCTCATGGAGGCCTCCACGGTCCCCATCGGCATCGCCGCCGAGGCGCACGGCTACCTCGCCCACGGCGGCCCGGCCAACCTGGACCAGCTGGCCCGGTTCCTCTCCGACACCATCCTGCTGACCGGCCACGGCTTCGAGCCCCCGGCCGCCTCCCCCACCTGGGGCCCGCTGGAGCGCACGCCCGGGACCACCACGGGTCCGCGGATCGCCGTGCTGTACTACCGCGCCCACCAGATGAGCGGGAACACCTCCTTCGTCCACGCCCTGTGCGACGCGATCGAGGCCCACGACGCCCAGGCGCTGCCGCTGTACGTGTCCTCCCTGCGCACCCCCGAGCCGGAGCTGATCGCGGCGCTGGAGTCGGCCGACGCGGTCGTCACCACCGTTCTCGCGGCCGGCGGCACCAAGCCCGCCACCGCCTCGGCGGGCGGCGACGACGAGTCCTGGGACGCGGGCGCGCTCGCCGGCCTCGGCGTGCCGATCCTGCAGGCCCTGTGCCTGACCGGCTCGCGCTCCGCCTGGGAGGAGAACGACGAGGGCCTCTCCCCGCTGGACGCCGCCACGCAGGTCGCGGTGCCCGAGTTCGACGGCCGTCTGATCACCGTCCCGTTCTCCTTCAAGGAGCTCGACGAGGACGGCCTGCCCGCCTACGTGGCCGACCCCGAGCGGGCCGCCCGGGTCGCGGGGATCGCCGTACGCCACGCCCGGCTGCGGCACATCGACCGCCGTGACAAGAAGGTCGCGCTGGTCCTTTCCGCGTACCCGACCAAGCACTCCCGCATCGGCAACGCGGTCGGCCTCGACACCCCGGCCAGCGCCGTGGAGCTGCTGCGCACCCTCATCGCCGGCGGCTACGACTTCGGGCCGACCGCGGACATCCCCGGTCTGGTCTCGGGCGACGGCGACGAACTGATCCGCGCCCTGATCGAGGCCGGCGGCCACGACCAGGACTGGCTGACCGAGGAGCAGCTGGCCCGCAACCCGGTCCGCATCCCGGCCGCCGACTACAAGCGGTGGTTCGCCGAGCTCCCGGCCGAGCTGCGCGACAGCGTCACCGAGCACTGGGGCGAGGCCCCGGGCAACATGTTCGTGGACCGCTCCGCGAACCCGGAGGGCGACATCGTGCTCGCGGCCCTGCGCCGCGGGAACCTCCTCATCCTCATCCAGCCGCCGCGCGGCTTCGGCGAGAACCCGATCGCGATCTACCACGACCCGGACCTGCCGCCGTCGCACCACTACCTGGCCGCGTACCGCTGGATCCAGGCGCGCGCCGAGGACGGCGGATTCGGTGCCGACGCGATGATCCACCTGGGCAAGCACGGCAACCTGGAGTGGCTGCCGGGCAAGAACGCCGGCCTCTCCGCGGCGTGCGCGCCCGACGCCGCCCTGGGCGACCTGCCCCTCATCTACCCGTTCCTGGTCAACGACCCGGGCGAGGGCACCCAGGCCAAGCGCCGCGTGCACGCCACCCTGGTCGACCACCTGGTGCCGCCGATGGCGCGCGCGGAGTCGTACGGCGACATCGCGCGCCTGGAGCAGCACCTGGACGAGTACGCCCAGATCTCGGCGATGGACCCGGCGAAGCTGCCGGCCATCCGGGCCCAGATCTGGACCCTGATCCAGGCGGCGAAGCTCGACCACGACCTCGGTCTGCAGGAGCGTCCGGACGACGACGGCTTCGACGACTTCCTGCTGCACGTCGACGGCTGGCTGTGCGAGGTCAAGGACGCCCAGATCCGCGACGGTCTGCACGTGCTCGGCGGCGCGCCGACCGGTGAGGCCCGGGTCAACCTGGTCCTCGCGATCCTGCGCGCCCGTCAGATCTGGGGCGGTACGACGGCCCTCCCGGGTCTGCGCGAGGCGCTCGGTCTGGACGAGTCCAAGGCCACCCGCACCTCGGCGGACGCCGTCGAGGAGCAGGCCCGCGCCCTGGTCCAGGCGATGGAGGACGCGAACTGGGCCCTCGACGCCGTGTCCGCGGTCGCGGCGGACCACTCGGCGGACGTCGCGGCGGTCCTGTCCTTCGCGGCCCGCGAGGTGGTCCCGCGCCTGGCCGGCACCACGGACGAGATCACCCACGTGGTCGCGGCCCTGGACGGCCGCTTCATCCCGGCGGGTCCGTCCGGCTCGCCGCTGCGCGGCCTGGTCAACGTCCTGCCGACCGGCCGCAACTTCTACTCGGTCGACCCCAAGGCCGTCCCCTCCCGCCTGGCGTGGGAGACGGGCCAGGCGCTCGCCGAGTCCCTCCTCAACCGGTACCGCACGGACAACGGCGAATGGCCGGCCTCGGTCGGCCTGTCCCTGTGGGGCACGAGCGCGATGCGCACCTCCGGCGACGACGTCGCCGAAGCCCTCTCGCTGCTGGGCATCCGCCCGGTCTGGGACGAGGCCTCGCGCCGCGTCACCGGCCTGGAGCCGATCCCGCTCGACGAGCTGGGCCGCCCGCGCATCGACGTGACGCTGCGCATCTCGGGCTTCTTCCGGGACGCGTTCCCGCACGTGATCGGCCTGCTGGACGACGCGGTACGCCTGGCGGCGTCCCTGGACGAGCCCGCGGACCAGAACTTCGTCCGGGCCCACGCCCAGGCGGATCTGGCCGAGCACGGCGACGAGCGGCGCGCGACGACCCGTATCTTCGGCTCGCGCCCGGGCACGTACGGAGCCGGCATCCTGCAGCTGATCGACTCGCGCGACTGGCGTACGGACGCCGACCTCGCGGAGGTCTACACGGTGTGGGGCGGCTACGCGTACGGCCGGGGCCTGGAAGGACGCCCCGCCCGGGACGAGATGGAGACGGCCTACAAGCGCATCACGGTCGCGGCGAAGAACACGGACACCCGCGAGCACGACATCGCGGACTCGGACGACTACTTCCAGTACCACGGCGGCATGGTGGCCACGGTCCGCGCCCTGCGCGGCACCGCCCCCGAGGCCTACATCGGTGACTCCACCCGCCCGGAGACGGTCAAGACCCGCACCCTGGTCGAGGAGACCAGCCGCGTCTTCCGCGCCCGCGTCGTGAACCCCAAGTGGATCGAGGCGATGCGCCGCCACGGGTACAAGGGCGCCTTCGAGCTCGCGGCGACGGTGGACTACCTCTTCGGCTACGATGCCACGACGGGCGTGGTCGCGGACTGGATGTACGACAAGCTCACCGAGACGTACGTCCTGGACCCGACGAACCGCGCCTTCCTGGAGGAGGCCAACCCCTGGGCCCTGCACGGCATCGCGGAGCGCCTGCTGGAGGCCGAGTCGCGCGGCATGTGGGAGAAGCCGGACCCGCAGATCCTCGAATCGCTGCGCCAGGTCTACCTGGACACGGAGGGCAACCTGGAGGGCGAGTCGGAGTAGTCCGCTCCCCCGTCACACGGGCCGTCCCCCTCACCCTGCCGAAGGGTGAGGGGGACGGCCTTCCTCATGCAGGCCCACGCGCCCCGAGCACGCGGACCTTGACCACTACGCCTTGACGGTCTGGTTCAGCGCGACCAGGGCCTGGGCCCAGCGGACGTACTTCAGCTGCCCGAAGTCGGCGACGGTCTTGACCCCGAACGCCTGGTGCAGCAGCTTGCCGTCCTCGTCGCTGACGCCCTTGAGCGCGGCGACGGGTGCCGCGAGCACCTCGGCGAGCGGCTTGTCGGCCCACGCCTTGTCGAGCACCTTGTCCAGATCGATCGCCATGAGTGTCCTTCCGGGAATATTTGCACCCTATACGCGGGCAAACCTAACCCAATCGGACAATCACCTCGCGCTGCGGCACGCCGACGGCGTGTCAGGAGATGTGCTCGACCCTCTTGCCGTCGACGAGGTACCCGGGCAGGAACGGCAGTTCCGGGTCGAGCGGGAAGCCCTGGTCGTGGGCGAGGCAGGCCATGGCGAGCGGGCCGAGCGCGACCCGGGCGCGCGGCGCCGTCGACTCGCCCCAGTAGCCGCCGTGTTCCGCGAGGGCTTCGGCGAGCACCTCACCGAAGGCCTCATGGTCCCGCGTGAAGAGGCGGTGGAAGAGCGCGACCGGCTGGTAGTCGACGCGGTTCACGAACTCGTCCGGGGAATGGGTCAGCGTCTCGGGCAGGGACGCCTGCATGGCGGCGAGCAGCTTCTCCACGACCGCGTCGCCGGAGCCGCCGGTGAGGTAGGTCTGGAGGGTGTCGATCCAGTGCAGGACGTAGGCGTCGACGGTGCCGTCCTGCCGCAGCGTCTTCATCGGGACCCCGCACAGCCGGGCCACCCGGTCGTGCGCGCGGCAGGCGAGCGCGAGGTAGACGGCGTCGAGCCAGGCGCGGGCGTCCGCGGGCGGAGCCGCGGCCGTGGCGGGCAGCCGCAGGGTGTTCTCCTCGCCCAAGTACCACTGCGCCGACTCGGCACCGGCGAACAGCGCGGATCCGAGCCGCACGGCCGTCTCCCACGCGTCCCACGTGACCACGTCGGAGGCGCTGGGGTCGGCGACGCAGCGGACGTGGGCGAGGGCCAGGGCCGAGTCGAAGGCGTCGCCCAGCCCCGACGGGTCGTGCGCGAACCGGGCCACCGACTCCACGGTCGCGCGGGTGAGGGCGGTGGGGTCCGGGACCGCACGGTCCGCGCCGGGCACGGCGATGCGGCCCGCACGGTCGAGACGGACCAGCCCCTTCAACAGTCCGAGCAGGTGCTGCGGCGGCTGCAGCGACAGCGTGCGGGTGTTCTCGTCGACGACCGTGAGCGAGGTCAGGCCGCCCCGGTGCCACCAGTACACACGCGGCGACAGGCGCCCGGGCCCGTCCTCGTAGGCGCCCAGGCCGTACATGGCCAGGTCGTTGAGGGCATCCGCCACCGAGCCGTCGGCTATCGGGTGGAAGGCCAGCAGGTGCCGTGTGGGGACGACGACGAGTGCGCCGGCGGACGGCAGCGACTCACCGGTGACCTGCCGGGCGAGTTCCCCGAGGTACAGCGCCTTGGAGGCCACGAAATGCGAGTCGCCGAAGACGGACTGCAGCGTGGCGTGCCCTTCGAGGGAGATCTCCTCGTGCGTGACGGGTACCCGCATCAGGTTGGCGTACGCCGCCTGCCCCAACTCTTCGATCCCGACGCGCTCCACGTCCTCGTCGGTGAGGGAGCGCACGCTGGTGGGCCCGTCGTAGGCGTAGGCGAAGACCAGCTCGTCGGCCACGACCCGGGCGTACCGCATGCCACCGGCGACCTCCGGGGTGATCAACCCGACGGGCAACAGCCGGGCGTGCACCCCGCGCAGCAGCTCCTCGGCACTCTCGCCGCCGTGACCGGCACTGGATTCAGGTGAGTTGTCTCGATTCACCCCTCGGACTCTACGAGACGCCCGCACACCGTCCGGCAGTCGGGCCGTGGGCCGCCGGTCCCGACGGGGGCGGCGCGCAATCGCTCGAAGGGGGCATCGACACCTGCTGGTGGTTCGAACGCCGCGCCGCCGCACGGCTCATGGGCTCCGACGGGCGGTCGCAACCGTATGCGGGCATGCGTTCCCCGGGCCCCGTGACGCCGCTCTGAGCAGCCACGTTCTGGAGGTGCGGGACGCCGACCGGGATACTGCACGAGGGCCGGCTCGTCGAGCGGGGCGGCCACGACGAACTGATGGCGCCGGGCGGCCGGTATGCCTCGATGTACGCGATGCAGGCCGGGCAGTTCGGCCACGATCCGCGGCGCCGTTCGCCTTCGATCCCCCGGCAGTCCGCCGCGCCACAGAAGGACGGCTCCGTCACCTGAAACGGACAGGTGCCCTCCCCGGTGGTGTTCGGGGAGGGCACCTGCACGTGTCTTGCCTTCAGCTTCTTCCTTCGGCGTTACCCGATGGTGAGGAAGGTGTTCCAGTTGTCCTCGTCGCGTCCGGTGGTTTCTCCGTAGGTGGTGGTGCCGCCCTTGAAGTAGTACTGGAAGCCGCTGCTCGCCTCGACACCCCAGATGTCGGGGATGCCGTCGCCGGTGGTGTCCTCGGTGCCGAGGACCTTGGGCCAGGCGCTGCGGGTCCAGGCGGTCGTGGCGTAGGTGTAGTCGACGCCGCCTTCCGCGCTCGTCGCGTACTGCAGGGAGGTCAGGTCAGCGCCTCCGTTGACGCCGGCCTTGCCCTTGCGCAGTGCCATGGTGCGGTTGGCGTTGGCGTTGTCGCGGAAGAGGAGGTCGGGAATGTTGTCGCCGGAGACGTCGCGGACGCCGACGATGTCGCGGGCGGCCCAGCCGGTGGCCATCTTTCGGTAGGAGGCGAAGCTGGATCCGGTGTAGCCGGAGAACGCCCAGAAGCCGTCGGCGTCCAGTGCGAACAGGTCGGGCAGGCCGTCGCCGTCGACGTCCTCGGTGACGACGATCTGGCGGAACGTCGCCGGGTCGGGTGCGGACGCGGGGAGCTGCATCTCGATGCGGCGGCCGGCGTCGAACTGGCCGGTGCCGGTGCCGGGGTAGATGTACAGCTTGCCGTCGGGCATCCGGGCGATCATGTCGGTGAGGCCGTCGCCGGGGTGCCAGTCGGTGGCGTGTCCGATCAGGGCGGGGACGGTGGAGGCCGGGTCCTTGAAGTGGCCGGGCGCGACGGGCTTGCCGTCCTGGACGGCGCCGGGGATGAATGCGTCGGTGTCGCCCTGGCGGTCGCCGGCGTAGGTGCGCAGGTTGCCGTCCTTGTCGACGGCGAGGAGGTCGGGGAAGCCGTCGCCGGTGACGTCGCCGGGCTTGTCGGTGCCGGTGCGGGGGGTGACGTAGAAGAGGTATTCGGTGGGGACGGAGACGTTCCCGGCCTGGTTGACGGTGCGTACGTACAGGACGTTGGGTCCGGCGGTGTCGACCTGCAGCTTGACGGAGGCGAGGCCATCGCCGGCGGGGACGGCCTTGTTGTCCCAGGTCGGCTTGTTCAGGGACCACTGGTACTCGCGGATGGTGCCGGCCGCGGTGCCGTTGGGGCGGATCTCGACGATCTGGTCGGGGGTGGAGGCGGGGTTCACGCTCCAGTCGGCGGCGTCGGGGCCGGGCAGCGGGAAGTGGGCGGAGCTGACGGCCGGGTTGGCGGGTGCGGAGTGGTCGACGGTGAAGGTGCACCATCCGCCGCCGCCGGAGTCGGCGGGTCCGGAGCCCGCGGACCACCAGCCGTCCCAGTCCTGGGTCCGTGAGAGCCAGAAGTACTTGCGGCCGGAGGTGAAGGAGGCCCAGGGGACGGACTTGGTGACCACTCCGTCGCTGTTGGGCCACAGCCATTCGTTGGCGATGTTGGTTCCGGACTCGGCGTCCCAGACCTCGATCTGGACCTGCTTGAGGTTGCCGTCCCGGTCACTGCCCTTGGCCTGGAAGGACACGTCCGTCTTGCCGATGCTGGTGCCGGTGCCGGTGGTCAGGCACGGGCCGCCCGGGGAGGTGTTCATGTTCGAGGCGACCGGGATGTCGGGCCGGGTGTTGTAGACGACCTCGATGTACGGGGCGCTCTCGCCGTTGGCGAGGATCTTCTTCCAGTAGTAGGAGTCGGACTCGTTCGGCGCCTTGAAGCCCAGTGACAGCGCACCCCAGTTGGCACTCGCGGCCTGGGTGACCAGGCCCTTGATGTCGGGGGCGACCCAGTTGTCGGGGCAGGAGGAGTTGTAGCCGTAGCCGGCCATCTCGGTGGCGACCTTGTTTCCCCACCAGTCCGTGGTGTTGTTCCACGTCGAGGACGAGGACACGAACGGGGTGGAGTAGATGTCCATGGCCTTCTGGCTGCACGACCACGAATACGTCTGCAGGGCGCGGACACTCGCCGACTGGATACCCGCGCCGTACAGCTCGGGCCCGAAATAGAAATTGAACACCGAACGGGAGGTGCCGCCGGAATCCGACTCGTACCCGACGCGGGCCTCGTTCGTGCCCGACGCGTTGTAGTTCTGGCCGTTGTAGAAGCTCGAATTACCGGCCGTCTTGTAGAGCAGTGACCAGGCGTGCTTGTGACCCTTGTACGAGGGGTCGACGAACACCGGATACACCGTGTCCGCGGCGTTCAACAGCGCGGCGTCGGGCTTCAGGGACAGGGTGCCGTCCTTGAAGGAGGCCGCGGCCACGGACAGGTGGGCGCGCTCGGCGCCGGCCAGGCCCGCAAGGCCCAGCGTCGGGTGCTGCTTCGCGGCCGCCGGGGCCTTCCAGGCGGGCACGTCGTCGGTGGTGGCGACCTTGCCCGACGAGTCCCACATCAGCGGTGACGGAGAACCCGCCACCTCCTCGCCCTTCGCATCCCGGACCGACATCGCGCCGGACCCGGCGTCGAGCTGGAACTGCAGGTCAGGGGAGGCGAGACGGTAGTTCATTTCCGCAATCAGCGGATCCGCGGCGGCCTGCTTGTCCTTGATGACCAGCAGATGCGAATAGCCGCCGTCCTGAGCCGTCATCAGCAGATCGATGCCCGGCCGCACGTTCTCGTACAGCGCCCGCGGACCGTCGATCACCGGCGCCGGCAGCACACCGGGCCAACTCACCGACATGTCATGACCGTCGACATTCAGACGCACCAGCTCGGTCCACACCTGGCCCGGCGCATCCACCGTCAGCGCGGACCGCACCACACCACGAGTGACCCGCGCCCCGTCGCTGCCGGCACTGAAGACCACGGACCCGTTCACCGCCTTCGCGGCGAACCCGCCCTCGACCCGCTGCAGATCGGTGTCGATCGCCTTCCACGCGTCACCGACCTTCGCCCGGACGGCGGAGCTGGAGATGCGCTTCTTGAACAGACCGTCCGGCTGCGCCCACGTCGTCGTGTTCGCACTCCGGTCGGCCGTCACCTCGACGTCCTTGCCCGTCTCGGCAGCCAGCTTCCGCGCCTGCGGCGCCGCCACCGGACCACTCTCCCCGCCGGACGCCTTCCCCTTCGGCTTCTCGCCCCCGCCCAGCTGCACGCCGACCGGAACCGCCACGGCGACCGCGAGCAGAGCGGCCAAGCCACCCATAGCCCTGCGGCGCCGGTACCAGCGACGCTCCGAAGCAGCAGGTGGTGTTTCTGTCACGTCTGTTGGCGGACTCGTGTCCACGGATTCGCTGACAGCCATCTCTTCTGTTCTCTCCCCCCGCGGGCGCACGCTTCCGCAACCCTCGGTACTTGCTCGTGTTTCGGCCATCGGCCCAAGAGGCTCGGGGTCCGCTCCCCCGCTCGGCCGTCACGCGATGAACGCGCGAGCTGAGCATGAGCCATACGGCGCCGATCGGCACACCACATCGCACCCCAACTGACCATCAGTTACAGCCAGTTCGGGCGAATTGCCCCAAGGTATACGGACCGTCAGGTGATTAACACCACACGGGCATGCCCGAGGTGGCTTTTAGGTCACGCCGGACCACAGAATCACGTGGCTACTAGTCAGTTTCCTGTCACGCGCGCGCCTTTGCCGCGGTGGCAGATCGTGGGGGGTTCACATGTCGCCGTTGTCGGCCGACAGTCTTCGCCTGCCCGGAATCAGAAAGGCCCGCGCGAGACGCATGGGCCTTGCCGGGCGCACCAGCATCACGGTCTCCGTGATGCTGGTCGCATCTCTTCTGCCCACTCAGGCCTGGGCCGCGCCACCGGGTGACCGCACCGGAGTGCAGCTACCGGGCCTCCAGGAGGACCTCAAGGCCAAGCTCGACAAGGTCGAGGCCGCAAAGCTGGAGGGCTGGTCCGGAGCACCGGTCCAGCCTCCGGCCGAGTACGAACCGTCGAAGGTCACTCCGCCCACCGCCGGTACGGCGAACGTCGCTCTGGCCGGCGACCAGCTGGTCCAGGCGGGATCTCTGCCGATCAGCATCGGCAAGGCCTCACCGACGGAGACCAACCCGACCCCTCCGACCCCGTCGGGCACGTGGTCGGTGGCGGTCGAGGCCCGGGCGGTGACCGAAGCCGCGAACATCGACGGTGCGCTCATCAAGGTCACGCCTCCGGCCGAAGGCTCGACCCCGGTCGACGTGCAGCTCGACTACAAGCAGTTCAAGGACCTGTACGGCACCGAGTGGTCGTCGCGCCTGGAGCTGAGGATGCTCCCGCAGTGCTTCCTGACCACCCCGTTGGTGCCCGAGTGCAACACGGCGAAGGCCGTCCCGAGCACGAACGACCCGGCGACGGGCACGGTCCGTGCGACCGTCGACCCGGCGAGCGCGCCCGGACAGGGCCTGCGCACCATGGCCGTCGGTGGAGGCGGCCCGATGGTGCTGGCCGCCTCCGACTCCGGTTCGGGCCCCGGCGGAACCTATAGCGCCACCCCCCTCGCTGCCTCCGGCAGCTGGTCGGCCGGCGGCAACAGCGGCGACTTCTCGTGGACCTATCCGCTGGGCACACCCGCCCCCGCGGCCGGGCCCGTGCCCAAGCTCGCGTTCACGTACTCCTCGCAGTCCGTGGACGGGAAGACGTCCGTCGCGAACAGCCAGGCCTCCTGGATCGGCGACGGCTGGGACTACCACCCCGGCTTCATCGAACGCCGGTACCGCACCTGTTCGGACGACCTCAAGGCCACGCCCAGCAAGCCGAACAACGACAACGCCACGGACAAGAAGAAGAACGATCTGTGCTGGGCCGGCGACAACATGGTGATGTCGCTCGGCGGTAGCAGCACCGAGCTCGTCCGTGACGCCACCTCGGGTCAGTGGGTCCCCGCCGGGGACGACGGCTCCAAGGTGGAGCGCAAGACCGACGCGAACGTCGCCAACGGAGCGAAGGACGGCGAGTACTGGGTCGTCACCACCCGTGACGGCGTCCGCTACCACTTCGGCCGCCACGACGTCGACGGCGCCGGTACCCGAGCCGTGACCGACTCCGTCTTCACCGTCCCGGTGTTCGGCAACCACCCCGGCGAGCCGTGCTACCAAGCCGCCTTCGCCGACTCCTCCTGCAACCAGGGCTGGCGCTGGAACCTCGACTACGTCGAGGACCTCCACGGCAACGCGATGATCATCGACTGGAAGAAGGAGACCAACCACTACGCCAAGAACGAGAAGTTCCAGGCGAAGGTCCCCTACACCCGCGGCGGCTACCCCAGCCAGATCACCTACGGCCTGCGCTCCACCAGCCTCTCCGGCGCTCCGGCCGGCAAGGTGGAGTTCACCGTCGACGAGCGGTGCATCAAGGAGGGCTCGGCCAAGTGCACGGACACCGAGTTCGAGTCGAAGAACTACGGTGACAAGCAGGCCTGGTGGGACACCCCGTCGTCCCTGCACTGCAAGGCCGACGCGAAGGACTGCTTCAGCACCTCGCCGAGTTTCTGGACGCGCAAGCGCCTGACCGCCGTCACCACGTACGGCCAGCGCACCGACGGGTCCACCGACCTCTCGCTCGTCGACCGGTGGAACCTGGCCCAGTCCTTCCCCAAGCAGCGCACCGACACCCACCCGCCGCTGTGGCTCGAGTCGATCACCCGCACCGGCTTCGGCACCACCAAGGACACCAACGGCAACCAGGAGAGCACCTCGCTCCCGCCGGTGTCCTTCCTCGCGAACGTCCAGGACATGCCCAACCGGGTGGCCACGGGTCCAGGCGACGCCACCCCGGACTTCGACCGCCTCCGCGTGGAGACCATCCGCACGGAGACCGGCAACGAGATCTACGTCGACTACTCCGCCCCCTGCGCGGTCGGCACCACGCACCCGAAGCCGGAGGAGAACACCACCCGCTGCTTCCCGGTCCACTGGTCACCCGACAGTGATCTGGAGAAGCCCCCGCTGGCCTGGTTCAACAAGTACGTCGTCGAGCGCGTGGTCGAGAAGGACCGCGTCGCCCGCCAGCCCGACGTCGTCACCAGCTACACCTACGAGGGCGGCGCCGCCTGGGCCAAGGAGACCGACGAGTTCACCAAGCCCGAACTGCGCACGTACGGACAGTGGCGCGGCTACTCCTCCGTCGTCACCAAGGGCGGCGTGACGGCGAACACCGGCAAGAGCGACGCGACGGCCGAATCCCAGACCCGCACCTACTTCTTCCGCGGCATGTCCGGTGACGCGGGACGCCCGAAGGTCACGATCAAGGACTCCACGGGCAAGGAGACCCTGGGTGAGGACCTGACCCACTACCAGGGCCGCACCGCCGAGGTGATCACCTACACCCAGGCCGGCGGCAGCGTCGACAAGCGCGTCCTCACCTGGCCCTCGAGCCAGAGGACCGCGACACGCCCCCGGGACGGAACCACCCCTCTCGAGGCCTACCGGGTCAACGACTCGCGCACGGACACGATCCAGTCGATCAGCGGCGGCCGCTTCCGTGTGGGGCGCTCCGTGAACACCTTCGAGTCCACCTACGGTCTCCTGGAGTCGGCCCAGACCGAATCGCGCAGCGAGGACGGCAGCGGCAGCTCGGTCATCGCCGACCAGATCTGCACGGTGACGACCTACGTCCACAACCCGGCTAAGCACCTGATCGGCCTGCCTCAGCGGGTACGGGCCACCACGGGCGACTGCGCCCAGGCCGGGACCGCCGCGATGCTCTCCGACCTGCGCACGTCGTACGACGCGCTCAACGCTTTCGGAACCGCTCCGGTCAAGGGTCTGCCCTTCCAGATGGACAGCAACGACGCGGCGGGCACCGGCTGGGTCACCACCGCGAAGACCGAGTACGACGCACTGGGCCGAACGGTCAAGGTCTACGACCCGGCCGGCAACCCCACCTCCACCGTGTTCACCCCCGCCACCGGCGTCCCCTTCAGCACGAAGACGACGAACCCTCTGGGGCACACGCGCGTCGTCAAGAGCGACCCGGGCCGTGGCACCGTCCTTGAGGACATCGACACCAACAACCGCAAGTTCACCCAGGCCTACGACAACCTGGGCCGCTCCAAGGCCGTCTGGACCCCGTCGCAGAAGACCACCGACCCGGCGTCCCAGACCTTCGAGTACCAGATCTCGGAGCACGAGCCCCCGGTCGTCACCAGCAAGACCCTCCGGGACAACGGCAGCTACGCCACGTCCATCGCGATCTACGACGGCCAGCTGCGGCCGCGCCAGACCCAGGCGGATGCCCTGGGCGGCGGCCGTGTGGTCACGGACACCCTCTACAACGCGAACGGCACCGTCCGGCAGACCAACAACGGCTACTACGCCGAGGGCCGCCCCAACGGAAAGATCTTCGTCCCGGAGAGCGTCTTCCACGTCCCGAACTCGACGAAGACGGCGTACGACGGCCTCGGCCGCCCCGTGCGCGCGACCACGCTCTACGCGGATGTGCCGCAGCACTCCAACACCAGCATGTACGAGGGCGACTGGACACTGACCCGCACCGCCATGTCGGCGGACGGCCTCACCCCGCTCTCGGGCAGCCGTGCGGTCAAGACCTGGACCGACACGTCGGGCCGGACCTCGCTGATCCAGCACTACACGGCGACCGACCTCACGACGTGGAAGGACACCGCCTACTCGTACGACCAGCGCGGCAAGCTGGCCAAGGTGACCGACCCGGTCGGCAACAAGTGGACCTACACCTACGACGCCCGCGGCCGTATGACCTCTACGGGCGACCCTGATATGGGCACCACGGCATTCGGGTACGACAACCTCGACCGGAAGGTGTCCGTCACGGATTCCTCCGGACGGACGCAGTACACGACGTACGACGCACTCGGCCGTACCACCCAGATGCGCGACGACGCCCCGGACGGCCCCGTGGTCGCTTCCTGGACGTACGACACATTGACCGGCGCCAAGGGGCTGCCCGTCGCGTCCACGCGCTACGAGGGCCTGGTGGCCTACACCAGCGAGGTCACCGCCTACGACAGCGAGTACCGGCCGACCGGAACCAAGACCACGATCCCGGACGTGCCTGCCACCAAGGGTCTCGCCGGGACCTACGCGTACAGCACCACGTACACCCCGCGCGGCCAGATCCAGTCGACGACCGTGCCGGCCACTCCGGGTGGCCTGGCAGCCGAGAAGCTGATCACCCGCTATGACGCCGACGGGATGGCCAAGACCATCTCGGGCTTGTCCTGGTACACCGCGGACGTCGTGTACAGCCCGTACGGCGAAGTCCTGCGCACGGCATCCGGCAATGCGCCGAACCGCGTGTGGACGACCAACCTCCACAACCGCAACACCGGGCGGGTCGAGCAGTCGATCAGTGACCGCGAGACCGCCAGCCCGAACCGCGTTTCCGCGCTCTCCTACACCTACGACACGGTCGGCAACCCGACCTCCATCACGGACACCCAGGCCGGTGGCCGCGTCGACCGCCAGTGCTTCGCGTACGACGCGGTGGGCCAGCTCACCAAGGCGTGGACGGGCAAGACCGCCGCATGCGCCGGGCCCTCGCTGAACGACGTCACCGCCGGTCCGGACGGCGACGGCTACTGGCAGGAGTACCAGTTCGACAAGATCGGCAATCGCACCAAGCTGATCGACCACGACCTCACCAACCCGGCGCTGGACGACGAGACGAAGTACACCTACGGCGTCCAGGTCGCCGGGAACGCCTCCCTGCCTCCCGTCACGATCCAGCCCCACGCACTGTCCAAGGCCGAGAAGGCCACCAAGACGGCAACGTCCACGGTCAACTCGCTCTCGACCTACGAGTACGACGCATCGGGCAACACCAAGTCCCGGCGCATCGACGGTGACACCCAGGCCCTCAACTGGGACCGCCGCAGCAAGCTCACCTCGGCGAGCAGCCCCGGCATCGGCGCGGTGGCCGTCACCGGCATGGCGGGCAAGTGCATCGACGTCGCCGACGGGTCCAGCGCGGACGGCACGGCCGTCCAGCTCTACCCGTGCAACACGACCGCGGCTCAGCAGTGGAAGCTGAGTGGTGACACCGTCCGCGCCCTCGGCAAGTGCCTGACGGCGCAGGGCGGCGATGCGGTCCTGGCGACCTGCGACGGCAGCGCCAAGCAGAAGTTCACCTACCGTCCCGCCGACAAGACGCTGTACAACCCGGCGGCCAACGCCTGCGTCACCGTCCCCAACGACAACCCCGTCGACGGCAACGACCTCGACATCTACACCTGTGTCGCGGGCGCCGTCGCCCAGCAGTGGAGCTTCGAGAACACCACCACCTACATCTACGACGCCTCGGGCAACCGCCTGATCGAGGAGACCGGCGGCTCCCGCACCCTCTACCTCGGCGACGCCGAGATCACCGTCAACAAGGCCGGTCAGGCCATGGACGCCGTCCGCTACTACGGCGGCCCCGGTGGTGTCACCACCACCCGCCGCACGGGGGGCAAGGCGACGGGGCACAAGCTCAACGTCCTGCTGTCCGACCATCACAACACGGCGACCACCTCCGTCGAGCAGGCCGCGGGCCAGAAGGTCTACCGTCGCAAGTCCGACCCGTACGGGAACGTCCGGGGGGCGGTGCCTGCCGACTGGCCCGGTGACCGCAGTTTCCTCGGCACGGGCGTCAACGACTCCACCACGGGCCTGACCCACATCGGAGCACGTGAGTACGACCAGAGCACCGGCCGCTTCATGTCGGTCGACCCGGTCATCGACATCACCGACCCGCTCCAGATGAACGGGTACACGTACTCCAACGGCAACCCCGTCAGCAATTGGGACCCGTCGGGTCTGCAGCTCGAAGAGTGCGCCAGTGGCATGTACGTGTGCACCAACCGGGGTACGCAGCCCATCAGCAAGGGCAGGAACTACGACCGGATCGTCTCCGAGAACATCGCCGTCATGGAGCAGGCGAGGATCAGGCGGCTGTACGCCGAGCACTACGGCTCGGCGAAGGCCGGCCAGGCGCATCAGTCGTACGACCGCGCCGTGGAGCTCTACACCTCGGGTCAGAAGTACGTCCGCAACACGAGCAATACCTCGAAAGAGGAGCTGCACAAGATCGGGGTCAAGTACGACCCGTCGAGCCACAGCGTCACCAAGCAGGTCGCGTACAAGATGTACATGTACGGGGCGTCGATCGAGGACATCGAGTACTTCAGCGGGCACTACTGCGACTTTCTGGCATGCAACGGTCCGGTCGAGGCGGCGCTGACCGGAAACAACGTCGACACTCCCCTCTACGAACCGAACGCATCCGAACGTGTGGGCCGGGAACTCGCATCAGGTTTCGGCTATCTGGCCGGAGGTGGCGGGAAACCCCAAACGAGGTGGTGCCCGAACAGCTTCGTCGCCGGCACCGAGGTCCTCATGGCCGACGGGTCCACGAAGCCGATCGAGCAACTCGAATCCGACGATCTCGTGCTGGCCACTGACCCCGAATCCGATGAGACCGCGGGGAAGGCCGTCACCGCAACGGTCCGCACCGAGGACGACAAGACCTATGTCGACATCGGTGTTCTGACGGTCGACGGGGTAAGCACCATCACCGCCACGGGCCACCACCCGTTCTGGGTCGAATCCCAGCAGGAGTGGCTCAATGCGGAGCTGCTCGAACCGGGAATGACCCTGCTTACGGATGCCGGGGCGTCGGTTTCCGTGGCCAGCACCCGCACCTATCAGGCCCGGCAAGCGACGTACAACATGACCGTCGCTGATCTGCACACGTACTATGTGCTCGCAGGCCACACCCCCGTCCTGGTTCACAATTGCCCCAAAAAGGCCTCGGGGAGCGCGGCCGGGCCGATCCCGATCCCCCGGGAGGTCAAGTACCACTTCACCGCTGTCAGGCAAGGAAACGGAATTCCGCAGCTGGACGACAACGGCGTGCAGAAGATCTTCCGTGGTGACAAACCCACCCAGAGGCAGTGGGCAGGCTCACTGGAATGGGTCGTGCCGACCAACCGCCCTGGAAACGAAGTGAGGATCCTGCAGAATCCGACCACGGGCGCCATGGGCTGGAGCGAAAACCACTACAAGACGATCCAGGAGTTCCCTGCCGGCTACGGCCAGTAGGTCAGGCTGACCGGCGTGTCCGGATGATCGACCCACCCGCCTGGGGGGCTCGCCTTCGAGCCCCCCAGGCTCTTTCCTTGAATGGAGCCCCTCGCATGACAGCCCCGAGCTCGCCCTGCACGTTCTCGATCCACGCGGACGACGACGCGGACACACACCTCGGCCATTTCAACGACATCCAGGGCTTCTTCGTCGGCCGAGCGCCTGCCCTCTCGGAATTCGACGACACGGCGGCGGATACGGACGCAGGGCAGGGATCATGGCTCCGCCCTCGGCTGATCGGCCTGACCCCGTCACGAAGCATGGAGGAGGCGTGGAGCAGGGGCACCGAGGCGGCGAGAGACCTCGGCAACGCATGGATCAATGTTCATGACGCGCTCGGCCGGACCATCGGCTCCTATTTCGCGGGAAACGCGACGCTGGAGGATTGGACGGCCGGTGCCGACGGACTTATCACCGCCACTCTCACCGTTTGGCTCAGTGCGGAGCCGCACGAGAGTGCCCATGCCCTGTGGCAGGCCTGGAGGAACCAGGTGCCTGCGACCAGGAACGGCTGGACACGACTCCCTCTGGGCCGACGGGAGGGCTGGGTGGAAGTGGCCCGCATGCACTGGGGAAGGGCCACGGCCCCCACCGAGTCCCGGAGCGAATACACCCTCGACGGCGCCGACATTTGCGATCTCGCGAGTTTCTACTGCGCCATCGGCGAGACGATGAGAGGCCCGGGCGGATACTTCGGGAGCAACCTGGCAGCCCTGGACGACTGCCTCGCCGACGTGAGCGGTCCGACACCCCCCTTCCGGCTCGTGTGGGAGAGCTCGCAGGTGGCGATCGGCTCACTCGGCGGCCAGAGCACCTACGCCGCAGGCAAGTCCGTCCTTGACCTGATCGTCGAATGTCTCGAGGGACGCGGCGTGGTCGTTGAGTTCGCCTGACACTCCGGTGCGGCTTCGTGATCTGCGCGCTGGTTCCGGACGCCGGCGAGTGCCGCCCGCGCGGACGAGCGTAGCCCTGCGGGGCCGCGCGCCGGGAAACCGGCGGTACGTCACCTGAAGCGGTGAATTCACCCTTGTCCCACGGGCACCAGGGGTAGGGCGATGCTGATCTCGTACGGGGGACCGGGCCGCCGGGCCCCCGTACCCATGGACGAAAGGCCGACCCCGCCGTGACGCAGCCGTTCCAACTGCCGGATTTCTACGTGCCCTATCCGGCGCGACTGAACCCCCACCTGGAGGACGCGCGGACCCACACCAAGAAGTGGGCGCGCGCCTTCGGGATGTTGGAGGGTTCCGGGGTCTGGGAGGAGAGCGACCTCGACTCGCACGACTACGCGCTGCTCTGCTCGTACACCCACCCCGACTGTGACCGCGACGCACTGGCGCTGGTCACCGACTGGTACGTGTGGGTGTTCTTCTTCGACGACCACTTCCTGGAGATGTTCAAGCGCTCCCAGGACCGGGCCGGCGCCAAGGCGTATCTCGACCGGCTGGCCGCCTTCATGCCCATGGACCTGTCCGACGGCTTCCCCGAGCCCACCAATCCGGTCGAGGCGGGGCTCGCGGACCTGTGGGCGCGCACCGTCCCGGCCATGTCGCAGGACTGGCGGGAACGGTTCTCCTTGTCCACCAAGAACCTCCTCGACGAGTCCATGTGGGAGCTCGCCAACATCGACATCGGGCGTGTGGCGAACCCGCTCGAATACATCGAGATGCGCCGCAAGGTGGGCGGCGCCCCCTGGTCGGCCGGCCTGATCGAGTACGTCTGCGCCGAGGTCCCCGCACGCGTCGCGCACGCGCGCCCGCTCGCCGTGCTGCGCGATGCCTTCGCCGACGCCGTGCACATCAGGAACGACATCTTCTCCTACCAGCGCGAGGTCGCCGACGAGGGCGAACTCTCCAACGCCGTCCTGGTGCTGGAGACCTTCCTGGGCTGCACCACCCAGGAGGCCGCCGAGGCCTCCAACGACCTGCTCACCTCCCGCCTCCAGCAGTTCGAGCAGACCGCGCTCGTCGAGCTCCCGCAGCTCTTCGCCGACCACGCGCTGGACCCGGCGGAGATCGCGGCCGTCCTCGCCTACGCGAAGGGCCTGCAGGACTGGCAGTCCGGCGGCCACGAGTGGCACATGGTCTCCAGCCGCTACATGAACAAGGAGGCCCGGCCCGCCGCCCCCGCCACCCTGCCCTTCCTGCCGTCCGGGCTCGGCGCCCCCTCGCTCGACCTGCGGTCCGTGTTCACACGGCGCTCGATGGAGCTGCGCCGCCGCTCCTTCACCCACGTCCCCTACGAGCGCACCGGCCCCTCCGTCATCCCCGACATCTACATGCCGCACCGGCTCACCCTCAGCCCGCACCTGGCGCACGCGCGCGAGGAGTCCGTGGCCTGGTCCCGGCGGATGGGCCTGCTGGACCCGCAGTCCGGCGACCCCGGCTCGGCGATCTGGACCGAGGAGCGGCTGCGGGGCTTCGACTTCGCGCTCTGCTCGGCCGGGATCGACCCCGACGCCACGCCGGAGCAGCTGGCCCTCAACGCCTGCTGGCTGACCTGGGGTACGTACGGGGACGACTACTACCCGGTGGTCTTCTCCCAGGGCAGGAACCTTCCGGCAGCCAAGGCGACCACCGCCCGCCTGGCGGCCATGATCCCGGTCGACCTCGCCGCACGGCCGGAGCCGGTGACCGCGATGGAGCGCGCGCTCGGCGACCTGTGGGTGCGCTCCGGCGCCGGCATGACCGCCGGGCAGCGCACCGAGTTCCGGGCGACCCTGGTGAGCATGCTGGAGAGCTGGCTGTGGGAGGTGGACAACCAGATCCAGAACCGCATCCCGGACCCGGTGGACTACGCGGAGATGCGCCGCCACACCTTCGGCAGCCACCTCACGATGTACCTGTGCCGGCTCGGACACCAGGGCCGGGGCATCCCCGAGGAGATCTACGCCTCCGGGACCATCCGTTCCCTGGAGAACGCGGTCGCGGACGCCGCCTGCCTGATCAACGACATCTACTCCTACCAGAAGGAGGTGGAGGTCGAGGGCGAGGTCCACAACTACATCCTGGTCACCCGGAACTTCTTCGACATCGGCTACCCGCAGGCCCTGCACATCTGCCATGAGCTGATGACCCGGCGGACCGAGGAGTTCGAGCACATCGTGGCGAACCTGCTGCCGCTGCTCTACGACGACTGGAAGCTCGGCCGGCAGGCCCGGCAGGCCCTGGACGCCTACGTGGGCGAGCTGCAGGACTGGCACGCCGGCATCCTCAACTGGCACCAACAGATCCGCCGTTACCGTCCCGAGGACCTGCACGCGCGGCCCGACCTGCTGTCCACGGCCGTCCTGGGAGCCGGCTTCGGCATGTCGGCCGCCCGGATCGCACGGCCCGCCTGATCCCGCCGGCCGTGCCGGCGGAGGCGGGGCGGGGGCGCCTGCGCCGGGACACGGCCGTACGTCAGAACTCGTCGCCCGTGTGCGGGAGTACGGCCGTGCGCAGGGCCGCGTCCAGCGCATCGGCCGCGCCGGGCGTGTGCTCGCGTACCAGCCCGGCGGCGACGAGTTCCCCGACCCGGGTCCCGCCGAGGTAGCAGGCGGCCAGTTCGCGTACGTCAAGGGCAAGGTCGGCGGCGGAGTCCGCATGCTCGTACGTGGCCCCGTCCGGCCCGGCCGTCAGCCGGAACCGTCCGGCGTTGGCGGGCATCCGCGCGTCGTGCACCTCCAGCACCACGTCCACCGGCGCGGCCCAGGACCGCGCCGTCAGGGCCGCGCGTACGTCGACCAGGCGCAGCCAGAGCGCCGGGAACTGGGCGGTGACCCGCACCTGGTCCCGGTCCGCGGCGAAGTGCAGCAGCGGGTCGTCGGCCGGACGGCCCCACGCGGAGACCTTGCCGGTGAGGTCGAGGGAGGCCACGCACTCCCACAGCGCGGCGGCCACCGCCGGGGTGTCGGCCTCCAGTTCGTCGACCCGGACCAGGCCCGGCACCCGGGCGGGCCCGGCGCCGGCCTCCGGCTTGGTGCGGTAGAGCACGTACCCGGCGATCGGCTGGTCCGGGTCGCCCAGGACGATGATCCGCGGCGGGCTCAGCTCCTCGTCCTCCTCGTCCTGTTCGGCCAGCCACTCCTCGGTCCAGCGCTCCGCGCTGCGGGTGGGGCGGCCGGCCCGCCCGGCGCGGGCCGCCTCGTAGAAGGGCCCGACGACGGCGACGGCCTCCTCCGGGTCGACGAACCGCAGCGGGCGCCGGTCCGGGTCGATGCGCAGGGCCAGCGGGCGGGTGGAGTCGATCTCGATGGTGGCGCCGGTGGTGGCGCTGCCGTAGCCGAAGCGGCCGTAGATCGCGGCCTCGGAGGCCCAGAGGGCGGCGAGCGGGCTGCCCGCGTCGGCGGTCCGCCGCAGCATCTCTCCCATCAGAGCGGTGAGCACGCCGCGCCGTCGGTGGGTGGGGGCGACGCCGACGAAGGTGAGCCCGGGGCAGGGCAGGTCCGCCCCGGGCACCGAGAGCCGGAAGTCGTACGCGGCCATGAAGCCGGCCAGGACCGTGCCGTCGTAGGCGCCGAGCCGGTCGCAACGCGCGAGCAGCGCGTGGTGTTTCTCCCGGACCTCCTTCTCGGGCCGGTCGTGGAAGACCAGGTAGGCGAGCTCCAGAGCACGGTCGATGTCGGACTCGGGTACCTCGCGGATGTCCACCATGATCGCGAGACTAATCGGTCATCGTGGGACCGGTCACCTCATAGCAGCCAGGGTGCGCGCGTGCGGCCGGTGTGCGACCCTGCCGCGGACGTCCTGCGCACCTCCTGCGGACCTCCTGCGGGCTACCGTGCGGCGGGACCGGTCCAGCCGGCCGGGACGCGGCCGAGCCGGACGCGCTGCGGATGGTCCCCGACAGGGACGGAGACCCGCTTGGTGCCGGTGGCGAAGTCGATGGCCGTGACCCGGTCGGCGCCGCTCTCGGAGATCACGCAGGCGCTGCCGTCGCCGGAGACCGTGGCCCAGTACGGCTTGGCGGCGGGCACGAGCGGCCCTTCGGCGAGGGTGGCGCGGTCCACGACGGTCGCGTAGTCGTCCATGGTGCCCGCGATGCAGAGCTTCGCCCCGTCCGGACTCATCGACATGCCGTGGTGGCGGGAGTCGTTGACCCAGGTGGTGCGGTCGGTACTGGTGGCGGGGTTCATCGGGAGGGTCTTGAGACGGGTGATCCGGTCGGAGGGGACGTCGTACTCCAGGAAGCCGTTGAAGAAGGACACCTGGAAGTAGAGCTTCGACTCGTCGGGACTGAAGGACACCGGGCGGACGGCGTCGGACAGGTCGCGGCGGCCGAAGGCGTCCAGCCGCTCCCGCATGTCGATCACCCGGACCGTGCGGAAGGTCTGCGCGTCGACCACGGTGATCTTGCGGTCGCCCTTCGTCCAGTCCAGCCAGGGCGCGTCCAGGGCGGTGTTCACCTCGCCGATGGAGCTGTTCCACAGAAAGCGGCCGTCGCGGGTGAAGGTGTTCTCGTGCGGCTTGTCCCCGGTGCCGAAGGAACCGACCTGCCGCCCGGTGGTGATGTCCAGGACGTGCACGGTGTTGGAGGTGGAGGCCGAGACGGCGACGCGCGTCCCGTCCGGCGAGACAGCCATGTGGTCGGAGCGGTACCCGGACACCGGGAAGCGCCAGTTGACGCGTCCGGAGGCCACGTCGATGGACACGACGTCGGCGAAGCTGGGGCGGGAGACGACGACCGCGGAGCCGTCCGGGGTGGTGAACATGTCGTCGACGAACTGGTCGTGCCCCTCGCCCGCGCTCTCCCGGATGCCGAGGAAGAAGGCGAGCTTGACGGGGTTGAGGTAGATCTCCCGCAGCCGCTCCGCCTTGTCGGGGACCACGTCGATCCGGCCGACCTTGGCGAGATCGCCGGTGGAGGCGAGGACGTCGGCGGTCCCCTCCCAGTTGTTCCCGACGAAGAGCACCTCGCGCAGACCGCCACCCGGACCGGATCCCGGCCCGGAACCGGGAACGGAGCCGGCCGGGGCCGGGGTGAAGGCGGTGAGCAGGGTGGCCGCGGCCAGCAGGCCCAGGGTTCGCACGGTACGCAACATCCGCTCAACTCCGCTGCGGGGAAGGGATGGAGAGGGTGCCTCCTATTACCGGCGGGTAAAATAGGGGGAACGGCACAAGGGCGCAACCCCCACGGGGTGCGCCCTTCTCTCACGTCCGGCCGTCACGCCTTCAGGCGACGGAACCGATCCGGTCGAGCATCGTGTGCGAGATGTCCGGGTGGATCGGGATGTGCGCGCCGGTCAGGGCCGCGCCGGTGCCGCCGCGGCGGTTCGCGACGATCTCGGCGGCGATGGACAGCGCGGTCTCCTCCGGGGAGCGGGCGCCGAGGTCCAGGCCGATCGGGGAGCGCAGCCGGGCCAGTTCGAGCTCGGTCACGCCGACCTCGCGCAGCCGCTCGTTGCGGTCCTCGTGGGTGCGGCGGGAGCCCATGGCGCCGACGTAGGCGACGGGCAGCCTGAGGGCCAGTTCGAGGAGCGGGACGTCGAACTTGGCGTCGTGGGTGAGCACGCACAGGACGGTCCTGCTGTCCACGTCCGTGGCCTCCAGGTAGCGGTGGGGCCAGTCGACGACGATCTCGTCCGCCTCCGGGAAGCGGGTCTTCGTCGCGAAGACGGGCCGCGCGTCGCACACGGTCACCCGGTAGCCGAGGAACTTGCCGATCCGCACGAGGGCGGAGGCGAAGTCGATGGCACCGAAGACGATCATCCGCGGGGGCGGGACGCTGGACTCGACCAGCACCTGCAGCGGTTCTCCGCAGAGCCTGCCGTCGGCGCCGATCTCCAGCACGCCGGTCCGGCCGGCGTCGAGCATGGCGCGGGCCTCCTCGGCGATGGTGCGGTCCAGCTCGGGGTGTCCGCCGAAGCCGCCCTGGTGGGCGCCTTCGGTACGGACGAACACGGCGCGGCCCATGAGCTCCGCCGGGCCCTGCGCGATCCGCGCCACGGCCGCGGCCTCGCCGCGGGCCGCGGCGGCCAGCCCGGCCGCGAAGACCTCCCGGGCGGGAGAGCCCACGCGGACCGGGGTGACCAGGATGTCGATGATCCCGCCGCAGGTCAGGCCCACGGCGAAGGCATCGTCGTCGCTGTACCCGAAGCGCTCGTGAACGGTCTCGCCGTCCTCCAGCGCCTGCCGGCACAGCTCGTACACCGCACCTTCCACGCATCCGCCGGAGACCGAGCCGATGGCCGTGCCCTCGCTGTCGACGGCGAGTGCGGCCCCGGGCTGCCGGGGCGCGCTCCCGCCGACCGCCACGACGGTGGCGACGGCGAAGTCACGCCCCTGCTCGACCCACCGGTTCAGCTCTTCGGCGATGTCCAGCATGGGGGGCCTCCTCGGAGAGGTTCGGTTCCAGTATCTGACACGTACATCGGGTACGTGCACCGGATACGTGGAGGTGCGGGTACGTGATGATCAGGCGCTTGGGGGTCAGCCGACCCCGAGCCAGTGCTCGATCGGGTTCAGGGCGAAGAACACCACGAAGATCGCGGTGAGCGCCCACATGAAGCCGCCGATCTCCCGGGCCTTGCCCTGAGCGATCTTGATGGCGACGTAGGAGATCACACCGGCGGCGACGCCGGCCGTGATCGAGTACGTGAACGGCATGATCACGACGGTCAGGAAGACCGGGATCGCGGTCGCGCTGTCGGCCCAGTCCACGTGGCGGGCGTTCTGCATCATCATCGCGCCGATGACGACCAGGGCCGCGGAGGCGACCTCACCCGGGACGATCTGCGTGATCGGGGTGAAGAAGAGGCACGCGGCGAAGAACAGGCCGGTGACCACGGAGGCGAGACCCGTGCGGGCACCCTCGCCGACGCCGGTCGCGGACTCGACGAAGACGGTCTGGCCGGAGCCGCCCGCGATGCCACCGATGGCGCCACCGGCGCCGTCGATGAAGAGCGCCTTGGACAGGCCCGGCATGCGGCCCTTGTCGTCGGCCAGCTTGGCCTCGGTGCCGACACCGATGATGGTGGCCATGGCGTCGAAGAAGCCGGCGAGCACCAGCGTGAAGACGATCATGCCGATCGTCATGTAGCCGACGTCGCCCCAGCCGCCGAAGGAGACGTCACCGAAGAGCGAGAAGTTCGGCATCGAGACCGCGGAGCCGTCGAGCTCCGGCGGGCCGTTCTTCCAGGCCTTCGGGTCGATGTCCACGACGGCGTTGAGGATCGCGGCCAGGACGGTGCCGCCGACGATGCCGATCAGGATGGCGCCGGGCACCTTGCGGGCCTGGAGCATGAAGATGGCGACCAGGGTGATGCAGAAGAGCAGCACGGGCCAGCCGGACAGCTCACCGACCGCACCGAGCTGGACGGGGGGACCGAACTCCGGGCCCTTGCCGACGAAACCGGCCTTGAAGAAGCCGATCAGGGCGACGAAGAGGCCGATGCCCATGGTGATCGCGTGCTTGAGCGCGAGGGGGATCGCGTTCATGATCATCTCGCGGAGGCCGGTGACGACCAGGAGACAGATCACGACACCGTAGACCACACACATGCCCATGGCCTGCGGCCAGGTCATCTGGGGGGCCACCTGCGAGGCCAGCACGCCGGACACGGAGAGACCGGCGGCGAGGGCGAGCGGCACCTTGCCGACGAAGCCCATGAGGAGCGTCGTGACGGCTGCGGCGAACGCGGTGGCGGTGATGATCGCCGACCCGTCCATCACCGTGCCGGCGACGTCCTTGCCCGACAGGAGCAGGGGGTTGAGCAGGAGGATGTACGCCATCGCCATGAAGGTCGTGATACCGCCACGGACCTCGTTGCCGACGTTCGAGCCTCTGTGCGTTATATGGAAATAGCGGTCGAGCCAGGACCGTCCGGCGGGCGGCTGGGAGCCGTCGCCGGCTTCCTCCGCGGTGGTCTTGGGCTCTACTGACGATTGGGTCATGGTGCCTAACTCCCAAGGTTCAAAGGGGCACCCGCTTGGAGATTGGAGATGCGGGATTTGGGATGCTGCGTTTGGCTGCACGACCCGGGGTGACGGCCCGAGGCGACGCGAATGTTCACTGCGTGTACTGCGGGTAGTGCGGGGGTGACCGCTGGTACTACGGGGGTTCTTGCAGGGGTACTGCCAGGTGAAGGGACCGCGAGCGGTGCGGTGCTTCGTATGTCCTCCGGGCGGTGTGGCGTGAAGTGTGACGTTCCCATGCACACCGCCCGGAGAGTCTGAGGGGTCCGGGGGCCTCGCGGCCCCCGGACCACGCCGTCCTAGAGGGTCCCGGTAAGGGCTTCCGGACGGATCGGCGTCTTGTTGATCTCAAGACCCGTCGCCTGCCGGATCGCCGCGATGACGGCCGGGGTGGACGAGAGGGTCGGGGCCTCGCCCATACCGCGCAGGCCGTAGGGGGCCTTCGGGTCGGCGAGCTCCAGGACGTCGACCGGGATGGTCGGGGTGTCGAGGATGGTCGGGATCAGGTAGTCCGTGAAGGAGGGGTTGCGCACCTTCGCGGTCTTCGGGTCCACGATGATCTCTTCCATGATCGCGACGCCGAGGCCCTGGGTGGTGCCACCCTGGATCTGGCCGACCACGGAAAGCATGTTGAGCGCCTTGCCGACGTCCTGCGCGGTCGCCAGCTCGACGACCTTGACGAGGCCGAGCTCGGTGTCCACCTCGACGACCGCGCGGTGCGCGGCGAAGGTGTACTGGACGTGGCCGTTGCCCTGGCCGGTGACCAGGTCGAAGGGCTCGGTCGGCGCGTGACGGAACTCGAGCTCCAGGTCGATGGCCTCGTCGCCCAGGATGTCGGCGATGTCCGCGAGGACCTCGCCGCCGTCGGTGACGACCTTGCCGCCTTCGAGGAGCAGCTCGGCCGTGGCCCACGCCGGGTGGTACGAGCCGTTCTTGCGGCGGCCGATCTCCAGGAGGGCCTCGCGGACCGCCTCACAGGTGTTCTTCACGGCGCCACCGGTCATGTACGTCTGCCGGGAGGCGGACGTGGAACCGGCGGAGCCGACCTGCGTGTCGGCCGGGTGGATGGTCACCTGCGTGACACCCAGCTCGGTACGGGCGATCTGCGTGTGGACGGTGATACCGCCCTGGCCGACCTCCGCCATGGCCGTGTGGACCATCGCGACGGGCTCGCCGTTGATGACCTCCAGGCGCACGCGGGCGGTGGAGTAGTCGTCGAAGCCCTCGGAGAAGCCGACGTTCTTGATGCCGACCGCGTAGCCGACGCCGCGGACGACGCCCTCGCCGTGGGTGGTGTTCGACAGACCGCCGGGCAGCGCGCGGACGTCCGCGCTCTCGCCGGCGCTCTCCCACTGGCGCTCCGGCGGCAGCGGGCGGGCCTTGACCCGGCGCAGCAGCTCGGCGACCGGCGCCGGGGCGTCCACGACCTGGCCGGTGGGCATGATCGTGCCCTGCTCCATGGCGTTCAGCTGGCGGAACTCGACCGGGTCCATGCCCAGCTTCGCCGCGAGCTTGTCCATCTGGGCCTCGTAGGCGAAGCAGGCCTGGACGGCGCCGAAGCCGCGCATCGCGCCGCAGGGCGGGTTGTTCGTGTAGAGCGCGATCGCCTCGATGTCCACGTCCTCCAGGACGTAGGGACCCACCGAGAGGGAGGAGGCGTTGCCCACGACCGCCGGGGAGGCGGAGGCGTACGCACCGCCGTCCAGGACGATCTTGCACTTCATGTGCGTGAGCTTGCCGTCCTTGGTGGCGCCGTGCTCGTAGTAGAGCTTCGCCGGGTGGCGGTGCACGTGGCCGAAGAAGGACTCGAAGCGGTTGTAGACGATCTTGACCGGCTTGTTCGTGGCCAGGGCCAGGAGGCAGGCGTGGATCTGCATCGAGATGTCCTCGCGGCCGCCGAAGGCACCGCCGACGCCCGAGAGCGTCATGCGGACCTTCTCCGGCGGCAGGCCCAGGACCGGGGCGATCTGCTGGAGGTCCGAGTGCAGCCACTGGGTGGCGACGTACAGCTCGACACCGCCGTCCTCGGACGGCACGGCCAGGCCGGACTCCGGGCCGAGGAAGGCCTGGTCCTGCATGCCGAAGGTGTACTCGCCCTCGACGATGACGTCGGCGCGCTTGCGGGCCTCTTCCACGTTGCCGCGGATGATCGGCTGGCGGTGCACGATGTTCGGGTGCGGGACGTGACCGATGTGGTGGTCGTCGCGGTTCTCGTGGATCAGCGGCGCGTCGGCGGCGAGGGCGGAGGCCTCGTCGGTGACGAGCGGCAGCTCGCGGTAGTCGATCTTGATCTTGGCGGCCGCGCGGCGGGCGGTCTCCGGGTGGTCGGCGGCCACGAGGGCGACCGGCTCACCGTGGTGGCGTACCCGGCCGTTGGCGAGCACCGGGGTGTCCTGGATCTCCAGGCCGTAGTTCTTCATCTCGGCCGGCAGGTCGTCGTACGTCAGCACCGAGTACACGCCGGGCATGGCGAGCGCCTCGGAGATGTCGATGGAGACGATCTCGGCGTGGGCGACGGTGCTGCGCAGCGTCTGGCCCCAGAGCATGTCCTCGTGCCACATGTCCGAGGAGTACGCGAACTCACCGGTGACCTTGAGGGTGCCGTCCGGGCGAAGAATCGATTCGCCGATGCCGCCCTTGTTGTGCTTCTGGGTGACGTTCGTCGGCGTACCGGCGGGCACGGTGCGGGTGTTCTGCGCCATGGTCAGACCGCCTCTCCCTGACGGGCGGCCGCGAGGCGGACCGCGTCGAGGATCTTCTCGTAACCCGTGCAGCGGCAGAGGTTGCCGGACAGGGCCTCACGGATGTCCTGGTCGGACGGGGAGGAGTTCTCCTCCAGGAGCGCGTCAGCCTGGATCAGCAGACCCGGGGTGCAGAAACCGCACTGGACGGCGCCGGCGTCGATGAACGCCTGCTGGATGTTCGAGAGCTCCACGCCCTCGCCGGTCTGCGAGTCGCCCGGCTTGGCCTGCCACTGCTTGGCCGCGTCCAGGGACACGCCCTTGCTGCCGCAGCCGCCGCCGGTGCCGCAGGCACCGCCGTGGCCGTGCTCGTCGCGCTGCTTGGAGAACTCCGCCAGACCCTCGACGGTCACGACGTCGCGACCCTCGACCTGACCGGCCGCGACCAGGCACGAACAGACCGGCACGCCGTCGAGACGGACGGTGCAGGAACCGCACTCGCCCTGCTCACAGGCGTTCTTGGAACCCGGCAGGCCCAGGCGCTCACGCAGGACGTAGAGAAGGGACTCACCCTCCCAGACGTCGTCGGCTTCCTGCTGACGGCCGTTGACCGTGAAATTGACGCGCATGATTACGCAGCCCCTTCAAGCGAGCGGCCGTTGCCGGTACCGCGGTACTGCTCCCAGGTCCAGACGAGCTGGCGGCGAGCCATGATGCCGACCGCGTGACGGCGGTACTTCGCCGTGCCGCGGACGTCGTCGATCGGGTTGGCCGCGCCGGAGGCGAGGTCACCGAACTGCTTGGCGATCGACGGGGTGATGACCTTGCCGGACTCCCAGAAGCCGCCCTCTTCGAGCGCGGCGTTCAGGAACTCCTCGGCGGCCTTCGCCCGGATCGGGGTCGGCGCGGCCGAACCGATGCCGGTACGGACCGTGCGGGTCTCCGGGTGCAGCGCCAGACCGAACGCGCAGACCGCGATGACCATCGCGTTCCGGGAGCCGACCTTGGAGTACTGCTGGGGGCCGTCCGCCTTCTTGACGTGAACGGTCTTGATGAGCTCGTCGGCGGCGAGCGCGTTGCGCTTCACACCGGTGTAGAACTCGTCGATCGGGATGAGGCGGGAGCCGCGTACGGACTCCACCTCGACCTCGGCGCCCGCCGCGAGCAGCGCGGGGTGCGAGTCGCCGGCCGGCGAGGCGCAACCGAGGTTGCCGCCGACGCCGCCGCGGTTACGGATCTGCGGGGACGCGACCGTGTGCGAGGCGAGCGCGAGTCCCGGGAGCTCCGTACGGAGGTTCTCCATGATCTGCGTGTACGGGACGGAGGCGCCCAGGCGAACCACATCCTCGCCGACCTCCCATTCCCGCAGCAGACCGATGCGGTTCAGGTCCAGGAGGTACTCCGGCCGGCGGTGGTCGAAGTTGATCTCGACCATCACGTCGGTGCCACCCGCAATCGGCACAGCTGAGGGGAACTCGGCCTTAGCGGCGAGCGCCTCCTCCCAGCTGGCGGGGCGAAGGAAGTCCATGAGCGGCTCTCTTCTTCTTCATCGTGTCGTTTACTTCAAGCCAGGAGGCCTGAGAGTCCTCGACTGGTCGTTCACGTGCTGTTAACGCGGTGTGGACCCAGTACACAAGCCGCTCGCCGCCGGGTGCAGTCACTGAAACCATGAAGGAGTTGGCTGACGGCCTCCCTCGTCTTGTAGATTCGTATGAAAGGCAGGATGCGACGACCTGCCCGATTTCCAACGGCAACATTCGAGACAGATCGGCGGCGACATCATGCGGCTGCGCGCACTGCTGGAAACCGAGGCGCTGGGGCTGCGGCTGCTCGGCGGCGAGGGAGAACTCGACCGGACGGTCCGCGGGGTCATGACGACCGACCTACGTGATCCCAGCCGGTACCTGTCGGGGGGCGAACTCGTCCTGACCGGCCTGGCCTGGAGACGAAATTCAGCCGACTCCGAGCCATTCGTACGAATCCTGGCGAGCGCGGGCGTCGCCGGGCTCGCCGCGGGCGAGGCGGAACTGCAGGCCATTCCCGATGATCTTGTTTCGGCCTGTGTCCGCAACCGGCTGCCGCTGTTCGCCGTGAACGAGGACGTTGCATTCGCCACGATCACCGAGTACGTCGTCCGGCAGGTCTCGGGCGAGCGCGCCGGAGACCTCGCGGCCGTCGTGGACCGACACCGCCGGCTGATGACCTCGGGTCCGGCCGGCGGCGGCCCCGACGTGGTGCTCGATCTGCTCACCACCGACCTCGATCTCCGGGCCTGGGTGCTGTCCCCCACCGGCCGGCAGATCGCCGGGGCGGGCGAGCCGCTGGCGCCGGGCGTGTGCGCAGCACTGGCGAGCGAGCACCTTGCGGCGGTCCGGACGGGCCGCAGGGGGCCGCATCGGATCTCCATCCAGGGTATTACCTACTCGCTCTTCCCGATCAGGGGACACGGGCGCGGGGCCGCCGGTCCGGGGGCCCGGGACGTGCGAGAGACCGTGCTCTCGGACTGGCTGCTGGCCGTCGAGGCGGACGCGGGCGACTGGCCCGCCGAGCGCCTTGACCTGCTGCAGGGCGTCACCCAGCTGATCGCCGTGGAACGGGACCGGCGCGACGCGGCCCGCACCGTGCGCCGCCGCCTCGCACAAGAGGTCCTCGAACTGGTCCAGACGGGTGCCCCGCCCGCCGAGATCGCCGCCCGTCTGCGGGTCGCGGCCCCGGTGCTGCTGCCCGGGCTGGGCGCCGCCCCGCACTGGCAGGTCGTCGTGGCCCGGGTGGACTGGGAGGGCGGGGACATCCCCGGCGGCCCGGTGGCCCAGTCGCTGCTGGAGGAGATCCTCGTCGACCCGTCCATCTCGGGGCCCGAGCCCTCGGACCGGATCGCCGTGGCCCATGCGGGTGACGAGGCCATCGCCCTCGTCCCGCTGCCCTCGCTCTCCGGGGACGCCGGGGAGGACAAGGGCCCGGACTCCGCCCTGCACGCCGACGAGCTGCTCGCGGTCGTACGGGACCCCCTGGCGGCCGGTCTGGCCGACGACGGCCGGCTCACGCTGGGCGTCAGCGCGGCCGTGCACTCCGCCGAGGGGCTGCGCGGCGCGCTGGAGGAGGCCCGGCACGCCCGCCGGGTGGCCGCCGCACGCCCGGGCCGGGTCTGCGCGGCGGGCCACCACGAGCTGGCCTCGCACGTGCTGCTGCTGCCGTTCGTCCCGGACGACGTCCGCCGCGCCTTCACGGCCCGGCTGCTGGACCCGCTGCGGGACTACGACCGGCGCCACCGCGCGGAGCTCATCCCGACGCTGGAGGCGTTCCTGGACTGCGACGGTTCCTGGACCCGCTGCGCGACGCGGTTGCACCTGCACGTCAACACGCTGCGCTACCGCGTCGGGCGAATCGAGCAGTTGACGGGGCGGGACCTGTCCCGGCTGGAGGACAAGCTCGACTTCTTCCTCGCACTGCGGATGAGCTGAGACGATCCGCCCCGCGGCCGCCGGGGTCCGGCACGGGGCGGCTGATGATCCGTCCGGACTTTGTGAAAAAGTTCACCCAACCCCTTGGCCGATGCCGTGAATCCGTGCTCTCATTTCGCCCCAGGGCTCAACGATGTGCTGCTTGCTTGCTTTGGGGAGGGCAATGTGGCGGACACCGCCATGTCGGGTGCCGGAACAACCGGAGGGGACGACCCCCTCCAGCGGGCGATATGGCGGCTGCGCTCGCGCGGCTGTTGGACCGATGCGGCTGCACTGCTGACGCCGCACATCGGCAAGCCCGGTAGTGCAGGGGCGGCCGTGCAGCGGACCTCGCTGCTGGTCGAGCGGTGCCTGTTCACCGGGCAGGGCTGGGCCGAGGCCGAGGACGCACTGCGGATCGCCGAGGCGGTGTCCCAGGACGACGACGACCGGGGCGCGGCCGCGTGCGAACGGGGCCAGCTGGCCTACGCCGCCACCGTGCTCGGCGTACGCGACCGGGCCGACGAGGCCCGCTCCGCGCTCGGCCGGGCCGCGGCCCTGCTGTCTCCGGAGTCCCGGACCCGCCCGCTGCTGGACTTCCGGCGGGGGCTCGTCGCCGAACACCTGGCGGACGCCCCGCAGTCGGCCCGGCCGGCCTACCACCGGGCCCACGCGGGGGCGGAGGCGCACGGGGACACCCTGCTGCTGTCCTTCACCTGGCGGCACCTGGCCGCGCTGGCCCTGCGGGACGGGGAGGTGGCCGAGGCCCGCAAGGGCTTCGCGGAGTCCCTGCGCATCCGGGAGGACCTGGGCTTCCTGATCGGCACGGCCCCGGCGCTGGCTGCGCTGGCCGAGGCCGAACCGGAACCGGAGGCCACCCGGCTCCGCGCGGAGGCCCGCCGCCTGTTCCACCTGCTGGGCGGCATCCCCACCTGGCTGGCGGACCAACTCCACCCGACCCCTTCGCCTGCGGCGTAGCGCGTCTTCAGCCTCGCCGGCGTTTGAGGCGCGGGGTCCGGGGCCGAGCCCCGGTCCTGAGCCTCGCCGGCGACCGGGGCGCGGGGCCCCGGTCAGGCGGGGGAGCCTGCGAAGTGTTCGCGGACCAGGGACTCCACCACCGGGAGGTCCCGCGCGATCAGCGCCTCCAGCAGCGCCGAGTGCTCCGCCGCATCGGCGACGAGATCGGCCCGCCGAACCCGCGGAGCGCCCGGCAGGGGCCACTGGGCCCGGCGGTGGAGCTCCTCCGCCACCTGCACCAGCTGGTCGTTGCCGGCCAGCCGCAGCACCGCCCGGTGGAAGTCCCGGTCCGCCTCCGCATACCCCGGCAGGTCACCGGCCGCCGCCGCCTCGGCCGTGGCGGCCGCAGCCGGACGCAGGGCTTCCCAGGCGTCCGCAGGCACCGTGCGGGCCAGCCGGATCATCACGGGGACTTCGAGCAGCGCCCGCACCTCGGCCAGCTCTGCGAGCTCCCCCGGCGTGCGGGAGAGCACGCGGAAGCCCCGGTTGGGGAGGCATTCCACCGCCCCCTCCACGGCCAGCTGCTGCATCGCCTCACGCACGGGGGTCGCGGAGACCCCGAAGCGCTCCCCCAGGGCCGGGCCCGAGTAGATCTCCCCCGGCACCAGCTCGCCGTCGATCAAGGCCGCGCGCAGCGCGTCGAGCACCTGACCGCGCACCGAATGGCGCAACACCTTCCGCCTTTGTGCCGGAACCCGGGCGTGGGCCGTTTCGTGCACTCGGTCCTCCTCGTCCGGGTCTCGACCTGTCCTGAGAATAGGTGACGGCGCGCGCGGGGAGGGGTGCGGATCGATCCGAATCAGGTAAGGTAAGGCTAACCTGTTAACGATCGTGTGATTCTGTGATTCGGTGGCCCGTCATGACCGTCACGACCTTCCCGGCTGTCACATCCGCCCCGCCCGGCTCTGCGGTGTCGGATGCATTCGCCAGGCTGGCCGAGGCGTACGGCGGACTGCGGGTGATCGAGCGAACCGCCGGCGAACCCCTCCCCCGCGGTGCGGGATGGGTCGGCGCGGACGAGCTCGCGGCCGGCGGCCCGGCCCTGGACGCCTACCTCGCCTGGGACAACGCCCAGGTCCTGCGGGACTACGGGACCCAGGCCCGCCCCGATGTGATCGCGGGCTTCGGGCTGCACCGGTACGCGTGGCCGGCCTGCCTGCTGATCACCCTGCCGTGGTTCCTGCACCGGCGGGTCCCCCGCCTCCCGGTCGCCGAGGTGGCCTTCCACCGGACCCTCGGCCGGCTCAGCGTGCACATCGGCGACTTCGCCTGCCTGCCGGACGATCCGGCGGCCGCACTCCCGGGGGCCCGTGTCGTGCCCGACGAGGAGGCGCTGCGCGACGAGGTACGGGCCGTGGTGGCCCAGCACCTCGGACCGCTCCTGGAAGGCTTCGGCCCGCGCATGCGGCGCGGCCGCCGCGCCCTGTGGGGCATGGTGACCGACGAGGTCGTCGAGAGCCTCTGGTACATCGGCAACCTGCTCGGCGAGGAGCAGCGGGCCATGGCCGAGCTGGAGGCGCTCCTGCCGGGGTCCACCGCCCCGTTCTCCGGAGGCGCGGGGTTCCGTACGCTCACCGGACCCGCCGGCGAGGAGCTGCCCACCCGGGACCGGGCCGGGTGCTGCTTCTTCTACACCATCCGCCCCGAGGACACCTGTGTCACCTGTCCCCGGACCTGTGATGCCGACCGCGTCGCCCGGCTCGCGGCGACCGCAGCCTGAACCCACCCCGTACGGCTGACTGTAATCGAACACAACTCAGCTCGTACGGGCGCCAGTTCGAGACACAACACCCTATCCGGCGGGCCCCGCCCCCCGATGGCGTCCACTTGCCCCGAAACCCGCGTGCACCGCTCACCGCCTACGCCACTATGGCGCCCGGAAAGCCGTACAGCCGCATGGCCGCATACGCGAGGCAAGGGACATCCGCATGAGACTGACCGACATATCGCTGGACTGGCTGCTGCCCGGCAGCCTGCTGATCCTGGGCGTACTTGCGGCAGTTGCGGTACTGGCCCGTGGCAAGCGCGAGAGCGAGAAGGCCGCGGCCGACGACAGCTGGGAGCGCAGCGAGGAACGGCGGCGGCGCAAGGAAGCCGTCTACGGGACCGCTTCGTACGTTCTGCTCTTCTGCTGTGCGGCGGTCGCCGCCGCACTCTCCTTCCACGGGCTGGTCGGCTTCGGCCGGCAGAATCTCAACCTCTCCGGAGGCTGGGAGTACCTGGTCCCCTTCGGCCTCGACGGCGCCGCGATGTTCTGCTCGGTGCTCGCCGTGCGCGAGGCCAGCCACGGTGACGCGGCCCTGGGCTCGCGCATGCTCGTCTGGCTGTTCGCGGGCGCGGCCGCGTGGTTCAACTGGGTGCACGCTCCGCGGGGCATGGGCCACGACGGGGCCCCGCAGTTCTTCGCGGGGATGTCGCTCTCGGCGGCCGTGCTCTTCGACCGCGCCCTCAAGCAGACCCGCCGGGCGGCGCTGCGCGAACAGGGCCTGATCCCGAGGCCGTTGCCCCAGATCCGGATGGTCCGCTGGCTGCGGGCCCCCCGGGAGACCTTCGGCGCCTGGTCGCTCATGCTGCTGGAGGGGGTGCGCACCCTCGACGAGGCCGTGGACGAGGTGCGCGAGGACAAGAAGGAGCGGGAGCAGGACCGGCACCGCAGGCGCGATCAGAACCGGCTGGACCGGGCGCGCATCAAGGCGCTGGGCCGGCAGAACCGGGCGTTCGGGCGTTCGCGCGGCCGTCAGGTCGAGCTCCCGGAACTGACGCAGGGAGCGGGCTCCGCGCCGGTCGGCGCGGAGCCGGCCATACCGGAATCAGGACAGCTGCCCCTGCGACGCCGGCCCTCCCTGCAGGCCGTCAACCGAACCGAATCCATTGACGTGACCGGCACCCGGACGGTGGACCTCACCGCCGAGGACGACACCCAGACCATTCCCCGGCTGGACTCGCTGGAGCGCAAACTGAAGGACCTGGAGCAGCAGTTCGGCTGACCCGGTCCGCCCGTACGGGGAACCCCGCGGGGCCCGCCTGTTCAGGCGGGCCCTCCGTCGTAGGGCCCGTCGTACGGCGCGTCGTGCCGTCCGTCGAGCTCGAACCACACCACCTTGCCGCTGCCCAGGGCCAGCGCGTCCACGCCCCAGTCGTCGGCGAGCGCCTGCACCAGCACCAGTCCCCGGCCGTGCGTACCGTCGTCGGCGGTCGGTACGTACGGCCGGGGACGGCGTGCGGCGTAGTCCCGGACCTCTACCCGTAAGCGGGTGGCGGCGAGACTCGCGTGCACCTCCGCGCCCCGGTCGGTGTGGACGAGCGCGTTGGTGACGAGCTCGGTGATCAGCAGCTCGGCCACCTCGGCGGCATCGGTCCTGCACCGGTGGCGCATCAACTCCCGCAGAGCCCGGCGGACTTCGCCGACCGCCTTCAGGTCGGCCCGGCGTACGCTCCGGGTGATCCGCAGCGTGTCCACCGCTTCCCCGTCCTCGTCGGCGGACGGCTCGCGCGGCACCGGCCTCCCTCTCCCCCACAGCTTCCCGGTCTTCGCCCCCACCCGCACGGCGATGTCCCTCCCGTGTCCTTGCTCTCGAACAGGTCTACGGGATGCATGCCCCCCGGGCGGTTCCGCACTCCTGCGGGCTTACGGGCGGGGCGCGTTGCGGAGGCCGGATCGAGCCATCCGGATCATGCGACCCCCCTCCCCTCCCCACATGATCTTGCTGTCGGACCGTGCGAATCCGGTCACCGTGAAGACACCGGACTTCGGAGGAACCGACAGGCCGGCCGGGTCCGTCACCCTGTCCGTCGGAGCGGGTCCCGAATGCCGGAATGCGCCCTTCAAAGCCCCTGTGAGCTGCTGGGGGTTCTCCACACGGCCCCCCTGCGCCCCCACCATGCGGGCGAGGGCGGCGAAGCCGGGGTTCCTGCCCCCCGCCCCGCAGGAGGGCAGGCCGGAAACCGGCATCTCCCACGCGGCCTTTCCGACGGATGAGCTGGTGAAGAGGACCACTTTGACGGGCAGGCCGTACTGCACCGGGGTGAGGAAATCTCCCCTCGGCATCGAGAAACCGCCGCGTCCGGCCTCGACAGCACTTGACGGTTCCGGCCGGTGAACCGTGAGCCGATGACCGGTGGAAGGGCGCCGGCCATGGAGCCGTGGCCAAAGGAGCCGATGATGCTCCGTTCGCCGTTCGGGAAAGATAGCGCGCCGCCCACCCGTTGCACATGCCGGTGCCGACGGTGAACACGGCGCGTTCGCCTGCCGAGACTCTCGGCAGGACTCACCCGAATGGAGTAATCCAGCGCGCCACCCAGATGGGTGAAGATCAAGCTGGTGAGTGCCCCAACCGAGGCAATCCGTGAAAGGGAAACCACATGCGCATTCGACGAACTTTCGCCGCCGTCATCGCCACGGCAGCCCTCGCCGGACTCGGCCTCACTGGTGCTGCCACCGCGTCCGCCGCCCCTGCCACCCCCACCGTCGCCGTCACCGAAAACCCCACCCCTGGTGAGTGCATCGACGGCGGCGGAAAGGTCGGGGCGAACAACATCTGCGAGGGCGGAACGCGCAACGGGGAGCTGGTCGACTGAATCTCACGGTGCGCCCCGCAGCCACGCGCCGCGGGGCGCACCGGCGCAAGCACGCTGCATCAGCGAGACACCGGGGCCACGGGTGCCCGGTCAGGCCTCCCAGACCGCGGCAGCAGTGCGGTCGTCGGCGTACCCCTTGAGGCGGAGCTGGGTGTCCGCGAGGAAGGCCGCGAGGCCCGGCGGCTCCTGACCGGCCCAGCGGGCGGCGAGCTCCGCCGGGAGGGCGGCCTCCTCCCGCATCGGTTCCGCCAGGCCCCCGGAGCACAGGAGCAGGGTGTCGCCGGGCCGGGCCACGGCCGCGCGGAAGCGGAAACCGCCCTCGGTGTCCTCGGCCTGCTGCCCGGCGGGTTCCAGGTCCTGCCACTGCCCCGAGCGGAGCCGGAACAGGCCGCCCGCGCCCGCGCCGAAGCACACCCGGGTGCGGCATGCCGGGTCCACGGGGAGCAGCAGCCCGCGCAGCCCGGCGGTGTACGCCGGTTCCGCGAGCCCCAGCTCGGCCGCGCGGGCCCGCAGTCGCCCGTAGCCCCGGTCGGTGAGCCGTTGCAGGCCCGAGCGCAGGGCGTCGCGGCGCCCGGCGCGGATGTCGTCGGCCAGGCGTTCCTGGCTGCGCCCGACGGCGGCCGCGACGGTGCGGCACAGTTCGGCGGCGGCTTCGGCGGCGCCGGGGGCGGCCCGGTCCCCGCCCGCGAGGGCGACCAGGACCAGCGCGTCGTCACCGCTGCCGAAGCGGGCGGTGAGCAGGAAGTCGCGGCGGGCCTCGCCCCGGTAGCGGGCGGAGTCCCCGCGCAGGGAGGCGGCGCGCAGGGTGTAGGTGCCGTAGCGGGCCCCCTCCAGGACGGTGTCCGGGGTCAGCCCCTCGACGGCGGCCGGGTCGGCGGGCGGGAGGGCGCCGGGTTCGGGGGCGTAGGTGGGGGCGCGGTCGCCCAGGTGGGAGACCTGGGGCCGGACGGCCTCCGGTCCGGCCGCCACCGGCCCGGGCCCGGGCTCGGGCCCCGGGTCGGAGTCGGCCACGGACTCCGGCTGCGGCCGGGGCTGCGGGTCCGGGTCCGGGTCGAACCAGGCCTCCGGGCTCGGCGCATCCCGGTGCCGCACCGGAAGCTCGGGCCCGCGCACCGGTGGTACGGCCACTCCTCCGAGCGCGTACCCCGTGGCGTCGCCCGCCCGGGGGTCCCGCGGCGGCGGGAGGGTGGGCAGGGTCGGGGTCGGTGCCGGCTCCCCCTGCCGGGGGCCGGGAAGAAGAGGCTCCGGGGCGCGCGGGGGTTCCGGCGGGCCCGGGTCCGGCACGAGGCCCGGTGCCGGGCCCGTGGCCGGCGGCGACGCCGATGCCGGTGCCGTGCCCGGTACCGGTGCCGTGCCCGGTGCCGGTTCCGTCGTCACGCCCGCCGCCGAGCGGAACCGGTTGTCCAGGGTGTCCCCCGGGTCGGGTTCCGCTCCCGCGTCCGGGCCCTCGTAGAGCTTCTGCCACCAGTCGTCCGCGCCCTGCTGACTCATGGCTCCATTCTCGGCCTCCCATGGGGGCGGAAAACGCCGAATGCGCGAAAAGGGTCCACCGGACCGCCGTCCGGTGGACCCCTCATATCGCACCCGTACGGGTCAGCGCACGTCGTACGCCCGTACGGTCGTCTGGGTGACCGTGGCGCCCTTCGCGTCGGTCAGTTCGGCCTTCAGCGACACGGGCCTGCCGGAGGCTCCGGCGTGGTCGACGACCGCGCTCCACCGGCCGCCCCGCTCGCTCACCTTCGCCTGCGTCCAGTGCTCACCGTCGTAGGAGTACGACAGCTTCGCCGACTTCAGCGCACCCGGGGTGTAGCCCGCATGTCCGGTGACGGCCAGCCCGATGTTCTGGCCGTCCGCCGCCGCGACCGTCTTCATGCCGTCGAGCGGGGCCGTGTACCGCGGGAAGAGGATCGCCAGCCCCTGCGAGTACGCCGACGGGTCGAGCTCCGAGGAGAAGCCCCAGGTGGTCTGCACGGCGGTGGAGCGCTGCCAGACCCGGGCGGGCGGGCCGATCTTCTCGATGGACTGGGTGAGTTCGTACCGGCCCTCCTGCGCCGGCACTTCGAAGACCCCGAACGGGTACCAGCTCTCCCCGACGACCTCACCGCCCCGCTCCAGGACGAGTGAGCCGATGTCACCGAAGGAGCCCGGCTGCGCGGCGTGGCCGCTGTCGCCCCACATGGCGGGGGCGAAGCCGATCAGGTTGCCCTGCCGCTCGGCGGCGAGGGTCTCCTGGCCCGCGAGGTCGCGCGGCGCGACCGGGCCGGTGATGCCGTCGTACCAAGTGGCGTTGTTCTTCTGCCCCTTGGCGTAGGTGCGCTGCTCGCCGACCATGAACTCGCCCCAGGGGAAGCTGCTGGAGAGCAGCTGGTCCCAGGCGGTGTCCCCGGCGGAGTGGTACTCGGTGCGCGTCCCCGGAGCAGCGACGGTCTCGATCCCGCCGAAGTACACGGCGGTGCCGATCGGCCGGTAGGCCCCGGCCATGTCCACGAAGTCGGCCGCGACACCCATGGAGTTGTACGTGGACACGGTCTGTCCGAGGTCACGGTCGCGCACCCGGTAGGTGTGGCCGCCGCTCTTGACCTCACCGGTCTCGGGGAGGGCGAGGGAGTAGACGTACGGGCTCTGCGACTCGGCCTTCCAGGACAGGGTGACCTTGCCGGTCGCGAGCCTGGCCAGCAGCGCCTTCGCCTCGGCGCTCTCGATGGTCAGCGCGGGCAGTGAGCCGCCCGCGTAGCCGGTGGAGCCGGCCCAGCGGCCGGGGGCCTCGCGGTGGGCGAGGACCGCCACGGCGCCGGCGGCCCGCGCGTTCTGCGCGGCCTCGTGCAGTGCGCCGTCGGCCGCCTTCACGAGGACGACCGCGCCGTCGGCGCCCGCCGCGGCGAGTTCCCCGGGGGTGCCGGAGCCGGCGTCGACGAGCGGCGCGCTGCCGGTCCCGTCGAGGTTGTCGCTGCCGGTGGACGCGGTGATCGGGTGCAGGACCGGGCCGCCGCCGGCCTTCAGCTCGGAGACGAGCGGGGCGGCCGCCCGCCAGTAGGACGCGAACTCGAAGTCGCCGTCCTCGGCGCGGCCTTCGACGGAGGCGTAGAAGCCGCGGATGGTGCGGCCGCCCATGGCCGTGCCCGCGTGCAGCCATACGCCGTCCCAGCTGCGGGCGAATCCGAGGGTGGTGTTGCGGGCCTCGACCGGCTTGTCGGCGGCGATGTCCAGGCGCCCGGCCTTACGGGCGTCCAGGACGACGGTGGTGTCCTTCTTCAGTTCGACCTGGGGGCGGCCGAGGTAGGTCAGGGAGTCGAGCAGCCTGTCGCCCTCTCCCTCTCCCCGGTCGGGGGTGGCGACGAAGGCGGAGAGGAAGTACGCGCCCGGGCGCACCCGGTAGACCTGGTCCGCGGAGCCCTCGTTGAAGCGGCGCTCGCCGCCGGCGTCGTCGGTGCCGATCACGTCCAGCGAGGAGGGCCCGGCGGCGGGCCGGCCCGCGCGGTCGACGAGCTTGACGCGCAGGGTCACGGTCTCGGGCTCGGCGTAGAGGGAGAAGGGGGTGGAGACGCGGACGCCGTTCGCGGTGGCGACGACGCGGCCGGTGACGTCCCCGTACTGGGAGCGCTCCAGCTTCGCCGCCGGGTCGAGGGTGAGCGGCACCCTGGTGGTGGCGCCGGCCGGGACGGTCACCGTACGCCTCTCCAGGCGGGCCACCTGGGCGCGGACGGGCGAGCCGTCGTTGCCGGTGACCTTCTCGACGGCCAGGTTCAGGGTGACGGGGCTCTTGCCGAGGTTGGTGTACGGGACCTCGACGGTGGTGCGGTCGCTGCGGTCCTGCGGCCAGTTGTACGTGCCGCCCTGGACGGCGGGCGCACCGGTCACGGTGGTGTCGAGGGCGGCCTTCACGTCGAGGCGGCCGCCGCCGGTCTCCCGTACGTCCCCGGGGACGGTGGTGGCGGCCGAGCCGACGAGGGCAGCCTTGATCTGCTGCGCGGTCCAGTCGGGGTGGCGCTGCTTGACGACGGCGGCGGCGCCCGCGACGTGCGGGGTGGCCATCGAGGTGCCGGACATGGACCGGTAGGCGTACACCCCGCGGCCGCCGGCGGCGGCGGCGGAGATGCCGACGCCGGGTGCGGCGATCTCGGGCTTGAGGGTGTGCTGGGGTCCGGCCGGGCCGCGGCTGGAGAAGACGGCCGTACTGTCGTCCCGGTCGACGGCGCCCACGGTCAGGACGGAGGCGGCGCAACCGGGCGAGGAGACCGTGTTGTTGCCGGGGCCGGAGTTGCCGGCGGCGACGACGAAGAGCGGGCCCTGCCGGGAGAGCCGTTCGGCTGCGGCGGCGAGCGGGTCGTCGCAGGCGGTCTGCGAGGGGTCGCCCAGGCTCATGGAGACCACGTCGGCCTTGGCTTCGACGGCCCACTCCATGCCCGCGATGATCCACGAATCGAGGCCGTAGCCCCCGTCGTTCAGGACCTTTCCGCTGAGCAGCTCGGCGCCGGGGGCCACGCCCTTCCTGGCGCCGCCGCTCTCGGCGCCGGAGCCGCCGACGGTGGAGATGGTGTGGGTGCCGTGGCCCTGCCGGTCCGCGTCGGTGTCGGAGTCGGTGAAGTTCCTCGACGCGGTGACGCGGCCCCGGAGGTCGGGGTGGTCCAGGTCCGTTCCGGTGTCGAGTACGGCGACCTTGGTGCCCTTGCCGTCGTATCCGGCGGCCCAGGCGGCGGTGGCGGCCACCTGCTTCGTGGAACGCTCCAGGTTCGCCTGGACCTTGCCGTCCAGCCACAGCTTCTTCAGCCCGCCCGCCACGGAGCGCGCGCGGGGGTCCGTACCGGTGACGTCCGACCAGAAGGCGGCGGCCTGCTCCTTGTCGGCGGTGAGGGCGACGGCGCCGATGGAGCCGAGGACGAGGGAGCGGTCGGCGCCGCGGGGCGTGGGCGGGGCGCTGCGCGCCACGTTCACGGATCCGTCGTAGACCGCGATGAGCGGCAGCTTCCTGGTGTGCGCGTCGTCGTAGCCCTGCCGGACGAGGCCGGTGACGTTGAAGAGCTCGTGGTCGACCGTGCCGGCGGCGAGGGCCCCCACCGCGCCCTCGGGGTAGACGTACAGGTCCGTGCCCGACTGCCGGGTCTGCACGAGCGGCTGCGAGCCGTCCGGGCGCGGCATCGCGGTGGCGGCGGTGCGGCCGGACGCGTCGGTGGACACCAGGATCCGGTCGCCGGTGACCAGGGTCACCGTGACGGGGGCCGTGGGCCGCTTGCCGGCCGCCTCGCCGCCGACGAGGGGTCTCTTCCCCGCTCCGGGCGTTCCGTCGGCCGGCTGCGCCGCCGTCGGGCCGATGGCGGTGACGGCCAGGACGGCCGCGGTGGCCGCCCCGAGTGCCGTACGCGATATCGGACGCATCGCTCTCCCCAGGTGAATTCCGGCCAACTGCTGCATTGCACGGCGAAGCGCCGCGTAAATGGCTTCCGACCGGCGGATGTTGGTGCTGCGGTGGCGTCACCTTGGCAGAGTGGCATCGGGTGCGGCGATGATGTCCGCGGCGGGTTTGCGCCGTGGCCGCTTCCCGCCAGGCGCGTGTCGAAAGGTGGGTGGACGGGTTGCTGGGTGCCATAGGCCTGGACGAGGGCCAGGAGTCGGCGTACCGCGCGCTGGTCGCGCTGGGGGCCGCGGAGGTACCCGATCTCGCGCACCGGCTGACACTGCCGGTGCCGCACACCGAACGGGCCCTGCGTCACCTGGAGCGGCACGGGCTGGCGGCGCAGTCCTCGGCCCGGCCCGGCCGCTGGGTGGCGGCCCCGCCGGGGGTGGCCCTGGGGGCGCTGCTGACCCAGCAGCGGCACGAGCTGGAGCAGGCGGAGCTGGCGGCGGCGCTGCTGGCCGAGGAGTACCGGGCGGAGGCGTCCGAACCGGCGGTGCACGACCTGGTGGAGGTGGTGCAGGGGGCGAGCGCGGTGGCGCACCGCTTCCACCAGATCCAGCTGGGCGCGGAGAAGGAGGTCTGCGCGCTGGTCACCGGCCGGCCTCAGGTGGTGACGGGGACCGACAACGAGGCGGAGGACCGGGCCTCCGTACGCGGGGTCGACTACCGGGTGGTCATCGAGCGGGAGGTGCTGACCCTGCCGAGCGGGATCCGGGAGGCGTCGACGGCACTGGCGCGCGGCGAGCGGATCCGGGTGACGGCGGAGGTCCCGACGAAGCTGGTGATCGCGGACCGGACGCTGGCCATGGTCCCGCTGACGGCCCGCGGGGCGGAGCCGGCGGCGCTGGTGGTGCACGCGTCAGGGCTGCTGGAGTCCCTGACCGGCCTGTTCGAGGCGGTGTGGCGGGAGTCGCTGCCGCTGCGGCTGGGGGCGGCCGGTTCGGCGGAGGAGGCCGGGGGCAGCCCCGACACCACGGACCTGGAGATCCTCTCGCTGCTCCTGGCGGGCATGACGGACGCGAGCGTGGCGAAGCACCTGGAGCTGGGGCTGCGGACGGTGCAGCGGCGGGTCAAGGGGCTGATGGAGCTGTCCGGGGTGACGACACGGCTGCAGCTGGGCTGGCACGCGTACGAGCGGGGCTGGGTGGCCCGATAGCCCCTGGTCGGTCAGGCTGAGCGCATGGATCTGCCTCAGCTGCTGCTGGTGGGGCTGGTGCTGCTGCTCGGGGTGGTCGGTGTGCTGATCCCGGGTGTGCCGGGCACCTGGCTGGTGTGGGCGGGGCTGCTGTGGTGGGCGCTGCACGTGCGCTCGGCGACGGCGTGGTCCCTGCTGGTCGCGGCGACGGCCCTGCTGCTGGTGGTCCAGGTGGTGAAGTGGCTGCTGCCGCCCCGGCACGTGCGGGGGCTGGGCATCACGACACGGATGGTGGTGTTCGCGGGGGCCGGGGCGCTCCTGGGCTTCGTCCTGGTGCCGGTGGTGGGGGCCGTACCGGGGTTCATCGGCGGCATCTACCTGTGCGAGCGGCTCCGCCTGGGGACGCACGGTGAGGCCTGGGCGTCGGTGCGGGCGGTGATGCGGGCGGTGGGGACGAGCGTGCTGGTGGAGCTGTTCGCGTGCCTGACGGTGGTGGGGGCGTGGGTGGGGGCGGTGGTGGCGCAGTAGGCGCCCGCCGGCCGGCGCGGGCAGCCCGGGGTGCGGCCCTCCCGATCGGGGGTTACGCTCTCAGCCCCTGACTCGATCGGTCGTGGAGGCGCCATGGGTACGTCCGTTCCGGGCACGCCGGCCTCCCCCGCCAGGCAGCTGCCGGCGGACGCCGGCGAGCCGGCCTGCCTGCTGCACCTCGTCTGCGACGCGTGCGGACGCCTGGACGCCGCAGGCGAGGGGCACTGCTGCACCCGGTGCGGCACCCCGCTCACCGACGGGAACGACGAAAAGAACGGGAACCCGCAGGTCCCGTAGCCGCGTCAGTCGATCGGCTTGCCGTTGTAGCTGCCATCGACGCAGATCCACGAACCCTGGGCGGATTCGTACTCCACCGATCCGCCGCCGTCCATGCACGTCTGTCCGTCGATGGTGGGCACGGCAGCGTGCGCGGCGGGGGCCACGGCACCAAGACCGGCCACGATCACGGTGGCTATGAACCAGCAAAGTCGTGTACGCATCAGAACCTCCTGCAGGGACGAGTGCACGGTCGTCACCAGCCTCGCCCCGCACCGCGTCGAGCCGCGCACCCTACTGCTCCATTCGGGTGACGCCCGCATCCCCGTCATTGCACGGAAGTCGGCTCCCGTGAGGCGCATACCGGGGGCGTTCACCCCATGGCGGGAGCAGGCTGATGCCATGGAAATCAAGCCCCATGTGGTCGTAGAGCCACCGGATGGCAACGGCTTGCGGAAAATCGTGATCGACGGCAAACCCGCAGGCAGGGTGTGGAGCCACCAAGAACTGCAGAAAATCCTGCAGCGCGCCGGCGTGGCGCCCGATGCCGACATCGAATGGCGCGGCGGAAACTGCACGGTATGGCCGGCCCACAGCTGGGGACGGCGAACCGCCGGCACCGTCATGGCAGTCGGCTTCCTGGTGACTGCGGCGATGTGCCTCTGGATAGGCATGAAGGACTCCCTGGACGCCCTCACCTTCGCCGGGCGGGTGACCGGATTCCTCTTCCTGTTCATGGCCGCAGTGGAACTGATCGCCGCGGCGACCTGTTTCGACTACTGGCGCAATCGCAAGAAGGAGTACTCAGGACCGATCCTTCTCCTCGGAGCGCTGGTCGAATTCTTCGTCGCTTCGGTGCTGCTCCTGATGTATTTCTTCAGCAGGGACAGGCCGTCGTACACGCTGTGCCTGGCGCTCTGGGCGGGCATGCTGATCTGTGCTTCATGGTCCCTGTGGGTGCTCTGCCGCCGCCGGGTGTGGACGGTGCTCCGCTATCCCGGGCGCATCGCGGTCGGGGCGATCGTCTCCACCCTCCTCGTCATCACCAACCTGGCGTACACCCAGGTCTACCTTCCCTCCATGACGCGTCCGCTGGTGCAGGGTTCGGCAGAGATCGGAATGCCGACCCTGAACAAGGACGGGACGAAGATGTACCTGCGGGTCCGCCTGCTCCTCAAGAACTCCGGCCAGGTTCCGGTCCACATCCTCGGCAGCATCTACTGGATCCAGCTCAAGCTCGCGAGCGACCCGAAGGACAGGTACAAGTTGCTCAAACCCGGCCAGCTGGTCAAGCCGCCGGGGCGGGAGTTGAGCCCGCAGGAGGAGATCTCGGAAGATGTGGTCGTCGAGGTCAAGAACCCCGGAAAGGCCGACTACGAAGCGGTCACCGCCCAGGTGGAGGCTTATGCGTTCAGGCAGGACCGGATGACCATAGATGCTGCCTTCAAGAATTCCGGGACGTGGCGGGGAAAGCTCAAGAAGGAAGGGAAGGACAACGACCCTCCGGCGCCCCCGCCGGCCGACAAGGAATACTTCAGGTACCAGTCCGCGATCTCCCAGAGCAGTGAGCTCCTGAACCTGACCCGAGGCCGGGAGCGCGTGACGGTCTGGTGGCTGTACCGCCGCCTGCCGGTCGTCTACGTGGAAGTGGCGAGTCCCGGTGACCGGAAGCACTTCAACCTCATCGACCCCAAGGAGCAGAGGCGGGCCGTCGACCGGTACGGCCTGGCATTCGTGCGCGGCTCGATGGCGCAGATGCCGTACACGGAACTCCTGAAGGAGGCCCAGGCCCACCGTCCGGGCTGAGCGGCCGGTGGGCGGTGGGCGGTGGTACGCGGCTACACGTGCTCGGGATCGTACAGTCGGATGCTGGCGTGATGCCTCGGAGTGGACTGGGCGTTGTGCTCGTGCGCAGCCCGCAAGGCGTCCTGCTTGTGGTCGTACACCTCGGGGCCGGCGTCTCCTTCGGGGCACGACACGACCCAGTCCCAGAAGTCCCGGGCATCGGCAAGGACCTCGCCGAATTGCCGGGCGGCCTGGACGTCGGTGAACGCCTCGGCCAGGGTGTCGAGTGCGTCCAGAACCGGCAGTGCCTCGACCGGTGTCAGACCGACGAACCAGGGGTCGGGCAACGGACCGGCGACGAACCACGGGTCCGGCAGCGGACCGGCGACGAGCCAGGGGTCGGGCAGCGGACCGGCGACGAGCCAGGGGTCCGGCAGCGGGCCGGCGCTTTCGTCCGGGCCCGTCAGCGGCTTGGGCCGGCGGATGCCGACGGGGAAGACCTTCGGGCGCGGGCAGAGGTCCTCGAGTTCCGAGAAGGACTCCAGAAGGGGCTCCATACGGGCGAAGACGTCCACCGGCGTCAGCCGCTCCGCGTCGCCGTTCAGGCCGGCCGCGACACGGGTCAGCTTGCGGTGCAGCCGGCGTGCCCTGACTTCGGGCAGAGCACGGCCGAGGTAGCGCTGTGCCTGGGCGACCAGGAAACGGTCCCAGTCACGTGACGTCTTGATCCTCATGAGGACGAACGGGGGCAGATTCCGCACATCGTCGTCGGTGCGCATGGGACGGCCTTTCCCACCGGCTCCACACCGGGCACCAGAGCCTGGACGGTGTACCGGCGAAAGCTGGGGACACGGCCAGACTCGCCGCGGAACGCATGCAGCGCCCGCCGGGAAATCCATACGGGTGAGGTGGCCGATCGGCCTGCGGTATTCCGTCCGGCCCCGTCGATGACGAGCCGAAAGGCCTAAGTCCGCAGCCCGATGCGGGGAGCGGCGGTGGCTGCGAGGGTGGGCGGTATGACGGACTTCAAGGGTTTCAGCGAGGCCGAACTGGCGTATCTGCGTTCCCAGCACCTGGGCCGCCTGGCCACGGTGGACGCGGCCGGTCAGCCGCAGGCGAACCCGGTGGGGTTCTTCCCGCAGGAGGACGGGACGATCCTGGTGGGCGGAATGGCGATGGGCACGACGAAGAAGTGGCGCAACCTGCACGGGAATCCCCGGCTGTCCCTGGTCGTGGACGACCTGGTGAGCGTCCGGCCCTGGCGGGTGCGCGGCATCGAGATCCGGGGGCGCGCCACGCTGGAGACGGGCCCGCACGAGCTCGGTCCCCATTTCAGCCCGGAGGTGATCCGGATCCATCCGGAACGCGTCCACGCGTGGGGGCTCTGACCGGCCCCGGAGCGCGCTCCGCCGGTGTGCGGGGGCCGCGCATCCGCCGTACGGCGCCCGGTGCTGACGCTCTGCTTAGGGGAGGAAGGGCGACAGTGAGGGGTCGGGGCTCATGACGCCTTGAGGGGGGAGTACCGGTGCCGATCCGGATCAGGGGCCGCGCCGTCGTCGATGCCGTGGGGAGTGCCGTTTCCGCGGCCTCGCACGGCATGGCGCCACAGCGGCCGTCCGTGACCCGTTCACGTCTCACCTGCCTCTACGGCGGGGTGTTCCTGCTGGCCGGGACGGCGCTGCTGGCCGTGGTCCACCTGCTCGCGGTGCAGGCCGTGAGCAGGGGCAGCGATCCCCTCATCGAAGTGCGTTCGGAGTCCGCGATCGTACTGGCGCCCGCCGGCTGTCCGGGGGCGCCGGACGGCGGACCGGCCCCCTGTCCGGCCCCCGTGCGGCAGCAGCCCCAGGACTCGCTGGTGGCATCCACCGCGCTCGTCCTGGCCGCTCTCGTCCCTCTGTCGGCCGCCGTGGGATACGTGACCGCCGGATACGCCCTGTCGCCGCTCCGGCGGATCACGCGCAGCACCCGGTGAGGGCGGTCCCGGGCAGGGTCGGGGTCCCGGCCGTCGGCACCCCGCCCCCGGCTGCGCCTCAGACCCGGCCGCCCCGCTTGGCGGCGTGGTTGGCCCGGCCCTCCGCCGACTTCATGCGCCAGTCGCGGCGGATCTCCGACCGCAGCCGGGCGTCCGTCTTGGCGACGATCCGCTGGTTCTCCCGCAGGAGCTTGCGGTAGCTCTCCAGGCGGCGGTCCGGGAGCTCGCCGGAGTCCAGCGCGGCGAGCACCGCGCAGCCCGGCTCCGCCTCGTGCGCGCAGTCGTGGAAGCGGCAGTTCTCCGCGTATTCCTCGATCTCCGAGAAGACCTGGCCGACCCCGGTCTCGGCGTCCCAGAGCCCGACGCCGCGCAGTCCGGGCGTGTCGATCAGGACGCCGCCGCCCGGCAGGGCGAGCAGGTTGCGCGTGGTGGTGGTGTGCCGGCCCTTGCCGTCGACCTCGCGGGCCGCCTGCACCTCCATGACCTCGGCGCCGAGCAGCGCGTTGGCCAGCGTGGACTTGCCGGCGCCCGAGACGCCGAGCAGCACGCTGGTGCCGTCGCCGACGATCGCGGCCAGCACGTCCGTACCCTCCCCGGTGAGGGAGGAGACGGTCAGCACCTGGACGCCCGGCGCGGTGGCCTCCACGTCCTCGACCAGGTGCCCGAGCGTCGCCGCGTCCGGGGCCAGGTCCGCCTTGGTGAGGACGACCAGCGGCTGTGCCCCCGATTCCCAGGCCAGGGCCAGGAAGCGCTCGATGCGCCCGAGGTCCAGCTCGACGGCGAGGGAGACCGCGATGATGGCGTGGTCGACGTTGGCGGCGAGGATCTGTCCCTCGGACCGTTGCGAGGAGGTGGACCGTACGAAGGCGGTCCGGCGCGGCAGGTACGCCTTCACGTAGCGGGGGTTGCCGGCCGCCTCGACGGCGGCCCAGTCCCCGGTGCAGATGACCCGGAGCGGGTCGTGCGGGGTGACGAAGGCGGTGTCGGCGCGGACGATGCCGTCCGCGGTCATGACGTCGCACTGGCCGCGGTCGACGCGTACGACGCGGCCGGGCAGGAGGCCCTGCTCCGCGTACGGGGCGAACTCGGCCTCCCACGCGTCGTCCCAGCCGAAGGGGGCGAGGGCGTGCGGGAGCGAGGTCTGCGGGAAGGACGGGAAAGCGGAGAAAGACAAGGGAAACCCTTCACAGGGTGGCCCCGGCCGCGGGCGCTCGCTCGGTGGCGGCGCGCGAAGAGGTGTGAGGTCAGCCGGAGACCACAGAAGTGACATTGATGGTCTTCTGAGTGCGGGCAGCGCCCTGCGCGATGACAGTCATCAACGAACTCACCTCCGGGTCCATGCACATGCTGATCGTCCTCCACCGGTCGGCGGGAACTGATCCACCGTAACAAGCCCGGTCCCGCCGGGGCCACTTCTTTTTTCCGGCGGCCTCCCGTGCGGCGGGCAGGGCACGGCCTAGGACTCGCCGGGAGCCGCCCAGGGCCCGTCCGGGTACGCCGCCTGGGCGCGGCCGACGCCCGCCTCGATGTCCAGGCTGCGGGGCGACGCGGCGTCGCGCAGGGCGTCGGGCACCTCGCAGCGGCCGGCTCCGGCCTCGCAGCGGACCTTGAAGCGGGTGGCCGCGGGCACGGTGAGGGCCAGGCGGCCGGAGCCGACGCGGGCCGTGACCGCGTCGGGCGGGGTGACGAAGGTGGCGACGGCCCGCCCCGAGCCGACCCGGATCTCGGCCCGGTCCGAGGAGAGTCCGGTGGCGTGCAGGTGGCCCGAGCCGATCTTGGCGCGCAGGGCGCCGCGGAGCCCGGCGATCTCGACCTGGCCGGAGTCGGCCTCGGTGTCGACGGTGCCGCCCAGGCCGCTGAGCGCGATCCGGCCGGAACGGGTCGTCACCTTGACGGGGATGTCCACGGGTACGGTGACCGCCAGCCGGACCGAACAGCCGGCCCCGGCGGCCGGCCAGAAGTCCTCGCCGGAGCAGTGCGGGGTCAGCCGCAGGGTGTCGCCGAGCCGGCTCTCCTCGATGGTGGGCGCCTTGAGGGACCAGCTGACCGTGGCCCGGTAGCCGACCTGCTGGTCCCCGCGGGGGGTGACGGTGATGTCCGCGTCGCCTCCCACGATCTCCAGCGCGGTCACCGGGCGGCCGTCGCTGACGCCGCTCAGGGTGTCGCTCCGGGTGCTCCCCCAGGACCACACCTGCCAGGTGGCCGGTGCCACCACGAGGACGGCGCTGAGCAGGGCGGCGGTGATCCAGGCCGTGCGGTGCCTGCGGCGGGGCTTTTCGTCCGGGGTCACGGCGTGCGCTCCAGGAAGCGCAGGACCGCGAGAACCCGGCGGTGGTCGCCGTCGGCCGGCGGCAGGTCGAGCTTGGCGAAGATGCTGTTGATGTGTTTGGCCACCGCGCTCTCGCTCACGACGAGTTCGGCCGCGATACCGGCGTTGGAGCGGCCCTCGGCCATCAGGGCCAGTACCTCGCGCTCGCGCGGGGTGAGCCGGCCCAGCGGATCCGGGCCGCCGCCACGGCGTACCAGGAGCTGGGCGACGACCTGCGGGTCGAGTGCGGTGCCGCCGGAGGCGACGCGGCGCAGGGCGTCGATGAACTCCTCCACGTCGGCGACCCGTTGTTTGAGCAGGTAGCCGATGCCGGCGCGGGTCTGGGTGGCGAGCAGGTCTGCGGCGTAACGTTCCTCCACGTACTGCGAGAGCAGCAGCACGGCCGTGCCGGGGCTCTCCTGGCGGATCATCAGGGCCGCCCGGACGCCCTCGTCGGTGAAGCCGGGCGGCATCCGCACGTCCACGAGAGCCAGTTCGGGGCGGTGTTCTGCGACGGCGGCGAGCAGACCCTCGGCGTCGCCGGTCTCGGCGACCACCTCGAATCCGGCCATTTCCAGGACTTTGACGAGTCCTATGCGCAGCAGGACGGAGTCCTCGGCGATCACAGCCCGCACGGCAGCTCCACGGTGATGACGGTCGGACCCCCGAGGGGGCTTTCGATCTTGATGGTTCCGTCGACGGACCCTACGCGTTTGCGCAGCCCCACCAGACCGGTGCCCCGGGCGGGGTCGGCGCCGCCCACCCCGTCGTCGGTGACGGTGATCCGCAGCAGGTCCCCGCCGCGGCCGGGTCCGCCGGCCGCCGGACCGCGTACGAGGTGCACCCGGCAGCGTTCCGCCCGGGCGTGCTTGGCCACGTTGGCCAGGGTTTCGGAGACCACGAAATAGGCGACGGCCTCCACGGTGGCCCCGGGCCGCCGGCCGATGTCCACGGTCAGTTCGACGGGGAACGGGGCCCGGGCGGCGATCCCGGAGAGCGCGGCGTCGAGCCCGCGGTCCTCGAGTACGGCCGGATGCAGGCCCCGTACCAGGCTGTTCAGCTCCTCGATGGCCTCCTTCGCCTCGCGGTGCGCCTCGTCGATGACGGCCTTGGCCTCGGCCGGCAGGTCGGGGAGGGTGGCGCGGGCGATGCCGAGGTTCATGGCCAGGGCGACCAGTCGCTGCTGGGCTCCGTCGTGCAGGTCCCGTTCGATCCGGCGGCGTTCGAGGTCGGCGGCGTCCAGCACCCCGGCCCGGCTCTCCGCGAGGTCCTCGACCCGCCGCTCCAGTTCACGGGCCCGGTTCGGGCCTAGGAGGGCGGCCGCGGCGACGGCGTCCAGCCGGGCGAAGAGGGCGGCGAGCCAGGGCGCGGCGAGCAGCAGCAGGACGCCGCCGCCGGTGATGGTGTCGTAGTCGTTGCCCCAGGCGGGTGTCCGGGTCTGCGTGGGCAGGATCCAGATCCAGCCGTAGACGCAGGTGGCGGCGACGCCGAAGGCCCAGGCGAGCACCACCAGCGCGCCGGCGACGGCGGCCAGCGGGCTGACCAGCAGGTGGTAGCCGTACTGCCGCCAGGTCGCCTCGGAGCGCATCCGCTTCACCAGTGCGCTCGGGGTGAACCGGCCTCCCTCCCGGGCGACCTTGGGCACGTCGAGTCCGAGCAGGGCCCGGAACCGGCTGCGTTGGAGCCGGGTGAGGAGCGGGCCGAGCAGCAGGATCAGCAGCGGCGGGATCGTGCCGGGTCCGGGCGCGGTGACGGTGCACGTGAGGCCGAGGAGCACGGGCAGGGCGGCCGGGATGGCCGCCGCGGTGAAGGCCGTGTTGCGCCAGGCCCATGCCGACCAGGGCGCGTGCGCCGTGATCCAGGTGTACGTACGCCTCGGCGCCCCGCGAATTGCCATGCCCCGTACGGTAATCGCACTGATCAGGGGCCTGCCATCATGCGGGCACCCGCACGGGGGTGTACCTGGTGCCACCCCGGATCCGGATCATGGGGCTACTGATCGGGCGGGCCCGGCCGACGAGGCTGGTGGTGTGCCCGGGGGACGGACCGCCGGGCCGGAAGGAGACCCTCGTCATGGCTTTCGTCGCCCCGCAGCCGCGCGCCTGGCGCACGGCCCGCACCGCCCGTACCCCTCGCACCGCCTTCACCGTCCGCACCGCCCGCTCGGTCCGCGCCCCCCGGACGGCGACCGTACTCACCGGCGCCGGACTGGTGTTGCTGCCCTGGGTGGTGGTGCTGGCGAAGACGATGCCGCAGACCACCGAGGTCTCCCACTGGTCCACGGCGTGGATCGGCCTGGACCTGATGCTGGCCGCCGGGCTGACCGGGACCGGGGCGCTGCTGCGCAGGCGAGATCCCAGGGCGTCCCCGGTCGCGGCGGCGACGGCCGCGCTGCTGGTGATGGACGCCTGGTTCGACGTCACGACCTCGGCCGGGACCGGCGGGCAGGGGATGGCGCTGCTGCTGGCGGCGGGCGCGGAGCTGCCGTTGGCGGTCGCCTGCGCGGTGGTGGCAGCGCGCCGGCCGCGCTGATGCCGGTACGTGACACGGCGCGGCCGGTGTCCGATTCGTTCAAGACGGGCGCCCGGTGCCCGCCTAGCCTGCTGCCATGACTCCTCGACTCGACCTGATCGGCATGGTGGTCTCCGACATGGCCGCCTCGCTCGCCTTCTACCGCCGCCTCGGGCTGGACGTCCCGGCCGAGGCCGACGGCCTGCCGCACGTGGAGGCCGTCCTGCCCGGGGGCCTGCGGATCGCGTGGGACACGGAGGAGACCGTCCGCTCCTTCGACCCGTCATGGACCCCGCCCACCGGTGACGGCCGCCGGGACCTGGCCTTCCTGTGCGACTCCCCCGCCGAGGTGGACGCGCTCTACGCCGAACTGACCGCCGCCGGGCACACCGGGCACCTGAAGCCCTGGGACGCCTTCTGGGGCCAGCGCTACGCCGTCGTCCTCGACCCGGACGGCTGCGGGGTCTCGCTCTTCGCCCCGTCGGCCCCGGCGGCGTAGGCCCGCAGGGTCGTCCCGGCCAGCGCCCGCACGTCGCGCGAGAGGTGCGCCTGGTCGGCGTACCCGGCGACCGCGGCGACCTCGGCGTACGGCAGGCCCGCGCGGGCCAGGGCCAGGGCGCGGCGCAGCCGCAGGATGCGGCCGAGCGTCCGCGGGCCGTACCCGAAGGCGTCGAGCGAGCGCCGGTGCAGCTGCCGCTCGCCGAGGCCGACGGCGCCGGCGATGGCGTACACCGCGTCCCCCGCGCGGAGCCGGGCCACGACCTCGGCGGCCAGCGGGTCGGGCGGCCCCGCATCGGCGGCGCGGGCGCGGGCCAGCGCCTCGAGTCCCGCGCGCGCGTCCCCGTACCCCTCGACCAGCCCGGACGCCCGGCGTACGGCGCGGGCGGGCCAGAGGTCCGCCAGCTCGACGCGCCGGTCCCGCAGTGCGTGCGCCGGTACGCCGATCAGCGCGGGCGCGGTGCCGGGCGCGAGCCGGATCCCGGCGAAGGCGCCGCCGGGGACCTCCCCGGCCGGATGCGGCCCGGTGTCGGGGCCGGCCACCAGCAGCCGCCCGTCGGCCCAGAGCAGGTCCATGCAGCCATCGGGCAGCACCACCGAGCCGCCGCCCGCGGTGGCGCGCCACAGCACGGCTCCGGGGACGGCTGCGGACACCGCTTCCTCGTACACCACTCCAGGTTAGGGACCGGGCGTCTCTTTCGGATCAGGCCCGGCTCTTTCGGATCAGGCCCGGCGCGCCTCGGTGGGGCGGGAGGGCGCCGGTGGAGGATCGGTGGGGCGGCGGATGCGGCCGATGCGGGCCGCATCCGCCGCGTCCGAGGCATCCCCTTTCCCCGCCCCGTGAAGAGGTCCGGACGTGAACCTGCCCGACGACGACCCGCCGCCGCGTCCCGACGGGGCGGCCGGCGGCCGCTACGGCGAGGCGGTGTTCCGGCCGGAGCTGGCGGGCGAGGACGACCGCATCGACCTCGGCGCGCTCGCCTACGACGACTTCACGCTGGCGCGGCTGCGCGCGCTGGGCGCCGGGCCCGGCTGGCGCTGCCTGGACGTGGGCGCGGGAACGGGTACGGTCGCCCGGCTCCTCCTGGACCGGGCCGGGGTCTCGGAGGTCCTCGCCGTCGACCGGGACACGGCCTTCCTCAGGGCACATCCGGCGCCCGGGCTCACTCCGCTGGAGGCGGACATCACCGCCCTGGACTTCAGCCCGGGGCGGTTCCAGCTGGTGCACGCCCGGTTCGTGCTGATGCACCTGCGGAACTGGCCGAGGATGATCGGCAAGCTCGCCTCGCTGGTCGCCCCGGGCGGTGTCCTGGTCCTCGGCGACGCGGTCGACCTGACCACCCCGGCCGCGCCGGCGACCCCGTACGGCCGGGTGATGCGGGCGATGTGGCAGGGGCTCGGGGACAGCCTGGGCACCGACGTCTCCTGGGTACCGGGCTATCCCGAGCACCTGCGGGAGGCCGGTCTGCTGTCCGTGGGGGCCGAGATCCTCGTCCCTCCGCTGCTGCCCGGCAGCCCCATCAGCCGGTTCTGGGCCGGTACGTGGGAGCGGGCGCGGGGCCCGATGACGGCCACCGGGCTGGTCGACGACGCGGAGATCGACGCGGCGATCCGCTACCTGGAGTCACCGGACTGCGCCGCGCTCTCCCCAGGCCTGCTCACCGCCTGGGGTGTGAAGGGCCCGGCGTAGCGTTTCCCCACCACCGGCCGGGCCCTCAGTGCTTGCGCAGCCGGGAGTGGTAGTCCTCGGGCGGCAGGAACTTCGACCACCGCTCCGGGAACTCCGACGGCATCGCGTCGTCCTCGTCGTCCTCCGACTCGCCCTCCGCCATCGCCCGCCAGGCGGCGGCCCGCGCGATCAGCTGGGCGGCCTCCGCCTCCCGGGCCCGCTCGTTCGCCTCGCGCGCCGCCGCCGTGGCCACGGAGGGCCAGACGCGGTCGATCGCGGCGTTGACGGCGGCGCCGACGAGCACCGCGAAGGCCGAGATGCCGATCCACAGGAGTACGGCCACGGGCGCGGCCAGTGACCCGTAGATCGTCGGCCCCTCCACCGTGTTGGTGAGGTAGATCCGCAGCAGGAACGAGCCCAGCACCCACATGGCGAGGGCCACCAGCGCCCCGGGCACGTCCTCGATCCACGGCGAGCGCACGGGTACGGACACGTGGTAGAGCGTCGTGAGGAAGGCGATGGACAGCAAGGTCACCGTCGGCCAGTACAGGACCGCGATCACTTCGGTGCCCCAGGGCACCAGCCGGACGACCGCGTCCGGCCCCACCACCATCAGCGGCAGCACGATCGCGCCGATCAACAGGGCGATGATGTAGAGCAGGAAGGCCAGCAGCCTGGTCTTGACGATGCCGCGCTGGCCGTCGAGCCCGTACATCACGGTGATGGTGTCGATGAAGACGTTCACGGCGCGCGATCCGGACCAGAGGGCGAAGGCGAAGCCGAGCGAGATCAGGTCGGGGCGGCCGCGCCCGGTGACGTCGTCGAGCAGGGGCCGCGCGATGTCGTTGACGCCCCGGTCGGACAGGACCGTGCCGACCGCCGCCAGGATGTTCTCCTCGATGCTCTCGACCGTGCGGGTGTCCGTCCAGCCGTCCACGTAGCCGAGCAGACCCAGCAGGCCCAGGAAGAGCGGGGGCAGCGAGAGCAGCGTGAAGAACGCCGCCTCGGCCGCGAGCCCGAGGATCCGGTACTCGATGCACGAGTTGACGGTGTCCTTCAGCAGCAGCCAGCCCATCTTCCGCATCGAGACGTTGCGGTAAAGGGCACGGGCCCGGTGGAGCCGTCCTGGGATCCGCTCGGGTGTTTCTTTTGCTGGCTGCACGTCCTTACGGTATCCGCATGGCAGCCACCACCCACACAGTCAGCAACCAGGCCCCTCCCCTGGTGGGGTACGACGTCTACGGCGGCGATCGGGCCCTCACCGAGGGCGTCGAGCGTCACCTGGCGTCCGCGGATCCCGAACTCCTCGGCGAGGTACGGCAGGAGCTCACCGACCTCGGGCACGCGGCGGGTTCCGCGCAGGCCCAGGAATGGGGTGTGCAGTCGAACGAGAATCCGCCCAAGCTGCGGACGCACGACCGGTACGGGAACCGGATCGACGAGGTCGATTTCCACCCGGCCTGGCACCGGCTGCTCGGGCACGCCGTGACGTCCGGGCTCACCGACGCCTGGGGGCGTCCGGCCGGGCATCTGCGCCGGGCCGCAGGGTTCTTCATCTGGTCGCAGGCCGAGGCGGGCCACGGCTGCCCGATCTCGATGACGCACGCCGCCGTGCCGGCGCTGCGCACCGATCCGGTGCTCGCCGCCGAATGGGAGCCGCGGCTGACCTCGCACGTGTACGAGCAGGGGCTGCGGCCGGCCGCCGAGAAGGGCGGTGTGCTCTTCGGGATGGGGATGACGGAGAAGCAGGGCGGCAGCGACGTACGGGCGAACACGACGGCCGCGGTGCCGCTGGACGCGTCCGGCGAGTACCTGCTGACCGGGCACAAGTGGTTCTGCTCGGCGCCGATGTGCGACGGCTTCCTGGTGCTGGCGCAGGCCCCGGGCGGCCTGACGTGCTTCCTGGTGCCGCGGGTGCTGCCGGACGGTACGCGCAACGTCTTCGCGATCCAGCGGCTGAAGGACAAGCTGGGCAACAAGTCGAACGCGTCGAGCGAGGTGGAATTCGACGGGACGTGGGCGCGGCGGGTCGGTGAGGAGGGCCGCGGGGTGCGGACCATCATCGAGATGGTCGCGGCGACCCGGCTGGACTGCGTGATCGGCTCGGCCTCGCTGATGCGGCAGGCCCTGACCCAGGCCGTGCACCACGCGGAGCACCGCTCTGCTTTCGGAGCACCGCTCATCGACCAGCCGCTGATGCGCAACGTGCTCGCCGACCTCGCCCTTGAGTCGGAGGCCGCCACCACCTTGACCCTGCGCCTGGCCGCCGCCAACGACGCCGGGACGGAGCAGGAGAAGGCCTTCCTGCGCCTCGCCGTGCCCGCCGCCAAGTACTGGGTGACCAAGCGCTGTACGCCGATGGTGGCGGAGGCCCTGGAATGTCTGGGGGGCAACGGCTACGTAGAGGAGTCGGGGCTGCCCAGACTGCTGCGGGAATCCCCGCTGAACTCCATCTGGGAGGGCTCGGGCAACGTGCAGGCGCTGGACGTACTGCGCGCCCTGCAGCGCGAGCCGCACGCGCTGAACGCCTTCCTCCAGGAGGTCGGCCTGGCCCGGGGCGCGGACCACCGGCTGGATTCGGCCATCAAGGACCTGCTGACGGATCTCGCCGATCTGGACGGGATCGAGGCACGGGCCCGCCGGGTCGTCGAGCGCATGGCGCTGGTGCTCCAGGGGTCGCTGCTGGTGCGGTGGGCCCCGCCGGAGGTCGCGGACGCCTTCTGCGCCTCGCGGCTGGGCGGTGACTGGGGCGCGGCCTTCGGCACGCTGCCGCACACCCTCGACCTGCGATCGGTGGTGGAACGGGCGCGGATCCAGGGCTAGGGGAGAGCCCCCGTCGGGCTCCACGGCGGTCCCCAAACCGCTCCCAGCCGGGATCCGGGCCCATCACCGGGTACAGGGGTGGCGCCGCGCCGACTCGGCACCACCCCTGATCCGAAGCCCCGAGGAGGAGCCGGACGCCGCTCTGCGGCGTCCGGACAGTTTCGGTCGGCCGACCGGGACTTGGCGAGAGTTGCATACCGTTGCAACCTTTGAGTCGGCAGCCGTCCGTCGGGGTGCCCGGGGAAGCGGCACGCGCGTACCGCCGGGCGGCTGGCGTCGTACGTCCTGTTCGCACGGGGAGGTTCCGGTGGCCGACACCACAGGCAGCACGGTCGATGTGGCACGCATCTCGGCCATGGACGCGCGGGCCGCGGCACGTCTGCTCAAGGGCGTGCGGGCGGCCGCGCTCGCCGGGGACCGCCCGCCGGCCGCGCCCCGGCCGGAGATCGCGGAGTCCTGGCGCCGGATGCTGGCCGGCGGGGTGCACCCGGACCGGGACGCGCGCTCGCGCATGCTGTCGGCCGCCGAGACCGAGGAGCGGCGGCACGTCTCGCCGCTGCGGGAGATCCTGCCGGTGCTGCGCGAGGGGCTGCTGCCCGCCCTGGACGAGGCCCTGCACATCATGGTCGTCGCCGACGCGGACGGGCGGCTGCTGTGGCGGGAGGGCCACTCCTCGATCCTGCGCAAGGCGGACCGGCTCGGCTTCGCGGTCGGGGCCGACTGGGACGAGGCCGTCGTGGGCACGAACGGGGTCGGCACCGCCCTGGTGGCCCGGCGCCCGGTGCAGGTGTTCTCGGCCGAGCACTTCGTCTCCAGCCACCACGACTGGACCTGTGCCGGGGCGCCCGTACGGGACCCGCGCGACGGGCGGCTGCTGGGCGTGGTCGACGTCAGCGGTCCGCTGGCCACCATGCACCCGGCGACGCTGGCGTGGGTGACCTCGGTGGCCCGGCTCGCGGAGCGTGAGCTGCGGCTGCGGCACCTGGAGTCGCTGGAGCGGCTGCGGACGGTGGCGGCCCCTCTGCTGGCCCGGCTGCCGGGACAGGCGCTGGCCGTGGACCCGAACGGCTGGACGGCGGCGGTGACGGGCCTGGCCCCGGCGGAGCGGATCCCGCTGCCGAAGGCCTTCGGGCCGGGCCGGGTGTGGGTGCCGCGACTCGGGGAGTGCGTGGTGGAGCCGCTGCCCGGCGGCTGGCTGCTGCGAGTGGCCCAGGACCGTCACGGCACGGCGGCGACCCGGATCGTCCTGGACCTCAGCCGGGCGGGATGCTGGTCGGCGACGGTGTACGGACCCTCCGGGAGCTGGTCGCAGGAGCTGAGCCCGCGCCACGCGGAGCTGCTGTTCCTGCTGACGGAGAGCCCGCGGGGACGCTCGGCGGCGGAGCTGGCCGGGGAGCTGTTCGGGGATCCGACGCGCACGGTGACGGTCCGCGCGGAGCTGTCCCGCGTACGCCGCCACCTCGCGGGCGTCCTCACCCACCGGCCGTACCGGTTCGCGGAGGAGGTGGAGGTGGAGCTGATCCGGCCCGAGGACCCGGCCGAGCTGCTCCCGCACTCGACCGCGCCCGCGGTGGTCCGGGCCCGCCTGGGCCGGACGGGGCCCGGCATGATTCCCTGAGCTGCATGAGCACCATCACTCTCACCACCTGGTCGCTGGAGATGACCTCTCCGGCGGACCTCGTCCCGGCGGCTCCGGCGGGCCCGGAGATATCCATCGCACGGGCGGAGGTCCCCTCCCCCGAGTTCAGCCGCTTCCTGTACGCCTCGGTGGGCGGTGACATCCACTGGACGGACCGGCTCTCCCTGACCCGCGCGCAGTGGGTGGAGCAGCTGGAGCGGCCGGGGGTGGAGACGTGGGTGGCGTACGACCGGGGCACGCCGGCCGGGTACGTGGAGCTCGACCCGCAGGACGACGGCGTGGTGGAGATCATGTACTTCGGGCTCCTCCCCGACTTCCGCGGCCGCCGCATCGGCGGGCACCTGCTGTCGGTGGGCGTCGCGCGCGCGTGGTCCCTCGCGGAGCGGTGGCCGGACCGGGAGCCGACCCGGCGGGTGTGGGTGCACACGTGCAGTCAGGACGGGCCGACGGCGATGAGCAACTACGAGCGGCGCGGCTTCAAGGTCTTCAAGACGGAGACCGAGTCCAAGGTGGAAACCCCGACCCCCGGCCCCTGGCCCGGGGCGTAGCGCATCGAGCCCGGCTCCGCCGGGACCTGGGGCTCCGCCCCAGACCCCGCGCCTCGAACGCCGACGAGGCTGAAATATCCGGCCCCTCCGGCGTTCGAGGCGCGGGGGTTCGGGGGCGGAGCCCCCGCCCACCAGCGTTCGATGCGTGACCCCCGTCACGTCATCCCACGCTTCGAGACGAGTTCGTCCGAATCGTGGACAGTAGTGGACTCCTCCAATCGGCACATGACACGCTTCCGCCATGAATGGAGCTGGAATTGCCTTGGTGAGTCGGCGGCACGTCGACCTCGGCCGCATGTCCAGCGCCATCTGTCCGGCGCGCTGACGGAACCAGCCACGCCGCACATCGCCGTCGTCCCCGCCGCCGCGGACGCGCCGATCACCCGCTAGCCCCCTGAGGCCGTAGTACCGCCCTGCCCGCCGGCAACCCCGGCGCGGAGCGGGAATCAGCCACACCCGCTCGGAGCCGCCGAGCCCGCAGGGGAGCGCCGCCGCCTCCCCCTGCCCTTGCCTCGAGCCGCCGAAGAAGGACGTACCGCCATGGCCGCCACCCCCGAAACGCCCGCAGCCGCGCCCGCAGCCGCCGCGCGCCGCAAGACCGGCCGTCACCGCGGCGAGGGCCAGTGGGCCGTCGGGCACCACACGCCCCTCAACGGCAACGAGCAGTTCAAAAAGGACGACGACGGTCTCAACGTGCGGACACGCATCGAGACGATCTACTCCAAGCGCGGCTTCGACTCGATCGACCCCAACGACCTGCGCGGCCGTATGCGCTGGTGGGGCCTCTACACCCAGCGCAAGCCCGGGATCGACGGCGGCAAGACCGCGATCCTGGAGCCGGAGGAGCTGGACGACGAGTACTTCATGCTGCGCGTCCGCATCGACGGCGGCCGGCTGACCACCGAGCAGCTCCGCGTGATCGGCGAGATCTCGGAGGAGTTCGCGCGCGGCACCGCCGACCTCACCGACCGCCAGAACGTGCAGTACCACTGGATCCGGATCGAGGACGTCCCGGAGATCTGGCGCCGGCTGGAGGCCGTGGGCCTGTCCACCACCGAGGCCTGCGGTGACACGCCCCGCGTCATCCTCGGTTCGCCCGTGGCCGGCATCGCCCAGGACGAGATCATCGACGGCACGCCCGCCATCGACGAGATCTACCGCCGCATCGTGGGCAACAAGGACTTCTCCAACCTGCCCCGCAAGTTCAAGTCCGCGATCTCCGGCTCGCCGCTGCTCGACGTGGCGCACGAGATCAACGACATCGCGTTCGTCGGCGTCGAGCACCCCGAGCACGGTCCCGGCTTCGACGTCTGGGTCGGCGGCGGTCTGTCCACCAACCCCAAGCTGGGTGTGCGCCTGGGCACCTGGGTCTCGCTGGACGAGGTCCCGGACGTCTACGAGGGCGTCATCTCGATCTTCCGTGACTACGGCTACCGCCGGCTGCGCAACCGCGCCCGCCTGAAGTTCCTCGTCGCCGACTGGGGCCCGGCCAAGTTCCGCCAGGTCCTGGAGGACGAGTACCTGAAGCGCAAGCTGACCGACGGCCCCGCGCCCGCGCAGCCGAGCGGCCAGTGGCGCGACCACGTGGGCGTCCACCAGCAGAAGGACGGCAAGTTCTACGTCGGCTTCGCGCCCCGCGTGGGCCGCGTGGACGGTGCCACCCTGACCAAGATCGCGGACGTGGCCCGGCAGCACGGCTCCGGCCGCCTGCGCACCACCGCCGAGCAGAAGATGATCGTGCTCGACATCGAGGCCGACCAGGTCGACTCGGTGGTCGAGGCGCTGGAGTCGCTGGACCTGCGGGTCAAGCCGTCCCCGTTCCGCCGCGGCACGATGGCCTGCACCGGCATCGAGTTCTGCAAGCTGGCCATCGTCGAGACCAAGGCGCGCGGCGCCTCGCTGATCGACGAGCTGGAGCGCCGCCTGCCGGACTTCGCCGAGCCGCTCACCATCAACATCAACGGCTGCCCGAACGCCTGCGCCCGTATCCAGGTGGCGGACATCGGTCTCAAGGGCCAGCTGGTCCTGGACGACGACGGCAACCAGGTGGAGGGCTACCAGGTCCACCTGGGCGGCGCCCTCGGCCTGGAGGCCGGCTTCGGCCGCAAGGTCCGCGGCCTCAAGGTCACCTCGGCCGGTCTGCCCGACTACGTCGAGCGGGTCGTCAAGCACTACGAGGAGCAGCGCGAGGACGGCGAGCGCTTCGCGGCGTGGGTCGCCCGCGCGGACGAGAAGAGCCTCTCGTGAGCGAGCGCGCCGCACCGTTCTACTGCCCCTACTGCGGCGACGAGGACCTGTTTCCCAACGAGACGGGTCACGGCGCGTGGGAATGCAGGGCCTGCAACCGGGCCTTCCAGCTGAAGTACCTCGGGCTGCTGGCCCGGGGCGTCCAGTCGGATTCGGCAGGATCAGCGGGATCAGCGGGAGGGGACGGGATATGACCACCACTCAAGACGTGCGTCTCACGGCCGGGGAACTCAAGGCGCTGGCCGAGCAGGCGGGCCGGGACCTGGAGGACGCCTCGGCGCTGGACATCCTGCGCTGGGCGGTCGACACGTTCGGCAAGGAGTTCGCCGTGACCTCCTCCATGGAGGACGCGGTCGTCGCCCACCTGGCCTCGCGGGTCCTCCCCGGTGTGGACGTGGTCTTCCTCGACACGGGCTACCACTTCGAGGAGACCATCGGCACCCGTGACGCGGTCGAGGCCGTGATGGACGTCAACGTCATCACGCTGACCCCGCGTCAGAGCGTCGCCGAGCAGGACGCCGAGTACGGGCCGAAGCTGCACGACCGGGACCCCGACCTGTGCTGCGCGCTGCGCAAGGTCAAGCCCCTGGAAGAGGGCCTGACGGCGTACACCGCGTGGGCGACGGGCCTGCGCCGCGACGAGTCCCCGACCCGGGCGAACACCCCGGTGGTCGGCTGGGACGAGAAGCGGCAGAAGGTCAAGGTCTCCCCCATCGCCCGCTGGACGCAGGACGACGTGGACGCGTACGTCGCCGAGCACGGCGTACTCACCAACCCGCTGCTGATGGACGGTTACGCCTCCGTCGGCTGCGCCCCCTGCACCCGCCGCGTGGCGGAGGGCGAGGACGCGCGGGCCGGCCGGTGGGCCGGGCGGGGCAAGACCGAGTGCGGACTGCACGGCTGATGACGACGACCGGCGAAGAACTTACGGAGACAGAGCAGATGAGCGTGAGCGACCAGGGCGCCACCGTGTGGCTGACCGGGCTGCCGAGCGCGGGCAAGACCACCATCGCCTACGCGCTGGCCGAGCGGCTGCGCGCCGAGGGCCACCGGGTGGAGGTGCTGGACGGGGACGAGATCCGCGAGTTCCTCTCCGCGGGCCTGGGCTTCACCCGCGAGGACCGGCACACCAACGTGCAGCGGATCGGCTTCGTCGCCGAGCTCCTCGCGAGCAACGGGGTCAAGGCGCTGGTGCCGGTGATCGCACCGTTCGCGGACAGCCGTGAGGCCGTCCGGGGGCGCCACGCCACCGGGGGCACCTCGTACCTGGAGGTCCACGTGGCCACCCCGGTCGAGGTCTGCTCGGAGCGTGACGTCAAGGGCCTGTACGCCAAGCAGGCGGCGGGCGAGATCTCCGGTCTGACCGGGGTCGACGACCCGTACGAGGCTCCGGAATCCCCGGACCTGCGTATCGAGTCGCACACGCAGACCGTGCAGGAGTCGGCTTCGGCCCTGCACGCGCTGCTCACCGAGAGGGGTCTGGCATGACGACGACCGTCGCACACGTCCACGACGAGACGGATGCGCCCTACGCGCTGTCGCACCTCGACGCCCTCGAGTCCGAGGCCGTGCACATCTTCCGCGAGGTGGCGGGCGAGTTCGAGAAGCCGGTGATCCTCTTCTCCGGCGGCAAGGACTCCATCGTCATGCTGCACCTGGCGCTGAAGGCGTTCGCGCCGGCGCCGGTGCCGTTCACGCTGCTGCACGTCGACACGGGCCACAACTTCCCCGAGGTGCTGGAGTACCGCGACCGCACGGTCGAGAAGCACGGCCTGCGCCTGCACGTGGCCTCCGTCCAGGAGTACATCGACGCGGGCAAGCTGCGCGAGCGCCCGGACGGGACCCGCAACCCGCTGCAGACCGTGCCGCTGACCGAGGCGATCCAGAGCCTGAAGTTCGACGCCGTCTTCGGCGGCGGCCGCCGCGACGAGGAGAAGGCCCGCGCCAAGGAGCGGGTGTTCAGCCTCCGCGACGAGTTCTCGCAGTGGGACCCGCGCCGCCAGCGCCCCGAGCTGTGGCAGCTCTACAACGGCCGCCACGCCCCCGGCGAGCACGTGCGCGTCTTCCCGCTCTCCAACTGGACCGAGCTGGACGTCTGGCAGTACATCGCCCGCGAGGGCATCGAGCTGCCGGAGATCTACTTCGCCCACGAGCGCGAGGTGTTCCTGCGCAACGGCATGTGGCTGACGGCCGGCGAGTGGGGCGGCCCGAAGGAGAGCGAGACGCCCGAGACGCGTCTCATCCGCTACCGGACCGTCGGTGACATGTCCTGCACCGGCGCCGTCGACTCCGACGCCGTCACGCTGGACGCCGTGATCGCCGAGATCGCCGTCTCCCGCCTCACCGAGCGGGGCGCGACCCGCGCCGACGACAAGATGTCCGAGGCCGCGATGGAAGACCGCAAGCGCGAAGGGTACTTCTAGAAATGACCAGCACCACCGAGCAGTTCGCCGATGTCTCGGCGACCACGCTGCTGCGCTTCGCGACCGCCGGTTCCGTCGACGACGGCAAGTCCACCCTGGTGGGCCGGCTGCTGCACGACTCCAAGTCGGTCCTGACCGACCAGATGGAGGCCGTCGAGGCCGTCTCCGCCCAGCGCGGCCAGGACGCCCCCGACCTCGCGCTGCTGACCGACGGCCTGCGGGCCGAGCGGGAGCAGGGCATCACCATCGACGTCGCGTACCGCTACTTCGCCACCGCGCGCCGCCGGTTCATCCTCGCGGACACCCCCGGGCACGTGCAGTACACCCGGAACATGGTCACCGGCGCCTCCACCGCCGACCTGGCCGTGGTCCTCGTCGACGCCCGCAACGGCGTCATCGAGCAGACCCGCCGGCACGCGGCCGTCGCCGCCCTGCTGCGCGTCCCGCACGTGGTCCTGGCCGTCAACAAGATGGACCTGGTGGGCTACCAGGAGTCGGTCTTCGCGGCCATCGCCGAGGAGTTCACCGCGTACGCCTCGGACCTGGGCGTCCCGGAGATCACCGCGATCCCGATCTCGGCCCTGGCCGGTGACAACGTGGTGGAGGCGTCCGCCAACATGGACTGGTACGGCGGCCCGACGGTGCTGGAGCACCTGGAGACCGTCCCGGTCAGCCACGACCTCACGGCCTGCCCGGCGCGTTTCCCGGTGCAGTACGTGATCCGTCCGCAGTCCGCCGAGCACCCCGACTACCGCGGCTACGCGGGCCAGATCGCCTCCGGCGTACTGCGCGTCGGCGAGGCCGTGACGGTCCTGCCGTCCGGCCGGACCTCGGTCATCGAGGGCATCGACGCGCTCGGCGAGAGCGTGGACATCGCCTGGGCCCCGCAGTCGGTGACGCTGCGGCTGAAGGACGACATCGACATCTCGCGCGGCGACCTGATCGCGCCGTCCGCGAACGCGCCGGCCACCACGCAGGACGTCGAGGCGACGGTCTGCCACGTGGCCGACCAGCCGCTGGCCGTCGGCGCCCGGGTGCTGATCAAGCACACGACGCGCACGGTCAAGGCGATCGTCAAGGAGATCCCCTCGCGGCTGACCCTGGACGACCTGTCCCAGCACCCGAACCCCGGGCAGCTGGTGGCCAACGACATCGGCCGTGTCGTCGTCCGTACTGCCGAGCCGCTCGCGCTCGACGCGTACGCCGACTCGCGCCGCACCGGGTCCTTCCTGCTGATCGACCCGGCCGACGGCACGACGCTGGCGGCCGGCATGGCGGGCGAGTCCTTCGCCTCCAAGGCCGAGACGACCGTTCAGGCCGACGAGGAAGGCTGGGACTTCTAGCCATGCTCCCCGACATCTTCTCCAGCTTCGCGAAGGAGGGCGGCCGCGTAGGCAGCGGCGCCCTCGGCAGCGGCCAGGGAGGGGTTGCGCGATGTGCGCGATGACGTACGCGCACCGCACGCGCGCCCAAACCCCCCACCAGCCGTATCCGCCCTTGCTCCACAGACGAAGACGCGCGTCATGAGATGACGCCGTCACGAGAGGAAGTCCTCCCGTGCCTGCCACCGCCAGCACCCGCACCGCCCTCCGCCGCGGCATCGTCGCCGCCGCTGCCCTGCCGCTCCTGATCGGTGCGCTCGCTTCCTGCGGCTACGGCTCCGAGGCGAAGAAGGACGAGCCGAAGGCCGACACCGCGGCCGATGCCGGCAAGAAGCTGTCCGCCTCCGAGGTCCGGATCGGGTACTTCCCCAACCTCACCCACGCCACCGCGCTGGTCGGCCTCCAGGAAGGCCTGATCGAGAAGGAACTCAACGGCACCAAGATCAAGCCGCAGTCCTTCAACGCCGGCCCGTCCGAGATCGAAGCCCTCAACGGCGGCTCTCTCGACATCGGCTTCATCGGCCCCTCGCCGTCCATCAACGGCTACGTCAAGTCCAAGGGCTCCAACCTGCGGATCATCTCCGGATCCGCCTCCGGCGGCGTCAAGCTCGTCGTCAACCCGGACAAGATCAAAACCCTCGACGACCTCAAGGGCAAGAAGATCGCCACCCCCCAGAAGGGGAACACCCAGGACGTCGCCTTCCTCAACTGGATCTCCGAGAAGGGCTGGAAGGTCGACCCCGAATCCGGCAAGGGCGACGTCTCCGTCGTCCGCACCGACAACAAGGTCACCCCCGACGCCTTCAAGCAGGGCTCCATCGACGGCGCCTGGGTCCCCGAACCCACCGCCTCCAAGCTCGTCTCCGACGGCGGCTCCGTCCTCCTCGACGAGACCAGCCTGTGGCCCGACAAGAAGTTCGTGATCACGAACATCATCGTGTCGCAGAAGTTCCTCGAGGAGCACCCCGACGTCGTCGAGGCCGTGCTACGCGGCACCGTGAAGACCAACGAGTGGATCCACGCCAACCAGGACAAGGCCAAGGCCTCCGCCAACGCACGCCTCGAAGCCGAAGGCGGCAAGCCCCTCGACGCCAAGGTCATCGACCCCGCCTGGCCCAGCATCGCCATCACCGACGACCCGCTGGCCGCCACCCTGAAGACCCAGTCCGAATGGGCGGTCAAGGCCAAGCTCATCGAGGAGCCCGACCTCGCCGGCATCTACGACCTCACACTCCTCAACAAGGTCCTCAAGGCCGCCGGCAAGCCCGAGGTCTCCGACGCCGGCCTCGGCGCCAAGTAACCCCGCAATCCAGCAATCCCAGGAGGTGACGACCATGGCCACCACGTTCGCCAAGGCTGCCGAGGGCTCCGCCGCGGAGCGCACGCACGCCGCCCGCATCGAGCACGTCTCGAAGTCCTTCTCCGGCCCGGCCGGATCGCAGCTCGTCCTGGACGACATCAGTCTCGATGTCGCTCCCGGCGAGTTCGTCACCATCCTGGGCGCTTCGGGGTGTGGAAAGTCCACCCTGCTGAACCTGGTCGCGGGTCTGGACAAGCCGTCCGCGGGGTCCATCGAGACCCCCGGCGGCCGTCCGGCGCTGATGTTCCAGGAGCACGCGCTCTTCCCGTGGCTGACCGCGGGCAAGAACATCGAACTCGCCCTGCGCCTGCGCGGGGTGGCCAAGGCCGAGCGCCGCCCGGAGGCCGAGCGGCTGCTGGAGCTGGTCCGCCTCGGCGGCTCGTACGGCAAGCGCGTGCACGAGCTGTCCGGCGGTATGCGCCAGCGCGTGGCCCTGGCCCGGGCGCTCGCCCAGGACAGCCGGCTGCTGCTGATGGACGAGCCGTTCGCCGCGCTCGACGCCATCACCCGGGACGTGCTGCACGGCGAGCTCACCCGCATCTGGGCCGAGACCGGGCTGTCCGTCCTCTTCGTCACCCACAACGTGCGCGAGGCCGTCCGCCTCGCCCAGCGCGTGGTCCTGCTCTCCTCCCGGCCCGGCCGGGTCGCGAAGGAATGGACCGTGGACATCCCGCAGCCGCGCCGCATCGAGGACGCGGACGTCGCGGAACTGTCCCTGGAGATCACTGAACACCTGCGTGGGGAGATCCGCCGCCATGGCCAGCACTGACATCACTTCGAAGGCCACGGGCAAGACCGACGACCTGGCCGGCCTGGAGGCGGGCCTCGACGCCCTCGACGCGGTCCAGACCCACCGCACCCCCGTCCGCGAGATCCTCGTCAAGAAGGTCCTCCCGCCGGTCCTGGCCGTGAGCCTGGTGCTCCTGGTCTGGCAGGTCCTCGTCGCGACGCACGTGACCGAGGAGACCAAGCTGCCCCCGCTGTCCGCGGTGTGGGACAGCCTGTCCGACATGTGGGTCAAGGGCACGCTGCTGGAGGTCATCTGGACCAGCGTCTCCCGGGGTCTGCTCGGCTTCCTGCTGGCCCTGGCCATCGGTACGCCGCTCGGACTGCTCGTCGCCCGGGTGAAGTTCGTCCGCGCCGCGATCGGCCCGATCCTCCAGGGCCTGCAGTCGCTGCCGTCGGTGGCCTGGGTGCCGCCGGCCGTGCTGTGGTTCGGCCTGAACGACGCGATGATGTACACGGTGATCCTGCTGGGCGCCGTCCCGTCCATCGCCAACGGCCTCGTCTCCGGCATCGACCAGATCCCGCCGCTGTACCTGCGGGCCGGCCGCACCCTGGGTGCCACCGGTCTGCGGGGGGCCCGGCACATCGTCATGCCGGCCGCGCTGCCCGGCTACCTGGCCGGTCTGAAGCAGGGCTGGGCCTTCTCCTGGCGCTCGCTGATGGCCGCCGAGATCATCGCCTCCTCGCCGGACCTGGGCCTGGGCCTGGGCCAGCTGCTGGAGAACGGCCGCAACAACATCGACCTGCCGGGCGTGTTCCTCGCGATCATCCTGATCCTGGTGGTCGGCATCGCCATCGACCTGCTGATCTTCAGCCCGGTCGAGCGGTGGGTGCTGCGCAGCCGCGGCCTGCTGGCGAAGAGCTGATCGCCGTGTCCTGCGCACTCCTGGTCATCGCCCACGGCAGCCGCGATCCGCGGCACGCGGCGACCGTGCACGCCCTCACGGGGCGGGTGCGGGCGCTGCGGCCGGGGCTGCGTGTGGAGACGGCCTTCCTGGACTTCAACACCCCCTCGGTGGGGCAGGCCCTGTCCTCGCTCTACCTGTCCGGCGTACGGGAGGTGGTGGCGCTCCCGCTGCTGCTGACCCGCGCCTTCCACGCGAAGTCCGACATCCCGGCGGCGCTCGCCGAGTCGACCTCGCGCCTGCCGGGGCTGTCGGTGCGGGTGGCGGACGTCCTCGGACCGTCCCCGCTCCTGCTGACCGCCCTGGAACGCCGGCTCGCCGAAGCCGGACTCACCCCGGCGGACCGCGCCACCACGGCCGTGGTGCTCGCGTCCGCCGGCTCCACGGACCCGGAGGCGATCGCAGTGATCGCTGAAACCGCGCGGGAGTGGCGGCGTACCGGTTGGTGCGCCGTGCGGCCTGCGTTCGCCTCCGCTGCTCTGCCCCGTACGGAGGACGCCGTACGGGCCCTGCGCGCCGAGGGCTTCGCGCGGGTGGCGGTGGCCCCGTACGTCATCGCCCCCGGCCGCCTGCCGGACCGCATCGCGGCCGGCGCCGACGCCGCGGGCGCGGACGTCGTCGCGGACGTCCTGGGCGCGGCCCCGGAACTGGCCCGGCTGCTGCTGCGGCGCTTCGACGCGGCCGCGACGGCGCCGGCCCGGCTGCCCGCCCTGACCGCGTAGCCGGGACACCCCCGGCTCCGGGCCGCGGCCGCCGGCACGGGTGAGGGTCAGGGCAGGGTCCAGATCCGGGTGGTCACCAGGTAGAAGACCACGGCCCAGAAGACGAGCAGGACGGTGACGATCCCGATGCCGATGAGGTTGGTCCGGGCCGCCGGTTCGTCCGCCGACGGGCGCAGCCACCGCCCCAGCAGCGGGTTCACGTAGTAGGGCATCGTGAAGAAGCTCATGACGAGGCTCGACAGCAGGTTCCCCACGAGCAGGCCGATCCAGATCGGCAGCTTCAGCGGCGACAGGGCGAGCGCCAGGAGGACGACGGTCGGGTACAGGCCGACCCAGACCGCGATGGCGGTCTTGGTGACCGAGGGCGGGGGTGCTTCCCTGCCGTTCTCCTCGAAGGCGAACCAGCTGCCGAAGGAGTTGTCGATCGTGCGCAGCCTGAAGTCGTACTGCTTCCCCTCGGCGAGCACCCGGCGCCGCCTGTCCGACGTCAGCCAGGCGTCGAGGTGCTCCGCGTTGTCGAACCGGTACAGCGTGGTCCATTCCTCCTGGACCCCCTCGATGGGCGGGAAGAACTCACTTCCGCGGAAGCCTTCGAACTTGCTCTCCTCCTCGTTCATCCGGCGCTGCCATGCGAGGAAGTCCTCGACGTGCTCCGGGTGGACACGGTGGGTGATCACCACGGTCACCAGTGGATCCTGTGCGGGTGCGTGGCCGCTGACGACCTGCTGGGCTCCGGGGCCGTCGAGGTACTTGTCGCCGGCTTCGAGGAGTTCCTTGCGGGTCGGGCTGTTGATCCACGCCTGCAGGTGGGGGATCGAGTCGTACCGGTAGACCACGACCCATTCGGGTTGCAGGGGTGTCGGCGGGGCGACCTCGACGCCGAGGTACCCGTCGTACTCGGCGGCGGCGGCGTTGACGTCCTGCTGCCACGTCTCGTACTCCCGCTCCCGTCCGGGCAGGACCTTCTGGGCGATGATCGCCGTGGCCTCGGCGTCTTCCTGGTGCTTGTCGGTGTCCATGTGCTCAGGCCTTCGAGTGCGACCGCTTCCCGCCGATCCGGTCGTAGATCCGTTCCGGTGTCAGGGGCAGCGACCGGTAGCGGATGCCCGTGGCGTCCTGGAGGGCGTTCGCCAGTGCGGGGGCCACCGGGTTGATGCTGCATTCCGCCATGCCCTTCGCCCGCATCGGCCCGACAGAATCCGCCGAGCCCACCAGGAGCACCTCGGTGCGCGGAACATCGGCGAAGGTGGGGATGCGGTAGTTGCGGAGATTCGGGTTGACCACGACGCCGTCGGCGTCGAGACGGAGGTTCTCGGTCAGCACGAAGCCGATTCCCTGGGCGACGGCGCCTTCCACCTGTCCCCGTACCTGCGCGGGGTTGATGACGAAGCCGGCGTCGGTTGCCTGGACGCTGTGGAGGACCTGGATCTCACCGGTCACCCGGTGGACCGCGATCCGGAACCCGTGCGCGTTGGAGACGGCGCTCCGGGGCGATCCGTAGGCCTTGCGGGCGGCGGTGAACCGGATGCCGCGCACCCGGGCCAGCGCGACTATTTCGGCCAGCGACACCCGCTGGTCCCCGCAGACGACTCCGTCGTCGTCCATCGAGCACATCACCGGGTGGATGCCCGTGTGGGCGGCGGCGAACTCCAGGATGCGGTCGCGCACGGCGTTGGCCGCGCGCAGCACCGCGTTGCCCGCCACGAAGAGGCCCGCGCTCGCGAAGGCTCCGGTGTCGAACCCCGTGCGGTCGGTGTCGGACTGCACCAGGCGGATCCGCGACGGTGTGGTGCCCAGCTGGTCGGCGGCGATCTGGACGTGGGCGGTCGAGGTGCCCTCGCCGAATTCGACCGTGCCGACCGCGACCTCGTAGACGAGGTCGTCGCCGAGCGTCACCCAGGCCTCCGAGATGTGCTCGGTCGGCGGCGCCGTCTCGTGCAGGGAGGCCGCGGCGCCCGCCCCGACGAGCCAGTCCGGGCCGAGGTGCGGGTCCCCGGCCGTCCGGGCCAGGGCCCTGTCCACCAGGTCGACGCACTGCGCGAGGCCGTCCTCGGTGAACGTCACGTCGTCGGGGCCGTCGTGCAGGGCGACGAGCGGGTCACCCGGACGCACGATGTTGCGGCGGCGCAGTTCGAGCGGATCCATGTGCAGGGCGAGGGCGAGTTCGTGCATCGCCGATTCCACGGCGAAGGCCGGCTGCGTCATCCCGTACCCGCGCAGCGCTCCGCTCGGAACGGTGTTGGTGTAGACGGAGTACGCGTCGTACTTCTTGTTGGCGCAGCGGTAGATCATGACGGCCGCACCGCCCGCGAACAGGGTTTCGCCGCCGTGGTTGCCGTAGGCGCCCGTGTTCGACACGTTGCGGACCTGGAAGGCCGTGAGCGTCCCGTCCGCCTTCGCGCCCAGCTTGACGGTCAGCGTCATCGGATGGCGCGGCGAGGCCGTGGTGAACTCCTCCTCGCGGGTGTACTCGAAGCACACGGGCCGCCCGGTGTCGAGCGCGGCGAGCGCGGCCAGGTCCTCCGAGATGACTTCCTGCTTGCCGCCGAAACCGCCACCGACGCGCTTGCAGAACACGCGGAGCTGGTCCGGGCGCAGCGCGAACAGGTGGGCGAGTTTGACCTTGGCGATGGAGGGCGACTGCGAGCTGGTGCGGACGTTCAGACGTCCGTCCTCCATCCAGGCGATCGAGCCGTGGGTCTCCAGGTGCGCGTGCTGCACGCGCGGGGACGAGTAGGTGCCTTCGTGGATCACGTCGGCCTCGGCGAAGCCCGCTTCCACGTCTCCGATGTGCGAATGGATCTCGAGCAGGATGTTGTGGACGGGGTCGCGGACGAAGGGGTCGTCCGCCCCGTGGATCTGCGGGGCTCCCTCGGCCATGGCCTCCTCGGGATCGAACACCGCGGGCAGCGGCTCGTACTCGACGACGACGTTCCGGCAGCCCTCCTCCGCGGCGCCGGGCGTGTCGGCGACGACGGCGACGACGCGCTGTCCGGCGAAGCGGACCGTCCGGTCGAGGATGAGGGTGTCGTCCGGGTCGACCAGGTGGTCGGTGTGGATCGCCGTGGTGAAGCGCCTGCGCGGCACGTCCTCCCAGGTGTAGACCCGCTGTACGCCGGGAACCGCGAGGGCGGCGCTCTTGTCGATCGACAGGATCCGGGCGTGGGCGTGCGGCGAGTGCAGCACCTTGAGGTGCAGCATGCCGTCCATGTGGGTGTCCATGGTGAACTCGGCGCGGCCCGTCACCACGTCGTTGGCGGCAGGGGCTCCGACGCTCGTTCCGGCGGCCTTTCCCGGCCTGGCGCTCTCCACGCCGACGACGCCCCGCACGGCGTCCTCGATTCCCCGGTAGCCGGTGCACCGGCACAGGTTGCCCTTCAACGCCCGTGGCAGATCGGCCTTCTGGGACTCGGTGAAGGTCGCCGAGGTCATGATCATCCCGGCGGTGCAGAAGCCGCACTGGAATCCCGGGGCGTCGCGGAACTGGCGCTGCATCGGATGCAGGCTGCCGGGCGAGCCCAGCCCCTCGATGGTGGTCACCTCACGGCCGTCGGCGCGGAAGGCGGGGGTGATGCAACTGTGCACGGGGCTGCCGTCCAGCCATACCGTGCAGGCACCGCAGTCTCCCGCGTCGCAGCCCTTCTTGACACCGAAGTGGCCGAGCGAGCGGAGGAAGGTGCGCAGGCACTGCCCGGGCGCCGGCTCCTCGCCGAAGCTCCTGCCGTTCACGCGGTACGTCATGTCGGGCTCCCGGACGCGAGTTCACGGCGGATCTCCTCGGCGAAGTGCTTCGTCAGATGGCGGCGGTGGCCGGGAGTGCCGTTGGGATCGTCGAACCAGAGGTCGGTGGGGATGACGTCGATGCTCTGCTGCAGGGTCGGGGCGTCGGGCATGGTGTCGAAGACCATGCGCACGGGTCGGGTGGTGCCGGCCGTGACGGTGAGCAGCAGGTCGTTGTTCCCCGGCGTGCGCGTACCGATGAGGAACACCGTCGAGCGGCCGAGGCGGGTCAGGGTGAACCGGCGGTGCGCGGTGCGTTTGCGCAGGCTGTGCACCGGGATCTCGATGCGTCGCAGGATCTCCCCGGGGGCGAGGGCGTTCTGGTGGTTGCCGGTCACGAAGTCGAGGGCGTCGACGGTGCGCGTCGTCCCGTCGGGGGCCCACAGTTCGTAGCGTGCCTCCAGCGCGACCGTCAGCGTGATCATGGGGCCGGCCGGCAGCGACATGCAGATGTTTCCGCCCACGGTCGCCGCGTTCCACACCTTGAAGGAGGACAGGAACGCCTCGCAGGCCGTCGCGAACAGGGATCCGGCGGTCCAGTCGGCCGGGGGCCGGAAGGCGTGGAACTCGCGGACGGTGCAGGTGGCGCCGATTTCGAGGCCCTTGTCGGTGGGGACGAGGGGGGCCCACGGCAGGGTGGTCAGGTCGACCAAGCGGCGCAGGTCCGGCTGTTCCACCGAGAACAGCCACGTCCCGCCGGCGAGCCAGGCATCGCCTTCGCGCCAGTCCGCGCCCGGCCGGTCGGGGGGACGCCGGACGATTTCGGTGATCGTGTTGAGGTCCACGGGGATCGGCCTCCCTCACGACGGCAGCCGTGTGACGGACCGTCCACCGGTCTTCGGTGCACGCGGGCGGCGTCACGACCTCGGGCGACGACCGCACCGCATCCGCGTCGAAGCCCGGATCGGCCACGGGGCACCGCCGGTGCGACCCGGACTCGGCCCCAGGTCGAATCCGGTTCCGCTCCGGCCGCTGCGGTCGGTCACTTCGACGAGGACCGGCGGACGTAGAGACTCCCCTTCAGCGTATCCCCGACCGGCCCCGCCCCGCCAAGCGCAGCCGCCAGGCCGTCTCTCTCGGCCGGAGCGGTGGTGACCGTCCTGACGTCCGCCGGCTGGTGGCTCCACGGGGCCGACCAGGAACTGGACGGAAAGGCTCCGGTCTCCTGCGGCGAGGCGGTCCGCTTCCTTCAAGCCGCCCGTCCCCCCGAGACTGCACGGAACGAGCGGTGCACGAAGGGCCAGTGGCGGACCACTTGGTACAACATCTACTTCCAGACCTCGCCGGCGGAGGTGTGGGCACGTCGAACTGACGGCTTCCGGCGGATCTACGGACTCAGCGGGCAGGGCCACCGTGTCGGCGTCCCGGTGCGGTACTTGACCGCGATCGCATCGGCCACCTGCCGGCGATCCCGTCCGATGATCTCGAGGAAACGGCCTAGACGCGGGCCGCCGCCTCGTCCGCGAGGGCCGTCAGGTCCACGGCGGACATCGCGCCCGGCGGCAGGCCCTCCCGGGCGAAGATGTTCGCCGCGTGCCGCAGGACGTCGTTGACCGGGGTCGGCACCCCGTGCAGCCGGCCCAGCAGGGAGATCTCCCCGTTGAGGTAGTCCGCCTCCACCGAGCCCGTGCCCCGCGCCAGGCTCTGCCAGGACGAGCCGCCCCGCACCCCTGCCGGCTGGTTCACCTTGCCCTCGCGCGCCGACGCCTGCTCGGCGTCCGAGGCGTAGGCGATGCCCGCCGCGCCGAAGGCGGCCTTGCCCTCACGGACGGCCCGCAGGAGCAGCGCGGCCTTCACCGGGTCCGGCTCCGGTCCGGTCGTCGCCTGGATCGCGTTGCCCAGGTTCCCGAGCAGCTTCGCGTACTTCCACCGCATCACGTCCTGGGTCGGCGGCGCCTCGAAGCCGGCCTTGCCGAGGTCGGCCGCGACGGCCCGGGACACGGCGTCCGTGCCGCCCGCCGCCCGGCCCACGTGCAGGACCCCGGTCAGCGGCGCGCACAGCGCCGAGACCACGCCCGGCTCCAGGAAGGTGGCGGGCAGCCATACGCACACCCCGTACACGCGCGCGAAGCGCCGTAGCGCCAGCCGCTCGCTCTCCACGCCGTTCTGTGCACACAGCACCGGCAGCCGCTGCGCGGCCGTACCGCCGCCCGCGACCTCCGCGTCGCCCCACGCGTCGAGCGCGGCGATGGCGTCCTGGGTCTTCACGGACAGCAACAGCACGTCGTCCGGGCGCAGTTCACCCAGTTCGTCCGGTCCGGTGACGACGGGCAGCCGGTGCACCCGGGTCCCGTCGGCCGTCGTGAGCCGCAGCCCCTCGGTCCGCAGGGCCTGCGCGTGCGCGCCGCGGGCGACGAGTACGACCTCGCCGCCCGCCTCCGCGAGCCGTCCGCCGATGGTGGCGCCGACCGCGCCCGCGCCGATGATGATGTAACGCATGCCACGAGCCTGGCACATCCGGCCCGCCGGGTCGCCGCCGGGGCACGGCGAACTTCCGTGCCGCCGCGGGACGCGCCCTACACGCGGTAGTTCTGCCAGCCGACGGGATCGATCCGGACGATGTTCAGCAGATCCGAGGCGAGCTGCTCCTCGAAGAGGAATCCCCAGAACTGCTCGGGGACCATCTTGGAGTTGATCACGACGGCGGGGGTGCCCGGTCCGATCGGGTCGTCGCCCGTCTGCCGGTACGCCGACTGTGAGGCGGTGACGAAGTCCTGGTACTTCATGGTGGACACCGCGGTGTCGAAGGCCTCGCCGCGCAGACCTGGCACCTGCTCGGCCAGCGCGAGCAGACGCTCCGTGGTGAAGCCGCCCGACTCCTCGACCGCCGTCTGGTTCCCGATCAGCACGGCGTGGTACTCGGCGAACTTCTGCCCGTCCAGCGCTGCGCGAAGGGCGTTGACGGCGCGCTTGGAGCCGTCACCGCCCAGCCTGTCGTCCTTGAAGGAGGCGAAGGTGTACTCCGTCCTCACCTGACGCCTGAACGTCTGCGCGCGGATCGCCTTGGCTCCGGTCGACTCGAAGTCCAGCACGACCGGGCACCGCGGGTCCTCGTAGAGCCGGACGACCGTCTTCGCGAGCGGGTCCCCCACCGTGATCGTCGTGCCGTCCGCCGCCAGGGCCTCGGGCAGGTCGGTGATCCCCGCGTACGAAGCCGGCGGCGCGGCCCCGGTCGACGAGGTGGCGGACACCCCCTGCCCGCAGCCGGCCGCGGCCACCGCGAGCGCACCCCACGCAACCGCGGCGGCCAGCCGTCTGACTGTTCTGATCTGCATCTTTTCCCCTCCCGATGAACGCCCGAACTCTAGACGTCCACCGGCCCGGGGCGCACTGCTGTTTGTACGCGGTCAGACCGCGGTCAGCTCCACGAGCTTGGCGAGGGTGTTCCAGTTGCGGGTGGTCACGTCGATGCCCTTGACGACGGCGGGCTTGGCGAGGGCCTCGGCGAGCTTGGAGCGGCCCAGGCCCTCGGGGACGTAGAGGTACAGGACGCGCTCGCCGATCCGGTACTCCTCGGGGAGGTACGCCGCCCCGTCGAGCGCGGCGAACCGCTCCGGGCCGGGCTGTTCGGAGCAGAAGGTGACGTGCAGCTGCTTGCCCTCCAGCTCCGCGGCCGGGAACGGACAGGCCTCGGCGACGGCACGCAGGTATGCGCCGTCCAGCACCAGGCAGGCCACGCGGAAGCCGAAGTGGGCCTCGATGGCCGCCTCCAGTTCCCGGGCGAGGGCCGTAGGGTCCTGCTGCGCGCTGCTGAAGACGGCGTTGCCGCTCTGCAGGTACGTCGCCACGTCGCCGTGCCCGAGCCCCTCCAGCAGCGCACGCAGCTCCGCCATCGGGACCTTCTTGTTCCCGCCGACATTGATCCCGCGCAGCAGGGCCGCGTACTTCTTCGTCGCCTTCTTCGTCATGGGCGCACCTTAGAGGAGCCGCCACGACGCCTGGACTCGTCCGGCCTACCGGCACGGTGCAGCTCGGTCAGCAGCTCCTGGGTACGGGCCGGCGCTGGTGGGCCGCAATCGTCGCCGCGGGCCCGGCCGAGGCTCCGCCGGCCAAGGATGCCGCGCAGGCGCCGCGCGAGCTCGAGGCGCTGCTGGCCTGGTACGCCGAGTCGAACGAGCTGCTGCTCGGTGCGCTGCGCGAGGCCGGCCCGGAGCGCGAGTGCTGGACGTGGTGGGCCGCCGGCGCGTCGCCGACGCATGCCTGGGGCGTTGCCCGGCGCCGGGTGCACGAGGTGCTCGTGCACACCTACGACGCCCAGCTCGGCGCAGGCGCCGTGCAGCCGATGCCGGCGGACGTCGCGATCGACGGCGTGGCCGGGCAGCTGCTCCTCTACGTCTGGGGCCGCCTCACGCTGAGCGGCCTGAAGATCGAGGGCGACCAGCAGGTGTTCGAGCAGCTGATCGCCTGGGAGCCCGAGGAGTAGCCGGTCCGTACCGCCGGCGGACGGCCTTGATGGCGTCCGCCTCGGTGGACATCGCGGACAGCTCCGTGTCCGCGCGGCCGCCTACGGCAGTTCGGCCTCGATGAGGTCGGCCGCCTCCCGTGTGCCGCCCTCGGTCGCCATCTGCGCGCGGACGGCCTCCGCGCGGGCGGCGACCTCGGGGTCGGCGACCAGCTGGAGGACCGCCTCGCGCAGGGTCGCCGCGTCGGCGTCCGCCATCGGGACGTGCCGGGCCACGCCGAGGGAGACGAGCATGTCGGCGTTGCCGAACTGGTCGACGGCCTGCGGGACGGCGACCATCGGGGTGGCGGTGGCGAGCCCCTCCTGGCTGCCGCCGGCGCCCGCGTGGGTGATGAAGGCGTCGGCCCGGCGCAGGATGTCCAGCTGGGGAACCCAGCGGTGGACCTCTGCGTTGGCGGGGACGGGGCCCAGGTCCGCCTCGACGGTGAACTTGCCGATCTGGAGGACGAGATACCAGTCGGGCAGGTCCGCGAAGGCCTCGATGCAGGCGCGGTAGAAGGCCGTCTGTTTGGTGAAGGCGGAGCCGAGCGAGACGAGCACGATCTTCTTGCCCTCGGCGGCCGGGGGACTGTGCCAGGTGCCCTGGGTGGCGCTGCGGTCGCCCTGGCAGGCACCGACGAAGGTGTACACGGACCCGTCGACCCGGTCGGCGTGCGGCTGCAACACCCGCGGGATGAGGACGATGCTGCGCCGCGGGCGGCCCTGGAAGCGGTCGACGTCGTCGCCGAGGCCGTTCCCGGCGAGCCAGGCCGCGAAGGCCTCGTAGTAGGCCCGGCCGCGCTCGGAGGCCTTCAGCCCGGCGAACATCGGCTCGGCCACCTCCTGCTCGTATCCGTCCCAGGCGACCAGGTTCGGGGAGAGGGAGACGGCCGGGACGCCCCAGCGATGGGCGAGCACGGGCGCCGGGTAGGAGGTGATGTCGTGGAGCACGAGGTCCGGCTCGTCTCCCTCGAAGGCGGCGGCGAGCTGCGGGAGCGCCTGGACGGCGTCCTTCAGGAACGGCTCCAGGTTGTCGATGAGCTCGGTGCCCCAGGCCTCCGGCTCGTCGTCGGTCGGGAGTGTGGAGGTGTAGATCACGGGCGTGGCGCCGGTCTCCGCGACCTTCCCGGCGAAGGAGGCCGGGATGGCGTAGCTGACGCGGTGGCCCCGGGCCACGAGTTCGCGGATCACCTCGATGCTCGGGTTCACGTGCCCGTGGGCGGCGATGGAGAACATGGCGATGTGGGCGGGCTCGGCTGCAGTCATGATCGAACCATAAGCGAGACGATACGTCTCGTGCAATCTCTTTCCCGGTCTCAGGAAGGCCCGGCACCCCCGGCACCCCCGGCATCCCCGGCCGCGCCGGCCGCACCCGGCGAGCCGTTCGGACCCGCTGCGCCGGTCGGGTGATCCGAGCCCGTCATGCGGTCGACGTCGACGTTCAGCGAGTCCAGCCAGGCGAGCGCGGCGAAGAACCGCGGCGAGGAGACCCCCGGCGGCTCGTCCGCCGCGGACCCGCCGGGCGGCGGTGCGCTCAGCGGATCCGCGGCCTCCGCCGGAGCCGCCCCCACCCGCTCGGCAGCCTCCCGCATGCGCGTGGCCACCCCGGTCGCCCGGCCGTCCAGCCGGGCGCCGTTCGCCGGCCCCACCGCAGGACCTCCCCGGACGAAGAGCCGACGCGAGCCCCACAGCGTGTGATGGCCCGACATCATGGCCGCGTGCCAGTCCGTCCTGGGGTTCTCGGAGGTCCGGGGCTCGCTCTGGTGCTGCGCGAACGCGGTCTCCGCCATGATCAGCGCGTGCTGGAGCGGCCGGTCGTCGGGGACGTGCCCGGGCCCGCCCTCCCTCACGGCGGCCGTGGTGCGCTCGACCGTCTCGGCCTCCGTCGTCAGCAGCAGGGCGACCGCCCGGTGCAGCTCCCGCTGCGCCCCGCGCGGCCAGGCGAGCACCCCGAACACGACGCCGATCAGGCTGCCGATGATCACATCCAGGATCCTGACCTCGGCCAGCTGCCAGGTCACCGGCGCCAGCTGGGCGAAGACGAAGGCCACCACGAGGGTGAACAGGCCCTGGGCCCAGCCCACGCCCCGGACCGGCCCGACCCGGAACGCGGTGAGCATCACGAACGGCAGGGCGATCGCGTAGACGGTGGTGTGTCCGCCGATCAGGGCCAGCAGCAGCCCGGTGGCCAGGGCGCCGAGCATGGTGCCGGTGATCGCCACGCGGACGGTCGCCCGCGTCTGGGCGGCGGTGGTCCGGGTCAGGCTGAGGACGGCCAGCATCGCCCAGAAGCCGTGGGGCAGCGAGTCCACGCCCGCGACCGTACGGGCGGCCGCCAGCGCGAGGCTGATCCGGACGGCGTTCTGGAAGTACACGGAGCGCGGCCCGGCGTGGCCCGCCAGCCGGTGCCACCACAGGCGCGGCGCGCGTTTGCCCGCGTACCAGAACCGGCCCGAATCGACGTCTTCGGGCACCCGCGCGCGGCGGCCCCGTACCGCCAGCTCGGCCGCTGTCGCCAGGGCCACGGCCGCGTCCGTCACCTCCAGCAGCGCCGCCCGGCGCCGCCCCCGCGCGGCGGTCGTGGGCGCCTCCCGCGCGGCCGACGCGGCGGCCTGCTCCCGTACGCGGCGCAGGGCGTCGGCCGCTTCGGTCGTATCGCCCCTGCCGTCCAGCAGAGCGGCGGTCTCGGTGACGGCCCGGCCGACCGCGGTCAGTATCTCGGGCTCCTGCGCCATCGGCACCGGGGGCGGCGGTGGCGGCGGAAGGTTCACGAGGCGGGCGAGGAGCGTGCGGGCGGCCAGGCCCGCGTGGGACAGAGCCCGGTCCCGCAGGCCCGGCCCGGCGGGGCGGTCGGCCTCGTCGGTCCGGAAGGGCCGCAGCGACTCGCCGGCCGCCCGCGCCGACTCCGCCGAGGCGGCGGACAGCGTGTACGGGGCGCGGCCCAGCTCGGCGACGCAGCGGGCGGCGGTGCCGGACACACCGGCGGCCAGCCGGCGGTAGGTGGGCCCGGGCTCCTCGGGCAGCACGAACGCCTCGGCGAGGACGAGCAGCAGCAGGCCGAAGGTGGCCCCCGCGAGCCGTTCGACGAGGGTGTCCGGTGCGTAGGGCGGGAAGCACGGCAGGATGTAGAGCAGCTGCAGTCCTGGGGCCGCGCCCGCCGCGCGGGGCCCGGCCGCCGCCACGAAGGCCAGGGCGAAGCCGATGAGGAGCATGCCGGCCACGGCGCTCCAGGTCCGGATCGCCAGGTAGGTGCCGATGGTCAGCAGCACCCAGGCCACCGGCGTCGCCTTGACCATGACGGCCGCCCGCTGGCGCCCGGTGCCGGGGATGTGGGAGAGGGCCGCCATCGACACCGCGGCGAACAGCGCGTACGTCGCCGCCACCGGCCGGTCCAGCGCGTACAGGCACACGAAGAACGAGACGCACGCGGAGAGGGTGGTGCGCAGGGCGCGCCGCGTCACGACCGAGGGACCCCGGCCGGCGCGTCCGTCATGTTCGGCGCACATGTCTCCAGGATCGGGCCACCTGCCGGAAGCCACCACATACTGACGTGCGGAAGTGGTTGCACGGCGAGGGGCGGGAGCGGCGGTATGGACGAGGCACGGGCGAGGAACGTACTGGCGGCCGCGGGCCTGACCGGGGGCGTGCCCGGGGGTCCCGGGGATGCGGTCCTCCTCGCGCTCGGCGAGAACGCGGTCTTCGCCGTCGGCGACCTGGTGGTGAAGGTGGGCCGGGAGGCGGCTCTGCTGGAGCGGGCCGAGCGGGAACTCGCGGTGGCCGCCTGGTTCGCCGCGTCCGGGATCCCGGCGGTTCGCGCGGCCGAGCCGAAGCCGCGGCTGGTGGACGGGCACCCGCTGACCCTGTGGCACCGGCTCCCGGACGCCGTGCGGCCGGCCGGGCCCGGGGACCTGGCGGCGCTGCTGCGCCTCGTGCACGCCCTGCCCGAGCCGCCGTTCGCCCTGCCCGCACGGGACCTGCTGGACGGGGTCGAGCGCTGGCTGCGGCTGGCGGGGGACGCCGTCGACCCGGCCGACGCGGCCTATCTGCGGGCCCGCCGGGACGCCTGCGCCGCTGAGCTCGCGGCCCTGACCCCCCGGCTACCCCCGGGCCCGGTGCACGGCGACGCCCTGCCCCGCAACGTCCACGTGGGCCCCGACGGCCCGGCCCTGGTCGACCTGGAGACCGTGTCGGCCGATCTGCGCGAGCACGACCTGGTGGTGATGGCGCTCTCCCGCGACCGGTACGGCATGCCAGCCGAGGAGTACGAGGCCTTCGTGACGGCGTACGGGTGGGACGTCCGCGACTGGGAGGGCTGCGCGGTCCTGCGCGGCGCCCGGGAGACGGCCAGCTGCGCCTGGGTCGCTCAGCACGCCCCGGCCGACCCGAGGGCCCTGGCCGAATTCCGCCGCCGCGTGACCTCCCTCAGGGAGGGCGACCGGGAATCTCGGTGGCGCTCCTTCTAGGAAAACGCCCAGGAGTGTCTTGCCGGTCAGGCCGGGACCAGGCCCCGCAGCGGCCAGGCCTCGTCGATCACCGCGTCCGGGGTGCCCTGGCGGCGCAGGTACGACTGGAAGTCCCGGGCCCAGCGGGCGTGCCAGGTGCTCTGCCGCGCGTGCAGGTCGGCCGGGGTGAGCGCGGCCACCTGCGGATGCCGCTCGGCTATCGCCCGGGCCACCTGCACCGCGGCCAGTGCGTCCGCCCCGGCGTCGTGCGCGTCGTCGAGGGTGACCCCGTACACCCCGCAGACCGCCTCCAGGGTCCGCTTGCCCCGCCGGTAGCGGTCCACGGCCCGGTCGATGGTCAGCGGGTCCACCACCGGCCCGGTCTGTGCCCCGCCCAGCCGGTCGGCCAGTGAGGGCAGCCCGTGCCGGGCCAGCTCGGCCGTCAGCAGGGTCAGGTCGAAGGCCGCGTTGTACGCGACCACCACCGCGCCGGCGCGCCAGTGGCCGACCAGGGCCTCGGCGACCTCGTCCGCGACCTCGCGCACCGGACGCCCCTCGGCGACCGCGCGCTCCGTGCTGATCCCGTGGATCGCCGAGGCTCCTTCCGGGATCGGTATCCCCGGGTCCGCGAGCCAGCCGCGCCGCTCGCGCACCGCTCCGGCCCGCACCTCGACCAGGGCCGCCGTCACGATCCGCGATTCCCCCGGCTCCGTGCCGGTCGTCTCCAGGTCGAATCCGATCAGCACACCGCCGTGCCAGTCCCCCATGCCGTGCCAGTCCTCCACCCCGTGCCCCTCCCCCGTACAACGCCTTCGGTCAACGGGTTTCAGCCTGCCACGGGCCACTGACAGCCAGGCCGCCGGGGCCGCCGGGGCGTGGATCAGAGGCCCAGGGTCAGCCATCCGGAAGTCTGCCGGTAGGCCCGGCCCAGCAGCGCGCGGCCGCGCAGGCCGGCCCGCCAGGCGAACACGGACGCGAGGAGGTGGACGACCGCGACGGGCCCGCCGACCCACAGGGCGGCGGCCGCCGGACTCCCGAACCGGCCGACGGCCACGGCGGCGACGAGCGCCACGCACAGTCCTGCGTGCCCCTCGCCCCTGCCGGAGCGGAACACCTCCGCCCGGGCCTCCCGGTCCGCCCTCAGCCCCGCCTCGTACCGTTCCCGCGCCTTCTCCGGATCCGCGCGCTTTCCTCAGGGCCAAGCTCCGGCACCGTTCCCCGCCCCCTCGTCGGTCGTGCCGCGTAGGTCGTGCCGCGTAGGTCGTGCCGCGTCGCGCCCCGTCGCCCGTGCCCGTGTCAGGACACCGGCCGGGAGTCCTCCCACATCGACTCGAACTCTTCCCGGTACGTCGTGAACAGCCCGTGCTCCGCGTCCTTCGGCACCCCGCGACCGCCGCCCCGCAGCACCAGGACGGGCGACTCCATGCCGCGCGCCCTGCGCAGGTAGGACTGGACCACCGCGATGCCGGAGGACTGCCCCTCCACCAGGTAGGCGGTGAACCGCGGGGTCTCGTCGAAGACGTGGATCTCGAAGCGGGAGGGGTCCCGCAGACCCGCCCGGACCCGGCGGACGTGGAGGATGTTCATCTCCACCGAGCGGCTCAGCTCGCCCTTGCGCAGACCCAGTTCCCGCTCGCGCCGCTTCACGGCGCTGCTCGCCGGGTTCAGGAACAGCAGCCGCACCCGGCACCCGGCCTCCGTGAGCCGGACGAGTCTTCGGCCCGAGAAGTTCTGAACCAGCAGGTTGAGCCCTATGCCGATGGCGTCGAGCCGGCGCGCGCCCCCGAAGAGGTCCTCGGCCGGGAGCTGGCGCTGCAGTCGTACCCGGTCGGGGTGGACCGAGATGACGTCCGCGTACCGGTCGCCCACCAGGTCTTCGACGGCGTCGATCGGCAGTCGCTCCGCGGAGGGGCTGCCGGATACCCCGCCCAGTACCTCCAGCAGGCGCGCCGAGGCCCGCTCCGCCTGCTCCAGCACGGGCCGCGACAGCGCCCGGTTGCGGGAGACGACGTTGCGGGTGACCTCCAGCTCGTCCAGGGCCAGCTCGATCTCGCGCCGGTCGTCGAAGTACGGCTCGAAGCACGGCCAGTGCTGGACCATCAGCTCCCGCAGCTGGGGCAGGGTCAGGAAACTCAGCACGTTGTCGTCGGCGGAGTCGAGCAGGTAGCCCTTGCGCCGGCTGACCTCGCGCACGGCCACGGCCCGCTGGACCCATTCCTGCCCGGCGGGCCCGGCGGCCGCGACGACCCAGTCGTCCGTGCCGTGCACCGGTTCGTAGATCGGCCGGAGCACTGCCCCGACCACGGCGCGCAGCCGCTGTTCGATGAGATTCAGCCAGATGTAGGCACGGCCGGCCCGCTGTGCCCGGGTCCGGACCTCGCTCCAGGCCTCCGTGCCCCAGTCCAGCTCCACGCCGGTCCCCGCGTTCCCGGCCGTCGCCGGTCCGCCCGCCAGGGAGACCGCCCCGGCCGGGATCCCCGCGGGTGTCCCGCCGGGGACACCCCCTGGGGCGTCCGCCGGGCCACCCTCGTGACTGCTGTCACCAGGGGGCAGCTCCAGACCTCCCGAGCTCACCCGTGCACCGCCTTCTGCGTCTGGACGCCCGTCTCCAGTGATCACGGAAGGGTACTCCGCGCGCACGGCCCGGTGCAGCCCGACGGCCCGTACAGAGGCTGTCCGTTGACCCATTATCCGATGCACAGACAGTCCGCTGACCCGCATATCAGCTCTGCGGGTCACCCGGTAGGACCCCTCCCAAGTCCGCGCTTGCGGCCCCTCTTTCGGGGAAGATCTGGCAGGGACTTGGGTCCACGCCGGGTCTAGCCGGGACATCTTCGGGCAACGAGGGAAGAGTCGTTATCTATGCAGGTCTGGCCGGGACAGGCGTATCCGCTGGGTGCCACGTACGACGGCGCCGGCACCAATTTCGCGGTCTACTCGGAGGCCGCCCGACGCATCGAGCTGTGTCTCCTGCACGACGACGGGTCGGAATCGGCCGTGGAGCTGCGCGAGACGGACGCCTTCGTCCGCCACGCGTACCTGCCCGGCGTCATGCCGGGCCAGCGCTACGGATTCCGGGTGCACGGCCCGTACGAGCCCGAGCGCGGCCGGCGCTGCAACGCGGCGAAGCTGCTGCTGGACCCGTACGCACGGGCCATTAGCGGCCGGGTCAGCTGGAACGAGGCGGTGTACGGATACCACTTCGGCCGGCCGGACTCGCGCAACGACCTGGACTCCGCCCCGCACACGATGAGCTCGGTGGTGGTGAACCCGTACTTCGACTGGGCCAACGACCGGCCGCCGCGCCACGAGTACCACCACACCGTGCTGTACGAGGCCCACGTCAAGGGTCTGACCATGCACCATCCGGACCTCCCCGAGGAGCTGCGCGGCACCTACGGGGCGCTGGCGCACCCGGCGGTCATCGGCCACCTCGCCAAGCTCGGGGTGACGGCGCTGGAGCTGATGCCGGTCCACCAGTTCGTCAACGACCACCGGCTGGTCAACGACGGGCTGAGCAACTACTGGGGCTACAACACCATCGGTTTCTTCGCCCCGCACAACGGCTATGCCTCGGGCGACCGCGGCCAGCAGGTGCTGGAGTTCAAGTCGGCGGTCCGGGCGCTGCACGAGGCCGGCATCGAGGTGATCCTCGACGTGGTCTACAACCACACCGCCGAGGGGAACCACCTGGGCCCGACGCTGTCCTTCCGGGGGCTGGACAACGCCTCGTACTACCGGCTGGCGGACGATCCGCGCCACTACATGGACACCACCGGCACCGGGAACTCGCTGCTGATGCGCTCCCCGCACGTGCTCCAGCTGATCATGGACTCGCTGCGCTACTGGGTCACCGAGATGCATGTGGACGGCTTCCGTTTCGACCTGGCGGCGACGCTGGCCCGCCAGTTCCACGAGGTGGACCGGCTGTCCTCGTTCTTCGACCTGGTCCAGCAGGATCCGGTGGTCAGCCAGGTGAAGCTCATCGCGGAGCCCTGGGACCTGGGCGAGGGCGGCTACCAGGTGGGCAATTTCCCGCCGCTGTGGACCGAGTGGAACGGCAAGTACCGGGACACCGTGCGGGACCTGTGGCGCGGGCAGCCGCGCACGCTCGCGGAGTTCGCAGGAAGGCTGACGGGCTCCTCGGACCTCTACCAGGACGACGGGCGGCGCCCGCTGGCGTCGATCAACTTCACCACCTGCCACGACGGTTTCACCCTGAACGACCTGGTCTCGTACGACGAGAAGCACAACGAGGCCAACCGGGAGGGCAATCGGGACGGCGAGACCCACAACCGCTCCTGGAACTGCGGGGTGGAGGGGCCCACCGAGGATCCGGAGATCCTGGAGCTGCGCGAACGCCAGATGCGCAATTTCACGGCCACCCTGATGCTGTCGCAGGGGGTGCCGATGCTCAGCCACGGCGACGAGTTCGGCCGCACCCAGCAGGGGAACAACAACGCCTACTGCCAGGACAACGAGTTGAGCTGGGTGCGCTGGCCGGAGCCCGGCAAACCGGCGCCGTCCCTGCTGGAGTTCACCCGGCGGATGGTGTGGCTGCGCCGCGACCACCCGGTCTTCCGGCGGCGCCGGTTCTTCCACGGGCGGCCGGTGGAGGGCACGCACGACGAGCTGTCGGACATCGCCTGGTTCACCCCGCACGGGGAGGAGATGCGGGCGCGGGACTGGCAGGCGCAGCACGCGAAGGCGCTGACCGTCTTCCTCAACGGGGAGGCGATCTCCGAGCCGGGCACCCGCGGGGAGCGGATCACGGACGACTCGTTCCTGCTGATGTTCAACGCGGGCGCGGAGCTGCAGGACTTCACCGTTCCGGCGGGGCACGGCGCGCAGTGGCGGCTGGTGGTGGACACGGCGCGGGCGGACGTACTGCCACCCGGCACCGGGCCGCAGTTCGCGGCCGGTGACCGGGTGGCGCTGACGGGGCGGTGCCTGGTGGTGCTTCAGCGCCCGGCGTAGGCGGCGCCGCTCCCTTCCGTCGCCGGGGCGGTGCCGGTCCGCGGTCCCGGGATGCTCACCCCTGCGGTGTGCGTCCGGTCGGCGGGCACCTTGGTGACGAGGGCGAGGAGCAGGCAGAGCGCGGCCGCCCCGACGGCCACGGCGAAGGCCCCGTCGGGGCCGTACGCCTCGGCGAGGCGCCCGCAGGCGACGAGGGCGGTGGCTTGCCCGGCCACCAGGCAGCTGGCGGCGAAGGCCATCGAGGTGGAGAGCCGGGCCGGGTCCACGGCCCGCTCGGTGAGCGCGAACGCGGTGATCAGATGGGGTGCGTAGGCGGCACCCAGGACGGTGACGACGGCGTACAGCGGCCACAGGCTGTCGGTGAACAGCAGGGGCGCCGAGAGCACCAGGGCCGCGCCGGTCGCCACCCGCCAGCGCAGCCGCAGCCCGAAGCGGGCGGGCAGCGCGCCGAGGGAGATGCCGACGACCGCGCTGACGACGCCCATGGCGGAGTAGACGACGGCGGCCTGGCCGGGGACGCCGAGCCGGATGGTGAGCGCGGTGATGCCCGCCTGGCAGGCGCCGAACATCGCTCCCTGGAGGGCGAGGGATCCGCGTACGGCGTGGACCACGCCGGGCGGCCGGACCCGGCTTCCCGGGCGCCGGTCCCGCGCGGGTGCCCCGGCCGTGACGGCGGCGGTCGGGTGCAGCGCGTAGATCGTGCCGAAGACGGCGACGAGGCCGGCCGCGCCGGCGAGGGCGACGGCCGGGTGTGCGAGGAGAGCGGCGAGTCCGACGAGGGCGGGTCCGAAGACGAAGGAGACCTCGTCCAGGGTGCCTTCGAGCGCGTGGACGGCGCCGACGACGCTCTCGTCGGACTTGGCCCGGTGCGCCAGGGCCACCGAGCGGGTACGGGCGAGCGGTCCGATCAGCGGTACGGAGGCTCCGGTGAGGGCGCCGATCGCGGCGAGCGGGACGGTGGCCAGGTGCGTGAGCGCCCCGGCGACCAGGGCGGCGGTGGCCACGGCGTTGACGGCGGCCGCGGTCAGGACCACCGGGCGCTGCCCGTGGCGGTCGGCGAGCCAGCCGAGGACGGGTCCGAAGAGGACCTGTCCGATGGAGAGGGTGCCGCCGACCGTGCCGGCGGTGGCGAGGGAGCCGCTGGTCTGGGCGACCAGCAGGAAGCTGCCGAACTGGGACATCGCGACGGGCAGTCGGGCGAGGAATGAGACGAGCGGAAGTAGGGGCCCGGTCAGGGCGATGACTTTTCGATAGGTGCTGACGGTTCCAACCACTTGATCGACATTAACCCGGCGCAGTCACTCGGATGCATTGGGTAATGGCACGGAATCCGGCAGGTTGGGTACGTACGTTCTCATGAGCCAGCCGCACGCGACCCCCGAATCGGAATCTGACGTTCCGACACCAGTCACTCCGACGTCGACCTACCGCCTCCAGCTGCGCCCGGAGTTCCCCTTCGCGGCGGCCGAGGAAGCCGTACCGTACATCGCTTCGCTCGGCGTGTCGCACCTGCACCTCTCTCCGGTCCTGGAAGCGGTGCCCGGCTCGACGCACGGCTACGACGTCACCGACCACTCCCGCGTGCGGGCCGAACTCGGCGGCGAGCCGGGCCTGCGGGCCCTGGCCGGGGCCGCCCGGGCGCACGGGCTCGGGCTGGTCCTCGACATCGTGCCCAACCACATGGCGGTCCCGACCCCGCTGCGGCTGAACCGGCCCCTGTGGGAGGTGCTGCGCGAGGGCCCCGGCTCGCCCTACGCCCGCTGGTTCGACATCGACTGGGAGGCGGGCGGCGGGCAGGTACTGCTTCCGGTGCTGGCCGGGCCGGTGGAGTCCTGCGAGCTGTGGGCCGACGGCGAGGTGCTGCGCTACGGGGAGCAGCAGTTCCCGCTGCGGGAAGGGACCTCGGGGCTGGCGCTGCCCGAGCTGCTCGCCGCGCAGTGGTACCGGCCGGCCTGGTGGCGCGAAGCCCGTACCTCGCTCAACTACCGGCGCTTCTTCACCATTTCGGAGCTCATCGGGGTCCGGGTGGAGGACCCGGAGGTGTTCACGGCCACCCATGCGAAGGTGCTGGAGCTGGTCCGGGACGGGGTGGCGGACGGGCTGCGGATCGACCACGTGGACGGCCTGGCGGACCCGGAGCAGTACCTGCGCCGGCTGCGGGCGGCGGCGGGCGACGGCTGCTGGGTGGTGGTCGAGAAGATCCTGGCCCGCGAGGAGCGGCTGCCGTCCGCCTGGCCGGTGGCGGGGACCACCGGCTACGACGCCCTGCACCGGGTGGACGGGGTGTTCACCGACCCCGAGGGCGCCGCCGAGCTGGCGGCCCGGTACGGGGAGAGCACCGGGCTGCCCCGCTGGCCGGAGGCGGCCCGGACCTCCGCCCGGGAGGTGCTGACCGGCGACCTGGCCGCCGAACTGGGGGCGCTGGAGCGGCAGGCCGGTCCCGGTCTTGCCGCAGCGGTACGGGAGTTGCTGATCGCCTTCCCCGTCTACCGGCCGTATCCCGGGGAGCCGGAGCTGCCGCCGCAGGCCCTGGAGCAGGCGGCCGCGGCGGCCGGCCCGGGCCCGGTGGCCGCCGTACGGGAGCTGCTGCTGCGGGATCCGGCCTTCGCCGCCCGCTTCGCCCAGACCTCGGCGGCCCTGCGCGCCAAGTCCCTGGAGGACCGGGCCTTCTACCGGTACGCGCCGCTGCTGTCGGCCACCGAGGTCGGCGGGGAGCCGGGGCGGCCGGCGGTGTCGGCGGCGGAGTTCCACGCGTACTGCGCCGCCCTGGCCCGGGAGTGGCCGGCGGCCGGGACGGTCCTGTCCACGCACGACACCAAGCGCAGCGCGGACGTCCGCGCCCGGATCGCGGCGCTGACCCAGGCGCCGGAGCTGATGGGGCGCCCCGAGGGGCCCGACCCCCAGCTGGCCTGGGTGGCCCGGCAGACCGCGCTGGGGCTCGGCCGGGTCCACGAGGCCGGGCCGCGGCTGGCCGACGCACTGCTCAAGGCGGTCCGCGAGGCGGCCCTGCACACCAGCTGGACCGAACGGGACGAGGAGTACGAGGCGGGCGTGGCCGGATACGTCCGGGCCCCGCTCGACCTCCCGGCGGAACTGGCCGGGGCGGCCCGCGCGAACCTCCTCGGCATGACCCTGCTGCACCTGGCGATGCCGGGGGTCCCGGAGATCTACCAGGGCGCGGAGACGGAGTACCGGGCCCTGGTGGACCCCGACAACCGGCGTCCGGCCCGCTTCCCCCGCCGGGCACTGGCCCGGCTGGACACGGGGGCCGCCCCCGGGGACCCGGCCGAGGAGAAACTGGGGCTCACGGCCACCCTGCTACGGCTGCGCCGTAACCGGCCGGAGCTCTTCCGGGGCTATGCGCCGGTCCTCGCCCGGGGCCCGGCCGCCGACCATCTGCTGGCCTTCACCCGGGCCCCCGGACTGCTGGTGGCGGCCACCCGGCTCTCCCACCGGCTGGCGGCGTCGGGCGGCTGGCGGGACACCCGCCTGCACCTGCCGCCCGGCACCTGGACCCGTCTCGCCCCCGTCTCCCCGCGCGCGGACTCCCCCGTGTCGCACAGCGGTCCGGCCGATGTGGCCGCCCTGCTGGACGGCCATCCGGTGGGTGTCTGGCTGCGCCGGTGATCCTCACTGCGGCGGACCGCCGGGGCAGCCCGGATCCGCCGCGGCCCGGGCACCGGACCCGGACCCGGTACCGATCAGCTCCGCGAAGGCGGCCGCGGCCCCGGTCAGCGGGACCCGGGAGAAGACCGCCAGGGGCCGGTGCCACGGCGGGTCGAGGGAGAGCAGGACGCAGTCCTCGCCGACCGCGCCGCGGACCATGTGGGCCGGGGCCATGACGACGCCCACCCCGGCGGCCGCCATCCGCACCGCCGTCGAGGTGTGCTCCGTACGCAGCACCGTGTGCGGGGTGAAACCGAGCGCCCCGCACGCCCGGTCGAGCACCAGGACGCCGTCGACCAGGGGTTCCATCGCGCAGCGGATCCAGTCGCGGTGGGCGAGTTCGGCGAGGGCGACGGCCGTGCGGCCGGCCAGCGGATCGTCGAAGGGGACGACGATGACCAGTTCCTCCCGGCCGATCCGCAGCAGCGGCCCCAGCCAGCCCGCGGGCTCCGGGCCCACCGCGAGGTCGGCGACGCCCCGTTCCAGCTGCTCCTCCAGGGCCTCGGTGCTGCCGTACTCACGCAGCACCAGGGACACCCCCGGATGCAGGGACCGCCAGCGGGCGGCGACGCCCGGGAGCAGGCCGACGGCCAGCGCGTGCACGGTGGCGATGTGCAGTTCGCCGCCGGCCACCCCGGCGGCGGCGCGGGCGGCCCGCTCGGCCTGACGGGCGCTGCGGACGGCGAGCTGCGCGTGCGGCAGGAAGGCGCGGCCCATGGGGGTGAGCCGGACCCCGCGGGGCATCCGCTCCAGCAGCGCGCCGCCCACGGACCGCTCCAGGGCCTTGACCTGGTGGGACAGGGCGGGCTGCGTGACGTGCAGACCGTCCGCGGCGCGGGTGAAGGAGGACTCCTCCACGACGGCCAGGAAGTACTCCATCTGGCGCAGGCTCATGACCTCGAAGCATAAAGATCCTGCATGACCTTCAGAAGATCATTTCCTTGGACTTGACCCAACGGGCGGTGGAGGCTGGCGACATGACCAACGACAGCGCAGTGGATGTGATCGTGATCGGCGGCGGTACGGGCGGCTACAGCACCGCCCTGCGCGCCTCGGCCCTGGGCCTGAGCGTCCTGCTCGCGGAACGCGACAAGGTCGGCGGGACCTGCCTGCACCGGGGCTGCATCCCCAGCAAGGCCATGCTGCACGCGGCGGAACTCGTCGACGGCATAGCCGAGGCGCGCGAGCGCTGGGGGGTCCGGGCGAGCGTGGAGTCGGTCGACTGGCCGGCCCTGACCGCCACCCGCGACGACATCGTCTCCCGCAACCACAAGGGTGTGGAAGGGCACTTGGAGCACGCAGGGGTGCGGGTGGTGCGCAGAGGCGCCCGGTTGACGGGGCCGCGCTCGGTACGGACCGAGGACGGGCGGGAGTTCACCGCCACCCGCGGGATCGTGCTGGCCACCGGGTCCCGGCCGCGTAGCCTGCCCGGCCTGGAGCCCGACGGCCACACGGTGGTGACCAGTGACGACGCGCTGTTCGCGCCCGGCCTGCCCGCTTCGGTGCTGGTGCTGGGCGGCGGGGCGATCGGGGTCGAGTACGCGTCCTTCCACCGTTCCATGGGCGCCGAGGTGACCCTGGTCGAGGCCGCGGACCGGCTGGTCCCGCTGGAGGACACGGACGTGTCCCGGCACCTGGCGCGGGGCCTGAAGAAGCGCGGGATCGACGTGCAGACCGGGGCCCGGCTGGAGGGCGCCGAGCGGCTCGCCTCCGGCGGCGTCCGGGCCACCGTGCGCACCGCGCGGGGGGAGCTGCGGGAGATCGGGGCGGAGCGCCTGCTGGTGGCGGTCGGGCGGGTCCCGGTGACCGACGGCCTGGACCTCGCGGCGGCCGGACTGGCCACCGACGGGCGGGGGTTCGTGGCCCCGGCCGACTGGTCCCGGCTGGAGACCGCCGTCCCGGGGATCCATGTGGTGGGCGACCTGCTGCCGCCGCCCTCGCTCGGGCTGGCGCACGCCTCCTTCGCGGAGGGCCTGCTGGTCGCGGAGACCCTGGCCGGGGTGGCGAGCGCGCCGGTGGACTACGCGGCGGTGCCGCGGGTGACCTACTCGGCCCCGCAGACCGCCGCCGTCGGGCTGACGGAGGCGCAGGCGCGCGAGGCGGCGTACGACGTGGTGGTGAACACGATGCCGCTGACCGCCGTGGCCAAGGGCATGGTGCACGGGCAGGGCGGCACGGTGAAGGTGGTCGCCGAGCGGCACGGGCGGGTGCTCGGCGTGCACCTGGTGGGGCCGCACGTGTCGGAGATGATCGCGGAGAGCCAGCTGATCGTGGGCTGGGACGCGGAACCGGGCGATGTGGCACGGCACGTCCACGCCCACCCGACGCTGTCGGAGGCGGTCGGGGAGGCCTTCCTCAGCCTGGCGGGCCGCGGACTGCACCAGCAGTAGCCCGGCTCCCCGGGAGGGGCCCGCCGGCACCGGGCTCCGGGCCTTGGCCAGGGGATTAACCCCCTATCCGGGGAACTGCGGGGCCCGCGGAGCAGTAGGCGGCGGGCCCCGCGGGCATGGCATCCCTTGTGACTCTCCTCCGTGACATGCGCTACCCCACACCGCGGGAACTCGGGCTCGCCGCCCGTGCTCTGGCGGACGAACACCCCGGCGAGGCCCGGCTCCGCCAGGCCGGCACCTCCCGGGCCGGACAGCCGCTCTGGGTGCTGTCCGTCGCCGCGACCGGCGGCGCCCCGCGCGCGGCCGACCGCAACGTCCTCGTCGTCGCCGGGGCGCACGCCAACGAGCCCGTCGGCGGCGCCACCGCCCTCTCGCTCGCCCGGCGCGTCCTCGACGACCCGGCGCCGCGGGCCGGCTGCGGCTGGCACTTCCTGCTCTGTGCCGACCCGGACGGCGCGGACCTGCACCGCACCCCCCACCCGTACTCGCTGCTCGACTACCACCGGAACTTCTTCCGGCCTCCCGGCCCCGAACAGCCCGAGTGGGCGCCGTCCTTACTGCCCCCGGACCGGCTGCCGCCCGAGACCCTGGCCCTGATGGCGCTCATCGACGAACTGCGGCCCGTCCTGCAGGTCTCCCTGCACGCCACCGACCTCGGCGGCTCCTGGGTGCAGCTCACCCGGGACGTGCCCGGCCTCGCCGAGCCGTTCGCCAAATCGGCCGCCGAGCTGCGCATCCCGGTGGAGAACGGCGCCTCCGACGCGGCCGGCTGGCCCTCCCCCGGGCCCGGGATCTTCGTCATCCCGCAGCCGGGCAGCGAGGCCGCCGGGGCCTTCCACCCGGAGGACACCCGGCTGAGCACCTGGTACCACGCCCACCGCTACGCCGGCACGACCGCCATCGTCGAAGTCCCCATGTGGGCCTCCGACCTGGTGGACGATCCGGCCCCGCACCCCGACCCGCGCGGCGCCCTGCGGATGCTGGCCGAGCGGCTCACCGCGGACGCCGCGCTCGTCGCCTCGGTCCGCGGCGGCGCCGACGTACGGCCGGGTCCGCCCTACGAGGACGAGGACGAGGCCCCGGCCGCGGCGCCCCTGCTGCGCGCGGTGGACTGGACGCTCGCGCTGATCCCGCGGATCGCCGCCGAGTGGACGGCCGGGGCCCCCGAGGAGGCCTCGGCGGCGTACATCGCCAGCATCGACGCCTTCGGGCGGCGCCTGTCGCTGCGCGCCGCCGCGATGCTGCTGCGGGTGCTGCGCGCCCAGGGGCATCCGGCGGCGCCCGGGCTGGACCGGCTGGTCACCGGGTGGTGCGAGGACTTCGCGACCCGTTTCGGGGCCCGCTGGGTCCCGGTGGCCACCCAGGTGGAACACCAGTCCCGGACCGTCCTGGCCGCCTACGACCGCCTCGTCGCGGCCGGCCGGGACGAGCGGGCCGGCTGAGCGGGCCGGCTGAGCGGGCCGGGCCGGCGGGCGGGGTGAGCGGACGGAGTCGGCGGACGGGGTGATCGGGCGGAGCCGGCGGACGGGCCGGGCGGTGGTCAGGTCCCGGGCGGCCCCAGGCGGGTGTCCGGGCCGGGCGGCGGCAGCGCCACCGGCCTGGCCCCGTCGTGGTCCTCCCCGGCGTCGTGGAGGGGGCGGGTCCCTTCGGCCGCGTCCGCCAGCCACTGCCAGACGTGCGGCCGGCGGGGGGCCGGGGCCACGGCGGGCTCCCCGCCGGATATCCAGGTCGTGAGGGTGAACCGGTGGTCCGCGAACCGCCCGCTCGGGCAGGTGGACGGCACGACCTCGTGGAAGGCCCCGGAGGGGAAGAAGGCGATGGTGTCGTGCTCGGGCTCGATCGTGCGGTAGGACTCCCCCGGCCGCGCCCGGACCTCGTCCACCACGGTGTCGTACAGGCGCAGTTGGCCGCCGCCGAAGCCGCGCGGCGTGCGGTGCAGGTAGTACACGGCGGACAGTGCCGTACTCACGTCCCGGACACGCGAGGAGTCCGTGTGGATGCCGAAGTGGCCGCCTTCGCCGTGCGCCGTCAGGACGGTCAACGACTGTGCGAGTGCGGCCCGGTGACCGAGGACCTCCTGGACGAGCGGCAGACAGTCGGCCAGATGTGCGCTGAACACCTCGCTGGTCACGGGAAGGACCAGCGAGTCCCGCCCCTTGCGGGACACCTGTCCGGTCAGCGGGTCCAGGACGGTCCCCGCCGTGAAGTCCTCCTCGCGCGATATCGCGTACTCCAGCAGGGCGGCGGCGCGCTCCGCCCCCAGGAAGTTCTCGAAACGGCAGACCGGTGCCGGTACCGCGAGCGCGGGGGACCACCGGTCGGAGGGAGGCAGGACTCGCGGGCTGATTTCCATCGGCGTGGCCGGTTCCATCGTGTATCCGCTCATAGCCCGGAACCGTACGACGGCGGCCGTCCGCGCCGAAGGAGCACAAGGGGGCGCACGGAAGTGCGCCGCCCACGCCCGCGCCGGGCGTCCGGTGCGGCCCGGCCGGCGGGCACGTCACCGGGAAGCGGAACCGGACCGGGGAGTCCTCGACCCGGGGATCGCGCGTGCGGCTTGACCCTCACGTGGCGTCAGGCCGCACAGTCGGTGCCATGGACGATCACTGGACCGTGGGACGCGTGGCCGAGCTGGCCGACGTGAGCGTCCGCACCCTGCACCACTACGACGACATCGGGCTCGTCCGGCCTTCGGCACGGACCGCGGCCGGGTACCGGGCCTACTCGGCCGGCGACATGGAGCGACTGCGGGAGGTGCTGGCCTACCGGCGGTTGGGCTTCGGGCTGCGGGAGGTTGCGGAACTGGTCGGCGACCCGTCCACCGACGCGGCGGCACACCTGCGCCGACTGCGCGGCCTGCTGCTGGAGCGGCGGGATCGGGCCGACGCCATGGTGGCGGCCATCGACCGGGAACTGGAAGCACGGGCGAAGGGGCGGAAGGTGACACCGGAGGAGCAACTGGAGATGCTCGGCGCACGGTTGTACGACGCGATCGGCGGTGCCTACCCCGCGACACGGCGTACCGAGCCGCGGATCGCCGCGCAGATCTGGGACGCGCTCGGGGACGCGCGGACGGTGCTGAACGTCGGGGCCGGCACCGGCTCCTACGAGCCCACCGATCGCGAGGTGACCGCGGTGGAGCCGTCGGCGGTCATGCGGGGGCAGCGGCCCGCCGGTGCGGCGCCGTGCGTGGCCGCCGCGGCGGAGAGCCTGCCGTTCGAGGACGGGTCCTTCGACGTCGCGATGGCCGTCTCCACCGTTCACCACTGGGGGGATCCGATCGCGGGGCTGCACGAGATGCGGCGCGTGGCCCGCCGGGTGGTGGTACTCACCTTCGACACCGACGAGCCCGGTTGGCAGGACCGTTTCTGGCTCCCCCGCGACTATCTGCCCGAGTTCGCCGGCGTCCTCGCCGACTTCCCCTCGCTCGCGGCGATGGCCGACGCGATCGGCGCCCGCGCCGAGCCGGTGCCCGTCCCGTGGGACTGCGCCGACGGCCTGTTCGAGGCGTACTGGCGCCGACCGGAGGCGTATCTGGAGGAGCGCGTGCGCCGTGCGATGTCGGTGTGGACCAGGGTCGGGCCGGAGGCCGAGCGGCGGGCGGTGCGACGCCTCGGGGACGACCTCGCCTGCGGCCGGTGGGCCGAACGCAACGGCGACCTCACCGACCTCGACGCGGCGGATCTGGGCCTGCGCCTGCTCACGGCGTGAACGGCGCCGCCTCCACCGCGAGGGCGTAGCGCTGCTTCGGCCTGCCGGTGGCGCCGAGCCGGTCGTAGAAGCGGATCGCGCCTTCGTTCCAGTCCGGGGTCTGCCACTGGACCTGGTCGAGGCCGAGCTCGCGGGCCAGACCCGTCACGCCGTCCATCAGGGCGGCGCCGAGTCCGTGGCCGCGGGCCTCCTCCGCCAGGTAGAGGCAGTCCATGTGCAGGTGGTACCGGGCGTCCCAGAAGGCGAACTCGGCGGAGCAGGCGGCGTATCCGGCGACCGTGCCGTCCGGGGTCTCGGCGAGCAGCACCCACAGCCGGGCGTCCTCGGCGAACAGCTGCGGGCCGAGCCGCTCGGCGAGGTCCGGCGGGCGCGGCACCGACTTCTCGTACGCCACGTGCTCGTGGACGAGTTCGGCCAGGCGGGGCAGGTCCCCGACGCGTGCGCGGCGGATGACGCAGGTGTGTTCCATGACCACCATCCTGCGCGCCGGCTCCCGGCGCCGTACCGGCGGGGCGCCATCGGGCGACACCCTCAGGGGATGCCCCCGGGGAATGCCCGGGGAATGCCCGGGGGACGCCGCCCTCAGCTCGACGAGAGCCGGAAGGTCATGTTCCCGAAGCTGACCTGGTCCCCGTCGCGGACCACCGCGGAGCCGGTCACCCGGTGCCCGTTGACCGTGGTCCCGTTGGTGGAGCCGAGGTCCCGGAGCACCCACACCCCAGCCTGCAGCCGGAGCTCCGCATGCGCCCGGGAGACCGTCTCGTGGCTGAGCCGCAGCCCGTTGCCGGGGTCGCGGCCGATCCGCAGGGCCGCCGCGCTCGGATGCGGCAGCAGCAGCTTGGGCAGCCGCTCGGCGTTCCAGGCGCGCCGGACCCCGAGGGACACGGCCGAGGCCCGGCCGACCCAGCCGAACAGCCGACGGGTCCAGGGGCTTTCGGCCGCCTCCCGGGAATGGAGGTCGGCCGTCAGCACGGCCAGCTCCTCGGAGCGGCGGGCGACCAGGGCGAGTTCCATCCGGCGCAGGAAGGTGTCGTGGGACAGCTTGCCGAGGGCCGCGCCCTCCCTGAGCTGGCCCAGCGCCCGGTCGCGCTCGGCGTCGGACAGCCGCGGCGCGGGAAAGGCGGGAATCTCGAAACTGGACGTCACAGGGTGATTGTCGGCCCGTCGGGGCCGGAGTGTCCAGAACTCCCCCGCCACGCCCGGAATGATGGGCACGATACGCATGCTGGACACCGCCGCCGACGAGGGGACCGTCCGTGCAGTTCGAGGTGTGGGCACCACTGACAGGTCACGTCGCCATGCTGCTCGACGGGACGACGTACGACATGGCGCGCGATCCGGACCGGGACGGCTGGTGGACCGCCGAGGCCCCGGCCGCCGACGGGAGCCGCTACGGATTCCTGCTCGACGGCGACGGCCCGCGGCCGGACCCGCGCGGACGCCGGCTGCCCGACGGGCCCGACGGCCTGTCCGCGGTGGTCGATCCGCAGACCCTCGCCCCGCAGCCCGCGCGACCATCCCACACCCGGCTCCAGGACGCGGTCCTGTACGAGCTGCACATCGGCACCTTCACCCCCGAGGGCACCTTCGACGCGGCTGCCGCCCGGCTCGGGCACCTCACCGCCCTCGGCGTCACGCACGTGGAGCTGATGCCGGTCTGCTCCTTCTCCGGCCGGCACGGCTGGGGGTACGACGGGGTCGCGCCCTGGGCGGTGCACGAGCCGTACGGCGGTCCGGCCGGCCTGGCCCGCTTCACGGCCGCCGCGCACGAGGCGGGGCTGGGCGTGGTGCTGGACGTGGTCCACAACCACCTCGGCCCGTCCGGCAACCACCTGCCCGCCTTCGGCCCGTACTTCACCGACACCCACCACACCCCGTGGGGCTCCGCGGTGAACCTGGACGCGGCCGGCTCCGACGAGGTGCGCGCCTACCTGCTCGGAAGCGCGCTGGCCTGGCTGCGCGACTACGGGATCGACGGGCTGCGGCTCGACGCCGTGCACGCGCTGGCCGACGACCGGGCGCTGACCTTCCTGGAGGAACTGTCCGCGGCCGTCGACGAACTGGCCGCGGACACCGGCCGCCCGCTGTTCCTGATCGCCGAGTCCGACCGCTGCGACCCCCGCACCACCACCCCGCGCGCCGCGGGGGGCCTGGGCCTGCACGCCCAGTGGAACGACGACTTCCACCACGCCCTGCACTGCGCGCTGACGGGCGAGTCCCAGGCGTACTACGCGGACTTCGCCGCGGCCCCGCTCGCCGCCCTCGCCAAGACCATGACCCGGGTCTTCTTCCACGACGGGACGTGGTCCTCCTTCCGCGGCCGTACCCACGGCCGCCCGGTGGACCACCGCCGGACCCCGGCCCACCGCTTCCTCGGCTACACCCAGACCCACGACCAGGTCGGCAACCGGGCGCTCGGTGACCGGCTCTCCGCCTCGCTCTCCCCCGGGCTGCTGGCGTGCGCCGCGACCGTGGCCCTCACCGGGCCGTTCGTGCCGATGCTGTTCATGGGCGAGGAGTGGGGGGCGAAGACCCCCTGGCAGTACTTCACCGACCATCCGGACCCGGGCCTCGCCGAGGCGGTACGGTCCGGCCGGCGCCGGGAGTTCGCGGCGCACGGCTGGAAGGCCGAGGAGATCCCGGACCCGCAGGACCCGGCCACCCGGGACCGCTCCTGCCTGGACTGGGCGGAGCCCGAACAGGCCGTCCACGCCCGCCTGCTGGACTGGTACCGCACGGTGATCGCACTCCGCCGCACCCATCACGACCTGCGCGACCCGGACCTGGGGGCGGTCCGGGTCGCGCACGACGAGGAGCGTCGCTGGCTCACCTTCCGGCGGGGCGACGTCCGGGTGGCCGTGAACCTCTCGCCGGACCCGGTGACGATCGCGCTGGGCCGCAACGGGGTACGGGTGCTGGCCTCCTGGGAGCCGGTCGACCACCCGGGTCCCGACGGGCGGATCCACGTGCCCGGCGAAACGGCGGTCGTCCTGGCCCCGTGAGGCTCACTCGACGACGGCGAGCTCGCGCGGGGCGTTGTTGAGCCGGAGCCCGCCGTCCTCGGTGACGGTCACGATGTCCTCGATGCGGACGCCGAACCGGCCCGGCAGGTAGACGCCCGGCTCCACGGAGAAGCACATGCCGGGGACCAGCGGCTGCTCCTCGCCCTCGACCATGTACGGGGGCTCGTGGGTGGTGACCCCGATGCCGTGGCCGGTGCGGTGGATGAAGCGGTCCCCGTAGCCGAACTCGGTGATCACGGCCCGGGCGGCCCGGTCGATCTCCTGGCAGGAGACCCCCGGCCGGACCGCGGCCACGCCGGCCTGCTGGGCCTCGCGGACGATGTCGTGGACCCGCTGCTCCTCGGCGGTGGGCTCGCCGACGTGCACGGTGCGGGAGATGTCGGAGCCGTAGCCGAAGCGCAGGCCGCCGAAGTCGAGGACCACCATGTCGCCGTGGCGGATGACGCGGTCCCCGGCCTCGTGGTGCGGATTGGCCCCGTTGGGGCCGGAGCCGACGACCGTGAAGTCGACCTGGGAGTGGCCGTGCGCGCGCAGCAGGGCCGCCAGGTCCTCGGCCACGTCGGTCTCCCGCCGGTCGGCGAAGGGGAGGTGGAGGATCTGCGCGTAGGCGGCGTCGGCGGCGGCCCCCGCCGCGGCGAGGCGCTCCAGCTCCCGCTCGTCCTTGACCGCGCGGAGCATGGGCAGGCAGTCGGTGAGCGGCGCGTAGGAGCTGTTCGGCAGTTCCCGCTGCAGGCCGAGGAGGTGCAGCGCCCAGGTGTTGTCGCTCACCCCGAAGCGCCCGCGGAAGTCCAGCAGCGGGGCGGTGACGGCGTACGGGTTCTTCCCGTCGGCCCAGTCCCGCAGGGTCAGCGCGGTGGCGCCCGGGGCGTGTTCCGCGTCGGGTGCCTCCAGCGCGGGCACGATGAGCACCGGGTCCTGCCCGGCGGCCAGGACGAGCAGGGTCAGCCGTTCGGTCTCGGCGGTGGGCCGGTAGCCCGTGAGGTGCGTGAGGTCGGGCCCGGGGGCGATCAGCAGTCCGGCGAGTCCCGCGTCGGCGGCGGTCTGGGCGGCTGCGGCCATCCGGGCGGCGTAGTCATCGGCCGTGAAGGGTGCGGGTTCACGTGTCATACGGGTGATCCTCCCGTGAGTCGCACGGCGAGGGCAGCGGCCACGCCGGTCGGGCGGCCCGGGGCCGTACCCGGCGAGCGGTGCCTTCGCAGCGCACGGAGGCGCAGGCGACAGCCCCACGCCGGGGGCGCCGAGCCGGCGCGCACCGGCGAGCCCGACCGGACCCGCCCCGGCGAGGGGGGCGCCCGGCGGGCAGCCGCAGCGGGTCGCTCGGCGCGCTGAGGCCGAGGTCGCAGCCTCCCGTGGCGACAGCGGCGGGCACCTCGGCCGGGGGGGGCAGCACCCGCAAGGTGACCCCGGTCGCGGGCAGCACCGCGAGCAGCCGGGGCCGACGGCGAGCGGAGAAGCGGCGCGGGCGGCGTCGAGCCGGAGCAGCAGCGGTCCCGCGTGCTCCGGCAGCCGCGCCCCCGCCGCGATCCCGGTGGCCCCCGAGGGGCGCGTCCCGGTCCTCGGGACCTGCGGGGGCTTCGCCCGGAACGTGGTCGGGCCGGCCGGAGCCGCGCACGCCGGGAGCGGTCCCGGGCACGTCCGCCGCCCGATAAGGCGTCGCGGGACCACCCCTCTGATCGGCTATGCTGTGCTTGCACATCGAACGGGCGGTCCGCCGCCCTTCGTGGTGGGTGTAGCTCAGTTGGTAGAGCACCTGGTTGTGGTCCAGGTGGCCGCGGGTTCAAGTCCCGTCACTCACCCTGTCGATCCCGTGGGGTACGAGGTCTCCTCGTACCCCACGGGATTTTTCGTGTGCCCGGCCTGGTCGGCAGGACACCCCCTAGATCCGCAGGAAGGCCTCCACCTCGGTGACGAAGGCCACCGGGGTCTCGTGCGGCGGGTAGTGGCCGGAGCCCGGGACCGTCACGACCCGGCAGTCCGGGTAGGAGGCCTGCCAGGTGTCCCTCATCACATCCGCGGTGATCGCGAGGTCGTACTCGCCGACGAGGACGAGCACCGGGACGGTGTTGCCCTTCACGGCGGCGGACAGGTCGAGCGGCTGCCAGCTCGCGAGGTAGCCGGCGAAGGCCTCGGGGCGGGAGACGGCCAGCGAGTGGGCGACCATCCCGTCGAGCCAGTGGCGGCTCACGCGGTTGCCCGTGACCAGGTCGAGGATGACGCGGCGCTTCCCGGGGTCGGTGGCGGCGCCGTGGAAGAGGGCGTGGGTCGCGTCGTCCATCGCGTAGGGCGCGGCCGGGACCGGGGCGAGCCCGATCAGCTTCTCCACCCGCTCGGGGGCACGGACGAGGACCTGCTGGACCGCCTTGCCGCCCATGGAGTGGCCGAGGAGGGAGAAGGTGTCCCAGCCGAGCTGGTCGGCGAGTTCGAGGACGTCGTCGGCGATCTCGGCCAGGGTGTGGCGGCCGGGGACGTCGCGGCGGTCGCCGTAGCCGCGGTAGTCGAGGAAGACGTAACTGAAGCCTTCGGGGTCCAGGTGGTCCAGTACGGAACCCCAGTTCGCGGAGGTGCCGAACCAGTCGTGCAGCACGATGACGCGGACGGGTCCGGTACCGATCCTGCGGTGGGCGATGGCCATGCGTTCTCCCTCGGTGACGTGGCGAAGAAAACCGACGCCGGAGGTTCTGCCCACCGGATCTACCATCACACCGTGAACCCGACTCCACGCCCGCAGCCCCTGGTCATGGGGGACTTCTCGCGGCCCGACGGAGCGCGCCACCCGCACCACCCCGGGACGTACGTGATCAGCGATCCGGCCGAGATCGGCGCGGTCCAGGCGGCCCGGCGGCAGGGCGGCGACCACCCCGTCGACGACACGTTCGACTGCATGTGCCAGGAGGGCCTGCGCGCGGAGCACCATGGACCGGAGGCGCTGCGTCTGCTCGACCCCCTGTCCCCCGACGGCATCCCCGCCCGCCACCGCGCGCGGTGGGTGGCCGCGGCGCCCTCGGAGCTGCGGGAGTATGCCGGGGCCCTCGCCGCGGGCGAGGAGGAGCCCCCGGTGCCGCGCGGGGCGCCGCTGGCCGTGGTGTTCGGCTGGCTGGGCTCCGTACGGGAGGAACCGCGCGACGCGGCGTGGCTCCTGGCGGAACGGGCACCCCTCCGGCTGCTGGCCGGGAGGCCGACGGAGGAACTCGCCTGGGCGGTGCGGGAGACGGACCGCACCGGGCTGGAGGGGGCCGTGCGGTTCTTCGCGAGCGAGGAGTTCACCACCCGGCACCCGAAGCGGCGCCGGGTGCCCGACACCGCGCGGGACCTCCTGCTCCGGCACGCCCGCAGCCGCCGTCCCGGGGACCTGCCGGTCCTGGAACGGCGGCTGCTGCGCGCACCGGAGGACCGGATCAGACGGTCTTGATCGCCGGGTCCGAGACGCCCGGGGCGCCGGTCTCCACGTGTCCGGCGAAGCGGCGCAGGAAGGTGGCGTCGGCGTCGGAGACGACCTGCACGTCGTACCAGCGGCCGGAGGCGGCGAGGTCCACCGTGTGGGAGACCGTCGCGCCGGCCGCCACCCGGAGGATCTGGGCGGCGCCGCCGTAGGTGTTGGTCACCGTGAGGTTGACGGCCGCCGTCCCGGAGTTGGTCAGGCTCAGGGCCAGGTTGCCGGTGGCCGCCACGTGGCGGGCCGTGACCTCGGGGCCGGCCTTCTTCGCCGGGCCCTTCCAGCTGCGCAGGAAGCCGTTCGGGCCCCACACCGTGAGGTTGATCTGGTTGCCGGTGGAGCTGCTGGTGGACCAGGTGTCGACGAGCGTCTTGCCCGCCTCGACCGTGTAGGGCCAGGGGCCGTCCGTACGGTTGCCCGAGGTGCTGTGGAAGTGGGCGCCCAGGGTCGGTCCGGAGGCGAAGGTGAGGGTGAACTTGCCGGTGGAGGTGGTGCGGGCGCCGTCCACGTAGGGGCTGTAGCCGAGAGCGCGGGCCGGCTTGGAGCCGGCTTCCTGCCGGGGCAGGGTGCCGGTCGCCGGCGGGGTCGGGTGGTAGGAGGGGTGGCGGTCCTTGTCCGGCGGGACGTACCCGGCCGTGGACGGCAGCGCGGCGGGCGCGGCATCGGCCCGCGTGAAGTCGAAGGCCGAGGTCAGGTCGCCGCAGACGGCACGGCGCCACGGGGAGATGTTGGGCTCCTGCACCCCGAACCGCTTCTCCATGAAGCGGATCACCGAGGTGTGGTCGAAGGTCTCGGAGCAGACGTAGCCGCCCTTGCTCCAGGGGGAGACCACGATCATGGGGACGCGCGGGCCGAGCCCGTACGGTCCGGCAGCGTAGCCGCCGCCACCGGCGTAGAGGTCCTTCGACACGTCGGCCGTGGACAGGCCCCAGGCGGAGGAGGCCGGCGGGTACGGCGGGACCACGTGGTCGAAGAAGCCGTCGTTCTCGTCGTAGGTGATGAACAGGGCGGTCTTGGCCCAGACCGCAGGGTTCGCGGTCAGCGCGTCCAGGACCTGCGAGATGTACCAGGCGCCGAAGTTGGTCGGCCAGTTCGCGTGCTCGCTGAACGCCTCGGGTGCGGCGATCCAGGAGACCTGGGGCAGCGTGCCGCCCGCCACATCCGCGCGCAGCCGGTCGAAGTAGCCGTCGCCCGCCTTGACGTTCGTGCCCGTACGGGCCTTCTCGTACAGGGCGCTGCCGGGCTGGGCGTTGCGGTAGGTGTTGAAGTACAGCAGCGAGTTGTCGCCGTAGTTGCCGCGGAAGGCGTCGTTGATCCAGCCCCAGGAACCGGCGGCGTTCAGGCCGTCGCCGATGTCCTGGTAGACCTTCCACGAGACCCCGGCGGCCTCCAGGCGCTCGGGGTAGGTCTTCCAGCCGTAGCCGGCCTCCTGGTTGCCGAGGACCGGGCCGCCGCCGGTCCCGTCGTTGCCGGTGTGACCCGTCCACAGGTAGTAGCGGTTCGGGTCCGTGGCGCCGATGAAGGAGCAGTGGTAGGCGTCGCACACCGTGAAGGCGTCGGCGAGGGCGTAGTGGAACGGGATGTCGTTCCGGGTCATGTACGACATGGTCGTGGCCGTCTTGGCCGGGACCCACTTGTCGTACTTGCCGTTGTTGTACGCCTGGTGGCCGCCGGCCCAGTCGTGGTTGAGCCCCTCCAGGAACTGCATGCCGAGGTCCTGGACCTGCGGGTTGAAGGGCAGGATGTCCTTCGTCCCGTTCGACTGGTGGAAGACCGACTTGCCGTTGTCCTGGAGGACCGGCCGCGGGTCGCCGAAGCCCCGTACCCCCTTCATCGCGCCGAAGTAGTGGTCGAAGGACCGGTTCTCCTGCATCAGGACGACGACGTGCTCGATGTCCTGGATCGTGCCGGTGGTGCCCTGCGCCGGGATGGCGGCGGCCCGCGCGATGCTGTCGTTCAGCATCGTGAGGGCGGCGGTGCCGCCGGCTATCTGCAGGAACCTGCGACGGTTGAGTTCTGCCATGGGGTGACGACCTCTGGGGGTGAGGGGGGAGTCGAGGGGCGCCCCAAGGACAGCGGTCCCGGGGTACCGGGCGGAGATCGCTTCGTGACGCTGCGCCGTACACCTGGAGAACGAAAAGAGCCCCCGAACGACCTGCGCATCTGCTGAAATGACCTCCCACACACTGCACGGGGGGCGCAGAGCGGATGGCCGGGACCGAGTTCGGGCATGCCATCGGGCTGCCCCGCGCGCTCTCCGGCCTGCCGCTGTCGCCGCTCGTGGGAGCGTACGGGGAACTCCTCGCCGCGCAACAGACCATCGGATCAAGCCACTTGGGCGAGTTACTGGTCCCGTCCGGCGGCCGCTTACGGGTACTCGACGGGGTCTTCACCGTCACCGGGACCGGCCGGCGCCGGCACGTGGGCGCCGGGGTGCTGCGGTCGCTGGGCCGGGACCGGCCGGAGCCGGGCGCGGCCCGGTTGCTGGAGCGGCTGGCCGCGATCCAGGAGGCGGACCCCGCCGCCCTGCGCCGGATCCTGCTCTACCAGCTCACCCACCTGCTCCAGGACCATCCCGGGGGGCAGCTGCCGGCCACCGCGGCCGGCTTCGGGGTCGACCCGGCCGAGGCCGCGGCCCTGGTCCACGCGGCCGCCCGGCGGGCCCGGCTGGACGAGGGGCAGCGGGCCGCCGCCGAATCCCTGCTCGACGACGTGCTGGAACACCGGATCCGCTCCGCGGCCCGCCGGGCCGCCCTGCTGCCGCCCGCGGGTGAGGACCGGCCGCTGGCGGCCCTCCTCGCCGGGCTGGCCGCGCGGGTGACGGCCGCCGACGCCGAGCTCGCGGCGGCCCGGCGGGCCGAGGAGCGGGGGGATCCGGAGCGGGCCTGCGTCCACTACGAGGAGGCCGCGGCGCTGGCGGGCGACTGCCCGCGTGCGGTGCGCGGGCTGGTCCGCACCTACCGGCCCGATCCCGGGGATCCCGGCCCGATGGTGTCCGCCCTCGTCCCCGGAGGTGTCGAACTGCGGTGGCCCGTCGGGGACTTCGAGGGGAAGCGCTGGCGGGTGGTGCGGCTCACCCGAGGGGAGCCGGCCGGCGCGCCGGTCGCCGAGGTGGCGGGGCGGCCGGTCGGGGGCGTGCTCGTGGACCGCGACGCCGGGATCGGCGAGGAGGTCCGCCACGTGGCGCTGCCGCTGCGGTCCGACGGCGCCGTCGACGGGCCGCCTCTGATCGCGGCCCCGCTGCCGGTCGCCCCGGCGGTGACGGAGGCGGTCGCCTCCGACGGCGACGGGTGGATCGAGGCCTCGTGGACCGCGCCGTCGGGCGCGTCCCACTGCGAGGTGACGCTGACCGGGCCGCGGGGACGCGTACAGGTGCCCCCTGCGGCACGGGCGGGCCTGCGGGAGACCCTGCGCGCCGAGGGTCTGGCGCCCGGGAGGTACGAGCTGGCGGTGCGGGCCCGGTACGCCCCGACGGGCCGTGCCGACCGGACCGGCCGCGGCGTGCTGTCCGCGGCCGTGACCGTCCCGGTCACCGTGCACGCCTGGCCGGAGCCCGTGCTCACCCTGACGGCCCGGCCCCGGGAGGCGGGCGGGGTGGAGTTCGGCCTGACCGGCGGCGACGGGGCCGAGGTCCGGCTGGTGGAGTGGCCCGGCACCGCGCCCGCCGAGCGCGCCGAACTGACGGCGGCCGAGCTGCCACCGCCGCTGGCCTGGGCCGGTCCGGGCTGGTCCCGCCCCGGCGGGAGCGGTCCCGGCGGGAGCGGTCCGGGCGGGAGCGGCCAGGTCTCCGTCGGGCACCCGCCCCCGGGATCGCTCACCGGCGTCTGCGCCGTGTCCGTGCTGGGCCCGCGGGCCCTCGCCGGGCCCTGCGTCCTGGTCGAGGCCCCGCTTCCGGTGACCGGGCTGACGCTGCGGCGGGCCGCGCCCGACCTCGTCGAGGTCGGCTTCGACTGGCCCGGCACGGCCGGCACCGTCACCGCCGTCGTGACCCAGGAGGGCCGGCGCACCGAGTTCGCCGTGGCCCGCAGCGTGTTCCTGCGTGAGGGCCTGCGACTGCCGGTCACCCCGGCCGCGCTGTCCGTCGAGGCGCACGCCGCACCGCGCAGCGCCCGTTCCGTGCTCGCCCCGGCCGGGGGCGACGCACGGGCCGGACTGCCCGCCGACGTGGCCATCGCCTACGAGCTGGTGCCCGGCGCCCGGCGCGGCCTGCGCCGCGGGCCCGCCGTCCTGCGGGTGACCGTACGGGCGCCCGGCGGCCTACCCGGCCCGGACCTCCCCGGCCTCGTCCTCGTGGCCCGGGGGGACGGCGGCCGCACCCCGCGGCGCCCGGTCGGCCCGTCCGGCGGAACGGCCGTGTGCCGGGTGACCGGGGCCGAGCTCGCGGCCGCGGCCGCGGGCGCCGGAACGGGCACCGGCACGGTGGAGCGCCCGATCGACACCGCCGTCGCGCCCGGCCGCCCGTACGCCCTGCGCGGTTTTCTCCTCGGCGGCGCCGCCGCCTCCGTCCGGCTCGAAGAGCCTTCTCTCCTCTCCCTGGTGGTCCGCTGACATGACCTCCGTCGTCTGCCCCTACTGCTTCGACCGGTCCCCGGCGGCCCGGCTGCCCTACCGCTGCCAGATGTCCGCCACGGGGGTGCGCGGCGCCAAGCCCTGCAGCGCCGAACTCGACACCATATGGGCCGATTTCATGGGCCCGAGCGTGCCTCCCGCACTGAAGATGCGCGGCCCGGTCTTCACCGCCCCGCGCGGCCTCGGGGTGCGCCTGATCCCGGGCGGGGGCGGATCGCGCGCGGACTGCCCCGCCTGCGGCGGGTCCACCCCGGTCCGGGTCTGCCGGCGCTGCCACAGCGACTTCCCGAGCGACTACTGCGACCAGGACACCCGGATCATCGCCCTGCTCGGCCCCAAGGCCTCCGGCAAGAGCACCTACGTCTCGGTGCTGCTGGGTGAACTGCGCGGCAGGGTGGGCCGGGCGTACGGGGCCTCGGTGACCGCGATGGGCGGCGAGACCCAGCGCCGGGACCGCGAGCTGGCGGAGGACCTCTACGACCGGCTGCGGCTGCCGGAGGCCACCCGGCCGGCGGCCCTCGGCTTCAACGACCCGCTGCTGTACCGGCTGAGCCTGCCCCTGCGGCGCCGGCTGCGCGGGGACGGCAGCCGGCACACCGCGCTGGTGTTCTTCGACGCGGCGGGCGAGGACCTCGCCAGCGCGGAGGCCATGGACCGCTACACCCACTACCTGGCCGCCGCGGACGGGATCATCCTGCTCGTGGACCCGCTGCAGATGCGGGCGGTGCGCGACCGGCTGCCGGTGGACGACGGGCCGCCGCTGCCGGTCATCGAGACCCCGCCGCAGCAGATCGCCGCCGATCTCGCGGCGCAGCTGCGGGCGCACGGGCGTGGTTCCTCACGCGGCCGGGTCACCACCCCGGTGGCGGTGGCCGTGACCAAGACGGACTCGCTGGCGCCGCTGCTGGAGCCGCATTCGCCGCTGCTGCGCAATGCCGACCACGGCACCGGCGCGCTCGACGAGGAGGACCGGCGGGCGGTGCACGAGGAGATGCGTTCGCTCCTGGACGGCTGGGACTCGGGGGCGCTGCTGCGGCAGCTGGAGCGGGACTTCGCCCAGCTGTCGCTGTTCGGGCTCTCGGCGCTCGGCTCGTCGCCGCCCGCGCACGCGCCGGCCGACGCCCCGAAATCGGGTCCGCGGCCGCTGCGCGTGGAGGATCCGCTGCTGTGGCTGCTGGGGCTGGGCGGTCTGCTGCCGCGCGCCGGTGGCGCCACCGGCGCGGGTGGCCGTACCGGCTCCGAGGGGAACTCATGAATCTCGCCCAACTGCACTACACCTCGGCGCCGCCCGGTCCCGACGGTTCCGGTTTCCGGTTCACGGCCGTCAGCCCCGGGGTGCCTGCCGCCCTGCTGCGCGAGGCGGAGCAGCTGATCGGCTACGAGCCGCCCCGGGACGCGCCGCCGCGCCCGGGGCCCGAGGAGCTGGCCGCCTTCCCGCAGGCGCTCAGCCTGAACGTGCTGGCCGACGGCAGCCGGCTGCTGGCGCGCTCGGTGTACACGGGCGCCGACTACAGCGGCCGCTGGGGCAATTTCCACGCCCATGCGGTGCACCTGCCGCAGCCCGCCGGTTCCGGTCCGGCCGTGGGCGAACTGCCGATCACCGCCTGGGGCTCGCCGCAGTGGGCCGCCGCGACCCCGGAGGCCGGCGCCCCCGTGCTGGCCGCGGTGCCCGCGCCGGGCCGCCTCGACCGGGCCGCGCTGGCCGCCTTCGTCGCGGCCCGCGCGCCGTGGCTGGCCGCCTTCTTCTCCGATGTGCGCCGGCTCGGCGAGGACCCGGACGCCCCGCAGATCGTGCTCGTGGAGGCGGACAGCGAGGCCGTCGCCCGCTGGGTCATGCTCGCGTGCAGTGTGCTGCCGCACCAGCGGGGGCAGTGGCTCACCTTCACCACGTACACCCGGCGGCCGCAGCTCGCCCGGCAGCAGATCATCGGGGTGATGCCCGAGGACGGGCCGGGCCTCGCCGGGCAGGAACACCGTTACCGGGTCTACGACGTCCCGCGCGCGGCCGCCCCCGCCGCCGGGGAGCCGGACGTGTGGGCCGACACCGCCGCGCGCGTCTGGCAGGCGCAGCGCCAGGGCCTGGTGGCCGAGGTGCGGCGGCTGGCCGCCGGGCCCTACGACGCGGGCCCGCTGGCCGCGCTCGCCCTGGCCGCGGACGTCGCGCTGCCCTCCCCCGGCCGGACCGCGGCCGCCGACTGGGCCGCCGGGCACCGGGACGCGCTGGACGGCGTACGGCTGCACGCGCTGGCCCGGGCGCTGGGCCGCCCGGCCGGGGACCGGGACCCGGCGGAGGTCGCCGCGGCCGGGCGGCTGCTCGCGGCCCTGGACGGCTGGGCCCCGCCCGCGGTGTGCGAGCCGCTGGTGGCTCTGACGCTGACCGAGGCGGTACGGACCGGCGCGCCGCCCGCGGCCCTGCCGACCGCGGGCGCCCTGGGCGCGGCCGTCCGCGGCCGGCTCGCGGCGGAGCTCGAACCGGGCCTGCGGGCGGCGCTGGGCGGCGCCCCGGCCGAACCGGCGCATCCCGCCGGGCTGTTGCGGGTGGCCTCGGTGCTCGGGGTGGACGTGAGCGACCTGCTGCCCGGCACGGCCCGGCAGCTGGCGCTCGCGCTGCTCACCGATCCGGAGCGGGCGTACGGGGCGGGCGTGCGGGCCGCGCTGGCGGAACTGCCCGGGCTGCGCGCCCTCGTACTCGACCGGCTGGACTCGCTCGCGGCGGGCGATCCGGCCGCCGGGCGGCGGCTGTTCGAGCGGACCGCGCTGCGGCCGACCGCGGCCGACGCGCGGCCGCACCTGCGGATGTGCGCCGAGGCCGCGGCGCAGGCCGCGCCCGCACCGGACCGGGTCGGCGCCCTGAACGCGCTGCTGGCCCACTCGGGCGTCTCGCTGTACGCGGAGCCGCTGGTGCTGCGGACCGCGATGCGGCTGGTGTGGGACGGGGGTCCGCCGGGGGCGGGCGAGGCCGGGCTGGTGCTGATGGCGACCGGGGCGCAGGTCCACCGGGAGGCCGGGACCTGGGAGTTGCTCGTCCAGGCGGCCGTGCGGGCCCCGGCCGGGGACACCGAGGCCGCCGAGCTGGCTCCGGAGCTCCTCGGGCAGTTCCAGGAGGAGATCCCGGCCCGGCTGCGGCCGTCGCTGCTGCTGCTGGAGCTGGCCCTGAACCTGCGGTCGGGTTCGGCGGGCGGGGGCTGGGTCCGCCAGGTGCTGGACCTGGCGTCGCTGGATCCGGAGCCGGGCCCGCGGGAGAGCGCGTACGCGGCCGTGTGCGCGCGGCTGCTGGCCGGGGACCGGCCGGACAGCGAGCTGCGGGCGCTGATCGAGAGCAACGACGCGGAGCTGCTGGCCGCCTACCGGGCGGCGGCGCGCACACCGGCGGTCCGTGACCGGCTGCGGCTGGATCCGGGCTACGCCGCGGACTGCTTCACGGTGTGGTCCTCCCAGCCGCAGGCCGGCCCGGCCTGGCAGGAGGCCCGCACGGACCTGCTCGACGGGGTGCTGCGTCCGGCCGTACGGGGCCTCGCGCCGGCGGAGCTGGCCGAGCTGGAGCGGTCGCTGGCCCGGCTGGGCGGGCGCTGGGCGGACGAGTTCCGCACCTGGCAGCGGCCGGGGGCCTTCGGCCGCCTGCGTGAACGCTTCGGAGGGCGCCGCTCCGGCGGTGCCGGGAACGGGGGCTGACGTGTCGGATCCGGAGCTGATCGCGCGGATCCTCGCCGCCCTCACCGGGGTGATCGGGGTCGCCGTGTGCCTCGGGTACGGGCTGTGGCGGTTCCTGGCGCTGGCCCTGTCCGCCGCCTGGGCCGCCTTCCGGACGCATCCGCCGGGCGGCACCGACCCGCGGATCGTCCCGTACACCGGTCCCGAACCGGCGCGGCCCGCGTACTGGGCCGGACAGATGTGGCTGGACGCCCGGTTCGCCGGACAGGCCGCGGCGCTGACCGTCTGGTTCCTGCTGACCCGGCACTGGCTGGGCGTGGTGGTGCGCCGCCGCCTGCTGCGCGGCCGGGGCGGGCAGAGCGGCGAGCTCGCGGAGAACGGCTTCGGCCGGCTGCTGCTGCGGCTGCTGGCTCCCGGTACGGCGCTGGCCGCGCTGCTGTCGGCGCTGCTCGCCTCGGCCTTGCTGGCGGGCGTCGCGGTGTTCTTCGCGGTGGAGCTCCTCCTGGTCGCTCTCGCCGCCCTGGCCGCCACCCTGGCCGGGCGCGCCGCGGAGCGGCTGTGGAAGCTGGTCCTGGGCATCCGGATGAAGTGCCCCTACCCCGGCTGCTACCGGCCGTTCCCGCTGGCCGTGCACCTCTGCCCGGGCTGCGGCGCCGCCCACCGCGAGCTGCGGCCCGGCGCCTTCGGCGCCCTGCGGCACGTCTGCCGCTGCGGCAAGGCCCTGCCGAGCACCCTCATGACCGGGCGGCGGGGGCTCGCCGCCCGGTGCCCGCACTGCGACCGGGGCCTGCCACCGGCCGTCGGCACCACCCGGGTCGTGCACGTGCCGCTGATCGGGGGTACCTCCGCCGGGAAGACGATGCTGCTGGCGGCGGTGCTCGACGGGCTGCGGTCCTGGTCGCACGAGTCCCGGCTGACCGTCGAGTACGCCTCCCCCGACGACCTCCGCGAGGCCAACGCCCTGGGGCAGCAGCTGAACCGGACCGGGTGGACCCTCAAGACCCAGGGCGGGCAGCCGCGCGCCCTGATGCTGCTGGTCGGGCACGGCCGCCGGCGCCGGCTGCTGTACCTGTACGACCCGATGGGCGAGTCCCTCCGGGACGCCGACACGACCCGCGGCCAGGGCTACCTGGCGCACGCCGACGGGGTCCTGCTGGTGACCGACGTGCTCGCCGCGCCCGTCGTGCGGCGCGCCCTGCAGGCGGGTGACACCGAACGGGCGCAGGCCGCCCGGCCGGCCGACCTCGGCCCGGTGGAGACGTACGCGGGGTTCACCGGCGAGCTGCAGGGGCTCGGCGGGCGTCGCGGGCGCCTCCCCGTGGCCACGGTGGTGACCAAGCGGGACGTACTGGACCGGCTGGACTCACTGCCGCGGCCGACGGAGCCGGTCGAGGCGTGGCTGGCCGGGATCGGGCTGGACGAGCTGGTCCGGGCCCTCGGCCACGACTTCGCGGCGGCCCGGTACTGGGTGGTCAGCGCCCGCGCCGCGACCGGGGCGGGCGCTCTGGACAGCGAAGGGCGGCGGGCGGCGGAGCCGGTGCTGTGGCTGCTGTCACGGACCGGGCTGCGCGTCGGACGGCTCGTACGGGACCGGCAGGACGGCACGCCGGCCGGTCAGGACACCCGGGACCCGAAGGTCGCTCCCGGTGCGGAAAGGAGCAACACCCCATGATGACACCGCAGATCACGCGGGGCCGGCGGATGATGGCGGCCCTGTTCGTGTCGGCGGTCGTGATGACGGCGGCCGCCGCGGTGGCGGCACTCGTGCGGTACATCCCGCAATGGACCGGAAGTTGAAGGAGACACGCGGTGAGTGACATCCCCGGCGGGCCGATGGCGAACCGGCCCGTCCATTTCATCTGGCTGATCGACTGCTCGTACTCGATGCAGGGCGAGAAGATCGGCCAGCTCAACTACGCGATCAGAGAAGCGATTCCGGAGATGCTCTCCGTCGCGCAGGACAATCCGGCGGCCCAGTTGCTGCTGCGCACGATGACGTTCTCCACGACGGCCCGCTGGCACCACAAGGACCCGGTGCCGGTCGAGCAGTTCACCTGGCAGGACGTGCAGGTGGACGGTATGACCAATCTCGGTGAGGCCCTCCAGCTCGCGGCGCGCGAACTGGACACCCCGCCGATGCCGCAGCGGGCCCTGAAGCCGGTGCTGGCGCTGGTCTCCGACGGGGTGCCGACGGACGACTGGAAGGCGGGGCTGCGGGCGGTGGACGCGACGCCCTGGGGCCGCAAGGCGGTCCGGGTGGCCATCGCGATCGGCGCGGACGCCGACCGCAACGTGCTCCAGGAGTTCCTGGGCAATCCCGAGCTCCAGCCGCTGGACGCGAACAGCCCCAAGCAGCTGGCGGCGGCGATCCGCTGGGCCTCGACGGCCGCGGTGAAGGCGGCCTCCCAGCCGGTGGCGGGTTTCGGGGACGCGACCGTGAAGCAGCCGCCGTACGCCCCGCCGGTGCTCGACGACGACGATGACGACGTGTGGTGAGCGAGCCCGTGCGGATGACCCGCGGACCGCTGCCGCTCTGGGACACGATCCAGGGCAGCGTCCAGGGCGTGAACAAGGCGCGCAACCAGGACCACCACGACGCGGAGGGGCTCGGCACCGCCGCACAGCCCCTGATCATGGCGGTGGCCGACGGCCACGGATCGGCGGTGCACGCGCGCAGTCATTTCGGGTCCCGGTTCGCCGTGGACCTGTTCGTCCAGCAGGCGCGGCTGTTCGCCGCGCTCGCCGAGCCCCGAGGGACGCGGCCGCCCAGCCTGGCCTGGCTGATGAACTACGCCCAGTACACGTTGCCCCGCCAACTGGTCAGCGCCTGGCAGGAGAAGGCGCTCGGGCACTGGGAGCGCAGCAGCGCTCCGGGCGAGCCCGGTCCGTCCCCCGCGGACAAGCTGGTGCTGTACGGGAGCACGCTCGTCGGCGCCGTGCTGACCCCCCGGGTCTTCGCGGCCTGGCAGCTCGGCGACGGCGAGCTGACCGTGGTGACCGACGACGGGCAGGTGACCGTACCGCTCGCACCGGACGAGGCCGATCTGGGCGACGAGACGGAGTCGCTGTGCTCCCCGCAGGCCTGGCTGCGGGTCCGTACGCACTGGGCGCCGGTGACCGCCCCCGCGCGGGCGCCGCGGCTGGTGTCGCTCTCCACCGACGGGCTGTCCAAGAGCTTCGCCTCGGACACCGGCTTCCGGCAGTTCATGGCCGGACTCGACGACCGGCTGTCGGCGGAGGGCCCGGAGTGCGTCCGGGCGGTCCTGCCGGAGTGGCTGGCCAAGGCCTCCCGGCATTCCGGGGACGACACCACCCTCGTGGCGGCCTGGCACGCCGCCACGGCCCTGACCGGAACCGGCGGGGTGCCGCCCGACAGCGCCGGCACCGCCGACCCGGCCGACATGACAGACCCGTACAGGAGTGACGAATGAGCGGCATGCTCGACAGCGGTACCCGGCTGACGGCCGACAGCGGCCTGGGCGTGGAGGTCTTCGACCTGCTCGGCGCCGGCGGCCAGGGGGAGGTCTACCGGGTGCGCACCCCGGCCGGCGACCAGGCCCTCAAGTGGTACTACCCGGCCTGCGCGACACCGGAGCAGGAGGACATCGTCCGCCAGCTGGTGGACCGCGGCTTCGACGACGACCGCTTCCTGTGGCCCCGGGACTTCGTGGGCGACGGGCGCGGCGGCTTCGGCTACCTGATGGACATCCGCCCGGACCGGTTCAAAGGCCTGCCGCTGCTCTTCCGCCGCAAGCTGCGCACCACGATCCGCGCCCTGCTCACCGCCTGCCTGTACACGGTCGAGGCGTACCAGGCGCTGCACTCGCGCGGGATCGCCTACCGGGACATCTCCTGGGGGAACCTGCTCTTCGACCCGGCCACCGGCGAGGTGCTGGTCTGCGACAACGACAACGCGGTGGTCGAGGGCGACAGCACGGGCATCTCGGGGACCATGGCGTTCATGGCGCCCGAGCTGGTGCGCGGAGAGCCCGGGGTCTCGCCCGGCACCCAGAGCGATCTTCACTCCCTGTCCGTGCTGCTGTTCATGCTGCTGATGAATCATCATCCGCTCATGGGCAAGCGGGAGTTGGCCATCCGCTGCTTCGACGAGGCCGCCGAGCGCAAGCTGTACGGGAAGGACCCGCTGTTCCTGTTCGACCCGCAGGACCGCTCCAACGCCCCCGACCCGGTGGAGCACGCCACGGTGCTGGCGACCTGGGCGGTGGTGCCCGATTCTCTGCGCGCCCTGTTCACCAGGAACTTCACGCTGGGCCTTCTCGACCCGGCGGCCCGGGTGCGGGAGTCGCAGTGGCGCGACGCGCTCCGGGCGGTCCTCGACGCGGTCGTGGACTGCGCCCACTGCGGGAAGCAGAACATGACCGAACCCCGCTCCGCCACCCCGGGCACCTGCTGGAGCTGCGGGAACGCGCTGGTGCTGCCGCCCCGGCTGGTGCTGACCACGCCCCCGCCGCGCACCGAGCACCACATCCTGCTGCACCGTTCCTCGCGGGTGCAGGAGCATCACCTCGCGCCGGAACCGGCCCGGCACGACTACGGCGACGCCACGCTGGTGGCGCAGCTGACCGAGCATCCGCAGCGGCCGGGGAAGTTCGGGCTGGCCAACCGTTCGGGGTCGGCGTGGACGGGGACCCGCGCGGACGGCAGCACGCAGGAGATCGCCCCGGGGCAGACCGTGCCGCTGCGTTCGGGGCTGGAGCTGGACTTCGGCGGCGCGCGGGCCGTCGTACGGAGGTGAGCCGGCCCGTCAGACCAGCAGGCGGCTGATCTCCTGGGCGAGGGCGAGCCCGGTGCTGCCCGCGCCCAGTCCGAGGGTGATGGTTTCCAGCGACCGCCGGATCAGGCCCGGTTCGGCGGCGCGCCCCTCCTGTCCGGCCCGGTCCAGCTCGCCGCGCAGGGCCTGGGCCGCGTCGAGCCGCTCCTGCGCCGCCCCCTGCTCCCGGAGCCACCGGGCGAGTTCGGTGGCGAGGCGCAGGGTCTGCGCGGCGGTGTCCTGCTGCCCGATGTTGATGGTGCCGTTGTCCCCGATGTTGTTGGGGCCGGAGATGTTCCCGTGGAAATGGTAGGTGCTCACGCGTGCTCCTCGTGGTCGCTCAGGGCTGCCCGGGCGGCTTCCCCGAAGTCTGGGCCTGACCGCCCTGGTTGACGGTGCCGTGGGCGCCGATGTTGCTGGAGTGGATGTCGCCCTGGAAGGTGTAGGTGTGGGTGTTGATCACCTGCTGCGCCTGGTCGTAGGAGCTGGTGTCGACGTGGTGGTCCTTCAGGAACCGTTCGGTCGCTATCAGCACGCCCTGCTGGAGGCGCTGGAGGAAGTCCTGGGAGTCCGTCCGCTCGGAGAAGCCCAGCTGATCCCAGTCGGCGACGCGCTCGCGGAGGCTGTCCACGGCTCCGTAGTCGTAGCGCAGGTGCCGCTTGCCGATCTCGCGGCGCAGCTTCTCCAGCGACCGGGCCCGCTCGCCCCGGGCGGCAGCCCGCCGGACCAGCCGTCCGGGGGCGCCGAGCAGCGCCGGCCCGGTGGCGGCGGTGGCCGTGCGGAAGAGGTCCCACCAGCGTTCGAAGCCGTCCAGGGGCAGCTCGTGCACCCGGTAGAAGCGCGACTGGAGCGGAGGGATGCCGTACGCCGCCACCTCCCAGGTGAGACTGGGGTGCTGGAGCCGGGCCCGCAGGTGCATGGAGACGATGACGCGGCCGCCCTCGCCGGTCCGCTCCAGGCTGAGATAGGTGCGCATGCCGGCACCGGGCTGCACCACCCCGGCCTGCACCAGTTGCCTGGGTATCTGGGCGCGCGGGCGGCGCAGCCGGTCGGGGAGCAGGTCGGGCCCGACGTAGGAGACGTGATCGCCCATCACGTAGAGCCGGTTGCGGGCCCGCAGGCCCTTCAGCCCGGCGATGTGCTCCATCTCGCGGGCGACGAAGCTGTGCAGGTCGACGGCGTCGAAGGGCTTGATGACCAGCTTGCCGCCGCCCGCCGGATCGTCGGCGGGCCGGCTGACGTCGATGGGCTGCCAGACCATTTCCTTGATCTTCGAGCCGCTGCCGACGAACGGGTTGGTGCGCGCGGCCCCCGCCCTGTACGGGACCACGTTGGCCCGCTTCTGCTCCAGCAGCCGGCCCTCCACCTCCGCCCCGACCTCCGGGGCGAGGTCCTTGGGCCGCCCGGCGCCGTGCTCGACGCCGAGCGCCGCCGTACGGGCCCCGTTCTCGGCCCGGCGTACCAGGGCCCAGGCGGTCGCGTACGCGAGGACGAGCGCGGCGGCGGCTCCGAGGGCGAGGACGGGCAGGTCCGCGACCAGCCCGTACAGCGCGGCCGGTACCGCCGCCCACACGCCGGCCGCACAGAGCCCGGCGAGGCGCCGGTCGAGCCGGTCGAGCCGCCGTACGGAGGCCCGCGCGTGGCGGGCCAGGGCCACCAGGTCGATGCCGAGCGAGAGCCCGGTGGCGCTCAGCCGGTCCTCGGTGAGTTCCACGTCCACCTCGCGGGCGAAGCCCTCGTCGAGGTGTGCTCCCGCGCACAGCAGCCGGGTCACCGCGTCGTCCCGGTACTGCGCCAGCACCGGTAATCGGCGTGCCGCCATCGCGTCCTCCCCCGTGGCCGTGTCGTGCCACCCTATGCAAACGGCCTCTGGCTGTCCCGTGGTTGGGCGGGGTGCGCCTGGGGGTGCGCGTACTCAGGCGGCCTGTGCGGCCGGTGGCGCCGAACTGAGCATCCGTACTCAGGTTCCGGCGCGGCCGGCTTGTCATCGTGTGTGCATGTTCATTCAGCCATGTGATCCACTGCCGCGCGCCGGGATACGCGTCGGGATAACCGCCGTCGGCAGCCTGCTGCCCGACGAGGTGCTGTCCTCCGACGCCCTGCAGCGGGAGGTGGCGCTCCGCAGTGGGCTGACGCTGCCGCCGAGGCTCCTGACCCAGGCCACCGGGATCGTCTCCCGCCGCGTCGCGGGCGAGGGCGTGTACGCCTCCACCCTCGCGGTGGGCGCCGCCCGCCGGGCCCTGGACGCCGCCGGACTCGATCCGCTCGACGTCGACCTGCTGCTGTTCGCCTCCGCCTCCCGCGACCTCGTCGAGCCGGCCACCGCGCACATCGTGCAGGCGGAACTGGGCTCCCGGGCCCACGCCCTGGACGTCACCAACGCCTGCAACAGCTTCGTCAACGGCATCGACCTCGCCCGGTCCATGATCCTCGCCGGGCGGGCGCGGCGGGCCCTGGTGGTCACCGGTGAGACGCCGAGCCGGGCGGTGCGCAGGGACCCGGCCGATCTCACGGAACTGCGGGACGGCTTCGCCGGGTACACCTTCGGCGACGCGGGCGCGGCGGTGGTCGTGGAGGCCGTGGAGCGCGGCGGGATCATCGACGTGGACACCGAGACCCATTCGGAGCACTGGGAGGTCGGGGGCATCCCGGGCGGCGGGTCGCGGCACCCGCGCGGGGACGCGTACACGTACTTCCGCGGCGACGGGCACGAACTGCGGGGCGTCTTCGAGAAGGTGGGCACCGCCGTCGTCGACCGGACGCTGCACCGCACGGGGATGGAGTGGGGCGGCTTCGCCAAGGTGCTGGTGCACCAGGTGACGGTGCCGTACCTGGAACGGTTCGCGGAACTGACCGGGGTGCCCGCCGGGAAGCTGGTGGTGACGGTGCCCGAGCTCGGCAATGTCGCGAGCGCGAGCATCGGGCTCCAGCTGGACCGGGTGTTCGGCGAACTCGCCCCAGGGGAAAGGGTGCTGTTCGTGGGGCTCGGCGGCGGCATCAGCATCATGACGATGGTCTGGGAGAAGTCGTGACGGCCGCGGACGCGCCGATGTGGGTGGTCGTGCCCGCGCACGAGGAGGAGGCCCGGCTGGCCGCCACCCTGCGGGCACTCGCCGCGCAGCGGGACCGGGACTTCACCCTGCTGGTCGTCGACAACGCCTCGACGGACGGTACGGGCGCCGTCGCCCGGGCGTTCGCGGCCGGCGCGCCCTTCCCGGTGGAGGTGATCGAGGAGCCGGAGAAGGGGGTCGGCTCCGCGGTGGACACCGGCTTCCGGTACGCGATCGGCCGCGGGGCGGCCCTGCTCGCCCGTACGGACGCCGACTGCCTGCCCCGGCCCGGCTGGACCGGCGCCGCCCGTGCCGCGCTGGTCCGCAGCCCCGGGCTGGTGTGCGGGCGGATCGTGGCCCGCCGTGACGAGCACGGCCCGCTGGGCCGGGCCGGGTTCGGCGCTCTGGTGGCCCTCGCCGCGCTCTTCGGCCGGCTGCGGCCCGAGCACGCCCGGCGGCGCGGCTACCGGGCGCCGTACCGCATGCACGCCGGGAACAACATGGCCATCACCGCCGAGCTGTACCTGGGCGTCGGCGGGATGCCCCGGCGCCCCTCGCCGACCGACCGGCTCTTCCTGAACGCCGTACGCCGCCACACCGACCGGATCACGCACTGCCGGGAGATGGTCGTGGAGAACTCGACGCGGCGCCTGCGGGCCTACGGGCTCGCCGGCACCGCCCGCTGGTACCTCGACCAGGGCAGCGGCACCCACGGAACGGACGACCCGCGCTGATGCTGGACCACCTCGACCACGCACTGCGCAGCCGCCCGGAGCGGCCCGCCGTGCTCACCGCCACCCGCACCGGCGCGCCCCGGGTACGGGCCACCCGCGGCGAACTCGCCGAGCTGGCCGACGCCTTCGCCGCGGCCCTGCACGCGCGCGGGCTGCGCGCCGGGGACACCGTCGGCGTGGCCGTACGCCCGGGGCCGCGCGCCCTCGCCGTCCTGCTCGCACTGTGGCGGCTCGGGCTGCGCGGGGCCGTCCTGGACCCGGGCGCCGGGCCCGACGTGCTGCGCGCCCGCCTCGCGCTGGCCCGGCCCTCGCTGGTGCTGGCCGACGCGGCCGCGCAGGCGGTGGCGGGCTGGGCGCGGCCGCTGGCCCGCCGGGCCCGGCTCGCGCTGCCGGACCTGGCCGCGCTGGGGCCGGTGGCCACGGTCGGGCCCCGGCTGCCGGGCTGCGCGCCCGCGCTGGACCTGGGCGCGCCCCGCCGGGGTGTGCCCGCGCCCGGGGACGCTCTGGACGGGAACGCCGACGCGGTGATCGTGTTCACCTCGGGGACCACCTCCCTGCCGCGGGCCGTCGTCCACACCCGGGCGAGCCTGGCCGCCGGCATGACCACGGTCTCCGCCCTCTTCGACGCGCGCGGGGACCGGCCGGTGCTCGGCGGCACCTTCTTCGTCCTCGTCCCCTCGCTGGCGCGCGGCGCCGCCGTCGCCCTTCCGGCGGGCAACTCCCGGGTGCTGGCCCGGCAGTTGCACCGGCTGCGGCCCGAGGACACCTATCTGACCCCGCCCCGGCTGCGGGACGCGCTGGGCGCGGGCGCCCGCTTCCACGGCCGGGTGTGGACGGGCTCGGCCCCGGCGGGCGCCGGGCTGCTGGAACGCGTCCGCGCGGCGGGCGCGGCCGAGGCCTGGGGGGTGTACGCGCTGACCGAGCTGTTCCCGGCCGCCGCGGTCGAGTCGCGGGAGAAGTCCGCGTTCGAGGAGGCCGGTGAGCCGGGGGATCTGGTCGGGGCGCCGCTGCCGGGCGTGCTCGCCAAGCCGGACGGGAACGGGCAGCTGCTGCTGTCCGGCCCGGCGGCCCGCCACCGCTACCTCGGGGAGGAGCCCGACGCGTGGGTGCGTACGGGCGACCGGGCACGGCTGGACGGCGCGGGCCGCATCGTGCTCGAAGGCAGGAGCAAGGACATGGTGCTGCGCCGGGCCGAGAACATCTACCCGGGGCTGTACGAGCCCGCCCTGCACGTGCCGGGGGTGGAGCTGGCCGTGCTCGTCGGGATCCCGGCCGGTGACGGCGACGAACGGCTCGTCGCCGTCGTGCAGCCACGGCGCGGCGCGGACGAACGGGCCCTGCGCGAGGCCCTGTCGGAGCCGGTCCGGCGGATGGGCACGGCCCGTCCCGACGCCCTGCTGCTCGCGCAGATCCCGCTGTCGGGGCGCTCGCGCAAACCGGACCGGGCGGCGACGGCCGCGCTGGCGGCGCGCCGCCTGGGCCCGGCGCGATGACGGCCCGCGCCACCGGTCCGCAGCCGCGGTACCGGCACGGTCCGGGTACGGGTCCGCGTCCGGGTCCGGGGGCACGCGGCCCGGAGCCTTCCCCGGGCGTTCGCCCGGTCCGCCGATTCCACGGAGGTACACCCCCGATGAGCACCACGTCCCACGCCACGGCGCGCCGCCGCGACCGCCGCGTCTATCTGCGCAGCCATCCCCTGCTGTTCGGGCTGCTCGCCGCCACCCGCGGCCGTCCGGTGCGCCGGCTCGGCCGGACCCTGCTGGTGCACGGCCCGGAGGCCTACCGGGAGGCCCTGACCCGGCTGCCGCTCGACCGGACGGCGGCCGGTACGACGGGCGCTGCCGCGCGGACGGCCCTGGGCGGAGGCGGGGCCGGGGGTGTGCTCTTCGACCAGGAGGGCGGCGCGCACCGGGCGGACCGGCGGGGACTCGCGGGCTCCCTGGGCGGTGCCGGGGTCGAGGATCTCCGGTCGCTCTGGCGGCCGTTGCTCGTACGCCGGCTCGCGCCGCTGGACCGGGGCGGCGAGGTGGACCTCGCCGACCTCGCGCGGGAGCTCTCCGGGTCGGTGGTGTGCGCCCTGCTCGGTTCCGGCGCCGACCCGCGGGCGGTCGCCGGGGCCGCGGCCGAGGCGGCGGCCGCCTCCGTACGCAGTCACCTGCCGGGGCCGCGCCGCCCGCGCGCCGAGGCCGCCGCGGCCCGCGCCGCCGACCGGCTCCGCCGGCTCCTGGGGCCCACCGGCGAAGCCCTGCCGGCGATGCTGGCGGTGGCCGCCGTCAACACCACCGTCGCCGCGCTGCCCCGGGCGGTGGCCTGGTGCGCCGACGCGGGTCTGTGGGAGCAGGCGGCGGACGAGGCCCTGCGGCCGGTGCTCGCCGACGAGCTGCTGCGGGTCACCTCGGCCTCGCCGCTGCTGCCCCGGGTGGCCGCGGCGGACGGGGTCGTGGGCGGCTGCCCGGTGCGCGGCGGCGACCGGCTGCTGCTGGTCGCCCGGCACGCGGCCGGGGCGCACCGGCGCGACCCGGACGCCGTGCGGCCCGCCGGCCCGGCGGTGGACCGGCTGGTGTTCGGCGCCGGACCGCACGCGTGTCCCGGGGCCCGGCTGGCCCGGGCCCAACTGGCCGACGTCCTGGGCGCGCTGGCCCCGTACCGGCCGGTGGTGACACGGGCCCGGGTGGACCGGGGAGCGGCGCTGCCCGGCTGGCGCGTCCTGACCGTGCGGGCCGGGGGCCCCGGGGCCGGGTCGTGATCGCGGTGACGGGTGCGAGCGGCTTCTGCGGCGGGCACGTGGCCCGCGCCGCCGCGGCGGCCGGGGCCGAGGTGGTGTGCCTGGGCCGCAGGCCGGGCCCGCTCGGCACGCACCGCTTCTGGGACGCCGCCGCGGAGCCGCCTGACCTGTCGGGCGTGGACCTGGTGGTGCACTGTGCGGCGGCCGTCGGCGATCCGGCCCCCGGCTCGCGGGCCGCGGCGCTGATGCGCGCGGTCAACGTGGACGGCACGCGGCGGCTGCTCGCGGCGGCGGGCGGGCGGCCCGTGGTGTGGGTGAGCAGCGCCAGCGTCTACGATCCGCGGCACGACCGCGGCCTGGTCGGCGAGGAGCACCCGCGTGCCGGGCAGTTGAACGCCTACGGCCGGACGAAGGCGGAGGGCGAGGCACTGGCGCTGGCCGCCGGGGCGGTGGTGCTGCGGCCCCGGGCCGTCTACGGGCCGGGCGACACCACGCTGCTGCCCCGGCTGCTCTCCCGCGTGCGGGCGGGCACCCTGCTGCTGCCCGGACCGGACGTGACGCTCAGCCTCACCGCGGTGGAGAACCTGACGCGGGCCTGCCTGACGGCGGCGGCCTGGGCGCCGGGCGCGTACAACATCGCCGACGGGGAGCCGTACGGCCGCGACGCGGCGGTCCGCGCGGTCCTGCGCGCCCATGGCGTCCGGGCCCGGATCCGGCACCTGCCGCTGCCGGTGGCCGCCGCGGCGGCCCGGGTCGCGGAGGCCGTGGCGACGGTGGCCGGGGCCGAGCCGGCCCTCAGTCGGTACGCGGTGGACCAGCTGGCGCACCCGGTGGTCCTGGACCTCACCCGGGCGCGGGCCCAGGGCTGGGCCCCGTACCGGAACCTCGCGGACCACCTGGCCTCGGTGACCGGGGCCCGGCCGGGGCTCAGCGGCTGACGGCCGCCGGCGCCTGCGCCTTGGCGATGAGCAGGTCGAGCAGCGCGAGCAGGGAGCCGCGGACGTCCGTACGGGAGCGGGCGTCGAGCATGAGGACGGGGGTGTTCGGATCGCGCAGGTGCAGCGCCGCTCCGATCTCCTCGGCGGTGTAGGGCTGTTCGCCGTGGAAGCAGTTCGCGCCGACCACGAAGGGCAGTCCGCGGCTCTCGAAGAAGTCCACGGCCGGGAAGCTGCGGTCCAGGCGCCGGGTGTCGACCAGCACGATCGCTCCGAGCGCCCCGTTCAGCAGGTCGTCCCACATGAACCAGAAGCGTTCCTGGCCGGGCGTGCCGAACAGGTAGAGGACGACACCGGCGTCGGTGAGCGTGAGCCGGCCGAAGTCCATGGCGACGGTGGTCACCGTCTTGGACTCGATGCCGTCGAGGTCGTCGACGCCGATACCGGCGGACGTCAGCCGCTCCTCCGTGCGCAGCGGCTCGATCTCGGAGATCGTCTCCACCAGGGTCGTCTTCCCGACCCCGAACCCGCCGGCGACGAGGATCTTGACCGGGGCCGGTTCCCGGTGGGCGCTCGCGGTCGTGTCATATCCGGGCAAGGCTGTCCCTGATTCTCATGAGCAGGTGGACGTCGGTGGTCTCGGCGACCGCCAGGGGCGGCCGGTGGTGGATCAGCCCGCGGTCGGCGAGTTCGCCGAGGAGCAGCGTCATGGGGGTGAGGCGGATGTGCATCCGCGCCGCTATCTCGGCGACCGCCCGCCCGCCCGGCGGCGCGCACATGGCAAGGATCTCCTGCCACTCGGTGGGCAGGGTCCCGTCCACCTCGCCGTCGGCCGCCGCGGTGATCGTGGTGTCCATGGTGAGGACGGAGTGCGCGGCGGCCGTACGCCCATCGGTCAGGGCGTACAGCCGCGTCCGGCGGCGGCCCGCCGGCTGCGGCTGTGGCTCGTCCTGCGGCATTACGCGGACGGCTGGCCGCGCTCGGGCGTGCCCAGCCACTCGCCGAGCGCCTGGGCGGTCCGTACGGCCTCGCCGCCCAGCTCCCCGAGCCGCGCCTTGCGGGAGGTCACCACGATGAGGGTGCTGCCCTCGCCGCATCCGACGATGCAGAGGTACCGGTCGTCCATCTCGACGAGCTGGCGGATGACGCGGCCGCCGTCGATCTCCCGGGATATCGCCTTCATCGTGGACGCGATGCCGGAGGCCGCGGCCGCCATGCGCTCGGCCTGGGGCTCGTCCAGCAGGTAGGCGCTGAGCTTGATGCCGTCGTTGGAGAGCAGCACGGCCCCCTGGACGCCGGCGATCCTGCTCAGGTTGTTGTCGAGGACGCTGTAGATCGCGTCGTTGGATGCCGCGGTGTTCGGTGAGGTGGTCATGGCTGATCCCGTCGGAGCTCTTCTTCCACTGTCTGGGTCCCCTGTTCGTAGTCCGCCCAGGCATCGGCCACCTCTTCGGGTGTCGCGGTGTCGGGCCGGACGACGGTGTCCTGCGCGCGGGGCTCGCGCAGCTGTTCGGCGATGTGGGTCTGCGGGACGCGCTCCGGGAGGGCCGGGCGGACCGCAAGTGCGGGTACGGGTACGGGTACGAGTGCGGGCGCGGCCGCAGGCTCGGGCACGGCTGCGGGCGCGGCTGCGGGCGCGGGTGCCTTCGTACGGCGGCTCGGCAGCCCGGCGCTCGTGTGCACGACCGGCTCGGGCTCCGGGGCGGGCTCGGGCTCGCGTACCGCGGGCAGGCTCGGCACCGGGTCGGTCGCCGGGTCGGTGGCCGGGTCGGTGGCCCGGGACGGGGCCGGGAGCAGCTCCAGGACCCGGGCCTGCGGCTCGATCTCGCGCGGCGCCTGCGCGTCGGTCGCCACCAGCAGCTGCCTGGGCAGGATCACCACCGCCGAGGTACCCCCGTACACCGAGCGGCGCAGGGTGACCGTCGCGCGGAGCTGGTCGGCGAGGTGCCCGACCACGAAGAGGCCGAGCCGGTGCGCGTTCTGCGCCAGCACGGAGTACGGCGGGGCCTCGTGCAGGCGCCCGTTCATCTCCTCGTAGCGCTCCGGGCTCACCCGCGGCCCCCGGTCCTCGATCTCGACGGACAGCCCGTCCGTCACGAGTTCGGCGCGGATGACCACCTTGGACTTCGGCGGGGAGAACCGGGTGGCGTTGTCCAGCAGTTCCGCGAGCAGGTGGCTGATCTGGCTGATCGCGGACGGTTCCACGCTGGTCTCGTCCAGGGCCTGCCGCTCGATGCGCCGGAAGTCCTCGACCTCCGCGGCCGCTTCGCGCAGCAGGTCGGCGACGCGCATGGGCTCGGTGTGCGGGTCGGGGACCTCGCCGCCCGCCAGGATGAGGAGGTTCTCGATCTGCCGCCGCATGCCGACCGTCAGCTGGTCGGCCCGCATCAGCTCCGCCAGCAGCGCCTCGTCGTGGCCGAAGGTGTCCTGGAGGTCCTCGGTGAGGCTCAGCTGGCGGCTGACCAGGTTTCCGGTGCGCGAGGCGATGCCCGAGGCGAACAGTCCGAATCCGTGGCGCTCCGCGGCGAGCTCGCGGTGTCCGTCGACGGACACCGCGACGGCCCGGGCGAAGGCGTCGCTGATGCGTCCGACCTCGTCCCGGTCCCCGCTCACGGCCGGCAGGGCCTCGGGGTCCACGGTCTGGCCGCGCCGGAGCCGGGCCACGACGTCGGGCAGGGTCTCCTCGGCGACGGTCACCGTGCGCACGTGCAGGTCGTGCAGGCGGCGGAGCACCGACCGGGTGGTGAAGACCACGACGACCACGACGGCCAGCAGCCCGCCGGCGCTGCCCCCGATCAGCCAGGCGACCTCGGTCTGCAGCTCCGCAGCCTTGGCCTCGCCGCGGGCGAGCACCGAGCGCGCCAGGTCGATGTTGAGCGTGGTCATCTGCACGGAGAAGTTGGCGTGCGCGGAGGACCAGCCGCCGACGTCGGCGGGCAGCCTGATGCCCGAGACGATGTCCTTGTGCCCGGAGAGGACCGCGCTCTCGATGCGCGTCTTGGTCTGCCAGTCCGAGGAGCCGACGACCCGCTCGTAGAAGCGCTGGTCCCGGTCCGTCAGGTGCGGCACGATCAGCGCCTCGTGCAGGTACCGCTGGGCGCCCAGGGCGCTGACGAACTGGTCGTAGCCGACGAAGGTCAGTTCCCCGGACGGGCCGGCCAGGGCCAGGACGGTGTCCTCGCGCGCCACCATCTCGGTGGCCTGGAGCATCGACACCACGGGACGGCTCGCCTGGGCGAGTTCGGCGTCCTCGGCGTGGCTGAACTCCTGCTGGTACACCTGGATGACCTTGCCGATCACCTCGGAGTAGTAGGCCAGCGTGCTGTCGGCGGCGCCGCTGCGGGTGTCCGCGCGCCGGCGGTACTCGGCCAGTTTCTCCAGTTGCCGCGTCACCTCCGCGAAGGACCGCGAGGGATCGACCGCCAGCCGGCGGAACTCGGCCGCGGCCAGGTCCGTGGCCTCGCGGCGGACGCGCAGTTCGCCCTCGGACCCGTCGGTGCCCGTCCACCGGGCGGCGGTCGCCGTCCGCTCGGCCTGCATGTCGACCATGAGCGTGTAGAGCGGGGCGCCGACCTGTTCGGCGGCCGCCACGTCGGACCGGAGCTGCTCCGACTGGGCCAGCAACCGTTCCGCGGTCACCGCCACTTGGGTGCCCATGGCGACGGTGGGGACCACCGCCAGCCAGATCAGCAGGGTGCGCAGACGCACGGTGCGCCGCCGACGGGTCGTCGACTGCCGTCGTATGCCTTCGGGTTCTATGGGAGACATCGGTCCTCGCGAGCGGGGGACGGCGGGAGGCCGATCATAACCAGACATGGGGGAGATTCGGATAGGTGTCTTCCGAGGCCCAACCGTGCTAGTTGCGGTAAATCATCGCAGGCCAGAGATCGGATCGGAATCGAACCGCGACGTACTCGACACCATTGCCGCCCCGTCACGTTCCGGCCGCCGGTCAACCGGTGGAGGTCACGGGTGTCCGGTGACAGGGCGACGGCCCGCCGCGTCCGTTCCCCGGACTCCGCCCGTGTGCCAGGAGCAGGTGCAGCCCCCGCCCCCGCGAACGCGTCGGCGTCAACGACCGGCATCGGCGGCCGGACGGCCGGTCAGCGACCCCTGGGGCTCGCCCCGTACGAGCTTTCCGGCAGCGCTCAGAAGCCGCGGCGGTACGTCCGGCCGCTGCCGGGCGCGCTGCGCGAGGTGGTGGCGCAGGGCCGGGTCGGGGGCGCACCGGTAGCGTTCGAGGTAGTAGGCGATCTGGTCGGACCAGACCCAGAGGCCGTCGGTGCGGAAGCCGGCGGGCACCACCCTGCTCCGGGCGGGATCAAGGCGGTCCGGTTCCGGGACGAGGCCGTGCAGGGCCACGGGAGCCTCCCTGAGGGACCTGAGCAGGGCCGCGCACTCCTCGGCCGAGGTCACGTGCTCGCGGTCGGGCGCGATGGCGGGCGCTCCGTCGGGCCCCCGGAAGTCGAAGACCCGCGCGAGGTGCAGCGCGGTGGCCGGCGACGTCCCGCCGTCCGGCGAGCGCGGGACGTCCGCGTCGGCGCGCGGGTCGGCCAGCGTGGGCGTGTAGCCGCGAGGCGCCTCCAGCTGCCGGAGCCGTCCGCTGACGGCTGCGGCGTCCGGCGGCCGCGCCTCGCGGTCCTTGGCCAGCAGATCGAGGATGAGCCGTTCCAGGCCGGCGGGCAGGTCGGGGCGGAGCTCCGTCGGTGGGGGCGGAGGTTCGTGGAGGTGCCGGGCGAGGACGGAGTGGACCGCTCCGGTTCCGAACGGCGGTGTCCCTGTGACCAGTTCGTACAGGAGGCAGCCGAGCGAGTAGAGATCGGCGCGGGCGTCCACCGCCTCTCCCTGGATCTGTTCCGGGGAGGCGTAGGGCGGACTCCCGAGGAAGTGCCCGCTCACCGTCAGTTTGGTCAGGCCCCGACGGCCCGGCGCGGCTCCGGGCAGCAGCGCGGCGATGCCGAAGTCCACGACCTTGACGGTTCCGGTCCGGGTCAGGATGACGTTCGACGGCTTGAGGTCGCGGTGGACGATCTCCTTCGCGTGCGCGGTGTGCAGCGCGGCGCAGATCTGGCGGGCCCATGCGAGTACGTCGGTCAGGGGCGGCCGGGCCCCGCCGCGGACCAGGGTGTCCAGCGAGCTGCCCTCGACCAGCTCCATCACCACGTGGTAGCAGGGGTCCTTCCTGAAGTCGTAGACCGTGACGATGTGCGGGTCTCCGGCCAGCCGTGCCGTGAAACTGGCCTCGCGCTCGAACCGGGCCCGGAAGTGCGTGTCCTGCGCCGCGGCCGGGTGGATCAGCTTGAGCGCGACCTCCCGGTCGAGCAGTTCGTCGTGGGCGCGCCACACCTCGCCCATCCCGCCCGCCCCCAGCAGCACGCGCAGCCGGTAGCGCCCGTCGAGCAGCCGGCCCTCGGTGGCGCCGGTCACCGGGCTCACCCGCCGTCTCCGCCCGCCGCGCCCGTCAGACCGAATCCGGCGCTCGCGAGCAGGCCGGCCAGCGAGTCGGTCGTGACGGCGAAGGCGGGCTCCGACTCCGCGCGCAGGGCCAGCGTGCCGATCACCTCTCCGAGCTCGTTGAGCAGGGGGCCGCCGGCCGCTTCGGGGGGCAGTCCCAGATCGGTCTTGAACAACTGGAGTCGCTGCTCCGGGAAGACCTCGAACTTCTCGACGATGCCGGGAAGCAGTGCGTCGTCCGGGGCCGGGGCCCAGACGAGGTCGCCGATGTGGACGAGCCGGGGGAAGCCCAGCCGCAGCGGCGCCGCCTGCACCGGCTCGGCCAGGAGCAGCACGGCCGTGGCGATGGAGGAGGAGTCGGCGAGGAAGACCCGGCGCACGGCCCGCTCCCCTTCGGCCAGCCGCACGGTCATCCCCTCGGGGTCCTGAGCCGTCCAGCGCCGGCTGGTCAGGACGTGGCGGTCCGAGATCAGGAAGCCGCTGCCCTCCTGGCCGCTGCCGTCCGCCACCCGCACCAGGGCGGACCTGGCCGATGCCACGAACGCCCCGGGGTCTTCGGGGTCGAGCACGACCGCGCGCAGCCGGGCCGCGTCGGCCAGCAGCGTCCGCCGGTAGCCCTCCACGTCCCCGGCGCCGGCGAGGCAGTGCAGCCGCCGCCGGAGGTCGTCGGGGGCGGTGAGCGGCTCGGCCAGTTCCTCCAGGGCGTGGAGCGCCCGGCCGTGGTCACCGGCGTCGTGCAGGGCGCGGAAGCGCGTCAGCGGGTCACTGTCCACGGCGGCGAGGGCCGCGAGCACGCCGTTCCAGCGGGTCAGCCGGGCCATGCCCTGCCGCATGGCGTCGAGGTGCACCCCGAGCTGGTGGGCGAGGTGCTCTCCCGCGGCTGTCCGTTCCGCCAGGACGGGCTGGGAGAGGTAGTCCCGCGCAGTGGTCAGCAGGTCCCGCAACGGGGCGCGCAGGGAGAGGAGTTCGCCCTCCAGCTCGGCCGACTGCGGGCCGTACATCTCGGCGAGCATGCCCTGCACGGCCGGGTCCAGGGCCCGGCGGGACGGCCGGTGGGCGCTCAGGCGCTCGCGGAACTCGTGGCAGAGCGGCTCGCAGTCGCCGAGCTCGGCCGCCTCCTCGACCAGCCGGCGCAGGGTGCGCCCGAGTTCCTCCAGTTCGCGCTGGACGGTGTGCCGCCGCGACATCGTCTCGATCTCGCCGGGTGCGAGCAGGGTCGTCTCGGTGAACTCGGCCGAGCTGCTGTTCCCGGTCACGGTGTCGCGCGCCGTGACCGTCAGGACGCAGCTCCTGTCGAAGCCGAAGGTCACTTCGATCTGCGGTACTCCGCGCGCGACCGGCGGGATGTTCGCCAGCCGCAGGACCCCCACCAGGGAACGGGGCTCGATCCGGCCGATGTAGACCTTGATGTCCACCTCCGTCTGCAGGTCCCGGGTCGTGGTGTAGGTCTTCGACTCCTGGGTCGGAATGGGCGTGTTCCGCCCGACGAGGACGGAGAAGCCCGTGCTGCCGTCGGCCTCGGCGACCGCGATCCCGAGGTCGAAGGGGGTCACGTCCTGCAGTTGGATGTCCTCCAGGAGACCGGAGAGCACGGCACCTTCCAGTGCGGCACCGCAGGCCACAGCCGTCCGGGCATCCGACAGGACGGTGCGGTCGGCCTCGAAGACCTGCTCCACGGTCCCGCTGATCAGCGGCGAGAGCATGGGGCCACCGACCAGGACGAGGTGGTCGGGCGGGAGGCCGCGCTCGTCCATCATCCGCTCGCAGACGTCGCGCAGGGTGCGCAGCGAGTCGGCGAGCAGGGCGGCGAGTTCGTCGCGGGTGAGCTCCAAGCGCACTTCCGGCTGCCCGAGGTAGGCGTTGAGGGTGTATTCGGCCTCGTGCTGGGAGGAGAGGGCGATCTTGAGGTGCTCGGCGGCCAGTTCGAGCCGTCGGCGCGCCCGGCCGGTCGCCGGGACCTCGAGTCCGCGGCCGCGGAGCCGCCGCGCGAGCTCGTCGGCCACGATGCGGTCGAAGTCGTACCCGCCGTACTCGTTGTCGCCGAGGATGTTGCGGACCTGGTAGCGGTTGCCCTGGACCTCCATGGCGCTCACGTCGAGGGTGCCCGCGCCGAGGTCCACGACGGTGACCTCGCCGCTCAGCCGCCGCTGGGCGGCGGCCGCCAGGCAGGCCGCGGTCGGCTCGTGGATCAGGCGCCTGGCCTTCACCCCGGCGATCTCGCAGGCGCTGCGGGTGGCGTGCTTGGCGTTGTTGAGGAAGTACGCGGGGATGGTGAGGATCGCCTCATCCCGTTCCAGGGTGAGGTCGTGGTGCTCGGCCGCCCAGTCCAGCCACTCGTCGCGCACCTGCCCGAGCGCTTCGCGGGCCAGCTCACCGAGCCGTTCCCGTACCTGCCCGGCGAGGTGTTTCTCCACCAGCGTCCGGGCGTGCGCGATCAGGCGGGCGGCGACCTCTTCCGGCCGGTACGAGCGGTCGAGGATGGTGTAGGACATGCCGTCGCCCATCCGCCGCTTGGACGCGCTGATGTGGCCGACCACCCAGGAAGCGAGGATCTGGTCGCCGGTCAGTCCGACGCGTTCCTCGCCCCCCTTGGTCACCGTCAGGGTGGAGGCGAACTGGGAGTTCACTCCGTCCGGGCAGATGACCGGCTGTCCGCTGTGCGCGTCGTAGAGGGCGGCGACGCACGAGTGGGTGCCGAGGTCGAGGCCCCAGACGGTGGCGAAGCGGGCGTCCGTCTCGGCGCGGGCCCGCTGCGCCCACTCTGCGGCCCGCTCCTCGAACACCTTGCGGCCGACGGCGCCGATCGCCTGCAGGGCCTGGCTCACCCGTTCGCGCTGCAGCTCGGGGACGGCCGCGTCGTCCTGCTCGGCGAGTGACTTCAGGATCCCGGCGGCCGCCGAGTCGCGTCCCCTGCGCTCCAGGGCGTCCAGGCAGCGCTCGACGAGCTCGGCGATGTCGCCCGTCCTGCGCAGGAACGGGGCCAGCCGCGGGTCCTCGATCGCGTCCTCGCCCTGCCAGTGGATCAGAGCGCGGGCCGCCGCCGAGGCGTCGTCCGCCCGGCCGTAGAGCGCGACGGCCTCCTCGTACCGCCCGTCCTGCTCGTGCAGGCGGGCCGCGCCGAGCAGGTCGCCGCCGGCCTCGCGGGCCGCGGCGCGGGCCGCCCGGCCCTCGGCCGAGTCCTCGCTCTTGAGGACACGGTCGGCGTCGCCGAACCGCTCGGCCTTCCGGAAGAGGGTGTGCGCACGGTAGAGATCACCGGCGTCCTCGGCGTGTCCGGCCGCTTGCGCGGGCTGGCCCGCCGCCTCCTCGAACCGGCTCCACTCCAGGTGCACGGCCTGGCGGTCCGCCGCGGGCGCCTGCCGCAGCAGATCGTCCAGACGGCGCCGCTCGACCGCGACGACGGCCGCGCGCAACCCCTCCAGCTCGGTCTTCCGGTCGGCGACCCGCTCCGTGGGACCCGCGGCCCGTTCCAGTTGGCCGAGGATGTCCGAGACGAGCCCGAGGGCGGCGATCCGGTCGCCCCGTTGCACCTGGTCGTCGATGTCCGGGCGGCAGGCGGCGGCCAGGGAGGCCAGCCGGTCGGGCTCCTCCGCGGGGCAGGTCGCGAGCGCGGCCCGGTGATCGCCGAGCTGCTCGTGGCAGCGGCTCACCAGATCGCGCCGGCCGGCCTGCTCGCAGTGCGCCAGCGCCTCGGCGGGCCGGCCTGCGGCGAGGAGGAGTTCACCGGCCCGCTCGTGGAAGTCCCGGACCCGCTCCGACCATCCTTCGGTCCGGGCCAGTTCCAGTGCGGCCAGGACGTCGTCGAGGCGCTGCGAGGCCGCACAGCAGTCCAGCGCCTCGCGCTTGCGTACGGGGTTGTCCGCGAGCCGCACGGCATCGCCACCGCGGCCGAGGAAGAGCTTCACCGGGTACAGGTCCGGCACCAGGGGGTCGGCGAGGTGGTCGAAGAAGGCGTGCCACAGCGCGGCGTCGTGGGCGAGCGCGGCCCTCGCGGTGTACGCCCGTAAGGCTTGCGTCGTCGTGCCGGTGTCGAGGAGACCTGCGTCCTGGCGGCGCCGCAGCAAGGAAACGAGGCTGTCGGCACTGTCCCGCTCGCCCGCCAGCACCGCCAGCCGGCCCCCGGCCTCACGCTCCAGCGGGAGGTCTCCGGCACGGCCCGCCGCCTCGGCGATCACGGTGAGGACGGTACGGTCGCCGTGCCCGACGGCTTCGTGCAGCGCCGCCTTCCGGGCCGGCCCCAGGGCCGCCGCGTACCCCTCGGCGGGCAGCCGGCGGCCCGGCCGCTCCAGCAGGTCGGCCGCCAGCGCCGGGTCGTGGTCGAGCGCCTCCAGGAGCGCCCGTCCGAAGGCCTCGGCGGCCTGGTCCAGGTCTCTTCCGGTCAGCAGCGCGGGCCGGAAGGTCTGCTCCACCGCCTTCAGCGCCTTGCGCAGGCTGCGGGGTCTGCCGTCCGAAGACCTGTTGAGCCACACCTGTCCTCATCCCCCTGCGATCACAAGGCCGGGCCCTGATCTCACATGCTAACGACCCTGGGGGCAAAGGGAGATGGGACTGCGGGACTGCCCGCGATCTCCGTGGGACACAGGTTCGAATCCGGCCCGGCGCCCCGGCGGGAGCGGCGGCGCCCCGAAGGAGGGCACGCGGCCCCGTCGGCCGGAACCACCCCTTGCGTACCGCGAGTAACGGCCTTTAGGGTCGGCGGACTTGAGGAACGGGAGGCACCGTGGAAGACGACAGGGCACCAGAGGACGACACCCGGACCAAGCCGGAGATCAAGAAGGTGGCCGTCCGCGACGAGGCCAGGAAGCGCGACCGGCTCACCATCGACAAGCGGCCGTCGTCCTGACCGGGCGGAAGTCGGCACCCGGCGCGGCCCCGGCGAGCCCGGCATGATCGGCAGGACACCCCCTGGGGCCCCGTGCCGGGCTGTCCATCCGCCGGCCCGGCGGACGGAGCGGGGCCGGGCGGGGAGGAGCGCATGCGCGTCCATCTGGTGACCATGCCCTGGCAGCCGGTCGACCTGCCCTCGCTCCAGATCGGCCTGCTGCATTCCCTCCTGACCCGCACCCGGCCCTCCGACGAGATCCACGAGTTCCACGGTTCGCTGCGCTGGGCGCAATTCCTGCTGGAGCGGACGGACGGGCTGCTGCGCCCGGCCGACCACGCCGAGGTGGGCAGCGACTCGATCTTCGACGGGCTCGGCGACTGGGTCTTCTCGGGGGTGCTCTACGCGGACCCCGACTGGGGCGTCGCACGGCTCGGCGCGTACGCGCGGCGGCGCGGGATCCCGGTGGACAAGGCGCATGCCATGCGGGTCCACGCGGCGGACTTCATCTCCCGCTGCGCCACGGAGATCCTCGCCGAGGACCCGGACGTCGTCGGGTTCACGAGCACGTTCATGCAGAACGTGTCCTCGCTCGCGCTCGCCGCCGAGCTCAAGCGGCGCCGCCCCGGCCTCACCGTGGTCTTCGGCGGCAGCAACTGCGACGGGCCGATGGGCCACGCTCTGCACCGCAACCATCCCTTCGTCGACCATGTGGTCCGCGGGGAGGGGGAGTACGCGTTCCCCGCCCTGCTGGCCCATCTGGACGCCGGGACCCCGCCCGTCGACGTCCCGGGCCTGTGCTGGTGGGACGGCGGGGCCTCGCGCGCGAACGAGGAGACCCGCCGTACGGTGGCGCCGCGTGACATCGCCTCGCCCGACTACGACATCTGGCAGGCGGAGCTCGACGCCTCCCCGGTGGCCGAGTACGTCCGTCCGAAACTGGTCGTGGAAGGCGCACGCGGCTGCTGGTGGGGCGAGAAGCACCACTGCACGTTCTGCGGTCTCAACGGCTCGGCGATGGCCTTCCGCGCCAAGCCCGGTGAGCAGTTGTGGGCCGAAGTCGACCGGCTCGTCCGGCGGCACCGGATCCTCGACATCGTCACGGTCGACAACATCATCGACATGGCGTACTTCACGGACTTCCTGCCGCTCGCCGCCGACAGCGGCTGGGACCTCCTGATGCACTACGAGGTCAAGTCCAACCTCAGCACGGACCAGCTGGCGCTCCTGGCCCGCTCAGGGGCCGTGCACATCCAGCCGGGGATCGAGAGCCTCAACAACCGCGTCCTCGGCCTCATGGACAAGGGCGTCACCGGCTCCCGCAACGTCCGCACGCTCCGGGAATGCGCCGACCGGTCGCTCACGTGCACGTGGAACTACCTGTACGGGTTCCCGGGCGAGACGGCGGACGACTACGACCCGGTCGTCGACCAGATCCCCGCGCTCGTGCACCTGCAGCCACCGGGCGGCGCGTTCCGCATCCAGCTGGAGCGGTTCAGCCCGCACTTCGCCGATCCCGCCCTCGGCTTCGCCGAGCGGACCCCTGCAGAGATGTACGGCCATGTGTACGACCTCCCCGAGGAGGAACTGGCCGATCTGGTGTACCTCTTCGACACCCCGCCCCGCGGGATCGGCGGCAGGGCGGAGGAGCGGCTCGTACGGGCCGTCGCGGACTGGCGGGCCGGGCACCCCGGTTCGACGCTGCTGATGGAATCCGGCGCGGACGGTGACCTGCTGGTGCACGACCGGCGGCGCGGATGGCCGGCCCGGACGCACCGGCTCGGCGGCTGGGAGGCCGCCGCGTTCCGGCACCTGGAACACGGCCGATCCGGGCCCGCCCTGCACCGGCTCCTCACCGGGGAGGGGCATCCGGTCGCCTTTGAGCGGCTCACGGAGTGGCTCGGTGAGGGCGTGTCCCTGGGACTGCTGTTCTCCGACGGAAGGTCGTACGTGTCGCTGCCCCTGCGGAACGCCCCGGTCCGCGCGGTCGCCGTCACGGACGAGGCCGGGGCCGGGGCCGGGGCCGGCACCGAGGTGGTGGCCACGTGACCGGCGGGCAGGTGGTGGTGGACGAGCCGCTGCCGCTGGGCACGGGCGGACGCGGCGCGGCGGACGCCGTGCGTTTCCTGCGCGACTGCCAGAGCCGGGCGCTGACGGTGCGCTGGGTCCCGGACAGCGACGCCCTGCCCTTCGACACCGGGCTGCTGCACCACCTCCCGCCACCCGCTCCCCGGGCCGCCTCCCCGGGCGGGTCCGGCAGGTCCGGCAGCTCCGACGAGGCGGCCGTGTGGCGGTCCCGGTACGCGTACGGCCTGCTCTACCACCGCCGCGGGCCGGATTTCGTGACGGTCATGGACCGCAGGGATCCCGCGGCCTCGGCACGGTTCACCATCGACGAGCCTGCACTGCTCGGCGCCTTCCTCACCGTGCAGGAACCCACGGCCCTCGACGCACTCGACGCGGCACGGCGCGAGGCCGTGTCCGTGCTGGCGGACGAACGCCTCGTCCTGGTCACGCAGGGGTGGGCGGTGGCACTGCCGCCGCGCCTGCGCCGCTGGCCCGTCCCCTGCACGAGCGTCTGACCCGTGGCCGCGTCGCCGACCCGCCCCCCGGCCACGGCCGCCGACGGCGGCGGCACCCCGTGGGGTGCGCTGCGGCGGCACCGCCCGTTCCTGCTGCTCTGCGGCGAACAGGCGGCCAGCTCCGTCGGACGGCAGATCACCGCGCTGGCCCTGGCGATGCTGGCCGTGACCCGCCTGGACGCGGGCCCGTTCGGGGCGTCGGCTCTGCTGGCCCTGACCTATCTCCCCGGCGCCGTGCTCAGCCCCCTCGCCGGTGTGCTCGCCGACCGGGCCCGGCTGCGCACCCTGGCCGTCACGCTCACCTCGCTGCAGGTGGTGGTCGTCGCCTCGGTGCCGCTCGCCCGGGCACTCGGGAGCCTCGGTCTGCCGCACCTGTACGTGGTGGCCGCCCTGTCGGGCGCGCTGACCTGGACCCTCTCGGTCGCGCTGCAGGCGGCGCTGCCCCGGGTGGTCAGGCCCGAGCAGCTCCTGACCGGCAACTCGGCCCTGACCGGCGCCCGTACGGCGGGCATGATCGGCGGCCCGGCCCTGGGCGGCGTCCTCGTCGGTCTCGCCGGGGCGTCCTCCGCCCTGCTGGCCGGCAGCGCCGCCTACGCGGTCGAGGCCGCGCTGCTGTTCGCCCTGCCCGCGTCACTGAACAGACCGGCCGAGCCCACCGGACGCCGGGGCCCCCGGCTCGCCGCGCTCCGCGAGGGGCTGGCGGTGGTCCGGGCGGAACCGGTGCTGCGCCGGCAGGTGCTCGCGGGCGCCGGGTTCAACCTCGGCAGCGGGGCCGCGGACGCGCTCTTCGTGGTCTACGCGAATCGCGAACTCGCGCTCTCCGCATGGCAGTTGGGGATCGTGTACGCCGCCTTCAGCGTGGCCACCGTGGCCGGGGTCCTGCTCGCGGGCCGGTTCGCGACCTCCGTCGAGCTGTACCGGGCGACACGGATCTGCGCGGTGGTGGCAGCCCTCGCGATCTTCCTGGTGCCGGCGGCGTCGCTGGGCCTCGCCTTCCCCGCGCTGCTCGCCTACCAACTGGTCTTCGGCATCGCGGCGACCGTCTGGGCGATCTCCATGACGACCACCCAGCAACTGATCGCCCCGCAGCACCTCCAGGGCCGCGTCGCCGGGTTCGCCCAGGCGGCGCTCCTGACCACCGTCCCGGTGGGCGCCCTGTCCGCGGGCGCGCTGGCGGCCTGGCTGGGGAACGTCCCCGTGCTGACCGGCGCCGCGGCGGCGGCGCTCCTGGCCGCGTCCTGCTTCTGGCTGCCGCACCGCACCGGCACCGCCGCACCGCCGCCCGCCCCGTGACCGGGCGGGCCGGTTCCCTGCGGGACGTGGGCCCGAAGGGAACCGGCAGGGTTCAGCTCCCCTGGCCGCTCGGGGTCAGGCGCAGGGAGATGCTGTTGATGCAGTACCGCTGGTCCGTCGGGGTCGGGTAGCCCTCGCCCTCGAAGACGTGGCCCAGGTGGGATCCGCACTTCGCGCAGCGGACCTCCGTGCGGACCATCCCGTGCGAGGTGTCCGCGATCAGTTCGACCGCGTCGGTGTCCTTCGGGTCGAAGAAGGACGGCCAGCCGCAGTGCGACTCGAACTTCTCCGACGAGCGGAACAGCTCGGACCCGCACCCGCGGCAGGAGTAGACGCCCTCCGTCTTGGTGTCCGTGTATTCACCGCGGAAGGCCGGCTCGGTGCCCGCCAGGCGCAGTACCTGGTACTCGGACGGGGTCAGCTCCGCCTGCCACTGCTCGTCCGTCTTCTCGACCTCGTAGGACATGGTTCTCCCGCTCCCTCGTACCTTCAGCTCGACAGCCGGGCGAGGATGGCCGGACCGAGGTCCGTGACGTCGCCCGCGCCCATGGTGAGAACGAGATCACCGGGCTTGGCCATTCCCGCGACGGCGTCGGCTACGGCCGCCTTGTCGTGCTCGGCGGTGACGTCGGCGCCCGCCGCCCGCGCGGCCGCGATGATCAGCTCGCTGGTGACGCCGGGGATCGGGTCCTCGCGGGCCGGGTAGATGTCCAGGACCAGGGAGGCGTCGGCGAGGGCCAGCGACCGGCCCATCTCCTTGCCGAGCTCCTGGGTGCGCGAGAAGAGGTGCGGCTGGAAGACGACCAGGATCCGGGCGTCCCCGGCGGCTCCGCGGATGGCCTCCAGGTCGGCGGTCATCTCGGTGGGGTGGTGCGCGTAGGAGTCGATCACCTGGACGCCCGCGGCCTCGCCCTTGAGCTGGAGGCGGCGCTTGACGCCGGTGTACTTGCCGAGCGCGCTCGCCAGGTTGTGCGCCGGGATGCCGAGCGCCACGCCCGCGGCGAGGGCCGCGACGGCGTTGTGCGCGTAGTGGCGGCCGGGGACCGAGACGGTGAAGGTGAGCATCCGGCCGTCCAGGATCACGGTGACCTCGCTGGTCAGGCCGCGCGGGGTGATCTTGGTGATCCGGACGTCGGCGCCCTCCTCCTCGCCGTACGTGACGACGGTGAGGCCCTCCCGGCCGGCGACCCGGCGGGCGATCTCGGCGGCGCCCTCCTGGCCGTGGGCGACGACGAGGGTGCCGCCGGGCACGACCTTGCCGACGAAGGTCTCGAAGGACTCGTAGATCTCGTCGATGGAGGCGTAGTTCGCGTGGTGGTCGAGCTCCGCGTTGAGGATGATCGCGACCTGCGGGGTGTACTTGTGGAAGGTGCGGTCGCTCTCGTCCGCCTCGGCGACGAAGATGTCGCCCTCTCCGTGGTGGGCGTTGGAACCGGGGGCGTCCAGGTCGCCGCCGATGGCGTACGAGGGGTCCAGGCCCAGGGCCGAGAGGGACACCGCCAGCATCGAGGTGGTGGTGGTCTTGCCGTGCGTGCCGGCGACGGCGATCGGCCGCAGCCCGTCCATCAGGGCGGCCAGCGCGTCGGAGCGGTGCACGACGGGGATGCCGAGCTCGGCGGCGCGGGCCAGTTCGGGGTTGTCGGCGCGGATCGCGCTGGAGACGACCACGCAGGTGGAGTCGGCGGCGAGGTTGCCGGCCGCGTGTCCGCCGTGGACCGTGGCGCCGTGGGCGCGCAGCGCCTCGGCGGTCTCGGAGTCACCGCGGCTGTCGCTGCCGGCCACCTGCGCGCCGCGCTGGGCCAGGATCTTCGCGATGCCGGACATGCCGGCGCCGCCGATGCCGATGAAGTGGGGCCGTTCCATGGCGGTCGGCAGGCCGGGCTTCATTCAGGTCACTCCAGGATCGTGTTTCTTGCGGGTGCGCGTGAGGCTCTGACTGGCCCCAGCCTATTCGTTGTGGGCGAAGAGCTTGAGCACGGGAACGCCGACCTTGTGGCGGGCGCGCGAGGCCCAGTCCCGGTGGAAGAACTCCTCCACGAAGTGCGGGGCGGTCAGGACGATCACCTCGTCGGCCTCGTGCTCGTCCACGACGGACTTCAGCTTGTCGAGCGGGTGGTCCTCGATGATCTGCCCCACGGCCTTGGCGCCCTTGGCGCGCAGCGCGTTCAGGGAGTGCGCGAGGGCGTGCGCGGCGGGGCCGAGGGCGTCCTCGCCCTCGGGTTCGTCGCCCTCACGGATGGCCTCGGGGAGCTCACCGAGCGCTACGTCGTCGATGGCGCGCAGCAGTCGGTCCTGGTCGCCCCGGGGTTGCATGAGCACGATGAAGGAGACCGCGTCGTCCCCGTGCAGGTTGGTGACGAAGTCCACGTCCACCGCGGTCAGCGGCTGCTCGATCATCAATACGCTCGTGAACACGGACGCCCTCTCCTTCATGGGCCGAGGCCGGCCGGCCGGCCCCTGCGGAAACCATCCTGCCCCGCTGTCGCACGGGGCCCTGCGCAGACATACCTGCCCAGTTATGTGCCCAGCGGAAGCAAAGCGGAACGACAAATTCCGCGCCTTGTCAGATCCGACGGTAGCTCGTGAAGAGGAACCCGGCCTCTTCCAGTACGCAGGCGGGCGCGAGCCGGTGCGGAACCGTGACGGAGGGGCCGCCGGCGATCCTCTGGGCGCCTCCCGCCACGAGCATCGGGGAGATCGTCAGGCACAGCTCGTCCAGGGCGTCGGCGGCCACGAACTGGCCCAGGAGCCGGGGCCCGCCCTCGGTGAGCTGGCGGCGCAGCCCGCGCGCGGCGAGCTCCCGCACCACCCGGGCGGCGTCCACCCTCGTACCCTCACCGGCCACCACGACCTCGGCCCCGGCCCGCGCGGCCTCGGCCACCCGGTCCGCGGGCGCGGCAGCGCCGGTGACCACCAGCGTCGGCACCAGCGGGGAGGTGAACAGGGGCAGCGAGAAGTCCAGGTCCATGCCGGCGGTGACCACGGCGATGGCGGGCGCCGGGCCCTGCCCGGAGGCGGCCCGGCGGGCGGCGAAGGCCTCCCGGGCGCGGGCCGGGCGGTAGCCCTCCTGGCGAACCGTTTCCGCGCCGACGACCACCACATCGGCCAGCGCCCGCAGGGTGCCGAAGATCCGCATGTCCGTCTCGCCGGAGATGGGCTGGGAGCGGCCTTCGTGCTGGGCGCCCCCGTCCAGGGTGGAGACCATGTTGGCCCGGAGCCAGTGGCCGTCCGCCTTCAGCGCGGGGTACGCGTAGGCCTCCGCCAGTTCGTCGAGCGACCACTCCCGGTCGGCCCGGTCCTGGGGCGGGGCTGATGTCTGATCGGTCACAGGGAACAGGCGTCGCATCGGTGCAGTGTGCCACGCCCCGTAGAGTTGAGAGCTGTGTCGACATCTCTCTCCACCTCCGGTTACACCTCCGGCCGGCCCCCCATAGCCGACGCGGGGCCCCAGGCCCTCTGCGCGCGCGAGCCGCGGGTGCCCGCCGAACGGCTGGTGGCCGAGATGGTGCCGCCGCCGCGGTTCGACTCGGTGCGCTTCGACACGTACAACCCGGACCCGACCCAGCCCAGCCAGTCCGAGGCCGTCACCGTGCTGAGCGGCTTCGCCGCCGGTCTGGGCGGCGCGCACGCAAGCGGCGCCGGCAAGAAGCGCTGGTTCTCGAAGAAGCCGGCCGCCCCCGCCGCCCCGCGCGGGGTCTACCTCGACGGCGGCTACGGCGTCGGCAAGACCCACCTGCTGGCCTCCCTGTGGCACGCCACCCCGGCCGAGCCCGCGCTCAAGGCCTTCGGCACCTTCGTGGAGCTGACCAACCTGGTCGGCGCGCTCGGCTTCCAGCAGACCGTGCAGACCCTCGGCGGACACCGGCTGCTGTGCATCGACGAGTTCGAGCTGGACGACCCGGGCGACACCGTACTGGTGTCCTCGCTGCTCAGCCGCCTCGTCGAGCAGGGTGTGGCCCTTGCCGCCACCTCCAACACGCTCCCCGGCAAGCTCGGCGAGGGCCGCTTCGCCGCCGCCGACTTCCTGCGCGAGATCCAGGGGCTGTCGGCGCACTTCCGGCCGCTGCGGATCGACGGCCAGGACTACCGCCACCGCGGCCTCCCGGAGGCCCCGGCGCCGTTCTCGGACGAGCAGGTCACCAAGGCCGCGTACGCGACCGGGGGCGCGAGCCTGGACGACTTCCCCGGCCTGCTCGAACACCTGGCCAGGGTGCACCCCAGCCGCTACGGCGCGCTGACCGACGGCCTCACGGCGGTCTGCCTGACCGACGTCGGCCCGGTGCCGGACCAGTCGACGGCGCTGCGGCTGGTGGTACTGGCCGACCGCCTGTACGACCGCGAGATCCCGGTACTGGCCTCAGGTGTCCCCTTCGACAAGCTGTTCAGTGAGGACATGCTGAACGGCGGCTATCGGAAGAAGTACTTCCGCGCCATATCGCGGCTCACCGCCCTGGCACGCGACGCGAAACCCCTGGTCTCCCAGTAGGTTTGGGGACGCCGGGCCCTTTCGGGAGCCCGGCCGTTTCCCACATCTTCGAAGGGATCACCATGGCCACCACGCGTACCGCGCACACCGTCTGGGAAGGCAACCTGCTCAAGGGCGCCGGCACGGTCAGCCTCGACTCCTCGGGCCGGGGCTCGTTCGAGGTCTCCTGGCCCTCGCGCGCCGAGGCCGCGAACGGCAAGACCAGCCCGGAAGAGCTGATCGCCGCCGCGCACTCCAGCTGCTACTCGATGGCCCTCTCGCACGGCCTGGACGGCGCGGGCACCCCGCCCACCCGCCTGGAGACCAAGGCCGATGTGACCTTCCAGCCGGGCGAGGGCATCACGGGCATCCACCTGACGGTCCGCGCGGAGGTCCCCGGCCTGGACGCGGAGGGCTTCGCCGCCGCGGCCGAGGACGCGAAGAAGAACTGCCCGGTCAGCCAGGCCCTGACCGGTACGACGATCACCCTGAGCGCGGAGCTCGTCTGATCGCTCCCGCTCCGGCGGGGGTGCGGGCCGCACATCGCGGCCCGCACCCCCGTCAGGCGGTCGCCAGCTGCGGGATCAGGCGCATCGCGTTGTCGTGGTAGATCCCCCGCAGCTGCTCCGGGGTGAAGGCCGGGTCCGCTTCGAGGGCGGGCAGTGCCAGGTCCATGACCGTGTCGGCGGGGGCCGCGGGCCAGTCCGTGCCGAAGAGGACGTGGTCGGCCGGCACGTGCTCCAGCAGGGTCGCGGCGGGCGCCATGGGGCCTGCCGTGTCGTAGTAGAAGCGGCTCAGGTGGTCACGGACGGCGGCGGGTTCGACGGCCGGTTCGCAGAACCGCCCGAGGGCCTGCAGACGCGTCGCGATGAACGGCAGGAAGCCTCCGGCGTGCGGCAGGACGACGGAGATGTCCGGGAACCGGTCCAGCGTCCTGCGGCTGATCATGTTCACGGCGGCCCGCGTGGTGTCCAGCAGGAAGTCGCACATGAAGTTCGGGATGCCCGGAACCGTCGACCCGCCGGGCGGGCCGGAGGTACCACCGGGCGGACCGGGCGGACCGGACGCACCGGACGCACCGGGCCGGCCGGAGGAGGCACCACCGGGCGGGCCAGGCGGGCCGGGCGGGCCGCACGGGCCGTCCGGAAGGTTGTGCGGGTGGGTGTCCACCACGGCGGAGTAGTCGTTCAGCTCGTGGAACAGCCGGTCGTAGGCGGGATCACCGAGGTAGACGCCCCCGTAGTTGGCCGTCACGTTCACCCCGACGGCTCCGAGCTGCCCGAGCCCGCGGCGCACGGCCCAGGACGAGGCCTCCGGGTCGTCCAGGAACAGCGGCACGTAGTACGAGAACCGTCCCGGATGCGCCTGCGCCACCTCGCTCATCGACTGCAGCGTGATGTTGATGGCCTCGCGCAGCTGCGCCGACGACCGGTAGCGCGCCGGCAGCATCGGCTTGAGGACGGCGGTCGTGATGCCCGCGCCGTCCATGAAACGGATCGCCGCATCGGTGCCGAGCCGGCTCCACGGGGGCAGCCGTTGCGGATCGATCAGTCCGTGGTGCGCGGCCCAGTCGCGCCACTGGGGCGCGCAGAAGTGATGATGCATGTCGATCTTCGAATGGACCGCGCGCGCCGCGTCCGTATCCGGTGCCGAGTAGCCCCGCGCGACCCGGATGACCTCGCTGGTGCCCACCGCGGCGATCCGCAGTTCGTCCGCCGGCGTCCCCAGGAGGCGCAGTGCGGAGGTACTCACGGAATCCGTCATGCCAATCCACCGCCCATCGGGTCTGGGTTACCTGCCGGAGGCCACGGAGGCCAGGGACGACTCGTCCGGGTCCGCGCCGGGGCGGTGCGGCTCCAGGACGAGCCGGAGGTGTTCGAGGCCCCGGAACGCCGGCACCGGACCCTTGAGCCACGCCCTGCCGGTCTCCTGCGCGTCCGCGAGCTCCATGTCCGGGAACTCCCGCAGGAGGGTGGCGAGCGCGATCTCGAGTTCGAGCCGCGCCAGCGGTGCCCCCAGGCAGTAGTGCGTTCCGTGCCCGAACCCCAGGTGCGTGCCCTGGAGGCCCTCGCGCGTCACGTCCAGCTCGTCGGGGAGGCCGAACTTCTCGGGGTCCCGGTTGGCCGAGGAGATCGCGATCTGCACGAGGGAGCCCTCGGGGATCGCCGTGCCCCGGATCTCGGCGTCCTGCGCCGCGTACCGGAAGGTCGACGTCTCCACCGAGCCCTCGAAGCGCAGCATCTCCTCGACCGCCCGCGGGACGAGCGCGGGGTCCTTGCGCAGCAGCGCCGCCTGATCGGGGCGGAGCAGCAGGTTGAGGACGGAATTGCCGATCTGGTAGGCGGTGGTCTTGTGGCCGGCGAAGAACAGGACCCACAGCGACGCGACCAGTTCGGGATCCTCCAGCCGCTCCTCCGCCTGGAGGAGGTCGCTGAGGAAGGAGTCCGACGGGTGCTCGCGCGTGTCCGCGATGAGCCGCTCCAGCCGGTGCTGCAGTCGCTCCTCGGCCGCCTTCAGCTCCGCCCTCCTGCTGGGGTCGAACCGGGAGCGGGTCACCACCGCGAACTGCTCCAGGATCTCCGGGCGGTCCTCCTGCGGAATGCCCATCAGCTCGCACAGGACAGCGACGGGCAGCGGGAACGCGAACGCGGCCATGAGGTCGACCGTGCCCGCCTTCCGGCATTCACGCAGGATGTTCTCGGCGATCTCGGTGATCCTCGGGCGCATCTGCTCGACCCGCCGGGGGGTGAAGGCGCTCCGCAGGACGCGGCGCAGCCGCGTGTGCCGGGGCGGGTCCGAGAAGAGCACGTTGTCGTCGAGCGCGTCGAAGAAGCTGCCGTACACGGCGTGGTAGGTGTCGATGGCGCCGTGCATGTTCTTGCTGAACCGGGGGTCCGACAGGGCGTCACGGGCATCGTCGTAACGGGTGATCAGGTACGTCTCGATCCCGTGGGGAGGGGTCAGCCGGCACACCGGGTCCTGCTCGCGCAGGGCGGCGTACATCGGATGGGGGCACTGCCGGTACTCCGGCGCGCCCCGGGACACGGCCGACACGATCTCGTGCAGCTCTCCGCCGCCGTCCGGTGCCGCATCCTGCTGCGCCATGGTCCGTACCCTCCGTCGCACTCGCCTGCTGGGGACAACACCGGTTCCCCGTGCGGATGCGTCGCGAAACGGCGCCTTTCCCGTTCGGGTGAGGCGGCGGTGCCGGGGGCCGGGGCGGGTCCGGGTGCGGATCCGGCCGACCGTCAGCCGATCGGCGGTCGCCCGTCCGGGCCGAGTGTGTGGCGGGTCCGGCAGCCCGGGGAAGGGCTGCAGGTGCCCCCAGCCAGCCCGTCACAAGGAGCCCGCGCATGGCCCGCAGTCTCGCCCTGGCCCTCACCGCAGCCGCCTCGCTCACCCTGGCGGCCGTCACCGCTCCCCTCGCCGCCGCGGGCACGGGCTCCGGCCGGGCCCAGGGCGACCTCGCCCGTACGTACGCGGCGACCGCCCGCTACCAGGTGCACGCCAACGCGGTGGCGGACGGCTACAAGCCCGACCAGTACTGCGTCGTCGACAAGGCGGGCCCGGGCGCGCTCGGTTACCCGCACTTCAATCACAAGTACGACAACTCCCTCGACCCGGCGAAGCCCGCCGCGCTGTTCTACGAGGACGACGGGCGCGGCGGCAAACGGCTCGTCGCCGTCCAGTGGCTGCTCTACGACCGCGACCAGAAACTCACGACGGACGACGACCGCCCCACGATGTTCGGCATCCCCTTCAAGGGCCCCAAGCCCGGCAACTTCGCCGGTCAGCCGGTGCACTACGCCCTGCACCTGTGGCTCTGGAAGAAGAACCCCGACGGCCTGTTCGAGACCTTCAACCGGGCGGTGACCTGCCTTCCGGGCACCACCCGCCCCAAGCCGTCCCTCTGATGCCGCCCGGGGAGCCGCCCATGTCCGTCACCCGGCGCAGCCTGCTCGCCGCGGGCGGGATCGCCTTCAGCGGGGTGCTCGGCGCGCTGTTCGCCGGTGGCGGCTCCCCGGCCGCCGCCCGGGCCCCGCGGACCCCCCGCACGTACCGCGGCTACGGGCCGCTGGTGGCCGACCCGCGCGGGCTGCTCGACCTGCCCGCCGGGTTCACCTACCAGGTGCTCTCCCGGGCCGGCGGGCCGCTGCGCTCCGGCGAGGGGCCCGTGCCCGCCAACTGCGACGGCATGGCCGCCTTCGAGGCCGGCGGCGGCCGCGTGCGCCTCGTCCGCAACCACGAGAACCGCACCACCGCCGCCCTGCGCGTCCCCGCCGTCCCGGGACTGACCTACGACCCCCAGGCCCTCGGCGGCTGCACCGCCCTGGAACTGGACGCGGCCGGGCGGGTCACCGGCGAGCGCGTCGCCCTCGCGGGCACCGCCGTCAACTGCGCGGGCGGCCGCACCCCCTGGAACACCTGGCTGAGCTGCGAGGAGACCGAGGACCGCGCGGGCACGTCCGGCTACACCCGCGACCACGGCTACGTATTCGAGGTGGACCCGGCCGACCCGCACCGCTCGGGCGCGGTCCCGCTCACCGCGATGGGCCGCTTCGCGCACGAGGCCGTCGCCGTGGACCCGTACCGCGGGGTCGTCTACGAGACCGAGGACGCCTTCGTCCGGCCGTTCGGGCTGTTCTACCGGTTCCTGCCGGAGCGGCCGCTCGGCGGGCTCGGCTCGCTGCGGGCCGGGGGCCGGCTGGAGGCCCTGCGGGTGCCGGGGCTCGCGGACCTGGCGGTGGTGGACGAGCCGGGGGCGGAGTTCCCGGTGGAGTGGGTGCCCGTACCGGACCCGTCGGCGGCCGGAACGCCGATCCGGCTCCAGGACTTCGGGCCGGGCGGGATCACCCACGCGCAGAAGCTGGAGGGCTGCTACTGGGGCGACGGCGGGGTGCACTTCGTGTCCAGCTTCGCGCGCAGCGGCGAGGGCGCGGCCGCCGACCACCACGGGCAGGTGTGGTTCTACGATCCGCGGCGCGCCCGGCTGCGCCTGGACGTGCGCTTCGGCCCGGCCGCCGACATCGCGATGCCCGGGGACTCCCCCGACAACATCTGCCTGGCCCCGGACGGCGGGCTGATGGTGTGCGAGGACGGCGGCGGCGCACAGTACGTCTTCGGGGTGACGGTGGGCGGTGAGGTCTATCCGATGGCCCGCAACGCCGAGGACATCGGCCGGCCGGGGGCCCCGGAGTGGGGGGAGTTCGCCGGGGTCACCTTCTCCCCGGACGGGCGGACGATGTACGTGAACGCCTATGCGCCGGGGACCACGTTCGCGGTGACGGGGCCCTGGCACTAGGCCGTGCCCAGGGCGTGCGTCGATCGTGATCGTCTTCGCCGGGGGCCCGGTGCCGCTCACGGAAGATCCGCGGGCGTGCTGTCGCGCAGAGCGGTCCGCGCGTAGGTCGCGCAGCGTTCGAACAGCTCGGGCTGAGCACTCCGCGAAATGTCGAGCACGGGCGAGTCGGACCTGCGCACGCCGACCGGACAGGGGAAGTACGACAGCGCCCCGTCTCGGATTCAGCGTCCACGACGCTTATGTAGGAGGTCAGGTACCGAGTGAAGCGCACCGTCGGTCCTCCGGGGTGTCCTTCGGACTCGAATACCCGGGCGATCTCCAGCAGCTGGCGAGCGGAGTCGGACGCCCGTTGCGGCAAGCGGGGGTCGCCGATGCTCCGGCTGTACTCCCCGAGCAGCACCGATTCGGGGGTCCGCCACGACGTAGGTGATGTTCACGCCCTGGCTCAGGAGCCGGCGTACCGGTTCGGTGAAATCCCGCTCGGGACGTGAGACGAACAGGCTCGCCAGGCTGCGCAGCGAAATTCCGACTTCGATGATCTCGGAACTCGCGCCGGCGATGAACGCTGCCTTCACGGACAGGCAGCCGCTCGTCGGGCAGCCGGTTCATCTCTCCGAGGAACCGCTGCCGTTCGGCGTCCCGTAGGAACAGGTCGTAGTGGAAGGGGATGGCAACACCGGCGGCGGCGAAGACCGCGAGCTCGTTGAGCACGGACCAGCCGAACCCGACACGGCCGTTGGAGACCAGGGCCAGGCTCAATCCCCCCCAGGAGAACGCAGATCGCAGGGCGATACGGAACTTGCTCAGCAAGGTACGGGATTCAGGTGATGTGCCGTCCATGGTCCCCCCTGAGGTCCCCCTGGCCTTCCCCTCGTCCGTGAGGCTTCATGCACGTCCCGCTCCGCCACGGCTCGGCAGGGGCCCGGGCGTCACGGGCAGCACCGTTCTGCGGACGCCGGGAACCGGCAGGTCCGCGGTAACCTGCGCGGCGGCCAAGAGGTCGTTTCTTATGGAGCGTCAGGGAAAGTCGATACAGTCGGATATGGGTGAGAACGATCACGGTCCTAGGCGGCGCGTGCCCCGCCTAGGTGAATTGGGCTTCTCTTTTCCCCAGTGACGAGGCGTGCCGGCTGGAGTGGAGCGACAACTCACCGCGTGGGCCCGACAGTCCCGGGGCCGGCCTCGTTCCACCGGGCCCTCGCAGAAGCCGAGGCCACCGCGGCCGACAACGGCCTACCCCGCACGGTCGCGGAGACCGGTGCCCGCTTCGAGTAGCGGGGTTCAGGGGGCAGCCATAGCGTGTCGGTGACGAGGCGGCAGGTTTTCGTCCTGTTGACCCGATTCTTCGCTGCCGGGCCTCCCTTACCATCGACGAGTGGAGACGTGATCATGGCTGAACGTGCACGCCCTTCGGGGGCTCTCTCCGGTACAGAACTGGAGTCGCTGCTGGCACTACGGCGATCGTTCCAGGAAAAGAAGGACGCAACCGGCCCGAGGCGGGACCTGAATCCTGGTCCCGTACCGGAGTCGGCTGCTGCGGTCCCGAATCTCGCCACCATTTCGGCCAATGCCTACGCCTGGGGATACGATTTCATCCTCCCGGGCGCGGCCGTAACTGCCCTGCGGGACAGTGGCACGTTCAAGGAACTACTCGGCACGATGCCCCCCGAGGTCGAGCCCGTCATCCCTGTGGTGGAGGCTCATCTGGCCAGCGACCTGGCCTCCCTCGCTGCCCTGGACCAAGGGGCGGGCGTGATCCTCACCGCCACCTGGACGGCCCCCGACACACTGGTTCCGCGACCGATGTTCTGGGCATTCATCTCGACCTGGCTGGGCCAGAACCTGGTGCTGGACGTCGAAGGGGCCTCGCCCCAGTCGGGTGCACAGCTCGTCATCAATCCGTACAACGCCTCCTACCCCCCGAACCAGAGTTGGAGCTACGTCAACAACCTCTACCTCTACAACGGGTCCGGTAAGGTCGTGGAGATCGCCGACTCCGATCCGAGCGACAGCGCCAGAGTCCAGATCAACGACTACACCGGTGCACCGAATCAGCAGTGGGCGATCGCCGGCGACGGCCTCATCCGGAGCCTGATGAACGGAAATGTCCTCGACGTCTCCGGCGGCTTGGCCCGTCCCGGCACTCCGGTGATCTCGTACCACCCGAAATACCCGGCCACTATGAATCCGCCCACCAACCAAGGCTGGTCATCGGATCTCGGCGTCGATTTCTTGTGCAACAACTTGGTGACGGTCATCAAGAACAACACACCCGTCATCATGACCGTACAGGGATACCCGCAGAAAACCACGGCGGTGGCCTACGGAGACGCGGTGCAGATCCTTTCGCCGGGCGAGGTCGCTGTGTACACGTCGAATTACTACAATGCCGTCGCCGGCGACAACGCGATGAACTATGTCGTTTACGCCGAAAACGCCTCGGGGGTATCGGTCTCGTTCGACGCCCATCAGCACTTCTGCGGTCTGGCGGCTGGAGAGGTCTGGGTCGACAACGTCACCGGAGCGAACGGCTACTCGCTGAACAGCCCGAAGAGCGACTGGTACGAGGGCGACCATCACTACGAGCTGCCCGGCACGATCGTCTCCTCGTTGGAGTGGAACCCGAACGGCTAAGGACCGGCGGCGGAACGTTTCGGGGAAGCGATCCCGGCATGTGATTCCTCGTGTACGACCGACGGCAAGCCCGTCATCGTCACGTTGGCGTGAGCCGCCCTTCCCGCTCCACAGGCCGTCGAGCGACCGCCCGGACGACTCCGGAGAGGCGGGCACACCCGCCTGGTGTGTTCGCCCCTTCGCCGTACCCGGTCCGGCTGACCAGGGATGAGCACTTCCCTATCCGGGACCGGTGGTTCAAGCAGAACCGCTCCAGCTCGGGTCACGTCGACTCCTCGGCGAACGACCCTGCACCGTCCTGCAGGACCGGCTCAGGCCGTGAGCAGGGTCGCCAATCGGCGGTAGCCGATGAGGGCTGCGGCTATGCCGACGAAGGCAAGGAAGTGCTCGGCCTTGCGTTCATAGCGGCGGTGGAGCCTGCGACAGCCGGCCACCAAGGCACGGTTCTTCCCACCACCCACGATGGAGCCATCGCCGCAGGTGGTCGTAGTCGTAGCGCTTGTCCTCGTGCAGTTTCTCCGGACGCCGGCGCCGGGGCCCGCGGCGGGAGCGGATGGGCGGAATGCCGCGCACGAGCGGTCCCAAACCCTGACTGTCATGCATGTTCGCGCCGGAATTCCCAGAGACAGCGGCAATCCGTTCCGGTCACAGATCAGGTGGATCTTCGATCCCAACTTTCCCGCGGTCGGTCGGATTCGGTCCCGTCACTGGCCCCCTTTTGCGGCCCGCAGGCTGACGGAGTCGATCGCGCACCGCGACCAGTCCGGCTCGCCCCGCATCCCGAGTGCATCGAGGATCACGCGGTAGAGCCTGGCCCAGACCCGGTCCCGGCTCCACTGGCACTGACCTCGCGCTCCCGTTCGGTCTGCTGGAAGATCGTACGGAACCGACGGGATTGGGGTGGTCAGCGATGGCCGGGAAGCGGAACGAGAAGCGGAAAGCGGCGAAGTCCGAGAAGTCCGGGAAGTCCGGGAATCGGGAGAAGGCCCCGAAGCAGGAGAAGGCGGCCGGACTCGAGAAGGCCGCCAAGCCCGGGAAGCGCTCCGAGGACGGCGGCTCCGGGGCCCCGCCGCTGCGGGAGTTGCTGCGCGTGACCCCGGGCGAACGGCCGGACCTCGGCCGCCTCGACCCCTCCTCGACTCCCGGCGGCCCCGCCGGCAAGGCGGCCGGGGCGGCAGCCACCGCTCTGCTGGCGCAGCCGCTCGGATCCCTCCAGGAGCGGCTCTACGCGGCGAGCACCGCCGGTGACCGCCGCCGGGTGCTCCTCGTCCTCCAGGGCATGGACACCAGCGGCAAGGGCGGCACCCTCAAGCACGTGATCGGTCTGTTCAACCCCTCCGGCTGCCGGATCAAGGCCTTCAAGGCACCCACGGCGGAGGAGCTGGGCCACCCCTTCCTCTGGCGGATCAAGCAGGAGCTCCCCCGGTCGGGCGAGATCGGCATCTTCGACCGTTCCCACTACGAGGACGTGCTCATCGCCCGGGTCCGCGAGCTGGTGCCGCGCAACCGGGTGCGCGCCCGGTACGCCCAGATCAACCGGTTCGAGAAGGCCCTCGCGGACGACGGCGTGACCGTGGTGAAGGTCTTCCTCCACATCAGCTACGAGAAGCAGCGGGCCCGGCTCCTGGAGCGGCTGGACAACCCGGACAAGCACTGGAAGTTCGACGTGGGTGACATCGAGGAGCGCAGTGCGTGGCCCGCGTACCAGGAGGCGTACGAGGTGGCGCTGGAGCGCTGCTCCACCGATGCGGCGCCCTGGTACGTGGTGCCCGCGGACCGCAAGTGGTACCGCAACTGGGCCATCAGCACGCTGCTGCGGGAGCATCTGGAGGACATCGATCCGCAGTATCCGAAGGGGGACTTCGACGTCGAGGAGTGCCGCAGGAGGCTGCTGGCGGGGTGAGTTCCGCCCGACCGCCTGTCGTTCATTCATCTGATCAGTTAGTCATATAGTTTGCGTACGTGACCAATTCCGTACGAAAAGTAGCTGCCGCAGCTGCCACGGCGGTGCTCGGCGCCGCCCTCGCGGGATGCGGGGGCGGCGCCGGCGCGCCGGACGCCGGCCGCGAGGCCCGTATGGGCACCCCCGCCGCCTCGGCGTCCCCCTCCGCGTCGGCCTCCGCCTCCGGATCGCCCGCCGCGTCCCCGCAGGCCGGTGCGCCCGCCAAGCCCCCGACCATGGCGCCGGGCCCGAACGGCCTGACCCCCGTCTTCGAACGGGCGAAGCAGCAGACGGACAAGACCGTGGCGCTGACCTTCGACGCCGACATGACCTCCGACCAGGGTCCGCGCGCCGCGGACGGCGAACACTTCGACAACCCCGCGCTGATCTCGACCCTGCGCACCCTCAAGGTTCCCTCGACGATCTTCATGACGGGCCGCTGGGCCGAGGAGTACCCGGACCAGGCCAAGTCCATCGGCACCGACCCGAACTTCGAGATCGCGAACCACTCGTACAGCCACCACGCCTTCAAGTCCCCCTGCTACGGGCTGCCCGCGCTCGACGCCGCGGCCGCCCGCGCCGACGTCGACCGGGCCTTCGCGGCCTTCCGGCAGGCGGGCGCGGTCAACACCGTCCCGTACTTCCGCTTCCCCGGCGGCTGCTACGACGACCAGGCGCTGCGGGCCCTGTCCACGGCCAAGGTCACGGCCGTCCAGTGGGACGTGGTCAGCGGGGACGCCTTCGCCAAGGACCCGGGCGCCGTGGCCGAGCAGGTGCTCGGCGGCGTGAAGCCCGGCTCGGTGGTGGTCATGCACTGCACGCGCAGCGCCGCCCCGGTCACCGAGGAGGCCGTCCAGCGGATCGTCCCGGAGCTGCGCAAACGCGGCTACCGCTTCGTGAAGGTCTCCGAGCTGATCGGCAAGTAGCGCGGACCCGGCCGTTCCCAGGGCATGTCCTAGCCGGAACAGGCGGTGCGCTGGGCTTCCTGCCACTCGCACACCGGGCAGAGCACCACGCCAGGGGTGGCGACCCCGTACTCGGTGGGCTTTCCGCACTCCGGACAGTCCGCGTACGGCGGTCCCGCCACCCGGCCGGCCGGGGCGGCGGGTGCCGGGCAGTACGACGGGGACTGCTGCGACGGAGTGTGCTGCGACGGGGTCTCGTCCGGCCGGTCCATGCGTACGAGCCTACCGGCGGACGGCTTACGGACAACTGCCTGCGACGGCCGGACAACTGCCGCCGGAGTACTGGTAGGAAACTTTCCTTCCTGTTAGTGTCCCGGGCGGCGGCTTGGCGCGGTGCCCACCCCCACGGGCATGACGCGCTCAGTGAGAGCTCTGACCCGGCCGCTGTGGCGCCGCCCCCTGCCCGTCCCGCGGGCGGGTGCGGCGCCCCGTGCCAGTGTCCAGCTCTCGCCGCCCCTCAAGGCAGGGAGTTCCAGGTATGCGCCTGAACCGCCTGAACGCCTCCGCTCACCCCCCTCTGTTACGCGGCAGACTTCGCACCCTCCTCCTCACCGCCCTCACCGGCCTCGCCGCCCTCACCCTCGTCGGCGGGCTCCTCCTGGCCTGGCCCGGACGGGCCGGGGCCGCCGCCGACCCCCTCATATCCCGCGGGAAGCCCGCCACCGCCTCCTCCACCGAGTCCTCCTCGCTGGGCGCGAAGAACGCCTTCGACGGCGACCCGGCCACCCGCTGGGCCAGCGCCGAGGGCAAGGACCCGCAGTGGATCCGGGTCGACCTCGGCGCCGGGGCCACCGTCTCGCGGGTACGGCTCACCTGGGAGGCCGCCTACGCCAAGGCGTACCGCGTCGAGGTCTCCGCCGACGGTGCCGCCTGGACCACGCTCGCCACCGAGACCGCCGGCAACGGCGGCACCGACGACTGGACCGGCCTGTCCGGCAAGGGCCGCTACCTGCGCGTCCAGGGCACCGCGCGCGGCACCTCGTACGGCTACTCGCTCTTCGAGGCCGAGGTGTACGGCACCGCCGGGGACGGGCCGCCGCCGGGCGGCTCCTTCACGGTCGTCGCCGCCGGTGACATCGCCGCGCAGTGCACGGCCTCCGACAGCGGCTGCGCGCACCCCAAGACGGCCGCGCTCGCCCAGCGGATCGACCCGAAGTTCTACCTGACGATGGGCGACAACCAGTACGACGACGCCCGGCTCTCCGACTACCGCGCCTACTACGACAAGAGCTGGGGCGCCTTCAAGGCCAAGACCCGCCCGGTCCCCGGCAACCACGAGACGTACGACCCGGCCGGCCCGCTCGCCGGGTACAAGTCGTACTTCGGCAGCATCGCCTACCCGCAGGGCAGGAGCTACTACAGCTTCGACGAGGGCAACTGGCACTTCGTCGCCCTCGACTCCAACTCCTTCGACCAGACCGCCCAGCTCAACTGGCTGAAGGCGGACCTCGCCGCCAACACCAGGCCGTGCGTCGCCGCCTACTGGCACCACCCGCTGTACTCCTCCGGCGGGCACGGCAACGACCCCGTCTCCAAGCCGGTGTGGAAGATCCTCTACGCCGCCAAGGCCGACCTGGTCCTGAACGGGCACGACCACCACTACGAGCGGTTCGCCCCGCAGGACCCCGAGGGCCGGGCGACCGCCGACGGGATCGTGGAGATCGTCGGCGGGATGGGCGGCGCCGAGCCCTACCCGATCGAGGAGGTCCAGCCCAACAGCCAGAAGCGCATCAGCGGACCGTACGGCGTGGTGAAGCTGGACTTCACCGACTCCGGCTACGGGTGGACCTACGTGGCCACCGACGGCCAGGTCAAGGACACCGGCCCGAAGTACAGCTGCCACTGATGTACCTGGCCGCCAACGGCCGCCCGGACGCGCCGCCCCGCCCCCCAGGGGCGCGGCGGCGCGTCCCCGCCGCCGTCCTCGCGCTCGGCGCGGTCAGCCTCGTCACCGACATCTCCTCCGAGATGGTCACGGCGGTACTGCCGCTCTACCTCGTCCTGGGCCTGGGCCTGACCCCCCTCCAGTTCGGCTTCCTGGACGGCATGTTCAACGGAGCCACCGCCCTCGTCCGGCTGCTCGGCGGACGGCTCGCCGACCGCCGCGGCCACCACAAGCGGGTCGCCGGCGCCGGCTACCTGCTGTCCGCGCTCTCCCGGCTCGGACTGCTCCTCGCCGGGGGCGCGACGGGCGGGATCGCCGCCGCGCTCGCCGCCGACCGCCTCGGCAAGGGCATCCGTACCGCCCCGCGCGACGCCCTCATCTCACTCAGCGGGCCCCCGGAGAGCCTCGGCCGGTCCTTCGGCGTGCACCGCGCCATGGACACCACGGGCGCGCTGCTCGGCCCGCTCGCCGCGTTCGCCGTGCTGTGGGCGACCGCCGACGCCTACGACGCGGTGTTCGCCGTCAGTTTCTGCACCGGCCTGCTCGGTGTGTTGCTGCTCGTCGTGTACGTGCCCGCGGCGCCGGGGACGGCCGCCGCTCCCCCGGCCGGGCCCCGCCCGGCGCGCCGGCCGGTCCTGCGCGACCCCGCGTTCCGCCGCGTGCTCGGCGCCTCGGCCCTGCTCGGCGCCACCACCATCGGCGACGCCTTCCTCTACCTGCTGCTCCTGCGCGGACTCGACCTTCCGCCCGCCCTGTTCACGCTGCTGCCGCTCGGGGCCGCCGCCGTCTACCTGCTGCTCGCCGTCCCCGTGGGCCGGATCGCCGACCGGACCGCCGACCGCGCCGGGCGCCGGACGGCCTTCCTGCTCGGGCACGGCGCCCTGCTCGGCGCGTACGCCCTGCTGCTCGCCCCCGTCTCCCCGCCGACCGTCGTGGGGGTGCTCGCCCTGCTGGGCCTCTTCTACGCGGCCACCGACGGGGTCTTGATGGCGCTCGCCGCTCCTGCGCTCCCCGCGGCCGGCCGGGCGGGCGGGCTCGCGGTGCTGCAGACCGGACAGGCGCTGGCCCGGCTGCTGGGCGCCGCCGGCTTCGGGGCGGCATGGACCCTCTGGGGGCCGCGGCCCGCCCTCTGGGCCGCGGCCCTCGCGCTGGCCGGGGCGCTCGCGGCCGCCTCGCGCATCCTGCCAGCCGCTCCCCCGACCGTCCCGACCGCCCCGGAGGCCCCGTGAATCCCCCGTCCCGCCGGCTGCGCCTCGCCCTCGTCGTCACCGCGGTCCTGCTGCTGGCGGGCGGCTCGCTGGGTTACGTGCTGCACGCGCGCCACCGTGAACGGCCGCCCGGGCAGCAGGCCGATGCCTCCTTCGCCACCCTGGAACCGGGCCTCTACTTCCGGGACACGGCCGGCGGGCGGATCGCGCGCCAAGGCGGCCCGGGTCTGCCGCGGGTGACCGGCGGCCCGTCCTGCGACCGCTTCCACACCGCCGGGGACCACGCCCTGTGTCTGCGCAAGCTGCCCGGGGTCCCGGCCCGCACGGAGGCCCTCGTACTCGACCGGCGCATGCGTGAGGTCCGCAAGGTGACGGTGCCCGGCATCCCGAACCGGGCCCGTGTCTCGCCCTCGGGCCAGGTCCTGTCCTGGACCACCTTCACGACCGGCGACTCGTACAACACCGCCGCGTTCTCCACCCGGACGGCGATCCTGGACCTGCGCACCGGCTATCTGATCAAGTCGATCGAGCAGATCCCGCTGACCCTCGGCGGAGCCCGCCACCACGACCCGGACGTCAACTACTGGGGCGTGACCTTCGCCGCCGACGACAACCGCTTCTACGCCACCGTCTCCACCCGGGGTGCCACCCACCTCGTCGAGGGCGACCTGCGCGCCTGGTCGGCGAAGGCCCTGCGGGAGAACGCCGAATGCCCCTCGCTGTCACCGGAAGGCGCCCGCGTCGCCTTCAAGAAGAAGGTCTCCGACGACCCCCGGGCACCGTGGCGGCTGTACGTCCTCGACCTGGCGACGATGCGCGAACACCCGCTGGCCGAGCCGCACAGCGTCGACGACCAGGCCGCGTGGCTGGACGATGCGACCCTCGCCTACGCCCTGCCGGGCCGAGGCGGCCGCGCGAGCGACATCTGGTCGGCCCGCGCCGACGGCACGGGCGAGCCCACCCTCCTCGTCCCCGGCGGCTCCTCCCCCGCGAACGTCGGCTAGGCCGTCCCTTTCGGATACCTAGCGCCGCCGGGCGGCGGCCAGGCAGGCCGTCGTGCCGGCCCCGGCGGCCAGCAGCAGCGCGCCCGCCAGCGCCGTGAGCGGCAGCGGCACCGTCCCCGAGCGTCCCGCCGCGACCAGGGCGGACACCGCGCCGCGGGCCGGGGAGACCGCGAGGACCAGGGCGAGCAGGGAGCCGAGGGTGCCGGCCAGGACCGCGTAGCCCCGGCGGCGGATCAGCGGGCGGCTGCACAGGGCGCCCACGGCCGCGCCGGTCAGTGTGCAGGCCGCCATCGCGAGGGCCCCCGCGAGGGCGGCCGCGCCGGGGTCGGCGCCGGCCCGGTCGCCGGTCAGCAGGGCCACGGCCGCCGCCCCGGATCCGGCGAGCAGCGCCCCGGCCGACGCGGTGAGCAGGGCCGCCGCGTGGACCCGTACGGGACCGGCTGCGGCGGCCGTGCAGTCGCGGGCCGCGTCCGGTTCGGCGCTCACGCAGATCCTGACCAGCCAGGCGGTGGCCGGGACCAGTCCGGCTGCCGCGAGCCCGAGGGAGTCCGCTGCCGGGTCGCCCGGCCGGATTCCGACGGCCACGAAGGCGGCGTAGGTGAGGAGGGGCGCGAGCCAGCGCTGGGAGCGCAGCAGCAGGGCGCCCTGGTAACGGAGCAGGGCGGTCAAGGGAGTTCCTCCACGGCTCGGACGTGCCAGGGCGGCCGGGCGGTGAGCAGGTCGCGCAGGACCGCGTCGGAGCGTGCGGCCTCCACGGTGAGCAGCACTCCCCCGCCGGGTGCCGGCGAGGCGGTGAGGCCCGGGGGCAGGGTCCGGCCGGGCGGGCCGACCGCGTGGATGCGTACGCGGGGCCCGGCAGCCGCGGCCGCCGCGGACACCGGTACGAGTGCCCCGCCCTCGACCCGGTAGTGGGCGTCGGCCGCGCCCGCGAGCCGCCGCGGGTCGTGGTCGACGAACACCACCGTGCCTCCGGCGGCGGTGCGTTCGGCGACGGCCCGGTCCAGCTCCTCGCGGGCGGAGCCGTCCAGGCCGGTCCACGCCTCGTCGAGGACGAGCAGCCCCGGTTCGGCGAGCAGGGCCTGCGCGACGGCCACCTTCTGGCTGCTGCCCTTGGACAGTTCGGCCATCGGGGTGCGGGCGTACGGGGCGGCGCCGAACCGCTCCAGCCGGTCGGCCGCCCGGCGGGCCGCCTCGGCGCGCGGCAGCCCGTGCACCCGGCCCATGTGGGCCAGGTAGCCGGCGGCCGTGAGCGGCAGCGCCGCCGGGAAGCGTTCGGGCACGTAGCCGGTGCGGGGCGGGCGGCCGCTGACGCGCCCCTCGGTCGGGGCCTCGATGCCGGCGACGAGCCGTAGCAGGGTGGACTTGCCGCCGCCGTTGCCGCCTTCGACGCGGACGAGGGCGCCGCGCGGGAGGTCCAGCGTGATGCCGCGCAGCACCCAGGGGCGGCGCCGTCCGTAGCGGCGGCCCACGCCGGTCAGGTTCAGTGTGCTGCCGCCGTCTCGACCGCCTCGCTCGGGCGGACGATGACGAAGCCCTCGCCGCTCAGCTTCAGCTGGACGGCCTCGCCGGAGCCGCCGCGGATCATCGAGCCGACCGACTGGGAGCGGTGCAGGCCGGTCTCCAGCTGGGCGCTCCAGCCGACCACCGCGTCCGTGTCCACGTGGACCGGGGCCTGGGGGGTGACCGGGATGATGATCGGGTGGCCGTCGCAGACGACGGCGAGCTTGCCGGTGCCGGTGAAGAGGCTGTTGAAGAGGCCGCCGCCGGTCATGCCGGCGCCCTTCACCATCTTGATCTCGTAGGACAGGGTCGGGTCGAAGCAGAGCACGTTGCGGCCGTTGATGGTGAGGGCGTCACCGGGCTCGAAGTCGATGATGAAGCAGTTGCCCGCCCGGTGGGCGAACCAGGCCTCGCCCTGGCCGCGTACGGACATGAGCGCGAGGCCCTCGCCCGTCACGGCGCGCTTGAGCATGCCGCCTATGCCCTGTCCCTTGCGCTCGAACTGGAGGTTGCCGCGGAAGGCGACCATCGAGCCCTGCCGGGCCAGCATTTCACCGTTGACGTTGTACTTCACGGACTTGGCGTTCTGCAGGGTCATACCGGGGGCGACGGCCGCCTGGGCCAGGTTCTCGGACGCGAAAAGATCACTCTTCATGGCTTCGATCCTCACCCGGGCCGACCACCCGGGGCATCATCCTGAAGGCGGAGGCTGGCATCCTTGGCAGGATGAGCAGCCAGCACACGAACGACATCTCCGACGTCCCCGCGGTCGGGGCGGACAGCCCCTTCCGCCAGGAGCACGTACTGCGTGACGAGGCCCCGCAGTTCGTGCTGCCGCTGGTGGTGCGGATCGAGAAGGCCGAGCCGCCCGCCCGGACGGACGCCCTGGAGACGGCGGCCCGCGCCGTGCTGGTCCTGCTGACCGACGAGCGGGCGCACGGCGAGGGCGAGTGGGCCAGGGCGGTCCGAGACTGGCAGGACGCCCGGATCCGCAAGGTGGTCCGGCGGGCGCGCGGGGCGGAGTGGCGCAAGGCGGAGACCCTGCCGGGCGTCACGGTGCACGGGAACGGCGCGCAGGTACGGGTCTTCCCGCCGGTGCCCCTCGACGGCTGGCCCAAGGAGCTGGCCAAGCTCCAGGTGTCGGGCACCGACCTGGACGACCCGGAGCCCGTCGCCGCGACCGCGGAGCCGGGTCTGCCGGTGCTGTGGCTCAACCCCGGCCTCGACATGTCGGCCGGCAAGGCCATGGCCCAGGCCGGGCACGCGGCGCAGCTGGCGTGGTGGGAGCTGACGGGGGCGGAGCGGACCGCATGGCAGGATTCCGGTTTCCGGCTGGCGGTACGGACGGCCCCGCGCGAGCGGTGGGCCGAGCTGGGCGGCAGCGGTCTGCCGGTGGTCCGGGACGCCGGATTCACCGAGATCGCGCCGGGCAGCGCGACGGTGGTCGCCGACCATCCGGCACTGCGGGCCCGGCTCTGAGGCGGTTCCCCGGCAGGCGGGAACCTCAAATGTTCCTCTGAACGTCCCCTCCTGCGATTGGCGCGACTCCGTCGGGGCCATGACATCGGCACACGGTGCGAAGAGAGGGGGCGAGGGGACATGAAGCCCATGGCACACCTGGGGGTGGGCATCGGCTGGCGGCCCGAGATCGCGGACGCCGTCGAACGGCTTTCCGGCCTGGACTGGGTCGAGGTGGTGGCCGAGAACGTATGCCCGGGCCACCTGCCCGAGTCCTTGCTGCGGCTGCGCGAGCGGGGCACGCGCGTCGTGCCGCACGGGGTCTCGCTCGGCCTCGGCGGTGCGGACCGCCCCGATCCGGCGAAGCTGGCGGCGCTCGGCGAGCGGGCGGTGGCGCTGGGGGCGCCGCTCGTCACCGAGCACATCGCCTTCGTACGGACCTCCTCGCCGGTGCTGGAGGCGGGGCACCTGCTGCCGGTGCCGCGCACCCGCGACGCGCTGGACGTGCTGTGCGAGAACGTGCGGATCGCGCAGGACGCCCTGCCGGTCCCGCTGGCGCTGGAGAACATCGCCGCGCTGTTCTCGTGGCCCGGCGAGGAGCTGACGGAAGGGCAGTTCCTCACGGAGCTGGTCGAGCGGACCGGTGTCCGGCTGCTCATCGACGTGGCCAACCTGCACACCAACCGGGTCAACCGGGGCGAGGACCCGGCCGCCGTGCTCGACGCGATCCCGCTGGAGGCGCTGGCGTACGTGCACGTGGCGGGCGGCATCGAGCGGAACGGTGTCTGGCACGACACCCACGCGCACCCGGTCCCGCCGGTGGTGCTCGACCTGCTGGCCGAGCTGCGCTCCCGGGTGGAACCGGCGGGCGTCCTGCTGGAGCGGGACGACGACTTCCCGCCGGAGGCCGAGCTCGCGGGCGAGCTGGCCGCGATCCGCGCCGTGGTGACGGCCGGACCGGCCGCGCCCGGGGAGCGGGTCACCGCCGGGCCCGGTACCGGGCCCGGTACCGAACGGCGCCCGGTCGAGGAGTCGGCCCGGACCCGGGTGGCGCTCGGACAGGCGGCGCTGCTGTCGGCGCTGGTGGCCGGGACCCCCGTACCCGAGGGCTTCGACCGCCGGCGCATCCGGGTGCAGGCCCGGGCGCTGGCCGCCAAGCGGGCCGACGTGGTGGCGAAGCTGGCTCCCGAGCTGCCCGTGATCCTGGGCGGACCGGACCCGTACCGCGAAGCCTTCCTCTCCTACGCCAAGGGCCGCCCCATGACGTCCGGGTACCGCCGGGACGCGCTGGACTTCGCCGAGGACCTGCTGATCCGGGACCTGCCGGCCGATCCGGCCGCCCGGCGCCGGCTCACCACCTGGTGGCGGGACCGGGCCGGGGCCAGGCCGCCCCGCCGGATCGTGCGCTGGGCCCGGACGCTGGCGGGGAGAGCGGCATGAACCTCCTCGCCGTGGCGATCTGGATCGCCGTCCTCCTCTCCTCCGTCCTGCTGATCGCCGGGCTCCGCAGGTCCCGGTCCGCGTCCGCGGGACCCGCGCCCGCCCTGCACGACCTGTCCGAGGCAGCCTTCCTGGTGGGCGGTCCCGGCACCGTCGTGGACGCCGCGCTCGTCTCGATGCTCGGCGACGGCCGGCTGGTGGCCGGCGGTCCGGGCATCGTCCAGGTACGCCCCGGGGCGCGGGCCGCCGACCCCGCCGAGCGGGCCGTCCTCCAGGCCCACCAGGGGGCGCCCTCGGGCTGGCTCTACCAGGTGCGCTACGCCGCCATGTGCGACCCGGCCGTCCAGGAGATCGGGGACGGGCTGGCCGACCGCGGACTGATCACCCCGCCCGGATCCGGGCTGCGCCGCATGCGCCGCTGGGGGCTGGTCCAGGCCGTCGTGTGCGCGCTGCTGCTGTTCCCGGTGTCGCTGGTGCTGACCGTCGTGTCGCTCGCCCTCGATTCCGGCTCCGGGGTGCCGTTCATCGCGAAGGTGGTGGTCGTCCTGGTGGGCGGCATCGTCGTGGGACTGATGTGCGCGGCCCGGGCCAAGAGCCGGGTCACCGGCGCGGGCGCGCGGGCGCTGCGCGCGATCCGTTCCGCCCACCTGAACGACCGGACCCCGCACGTGCAGACGGCGCTGTTCGGGCTGCGCGGTCTGCGGGACCCCGCACTGCGCCGGCAGCTGGTGCCCGCCGTGCGCGGGACCCGGCTGGCCGCGGCCCAGTCGCGCGCCACGCACTCCCACCGCACGCACTCCCACGGCACGGACAGCTCCTCGCACTGGTCGGGGGCCGAGGTGCTGCCGATCGTCTGGTGCGCCGGGAGCGACGGGGGCGGTGGCGGCGGTTCGAGCTGCGGCAGCGGTTCGGGCTGCGGGTCTTCGGCGGGCGGCTGCGGGTCCTCGGGTGGTGGCTCAAGCTGCTCCGGCGGTGGATCGGGCTGTTCGAGCAGCAGCTCCAGCTGTTCCACGAGCAGCTCCAGCTGCGGCAGTTCGTCGAGCTGCGGCAGTTCGTCCAGCTCCAGCTGCGGCAGCAGCTCCTGACCGCCGGTCCTACGGCAACCGGGGGCGGAATCCGCGGCAACGGGGCCATCGGCGCCGACACCGGCCGGTGATCCTTTACAACGCCGCCGCCCGGCCCTCTCATCGGTTCATCGGATGAGAGGAAGGGGCCGCCATGCGGACGGGACTCGCAGGCTGCGCGGCCGCGCTTGCAGCGCTCTCCCTCCTCCCCTGCGTCCCGGCCCACGCCGCACGGCCGGCCTCGCCCGGCCCGCTCGGCGGGACGGCCGCCGAGGCCGCCGGCGCCGCCCTCGCCGCCCGCCGCGCGGCGGCCCTGGCCACGGCCGGAGGCAGCGGCGGACTCGACTTCCGCCGCTGCCCCGACGCCGAGGAACTCCCCGGCCCGGTCCGGTGCGCCACCCTGCGCGTCCCGCTCGACTACGCCCGGCCCGACGGCCCGCAGATCTCCCTCACCGTCAGCCGGGTCGCCGCCACCGGGGCCGGCGGCGCCGCCCGCCAGGGCGCGCTCGTCCACAACCCCGGCGGCCCCGGAGCCTCCGGCATGTACTTCCCGCTCCTCGCCGACGTCCCCGGCTGGGAGCGGATCGCCGCCGCCTACGACCTGGTCGGCTACGCCCCGCGCGGCGTCGGCCGTTCCGCCCCGCTGTCCTGCCAGGACCCCGCCGCCCGGCCCGGGGGCCCCACCCAGGAACCTGCCGACCCGGCCGCCCCCTCCCCGGCGTACAAGCGGCAGCGCCTCGCGGCCGCCCAGGCCTACGCCCGCGGCTGCGCGCGGCGGGCCGGCGCGGCCCTGCCGTACTACACGACCCTCGACAACGCCCGCGATCTGGACGTCCTGCGGGCCGCGCTCGGCGAGCGGAAGCTGAACTTCATGGGCGCCTCGTACGGCACCTACCTCGGCGCCGTGTACGCCACCCTGCACCCGGGCCGCGTCCGCCGGATGGTCCTGGACTCGGCGGTCGACCCCGACCCGCGCCGCGTCTGGTACCGCAACAACCTCGACCAGTCACGCGGCTTCGAGCGCCGCTGGTACGACTTCCGCGCCTGGGCGGCCCGGCACCACGGCACGTACGGACTCGGCGCCACCCCGGCGGCCGTGCAGGCGAGCTACGCGCGCGTCCGGGACGCGGTGGCCCGTACTCCGGCGGGCGGGGTCGTCGGCACCGGCGAACTCCGGGCCGCCTACCTCCAGGCCGTGTACTACGACGACGTGTGGCCGGACCGGGCGGCGGCCCTCGCGGCCTTCCTGCGCGGCGATCCGGCGCGGCTGACCGCCCAGGCCGCACCCGACCCGGAAGCGGCGGCCGAGGCGGAGAACGCGACGGCGGTGTACACGGCGGTGCTGTGCAACGACGCCTCCTGGCCCGCCGACTGGGAGACCTGGGACCGCGACACCACCGAACTGGCGCGCAGGGCCCCCTTCGAGGCCTGGGCCAACGCCTTCCTGAACCTGCCGTGCGCCTCCTGGCCGGTGCGCGAGCGGCAGCGGCCGGTGGCGGTCGGGGCCCAGCCGGAGCGGCTGCCCGGGACCCTGGTGGTCGCGGCGGAGCGGGACGGGGCGACCCCGTACGCGGGTGCGCTGGAACTCCAGCGGCGGCTCGGCGCCGGGGCTTCGCTGGTGACGGAGAAGGGGGCCGGCTCCCACGGAGTGGTCGGCGGACGCAACGGCTGCGTGGACCGTCACGTGGAGCGGTATCTGCTGACGGGCGCCACCCCGGGGTGGCGTGTCACGTGTGCGCCGCATCCGGAGCCCGCACCGGTGTCGCTGGACGACCGGGCAGCGAGCGCCCACAGGGCACTGCTGCCGCCAGTCGTCTGAACTTCCGGGCGGGATCTCCGGCTGCGTCGTTTCGGGGGCAGGGGCCGTCTTTCGGACCAGCCTCCCGATCCACCGGAGGAACTCACCTGACGGTGTGGTCGTCCTCCGGTCCTTCCCCCCAGGGGAGGTATCAGGCGAGCCCGGCCACCAGATCGGCGACGGACTTGCGGCGCCCGGTGTAGAAGGGCACCTCTTCACGGACGTGCATACGGGCCTCGGAGGCGCGCAGGTGACGCATGAGGTCGACGATGCGGTACAGCTCGTCCGCCTCGAAGGCCAGCAGCCACTCGTAGTCGCCCAGCGAGAAGGAGGCGACGGTGTTGGCGCGCACGTCCGGGTAGCCGCGGGCCATCTTGCCGTGGTCGGCGAGCATGCGGCGGCGGTCCTCGTCGGGCAGCAGGTACCAGTCGTAACTGCGCACGAAGGGGTACACGCTGACGTACTCGCGCGCGACCTCGTCGGCCAGGAAGGCCGGGATGTGCGACTTGTTGAACTCGGCCGGGCGGTGCAGGGCCATGTTCGACCACACCGGCTCCAGGGCACGGCCCAGCTTGGTACGGCGGAACAGGTTGTAGGCGGTCTGCAGCTCGTCCGCCGTCTCGGCATGCCACCAGATCATGACGTCGGCGTCGGCGCGCAGGCCGGAGACGTCGTAGGTGCCGCGGACCGTGATGTCCTTGGCGCCCAGCTGGTCGAAGAGCTCCTGGACCTCGTCGGCGTAGCCGGTGCGGTCCTCGGGAAGAACGTCCTTCAGCTTGAAGACGGACCACAGGGTGTAGCGGATGACCTCGTTGAGGTCCTTCGCCTTCTTCCCCGCGTTGGGAATCTTCTCTGGTGCAGTCATGTGCCTATTGTCCCGTGCGCTGATCAGTGGTCGGTGCCAGGGGTGCCGTACGCGCACCGAGCGCGGCGATCACCGCGTCGGCGGCCTTGCCGGCGCTCGCGATGCAGGCCGGAATGCCCACTCCGTCGTAGACCGCGCCGCACACCGCGAGGCCCGGCAGGGCCGCGACGGCGGTGCGGATCCGGGCGACCCGGTCGAGGTGGCCCACCGGGTACTGGGGCAGTCCGCCGTCCCACCGGGTGACGGTGGAGGCGACCGGCCGGGCCGCGAGGCCCACGGCCTCGCCGAGGTCGGCGAGGGAGACGTCGACGAGCTCGCCGTCCTCGCGCTGCAGGTCGCTCTCGTCGGCGTAGCGGCCGACGGAGGTGCGCAGCAGGAAGAGGTCGGGATCCGTCCCGGCCCAGGCCCACTTGTTGCTGGAGAAGGTGGAGGCCTTGATGGTCCGGCCGTCGACGGGCGGTACGAGGAATCCGCTGGCGCCGCCGCCGGAGACGGCCGTCGGCAGCTCGGAGCGGCGGAAGGCCATCGTGATCAGGGCCATCGAGGCGTACTCGACCCCGCGGAGCTCGGCCGCGGCGGCCGGGGCGAGCCCGTCCAGCAGCCGTGCGGCGGCCCCGGCCGGGGTGGCCAGGATCACGGCGTCGGCCTCGACGACCTCGGCGCCGGCCACCACCCGCCAGCCCCCGGCCGTACGGACGACCTCGCGGACGGGGGCGTCGGTGACGAGCCGGGCCCCCGCGGCGCGGCAGGCCTCGGCCACGGCGACCGGGAGCCGTCCGATGCCGCCGTCGATGCCGGCGAAGACGGGACCGGCCGGCTGGGGCGCGGACTCCGCCCGGCGCTGCAGTGCGCGTACGCCGTCGCCCAGGAGGGCGTGCGTGCGGGCGGCCTCGAAGAGCTGGGGGACGGCGGCCCGCATGGAGATGCGGTAGGCGTCGCCCGCGTAGACCCCGCCGAGCAGCGGTTCCACCAGCCGGTCGACGACCTCGCGGCCGAGGCGGGCCGCGACGTACGCGCCGACGGCGACGTCGTCGCCGATCTCGGTGGGCGGCAGCGTCCGCTCGGCCTCGATGCGGGCCAGTCCCTCGGCGGAGAGCACCCCGGAGGCGGCGAGCGGTCCCAGGTCGCCGGGGACGCCCATGACGTGGCCGCGCGGCATCGGGCGCAGCGCGCCGCGGGTCCACAGGTGGGCGGTGGCGGTGGCGGGCGACTGCACGGACGCGCCGAGGCCGACGGCCTCGGCGAGGGCCACGGCTTCGGGGCGGCGGGCGAGCATGGATTCGGCGCCGAGGTCGACGCGGGCCCCGGCGAGCTCACCGGCGTACAGCTTGCCGCCGAGCCGCGGTCCGGCCTCCAGCAGGGTGACGCGGACGCCTTCGGCGAGCAGCCGGTGGGCTGCCGCGAGGCCCGCGATACCGCCGCCGATGACGACGGCGTGGCCCGGGGAGCCGGCGGGCCGGGGGGAGCCGCCCGGCCGATCCGTACGCATGTCCGCTTCGTGCATGGACACATCGTCTCAGACCGATCTCCGAGGCCGGACCGTGACCGCATCGGGATCACCCCGGGACCGTGGATTCGAAACCCGCGACGGGACTCTGGACGTCGAACCGGCAACACCAGCCGATCCTCGGGGGTTTACAGCGATGCGCAGTTTCGACAGACACCGTTCCGCGGCGGCCCTGGCCGCCCTCGCGCTGGCCGGGGCGCTCGCGCTCACCGGCTGCGGCGCGAGCGGCCAGGGCTCGGCGGGCGAGAAGGCGGCGGTGGCGCCCGCCGCCGACAACAAGGCCCCGGAGGGCGCGGCGGCGGCTCCGGCGCCGGCCGGGTCCGCGGGCGCCGCGGGCTCCGCCGCCGGCAAGAACGCGGCTCCGCCGGCCGTGGTCCGCCCGAACGTCATCCGGACGGCGACGCTCGGCATCGAGACGGCGGACGTCCAGAAGACGCTCGCCTCGGCCCGCACGGCCGCGGACGAGGCGGGCGGCTACGTCGGCAACGAGTCCACCAAGCGCGGCGAGGACGGCCGGATGACCTCGACGCTGACCCTGCGGGTGCCGGGCGAGCGCTACGACGCCGTGCTCGGCGCCATGGAGGGCAGCGGGAAGCTCCTGCACCGCAAGGTCGACGCGCAGGACGTCACGGAGAAGGTCGCCGACATCGGCAGCCGCGTCTCCTCGCAGCAGGCCAGCGTGGCGCGGGTGCGGGAAATGATGGGCAAGGCCTCGGCGCTGAGCGAGGTGGTGATGCTGGAGAGCGAGCTGTCGCGCCGCCAGTCGGACCTGGAGTCGCTGCTGGCGCAGCAGACGGCGCTGAAGGACCAGACCTCGCTGGGCACGATCACGCTGGAGGTCTCGGAGCCGGCCGCGAAGCCGGAGGCCGAGAAGAAGGAGAAGAAGAAGGAGCCCACCTTCCTGGGGGCCCTGGGCGGCGGCTGGGACGTCTTCACCAAGGTCGTGCGCTACCTGACGGTGGCGGTGGGCGCGGTGCTGCCGTTCGCGCTGACGGCCGTGGCGGGGCTGCTGCTGTTCCGGCTGTACCGGCGGTGGCGTCCTGCGCGGCCGAAGCCGGCCCCGGTGCCGTGGCGGGCGACGGTACCGGCGGCCCGGACGGCTCCGGACGCCGCTCCGGACACCGAGGCCGGCGTACAGGACTGAACGCGCGTTCGGCCGTAGCGTGTTCACCATCCGACGGTGGTGAAGGGGCGGTACGGACGATGGCGACGGAACGACTGGTGGTGGTGGGCGGTGACGCGGCGGGGATGTCCGCGGCGTCACAGGCCCGCAGGCTCAAGGGCCCGGCGGAACTGGAGATCGTGGCCTTCGAGCGCGGGCACTTCACCTCCTACTCGGCGTGCGGGATCCCGTACTGGGTCGGCGGTCAGGTCGCCGAGCGCGACGACCTGATCGCCCGTACGCCCGAGGAGCACCGGGCCCGGGACATCGATCTGCGCACGCGCACGGAGGTCGTGGAGCTCGACCTCGCCGGGTCCCGGGTCCGCGCCCGCGATCTGGACAGCGGATCCGAATCCTGGACGGGCTACGACAAGCTGGTCCTGGCGACGGGCGCCCGCCCCGTCCGCCCCCGGCTCCCCGGCATCGGCGCGCACGGGGTCCACGGCATCCAGACCCTGGACGACGGCCAGCGCCTGATGGACACCCTGGGGCGCACCGAGGGCCGCCGGGCCGTGGTGGTCGGCGCCGGCTACATCGGTGTGGAGATGGCGGAGGCCCTGGTGGCGCGGGGGTACGAGGTCACCGTCCTGCACCGGGGCGAGCAGCCGATGGCCACGCTGGACCCGGACATGGGCGGCCTGGTGCACAGCGCGATGAACCGGATGGGGATCCGTACGGTCTCCCGCGCCGAGGTGACGAAGATCCTCACCGACGAGGAGGGCCGGGCCCGTGCGGTGGCCACGTCGGCGGGCGAGGAGTACGAGGCGGACGTGGTCGTGCTCGGCATCGGCGTGGAGCCCCGCACCGCGCTCGCCCGCGCGGCCGGCCTCCCGCTCGGTCCTTCGGGCGGCATCCTCACCGACCTCTCGATGCGGGTCCGCGGCCACGAGAACATCTGGTCGGGCGGCGACTGCGTGGAGGTCCTGGACCTGGTCGCGGGCCGCACCCGGCACATCCCGCTGGGCACGCACGCCAACAAGCACGGCCAGGTCATCGGCTCGGGCGTGGGCGGCGGCTACGCGACCTTCCCCGGGGTGGTCGGGACGGCGGTCAGCAAGGTCTGCGACCTGGAGATCGCCCGTACGGGGCTGCGCGAGCGGGACGCGCTGGAGGCGGGCCTGCGGTTCGTGACGGCCACCATCACCTCCACCAACACCGCGGGCTACTACCCGGGCGCGGCGGAGATGACGGTGAAGATGCTGGCGGAGCGCCGTACGGGCCGCCTCCTCGGCGTCCAGATCGTCGGCGGCGCGGGGGCGGCGAAGCGGGTGGACATCGCGGCGGTCGCCCTCACGGCGGGTATGACGGTGGACCGGATGGTGTCCCTGGACCTGGGCTACGCCCCGCCCTTCTCCCCGGTCTGGGACCCGATCCTGGTGGCGGCCCGCAAGGCGGTCTCGGCGGTCCGCTCGGCGGGGGTGTAGCCCTGCGGGGGCTCCGCCCCTGCACCTCGAACGCGGGCGGGGCCGGAGTGTCCAGCCCCGCCCCGCTAGCGCTGCGTCTTGGTGTGGACGTAGTCCACCAGGCGGGTCAGGGCGTCCGGGTCGGTCGTCGGGAGGACGCCGTGGCCCAGGTTGAAGACGTGGCCCTCCAGGCCGGCGGCGGCCGCGAGGACCTCGTCCGTCTTGGCCTCGACCGCCTCCGTGGTGGAGAAGAGCACGGCCGGGTCCAGGTTGCCCTGCAGCGCCTTGCCGGGGCCGACGCGGCGGACGGCCTCGTCCAGCGGGACCCGGTAGTCGACGCCCATGACGTCCGCGCCGGCCTCGCCCATCAGGCCGAGGAGCTCACCCGTGCCCACGCCGAAGTGGATCCGCGGGACCCCGTAGGAGGCGACGGACTCCAGGACCTTCGCGGACGCGGGCATCACCGAGCGGCGGTAGTCCGCCGGGGCGAGGGCGCCGACCCAGGAGTCGAAGAGCTGGACGGCGGAGGCGCCGGCCTCGATCTGGACCTTCAGGAAGGCGGAGGTGATCTCCGCGAGGCGGTCCAGGAGGTCGGCCCACAGCTGGGGGTCCCCGTACATGAGGGCCTTGGTGTGCTCGTGGTTCTTGGAGGGACCGCCCTCGACCAGGTAGCTCGCGAGGGTGAAAGGCGCGCCCGCGAATCCGATCAACGGCGTGGAGCCCAGTTCACCCGTGAGCATGCCGATCGCCTCGGTGACGTACGAGACGTCCTCCGGAGTGAGGTCGCGCAGCTGTGCGAGGTCCTCGCGGCGGCGGATCGGCTGGGCGACGACCGGGCCGATGCCCGGCTTGATGTCCAGGTCGACGCCGATGGCCTTCAGCGGGACCACGATGTCGGAGAAGAAGATCGCCGCGTCCACCTTGTGGCGGCGCACCGGCTGCAGCGTGATCTCGGTGACCAGGTCGGGCCGCATGCAGGACTCCAGCATCTGCGTGCCCTCGCGCAGCTTGCGGTACTCCGGCAGTGAGCGCCCCGCCTGCCGCATGAACCACACCGGGGTGTGCGGCACCGGCTCCCGCCGGCACGCCTTCAGGAAGGCGGAATCGTACGTCTGACTCGGCTGGCCCGTGGGGCGGGTGTTGGCGCTCACGACCCAAATCTTCGCACGTACGAAGAAGTGTCCGACCCGGCGAGGGTGTCCCTGCGCCGTACGGGCGCTCGTTCCGCCTAGTCTTCCCCGCATGGCTGCGGCTCAGGGACGATTTTCAGATGGCGCCGAGGGTACGGACAGCGCGAAGGAGAGCTCCGTCCCGCTCCCGTTCCGGCGGGCGGTCGACGGCTTGAAGAAGGCCCGGCTGCGTCCGGGGATCGAGATCGACCCCACGAAACCGCCCCAGAGACTGGCGCCGCACGCCTACGCGCTGGAGGCCGCGGTGGTGGATGGCGAGGACGACCTGGCCGACGGCCGGCTGATCCTGCTCCACGATCCGTCCGGGCACGACGCCTGGCAGGGGACCTTCCGCCTGGTGACGCTGGTGCGCGCGGAGCTGGAGCCGGAGATGGCGGCGGATCCGCTGCTGCCCGAGGTGTGCTGGTCCTGGCTGACGGGGGCGCTGGAGGCGCGCGGGCTGGCGTACGGGGAGGCGAGCGGCACCGTGACCATGGCGGGCTCGCACTACTTCGGCGGGCTCGCGGAGCGGCGCCCGGCCACGCAGATCGAGATCAGAGCCTCGTGGACGCCGCGCGAGGGCGTGGGCGGGGTGCCGGACACCTCGGCGCACCTGTCGGCGTGGTGCGAACTGCTGTGCCAGATCGCGGGGCTGCCGCCGGTGGGTCCGACGGACACGGCGACGGGTGTGGTCTCCCTGCCACAGCGCCGCGGTCCGCACCACCCGTAGCCGCAGGGCCGGACGGCCGCCGGAATCGGCGTGCGCCGCAGAACGGCTGATCGAAGAACTGGGCGGACGGTCGAAACGCGGCGTCCCTTGCGGGCTTCTGATCAACCGATGATCGATCGTGCGTCCGAATTGCCCGAATTGTTACTCACCAAATCGTGATCATTCCCTAAAGCCGGGCGGGTGACGTGCCGAAGGAGTGGGTGACCATCCGCACGGTTCGCACCGGCTTCCTTCCCCGAGCCGGCCGTCCCGCCACTCCCCCAGGAGGCCTAGGTGTCCGTTCTTCTCGAGCAGCCCGCAAGCCTGGTCGCCTACCGCCCGAACAAGCCGACGGCCATGGTCGTCGTGGCCGACCCGCGCGTCCGCTCCACCGTGACCCGCCATCTGTGGGCCCTCGGAGTACGTGACGTGATCGAGGCGTCGTCCATCGCGGAGGCCCGCCCCCGCGTCGGCAGCCCGCGCGACATCTGCGTGGCCGACGTACACCTGCCCGACGGTTCCGGTCTCACCCTGCTCTCCGAGACCCGGGCCGCCGGCTGGCCCAACGGCCTGGCCCTGTCCGCCGCCGACGACATCGGCGCCGTGCGCAACGCCCTCGCGGGCGGCGTCAAGGGCTACGTCGTCACCGGTACGCGGACCAACATCGGGCTCCCCACCCGGCCCGGCGCCGCTCCCATCGGCGCTGCCGCCGCCCGTATGCACCGCCGCCCCCCGGGTGCCCCGAGCCACCCGGGCGGCTACCGGGAGCTCTCCGGCCGCGAGGTCGAGGTCCTGCGCCTCGTCGCGGAGGGCCAGTCCAACAAGGCCATCGGCGTCTCGATGGGCCTGTCCGCCCTGACCGTCAAGTCCCACCTCGCCCGGATCGCCCGCAAGCTGGGCACCGGTGACCGCGCCGGAATGGTCGCCGTGGCGCTGCGCACCGGGATCATCCACTGACCGCGGGCCGGAGCCCCCGGATATCCGCCTCGGGAGCCGCTGCCGGGGAACCTGCCGGGAGACCCCCGGAATACCCCGGGAAAACTCCCCGCATACCGCTCGCGCCCGTCGACGGAACGTTCCGGCGACGGGCGCGTCGTATACACGGATACCCTTGACCGGTGACCGACGCCCAAGATCCCGCAGCAGACCTGCGCACCACCACCGGGGGCGGCCCCTCGGACGACGTCGTTGTTCCGCCCGGTGGGCTGCCGACTCCCTTGCTGGAGCCCCGCGAGGGGATTCCTCCGGTGGTCGCCGACGCGGACGCCCTCGCCGAAGTGGTCGCGGCCTTCGCCGCGGGCACCGGCCCCGTGGCCGTCGACGCCGAACGGGCCTCCGGATACCGCTACGGCCAGCGCGCCTACCTGGTGCAGCTGCGCCGTGAGGGTGCCGGGTCCGCGCTGATCGACCCGGTGGGCTGCCCCGACCTGTCCGCACTGGGCGACGCCCTGTCCGGCACCGAATGGATCCTGCACGCCGCGACCCAGGACCTGCCGTGCCTGCGCGAAATAGGCATGGTGCCCACCTCCCTGTTCGACACCGAGCTCGCCGGCCGCCTCGCCGGCTTCCCCCGGGTCGGACTCGGCGCGATGGTCGAGAGCGTGCTCGGCTACGCGCTGGAGAAGGGCCACTCCGCCGTCGACTGGTCCACCCGCCCGCTCCCCGAGCCGTGGCTGCGCTACGCCGCCCTGGACGTGGAGCTGCTGGTGGACCTGCGGGACGCGCTGGAGAAGGAACTGGACCGGCAGGGCAAGCTCGAATGGGCCCACCAGGAATTCGACGCCATCGCCTCCGCCCCGCCCGCCCCGCCGCGCAAGGACCCCTGGCGCCGTACGTCCGGCATGCACAAGGTGCGCCGGCGCCGGCAGATGGCGGTCGTACGGGAGCTGTGGGAGTCCCGGGACCGGATCGCGCAGCGGCGTGACGTGTCTCCGGGCAAGGTGCTGGGCGACGCCGCGATCGTCGAGGCCGCCCTCGCCCTGCCGGCCAACGTGCACACCCTGTCCGCCCTGCCCGGCTACGGGCAGCGGATGGGCCGGCGCCAGCTGGACCAGTGGATGGCCGCCGTGGACCGGGCGAAGGCGCTGCCCGAGAACGAGCTGCCGCAGCCCGGGGCCACCCCGGCCGGTCCCCCGCCGCCGCGCTCCTGGGTGGACAAGGACCCGGCGGCAGCGGCCCGGCTCTCGGCTGCCCGTACCGCCGTCTCGGCGCTGGCGGAGGCGCTGAACCTGCCCCAGGAGAACCTGATCACCCCGGACACGGTCCGCCGTCTGTGCTGGGAGCCGCCGCAGCGGCTGCACGCGGACGCGGTGGCGGAGGCCCTCGCGGGCTACGGTGCCCGGCCCTGGCAGATCGAACTGGTGACCCCTGTGCTGGTCACGGCCCTGGCCGCGACCGCCTGACCCACCCTGCCCGCCCGAGAGCCCCCGACCCTTGCGGCCGGGGGCTCCGCCATGGGTCAGGTGCCTAGACGGTGTCCGTGTAGGCGCCGTCCTCGTCCACGTAGAAGCTGCCCTTCTCCAGGTCGTCGACCTTCCCGTGCTTCAGCCACTGCTTGGACAGCCGGTGCAGGACCTTGGACTGGCGCTCCCAGACCATGGAGTGGCCGGCGCAGGACACCCGGAACATCAGCTTGCGGACGCCGGGGACCGCGTCGTAGAAGGCGGGGACCGAGAACGTGGGCGAGTTCGCCGTCGCGTCGTGTTCGCCGTAGACGATCATCACCGGCACCTTGTCGCCGAGCACGCCGCCGATCGGGACGGTGTCCTGGTTCCAGCCCCACCAGTAGGAATTGCGGAACCGCAGCACGCCCTCGGGTGCTCCGGCCGTCGGGCCGCCCCAGGTCTTGCCGACGGGGTCGACGGCCATGAGCTCCTTCCACACCGCGTCGACCATGCCCGCCGCGCGCTGCCTCGGGGACCGCACCTCCTTGTCCCAGGCGCTTTCCAGGCCCGTCCTGCTGGACAGGTTCATCGGGAAGCCGAACAGGGAGGCCGGGGTGGACACGGGGAACGACGCCACCGGTGCACCGAAGCTCTTCGGCGGCGCGCTGGCACGGCCGGCGGGCGGGTAGATCGGCGCCAGGAGGAGCAGGCTCTCGACCTTCCCCGGGTTCTGGATCGCGTACGGCCCGAAGACGAAGGCGGCGGCGGACTGCCCGACGAGGGCGACCTTGCTGACGCCCTTCGTGGTCTTGATGTACTCGACGACCGCGTCGACCTCGCCCCATTCGCTCGCGGAGTTGCCGAGCTCGTGCGGGTAGGGCGGGGTGCAGGTGTACGTCAGCGGGTTCGGGTTCAGGATCTCCTGGTGCTGCGGGTTGGCGTTGCAGGGCTTGTCCATCTCCGGACGCGGCGACAGGCCGGAGCCCGTGAGCTCCATGAGGAACACGTCGAATCCGGCCTTGGCCAGGTGCTGCGCCCAGCTGTACCTGCCGTTGTCGTGCTGGAGGTCGAAGGCCACGACCGAGGGAACGCTCCGGCCGTGCAGCATCAGGACGGCCTGGCGTTGCGCGTTGGGGCCGGGTGGGGTGCCGTCGTACTCCCGCACGTACAGATGGACGGTCTGTCCCGCGTTGGCGGGCACCGCAGAGACGTGCTCGACCTGGTGCTTGATGGGTGGGGTGGTGGCCATTGCTCGCATCCTCCGTCGACCGGGCCGGAGGGGACGCTCCGGCCCGGTCAGGATCGGGACTGCCCGGGGGCGGCGCCACGATCGCGGCCGGGGGCCGGGCGCACGTGACCTGAACGGGTTGGCCGGACGGGTCCGATCGGTCGGGGCCGGGGGCCGTGGCACCGCGGCCCGAGTGTGACCTTCGCCGCTCCTCCGGGAGGGGGTGTGCACATTGGTTACCCGCAAGTAGCATGGTCGGGTGAGCGGGCGCTCAGCAACGTACGCCGAACGCCCCCGCGCGCAGCAGTGCACACCCGCACCTGGAGGAGAGCCAACGTGCCTCGTACCGTCAGGGACGTCGTCTTCGTCGACGGCGTCCGCACCCCGTTCGGCAAGGCGGGCCCGAAGGGCATCTACCACGAGACCCGCGCCGACGACCTCGTCGTGAAGGCGATCCGGGAGCTGCTGCGCCGCAACCCGGACCTGGACCCCAAGAAGATCGACGAGGTCGCCATCGCCGCGACCACGCAGATCGGTGACCAGGGCCTGACGCTGGGCCGTACCGCCGGCATTCTCGCGGGCCTTCCGCAGTCCGTCCCGGGCTACTCCATCGACCGCATGTGCGCCGGCGCGCTGACCGCCGTGACCGCCGTCGCGGGCGGTGTGGCCTTCGGTGCCTACGACGTCGCCCTCGCCGGCGGTGTCGAGCACATGGGCCGCCACCCCATGGGCGAGGGCGTCGACCCGAACCCGCGCTTCGTCTCCGAGAAGCTGGTCGACGAGTCCGCCCTGTTCATGGGCATGACCGCCGAGAACCTGCACGACCGGTACCCGACGATCACCAAGCTCCGCGCCGACGAGTACGCCGTGCGCTCGCAGGAGAAGGCCGCCAAGGCGTACGCCGACGGCAAGATCCAGCAGGACCTGGTCCCGATCTCGGTGCGCAACACCAACGAGGCGGCCGGTGAGACGGGCTGGGGCCTGGTCACCACCGACGAGCCGATGCGCCCGGGCACCACGCTGGAGAACCTGGCCGGCCTGAAGACCCCGTTCCGTACGCACGGCCGGGTCACCGCGGGCAACGCCGCCGGTCTCAACGACGGTGCCACCGCCGCGATCATCGCGTCCGAGGACTTCGCCCGGGAGAACAACCTCCCGGTCAAGATGCGCCTGGTCTCGTACTCCTTCGCGGGTGTCGAGCCCGAGGTCATGGGCTACGGCCCGATCCCGGCCACCGAGAAGGCCCTGGCCCAGGCCGGCCTGACGATCGACGACATCGGCCTCTTCGAGGTCAACGAGGCCTTCGCGGTCCAGGTCCTCGCGTTCCTGGAGCACTACGGCATCGCCGACGACGACGCCCGCGTGAACCAGTACGGCGGCGCCATCGCCTTCGGTCACCCGCTCGCCTCCTCGGGCGTACGCCTGATGACGCAGCTGGCCCGTCAGTTCGAGGAGCAGCCGCACGTCCGCTACGGCCTGACCACCATGTGCGTCGGCTTCGGCATGGGCGCCACGGTCATCTGGGAGAACCCGAACTTCAACGCCGAGGGAGACTCCAAGTGAGCACCACCGCTGAGCTCCTGAAGGGCGCGGCCGAGCTGTTCCCGGACGAGGTCGTCACGTCCGCGCACGTCCGCCACCTGGACCTGCCGTTCGGCGCAGGGCGCTTCGCGCTCATCACGCTGGACAACGGCTTCGACCACACCAAGCCGACCACCTTCGGCCCGCAGTCCCTCGCCAACCTGAACGCGGCGATCGACCAGGTCGAGCAGGAGGCCCTCGCGGGCTCCATCGTCGGCGCGGGCATCACCGGCAAGCCGTTCATCTTCGCGGTCGGCGCCGACCTCAAGGGTGTCGAGCTGCTGAAGAAGCACGACGAGGCGCTCGCCATCGGCAAGGGCGGCCACGACGTCTTCAAGCGCCTCTCGGCGCTGGCGGTCCCGACCTTCGCGTACTACAACGGCGCGGCCATGGGCGGCGGCGTCGAGGTCGGTCTGCACTGCTCCTACCGCACCGTCTCGAAGGCCATCCCGGCCTTCTCGCTGCCCGAGGTCTTCCTCGGCCTGGTTCCCGGCTGGGGCGGCTGCGCCATCCTGCCGAACCTGATCGGCGCCGAGCGCGCGGTCTCGGTGATCATCGAGAACTCGCTCAACCAGAACAAGCAGCTGCGCGGCAAGCAGGTCTTCGACCTGGGCATCGCCGACGCGCTGTTCGAGGGCGCGGACTTCCTGGAGCAGTCGCTCCTGTGGACCGCTAACGTCCTGAACGGCACCACCGAGGTCGTCCGCGACGAGATCGACCGCGGCGAGGCCTGGGACGCGGCCGTCGCCAAGGGCCGCCTCTTCGCGGACTCCAAGGTGCACGGCGCCGCTCCCGCCGCCTACCGCGCGCTGGACATCATCGCCGCGGCCAAGGACGGCGACCTGCAGGCCGGCTTCGACGCCGAGGACACGGCGCTGGCCGACCTCATCATGGGCGGCGAACTGCGCTCGGGCATCTACGCCTTCAACCTGGTGCAGAAGCGCGCCAAGCGCCCGGCCGGTGCCCCGGACAAGTCCCTGGCCCGTCCGGTCACCAAGGTCGGCGTCGTCGGCGCGGGCCTGATGGCCTCGCAGCTGGCGCTGCTCTTCCTGCGCCGCCTGGAGGTGCCGGTGGTCCTCACCGACATCGACCAGGAGCGCGTGGACAAGGGTGTGGGCTACGTCCACGCCGAGATCCAGAAGCTGCTCGGCAAGGGCCGCATCAACCAGGACAAGGCCAACCGCCTGACCGCCCTGGTGACCGGCGTCCTGGACAAGGCCGAGGGCTTCGCGGACGCGGACTTCATCATCGAGGCCGTGTTCGAGGAGATGTCCGTCAAGCAGAAGGTGTTCGCGGAGGTCGAGGCGGTCGCCCCGGCGCACGCGATCCTCGCCACCAACACCTCCTCGCTGTCGGTGTCGGAGATGGCCTCCAAGCTCCAGCACCCGGAGCGCGTGGTCGGCTTCCACTTCTTCAACCCGGTCGCGATCCTCCCCCTGCTGGAGATCGTCCGCGGTGAGCAGACCGACGACGCCTCGCTGGCCACGGCCTTCGGTGTCGCCAAGAAGCTGAAGAAGACCGCGGTCCTCACCAAGGACGCCCCGGCGTTCGTCGTGAACCGCATCCTGACCCGCTTCATGGGCGAGATCCAGAACGTCATCGACGAGGGCACCCCGGTCGTCACGGCGGAGAAGGCCATCGAGCCGCTCGGCCTGCCGATGTCCCCGCTGGTGCTGCTGGAGCTCGTGGGCCCGGCGATCGGTCTGCACGTCTCCGAGACCCTGAACCGCGCCTTCCCGGAGCGCTTCACCGTCTCCCCGAACCTGGCGGCTGTCGTCAAGGCCGGCAAGCGCGGCTTCTACGTCTACGATTCCGGCAAGCCGGAGCTGGACCCCGAGGTCGCCGCGCTCCTGGTCCAGGGCGATGTCGTCCTGACCGAGGAGCAGGTCCGCGACCGCGTCCTGGACGCGGTGGCGCAGGAGATCGGCCTGATGCTGGAGGAGGGTGTCGTGGCCGAGGCCCAGGACATCGACCTCTGCCTGATCACGGGCGCCGGCTGGCCCTTCCACCTGGGCGGCATCACGCCGTACCTGGACCGTGAAGGCGTCTCCGAGCGCGTCAACGGCAAGAAGTTCCTCGCCCCCGGCCTCGCGAGCATCCCGGCCTAGTCCGGGTCCGCGACGGCTGTTCGACGGCCTGGCCCGCCCCTTCCGGGGGGCGGGCCAACGCCGTTCGAATACCTGTCTAAGATTCACCCCCATGACGGAAAAGCACGCGCGGCCCAGACGCCGCCGCCGCATTCTGCGGATCACCCTGCTGCTGGTCGCCGTGCTGATCCTGGGCACGGCCGGGGCCGGCTGGTGGACGTACAGCCACCTCAACTCCAACATCGACAGCGTCGACCTGGACCAGGCGATCGGTGACAACCGGCCCCCGAAGGTCGTCGCGAACGCCCAGAACATCCTGGTGCTCGGCTCCGACTCGCGCGCCGGGGCCAACGGCGATCTCGACCACGGCGATGTCAGCGGTGCCCGCTCGGACACCGCGATGCTGGTGCACATACCCGAGGGCCGGGCCAAGGCCACCGCGGTGAGCATCCCCCGCGACACCCTGATCACCCGGCCCGAGTGCAAGGACGGGAACGGCAAGACGCTGCCGTCCGCCAAGCGGGTCATGTTCAACTCCGTCTACTCGCTCGCCGGACCGGCCTGTGTGGTCAACACCGTGGAGCAGCTGTCCGGCGTCCGCGTGGACCACTTCGTCGAGGTCGACTTCGCCGGCTTCAAGGGCCTGGTCGACGCGCTGGGCGGGGTCACTGTCACCCTGGACAAGCCGATGAGCGGCGCCAAGGGCGGCCTGAAGCTGGACGCGGGCACGCACCGGCTGGACGGCACCGACTCCCTGAAGTTCGTGCGTACCCGCTACGGCTACGGCGACGGCAGCGACCTCGGACGCATAGGCCTCCAGCAGCAGTTCATGCTGGCGATGCTGTCCGAGATCAAGAAGCAGGACGCCCTCGGCAACCCGGCGCGGCTCTACAAGCTCGCGGACGCCGGCACCAAGTCGCTGACCACCGACTCCGACCTCGGCTCGCTCACGGCACTCGCCGACTTCGCGCAGAGCATGAAGGGCGTGAACCCGGAGACGATGGAGACGATCATGCTGCCGGTCGCCTACGACAAGGTGGACCCCAACCGCGTGATCGTGGCCGAGCCGCAGGCGACCCAGCTGTGGGACGCCATCCGCAAGGACCAGCAGATCCCGGCCTCGGCGAAGAACTCCCCCGCCAAGGGCTGATCAGGGGGAAGGGCCGCAGGGGCGCGTCCGCGGTCCGCCCCTCACCCGGCGCGCCGCCCCCGGACCGCCCAGGCCCGGGCGGTGAGTGCGACGGATCCGCCCGGCCCGTACGGGAGGGCCTCGTGGAGCGCGTCCCGTACCCGCTCCCGGCCGGCCGCGGGCAGGGCGGCGAGGTATCCCGGGGCCGGTCCCTGCCCCGTCAGGAACGGTTCCCACAGATCCGCGAAGTCGGCGAACACCGTCGGGACCTCGATCGGGACGACCTCCACTTCGCCGAGTCCCGCCCGATTCCACAGCGCGCGCAGTGGTTCCGGACGGCACGAGGGGAAGCGCCGGCGCTCGTCCAGCGCGGCCGCGGACGGGTCGGCCGCGGCAGCCGCGTCCCAGAAGAACCGCAACAGGTCCATGCCTTCCGCGTAGTCCCACACGTACGCCGCGACCAGGCCCCCCGGGCGGACCGGGCGGACCATCTCGGCGACGGCCGCGGCGGGCGGCGCGAGGAAGTTCAGGGTCAGGCCGCTGACCACCGCGTCGCACGCCCCGTCGCGCACCGGCAGGGCCGTGGCGTCCGCCACGACGACGTGCGTCCCGGCCGTGGCCGCGTCCCGGGCCCAGGCGGCGTACCCCGGTGACCGGTCGATCGCCAGGACCTCACGGGGCCGGTACCGGGCGGCCACCGCCGCCGAGAGCCCGCCGGTGCCGCATCCGACGTCGAGCCACCGCAGCCGGCCGGGGAGGCCGAGCCATGCGGTGAACCGCTCCGCGACGGGGCGGCTCCACCGGCCCATGTAGCGCTCGTAGCCTGCCCCGGCCGTCCACACGTCGAACCGGCGCTCTTCCCTGTGCGTCATGGGCGCCCCCGTACGGGTCCCGGACCCGTCGCCGCGGGTACGGCCGTGAGGGCCGTACGGGTCGCCCGTACGGCCCTCGCCGGTCCGCCGCGGCAGACGGATCGCCCGTCAGAACTCCGCGTTCTGGCCGACCTTGTGCAGCCGGCTGTTGCGGTAGCCGTAGGCGAAGTAGACGATGATGCCGATGGCCATCCAGATGCCGAAGCGCAGCCAGGTCTCGGCCGGCAGGTTGAGCATCAGCCAGAACGAGGCCGCGATCGACACGATCGGGACGAACGGCACCCACGGGGTCCGGAAGGACCGGTGCAGGTCGGGGCGGCTCTTGCGGAGGATGATCACTCCGAGGGCGACCACCACGAAGGCGAACAGGGTGCCGATGTTCACCAGTTCCGCAAGGGTCTCCAGGCTGGTGAAGCCGGCGACGATCGCGATGATCCCGCCGAGCAGCAGGGTCGCCCGGTAGGGGGTGCGGTACTTGGGGTGCGTCACGGAGAAGACCCGCGGCAGCAGTCCGTCACGGCTCATCGCGAAGAACACGCGGGTCTGGCCGAGCAGCAGGATCATGCAGACGGTGATCAGGCCGACGGCCGCGCCGAGGCTGATGGCGCCCGAGAAGAACGGCTGGTTCACCGATTTGAAGGCTTCGGCGAGCGGCGCGGTCGGGGACATCTCCGAGTACTTCTGCATGCCGGTGACCACCAGGGTCACGGCGACGTAGAGCACCGTGCAGACCAGCAGCGAGCCGAGGATGCCGCGCGGCATGTCCCGCTGGGGGTTCTTGGTCTCCTCGGCCGCCGTCGCCACCACGTCGAAGCCGATGAAGGCGAAGAAGATGAGCGAGGCCGCCGTGAAGATGCCCATGACGCCGAAGTTCGTGGGCTCGTAGCCGAACAGCAACTGGACCAGGGGCGAGTGCCAGCCGCTGACGCCCTCGGCCTGTGGCTGGGCCGGCGGGATGAACGGCGAGTAGTTGTCGGCCTTGATGAAGAACAGGCCCGCGACGATGACCAGCAGGACGACCGTGACCTTGATGGCGACGACGACTGCGGTGATGCGGGCCGAGAGCTTCGTCCCGACGACGAGGATCCACGTCAGCACCAGGACCAGCAGGAACGCCAGCAGGTCGAAGTGGCCGCCGGCATCAGGGCCGGCCAGGGAGGTCGGCAGGGTCCAGCCGAGGTTGGTGTCCATGAGGTGGCGCACGTACCCGGACCAGCCGACCGCGACGACTGCCGTGCCGAGTGCGAACTCCAGCACCAGGTCCCAGCCGATGATCCAGGCGGGCAGCTCACCGATCGAGGCGTACGAGAACGTGTACGCCGACCCGGCCACCGGGACGGTGGACGCGAACTCGGCGTAGCAGAGCGCCGCGAGGGCGCAGACGATGCCCGCTGCCACGAAGGCGAGGGCGGTAGCGGGACCGGCATTGTTCCGGGCGGCGATGCCCGTGAGGACGAAGATGCCGGTGCCGATGATGACGCCCACACCGAAGACCGTGAGGTCCCAGGCGGAGAGCGACTTGCGGAGCGCGTGTTCCGGCTCCTCCGTGTCGCGGATGGACTGCTCCACCGTCTTGGTACGGAATGGGCTGTTCAGATCCTTGCTCACCGACGCCTCCGAGAGGTGACGACGCACGAACGGGCCGGGAGGCCCACTCTTCAAGAGTGATCTCCCGGCCCGTGACGTGCAACCGCGCGTCGATCTACGAACGGCGCGCGTGGCGCGTTCCGGCTAGTCGACGGCGGCGGCCGGCTCGCTGTCGTAGCGGCCGTCCAGCTTGGCGACCAGGCCGGTGACCTGCCGGGCGATGTCCGGCGCGGTCAGGCCGATCTCGGCCATGATCTCCTTGCGGAGGGCGTGGTCGAGGAAGCGCTGCGGGATACCGAAGTCGCGCAGCGGTACGTCGACACCCGCGTCCCGCAGGGCCTGCGAGACGGCGGCGCCCACACCGCCGGTACGGCCGTTGTCCTCGACGGTGACGACCACGCGGTGCCGGTCCGCGAGCGGGGCCAGGGCCTCGTCCACGGGCTTGACCCAGCGGGGGTCGACCACGGTCGTGGAGATGCCCTGCTTGTCCAGCAGGTCGGCGATCTCCAGGCACATCGGGGCGAGCGCACCGACCGAGACGAGCAGTACGTCCGGACGGGTGACCTCGGCGCCCGGGGCGCGCAGGACGTCCATGCCGCCGATCCGGCCGACGGCCGGGACGGCCGGGCCGACGACGCCCTTGGAGTAGCGCACGACGGTCGGGGCGTCCTTGACCTCGACGGCCTCGCGGAGCTGGGCGCGCAGCTGCTCGGCGTCGCGCGGCGCGGCGAGCCGCAGGCCGGGGACGACCTGCAGGATGGACATGTCCCACATGCCGTTGTGGGAGGCGCCGTCGTCGCCGGTGACGCCGGCGCGGTCCAGGACGAAGGTGACACCGCACTTGTGCAGGGCCACGTCCATCAGGACCTGGTCGAAGGCACGGTTGAGGAAGGTCGCGTACACCGCGAAGACCGGGTGGACCCCGCCGGTGGCCAGGCCCGCCGCCGAGGTGGCACCGTGCTGCTCGGCGATGCCCACGTCGTAGATCCGGTTCGGGAAGGCCTCGGCGAACTTGTTGAGGCCGACCGGGTGGAGCATGGCGGCGGTGATGCCGACGATGTCCTCGCGCTCGTGGCCGAGCTTGACCATCTCGTCGGCGAAGACGGAGGTCCAGCTGGCGGCGGCGGTCTTCACCGGCAGGCCGGTGTCCGGGTGGATCACGCCGACCGCGTGGAAGCGGTCCGCCTCGTGCTCCAGGGCCGGGGTGTAGCCGCGGCCCTTCTGGGTGAGGCAGTGCACGATGACCGGGCCGCTGAAGCGCTTGGCGCGCTGCAGGGCGGACTCCAGGGCCTCGATGTCGTGGCCGTCGATGGGCCCGATGTACTTGAGCCCGAGGTCCTCGAACATGCCCTGCGGGGCGATGAAGTCCTTGAGGCCCTTCTTGGCGCCGTGCAGGGTTTCGAAGAGCGGCTTCCCGACGACCGGGGTGCGCTCCAGGATCTCCTTGCCGCGGGCCAGGAAGCGCTCGTAGCCGTCCGTGGTGCGCAGGGTCGCCAGGTGGTTCGCGAGGCCGCCGATGGTGGGGCCGTAGGAGCGCTCGTTGTCGTTGACGACGATGACGAGCGGGCGGTCCTTGGCGGCGGCGATGTTGTTCAGCGCCTCCCAGGCCATGCCACCGGTCAGCGCGCCGTCGCCGATGACGGCGGCGACGTGGTGGTCCTCGCGGCCCAGCACCTCGTTGGCCTTGGCCAGGCCGTCGGCCCAGCCGAGCACGGTGGAGGCGTGCGAGTTCTCGATCACGTCGTGGTCGGACTCGGCGCGCGAGGGGTAGCCCGACAGGCCGTTCTTGGTGCGCAGGCCGGCGAAGTCCTGGCGGCCCGTGAGCAGCTTGTGGACATAGGCCTGGTGGCCGGTGTCGAAGAGGACCTTGTCCTTGGGCGAGTCGAAGACCCGGTGCAGGGCGATCGTCAGTTCGACCACCCCGAGGTTGGGGCCGAGGTGCCCGCCGGTCTTGGAGACGGCGTCGACGAGGAAGGACCTGATCTCGGCCGCGAGCTGGTCGAGCTCCTCCTGGCTGAGCCGGTCCAGATCGCGCGGTCCCTTGATGCGGGTCAGCAGCACCCGTGCCTCCTTGCAGTTGCTTGCTGGTCTGTCGAGTCTAATGTTCCGCCCCCGGCCACGGTCATCGGGCCGTCCCGAGGGAGTCACACCTTTGTCATACATGTACGCACGACCTGACGGCCACACATCACATACGGGCGTATACCCGCACATCAGTACCTCGTACATGCACGCGCAGATGCCCGGCGCCACGAGAAGTGGCGCCGGGCACTGTGACCGGTCTTACCGCCGGATGTCACTCCGGCGGGCAGTCGGACGCGCGGTCAGGCGCGTCCGGCCGTCTTCTGGGTCTTGCGGGTGACCGAGTCGATCACCACGGTGGCCAGCAGGACCGCGCCGGTGATCATGTACTGGATCGGCGTCGCGATGCCTTCCAGGGCCAGACCGTACTGGATCGAGACGATGACCATGACGCCGAGGAGGGCGTTCCATGTCCGGCCCCGGCCGCCGAAGAGGCTGGTGCCGCCGATGACGGCCGCCGCGATCACGTTCATCAGCAGGTCGCCGGCGCCGGCGCTCTGGTTGGCCGCCGCGATCTTGGAGGCCCAGAACAGGCCGCCGATGGCGGCGAAGGTGCTGGAGATCGCGAAGACCGTGATCCGGATCCGGGTGACGTTGATGCCCGCGCGGCGGGAGGCCTCGACGCTGCCACCCAGTGCGAAAACGTTTCGCCCGAAGGTCGTGCGGCGCAGCAGGAAGTCCGTGACGACCAGGGCCAGCAGGAAGAGCACCACCGCGAGCGGCAGGCCCTTGTACTGGTTGAACAGCACGGCGGGACCGAAGGTGCACAGCGCGAGCAGGCCGGTGCGCAGCAGGATCTCGGCGAGCGGCCGGGAGGGCATCCCGGCCGCCTCGCGGCGCCTCGCGTCGAGGAAGGCCGCGAGGAAGTAGCCGGCCACCGCGAGCGCGGCCAGCCCGTAGGCGACGGCCACGTCCGAGAAGAAGTACGTGGTCAGCTGGCCTACCACGCCGTCGGAGTCGATGTTGATCGTGCCGTTGCTGCCGAGGATCTGCAGCATCGCGCCGAGCCAGAAGAGCAGGCCCGACAGGGTGACGGCGAAGGCCGGGGCACCGATCTTGGCGAAGAAGAAGCCGTGGATGCAGCCGATCAGGGCGCCTCCGACGACGGCCGCGAGGATGGCCAGCCATTCGTTCACGCCGTGGGTGACGGCGAGGACGGCGACGATCGCACCCGAGACACCGCTGACCGAGCCGACCGAGAGGTCGATCTCGCCGAGCAGCAGCACGAAGATGATGCCGATGGCGATCATGCCGGTGCCGGTCATCGTGATCGCGATGTTGGTCAGGTTCTCCGGGGAGAGGAAGTTCGAGTTCAGCCCCTGGAAGATGGACCAGATCACGATCAGACCGATGACGACCGGGAGGGAACCCAGGTCGCCCGCCTTCATCTTGCGCTTGAACTCGCCCACGTACCCGGCGAGCCCCTCCTCCCTGACGAGGAGGCGCGGGTCCACGGCCGGGATCGCGTCGTGCGCGGCCGCGGGGTTGACCGGGTCGATGTGCTCCTGCTGGTCGACCGAGCCCTTGTCCAGTGGACCGGTGGCAGGGTTCTGGGTGCTCACTTGCCGGCCTCCGAGGTGCGGGCCGCCCGGCGGGTCACGGCGTTGTCCGTGGCACCGGTGATGGCGGAGATGATCTCTTCCTGCGAGGTGTCGGCGACGTTGAAGACACCGTTGTTGCGGCCCAGCCGCAGGACCGCCACCTTGTCGGCGACGGCCTTCACATCGGCCATGTTGTGGCTGATGAGGATGACGGCGTGACCGCGCTCGCGCAGCCGCTCCACGAGGTCGAGAACCTGTGCGGTCTGCTCGACACCGAGGGCGGCGGTGGGCTCGTCGAGGATGACGAGCTGGGGCTCGCCCAGCATGGAACGGGCGATGGCCACGGTCTGGCGCTGACCGCCGGAGAGTGACGCGATGGGAATCCGGACACTGGGGATCCGGATGGACAGGGTGGTCAGGAGCTCGCGGGCGCGCCGCTCCATCTCCACCTCGTCGAGGATGCCGTAGCTCTTGAGTTCACGGCCGAGGAAGAGGTTGCCGACGACATCGATGTTGTCGCACAGCGCCAGGTCCTGGTAGACCGTCGCGATGCCCAGGTTCTGGGCGTCGTGGGGCTTGCCGATGGAGACCGGACGGCCTTCCCACTCGATGACTCCTTCATCGATGGGGTGCACGCCGGCGATCGTCTTGACCAGCGTGGACTTTCCGGCTCCGTTGTCGCCGACGAGGGCGACCACTTCACCGGAGTGGATCTCGAGTTCTACGTCGGTCAGGGCCTGAACGGCGCCGAACCGCTTCGAGACCCCTCGCAACGCCAGCACGGGCGCAGCGGACACATGAACCATCTCCTTCGCCGCCTGACCGGCGGGGATGTCGTGCAGAAGAGCAGGAGCGGGGCGAATGGGGGAACGTTTCTGCCCGGCGCCCCGCCGGGTGGCGGGGAGAGGAGGGGCGGGGCGCCGGTCAGGCACGGGGGGCCGCCTCGTGGGGAGGCGACGGGGGCCGCTACTTCAGGCCGGCGGCGGCGCAGGCCGCCGCGTACTTGTCGGTGCAGATCTCGTCGACCGTGTAGACGCCGTCCTTGACGACGGTGTCCTTGATGTTGCCCTTGGTCAGCGAGACGACCGGGATCAGGACGGACGCGACACCCTTGGTGGTCGGGCTGTCGACCGTGGACGTGGTGCCCTCGGCCTTGCCGCCCTTGGCGAGGGAGACGGCCATCTTCGCGGCGGCCTCGGCCTCGGGGGCGTACGGCTTGTAGACGCTCATGAACTGCTCGCCCGCGACGATCCGCTGCACACCGGCGAGTTCTGCGTCCTGGCCGGTGACCGGCGGCAGGGGGGAGACGCCGGCGGCCTTGAGGGCGGTGATGATGCCGCCGGCCATGCCGTCGTTGGCGGAGTAGACGCCGACGACCTTGTCCTTGCCGAGCGCGGAGAGCGCGGCCGCCATGTTGGTGTTGGCGTTCTCCGGCTTCCACTCGACGGTGTCGTACTCCTTGCCGACGTTCACCTTGCCGTCGAGCTCGGAGTGCGCGCCGGACTTGAAGAGCTTGGCGTTCGGGTCGGTGACCGAACCGTTCATCATGACGATCTGGCCGTCCTTGGCCTTGTCGCCCAGCGCCTCCAGCAGGGCCTTGCCCTGGACCTTGCCGACCTCTTCGTTGTCGAAGGAGGTGTAGGCGTCGATCGGGCCCTCGGCCAGGCGGTCGTAGGCGACGACCGGGATGCCGGCGTCCTTGGCCTTCTTGACCGAGCCGGCGATGGCCTTGGAGTCCACCGCGTCGATGATCAGGACGTCCACCTTGTTGGTGATCATCGTGTCGACCTGGGAGTTCTGCGTGGTCGCGTCCTGCTTGGCGTTCGCGTAGACGACCTTGCCCTTGCCGCCGGTGAGCTCGGCGACCTTCTTCTCGATCAGCGGCTTGTCGAACTTCTCGTAACGCGCGGTCTGGTTCTCCGGCAGGAGCAGACCGACCTTGATCTCGTCGCCCTTGGCAGCGCCGGAGGACGCCTTCGTCGTGTCGCCGGCCTCCTTCGCACTGCCACAAGCGGCGAGCGAAACGGCCATGGCACCGGCGGCTACAGCTACGGCGGCTCTGCGCATACGCGTGTTCATTACTTGAACCTCCCTGACGAGGCCGCAGCGGCGCGGCCGAGGTGGATGTGAGTCAACCCCGGCCGCGTTTTGCCGTCAAGGAGTGAATTCTTAACGAGATGACAACGGTGCCATTCGTTATCTACCTGAAGACAAGACGGCTGGAGCTCGCACTCCACTTCCATGATCTGACAAAAGTGTCGAATCGCCCATCTCGCTGAGGACAAGAGCCAGTGCGCCCAGCACCTCGGCCCGTCCGCCCAGGTTCCCCGTCAGCACCGACAACTGCCGCGCCGCACTGGGGATCGCGTACCTCCCCACCGATTCACGGATGGGAGCGAGGACCAGTTCACCGGCCTCGGCCAGCGAGCCGCCGAGCACCACCCGGCTGGGGTTCAGGAGGTTGCACAGACTGGCCACGCCGCTGCCGATGTGCCGGCCCACGTCCGTGATCACCCGACGGCAGCCCGGGTCCCCCTCACGGGCCAGCTCGACCACCCGCTCCATGGTCAACTCCGGGCCGTGCGTGCCCTGGAGCAGCGGCAGTACGTACCGGGCGGCCGCGAAGGTCTCCAGGCAGCCGCGGTTGCCGCAGCGGCAGACCGGGCCCGATTCGTCCAGGGTGATGTGCCCGATCTCGCCCGCCGTGCCGCCGGGTCCGCGGTAGATCTGGCCGTTGATCACCAGGCCCGCGCCGACGCCGCTGGCCACCTTGATGTAGGCCAGGTCCTTTACTCCCCGCCCGCTCCCCCAAACGAGTTCACCGAGGGCTCCGAGGTTCGCGTCGTTGTCGACGTACACGGGCACCCCGAGGCGCTGCGAGAGCTCCTGGCGGGGGTTGATGCCCGCCCAGCCGGGCAGGATCGCGGTCGAGCCCAGGGTCCCGGACTCCACGTCGATCGGGCCGGGCACGCCGAGCCCGACGCCGATCACCTTCTCCAGCCCAACGCCGATGTCCGCGATCAGCCGTCCGACCAGGGCTTCCGCCCGGTCGAAGCCGTCCGCCCAGGACGCGTCGACGTCCAGCGGCTCGGACTCCTCGGCCAGCACCTGGTGGGCCAGGTTCCCCACCGCCACCCGCAGGTGGGTGTGGCCGAAGTCGACACCGATGACGATCCCCGCGTCGCCGCTGAGCGAGACACTGCGCGCCCGGCGGCCGCCGGCCGAGGTGTCGGTGACCTCGACGGTCCCGCCGTCCTTCAGCTCCCGGACGATGTTGGAGACCGTGGCCGCCGACAGTCCGGTGGCGCGGGCGATCTCCGCCTGGGTCAGCGATCCCGCGAGCCGCACCGCCCGCACGACCCGTTCGAGATTCGCGCGATGCAGCGACGACTGCGATCCGGGAGTCTGCACGACTCATCCACTCCTGCCCATTAGCGACGGCCAGCCGTCGCCCCCCGGCCGGGACGCGTCACGGCTTCACGCTCCGAGACCCCGGCATCTCTCCAACTTGTGAACCCTAAGTCGAGCCTTTACGCATCCACACGTCAAGAGGCTGACACGGCATGAAACGGCCGGTACTGACCTAAAGGGGGAGAGAAGCGGCTGTTGGATCGTGCTACGGTCGCCGGGACGCCGGTCCTCTGCGGCCCCTTCCGGCCGGACCTGGCGTCGCGCAATGACCGCGCTACGCAAGGAGGTGTTCGGGATGAGTCCCGATCGAAGTCCTTGCAGCGCGATCGCCGGCTGACCTTCCGTCCGGCTGATCTCTCTCCCGGTGCGCACGGCAGCGGTGGACCGCTGGCCCCGTGCGCGCTCGCATTGCGTTCGCGTTCCATCGCGTTCCTTCCTTCCACGTTCCCTTCCTTCCGCATGCCCTGCCAACTCCGCCGGGCGTGCGTCATCCATGCCCATCGGCGTGCCCGCGGTCCCTCGGGGCCGTGGCGCGCCGACCCATGATCACTCCACGTGACCGCTCGGCTTCGCGCTGCCCGGACACCGTGGAGGGAGGTATTCGTCATGACCATGCTCACTCCCCGTACCCCCACCACGCTCGCACCGCCGGGCCGGTCCCGCCGCGAGCGCAAGGCCGCCGAGCTCCAGGCCCGTACCCGGCTCGCCGGCGAGCGTCTCGCCGGGATCAGCGCCCGCCCGGGCGTCCAGGTCCTGCAGGAGGTGGACACCTCCCTGGCCGGTCTCACCCACGCCGAGGCCGCGCTGCGCCTGGAGCGGCAGGGCTCCAACACCGTCGCCCACGAGCGCCCGCCCCGCTGGTACCTCCAGCTGGCGAAGGCCTTCCGGAACCCCTTCATCGCCGTCCTGGTCTTCCTGGCGGCGGTCATGTACTGGCAGGACCCGGCGGACCCGGGCGTCGTCATCCTCTCCGTGATGGTGGGGATCAGCGGTCTGCTGCGCTTCTGGCAGGAGTTCCGCTCGGGCCGCGCCGCCGAAGCGCTGAAGCAGCTCGTCACCACCACGTGCGCGGTGCAGCGCCGGGCCGGCAGCGGCTCCGCGCCCACCACGTTCGAGGTGCCCATGGACCAGGTGGTCCCGGGCGACGTGGTCAAGCTGGCGGCCGGCGACCTGATCCCGGCCGACCTGCGGATCGCCGCGGCCAAGGACCTCAACGTGAGCCAGGCCGCGCTGTCCGGCGAGTCCCTGCCGGTGGCCAAGGCCGACACCCGTACGCAGGACCTCGGCCAGCAGGAGACCACCGACCCGGTGGAGGCCGACAACCTGGTCCTGATGGGCACCTCGGTGACCTCCGGCACCGCCACCGGGGTCGTGGTGGCCACCGGCTCCGACACCTACTTCGGCTCGATGGCCGGCTCGCTCGTCGGCGAGCTCCCGCAGACCAGCTTCGACACCGGGGTGCGCAAGGTCAGCTTCCTGCTGATCCGCTTCATGCTGGTGATGGTCCCCGTCGTCTTCATGATCAACGGTTTCACCAAGGGCGACTGGGACGAGGCCTTCCTCTTCGGCATCGCCGTCGCCGTCGGGCTGACCCCCGAAATGCTGCCGATGGTCGTCTCCGCCAACCTGGCGCGCGGCGCGGTCGCCATGTCCCGGCACAAGGTGGTCGTCAAGCGGCTGGGCGCGATCCAGAACCTGGGCGCGATGGACGTGCTCTGCACGGACAAGACCGGCACCCTCACCGAGGACCGGATCGTCCTGGACCGCTACCTGAACGTGCACGGCGACGAGGACGGCGAGGTCCTGGAGTACGGCTACCTCAACGCGCACTTCCAGACCGGCCTGAAGAACCTGATGGACCGGGCGGTCATCGACCGCGTGGGCGAGGCCGAGGAGGTTGTCGTCGACGCACGGTTCTCGCTGGTCGACGAGATCCCCTTCGACTTCGCCCGGCGCCGGATGTCCGTGGTCCTCGGCCGCAACTGCGTGGTCGGCGACTTCGGACGGCGCGAGCACATCATGATCACCAAGGGTGCCGTGGAGGAGGTCCTGGCCCTGTGCACCCACATGAGGGACCGCGGTGAGCGGGTCGAGCTGACCGAGCAGCTGCGGTGGCACGTCACCCGGATCGCCGAGGACGACAACCGGCAGGGCCTGCGGGTCCTCGCCGTCGCCACCCGCACGATGGACACCCCGCGCGAGACCTACGCGGTCGCCGACGAGGAGGGGCTGACGCTGATCGGCTTCCTCGCCTTCCTCGACCCGCCGAAGGCCGACGCCGCCCGGGCCCTGACGGGCCTGGCCGACAAGGGCATCGCGGTCAAGGTCGTCACCGGCGACAACGAGCTCGTCGTCGCCCGGGTCTGCGCCGACGTCGGCATCGACGTCGGGCAGGTGGTGCTCGGCCCCGGGACCGACGCCCTCGACGACAGCGAACTGCGCGCGCTGGCCGCCCGTACGACGGTCTTCGCCAAGACCGACCCGGTCCAGAAGGCCCGGATCGTCCGCGCCCTGCAGGCCGGCGGGCACACCGTCGGATTCCTCGGCGACGGCATCAACGACGCCGCCGCGCTGCGCGACGCCGACGTCGGCATCTCGGTGGACACCGCCGTGGACATCGCCAGGGAGTCGGCGGACATCATCCTGCTGGAGAAGGACCTGACCGTCCTGGAGCAGGGCGTCGTCCAGGGCCGGACCACCTTCGGCAACACGATGAAGTACATCAAGATGACCGCGTCGTCGAACTTCGGCAACGTGTTCTCGGTCCTGGTGGCGAGCGCCTTCATCCCCTTCCAGCCGATGCTCGCGATCATGCTGCTGGTCCAGAACCTGGTCTACGACATCGCGCAGCTGGCGACCCCGTGGGACCGGATGGACGAGGAGTACCTCCGCAAGCCCCGCAACTGGGACGCCAAGGGCATCGGCCGCTTCATGGTCATCATCGGGCCGCTCAGCTCCGTCTTCGACATCTCGATGTTCCTGATCATGTGGCACGTCTTCGCGGCGAACAGCGAGGCGAGCCAGTCCCTCTTCCAGTCCGGCTGGTTCATCGAGGGCCTGCTCTCGCAGACCCTGATCGTCCACATGATCCGCACCCGGAAGATCCCCTTCATCCAGTCCCGCGCCTCCTGGCCCGTGATGGTGATGACGGTCCTCGCGGTACTGACCGGGCTCTGGCTGCCCTTCTCGCCGCTGGCTCCTTCGCTGGGCTTCGTGGCCCTGCCGGCGAGCTACTTCCCGTGGCTGACCGGCGTACTGCTCGCGTACTGCACGCTCACCCAGCTCGTGAAGACCTGGTACATCCGCCGGTTCAACACCTGGCTGTAGGAGAGGGGAGGCGCGAAGAATGAATTGAACACGTTCAGCCCGGCTGGCACTATGGCTCCAGGACGGCGCCGGTCGGGCGGACGCGGGGGTTCGCCGTGCCACGAGGGGGCTTGATCGTGCATCAGAAACGGTCGTACGGGCGCGTGCTGGTGGTTTCCACACTGGTGGGATGCCTGGAGGTCGCGCTCACCGTCGTGGTGGCCGTGCTCTACGTGCAGACGCAGCCGCCGCCGGACGAAGCCCCCGACTACACCGAGATCGGGGGGAGCCTGGTCGCGCTCACGCCCCTCGTCGGCTTCATCTCGTTCCTGCTGTCACTGGTCTTCGTGCTGCCCGCGGTCGCGCTGGCCGACCTCCTCGGCCGCCGGCTCGGCAGGCACGCGGCCTGGTGGTCGGCTCCGCCGATCGTGGCGGCCCTGGTGGCGTCGCCGATCTGGATCGTCGCGACGTACAACGACGCCGAGACGCGGGGCACGCTGGTCTTCTGGGCCTCGGCCACGGCCTCGCTCTCGGCGGGCGCGCTGATCGCCCTGCCCCGGGGCGAGGGACTGCTGCGGCGGGTGGCGCTGTGGGGCACGGGGGTGGTGGCGGGGACGGGCCTGTTCGGCGCGCTCGGGCTCGCCGTCGGCCTGCTGCCCGCGTACGAGCCGCCGGCGATCGGTCCGCAGACCATGCCCGGCACCTGGTTCGACCACACGGGCAACACCCTGGTCTTCACCCCGGACGGCCGGGTCACCGCCTCCGGCGTCGGCGGGCGCAGCTCCTTCGACCATCCCGGCGACCCGTCGCCGAGCTGCTCGGGCTCCGGGACCTGGGTCTACGAGGGCGGCCGGGACGTCTGGACGCAGAAGGTCCGCATAGACATCCCGGGGTGCGGCCGGCCCGCGTGGGACGTCGGCGGCACCGCCCGGGAGCCCCGGATCCAGCAGCACGTCGGCGGCCCGGGTTCCGGAGAGCTCTACAAGCTGCGGAAGGCCTCCGGCGGCTCCTGACGCCGTACACCGGACACCTTGAGCGCTACTTCAGCGTCGCCGAGGTGAGACCCGACTGGATCTGGCGCTGGAAGGAGAGGTAGACCACCAGCATCGGGACCATGGCGATGGTGGCGCCGGCGAACAGCACCGGCAGGTCCGTCTCGTAGCCCATCTGGTACTGGAGCTGGATGAGCCCCTGGGTGAGCATGTACCGCTCCGGGTCGGCGCTCGTCTGCGGCTGCATCAGCACGGCGGGCAGGATGTACTGGTTCCACTGCCCCAGGATGTTGAAGATCCCGACGCTGATCAGGCCGGGCTTGGCCATCGGCAGCATCACCTGGAAGAAGATCCGGGTGTCGGAGGCCCCGTCGATGACCGCCGCCTCGTGGATCGCCGTCGGCAGCGTCCGGAAGAAGGAGTGCATGAAGAAGACCGTGAACGGCATCGAGTAGGCGACGTACACCAGGATCAGGCCCTGGTAGGTGTTCAGCATGTCGAAGCGCTTGACCATGAAGAAGAGCGGTACGAGCGCCAGGAACACGGGGAACATCGCCCCGCTGACGAAGAAGTAGTAGATGAGCCGGTTGCCCGTGAAGGGGTAGCGGGCCAGCACGTACGCGGCCATGGAGCCGAACAGCATGGTCAGCGGGACCGAGAACACCAGCACGATGAGGGTGTTGGCGAAGTAGCCTCCGATGCCCTTCGTCCAGGCCCGCCCGAAGGCGTCGAGGTGCCAGTTGGAGGGCCAGCTCAGGGCCGAGCCGCCGATCTGCGCGTCGGTCTTGAAGGCACCGAGCGCCAGCCAGAGCAGGGGCAGCACGATCATGATCGCCCAGACGACCAGGAAGCCGTGCGAGAAGACGTTGAGGGCCATGCCCTCGGAGCGTCGCCCCTCCCGCCTCCCCGGCCGTCCGGCGCCGCCGGTCCGCTCCGCGGCCTTCTCGCCGGGCGCCTTGATCACTGTGGACTGTGCAGTCATCGTGGAAACTCCGCTCAGAACTCGATGCGCTCGCGGCGGGTGGCGCGCAGCGTGATGACGGAGAGGATCATGGTCAGGGCGAGCATGACCACGCCCATGGCGCAGGCGTACCCGCTCTTGCCGAAGTAGAGGAAGTTGCGCATCAGCACCGTCGACATGACCTCGCTGTGGTGGTCGGGTCCGCCACCGAACTGGCCCGAGGTCATGGTCGACACCAGCACGAACATGTCCATGGCGGCGATGCCCAGGTAGACCGCCGAGGTCTGCACCGAGTCCCACAGCAGGGGCAGCGTGACCTTGAAGAAGGTCTGGGCGCGCCCGGCGCCGTCGAGCAGCGCGGCCTCGTAGATGTCCTTGGGGACGGACTGCATGGCGGCGGAGAACAGGACGAGGTAGAAGCCGACGCCGTGCCAGACGACGACGAGGAGCAGGCACCACAGGACGAGGTCCGGCTCGTTGAGCCATTCGACCGGGTGGGCCGCGTCGATCACGCCGGCCTTGGTCAGGAAGCCGTTGAGCAGGCCGCCCTCGTCGCTGCGGTAGATCGCGCCGAAGAGCACGGAGAGGATGGCGAGGGAGAGGACCTGGGGGAAGAAGTAGACGACCTTGTAGAAGCGCGATCCGCCGACTCCCTGCACTCCGCCGGCCCCGCCGCGCCCGCCCGCGTTCACCATGAAGGCGAAGAAGAGGGCGAGCAGGATGGTGACGAGCGGGACGAACACCAGGAGCAGCAGGTTGTGCCAGAGGGCGCCGCGGAAGACCTCGTCCGACAGCAACGTCGCGTAGTTGTCCACGCCGACGAAGTCGAACGTCGGGGACTGGCCGCTCCAGTTGGTGAAGGAGTAGCCGAACGTCTGTACGTAGGGCCAGATGACGAAGGTCAGGTACAGCGCGAGGGGTGCGAAGAGGAAGCCGGTGATGAAACCGGCCCGCCCCTTCCTCTGGGCTACTTGGCTCATGGTGTCCGTCCCTGCGGGGTCAGGCGCGCTTGTTGTTCTTGGCGTTCGGGTCCTTGGCCGCCTTGTCTACCGCAGCCTGGGCCCGCTTGATCCACTCCTTCGGCTGAATCCGCTGCGCCATGAGCTCATTGGACGCGTTCTGGATCTCGGTGTCCATTTCGCTGTACCAGTCGGGGTAGCGGTAGCTGAACGTGTTGCTGCCCGCGGCCTTGAGTGCCTCGACCGCCGACTGGGTGCCCGGTCGCAGCTTGACGCTCGGGTCCACGCCGTCCTTGACGACCGTGAGCGAGTTCGCCTGCTGGGCGAAGATCGTCGACCATTCGCGGGACAGCATCGAGCGGAGGAACTCGAAGCCCGCGGCCTTGTTGGCTGCCTTCTCCGGGACGATGAAGGGCTCGTCGACGCCGGCCCGGATGGCCTCGAAGGGCAGTTTGCTGTCGGCGAGCAGGGGCATCGGCAGGAACTTCATGTCGAAGTCCTCCGGGGTCTGCTTCAGCTGCTCGTTCTCCAGCCAGGAGCCGGAGGGGATGAAGGCGGCCTTGTACTGGTTCCAGGCGGTCTGGGACTCCGTGTGGGTGAGGCCGTTGGTGCCCGGCATCAGCAGGCCCTTCTCCACCACCTCGTAGACCGCCTCGACCGCGGCGAGGGCGGCCGGGTTGCCCTCGAAGGCGTTCGGCTCCAGGTTGTCGATCGCCTTCATGGCCTCCAGACCGCCCTTCTTGGCGATCAGGTCCATGATGACGACATTGATGTAGTACGGGAACTTGCCCTGGTGGGCGAGGCCGCCGATGCCGGCTTCCTTGGCCTTGGCGCAGACGGCCAGGAATTCGTCCCAGGTCTTCGGCGGCGCCCAGCCCTTCTCCTTGAAGAGCTTGCCGGAGTACCAGAAGCCGAACACGGCGTAGACGTACTTGAGCACGACGTACTTGCCGCCCTGCAGGCCCTGTTCGTAGGCGCCTTCGACCAGGGTGTCGCGCACCTTCTTGGTCGGGTCGTCGAGCGAGGGCGAGTCGAGTACGGCGGTGAGGTCGGCGAGCTGGTCGCCCTTGGCGAGCACGTCCAGCTTGATCTGCTGGGCGCCGGAGTCGTCGACGACGTCCGGCGGGTTCCCGGCGTTGAAGCGGGGCTGCAGCTTGGCGGTGATCTCCTGGGTGCCCAGGTGGGAGCTGGTGGTGCCCCACTTCTTGTCGAAGGCGGCCTCCCAGGCCTTCGCGTAGTCGTCGCCGAACCCGCCCTTGAAGACGACCACGTCCAGCTTGCCGCCCTTCGCGACGCCGAAGGGGTTCTCCTTGGTCACCGGGGCCTTGGCCGGGCCCTTCGTGGAGTTCTCCTCACCGCCGGAGGCGCAGGCGGACAGGAAGCTCATCGTCGGCACCGTGATCAGTCCGAGTGCTGCGGAGCGCTTGATCAGGTCGCGGCGTCCGAGGCCCTCACCAGTGGATCCCATGCTCATGTCCTCGCCTTCGTCAGAAGTGTGAAGGAGGCCGGAGATTCACGGTGGTGACCGTGCATGCGGACATCACCACAGGTCCCCGCCCACCCCCCGGCCCGGAGCCGCTCGTCTCGCGGTGATCCGGACGGGCACAGGTATAGTCCACTTGCGCTCGTGTGAGCAAGATCATGCACATTTATGGCCACCAGTTTTTCCGAGTTGAGACCTGTCCGTCACATGGACACGCCGCCGGACGAACGGAAGGGCCGTACCCCCTCGACGGGGATACGGCCCTTTGGCGCCTATGCCGTGGTTCAGCCGCGGATGAGGTTCCGGAGCACGAACTGCATGATGCCGCCGTTGCGGTAGTAGTCCGCCTCACCCGGCGTGTCGATGCGGACGACCGCGTCGAACTCCACACCGGTGTCGGTGGTCACCTTGACCGTGCGCGGGGTGGTGCCGTTGTTCAGCTCCTCCACACCGGTGAAGGAGAAGGTCTCCTCGCCGGTCAGACCCAGCGAGGCCGCGGTGGCACCCTCCGGGAACTGGAGCGGCAGGACGCCCATGCCGATCAGGTTGGAGCGGTGGATGCGCTCGTAGGACTCGGCGATGACGGCCTTGACGCCGAGCAGCGCGGTGCCCTTGGCCGCCCAGTCACGGGACGAGCCGGAGCCGTACTCCTTGCCCGCCAGGATGACCAGCGGGATGCCGGCGGCCTGGTAGTTCTGCGAGGCGTCGTAGATGAAGGAGACCGGCGCGCCCTCGACCGTGAAGTCGCGGGTGAAGCCGCCCTCGGTGCCCGGCGCGATCTGGTTGCGCAGGCGGATGTTGGCGAAGGTACCGCGGATCATGACCTCGTGGTTGCCGCGGCGGGAACCGTACGAGTTGAAGTCGCGGCGCTCCACACCGTGCTCGGTGAGGTACTTGCCGGCCGGGGTGTCGGCCTTGATCGCACCGGCCGGGGAGATGTGGTCGGTGGTGACCGAGTCGCCCAGCTTCGCCAGCACGCGCGCGCCGGCGATGTCGGAGACCGGGGTGGTCTCCATCGTCATGCCCTCGAAGTAAGGGGGCTTGCGGACGTAGGTGGACTGCGGGTCCCACTCGAAGGTGTTGCCGGTCGGGATCGACAGCGCCTGCCACTGGGCGTCGCCCGCGAAGACGTCCTGGTAGGACTTGCTGAACATGTCCTCGCCGATGGCGTTCGCCACGACGTCGTTGACCTCGGCCTCGGACGGCCAGATGTCCTGGAGGAAGACCGGCTTGCCCTCGGTGTCGGTGCCGATGGCGTCCTTGGTGATGTCCACCTTCATGGAGCCCGCGATGGCGTACGCGACGACCAGCGGCGGGGAGGCCAGGTAGTTCATCTTGACGTCGGGGTTGATGCGGCCCTCGAAGTTGCGGTTGCCCGAGAGGACCGAGGTGACCGCGAGGTCGTGCTCGTTGATCGCCTTCGAGATCTCCTCGTCCAGCGGACCGGAGTTGCCGATGCAGGTGGTGCAGCCGTACCCGACGAGGTTGAAGCCCATCTTGTCGAGGTACGGGGTCAGGCCGGCCTTGTCGAAGTAGTCGGTGACGACCTTCGAGCCCGGGGCCAGGGTGGTCTTGACCCACGGCTTGCGGGTCAGGCCCTTCTCGACCGCCTTCTTGGCCACGAGCGCCGCGGCGACCATGACGTAGGGGTTCGAGGTGTTGGTGCAGGAGGTGATCGCGGCGACGGTGACGGCGCCGTGGTCGATCTCGAAGGAGGTGCCGTCGGCCAGGGTGACCTGGGTCGGGCGGCTCGGCACGCCGTTGGTGGCGGCCGGGGCGTCGGAGGCCGGGAAGGACTCCTTGCCCGCCTCGTCGTCGTCCTCGACGTAGTTGCGCACGTCCTGCGCGAACTGCTGGGCGGCGTTGGCGAGGACGATGCGGTCCTGCGGGCGCTTCGGGCCGGCGATGGAGGGGACGACCGTGGAGAGGTCGAGCTCCAGCTTCTCGGAGAAGTCCGGCTCGGCGGCCGGGTCCAGCCACAGGCCCTGCTCCTTGGCGTACGCCTCGACGAGCGCGACCTGCTGGGCGTCGCGGCCGGTCAGGCGCAGGTACTTCAGGGTCTCGTCGTCGATCGGGAAGATCGCGGCGGTGGAGCCGAACTCCGGCGACATGTTGCCGATGGTGGCGCGGTTCGCGAGGGAGGTGGCGGCGACGCCCTCACCGTAGAACTCGACGAACTTGCCGACGACGCCGTGCTTGCGCAGCATCTCGGTGATGGTCAGCACGAGGTCGGTGGCGGTGGTGCCGGTGGGCAGCTCGCCGGTCAGCTTGAAGCCCACGACGCGCGGGATCAGCATGGAGACCGGCTGGCCGAGCATCGCGGCCTCGGCCTCGATGCCGCCGACGCCCCAGCCCAGCACGCCGAGGCCGTTGACCATGGTGGTGTGCGAGTCGGTGCCGACGAGGGTGTCGGGGTACGCCTGGCCGTTGCGGACCATGACCGTGCGGGCCAGGTGCTCGATGTTGACCTGGTGGACGATGCCGGTGCCCGGGGGGACGACCTTGAAGTCGTCGAAGGCGGTCTGGCCCCAGCGCAGGAACTGGTAGCGCTCCTTGTTGCGGCCGTACTCCAGCTCGACGTTCTGCGCGAAGGCGTCCTTCGTGCCGAACTTGTCGGCGATGACCGAGTGGTCGATGACCATCTCGGCGGGCGAGAGCGGGTTGATCTTCGCCGGGTCGCCGCCGAGCGCCTTCACGGCCTCACGCATGGTGGCGAGGTCCACCACGCAGGGGACGCCGGTGAAGTCCTGCATGATCACGCGGGCCGGCGTGAACTGGATCTCCTCGCTGGGCTGGGCCTGCGAGTCCCAGTTACCGAGCGACCGGATGTGGTCGGCGGTGATGTTCGCGCCGTCCTCGGTGCGAAGCAGGTTCTCCAGCAGGACCTTCAGGCTGTAGGGAAGGCGGGCGGAGCCCTCGACCTTGTCCAGCTTGAAGATCTCGTACGACTCGTCGCCCACCTGCAGCGTGCTGCGGGCGTCGAAGCTGTTCGCCGACACGACAGTCTCCTTCATGCATGAATTCGCGCGTATTACCGCAATCCTGCCGCCACGCCCCTTGGCCAATCCGCTAAGGTAGGGCTAAGTTAGGTAACCCTTACCAGCGGGGGCGGCTGCGGTACGCCTTCGGCAGATATCTCGATGTCGAGATAACTCTAGTACATGTCCGGGGGGAGGGACGAGGCGCGCACCCGCAGTCCCGCCGGGACCGTCAGCTGACCAGGAGATTCCGCATGCCCGGATTCGATCAGGTTGACCAGGACAGACACCGCCGAAGCGGCGATCCGCTCCGGATTCAGGGTGACGGTGGTCACGGCGGGTTCGGTCTCGGCGTACGCCGGATCCTCGCTGGCGCAGACGAGCAGCAGCCCACCCGGCCCCGGGCCGCCGGGCGTGCCGGGCGTGCCGGGCGTGCCGGGCGTGCCGGGGGCTGCGGGTGCTCCCCCTACGCCGGGCGTACGCAGGCCGTGGCGCGCGGCGGCGGCCAGCACCTGACGGCCCCCCGGGTCGTACACGCAGTAGACGGCGTCGGGGCGGTCCGGCCCGGTGAAGGCGGAGTCGAAAGCGTGCCCCGCCGCGTCGTCCGGATCGAAGGGGACCAGGAGCGGAGCCAGGCCGCGCTCCGCGCACCACTGTTCGTAGGCCGAGGTGACGGCCCCGGTGTAGAACTCCCGGCCGTAGCCCGAGTGCAGTGCGATCCGCCGGGCCCCTGACGCCGCGAGGTGGCCGAGCACCTCCCGCGTGGTGGCGGTGTGGTCGTTGTCCACCCACACGTCCCCCGGCCAGGGGTCGGGCGGCCGCCCGTCGAAGACCACCGGCAGACCCCGCGCCCGCAGGGCCCGCAGCACCGGGTCGCCGGCCGGGCTGTCGAGGAGCAGCATCCCGTCCACGGCGAGCGTGTGCCACAGGGGCTCGGCGCCCCGGTCGGCGGGCAGGGTGGTCAGGGCGTACCCGTGCGCGTGCGCGGCCGAGGTCGCGGCGGTGAGCCAGCGGGAGAAGTAGGCGATGCGCACGAAGTCCCAGGCGTCCCCCGCGTACGTGGTCACCGCGACACCGAGGCAGCGGGTGCGCGGGCCGCGGCGGGCTCCGTAGCCGAGCGCGCCCGCCACCTCGCGGACCCGTCGCCGGGTGGACTCGCCGAGGCGGCCGGTGCCGTTGAGCGCGTGCGAGACGGTCGCGGTGGAGACCTCGGCGGCGCGCGCGATGTCGGCGAGGGTCGGTCCCGGCGCGGGTGGGTGCTCTGGCACGCGGCCATCGTACGGATTTCGTCGCCGGAGGCGGCTTCTGGTTAAGCGGTTAATCAAACAGTGTCCTGGCCACACCAACGTTTGGAGTGGGCATGACGTCTTCTTCGCACCTTTCCCGCCGGGGACTCCTCGCCGCCGCGGGGATCACCGGGGTCGCCGGGGCCGCGGGCCTGCTGGGCGCCGCTCCGGCCTCGGCCGCCCCGGCGCCCTCGGCCTCGTCCTCCGGCGGGCGCGGTTCGGCGGCCCTGGTGGTCCGCAACGCCGCGGTGTTCACCGGGACCGGCGGCCGGGCTCCCGTCCAGGCCGTCGCGGTCGGCCGGGACGGCACGATCCTGGCCACCGGGACGGACGCGGCCCTGCGCCGGTACGTGGGCCGGGACACCGAGGTCGTCGACGCCCGGGGCAACACGGTCATGAGCGGCATCCACGACGGCCACGTCCACCCGCTCGGCGCGGGCGAGCGCTCGCTGTCCCCCTCGCTGGAGGGCGCGGAGACCACCCTGGCCGAGCTCCAGGAGATCCTGACCGGCTTCCTCGCCGAGACGGGCGGCGCGGGCGCGGAGCCCGACCGCTGGCTGGTGGTCGAGGACTGGAACCCGGTCGGGCTGCTCCCCACGGGCACCAACCCCCACCACACGATGCTGGACGCGCTCCCGACCCGGCGGCCGATCGCCCTCGTCGGCGGCGACGGGCACAACCTGTGGGCCAACCAGCGGGCCCTGGACATCGCCGGGATCACGGCGGCCACGCCCGACCCGGTCGGCGGCAAGGTGGTCAAGGGCGCGGACGGGCGGCCGACGGGCGTCCTCAAGGACGACGCCCAGGGCCTGGTCCGGCGGCACATACCGGAGCCCACCCGGGCCGACCTGGTCGCGGCCTGCGCCAAGGTGCTGGAGCTGGCGGCCGCCTCCGGGGTCACGACGATGATGGACGCGCTGGTGGGGCGGCACGAACTGGAGCTTTACCAGGCGCTGTCGGCGGCGGGGAAGCTGCCGCAGCGGATCGTCCCGGCGATCCGGCTGGAGGCGGAGCAGACCAGGGACCCGGCGGGGTCGCTGGCGTACGCGCGGGGCCTGCGGCGGGAGTTCGCGGGCGTACGGGGGCTGCGGTTCGGGATGGTCAAGGTGTTCCTGGACGGGGTCATCGAGTACCCGGCGCAGACCGCCGCACTGCTGGAGCCCTACCTCGACGGGCAGGGCCGGCCGACCGGCAACCGGGGCGAGCTGTACACCTCGGCGGCGGACTACGGCCGGCTCAGCGCCGCCTTCAACAAGGCGGGCTGGCAGATGCACGCCCACGGACTCGGCGACCGTGCGGTACGCACCGCTCTGGACGGGTACGCGTACGCCAAGCGGGTGACGGGACTGCGGGACGCCCGCAACGCCGTGGCGCACCTGCAGCTCGTGGACCCGGCGGACCTGCGGCGTTTCGCGCAGCTGGGGGTCACGGCGTGCATGCAGCTCCAGTGGGCGGCGAAGGACACCTGGACGATGGAGGCGCTCCTTCCCTACATCGGCCCCGGGCGGCACCGGTGGATGTACCCGGCGCGGAGCCTGGAGAAGGCGGGGGCGCGGCTGTCGGGCGGCTCCGACTGGCCGGTGGACGCCCTCCAGGTGTGGAACCAGCTGCGGACGGCGATCGACCGCCAGGGCGCCTTCGGCGCGGGCCCGCTGTACCGCGAACTGGAGGGCCTCGGCCGGGAGGCGGTGCTGCGGATGCACACGTCGGGGACGGCGTGGCAGCTGCGTCAGGAGGAGCTGACGGGCACGGTGGAGCCGGGCAGGGCGGCGGACCTGGTGGTGCTGGACCGGGACGTGACGCGCTGCCCGGTGGCCGACATCAGCGGGACGGGGGTACGGATGACCCTGGTCGGCGGCCGCGTGGTGCACGACGCGGATTCGGCGTCGGGCCGGGCGGCCTCGGCGCGGGTGGCGGGCGCCGCCTCGGGCCCGCGCCCGGCCTCGTACGCGGCGGTGCACGCCGGGGGGCGGCACCACGCCTGCAAGCACTGAGCGGGGCACCGGGGCCGGTCGCCGCGGCCGGTCGCCGCGGGGCTCGGGGCCGGTAGCCGCGGGGCTCGGCCGCCGGTCGCCGCGGCCGGGCTCAGCCCGCCGCGAGGCCGTGGCGGGCGGCCCAGGAGTTGAGCGCGGCGGCAATCTCCTCGGGCCGGTCCTCGGGGCAGAGGTGGGCGGCCGGGCCGCAGTACTCGGTCTCCAGCGCCGAGACGTTCTCCTCGCACCAGGCGACCGTCCCGGGGCCGACCATCAGGGCCGGTGAGCCGTCGAAGGTGAGCAGCAGCTTGGGCACGTCCGGGCTGTCGGACAGCCAGGCGTCGTACTTCTCGACGACGGCGTGCACACCGGCCGGATCGCCGTCGATCGGCAGCGAGCGGGCCCACCGCAGCATGGGCAGCCGGCTCTCGCGGGTCGGGTAGGGGGCGGCGTAGACGGCGCGGTCCGCCTCGCTCATCGGGTTCAGCACCGTCTGCCGGATGCTGTCCTCGATGAAGATGTTCCGGTCCAGGACCATCTCCTCCCCCACGCCCGGGGTGCGGATCGCCTCGAACCGGGCCCGCGCGGCGGGCGGGTACTGCGCCCAGCTCAGCGGCCGCACGATGGTCTCCATGAAGGCGATGCCGCGGACCCGCCCGGGGTGGCGGGCGGCCCGGTCGAAGGCGAGCGCCCCGCCCCAGTCCTGACCGACCAGCACCACCTCGTCGAGCCCGAGGGCGTCGAACCAGGCGTCCAGGTAGCGGGCGTGGTCCTCGAAGCGGTACTCCCCGCCCGGCTTTCCGGAGCGGCCCATCCCGATGAGGTCCGGGGCCAGGACGCGGACCCCGCCCCCGATCCGGGGCAGGACGCCCCGCCAGAGGTGGGAGGAGGTCGGGTTGCCGTGCAGGAACACGAAGGGGACACCGCCCGACCGGGCGCCGGCACCACCGCGGTCCTCGTAGTACATCGTCGAGTCGAGTACGTCGATCGTGGGCATGGGAGACCCCTTCCGATAATCGTTGGCCTGACTAACGTTGGCGACACGAACGAAATTACATCGTTAGTGCCACTAACGCAACGGGTAGCATCGCCCCATGACCACGGAAGAGAACGGCCCCCTCGTCCCCGCACGGCTGCGCGAACTGCCCAGCCGCCTGCTGGGGCAGGCTTCCACGCACGCACAGCGACTCGTGACCGAGGGCCTGAACGGGGCGGATGCCCACAAATGGCACTATGCGGCCCTGGTCGCCCTGGAGGAGTCCGGCCCGGCGAGCCAGGCCACCCTCAGCGCCCGCACCGGCATCCACCGCAGCGATCTGGTCGCCGTCATCAACGAACTCGCCGCACGCGCACTGGTGGAACGGACCCCCGACCCCGAGGACCGCAGGCGCAACGTCATCACCCTCACCCCGCCCGGCCGGCGGCAACTGCGCACACTGGAACAGATCCTCGCCGCGGCCCAGGAGGAACTGCTGGCCCCGCTGTCTGCCCAGGAGCGGGAGCAGCTCACCCGCCTGCTGGGCCGCATCGTCGACCATCACGCGTACGGACACCCCGTCATGGGGCCTGATGGCCGGTAACTTCCACTCAATTCACCCATTTGCCGCACCGGACGCAGGGGTCATCTCATATCTGAGATAGCGTGCCCCCATGGCAGACGACTACCTCGTACGCATCGGCAAGCTCATCCGTGACGCCCGGCAGCACCGGGGCTGGACACAGAGTCAGCTCGCCGACGCCCTCGGCACCAGCCAGAGCGCAGTGAACCGCATCGAGCGCGGCAACCAGAACATCAGCCTTGAGATGATCGCCCGAATCGGCGAAGCGCTCGACAGCGAGATCGTCTCCCTGGGCTACGCCGGCCCGATGCACCTGCGCGTGGTGGGCGGCCGCCGTCTGTCCGGCGCCATCGACGTCAAGACGAGCAAGAACGCGTGCGTCGCCCTGCTCTGCGCCTCGCTGCTCAACAAGGGCCGTACGGTGCTGAGGCGGGTGGCCCGCATCGAGGAGGTCTACCGCCTGCTGGAGGTCCTGAACTCCATCGGCGTGCGCACCCGCTGGATCAACGACGGCGTGGACCTGGAGCTGATCCCGCCGGCCCGCCTCGACATGGAGGCCATGGACGCGGACGCGGCCCGCCGGACCCGGAGCATCATCATGTTCCTGGGCCCGCTGCTGCACCGGATGGAAACGTTCCGCCTGCCCTACGCGGGCGGTTGCGACCTCGGCACCCGCACCATCGAGCCGCACATGATCGCCCTGCGCCGCTTCGGCCTGGACATCACCGCGACCGAGGGCATCTACCACGCGAAGGTCGTCCCCGGGATCTCCCCGGACCGCCCGATCGTGCTGACCGAGCGCGGGGACACCGTCACCGAGAACGCGCTGCTGGCCGCCGCCCGGCACGACGGCGTGACCGTCATCCGCAACGCCTCCTCCAACTACATGGTCCAGGACCTGTGCTTCTTCCTGGAGGCCCTGGGTGTCCGGGTCGACGGCGTCGGCACCACCACGCTCACCGTCCACGGCGTCCCGAGCATCGACGTGGACGTGGACTACTCCCCCTCCGAGGACCCGGTCGAGGCGATGAGCCTGCTCGCCGCCGCGGTCGTCACGGAGTCGGAACTCACCATCCGCCGGGTGCCGATCGAGTTCATGGAGATCGAGCTCGCCGTCCTGGAGGAGATGGGCCTGGACCACGACCGCTCGGCGGAGTACACGGCCGACAACGGCCGCACCCGCCTGGTCGACCTCACCGTCCGCCCCTCGAAGCTCGAAGCCCCGATCGACAAGATCCACCCCATGCCGTTCCCCGGGCTGAACATCGACAACGTCCCCTTCTTCGCGGCCATCGCCGCCGTGGCGCAGGGCCAGACCCTGATCCACGACTGGGTGTACGACAACCGGGCCATCTACCTGACGGACCTGAACCGCCTCGGCGGCCGCCTCCAGCTCCTCGACCCCCACCGCGTCCTGGTCGAGGGCCCCACGCGCTGGCGCGCGGCGGAAATGATGTGCCCGCCGGCCCTGCGCCCGGCGGTGGTCGTCCTCCTGGCGATGATGGCGGCCGAGGGCACCTCGGTGCTGCGCAACGTCTACGTGATCAACCGCGGCTACGAGGAACTGGCCGAGCGCCTCAACTCGGTGGGCGCCCAGATCGAGATCTTCCGCGACATCTAGGGACGGGCGCAGCTCCGACAGCGGCTGACGGGGGTGGTGTGCCCGATACCTCCCCATGCGGCGGCGGGTGCCGACGCACTACCCCCGTGCCCGGCCCCCGCCCGGCTGGACGAGGTCGCCGGGGGCCGCCAGGTACCCCTCACGCAGGGCGGCCAGCACCGGGTGCTCGGTGGGGAACTGCGTGGAGTCGATCGCGCTGACGGCCCGCACGCCGATGCTCGTGTTGGTGGCGAACGCGGCCTGCATCCGGTGTGCTTCGTGCCGCGTGACGTGCGTGATCGTGTGGCGGTGCTGCTGCTGGAGGAGGGCCATGGTGACCCCGGGGAGGACTTCGGCCTCGGGCCAGATCACGTTCCCGTCGTTGTCGATGAAGCCCACGTTCCAGGTGCCGCCCTCGCTGATCAGCTCGTCCGGCCCGTAGAACAGGGCGTCGTCGAACCCGTCGAGCTGTGCGACGCGCCGGGCGTGGAGGGCACCGAAGAGGCCGACGTGCTTGACCGCAGGAACGTCACGCACGTAGGGGACGGTTCTGACCCGCATGGGCGGCATCGGAAGCCGGCCCGTGGGACGGCTGGTCACCAGGACATGCGGCGTTGCCGGCGCCGAGGGATGTCCCATGTCGAGGGCCGGGTCGAAGACGCTGACACGGACGACGAACGAACCGTCCCGGCCCGCGACCGCCCGGCAGATGTATTCGCGGACGCGGTCCATCTCCAGTTCGGTGGCGAAGACCGCACGGCAGTCTCGTTGCAGGCGCTCCAGGTGCAGGGACAGGCCCCGCACGCGCTGGTCGTCGACCCGCATCGACGTGAAGTGTCCGTAGTTGACCAGCGCGAGCGCCTTCACCGCCTCGGGATCGGCAGGGGCTCCATCGAGTTCCATCATGCCGCGCAGTCTGGCAGTTGGCGCCGATCAGGCGGGCCGAGACGCGTCCCCCAGCAGCAGGCCCGCACCCTGCCATTCCTGCGGCAGAACCGGACGGTCTACGGTGCAGCGGCACTGTCCTGGGTGAAACACCGCACCGGCTGGATCTGATGCAAGGCGGTCTGCACCCCCGCACCGCAGTTGAGCAGAAGCGGAGCTGTCGGTCCGGTACTACCGGATCGGGTTGCGCACCTCGGCGGGCGCGCGCCGCAGGTGGTCGGCGTACAGCCCGAGCATGACCTTCCTGCCCTCTTCGGGATCCGGGACTCCGGCCCGACTGTCCGGCAGCGGCTGGGTCCGGAGGGTATGCAGCGCCATGGCGGCACGCCGTGCCCCGAGGGACCGAACGGCGGGATCGTCCAGCTGGCCGGCCGCCTGCCGTGCCGCCTGTGCCAGTCCGGCGCGGACGCGGTGCAGTTGAGCCGGACTGAGTACGACGATGAGCCGCCGCTCGGCGAACGGGGGATCGAGCGCCATTCCGACATGGCCTGCGTGAGTGATCAGAAGAATCGGGGAGGGCTCCGGGACCCGTGCGTACAACCCGCACCAGTCCTGTTGCTCCAGCCATGCCTCGAAATCCGCGTAGTGGTCGCCGAACCGGGCGGCCAGCGGCCAGAAGTGCTCTTCGGTCTCGACGGCGGCCTGGTGCAGCTTCGTCAGGATGTCGTCGGCGGCCTCGGCCTGCAGAACCACACGGGCCACGCGGTCCCGGCTGTCGCGGATGCGCAGGCACAGCATGGCGTAGGCAGCGCGTAGTTCGAGCGCGTCGGACACGAGGATGCTGTGGCTCGGCTTGCGGGACCTGTGCTTCTTGCTCACGTCTGCAGCATGGCGGACCAGGGGCGGCAGGACGGTCCGTAGGGCCCGGGTTCACGCGGGCGGGTGAGCTGAACGCACGGAGCGGTCGGAGGTCGACTGTTCGCCCGTCGTCAGGTTCTTCACCTCGTGCGCCGCGCCCTCCTCGAAAGGCGGGGCGCAGATGCGCGTCAGTCCGACCGGGGCCCCGCGCGAACTCCGGTGACCGGCGTCCTACAGAGACCTGTGCGCCATCAACCGAGTTGAAGCGGCGCGCGACGGACATCGGCACGTCGAAGCGCTCGCTTCCATCTCACCCTTCGTCAACGCTAGTAGCGAATTCAACCTTCTGGGTATCTTGAACGCCGCTCAACGAGCACTACGACCCAGGAGTTCCCGATGACCATGCCGCCCCGCAGCAAGTCGATGGCGGTCAGGATGCGCTGCAGAGGCGCCCTCACCGTCATGGCCGCCGTTCTGTCGCTCGCCGCGTGCGACCCGGCCGCCCCGGCCACCACTCCGAGCACCAGCGCCGCCGTCACCGTCGGTGCGAGCCCCAGCCCCAGCCCCTCCGTCGTGCCGGCCGACCCGAGTCCGAGCGCCAGCCCGACCCCGGCCGCCGACCCCACCACGGCGGCGCCGACCCCTCAGGTCCCGGTCGCCGAGCCCACCACCAAGGCGCCGGAGCCCACCAAGGCCGCCCCCGCCCCGCCGGCTCCCACCCGTACCCGCACCCAGGCGCCCGCACCGGAACCCACCAAGGCGAGCACCGACTGCTACCCCCGCTCCAACGCCGGCAACTGCTACAGGGCCGGTCAGATATGCCGGAAGGCCGATGTCGGTACGTCCGGCCGCGACGCCAACGGGCGCACGATCCACTGCCGTGACGACGACAGCGTGGGCCAGCGCTGGGGCTACTGACCGCCCACGGACCGCCGGTTCCTACGCCGCCTGCGGGGTGAAGGGGTGGAGGGAGTCCCCGCCGGGGCCTCCGACGATGCCGAAGGTGCTCTCCGGGACCTCGTTCCAGGCGCCGGGGAGGTCACCGAGGGGTTCGGAGACGACCATGCGGGTCTCGTCGGAGATTTCCTGGAGGAACTCCATGTCGGGGTGCAGCCTGCGCAGCGCGTCCACCCGGCTGCTGTAGAACAGCGACCTCGACTCACCCCGGGTGGAGTAGCGGAAGGCCCACAGGCGTTCGCCGTCGCTGATGGCGAGGGTCATCTGGAGCGGGTACTCCACGCCGTGCTCACGGCCGACGCGCTCCACCACGCCCGCCATCCGGGCCACCGCGCCCGGCGGGTCCGCCTCCAGGCCCAGGGTGAGCGCCAGGTGGAACATCACCTCGGAGTCCGTCGAACCCTCGACGTCGGGGTACAGCGCGGGGTCGATGAGCAGGGTGAGTTCCCGCCGCATCCGGTGGAAGTCGGTGATGGCCCCGTTGTGCATGAACAGCCAGCGGCCGTGCCGGAACGGGTGACAGTTCGTCTGCTGCACCGCCGTGCCGGTCGATGCCCGGATGTGGGCGAAGAACAGCGGGGACCGGACGTGGTCCGCGATCTCCCGCAGGTTGCGGTTGTTCCAGGCGGGGCCGATGTCCCGGAAGGTCGCCGGAGTGGCCGTGTCCTCCCCCGTGTACCACCCGACGCCGAATCCGTCGCCGTTCGTCGTCTCCACGCCCAGCTTGGAGTGCAGGCTCTGGTCGATCAGCGAGTGGGCCGGTTTGTAGAGGATGGTTTCGAGCAGCAGGGGTGTTCCCGAATACGCGAGCCACCGACACATGAGCCATCACCTCGGGGGTGCAACGCGGATAACCCCTCCATTGTGGCCGCGCCCCCTGCTGATCGCCACGCGGAACGGGCCGGGCAGCAGGCGGCGGGCGGCGCGGAGTGGTGGTCATCCGGCCACTCATCGGCCTGAAGGAACACCGTCCTCGCCAGGTACGCGCGGGCACGGCAGAATCGGCCTTCCGTAGGACGAAGGGGCGGCCATGTCAGTGGGAACGAACTCCGGAGCGGATACGGGGAAGGCGGTGCCGGGGCTTGCCGGGGTGCCGTTGCTCGGGTCGCTCCTCGACCTGAAGTCCGACTCCCTCGGTACCTATCTGCGGGCCCAGCACCAGCACGGCGACCTGGTACGGATCACGGCCGGTCCGCCCGGGATGCGTGCCGAGTTGTACTGCGTCTTCTCCCCCGCGGGCGTCCAGCAGGTGCTCGCCTCCGACGCGGCCCGCTTCCGCAAGGACAACCACTTCTACCAGGAGGTCCGGGAGTCCTTCGGCAACGGGCTGCTGACCAGTCAGGACGAGGACTACCTGCGCCAGCGCCGCCTCGTGCAGCCGCTGTTCACCCGGCGCCGGGTGGACAGCTACGCCGAGGTGATCGCCGCCGAGACCGCATCGGTCCTCGCCGCCTGGGGCGATGCCCCGGGCGGCGTCGTGGACGTCTCCGACGAGATGACGCACCTCGCCCTGCGCGCCGTCGCCCGCATCCTCTTCGGTACGGACGTCGAGGCCACCGCCGATGTCGTGACCGAGTGTTTCCCGGTCATCACCGACTACGTGCTGCGCCGCGGCTACTCACCGGCCAACATCCCGCGCGACTGGCCCACCCCCGGCAACCGGCGCGCGGCCGCCGCGATGGACGAGCTCTACGGGGTGTGCGACCGGATCATCGCGGAGCGCCGGCGCGCCGGGGCCGAGGCCGGAGCCGGTGCCGACGCCGGTGCCGGCGCTCCCGGCGAGGATCTGCTGACGCTGCTCGCCGGCGCCCGCAGCTCGGACGACGGGGAGTTCGACGCCGCCGAGCTGCGCGACCAGGTGCTGATCTTCCTGCTCGCCGGGCACGAGACGACCGCCACCTCCCTCTGCTTCGCCCTGCACCTGCTGGCCCGCCATCCCGAGGAGCAGTCCCGGGCCCGCGAGGAGATCTCCCGCGTCCTGGGCGGCCGTACGCCCGGCGCCGCCGACCTGGACCGGCTTCCGTACCTCACCCAGGTCCTCAAGGAGGCGATGCGGCTCTATCCGGCCGCGCCGGTCATCGGGCGCAAGGCCGTCGCCGCCACCCGGATCGGGGAGCACACCGTCCCCGCGGGCGCGGACGTGATCCTGGCGCCCTGGGTGACGCACCGCCACCCCGACCACTGGCCCGACCCGGACCGCTTCGACCCCGAGCGCTTCACGCCCGAGGCGGAGGCGGGGCGGCCGCGCTACGCCTGGTTCCCGTTCGGCGGCGGTCCGCGTGCGTGCATCGGGCAGCACTTCTCGATGCTGGAGTCGGTGACAGCGCTGGCGATGATCCTGCGGGCCTACGCGTTCGAGGCCGTGGACACCGAGATCCCGGTCGGCGCCGGGATCACCCTGCGGACGAACGGCCCGGCGCGCTGCCGGATCCGCCGCCTGGACGCGTGACGGCGAACCGGACGCGAACCGGACGTGGTCCGGACGCGGTCCGGACGCGGTCCTGACGCGGTCCGGACGCGCGCCGCGCTCCGGGCCGTACTCGGGCCGGATATTGGGATGCGGGCAGGTCAGGGCGGGTCGTAGGGTCGATGCCCGTGGAACCACTCACCGAGAAACAGATCCGCTCATCCTTCGTGAACTGCACGAAGGGCGAGGCGGCGCGGCTGCGGCTACCGCTCGACTTTGCCGAACTGCCCTGGAAGGACCTGGACTTCCTGGGGTGGGTGGACCCGGGAGCGCCCCTGCGGGCCCATCTCGTGCTGCCCCGGGAGGGCGGTGGCGGCCCGCTGGGGATCTCGCTGCGCGTACCGGCCGTCGGCCGCACCAGCGTGGTGAAGTCCAGCCTGTGCCAGATCTGCCTGACCGGTCACGCCTCCTCCGGGGTCACCCTGCTGGCCGCCCCGCTGGCGGGCGCCCGCGGCCGCGAGGGCAACACGGTCGGCACGTACATCTGCGCGGACCTCGCCTGCCCCCTGTACGTACGCGGCAAGCGCCAGCCGAAGCTGCGCGCCGGGCGGTACGAGGAGTCCCTGACGCTGGACGAGCGGCTCGCCCGCATGTCCGACAACCTGGACGCCTTCGCGGCCCGCGTCACCGCGGCGTAGCAGGGCCGGAGGCCCTCGGACCTCAGGTCCGGTCGTCGACCGCCGGCTTGTGGTTGCCCTGCAGGCGTGCGAGGTCCGAGGGGCGGACCTGGATGACGAACAGCGCGATCAGCGCTCCGACCAGGGTGAACAGGGACGCCACGACGAAGGCCGAACTGATGCCCGAGGTGAGGACCTGGTCGCCCCACGGTTTCGGGAGCTGCCCGGTGCGCTGGAAGAAGGCCTTCTGCACCGGGCCGGCGGTGCTGAGGAAGTCCGGGATCTGCTGCTTGGCCTCGTTGCGGCTCGCCGTGCCGTAGACGGTCACCAGGATCGACAGGCCCAGCGAGCCGCCCACCTGTTGCATCGTGTTCAGAAGCCCGGAGGCCGCTCCCGACTCCCGGTCGGTGACGTTGGACAGGGCCATCAGCGTCAGAGAGACGAACTGCAGGCCCATGCCGAGGGCGAAGAGGAGCATCGGGCCCAGGATGCTGCCGAGGTACGTCGAGTTGACGTCGGTCTGTGTCAGCCAGGCGAGTCCGGCCGCCGAGGACAGCGCACCGGTGACCATGAAGGGCTTGGGGCCGAACTTCGGCAGCAGTTTCGCGGTGATCGCGGCGGCCACGGCGATCACCGCGCTGACCGGCAGGAAGGCGAGGCCGGCCTGGATCGGGCTGAAGCCCAGCACGATCTGCACGAAGAGGGTCAGGAAGAAGAACATTCCGAAGATCGCGCAGGCGAGCATGAGCATGATGCCGTAGGTCCCGGCGCGGTTGCGGTCGGCGAACATGTGCAGCGGGGTGATCGGCTGCGGCGAGCGCCGTTCGTTGAGGATGAAGAGGGTCAGCAGGACCACGGCGGCGCCGAAGGAGCCGAGGGTGACCGGGTCGCGCCAGCCCTCCTGGGACGCCCTGATGAAGCCGTAGACGAGCGAGACCATGCCCAGGGTGGACAGCAGCGCGCCCGCGAAGTCGAAGTGTCCCGGGTGGCGTTCGGATTCGTGCAGGACCTTGGTGGCCAGCACGGCGATCACGATGGCGATGGGGACGTTGACGAAGAGCACCCAGCGCCAGTCGAGCCATTCGACGAGGATGCCGCCCGCGAGGAGTCCGATCGCGCCGCCGGCGGCCGAGACGCCGGCGAACACGCCGAACGCCCGGTTTCGGGCCGGGCCTTCGCGGAAGGTGGTGGTGATCAGCGCGAGGGAGGTCGGCGAGGCGATGGCGCCGCCGACGCCCTGGAGGGCGCGTGCGGCCATCAGCTGGCCCTCGTTCTGGGCGAGTCCGCCGAGCAGCGAGGCAAGCCCGAAGAGCAGGACGCCGAAGATGAAGACGCGTTTGCGGCCGAGGATGTCGCCGGTGCGGCCGCCGAGGAGCAGAAGTCCGCCGAAGGCGAGGGTGTAGGCGTTGACGACCCAGGAAAGGCTCTCGGTCGAGAAGTCGAGAGCGGTCTGGATGTGCGGCAGCGCGATGTTCACGATCGTGATGTCGAGAACCACCATGAGTTGGCAGGAGGCGATGACGAACAGGGCGAGTGCGCTGCCACTCCCCCGGACCTTGCCTTCGGTCCCGCTGTTGCTCGGCGATGCGTTCGGATCCACCTTTTCGACGCTAAGCCCGCACCTCTGGGGTCACCACTCGAACAGCCTAGTAATGGTGACATTTCACATGTCACACTACGATCATGGATGACTTCCTCAGGCTCTCCGCGAGCACGGCCCGCTTCACCTACGGCGCCCCGCGCGCCTTCTCCTTCGGGGACGGCGGCCGACTGCTCTGGTTCCTCCGGTCGACGGGCCCCACCGACGCCTTCGACTCGCTCTGGGTGCTCGACACCACCACCGGCGCCGAGACCCGGCTCGCCGATCCCCGTGAACTGTGCCCCGAGCCCGGCCCGCTCCTCGTGGCCGAGCGCCGACTGCGCGAACGGACCCGGCTCGTCGCCGCCGGCATCGGCTCGTACGCCCTCTCCGGCGACGGCCTGCACGCCGTCTTCGCGCTGTACGGGCGGCTCTTCGAGGTCACCGCGGGCGGAGCCGGAACACCCAAGGAGATCCCGGCCGCCGGACCCGCGCTGGACCCGCGGCCGAACGCCGACGGCTCGCGCACCGCGTACGTCGCCGACGACGTCCTGTACGTCGCCCCGGGCGGCCGGATCAGCCCGGACGACGGCGCCCGCTGGGGCCTCGCCGAATTCGCCGCCGCCGAGGAGCTGGGCCGCCACCGGGGCCACTGGTGGTCCCCGGACGGGGTCACCCTGCTGGCCGCCCGCGTCGACGAATCCGCCCTCCAGCGCCGCTGGTTCGCCGACCCGGCGCACCCGGAGCTGCCGGCCGAGGACTTCGCCTACCCCGAGGCCGGCGGGCCCAACGCCGACGTCCAGCTGTGGGTGCTCGGCGACGGCGGGACCCGGATACGGCTCGACTGGGACGCCGACGCCTACCCGTACGTCTCCGACGCGGGCTGGGAGTCCGCCACCGAAATCCTGCTGACCGTCCAGGACCGGCTCCAGCAGAACGTACTGCTGCTCTCCGCCGACCCGGCCACCGGCCGCACCCGGGAGCTGTCCCGCACCACGCACCCGCAGTGGGTGGACCCCCTGGTCCCCGGCACCCCGGCCCGCCTCGCCGACGGGCGGATGCTGACCTCCGCCGACACCCCCGGCGGCGCCGCCCGCGCCCTCGCGGTGGACGGCGAACTGCTCACCGGGGAGGGGATCCAGATCCGCGCGGTGGCCGGCGTCCACGAGGGTCTGCTGCTGATCGAGGCGGGCCTGCGCGACCCGTCCGAGCAGCAGGTGCTGCTGCTGGACCCGGCCACCGGGGAGCTGACCCCGGTCGCCGACGGGCCCGGCGTGCACACCGTGGCCGCGTCCGCCGGGACCCTGCTGCTGACCTGCGCCGACGCCGACGGGGTACGGCGCACCGTACGCACTCCCGACGGGCGGGAGTTCACCCCCGCCGACCTGTCCGAGCCGCTGCCCTACCGGGTGGACGCGGTCCTGGAGCGGGTCACCGAGCGCGGCATCCCCACCGCCCTCGTACTGCCCCGCGACCACGTTCCCGGCCGGCGGCTGCCCGTCCTGGTCGACGGCTACGGCGGCCCCGGCATGCAGGACGTCACCGCCGACCAGCGCCGCCGCCAGCACCGCCAGTGGTGGGCCGACCAGGGCTTCGCGGTGGTCACCATCGACAACCGCGGCACCCCGTACGTCTCCCCCGCCTACACGCACGCCATGTACCGCGGCTTCTCCGAGGTCACCCTCGACGACCAGGTCGCGGCGCTCCAGGCGCTCGCCGCCCGCCACGGCGACCTCGACCTCGGCCGGGTCGGGGTGCGCGGCTGGTCGTACGGCGGCTACCTCGCGGCCATGGCGGTGCTGCGCCGCCCGGACGTCTTCCACGCGGCGGCCGCCGGGGCCGCGCCGACCGACTTCCGGCACTACGACACGGCGTACACCGAGCGGTACCTGGGCCTCCCGCAGGAGCAGCCCGAGGTGTACGAGCGGGACTCGCTCATCCCGGACGCCCCGGAACTGTCCCGCCCCCTGCTGCTGATCACGGGCCTGGCCGACGACAACGTCCACCCGTCCCACACCCTGCGCCTCTCCCAGGCGCTGACGGACGCGGGCCGCCCGCACCAGCTGCTGGCCCTCCCCGGCGTCACCCACATGACCCCGGGCGGCACCCGGGAGAAGCTGATGGCGCTGGAGCTGGAGTTCTTCCGCCGCGAACTGGCCTGAGCACCGTCCCCTGCGCCCCGCCGGCCTCGACACCGGCGGGGCGTGCCCGGCCGGGGGGCAGGGCCGCAGGGTCAGGACCGCGGGGCGAAGACCATCCGGATCAGGGCGGTGAGGACCACGGCTGCCGCCGGTGCGTACCACCAGCGCCGCAGCCGGCCCGTGTTCACGCAGACCGCCGTGACCGCGACGGCCAGGAGCTCCACCACCAGGCCGAGCCCGGCCATCAGACGCGCCGTATCCGTCACCGTACGGTCCCAGGGCCCTTCGGACTCCGTGAGCAGCGCACCGAGGACGAAGAAGCCCGCCGCGGTGTGCAGCGCCAGCAGGAGGGCCGCCGCTGCGGCCGTCACCGCGCGCAGCGGGTTCCGGCAGGCACTCCCGGATTCCGGATCAGCGTTCATGACCGCGACCCTAACCGGCGAGATCCGCACCGTACGGCGGTGCCCCGAAGACGCCTTCGGCTCCGGGGCACCGCCGCTTCCCATGGGTCCCCGTCAGTCACCAGGGAAGTGGCAGGCCACCTCGCGGGCGGCGGCGGGCCGCAGCGGCGGGCGGTCGGTGCGGCAGATCTGCTGCGCCTTGGGGCAGCGCGGGTGGAAGGTGCAGCCCGGGGGTGGAGCGGCCGGGCTCGGCGGGTCGCCGAGCAGCACGATCCGCTCCCGCCGCCGTTCCGCCGCCGGGTCGGGCAGCGGCACGGCGGACAGCAGCGCCCGGGTGTACGGGTGCTGCGGGTCCTCGTAGAGGGACTTCTTGTCCCCGATCTCGACGATCCTGCCGAGGTACATGACGGCGACCCGGTCGCTGACCCGTTTGACCACCGACAGGTCGTGCGCGATGAACACGTAGGCGAGGCCGAGCTCCGCGCGCAGCCGTTCCATCAGATTGACGATCTGGGCCTGGACGGAGACGTCCAGCGCGGAGACCGGCTCGTCGGCGACGATCAGCCGGGGGCTGGTGGACAGCGAGCGGGCGATGCCGATGCGCTGGGCCTGGCCGCCGGAGAACTCGTGCGGATAGCGGTCGATGTGCTCGGGGATCAGGCCGACGAGCTCCATCAGCTCGGCGGCGCGGCGGCGGGCGTCCCCGGCGCTCCAGCCCTGCACCAGCAGCGGGTCCGCGATGATCCGGGCCACGGTCTGGCGGGGGTTGAGGGAGGAGTGCGGGTCCTGGAAGACCATCTGGATGTGCTTGCGCAGCGGGCGCATGGCGGACGGGGAGAGGCGGCTGATGTCCTTGCCCTCGAAGGCGACCCGGCCCGAGGTGGGCTCCAGCAGCCGCACCAGCATCCGGCCGGTGGTGGACTTCCCGCAGCCCGACTCCCCGACCAGGCCCAGGGTCTGGCCGGCCGCCAGGTCGAAGGAGACCCCGTCGACGGCGCGCACGGGCGCCCCCCGGCGCCCGGTCACGGATCGCCGGCCGGGGAAGGTCATGGTGAGGTCCTGTACGGACAGCAGCGGTGTGGCGGTGTCGGTCATCGGGCCGCCTCCTGGGCGGTGCGTTCCCCGGCGAAGTGACAGGCCACGGTCCGCGCGGGGCCGTCCCCGAACGCCGCCGGTTCCGGGCGTACGCCGGTGCAGCGCGCCCTGCGGTCGTCCGGGCCGGCGGCGGCCACGGGGCAGCGCGGGGCGAAGGCGCAGCCGGGGGCGGGTGCGAGCAGGGAGGGCGGGGAGCCGGGGATGAAGGGCAGGGGGACGTCGGCGGCGGTGTCGAGGCGGGGCAGCGAGTCGAGCAGGCCCCGGGTGTAGGGGTGGGCGGGATCGGCGAACAGCTCGTCCGCCGGGGCCTGTTCGGCGGCCCGGCCGCCGTACATGACGAGCACCTCGTGGGCGACGCGGGCGACGACGCCGAGATCGTGGGTGATCATGACGACGCCGAGTCCGCGTTCCTGCTGCAGGCGGGCGATCAGTTCCAGGATCTGCGCCTGCACGGTGACGTCCAGGGCGGTGGTCGGCTCGTCGGCGATCAGCAGGTCGGGCTCGCAGGCCAGGGCCATGGCGATCATGGCGCGCTGGCGCATGCCTCCGGAGAACTGGTGCGGGTACTCTCCGGCCCGGCGGGCCGGTTCCGGGATCCCGACCTCGCCGAGCATGTCGACGGCGCGTCTGCGGGCGGCGGCGCGGCCGGCCTTGAAGTGCACGCGGAAGTGCTCGGCGATCTGCTCGCCGACCGTGTAGTAGGGGTGCAGGCTGGAGAGCGGGTCCTGGAAGATCATGGCCATCCGGCGGCCCCGGACCTTGGACAGTTCCCTTTCCGGCAGCCCGGTCAGCTCCCGTCCGGCCAGCGCCACGGATCCGCCGACCTCGACCGGGCCCCGGTGCAGGCCCATGACGGCGAGCGACGTGACGGACTTGCCGGAGCCGGACTCGCCGACGATGCCGAGGGTGCGTCCGGCCTCGACGGTGAAGCCGACCGAGTCGACGGCCCGTACGGTCCCGCGCCCGGTGGTGAAGGTGACGTGCAGGTCGCGTACTTCGAGAAGCGGAGCGGCCGCGGCCATTCAGTACCTCACCCTCGGGTCGATGACGGCGTACAGGAGGTCGACGACGAGGTTGGCGACGACGATGAAGAAGGCGGCGAGGAGGGTGACGCCGAGGACCACGGGCTGGTCGGAGTTGACGAGGGCACCGTAGAACAGCCGCCCGATGCCGGGGAGTCCGAAGATGGACTCGGTGATGACGGCTCCGGCGAGCAGTCCGCCGAGGTCCATGCCGAAGATGGTGAGGATCGGGGTCATGCCGGAGCGCAGCCCGTGTTTGACGACGACGGTGCGCTCGGGCATGCCCTTGGCGCGGGCGGTGCGGATGTACGGCTCGGCCATCGCCTCGATCATCGAGCCGCGGCTCTGGCGCGCGTACATGGCGGCGTAGAGCAGGGCGAGCGCGATCCAGGGCAGGGCCAGGTTCGAGGCCCAGGCGAGCGGGTCGTCGGTGAAGGCCTGGTAGGTGGGGTAGGGCAGGAGGCCGGCGACGCGGATGATGCCGTAGATGAGCATCACGGAGGTGAAGTACACGGGCAGGGAGGCGGCGGCGACGGCGCCGACCATCAGGGCCTTGTCGGTGGCGGTGTCCTTGCGCAGGGCGGCGGTGACCCCGGCGCCGAGGCCGAGGAGCAGCCACAGCGCGGCGGCGCCGACGGCGAGGGAGGCGGAGACCGGGAGCCGGTCCATCAGCAGGTCCCACACGGGCAGCGAGTTCTCGTAGCTGTAGCCGAGGCAGGGGAAGTCGCACGCGACGGCGTACTGGCCGGTGCCCAGGGTGCGGCCGGTGAAGATGCCGGTGAGGAAGTCGGTGAACTGCCGCCACAGGGGCTGGTCGAGGCCCAGGTACGTGCGTACGTCGGCCAGGCGTTCGGCGCTGCAGGTCTTGCCGCAGGCGGCCGCGGCCGGGTCGGCGGGCAGGACGTAGAAGATGAGGAAGGTGACGGCGGCGATGGCGAGGAGCACGCCGGCGAGGGCGAGCAGCCGGCGGCCGAGGTAGAGGATCAACTGCGGCCGCCCCTCGGGTCGAGGATGTCGCGCAGGGCGTCGCCGAGCAGGGTGAAGGCGAGCACGGCGAGGAAGAGGAAGACGCTGGGGATGACGAAGTACATGGGGTCGGTCTCGTAGTAGGCCACGGACTCGGCGATCATCTGGCCCCAGGAGGGGGTGGGCGGGCGGACGCCGACGCCGAGGTAGCTGAGGGCGGCTTCGGTGCTGATCATTCCGGGGATCAGCAGGGTGGTGTAGGCGATGACCGGGCCCGAGACGCCCGGGAGGATGTCGCGGGTCAGGATCCGCCAGGGGCCGGAGCCGCCGACGCGGGCGGCGTCGACGTACTCGCGGTGTTTGAGGGAGAGGGTCTGGCCGCGGACGACGCGGGCGACGCCGGGCCAGCCGAAGACCCCGATGACCGTGGTCATCAGGACGATCCGGTTGACGTCCTTGGCCACGGACAGCATCGCGATCATGAAGATCAGCGAGGGGAAGGACATGGTCAGGTCCATGAGCCGGGACAGGACCGTGTCGGTGCGGCCGCCGAAGTAGCCGGCGGCGATCCCGGCGGCGGTGCCGGCGACCACCACGATGGCAGTGGCGGCGAAGGCGATCAGGAGGGAGACCTGGGCGCCGTTGATCACGCGGGCGAACAGGTCGCGGCCGGTGACGGGCTCGACTCCGAGCCAGTGCTCGGGGCTGATCCCGCCGAGGCTGCCGAGGGGCTGTCCCCCGAGGTAGGGGTCGATGGCGGTCTTGTCGAACTCGTTCGGGGACCAGCCGCCGAGGGCGCCCAGCCAGGGGGCGGTCACGGCCATGAGGACGAAGAGGAGGACGACGCAGAGGCTGATGCGGACGGCGGGGCGGCGGCACAGTTCCTGCCGGGCGAGCTGCCAGGGGCTGCTGCCGGGCGCCGCCGCGGGCAGCACCGTGGCGGCGTCGGGGGCCGGGACCGGTGCGGTGGTGGTCATGGCTGCGGGGATCCTTCGGGCCCTCAGCCCTGGCTCTTCGAGGGGTCCTTGAGGCCGACGGTCCCGTAGTCGATGGTGCCGGTCCACACCGGGTGGCCGAAGGCTCCCGCGATGTTGGTGCCGACGAGGAGCGGCTTGCGCTCCAGGAGGAGCGGAACGTTCGGGGACTTGGCCATCAAGGCGGCGTCGAGGTCGATCCAGGCCTGGTTGGCCTGCTTGGCGTCGGCCATGGCGTTGATCTCGTCGATGCGCTTCATGGTCGCCTCGTCGCGGAACTGGCTGTAGTTGCCCTGGTTGCCCTTCTCCTTGATGGTGCGTCCGTCGAAGACGAACGGGATCCAGGTGGAGCCGGAGGGGTAGTCGGGGCACCAGCCGGTGAGGGTCATGTCGGGGGTGGTGGAGAGGTCGCCGATGACGTCGTAGTAGGCGCCCGGGTCGACGGTGTCGATGACGACCTCGACGCCGGCGCGGGACAGGCCCTGCTGGATGGCCTCCGCCTTGCCCTTGTCGCCGGTGGAGACGGCGAGGGAGACCTTCAGGGTCTCCTTGCCGGCGGCCTTGAGGAGCTCCTTGGCCTTGGCGGGGTCGCCGGCCGGGGCGATCTTCAGGACGTCGGCCTGCTTGCCGCCGGAGAGGGCCGGGGGCAGGTAGGCGGTGGCGATCTCGTTGAGGGCGGGGCCGCCGCCCGCCGTGATGACGGCCTCCTTGTCGACGGCGTACTGCATGGCCTCGCGGACCTTCGGGTCGTCGAAGGGGGCGCGGGAGTTGTTCAGGTGGAGCATCTCCGTACAGCCCTGGGACTCGGCGAGCAGCCGGGCCTTGATCTCCGCCTTGGGCAGCACCTTGGGGGCGCTCTCGGGGCGCATGTCGGCGTACTGGACGGTGGAGGCGTCGGCGCCCTCGCCGGCGATGATCCGGTCGTCGATCTGGCCGCCCTTGAGGCCCATGACCACCACGAAGCGGTCGGGGTAGGCCTTGCGGACGGTGTCGGTGCCCGGGTCCCAGTGCTCGTTGCGGACCAGGACCAGCTTCTTGTCGCGGTCGTACGACTCGATCTTGTACGGGCCGGAGGAGAACGGGCGGGCGTCGTACTGGGTGCCCTTCTCCTGGGACGGGGGCACGGGGGCGAAGGTCGGCAGGGTGGCGGTCGCGGAGAACTCGGCGACCGGGCGCTTCAGTTCGAAGACGATCGTGCGGTCGTCGGGCGTCTTGACGGAGTCCAGGTGCTGCCCCTGGAGCGGGCCCTTGTAGCCCTCGGTCCCGGCCAGGTACTGGGCGGCGTAGTCGGGGCCGCCGGTGAGGTCGGGACTGAAGGAGCGCTCGACGTTGTACTTGATGTCCTGGGCCTTGACCGGCGTGCCGTCCTCGTACTTCACGCCCTCCTTGAGGGTGAAGGTCCAGGTGCGGCCGCCGTCGGAGGGGGTGCCGAGGTCGGTGGCGAGGTCGGGGACGAGCTCGCTGCCGGCCTTGCCGGGCTCGGCCTTGAAGGTGACGAGCGTGCGGTAGAGCAGCCGGGTGCCGAAGTCCATGGTCGGCATCGTCCAGTTGCGGGCGGGGTCGAGGTGCGCGAAGTCCTGGTTGGACAGGACGGTGAGGGTGCCGCCCTTGACCGGGGTCCCGCCGAGGATCTTGCCGTCGTTGGCGGCGGCGGGGTTCACCCCGGAGGCGGCGCCGTCCTTGCCCTTCTTGGTGTCGGAGCAGCCCGAGGCGCCGAGTGCGAGAGCTGCCACCAGGGCGGTGGCGAGGGCGAGTTGGGTGCGCTTGGTCATGGTCACTCCAGTGAAGGGCCGCGCTCTAGGATGTGACCGGTAACATAGTAATGTGAAATTGCACTGACAAGGGGTTGGTGCCGCCGTTATCCAGCCGTGTCCAAACGGCCGGGCGGCGCGTCGGCGCGACAGCCGGCCCGGCGGGCGGGAACATGCCGGATGTGATCACGCAGGCCAAGGCCACGCAGCCGAGCAGGAGTTCACAGCGCCGGGTGTCAGGACGGCCGGAGCAGGGCCGGAAGGAACCCGGGCGCCGGGAACCGGGGCGGCGGGAGCCGGGGCGGCGGGAGCCGGGGCGGCGGGACTTCCTCACCGCGATGGGGGCCGTCGCGGCGACCTTCGCGCTCGGGGTTCCCGCGCGGGCCAGCGCCGATGCCCGGGACGCCGCGACCGCCGCCGAGTACGTCGACGTCCAGCTCCTCAACGTCACCGACCTGCACGGCTATCTGCAGGGCGCACCCGGCAGCAACTCCGTCATCGTCGGCAACGGCGGCCGCAGCTACACCGTCGGCGGCGTCGCGTACATGGCCGCGCACCTCGAACGGCTCCGCGACGGGCACCCCCACTCCCTCTTCTTCACCCCCGGAGACGCCTTCTCCGGCTGGGAGTTCGATGCCGCGGCCTTCTCCGACGAGCCGACGATCGAGGCCCTCAACCGCATGGGGCTCGACTTCGCGACGGCCGGCAACCACGAGTTCGACAAATCGCCCGCCATGCTCCAGCGCCACATGGAGCAGGGCATCCCGTTCCCGGTGGAGGGCCGCGACACCTCTTTCACCGACTCCTCCGGCCTGCGCTTCCACGGCGCCGACTTCCGCTACTACAGCGCCAACCTCGTCCGGGGCCAGGACGGGCAAACGGTCCTGCCCGCCTACAACATCGAGCGGGTACCCACCGCCGACGGCCGGGAGCTGCCCATCGGGTTCATCCACCTCACCGCCGTGGGCAGCGAACGCTTCCCCGGCTCCTACCAGCCGGGCCTCGCCACCCTCGACGAGGTCGCCACCGCCGACCGCTACGCGGCGCTGCTCAAGAGCCAGGGCGTGAACGCGATCGTGCTCAGCCTGCACGACGGGGCGGTGGCGGGAGCCGACTTCAACAGCGGCGCCGACCCCTCGGGGCCGGCCCTCGACCTCGCGCTGCGGGTCTCCCCGGACATCGACGCGATCGTCACCGGGCACTGGCACACCCGGTTCAACATGATGGTCCCCGACCCGAACGGTGTCCCCCGCCCGTTCGTCGAGGCCGGCTGCTACGGCCAGGTCATCAACGAGATCAACCTGCGGCTCGACCCGCTCACCGGCCGGGTGATCCGGGAGCTGACCGTGTCCACCAACCACCCCAACACCCGCGACATCGCCCCTCATCCGGAGCTGCAGGAGGTCGTCACCTACTGGGCGGGGCAGGCAGCCGCGCGCGACCGGTCCGCGGTCGGGCGGCAGAGCGGCTCGTTCCTGCGCACCCGGAACACGGCGGGCGAGAGCACCATGGGCAACCTGGCCGCCGACTGGGCGCTGTGGGCGGGCGGCAGGCCCACCGATCCCGAGAACGACGCCAACATCCACCCCAACGTCCCCGCCCAGCTCGCCATGGTCGCCGTGGCACCCCGCGTCGGCCAGGCGATCATCGCCGGGGACCTCGTCCTGGACCGGGCCTCGGGCGGCACGGTCACCTTCGGCAGCGCCTGGCGGGCCATCGGGTTCGGCGATCCGATCGTCAGCGCGTGGGTGACCGGGCAGCAGATCCACGACGCGCTGGAGGAGCAGTGGACGACGACGGAGAGCGGCGAACTGCGCTTCGCCCCCCTCGCCGTCTCCCGCAACGTCCGCTACAGCTTCGACGCGCGGGGGCCGGTCGGGGACCGGGTGCATCCCGCGGAGGTCTTCGTCGACGGTGTCCCGCTGGACCTCGGCCGCAGCTACCGGCTCGCCGCCCCCTCGTACACGCTCCTCGCGAGCGACGGCTATCCGGCCCTTTCCGAGTTCCAGGAGCCCTACCGGCACCAGCGGGACTTCGAGAGCTTCGTGGCGTACGTGCGGGAGACGGCGGTACTGACCCCGCAGCCCAGGGGGCGGGTCACGGCGGCGAACGCGAGCAGCGCGGCGGGCGCCGTGGGCGCCGTGGTGGACCCGCCGGTGCTGCTCCTGCCCGACGGCACGCCGGTACCGCGCCCGGAGGCGGCGATCATCTCGGCGGACCGGCCGCTGCCGGCCCGTGGCGGCGGCCGCCCGCCCTGCTGATCCGCCGCCGGCCGCCGGCTGCCGGGGGTTACTGGAGGCCGGAGCCGAGGCCTCCGGGGACGCGGCCGACCGGTTCGTCGCGGCCCTGGGCCCACAGGGAGCGGACGTGGCCGAGGTGGCGGAGCATGCACTCCTGCGCCGCCTCGGCGTCGCCGCTCAGCATCAGGTCGAGGAGCTCGATGTGCTCCTCCGCCGAGGAGACCAGCTTGCCGGCCTCGTCCAGGCCGGTCAGACCGTAGAGCCGGGACCGCTTGCGCAGGTCGCCGACCGTCTCCACCAGCCGGTCGTTGCCCGCGAGGGCCAGCAGGGAGAGGTGGAAGCGGCGGTCGGCCTCCAGGTAGCCGATGAGGTTGTGCTCGCGCGCGCTGGTGACGATCTCCTCGGCGACGGGGCGCAGCGCCTCCAGCTGCTCCGCCGTGGCGATCTTCGTGATCCGCCCGATGGTCGGTACCTCGATCATCGTGCGCAGCTCGGTGAACTGGTCCAGGTCGCGCTCGCTGACCTCGGTGATCCGGAAGCCCTTGTTGCGGACGGGCTCGACCAGTCCTTCCCGGGCCAGGTCGAGCATGGCCTCGCGGACGGGTGTGGCCGAGACGCCGAGTTCGGCCGCGAGGCCGGGTGCGGAGTAGACGCTGCCGGGGCGCAGCTCACCCGCTATCAGCGCGGCTCGGAGGGCGTGGCCGACCTGGTCGCGGAGGCGCTCCTGGGCCTTGATGAGACTGTGCTGCTTCAGGTCACCCATTGCTTTTCCTCCGAGACCCCCGACACCACCGACGAGGAGGGCAACAGCGTACAATGTCACGTTGCGCTGCTCACACTCCGGCGGCCTCGAACAGTGCGACCGCCACAGCGAGATCTTCCCAGGCCATGCCCACACTCTTGAAGAGCTGTGGACAACTCCGCGGCCCGGCCCCCGGCATCCTCCCGCCCACCAGGTCGGCGAGGGTGCCGGTGATATGACCGGGCCCGATGGCCCCCTCGGCCTCCGGGACGAGGAGGTCCCCCGCCTCGCGCAGGGCCGCCGCCCGGGACTCCACGTACACCGCCGCCCGTCGCACAAGGGCGGTGTCCGTCTCCCGGGCCGTCGGCTCGTGCGAGCCGACGGCGACGACGGTGGCGCCCGGCCCGACGAGGCGTCCGTCGAAGAGCGGCTCCCGGGCCGTGGTGCAGCAGATCACCAGATCGGCGTCGGCCACGTCCTTCGGGGTGCCGGTCCGGGCGGCCGGGCCCAGAGTGCGGGCGTACGCGGCGAGCCGCTCCGCGCCCCCCGGGTCCCGGGCGACCACCACGACCTCGGCCAACTCCCGTACGGCCAGGGCCGCTTCCAGATGCCCGTACGCCTGCGGCCCCGAGCCGAAGAGCACCAGGCGCAGCGGCCGCCCGGCAGGTGCCAGGTGGCGCAGGGCGAGGGCGGAGACCGCCGGGGTGCGCAGGGCGGTCAGCGCCGCGCCGTCCAGCAGGGCCAGCGGGCGCAGGGTGGGCCCGTCCAGGAGCAGGTAGGAGCCCGTGATCCGGGGCAGCCCGCGGGCCGGATTCCCGGGAGCGACCCCGGCGATCTTCACCCCGGCGTACGAACCGGACGCGGCCGGCATCAGCAGCAGTTCACCCCCGCCGGGCACCTCGATCGCGGAACGCGGCGGGCAGCCCTCCGGATCGAGGCCACCGAGCAGGGCGGCGGCCACGGCGTCCGCGGCCGCCGCCGGGGTGAGCAGGGCGGTCATCCGCCCGGCGGCGAGCTGGGGGATGCCCGTCACAGGAGGAATCCGGTACCGAGCGCGTCGTGCGGGTCCACCACGAAGGCGTGTTCGCCGGTGCGGTGGGCGGTGCCGGTGACCTCGGTGACCCCGCCGTCCAGCATCCGCCCCGTGAACACCGTGCCCGTGACCGACTCGTGCAGCAGGTCCTCCCCCGGGCCGAGCCGCCCGTCCTCGGCGAGCAGCGCGAGCCGCGCCGAGGTCCCGGAGCCGCAGGGCGAGCGGTCGATCTGCCCGTCGGCGAAGACGGTGACGTTGCGCTGGTGCGGCCCGAAGGGGGTGTCGGGCAGATCCTCGTGGAGGATCACCCCGTAGACCCCGGAGAGCAGCGGGCCGTCCGGGTGCCAGGTGGCGGGGTGGGTGGCCAGCGCCGCCCGGATCTCCTGTCCGGCCCGGACCAGGGCCGGCAGCGCCGCCCGGGAGACGTCCAGGCCGAGGTCGCGCGCGCGGACGGCGGCGTAACAGGCCCCGGCGTGCGCGATGTCCGCCTCGGCCAGCCCGAAGGTGGTGGCGACGGGGACCTTGCGGGCGCCGACCCGGGCCGGGACGTTGCGGAAGGTGACCCCGGTGGTGCGGCCCCCGCCGCGGTGGACGGTGGCCGTGACCCGCCCGGACGGTACGTCGATGCGCACCGGGGCGTCCCCGTCGTCCGGGGCGGCGACCCGGCCGGTGTCCACGGCCCAGACCCCGAGGGCCATGGCGCCGTGGCCGCAGGCGGTGGAGTAGCCGTCCTTGTGCCAGAACAGCACACCGAAGTGGGCCCCGTCGTCGTCGGCCGGGACCACGAACCCCCCGTACATCCCGGCGTGCCCGCGCGGCTCCTGCACGAGCAGGCGCCGTACGTCGTCCAGCGCGCCCCGGCGCGGGGCGGTCCCGGAGCCGCCCGGGCCGATGACGGTGGCGCAGCGCTCGGCGACCGTGTCCCCGGGGACCGGCGGCATGCCCGGCGCGGCACTGTCGACGATCCGGAAGGGCTCGCCGGCGGTGTGGTAGTCCACCGTGCGGACGGTGATCACAGCAGGAACCCTCCGGGGAAGGGGTCGGTCGGGTCGAGGAAGTACTGGGCGGTTCCGGTGATCCAGGCCCGGCCGGTGACGGTGGGGATCACGGCCGGGAGCCCGCCGACGGTGGTCTCCCCTACCAGCCGGCCGGTGAACTCGGTGCCGATGAAGGACTCGTTGACGAAGTCCGTGTCGAGTTCCAGCAGGCCGCGGGCGTGCAGCTGGGCCATCCTGGCGCTGGTCCCCGTACCGCAGGGCGAGCGGTCGAACCAGCCGGGGTGGATGGCCATGGCGTGCCGGGAGCGGTGGGCGTCGGAGCCGGGAGCGGCAAGGTAGACGTGCTTGACCCCGGCGATGGAGGGGTTCTCGGGATGGACGGGCCGGTCCGGGCCCGCGTTGATCGCGTCCATGACGGCCAGCCCGGCGGCGAGCAGGTCGTCCTTGCGGGCGCGGTCGAAGGGCAGGGCTCCCCCGGCGATGGAGGCGAGTTCGACGAAGGCGTAGAAGTTGCCGCCGTAGGCCAGGTCGTAGGTGATCGTGCCGAAGCCGGGGACCTCGGTCTTGAGGTCGAGGCCGACGCTGAAGGAGGGCACGTTGGTGAGGGTGACGGCGGTGGCCGCCCCGTCCTCGACCCGGACGTCGACGCTCACCAGCCCGGCCGGGGTGTCGAGCCGGACGGTGGTGACCGGCTCGACGACCGGCACCATGCCGGTCTCGACGAGGACGGTGGCGACCCCGATGGTTCCGTGCCCGCACATGGGGAGCAGGCCCGACACCTCGATGTAGAGGACGCCGTAGTCGGCGTCCGGGCGGGTCGGGGGCTGCAGGACGGCGCCGCTCATCGCGGAGTGCCCGCGAGGCTCGTACATGAGCAGGGTCCGGACGTGGTCCATGTGTTCGATGAAGTGGAGCCGCTTCTCGGCCATGGTGGCGCCGGGGATCACCCCGACTCCCCCGGTGATGACCCGGGTCGGCATGCCCTCGGTGTGCGAGTCCACCGCGTGGTAGACGTGGCGCGTACGCATGTGCGGTCCCCCGGACTGCTAGTTGAGGCCCTCGGCGAGGGCCTTCTCGGTGGCGGCGCGGACGGCGGCCTCGGTCTCGCCGGTGAGCGGGAAGCGCGGCGGGCGGGTGGCGCCGCCGGGGCGCCCGGCCAGGTCCATGGAGAGCTTGATGGCTTGGACGAACTCGGTCTTGGAGTCCCAGCGCAGCAGCGAGTGCAGGGACTTGTAGAGCGGCAGGGCGGTCTCCAGGTCCCCGGCGACGGCGGCCCGGTAGAGCCGGGCGCAGGAGTTCGGGAGCGCGTTGGGGTAGCCGGCGATCCAGCCGACGGCGCCCGCGAGGGCGAGTTCGAGGAGGACGTCGTCGGCGCCGATGAGCAGGTCGAGGCCGGGGGCGAGCTCGGCGATCTCGTAGGCGCGGCGCACGTCGCCGCTGAACTCCTTGACGGCGACGATGGAGCCGTCGGCGTACAGCCGGGCGAGCAGGTCCGGGGTCAGGTCCACCTTGGTGTCGATGGGGTTGTTGTACGCGACGACGGGCAGCCCGGCGCGGGCGACCTCGGCGTAGTGGGCGCGTACGGCGTCCTCGTCGGCCCGGAAGGCGTTGGGGGGCAGCAGGAGTACGGAGCCGGCGCCGGCCTCGGCGGCCTGGTCGGCCCAGCGGCGGGCCTCGGCGCTGCCGTAGGCGGCGACGCCGGGCATCACGCGGGCGCCGTCGCCCGCCGCTTCGACGGCGGTCCGTACGACGCGCGCCCGCTCCTCGTCGGTGAGGGTCTGGTACTCCCCGAGGGAGCCGTTGGGGACCACGCCGTCGCAGCCGCCCTCGATCAGCCAGGCCACGTGCTCGGCGTATGCGTCGTGGTCGACGGTGAGGTCCTCGCGCAGCGGGAGCGCGGTGGCGACCATGATTCCGTGCCAGGGGCGGGTGCGGGGCGCGGGGGTGTGCGCGTGGGTCATGTGAGAGCTCCCTAGAGTGATGTGTGACATTTTACTAGCGGGTGCGGCGTGGCCACAAGGGCCCCGGCGCCCCGATCAGTGCGCAGCGGGCGGAAGTTCGGCGAGGTGGCGCAGCGGAACGGGACAGGACAGCGGCCGCCGGTCGGGCGCGGGCTCCTCCCCGGCCAGGGCCGCCACGGCCGGGCCGCACATCCGGCCCTGGCACCAGCCCATACCCGCCCGGGTGAGGAGTTTGACGCTGCGGGCGTCCCGCGCGCCGAGGTCGCCCGCGGCCTCGCGGATCTGCCCGGCCGGCACCTCCTCGCAGCGGCAGACGACGGTGTCGTCCCCGAGCCAGCCGGTCCACGCCTCGCCGGGACGGTGGGCGGCGGCCATCGCGTCGGCGAAGGCGCGCAGCCGGGCCCGGCGGCGGGTGAGGCGGGCTCCGGGCGGCGTACCCGCGATGGAGTGTGCGGCCAGCTCGCCCTCGGTCATGGCCAGTCGGGCCCCGCCGATGCCGCCGGTCTCGCCCGCCGACCAGATGCCGGGGACGGAGGTCCGCTGCCCGGCATCGAGGACGAGGGCGACCGTGCCGTCCGGGCCGGGGCGGGTCGCGCAGCCGAGGCCGGTGGCCAGCTCCAGCTGGGGCACCAGTCCGTGGCCGACGGCCAGGGCGTCACAGGGGATCCGGCGGGCGGTGCCGGGCAGCGGTCGCCAGTCGCGGTCGAGGCGGGCCACGGTGACGGCTTCGACCCGGTCGGTGCCGTGCGCCTCGGTGACGGCGTGCCGGGTGAGGAGGCGGACGTGGTGGCGGGCCAGCGCGCCGCCGTGGACGGCGGCCTCGACGAGCTTGCCGGGGTTGCGCAGCAGGACCGGGGCCTGGCCCGCGTACGCGGTGTACGCGGCGGCCTCCACCACGGCGGGCACGGTGGCTCCGGCGGCGGCGAGCGACCCGGCCACGGCCAGCAGCAGCGGCCCGCTCCCGGCGACGACCACCCGCTTGCCCGGCAGGACCAGCCCGCCCTTGAGCATGGCCTGGGCCCCGCCGGCCCCGACCACTCCCGGCAGGGTCCAGCCGGGGAAGGGCAGTTGCCGCTCGTAGGCGCCGGTGGCGATGAGCACGGCCCGGGCGGTGACGGCGACGGCCCGTTCCTCGGGGGCGTGACCGGCGACGGCGTGCAGGATCCACTCCGTGGTGGGTGCGGCGGGCCCGCGGCGCGCCCCGGCCGTCTCGGCCGCCGCGCCCGGGACGACCGTCCACACGTGGTGGAGCGGGAGGTACGTGATCCGGCCGGCCGACTCGTGGGCGCGCAGGGCGGCTTCGCGGGTCGCGAACTGCGCCCAGCCGTGGTGCAGCGCCTCGGGGCGGGCCGCACCGAGGCCCGGGGCGGGGTGGCGGTAGAACTGCCCGCCGGGGCGGTCGCCCGCGTCGAGGAGCGTGACCCGCAGCCCGAGGCGGGCGGCCGTGACGGCCGCGGCCAGTCCGGCCGGGCCGGCTCCGACGATCGCGAGATCGGCACGGGCCGGCGCGGGCCCGGAAGCGGACGCCACGCCGGGCGCCGGCACGGGCGCGGGCCCGGCGGCAGGACCCGACGGGTCTGCGCAATCCGCGCGGCCCGCGCGGTCGGCGGGCTCAGACGGCGAGGTCGGCATGGCCGGTTCCCTCCTGGGTGGTGACGGTGTCCCCCGGCCGGGCCGGGACCAGGCAGGCGCGCTGGTTGGAGCGGCCGTTGACGGTGACGAGGCAGTCGTAGCAGCTGCCGATCCCGCAGAACGCGCCGCGCGGGGCGCCGCCCTCCCGGGTGGTCCGCCAGGCGAGGATGCCGGCGCCCCACAGCACGGCGGCGATGCTCTGGCCGGGCAGGGCGGGCAGTTCCCGGCCGTCGAAGGTGATCTCGTGCGCGGCTGCCGGGCTGCCGCCGACCAGCGAACGGGGGCTGCGCATCAGTGCTGCTCCTCGGGGGTGTCGGTGGCGGCCGGGTACGCGGCGAAGCGGTCCGGGCGGAACGGGTGGGCGGGGAGCGGCGGTTCGGCGCCCGTCAGGGCGGCGGCGATCAGCGCTCCGGTGGCGGGCGCCAGACCGATGCCCGCGCCCTCGTGGCCGCAGGCGTGCAGCAGTCCGGGGCGCCGCGGGTCCGGGCCGATCGCCGGGAGGTGGTCGGGCAGGTAGGGGCGGAAGCCGTGGTAGGCGCGCATCACCCGGACGTCCGCCAGGACGGGGAAGAGCGCCGCGGCCTGGGCGGCCAGGCGGCGCAGGGCTTCGGTGGAGAGGGTGCGGTCGAAGCCGACCCGCTCCCGGGTGGCGCCGATGAGGACCGGGCCGGACGGGGTGCCCTCGACCACGGCCGAGGACTGCAGGGCGGCGGAGCCGCTGGCGACGTCCGCGATGTAGTCGGCGGCGTAGACCTTGTGCCGGACCACCCTCGGCAGGGGTTCGGTCACCAGGACGAAGCCGCGGCGCGGGAGGACGGGCAGGGTGACCCCGGCCAGCGCGGCGACGTGGCCGCCCCAGGTGCCGGCCGCGTTCACCACCGCCGGGGCCAGGAGTTCGCGGCGCCGCGTGCGCACCCCGCGTACGGCGCCCCGGTCCAGCAGGATCTCCGTCACCTCCTCGCCGAGGTACACCTCGGCGGCCGGGGCTCCCGCCGCACCCGGTGCGCGCGCCGCGGCCAGGAGCCGGGCCGCCGCCCGGGCGGGCTGGACCTGGGCGTCCTGCGGGTAGTGGAAGCCGCCCGCCAGGCCCGGGGCCAGGTGCGGCTCCAGGTCGTACAGGTCGTCCGCCGCCACCTCGGCCGCGTCGACGCCGGCCGCGCGCTGCCCCTCCGCGAAGTGCCGCAGGGCCTTCACGGTCCGCTCGTCGGGGGCGACGACGAGCCCGCCCTTGGGCTCGTACTCGATGTCCGGCGGGAGGACCGCGGCGAGTTCGGTCCACAGGCGGGTGGACAGCAGGGCGAGGTCGAGTTCGGGTCCCGCCTCCTTGTCGGAGACGAGCAGGTTGCCTTCGCCGGCACCGGTGGTGCCGCCCGCCACGGGGCCCCGGTCGACCACGGCCACGGAGAGTCCGGCGCGGGCCGCGTAGTAGGCGCAGGCCGCCCCGGCGACGCCGGCGCCGATGATCACGGCGTCCAGGGAGTGTCTCTTGAGCACGGCAGTAATATGTCACATTCTTTAGGGCCTGCCCAGATGCCCGGACCGGTCCCGCACCCCCCTCGGATGCGGGACCGGTCCGGTGCCGGGCGGGCGCCGGTCAGCTGCGGAGGGGGCCCTCACAGCTGTAACTGGAGGTGCCCGCGACCTTGTTGGTCCAGATCTCCACCGGGCCGAAGGAACAGTTCATGTCGGCGAGGTTGTTGGAGGCCGCGCCGGCCCGGTCGAGGATGAAGTAGTCGACCGTCTCCGACATGTCCTTGAAGTTCTGGTCGTCGTTGCGCCAGTTCTTCAGGTTCGCGGTGATGCGGCCGGTGCAGGTGAAGCGGCGCTTGCCCGGGTCGCCGTTCTCCACGCAGTCCGGCGTGTTGTACGTGGCCGTGGCGAAGGAGGACTTCACCGAGGCGAGCGCCGCGTCGCGCAGCCGGTCGTTCGGGGTGAAGGAGGTGTTCGGCACGTAGAGCTGGTCGACCTTGGCGATCTGTGCGTCCAGGAAGCGGTCGTAGTCGCGCTGGAGGTAGGTGTCCGCCCCCGTCCGGTGGCGCCAGGCGTCGTACGCCGCCACGTCGTCGGCCCGCAGGTGGGTGTACATCTCGCGCAGCAGCGTGGGCTTCTCGGTCCACAGGAACTCGAAGAAGGTGCCCGCGTAGCTGTAGAAGCGGAAGCCGTCGCCGTCGTAGGTGGCGTTCAGCAGCTGCTCGACGCTCATGCGCGGGCCGCCGCCGGCCGTGTCGCTGATGATGCTCTTGACGAGGGACTTGCGGACGGCGATGCCGTTGTCGCGGGTGGCGCCGTCGAAGAACTCGGCCGTGCCCTCGTCCATGGCGGTCGTCCGGTCGCTCTCGTACCAGGGGCCCTGGCCGAAGAAGCCGGGGACGGCGAAGCGGCCGTTGAGGTAGTGCGTGTACTCGTGGCGGAAGAGCTCCTCGAGGGTGAGGGAGGAGTCCTGCGGGACGCGCCGCTGGTAGGTGTAGAAGGTGGCGCCGTTCTCGATGTAGATGCCGCCGTTGTTGGTGCCGTAGCCGGTCAGGATCGGGTGGTAGTTCACGTAGTCGGCGCGGGAGGCGTAGAGCACGATGTTCAGCGTGGAGTTGGGGTCGCCGGCGAGCGGCTGGTCGGTGCCCAGCACGCGGTGGTACTGGGACTTCACCTGCTTGCTCGCGTAGTACAGCTGGTCCACGGTGGCCCGGTCCAGGGCGGTGCGGACCTTGATGGCGCCGTTGTCGTAGGAGTAGGTGTAGGGGAACAGCTGCTTCTCGATGTCCTCCTTGCACACCCCGTACGGCTTGCAGGCCTCGTAGAAGTTGAGCCAGGAGACGACCTTGGCCCACGGCTCGCTGCCGTCGCCGAAGGCGGACCGGACGGGGCCGAGCATCGCGCCGAGGTCGGCGACGACCCGGTCCCGCAGGCCCTCGACCTGGCCGAAGCGGGCGTATTCGCTCAGCGCGTCGCGCACCACCCAGGCGTTGCCCGTGTCCTTGAGGTGCGTGTAGGTGGAGAAGGCCTTGAAGGCGTCGCGGTAGGAGGCGTCGGCGGCCACCGCGGAGTGGAAGGCCGCGTCCTGGTTGCCCGGGTAGACGCCCAGGTAGGTGACGGAGAGCGCGGCCAGCGCGGCGCCTGCCCAGCCGGCGTCGAGGTGGGTGGCCGGGTGGGCCGGGTCCATGGTGGCCAGAACCTTCTTGATGAGGCCGAGCTGGTGCTGGCGCAGGCCGGGCGCGCTGCCGGCGTAGAGGGCCTCGCGCAGGGTGCGGGCGTTGCTGGGGGTCGCGTCGAAGGTATGGGCGGCCGCGCCGAAGTCGGCGATGGCGCGGCGCATGGCGTCGACGGTGGGGGCGTCGGTGACGTCGATCTCGGTGCGCGAGTAGTCGTGGTAGGCGACCGCGTGCAGGTACGTGAACATCTCCTCCAGGTGGGAGGAGTTACGGCCGTCGTGGGCGGCGGCCAGGCCGGATATCCGGCGGGAGACGGCCTGGACGTGCGCGTCCGACATGACCGGGGCCAGCCGGGCGTCCCAGGTCCATATGAGTCCGCGCAGACAGCCGTCGGCGAGGACGGCCTGGTCGCCGAGGAAGTCGGCGAACTGCTCCGGGGTGAGACCGGTGATCCCGTCGAGGGTGCAGGGGACGCCCGCGGCGACGCTCTTCGCGGTGGGGGCCGCCTTGACCGACTTGCCGCGCTTCTGCAGGTCGTCGGCGGGCGCGGCGGCGGGTGTGGCCGCGCCGGGGACCTGCCCGGCGATGTTCTGTCCGCCGGGGGCCGGCGCCGGCGCCGGGGTGTTGTCCTTCGCGTCGGCCAGGCGGTCGACCTCGTCGAACGGGTTCCCCGTGGGGCCGGGGGCGGGGGCGGCGGGGGCGGCCTGTGCGCCGGTGAAGGTGGCCGGGGCCGTGAACTCGGCGGCCTGCGTGGTGGCCTGTCCCGCGGTGGCGAGGAGGGTCACGGCTACGGCGGAGGCGAGAAGGGAAGAGCGCACAGCTCTGTGCTTGAGCACCGAGAACTCCTGATTGGAGAGGTGAGGTGGGGGGTGGTGCGTGAACTGCCCTGCGTCACACGGCGTTTGACGGGGGTTAACGTGCCGCGATGTGAGCTGTAACATAGTAATGTGAAATTGCACTGACAAGACCTGTGCGCCCACCAGTTCGCATCTTTCTTGAGGGAGTCCTCGTGACCGACGCGTCCGCCCGCCTCAACACGGGCAGTCACGACCGCCCGGTATCCCCGGAGTTGTCCCGGTTCATGGCGGGCAACTGGGCCGCGACCCCGCTGCCCGACTCCACCCGCGTCCCCGGCCACGCCGTCACCCCGGCCCGCCGGGCGCGGCTCTCGGCCCGCTTCCCGGGCGAGCGGCTGATCGTCCCGGCCGGGGAGCTGAAGGTCCGCTCCAACGACTGCGACCACCGCTTCCGCCCGCACAGCGCGTACGCCTGGCTGACCGGTCTCACCGGCGAGGACCAGGCGGGCCACGTCCTGGTCATGGAGCCGTCGGGCCCGCACACCCACGAAGCCGTGCTGTACCTGCGGCCGCGCTCGCCGCGGGCGGACGGGGACGGGGAGTTCTACCGGGACCGCCGGTACGGGGAGTTCTGGGTGGGCCGCCGGCCGGATCTCGCGGAGGCCGAGCGCCTCACGGGCATCCGCTGCGCACACCTGGACGGGCTCGGCTCACCGGCCGGCCGCGACGCGGCCTCCGATGCCGGACTCGCCTCCGCGCTCTCGGAACTGCGCCTGGTGAAGGACGCGTGGGAGGTCGAACAGCTGCAGCTGGCCGTCGACCACACCACGGCGGGCTTCGAGGACGTCGTACGGGCCCTGCCGCGCGCGCTGGCGCATCCGCGCGGGGAGCGGTGGATCGAGGGGGTCTTCGGCCTGCGCGCCCGGGCGGAGGGCAACGGCACCGGGTACGAGACGATCGCGGCGTCCGGCGCCCACGCCTGCACCCTGCACTGGATCCGCAACGACGGCCGGCTGAACGGGGCGGAACTGCTGCTCCTGGACGCGGGCGTGGAGACGGACACCCTGTACACGGCCGACATCACCCGCACCCTGCCGCTGTCGGGCCGCTTCTCCCCCGTCCAGCGCCAGGTGTACGAGCTGGTCCTGGCCGCCCAGGAGGCGGGCATCGCGGCGCTGCGCCCGGGGGCGAGCTTCGGGGACTTCCACCGGGCCGGGATGCGGGTGATCGCGGAGGGCCTGGCGGAGTGGGGCGTGCTGAAGGACGCGGAGGGCGACCTGCACCGGCGGTACACGCTGTGCAGCAGCGGCCACATGCTGGGGCTCGACGTGCACGACTGCGCGAAGGCCCGGGCGGAGACCTATATGGACGGCGTGCTGGAGGAGGGACAGGTCCTGACCGTGGAGCCGGGCCTCTACCTCCAGCCCGACGACGAGACCCTCCCGGCGGAGCTGCGGGGGATCGGCGTCCGCATCGAGGACGACCTGGTCATCACGGCGAACGGCGCGCGCCTGATGTCGGGTGCGCTGCCGCGCACGGTGGCCGGCATCGAGGACTGGATGGGCCGGCTCCTGGAGACCCCTTAGACGCTGTGCGGGGTGGTGAGCCGGGCGGTCAGCTCCTCGACGAAGGCCTCCACGTGGGGCGGGCGCGGTCCGGTGCGGGTGGCGCAGAACCAGGTACGGGTCAGTGGCCGCGCGCCGATGCCGACGAGGGCGAGGCCGTGCGAGGCCGCGTAGGGGGCGGCCACCCAGTTGGGCAGCACGGTCACACCCTGGCCGCCGGCCACCATCTCGATCACCAGGTCGGTCACCACCGGCATGGTGGTGATCCGGGCCGGCCGGGCCCCGGCGGGGATCGGCAGCGGCATCGACGGGATCCGCTTCTGGTCGTAGAAGTCGTAGAGGACGAGGTCGGCGCCGTCGAAGTCACGGGCGGTCAGGTGGGCGCGCGAGGCCCACGGGTGGCCGGCGGGCACCACCGCCACCATCTCGTCCTCGAACAGCCTGGTCAGCGACACCCGGTCCATCTGCAGGTCCGGCTTGGTGACCAGCGCGACGTCGACGAGGTCGGCGAGCAGGGCCGGGACCGGCGCATCGTCGGCAACGGTCTCGATGCGCACGTCGATGTCGGGCGCGCGCTCGCGGAAGGCACGGAGCACCGGCGGCAGCCAGGGGAAGGTCGTACTGCACTGCGCGGTGAAGCGGACCCGCCGGTCGCGCCCGTCCCGGATCTCGCGCAGGTCGCGGGCCGCGGAGTCCAGTTCGCCGAGGACGTGGCGGGCCGCGACCAGCAGTCGGCGGCCCGCGGCGTTGGGGACCAGGCGTCGGCCCTTGCGGTCGAAGAGGGCCATGCCCAGGCGGGCCTCCAGCCGGGTGAGCCGCTGGCTGAGGGCGGGCTGGCTCACGTAGAGCCGCTCGGCGGCCGCGGTCAGCGAGCCGGCCTCGGCGGTGGCGGCCAGGAGCTCCAGGTCGCGCAGATCCACATCCATAACCAGGGATTATCACACGCTCCAATCTTCGTCGTGGTGTTATGAGTTGAGCGCTCCTAGGTTCGTGGTGTCAGCCCGTCGGGACCCCGGCGGACGACACCGACGAAAGGCACAGCGCCATGACCGACACGCACGCGGACATCGACGACACCACCACGACCACCACCGCTCTGGTCACCGGCTCCTCCAGCGGCATCGGACTGGACATCGCCCGCGCCTTCCTCGCGAGCGGCGCCAATGTCGTCCTCAACGGCCGGGACGCCGACCGCCTCGCCAAGGCCGCGGCCGCCCTGGGTCACCCCGGGCGGATCGCGTGGGTCGCGGGCGCCATCGCCGAGCCGGCGACGGGCGAGGCCCTCGTCCGTACCGCCCTGGACCGGTTCGGCCGTATCGACGTCCTCGTCAACAACGCGGGCACCTTCGCCCCCAAGCCCTTCACCGAGGTCACCGAGGAAGAACTCGACGGCTTCCTGACCGGCAACCTCAAGGGCACGTACCTCACCACCCAGGCCGTGGTACGGGCGCTGCGCGCGCAGGGCCGGGGCGGCAGCATCGTCAACATAGGCACCGTCCTGGTGGACCACGCGCTGGCGGGCTTCCCGTCCTCCGCGCCGGTGGTCAGCAAGGCGGGGGTGCACGCGCTGACGACCAGCCTGGCCGCCGAACTCGCCGCCGACGGGATCCGCGTGAACCTCGTGTCCCCCGGCATCGTCCGCACTCCGCTGCACGCGGGATCCGACGTGGACTCCTTCGCCGGGCTGGCCCTGCTGAACCGGGTCGGCGAGGTCGCGGAGATCTCCGAGGCGGTGCTCTACCTCGCGGGCGCCACCTTCGTCACCGGCCACGCCCTGCGCGTGGACGGCGGCCACGTCACCGGTCGCGCCTGATCCCGGACCCACCCACCCGCACCGGAAGGACATCCGCCACCGGGGACGAGTACCGCCGCATCCGTACACGGAACCAGGGAGTCTTCTCCGGGCGGGGTCCGGGGCGGACACGGCGGAGTGTCCCCGCGGGACGAGCGCGCATCCACGCCTCCGGGCGGCCCGGGCCGTCCCCGCCTCCCGTGACGCCGTCACGGGAGGACCGCGACGCCGTCGAGTTCCACCAGGGCCTGGTCGTCCCAGAGGCGGACCACGCCGATGACGGCCATCGCCGGGTAGTCGCGGCCGGCCGACCGCCGCCAGATGCGGCCCAGTTCGGCCGCGTGGGTCCGGTACGCCGCCACGTCCACCGCGTACACCGTCACCCGGGCCAGGTCCGCCGGGGTCCCGCCGGCCGCGGCGAGGGCCGTCAGGAGGTTGGCGAGGGCGACCTCGAACTGCTCCGGCAGGCTCTCGCCGACCACCTTGCCCTCGCCGTCCAGGGCGGTCTGGCCCGCCAGGAACACCAGCCGGGTGCCGGTCGCCGCGACCGCGTGCGAGAAACCCGTCGCGGGCGACAGCTCCGCCGGGTTGATCCGCTCCAGGCTCATCGCGGCGCCACCGCCCCGTACAGCTCCTTCGCGATGATCGTGCGCTGCACCTCGCTCGCCCCCTCGTAGATCCGCGGTGCCCGTACCTCCCGGTAGAGGTGTTCGAGCAGGTGGCCGCGCTGGAGGGCGACCGCGCCGTGCAGTTGGACCGCGTGGTCGACCACGTACTGGGCCGTCTCCGTGGCCAGCAGTTTCGCCATCGCCGCCCGGCGCGGGACGTCGCCTGCCCCCCGGTCGTAGGCCCCGGCCGCCGCGTACACCAGCAGCCGGGCCGCTTCCGTGCGGGTGGCCATCTCGGCCACCCGGTGCGCCACCGCCTGGAGATCGCTCAGCGTTCCGCCGAACGCGGTCCGGTCCGCCGTGTACGCGAGCGTCGCGTCCAGCGCGGCCCGGGCCATGCCCACCGCGAAGGCGCCGACGCTCGGCCGGAAGAGGTTCAGGGTGTCCATCGCGACGCGGAAACCGCGCCCGGGCTCGCCGAGCAGGTCCCGCGGGCCGACCGGTACCCCGTCGAAGGCGAGGGAGCCGATGGGGTGCGGGGAGAGCATGTCCAGGGGTGCGCCGGAGAGTCCGGGGCGGTCGGCCGGGACCAGGAAGGCCGAGACCCCCTTCGCTCCCGGCCCCTCGCCCGTTCGGGCGAACACGGTGTAGAAATCCGCCTCGGGAGCGTTGGAGATCCAGCACTTCTCACCGCTGAGCCGCCAGCCGCCCCCGCCGGACCCGCCGGACCCGCCGGCCGGATCGGGCGTCGCCGCCAGCGCCAGCGCCGCCGCGTCCGAGCCCGCCCCCGGCTCGCTCAGCGCGAAGGCCGCCACCGCCCGCCCGGCGCGCACCTGCGGCAGCCAGCGCTCCCGCTGCTCCTCGCTCCCCGCCCGCAGGACCGGGTAGGCCCCGAGCCCCTGCAGGGCGAGCGCCGTCTCGGCCTCCGTGCAACCGTAGGCGAGGGATTCGCGCAGCAGGCACAGTTCCAGCGCGCCCGAGGCGAACACCCGCTCCAGCAGGCCCAGCTCCCCCAGTGCCGCCAGCAGCGGCCGGTTGACCCGGCCCGGTTCCCCCTTCTCGGCCAGTGGCCGCAGCCGCTCCACCGCCAGTGCGCGCAACTGCCCGCACCACTCCTCCTGGTCCACCCCGAGCGCGAATCCGGTCATCCGAACATCCCCGCATCTATCGCGTCCTGTTGACTGCCGTCACCATCACGATACGCTCCTGGAAGGACCTTCCGGCTACGGCCGGAGGAACCGCCGCACGGCCGGCTCCACCCCACCCCGGACCGCTGCAAGGGGGGCCACCCGCCTTGGACCTCAAGCCTTCCGCCCACACCGACACCTTCGCCCGTGACCATCTGCCACCCGTGGACACCTGGCCGGAGCTCCTCTTCGATCTGCCCGAACTGGCCTACCCGGACCGCCTGAACTGCGGGGCCGAGCTGCTCGACGCCACCATCGCCCGGTTCGGTCCCGCGGGCGCCGACCGCCCGGCCTTCCGCAGCGCCGCGGGCGAGGTATGGACGTACGGCGGTCTGCGCGAGCGCGTCGACCGCCTGGCCCACACGCTCACCGCCGACCTCGGTGTGGTCCCCGGCAACCGGGTGCTCCTGCGCGGGCCCACCGGCCCCTGGCTCGCCGCCTGCTGGCTCGCGGTGATGAAGGCGGGCGCGGTGGCCGTCACCGTGCTGCCCCAGCAGCGTGCGCAGGAGCTGGCCACGGTGTGCGCGATGGCCCGGGTGGGGCACGCCCTGTGCCATGCGGACGTGCTGGACGACCTGGTCAAGGCCGAGGTGCCGGGGCTGCGGATCACCGTGTACGGGGGCGGGGACCCGGGGGACCTGCTCCGGCTGGCCGAGAGACATCCCGATCCGTTCCCGGCCGCCCCGACGTCCGCGGACGACGTGGCCCTGATCGCCTTCACCTCCGGGACCACCGGGCGGCCCAAGGGCTGCATGCACTTCCACCGCGATCTGCTCGCCGTCGCCGACACCTTCTCCCGCAGCGTGCTGCGGCCCCGCCCGGACGACGTCTTCGCGGGCAGTCCACCGCTCGGCTTCACCTTCGGCCTCGGCGGACTGGTGGTCTTCCCGCTGCGGGCCGGGGCCTCGGTGCTGCTGCTGGAGGAGGCGGTGCCGCGCCGGCTGCTGCCCGCGCTCGCGGAGCACCGGGTGACGGTGCTGTTCACCGCGCCCACCGCGTACCGGACGATGCTGGACGCGCTGGGCCCGTACGACGTGGGCATGTACGACCTGTCGGCGCTGCGCCGCTGCGTCTCGGCCGGGGAGAACCTGCCGGCCGCCACCTGGCAGGCCTGGTACGAGCGCACCGGCCTGCGGATCATCAACGGCATCGGGGCGACCGAGCTGCTGCACATCTTCATCTCGGCCGCCGACGAGGACATCCGGCCCGGGACGACGGGCCGGGTGGTCCCGGGCTGGGAGGCCCGGGTGGTGGACCGGGCCGGCCGCCCGGTCCCGGACAACGAGCCGGGGCTGCTGGCCGTGCGCGGCCCGGTGGGCTGCCGCTACCTGGCCGACCCCCGGCAGGGGGAGTACGTACAGGGCGGGTGGAACCTGACCGGTGACACCTACGTCCGCGATCCGGAGGGCTACTTCCGCTACGTCGCCCGGGCGGACGACATGATCGTCTCGGCGGGCTACAACATCGCGGGCCCCGAGGTGGAGGAAGCCCTGCTGCGCCACCCGGACGTGGTGGAGGCGGCCGTGGTGGGCCTCCCGGACGAGCGCCGCGGGCAGATCGTGGTGGCGTACACCGTGGCACGCGACGGCGCGGTGCTGACGGAGGAGGTCCTGCGCACCTTCATGCGGGCGGAACTGGCCCCGCACAAGTGCCCGCGCTCCTTCGTCTTCCTCCCCGCCCTCCCCCGGACCGCGACGGGCAAACTGCAGCGCTTCCGGCTGCGCGATCCCGGCGCCCGGCCCGATCCGCCCGACACGATCTAAAGTGAACCCGTGGTCGAGCAGCACACTCCGCGATCCCTGATCGTCACGTTCTACGGAGCCTACGGGCGGGCCTTCGAGGGCCCGGTCCCGGTGGCCGCGCTGATCCGCCTGCTGGGCGCGGCCGGCGTGGACGCCCCGTCGGTCCGCTCGTCGGTGTCCCGGCTGAAGCGGCGCGGCTTCCTGCTGCCCGGGCGGGCGGCGGACGGCTCGGCGGCGTACGGGCTCTCCGATGAGGCGCGGCAGCTGCTGGACGACGGCGACCGCCGGATCTACGGCAGCCCGCAGCTGTCGGAGGAGTGGCTGGTGGCGGTGTTCTCCGTGCCGGAGCAGGAGCGGAACAAACGGCATCTGCTGCGCTCGCGGCTGGCCCGGCTCGGTTTCGGTGCGGTGGCGCCGGGCGTGTGGATCGCCCCGGCCCGCCTGGCCGAGGAGACCGCGCACACCCTGGAACGGCTGCACCTGACCCCGTACGTGGAACTCTTCCGCGGCGCCCACCTCGGTTTCGCCCCGACCGCCGAGGCGGTGGCCCGCTGGTGGGACCTGGCGGCCCTCGCCAAGCAGCACGAGGAATTCCTCGACCTGCACGAACCCGTCCTGCGCGCGCTCCGGCCGGGCCCGGAGCCGACCCCGCAGGAGGCCTACCGGAGCTACCTCCTCGCCCTGGACACCTGGCGGCGCCTCCCGTATGCCGACCCGGGCCTGCCGCGGGAACTGCTCCCGGCGGACTGGCCGGGCGACCGGGCGGCGGCGGTCTTCACCGAGCTGCACGAGCGGCTGCGGGACATCGGGGCCGGGTTCGCGGAACCGTAGGAGCAACGGGCCGCGTCACGAGGTGCTGTGACGCATTCCGATCTTCCTCCGCACCCGCCGCGCCCACCTCATCCGCTGCACCCGCCTCACCCGCCGCACCACCGACCGCAGCCGCCGCGGTCGCCGTCCACGGCCTTCCAGCTGGTGGCGGCGGCGCTGGTCGGAGGCGTGGCCGGGTGGGCCGCCGTCGTGCTCGCCTCCCGTGCCCGCGCGTACTGCGACGCGGGCTGGGAGGCGGGCGGCCGGTTCGAGATGACGTTTCTGCTGCTGCCGATGGTGCCGGGCTGCGCCCTCCTCGCGCTGCTGATCGCCTTCCTCGGCCGGCGGCTGCCCACTTCGCTGCGCCCCGTGCCGGTCCTGCTGGTGCTCGCGGTGGTGGTGCTCGTCTTCTTCGCCACGGAGGGGACGCTGGACGGCTATCCCGGGAACCTGGAGCGGTGCGGGCCCGACAACGTGCCGCCGTGGTGGCCGGGGTGGCTGCCCGCGTGAGAAATCCGGGTGCGGGCGCACCGTGCGCCGCGCCACGATGGGCCATGACCTGGACCTTCAGTACGGACCTGACGGCCTATCTGGCCGCTGCGGGCCCGGCAGCGACCGCGCAGCCCGTCTCCAACACCCTTCTGCTGACCGTGGCCGACGGGCTGCGGCGCCGCGGCTCCGGGGCCTACGGTGACGGCACCCCCTTCTTCGGCTGGTGGACCGGGCCCGACGGCACCGTCGCCGGCGGCCTGCTGTGCACCCCGCCGTTCCCGGTCGTGCTCGGCGTGCTGCCCCGGGAGGGGGTCCGGGCGCTCGGGGCCGCGCTCGCCGGCGAACCGCTGCTCGCCGGGGCGCACGGGTTCAACGCCCGCCGCCCGGACGCGGAAGCACTGGCCGAGGCCTGGGGGCGGCCCACCCGGATCGCCGAGGAGCTGCGCCTGTACCGGCTGGCAGACCTGGCCGCCCCGGATCCCGCCCCGGCCGGGCGGGCCCGGCCCGCCACCGGGGCGGACCTCCCGCTGCTGCTGGAGTGGACCACGGCCTTCAGGGCGGAGGCGGGCGTCCCGGGCAGCCCTTCCGAGGACATGCTGCGCGACCGGATCTCCTACGGCGGGTTCCGGCTGTGGGAGCACGCCGGGACTCCCGTCTCACTGGCCGGCTTCTCCCGCCCGATCGGCCGGGTCTCCCGCGTCGGCCCCGTCTACACCCCGCCCGAGCACCGCGGCCGCGGCTACGCCGCCGGGGTCACGCACGCGGTGAGCGAAGCGGCGTACGCCGCCGGCGCCACGGAGGTCCTCCTCTTCACGGACCTGGCCAACCCCACCAGCAACGGCGTCTACCTGCGCCTGGGTTACACCCCGGTCGAGGACCGCACCGAGATCGTCCCGGCGTGACGCGGTGGTTGCGCCGGAACCGGTCGCCCGGCCCGAGGCCGGGGCGATGTGCGCCTCACGCACCGCCGGGCGGCGGACCAACGCGCCTTCGTCGGTCCATCACGGCCGATGAGCATGAACTGCCCGTTCGCCCCCTCAGTTGCCATGGTCGAGGGCCGTCCGCGGGAAGAACAGCGTCCATGACCCGGCCGGGGCCAAGTCGGTCTCCCCAAGCGCCACATGGGCCATGTCTGCAGGGGCGGTCCTCGTGCCCTGAAGGCGCGCGCCCCTGCGAGCGCGCCGGCCTTCAGGCTTTCGCGACCTGGGTGTTCTGGCAGACGGTCAGGAGCCAGCGGCCGTCGTCGTCCTTGGTCATCACGTACGTCGGGACGCCCTCGTCCCCGGGGCCGTCGGCCGAGTGGTAGAGCTGGCTGACCTTGACCGCGGCCACATCCGGGCGGAGGAACTGGAGGTGGGTGACGGTGTAGCTGACCTGGCCGTCCCAGCTCGCGCCGGGGAGGACCGCGCGGGTGAACTCGGATATGGCGTCCAGGCCGATGAGGACCTTGCCGCCGCCGGTGGTCCACAGGGCGTCGGGGTGGAAGAGGGAGAGGAAGGCGTCGGGGTCCTTGGCCTGCTGCGAGGCCTCGACGGCGGCCACCACCTGGTGGATGGCCTCGATGTCAGCGGTCCGGGCTGCGTTTTCGGTCGTCATGCGGATCATCATCGAACCTCAAGGAGGCTTGAGGTCAAGACCCGGCTCGCAGGCCCGGCTCGCTCGGGGCCCGCCCCCGGATACCGGACCGTCAACGCCCTGTTCGTCCCGATCCCGCAGCCGTAGGCACCGCACGCACCACCCGGCTCCCCGTACGGGCCGCGGTCTAGCCGCGGCCCGTCGGCGGTGTGCGGCTGCCCGCGCGGTACGGGGCCGGCCAGGGCGCGCCGGGGCCTTCGTAGGACTGCTCGGCGGCGGCGTGCAGCGTCCAGTGGGGGTCGTAGAGGTGGGGGCGGCCGAGGGCGCAGAGGTCGGCGCGGCCGGCCAGCAGCAGGGAGTTCACGTCGTCCCAGGAGGAGATGGCACCGACCGCGATGACCGGGACGCCGAGCGCGTTGCGGATCCGGTCGGCGTACGGGGTCTGGTACGAACGCCCGTACTCGGGGGCCTCGTCCGCGACCACCTGGCCCGTCGAGACGTCGATGGCGTCCGCGCCGCGGGCGGCGAAGGCGGCCGCGATCCGTACCGCCTCCTCGGGCGAGGTGCCTCCGGGTGCCCAGTCGGTGGCCGAGAGGCGGACCGTCATCGGGCGGTCGGCGGGCCACACGGCGCGGACCGCGTCGAAGACCTCCAGCGGGAAGCGCAGCCGGTTCTCCAGGGAGCCGCCGTACTCGTCGTCGCGGTGGTTGGTCAGGGGGGACAGGAAGCCGGAGAGCAGGTAGCCGTGGGCGCAGTGCAGTTCGAGCAGGTCGAATCCGGCGTCGGCGGCGCGGACGGCGGCGGCCGCGAAATCGGAGCGCAGCGCTTCCAGGTCCGCGCGGGCGAGGGCGCGCGGCAGCGCCGAGACGCCCGGCCGGTAGGGCAGCGCGGAGGCGGCCACCAGCGGCCAGTTGCCCTCGGGCAGGGGGTCGTCCATGCCCTCCCACATCACCCGGGTCGAGCCCTTGCGGCCGGCGTGCCCGAGCTGGACGCCGAGGGCGGTTCCGGGCGCCGAGGTGTGGACGAAGTCGGCGATCCGCTTCCAGGCGGCCGCCTGCTCCTGGGTGTAGAGGCCGGTGCAGCCGGGGGTGATGCGGCCCTCGGCGGACACGCAGACCATCTCCGTCATCACCAGCCCGGCCCCGCCGAGGGCCCGCCCGCCGAGGTGGACGAGGTGGAAGTCGCCCGGCAGCCCGTCCGTGGCCGAGTACATGTCCATCGGTGAGACGACGACCCGGTTACGCAGGGTCAGGCCCCGCAGAGTGAAGGGCGTGAACATCGCGGGTGTGCCGTCCGGGCAGCCGAAGTCCCCTTCCACGGCCCGCGTGAACCGTGCGTCGCGCATCCGCAGGTTGTCGTGCGTGACCCGGCGACTGCGGGTGAGCAGGTTGAAGGCGAACTGCCGGGCGGGCTGGTCGACGTAACCGGCGATCTCCTCGAACCAGTGCCGGCTCGCGGCAGCCGCCCGCTGGGTGCTGGCGACCGCCGGGCGGCGGGCGCTCTCGTAGGCGGCGAGGGCGGCCGGGATGTCGCCCGGCAGGGCGCCCACGGCCTCGGCGAGCGCGAGCGCGTCCTCCACCGCCAGTTTGGTCCCCGACCCGATGGAGAAGTGGGCGGTGTGCGCCGCGTCGCCGAGCAGCACCGTGTTGCCGTGCGACCAGCGCGCGTTGACGACGGTACGGAACTGCGTCCACGCGGAGCGGTTGCCGTGCAGCGGGCGCCCGCGCAGGGCCTCGCTGAAGATCTTGGCGCAGCGGGCCGCCGACTCGTCCTCGTCGCACAGGTCGAAGCCGGCCGCCCGCCACACCTCGTCGCGCATCTCCACGATCACCGTGGAGGCGTCGGCCGCGTAGGGGTAGGCGTGCAGCTGCATGACCCCGTGCTCGGTCTCCGCGATCTCGAAGCGGAAGGCGTCGAAGGCGAAGTCGGCGGCGAGCCAGATGTAGCGGCAGCGTCCGCCGGTCAGTGCCGGCCCGTAGTGCGCGGCGCCGGCCTCCCGGATCGCGCTGTGCACCCCGTCGGCCGCGACCACCAGGTCGTACGAGGCCGCGAGCTCGGCGGCCGCCGGGGCCTCGGAGCGGAAGCGGAGGCGGACGCCGAGGCCCGCGCAGCGCTCGTGCAGGATCTCCAGCAGCCGGCGCCGCCCGATGGCCGCGAAGCCGTGGCCGCCGGAGGTCAGCAGCCGGCCGCGGTGCACGATGTCCACGTCGTCCCAGCGCACGAACTCCGCGCTCAGGGCGGTGTGGACGACGGTGTCGGCCCGCTCGATGCCGCCGAGGGTCTCGTCGGAGAGCACCACGCCGAAGCCGAAGGTGTCGTCGGGGGCGTTGCGCTCCCAGACCTCCACCGTGTGGCCCTGGCGGGCCAGCAGCGCGGCGGCGTACAGCCCTCCCGGTCCCCCGCCGACGACGGCGACCCGCATGGCACCAGGAGCCATGTGACTACCTGCCCTTCCACTCCGGCGGCCGCTTCCCGGTGAAGGCGGCGTGGAACTCCGCGTAGTCCTGGCCGTGCATCAGCAGGGCCTGCGTGTTGGCGTCCAGTTCGACGGACGCGGCCAGCGGCATGTCGAGCTCGGCGGTGAGCAGGGCCTTGGTCTGCGCGTGGGCGAGGGCGGGGCCCGCGGCCAGGCGTGCGGCGAGTTCGGCGGCCCGTACGTGGGCCTTGCCCTCCTCGGTGAGCTCGCTGAGGAGGCCGATCCGCTCGGCCTCGGGCGCGTGGACGGGCTCTCCGAGCATCAGCAGGCGGGTGGCGTGGCCGAGGCCGACGACCCGGGGGAGCAGGTAGGCCGCGCCCATGTCGCCGCCGGAGAGGCCGACGCGGGTGAAGAGGAAGGCGAAGCGGGCGGTGGGGTCGGCGATCCGGAAGTCGGCGGCGAGCGCGAGGACGGCTCCGGCCCCGGCGGCCACCCCGTGCACGGCGGCGATCACCGGGAAGGGGCATTCGCGGATGGCGCGCACCACCTGGCCGGTCATCCGGTTGAAGTCGAGGAGCTGGGCCGTGTCCATGGCGAGGGTGGCGCCGATGATCTCGTCGACGTCCCCGCCGGAGCAGAAGCCGCGCCCCTCGCCGCCGAGCACGAGGGCGCGTACGGAGCGCTCGCGGGACAGTTCGCCGAGCAGATCGCGCAGGTCGGCGTAGGCGCCGAAGGTGAGCGCGTTCAGCTTCTCGGGGCGGTCGAAGGTGACGGTGGCGACGCCGTCCTGCCGGGTGACCCGGAGGTGGTGCCACCGTTCGGTCGCTGGTGTGGAACCGGTGAAGGGGCTCACGCCACCGAAGATATCACCAGATCGTGACTGCCGTCACAGAAGCACGACATATTCGCGCCGCGGGGTGCCTGCCGGAATGAGAATTCGACTTCGTATCGTTGAAACCGGGAGTTCACCATTCCCACCCTGCCCCGACCTCGACCCCGACCCCGACCCCGGAACGGATGGCCCTTCCTTGCCCGACGCCTCCGCCTGGCGGATCGCCCTGCCCCACACGGCCGCCGCCGTACCCATGGCCCGCGCCCTCGTCCGCACGGCGCTGGCCGACACCGACGCGCCCGCCGACCGGGACACCGCGGAGCTCCTGACGGCGGAACTGGTCGCCAACGCCGTGGAGCACACCAGCCCCGGCGCCCCGATCGAGCTCGTCGTGGAACTGCGCGCGAACGGCTGCCAGGTCGAGGTCCACGACGGCGACCCGTGCCCGCCCGGCGGCCTGTCGGCCCGTCCGGACACCGGCCGGCCCGACCCCTGGCAGGAGCACGGCCGCGGCCTGCTGCTAATCCGGAGCCTGAGCTCCGACTGCGGCCACCGCCCCACCCCGTACGGCAAGGCCGTGTGGTTCACGCTGCCCGCACAGCGCACCGGCACAGGCACCGGCACCGGCACCGGCACCGCCTGACGCGGTGTATGACTATGCGTCACCCCGGGCGGGCCGCCCGAGGGTGGCGACGAGCACGGCCTTGATGGTGTGCAGCCGGTTCTCGGCCTCGTCGAAGACGATGGAGTGCTCCGACTCGAACACCTCGTCCGTCACCTCCAGGGAGTCGAGCCCGTGCCGCTCGTGGATCTCCCGGGCCACCTTGGTGCCGAGGTCGTGGAAGGCCGGCAGGCAGTGCATGAACTTCACGTCCGGGTTCCCGGTGGCGCGCAGCACGTCCATGGTCACCGCGTACGGGGACAGGACCGCGATCCGCTCGTCCCAGACCTCCTTGGGCTCCCCCATGGACACCCAGATGTCGGTCACGACGAAGTCCGCCCCGGCGACCCCCTCGGCAACCTCCTCGGTCAGGGTGAGCCGGGCTCCGCTCTCCGCCGCGAGCTCCCGCGCCGCGGCCACCACCGACTCGGCGGGCCAGTAGGACCGGGGCGCGACGATCCGCACGTCCATGCCCAGCAGCGCACCGGTCACGAGGTAGGAGTTGCCCATGTTGAAGCGGGCGTCGCCGAGGTAGGCGAAGGCGATCCGGTGCAGCGGCTTGGTGGTGTGCTCGGTCATGGTGAGCAGGTCGGCCAGCATCTGGGTCGGGTGCCAGTCGTCGGTGAGTCCGTTGAAGACGGGGACGCCCGAGTGGGCGGCGAGCTCCTCGACGGCCTGCTGGCTGTCACCCCGGTACTCGATCCCGTCGAACATCCGGCCGAGCACCCGGGCGGTGTCCTTGACCGACTCCTTGTGGCCCATCTGGGAGCCGGCGGGGTCGAGGTAGGTGGTGTGCGCGCCCTGGTCCGCAGCGGCGACCTCGAAGGCGCAGCGGGTCCGGGTGGAGGTCTTCTCGAAGATCAGTGCGATGTTCCTGCCCTGGAGCAGCCGCTGCTCGACCCCGGCCTTCTTGGCGGCCTTCAGGTCGGCGGCGAGCTCGATCAGACCGCGGAACTCGGCGGCCGTGAAGTCCAGCTCCTTGAGAAAACTGCGGCCGGCGAGGTCGGTGGCCATGGGGTCGCTCCAGCGTCACGGTGACAGGGGATGTTGGAAGTCTATACGATCCTCTGTATTGATATACAGACCGGGCCCGGGACCTCTCCCGGGCCCGGAACCCCTCCCCCGGGCGCGGCCCGCGCAGGCGCCGGCCCCGGCCCGCCTCAGGCCCCGCCCCCGGCCCGCCTCAGACCGCGTCCCGCTCGACGGGACAGCTCATGCAGCGCGGCCCGCCCCGGCCCCGCCCCAGCTCGCTGCCCGGGATCTCGATCACCTCGATGCCCATCTTGCGCAGGTGCGTGTTGGTCGTCACGTTCCGCTCGTAGGCGACGACCACCCCCGGCTCCACGGCGAGCACGTTGCACCCGTCGTCCCACTGCTCGCGCTCCGCCGAGTGCACGTCCTGCGTCGCGGTCAGCACCCGGATCGAGTCCAGGCCGAGCGCCCCCGCGATGGCCCGGTGCATGTGGTCCTCCGGGTGGTCGGTGACCTTCAGCTCCTGCGGCCCGCCGCCCGGCTCGATCGTGTAGGAGGGGAGCATCCCGAGCCCGGCGTACTGAGTGAACGTATCTCCGTCGACCATCGTCATCACCGTGTCCAGGTGCATGAAGGCCCGCGACTTGGGCATGTCCAGCGCCACGATGGACGTCGCCGAACCGGCGGCGAACAGGCCGCGTGCCAGCATCTCCACCGCCTGCGGGGTGGTCCGCTCGCTCATCCCGATCAGCACCGCCCCGTTGCCGATGACCAGGACGTCCCCGCCCTCGATCGTCGACGGGTAGTCCGCCTGCCCCTGCGACCAGTAGTGGAAGGCGCCGGAGGTGGTGAAGAGCGGGTGGTGCTTGTAGATCGCCTCGAAGTGGACCGTCTCGCGCTGCCGGGCGGGCCAGCGCATCGCGTTGATGGACACCCCGTCGTAGATCCAGGCGGAGGTGTCCCGGGTGAAGAGGTGGTTGGGCAGCGGGCCCAGCAGGAAGCCGTCCAGGTCCAGGGCGTGGAAGCGCACGGACACCGGCTCGGCGTGCCGCTCCAGGAACTCCCGCTTGGTCATCCCGCCGACCAGGGCCTCCGCCAGCTCGGCCGAGGTCAGCCCGTCGAAGACCGACCGCAGGTGGTCGGTGGCGAGCGGCCCATACTCCTTCTCGTCGAAGACCCGGTCCAGCACGAGGTGTCTCGCCTCCGGGATGTCGAGGGCCTCGCACAGGAGGTCACCGAAGAGGTGGACCTCCACGCCCCGGTCCCGCAGCACGTCCGCGAAGCCGTCGTGCTCCTGGCGGGCCCGGCGCACCCACAGCACGTCGTCGAAGAGGAGTGCGTCCTTGTTGCTCGGTGTGAGCCGCTTCAGCTCCAGGTCGGGCCGGTGGAGGATGACGCGGCGAAGCCGCCCGGTCTCGGAGTCGACATGGAATCCCATGCCGTACACATTCCCAGACCGAACGGCTTTTTGACGTGGCGTCCGCTCAGCGAGGGGTGGTGAGGCCGAGAAGCGCCGAGGGGGCCCCGGTGAGCTCCGGGGTGGTCAGGCCCAGTTCGGGCGTGGTCAGGTTCGGCACTCCGGAGTTGGAGGCGTCCGGCATCGTCAGCAGACCGCCGGCGACCAGGCCGGGGGTCCGGGCGAGCAGGTCGGTGGCGGGCGCCTCGACGGAACCCTCGCCGTCCGTCTCCGGCTTGCCCAGCAGGTTCGGCACCGGGGAGGTGACGAGGGTGCTGCCGAGCTCGGTGCCGATCGGGAGCGACGGGAGCAGTGGGGTCGGAAGCATGTTCCCCTTGTGGAAGCGGGGTGACTCGGGCGCTCCCACGACCGGCATCGGCACGCCCGTGCCCACGCGCGGGGTGTCCACGCCCAGCGTGGTCTTCACGGCGTCGAGCGGGACATCGACCGGCACCGACTGGGCCATGGCCGGGGTGGCCGCTCCGGCCGCAGCCATACAGGTCATGAGTGCCGCAATGCTTCCGCGCGCGGTCATCTTCATAGGTGACGTTCCGTCCTTCCAGGGTCGCGGACATTCCGCTGCCCTGGATGAACGATCCCGCCGGTGGTTTCCCCGGAGTTCTCCGCGAAAGTTCCCCCATACGACCTAATTCGAGGCCGTACGGGGGCCACCCCTTTACGGGCCGTGCTGACGCGGCCCCCTCGCGCGGCCGGGCCGGCTCACAGGCGCGGGTCGACCGGCTCCGACTCCAGTGCCAGCACCGCGAAGACCGCCTCGTGGACCCGCCACAGCGGCTCGTCGGCCGCCAGCCGGTCCAGCGCCTCCAGCCCGAGCGCGTACTCGCGCAGGGCGAGCGAGCGCTTGTGCCCGAGGAACCGGTCGCGCAGCCGCTCCAGGTGATCCGGACGGGTGTACTCCGGGCCGTAGATGATCCGCAGGTACTCGCGCCCGCGCACCTTGACCCCGGGCTGGACCAGCCGGCCCTTGCCGTCCTTGGCGTACGCCTGGAGCGGCTTGACGACCATGCCCTCGCCGCCTGCGGCCGTCAGCTCCAGCCACCAGTCGGTGCCGGCCCGTACGGAATCCTCGTCCGCGGTGTCCACCAGGATCCGGCCGGTGCGCCGGAGCAGTCCGGTACCGGCCGCCTCGTCCGCGGCGACCAGCCGGTCCAGCCAGAACAGCTGCTCGTCGTGGGGCACCGCGGCCAGCGACCGCCCGGCCACCGCCAGCAGCTGGAACGGCGCGAACCGTACGCCGTCCAGGCCGTCGGTGGTCCAGCAGTAGCGCCGGTAGGAATCGGTGAAGGCGGCCGCGTCGGCGGCCCGGCCGCGCTGGCGCTCCAGCAGCTCGCCGGTGTCGACGCCCCGGGCGGTGGCCGCCTCCAGGGCGGCGATGGCGCCCGGGAAGACGGCGCCGGAGGCCGCGCCGACGGCGGCGTACTGGTTGCGCAGCAGGCCGGCGGACTTCAGGGACCAGGGCAGGAGTTCCCCGTCGATCAGCAGCCAGTCGGTGTCGAGCTCCTCCCAGAGGCCGGCGTCGGTGACGGCCGAGCGCAGCCGGGTGAGGACCTCCTCGGTGACCTCCGGATCCTTGAAGAAGGGCCGCCCGGTGCGGGTGTAGACGGAGCCGGTCGGGCCGTCGACGCCGAAGCGGGTCCGGGCCGCGTCGGCGTCCTTGCAGACGAGGACGGTGGCGCGGGAGCCCATGTGCTTCTCCTCGCACACCACCTGGGCGATGCCGTCCCCCCGGTACTGGGCGAAGGCCTCGGCCGGGTGCTCCAGGTAGCCCTCCTCGCGGGAGGTGGCCGTGGGCGCCATGGTCGGCGGCAGGTACGGGACGAGGCGGGGGTCGACCGCGAAGCGGCTCATGACCTCCAGGGCCGCCGCCGCGTTCTCCTCGCGCACGTTCACGTTGCCCAGGTGCCGGGTCTCCACGACCCGGCGGCCGTGCACGTCCGCCAGGTCGAGCGGGCGGCCGTCGTGCCCGCCCGGCGCCTCGGCGACGAGCGGCTTGACCGGTTCGTACCAGACCTTCTCGGCCGGTACGTCGACCAGTTCGCGCTCGGGCCAGCGCAGGGCGGTCATCCGGCCGCCGAACACGGCGCCGGTGTCGAGGCAGATGGTGTTGTTGATCCAGGTGGTGTCGGGGACCGGGGTGTGGCCGTAGACCACGACGGCCTTGCCCCGGTAGTCCTCGGCCCACGGGTAGCGCACGGGCAGGCCGAACTCGTCGGTCTCGCCGGTGGTTTCCCCGTAGAGGGCGTGCGAGCGGACCCGGCCGGAGGTGCGGCCGTGGTACTTCTCGGGCAGACCGGCGTGGCAGACCACCAGCTTGCCGCCGTCGAGGACGTAGTGGCTGACGAGGCCGCGGATGAACTCCCGTACCTCCTGGACGAACTCCTCCGGCTCCCCCTCCAGCTGCTCGATGGTCTCGGCGAGGCCGTGGGTCCGCTGGACCTTGGAGCCCTTCAGGTAACGGCCGAGCTTGTTCTCGTGGTTCCCGGGCACGCACAGGGCGTTGCCGGACTTCACCATGCCCATGACGCGGCGCAGGACGCCGGGGCTGTCGGGGCCGCGGTCGACCAGGTCGCCGACGAAGACGGTGGTGCGGCCCTCGGGGTGGACCCCGTCCTCGTAGCCGAGCTTGGCGAGCAGGGTCTCCAGCTCGGAGGAACAGCCGTGGATGTCGCCGACGATGTCGAAGGGGCCGGTGAGGTGGGTGAGGTCGTTGAACCGCTTCTCCAGGACCACCTCGGCGCTCTCGGCCTCCTCGACGGAGCGCAGTACGTGGACCTTGCGGAAGCCCTCGCGCTCCAGACCGCGCAGCGAGCGCCGCAGGTCGCGGCGGTGCCGCTGGATGACCGCACGGGGCAGGCCAGCCCGGTCGGGGCGGGCGGCGTTGCGTTCGGCGCAGACCTCCTCGGGCATGTCCAGGACGATGGCGATCGGCAGGACGTCGTGCGCGCGGGCGAGCTGGACCAGCTGCCTGCGGGCGTCGGCCTGGACGCTGGTGGCGTCGACGACGGTGAGGCGGCCGGCGGCGAGGCGCTTGCCCGCGATGTAGTGCAGGACGTCGAAGGCGTCGCGGCTGGCGCTCTGGTCGTTCTCGTCGTCGGAGACCAGGCCCCGGCAGTAGTCGGAGGAGATGACCTCGGTGGCCTTGAAGTGCTTGCGGGCGAAGGTGGACTTGCCCGATCCGGTGGCCCCGATCAGGACGACGAGGGACAGGTCGGTGACGGGAAGTGTGCGCGTACGGGGGGTCTCGGTGCTGGTCATGCTGCCTCGCCCTCCTTCGGGGTGTCGGTGTCGGCGCCCGCGGCGTCGGTGGTTTCGGCGGTGTCGGCGGTGTCGGCGGTGTCGTGCTGGGTGAAGACGGCCATCTGGGTCGGCGGCCCGACCTCGGGGTCGTCGTCGCCGACGGGCACGTACCGGACCCCGTAGCCGTGGCGCCGCGCGACCTCGCCGGCCCAGGCGCGGAACTCCTCGCGGTTCCACTCGAAGCGGTGGTCGCCGTGGCGGACGTGCCCGGCGGGCAGGGTCTCCCAGCGCACGTTGTACTCGACGTTGGGGGTGGTGACGAGGACCGTGCGGGGGCGGGCCGAGCCGAAGACCGCGTACTCCAGCGCGGGCAGCCGCTCCGGATCCAGGTGCTCGATGACCTCGCTGAGCACGGCCGCGTCGTAGCCGGCCAGCCGCTTGTCGGTGTACGCGAGCGAGCCCTGCAGGAGCTTCAGGCGCGCGCTCTGCCGCTCGCCCATCCGGTCCAGCCGCAGCCGCCGGGCCGCGATCTGCAGGGCCCGCACGGACACGTCCATGCCGACGATCTCGGAGTACGCCGGGTCGCCGAGCAGCGCCTGGAGCAACTGTCCCTGGCCGCAGCCGAGGTCCAGCACCCGCTGGGCACCGGCGGCCCGCAGGGCGGCGAGGATCGCCTCGCGCCGCTGCACGGCGAGCGGCACGGGCCGCTCCTCCGTGTCGCGGGTCTCGTCCACCGCGTTGTCGAGCTCCTCGACCTCGCTGCCGTCGGCCTCGGCGAGGCGGACCAGTTCCAGGCGCTCGATGGCGTCCTGGGTCAGCCGCTTGTGGCGGGCCAGGTAGCGGGAGGTGATCAGCCCGTTCTCGGGGTGGGCGGCGAGCCAGCCGTCTCCGGCGCGCAGCAGCTTGTCGACCTCGTCCGCGGAGATCCAGTAGTGCTTGGCGTCGTCGAGGACCGGCAGCAGCACGTAGAGCTGGCGCAGGGCGTCGGCGAGGCGCAGCTCGCCCTCCAGGACGAGCCGTACGTAGCGGGAGTCCCCCCACTCGGGGAACTGCTCGTCGAGGGGTACGGGCTCGGCCTCCACGAGGTCCCAGCCGAGCGGGCCGAACAGGCGGTGCACGAGCGCGGCCCCGCCGCGGGCGGGCAGCACCGGGATCTCGACGCGCAGCGGCCGGGCCTGCTCCGGGAGTTCGGGGCGGGCGGTGCACTGTCCCTTGAGGGCGGTGCGGAACACTCCGCTGAGCGCGACGGCGAGCAGCGAGGACGCGGCGTACGGCCGGTCGTTCACGTACTGCGCGAGCGCGGCGTCCGGCGCCCCGCCCCGGCCCTTGCCCCGGCCTCGCCGCACGAGCGCGACGGGGTCCACCTCCAGCAGCAGGGCCGCCGTGCACCGCTGGACCGAAGCCTCGGGGTAGAACACGTGGGCGGTGCCGTGTGAGGTGGAGAACGCCTGCGTCTTGCCGGGATGCTTGTGCAGCAGGTAGCCCAGGTCGGTGGCGGGTCGTTCAGGGGAGCCGGTGGTGGAGATCGTCAGGAACACACGACCGATTGTTGCTGGTCACCCGCCCCGTCTGCCTCTTGTTTTTCGCTCTCCCCGGTTCCTACGGCCGCCGGTCCGGCAGCAGCGCCCCGAGGGCGGCGATCCGGTCCGGGCCGATGCGGCAGCAGCCGCCGATGAGGCGGGCGCCGGTGGTGTACCAGGCCCGGGTGGGCCAGGGGACGGGGTCGTCGGGGGTGTGCCAGGTGCGGGTGGCGGCGTTCCATACGGATCCGTCGTTGGGGTAGGCCAGCAGCGGCTTCGTGGTCACGCCAGCGGCCGCTTCGAGGGCGGGCAGGACATCGGCCGGGTCACAGCAGTTGACGCCGACCGCGATGACCTCCGGGGAGGCGGCGGCGAGGGCGAAGGCCTCGCCGAGGGGCTGTCCGGCCCGCGTGCGGCCGGCGGCCACCGTGTACGAGAGCCAGGCGGGTGCGCCGGTCTCGGCGAGGACGGTGAGCACCGCCTCGGCCTCGTCGCTGTCGGGGACGGTCTCCACGGCCAGTACGTCGGGGCCGGCGGCGAGCAGGGCCTCGATGCGGGGGCGGTGGAAGGCGGCGAGCTCGCGCACGCCCAGCCCGTACCGGCCGCGGTACTCGGAGCCGTCCGCGAGCATCGCTCCGTACGGGCCCACGGAGGCGGCCACCCACATCTCGTGGTCGGCGGCCTCGGCCGCCCGGGCGGCCAGGCGCACGCTCTGCCGCAGCAGGGCGGTGGTCTCGGCGCGGTCGTGGCCGTGGGCGGCGAAGGCTTCGTAGCCGACCTGGTAGCTGGCGGTGATCAGCACCTCGGCGCCGGCCCGGGCGTACGCCGTGTGGGCGGCTGCCACCTGGTCCGGGCGCTCGGCGAGCACCTGGCCCGACCAGAGGCCGCCGGACAGGTCGCAGCCCTGGGCGGCGAGCTGGTTGCTGAGCCCGCCGTCCAGGAGCACGGCCCTGCGTGCCAGGGCTTCGGCGAGCGGGCCGGACGCGCGTGGCATGGGTTCGCCGCCTTCCTGAGGGCTGTCCCGCAGTCCCCGGCGTGCGCACGGCGCCGGCTACGGCGCCGCGCCGCGTTGTCGGAGCACCCGGATACGCCCAGTATGGGGGCGCCCCTCCGCCTTGCGACGCACCGCATCCGGCGCCGCGCGCCGATCCACCGGGTCGTGCGGGACAGCCCTCAGCGCAGCTGGGAGAGCACCTGGGCGGAGATCAGCTCCAGGTGGTCCAGGTCGTCGAGGTCGAGCAGCTGGAGGTAGACGCGGGAGGAGCCGGCGGCGCCGTAGGCGCCGATCTTCTCCACGACCTCGGCCGGGGAGCCGGCCAGGCCGTTGGCCTTGAGCTCGTCGACGTCACGGCCGATGGCGGCGGCCCGGCGGGCCACCTCGGCGTCGTCCTTGCCCACGCAGACGACGAGGGCGTTGGAGTAGCGGAGGGCGTCGGCCTTGCGGCCGGCTTCCTCGGCGGCTTCCCGGACCCGGGCGAACTGCCGCTCGCTGTCGGCGATCGACGCAAAGGGCATGTTGAACTCGTCGGCGTACCGGGCGGCGAGCCGCGGGGTGCGCTTGGCTCCGTGGCCGCCGATGAGGACGGGGACCTTGGTCTGGGCGGGCTTGGGGAGCGCGGGCGAGTTCTCCACCTGGTAGTGCTTGCCCGCGTAGTCGAAGGTGGCGCCGGCCTCGGTGGCCCACAGGCCGGTGACGATGGCCAGCTGCTCCTCCAGCCGTGACATCCGGTCCGCCGGGAAGGGGATCCCGTAGGCCTTGTGCTCCTGCTCGAACCAGCCCGCGCCGAGGCCCAGTTCGATGCGGCCGCCGGACATCTGGTCGACCTGGGCCACCTGGATGGCGAGGACTCCGGGCAGCCGGAAGGTTCCTGCCGTCATCAGCGTGCCGAGGCGGATCCGCTTGGTCTCCCGGGCCAGGCCCGCGAGGGTGATCCAGGCGTCGGTGGGGCCGGGCAGTCCGTCGGCGGATCCCATGCGCAGGTAGTGGTCGGAGCGGAAGAACGCGTCGAAGCCCAGGTCCTCGGTGGCCTTGGCGACGGCCAGGAGGGTGTCGTAGCTCGCACCCTGCTGGGGCTCGGTGAAAATGCGAAGGTCCATACCCCCCATCCTGCACTTCCCGCCCCGGCAGGGTGAATCTTCGTCAACCGGACGGTCCACCCCGGAGCCCGCCAGTGACCAGCCCGGACAGAGATCGTTGGCTCGGACGGAGCCGGACCGCCCGGCCCGCGCGCCGGCGGCGTCCCGCCGGTGCGTCCACCGCCCCCTTCCGCCCTGGAAGGGCCAGGGCCGAGGAGGCCGCCATGTCCCACGAGGCCGTGCCGGAGACCCACCGACACACCGGAACGACCGGACAGGCAGCGCAGGCAGCACACGACCAGGCAGGTCAGGAGCCCGCGGTACCCGCCCAGGGCGGCGGCGCGCCGAAGGGCCTGCTGCAGCAGATGGAAGAACTGATGGCCGCGCTGAACGCCGACCTGTCCCGGCTCGACGCCGATCTCCAGGCCTCCACGGACCGCATCCCCGAGGGCGAGCGCCCGTCCTACCGGTCGTCCTGACCGTGCGGGTCCCGCCGCGCACGGCGGGACCCCCTCCGTGCCGACCTCAGGCCACGCCCGAGGCCGACCCCCGCTCACGGACCGCCATGCGGCGCAGGATCGCCCGCACCCGGTCGCTCGACTCGTCGGCCGCGTCGATCGACTCTATGCACTGCCAGTACAGGGCCTCGTCGTCCGTCCCGCAGGCCACCCCGACCAGGGCTATCCCCACTTCACCCAGCAGCGCCTGGAGTCCGAGCAGCGCCTGCCGGACATCCGACACCTCGCTCAACTGCGCGGCCCGCGGCGGATATTCGGGCGCGCTGCCCTCTCCGCGCAGGGCCGCCCGGTCGAGCACCCCGCAGCCTCTGCCTCCCGCTTCCCCCAGTCCCCGTGCCTCCGATCTGAGCTCGGGCGGCCCGGTGACCGCCAGATAGCTCCCTATGCCCTGCGCGAGTGCCTGGGCCTGCCAGGCCTCGCCCACGATGTCCCACGCGACCCCACTCTGTGCCAGCGCGTGCCGGCCGGCCGCGATGAGCCGTACCGCATCCATATGCCGTCCCCCGTCCGCACGACATCCCGCCGTCCTCACCACTACCCAGAGTGAGGGCAACGCGCCAGTAAAGCCAGGGGTATTCGGAAAATGTGGACAGAAACGTGATTGTGGATGAGTCCATCACTCCGAAGAGTGACGATTCGGTGTCGGTGTACCCGGCACGGGGAAGCGGAGTTCGTTCCTCTCGATCTTCGCGGCGAGCGCATCCAGCACATCCACCCCGAGAACCTCACAGAACTGCAGCAGATACGCGAGCACGTCAGCCACCTCATCGGCCACCCGGTGGGCCGATTCCGGTTTCTCCATGACCTTCGCCGACTGCTCGGGCGTCAGCCACTGGAAGATTTCGACCAGTTCGGCCGCCTCCACACTGAGCGCCACCGCCAGGTTCTTGGGCGTGTGGTACGGCTCCCAGCCGCGCGCCGCCGCGAACTGCGCGAGCCGGCGCTGCAGTCGGTCCAGCCGCTCGTCGGACCGCTCGCCCATCCGTCCCCCGGGGGATTCCGGCCGCCGCTCGGGCTGCTCCTGCGTCTCGTTCATGCCCTCAGGTCTACCATCGCGACGCCCGGGAGGTCGCGGGCGGCCGCCGCGGTCCCCTCCCCCACCGCCGCCACCAGCCGGATGTGGCCGCGGCCGCAGGAGAGCAGGGCCAGACGCAGCAGCTCGGCGCTCTGCCGCCGGTCCAGGCCCCGGTCGAAGCCGTCGGCCAGCACCGTCAGCGCCTGCCGCGCGGAGAGCAGTTCGGCGGCCGGGTCCATGGCCAGCACCCCCGGCCCGGTCAGCAGGACCAGCGCCAGTGCGAGGAAGCGGAGTTCGCCCGCGCCCAGCCGGGCCAGCTCCGTGGCGGGCCGGCCGGGGCCGCGGTCCAGGACCGCCGCGACGGGGCCGCCGCCTGCGGGAGCCCGCACGTCCAGCCCGGCGACGGTCCCCGCGCAGCCGGTACGGGCCGCCTCCGCGAGCAGCGCGTGGCGGGTGCCGCATTCGCTGCGGGTCCGGCGCAGCACGTCGGCCAGGTTGGCGCAGTCGCCCAGCAGCCGGCCCTCGCCCGGCGGGACGGCGGCGCGCATCCGGTCCGGGCGGGGGTCGCACGGGAACACCGCCCGCAGGGCCACGACCACCTGCTCGGCAGCGGCCAGGACCTGGCGCTGGCCGGCGGTGGAACCGGCGACGCGGAGCGGGAGCAGTGCCGTGCCGAGCCGGTCGTCGGGCAGCGGGGCCCTGGTGACGCCGATGGCGCCGCCGGTCAGCCAGGCGGCCTGGACCGAGCGCCGGCCGGGGTCGCGCAGGGCGGTGGCGAGCAGGATCTGCCCGTCCTGCGATAGCCGTTCGCCGACGATCCGCAGCGTGGGCTCGACCTGGACGGCGAGGTCGAGCCGGACCGGGCCGACGGGTCCGTCCACGGTGCAGCCGAGGCGGAACCCGCGCCGGCGCTGCGCGTCGGGGACGGCCCGGTCGGGGATGCGGGCGCGCGGATCCGGGAAGGCCTCTTCCAGGCCGGCCCCGGAACCCAGCCCGGCCAGGGCCTCGTAGGCGGCCAGGGCCTGGGACTTGCCGCTGCCGCTCGGCCCGGCGAAGAGGGTGAGCGGGCCGAGCGGGAAGACCGCCGAGCGGTGCGGTCCGAAGGCGGAGAGCCGCAGCTCGGTGACCACGGGCCGCGGCTGCTGCGACTGCCGCTGCGCGGGCTCGGCAGGACGACCGGAGACGCGGAGGCCCGCCTGTGACGGCTCGACCGGGTCCCCGGCGATCCCGGCCGCCACCCCGACAGGCCCCTGCGGAGCCGGGGCCGCAGGTGCCTCAGCGGCAGGGACGGGCCGGGTCGGGGCCGCGGGTGCCGCCATGGCGGGAACGGGGCGTGGGCCGGTCACGGCGGCGCCCCGGGAAGCCGCGGATGCCGCAGAGGTCGCGGAGATCGCGGGAGCCCCGGAAGCCACGGACGTGGTCGGTGCGTCGGGTGCGTCGGGCGCGTCGTGTGGGGTGGGTGGGGCCGGGGGCGCCGTGGCGAGCCGGCCGCCGTCCGGTCGTCCGGCCTCGTCGGGGCAGTCGGTTCGGGTATCGGCTAACGCGACGGCGACGGCGGCGGCGGTGCGCCCCGCCGTCGTCGCGTCCAGGGTGGCGTCCATGCGCGGACGGTACGGCCCGCCGGACCCCCCGCGGCTCCGGCGAACCGTTCCCTCGCGGGGACCTTCCTACGATCGGGGGACGGCCGCGGCCGCGATCCCCTCGACCTCGGTCCCCACCGGCGCGAGCAGGAAGACGTTCCGGTCGACCCGGTGCATCCCGCTGCCCAGGCCGAAGACCACGCCGCTGCTGAAGTCCAGGATGCGCTTGGCCACTTCGCTGTCCGCCCCGGTGAGGTCGAGCAGGACCGGGATCTGCGCGATCAGGTACTCCGCCACCTCCCGCGCGTCCGCGAAGATCTGAACTCTGATCACCACGAAGCGCCGCTGCTCCGCCGCCGACGCACCGGGCGCCGTCGGGATCGTGCGGTGGTCCACCCGGGAGGGCCATTCGTTGCGACTGCGCAGGGGGACCACCTGCGCGAGCCCCTCCCACTGTTCGTCGGTGACGTCGTACCTGCTCACCGGGCCGCCTCGGCCGTGCGCTTCATGTGCATCCCCCCATCCTCTCGCGTTTCACCCGTTCAGCCCAACAACGACACGAGCGTGCCGGGTACTACCGGAGAGCCAGATGAGTTAGGTTAGGCATACCTAAGTCACTCGGACGAGGAGAGATCCGCATGCGCCTGTTCGGTGCCCCCGCCACGCCGGCCGACCGGCCCACCGATGCCGAGCGCATCCGGTCGATCCTGACCGCCGCCCACTCCATGACCGTGGTCACCGAAGGGCAGCGCTCCGAGGTCCGCCACCTCGACGGCAGCGACCCGATGGGACGGCTGCACCTGCACCCCGCCGAGCCCGGCGGCGAGTCCGAGTACCGGCCGTCGATCCGGCTGGAGTTCACCGATGTCGCCCCCACCCCCGTACGGGACCGGGTGCGCGCCCGCGTCACCGTGCTGGGCCGGCTGCTCTCCCCCTACTCCGACCTGGCCGAAGGCTCCGGCGCCGACTCCACCTGCATGGAATTCGACCGCGCCGTCCTGGAGACCCCGGAAGGGCGCTCGCACGTCGGCCTCGAAGAGCTGGACGCCGCCTGCCCCGACCCCCTGTCCCCGTACGAGGCGGGCATGCTCACGCACCTCCTCGACGACCACCACGACCTGGTCACCCTGCTGCTGCGGCTGGTCCGGCCGCTGCCCACCGCCACCGTGCTCCGCGCACTGCCGGTCGCCATGGACCGGTACGGGATCACCCTGCGACTGGAGGAGCGCCGCGGCCACCGCGACGTGCGGCTGCCCTTCCCCTCGCCCCTCGACGACGTCGAGCAGGCCGGCACCCAGATCCAGGCCCTCTTCAGCGCGGCCCGGCGGAGCTCGCACCGCAACACCCTGCCGGCCTGACACGCCGGAATACCCCACCGCGGACCCGCGTTGGGGACGATCATGAAGGCCATCACATACAGCGCATACGGAACACCCGCCACGCTCCAGCTCGTTGACGCACCGCGGCCCAAGGTGGGCCCGGGCGAGGTGCTCGTCCGCGTCAGGGCCGCGGGGGTCAACCCGGTGGACTGGAAGCTCGCCGCCGGATACCTCGACCCGATCCTCGAAGTCCGCTACCCGGTCATACCCGGATGGGACGTGGCCGGAGTCGTCGAAGCGGTCGGCGATGACACCTTCGACTACGCCGTCGGCGACGAGGTCTACGGCTACGTCCGCAAGGAGTGGGTCGAACTCGGCACGTACGCCGAGCTGGTGTCGGCCCCCGTCCGCACCCTCGCCCGCAAGCCCCGGGAGCTGAGCTTCGAGCAGGCCGCGGGCCTCCCGCTGGCCGGCCTCACCGCGTACCAGTCCCTCACCCGCGTCGGCCTCAAGGCCGGGGAGACCGTGGTCATCCACTCCGCGGCCGGCGGCACCGGATCCTTCGGCGTGCAGATCGCCGTCGCGCTCGGCCTGCGGGTCATCGGCACGGCGGGCGCGCACAACCACGACTACCTGCGCTCCCTCGGCGCGGAGCCCGTGCTGTACGGGGAAGGACTGGCGGACCGGATCCGCGAGCTCGCGCCCGACGGCGTCGACGCGGGCCTGGACTTCTACGGCGACGACGTCGTCGAGACCCTCCAGTCCCTGGTCAGGGAACGTCACCGGGTGGTCTCCATCGCCGATTACGACGCGGCTGCCAAGGGCGCCCACCAGCTGTGGGTGCGCCCGGACACCGCCGACCTGACCTTCCTGGCGGAACTGGCCGACGCGGGGAAGCTCACGGTCAACGTGGAGCACGCGGTGCCGCTCGCCGAGGCCGCCAGGGCCTGGGAGCTGAGCGCCGCGGGCCGCACGCGCGGCAAGATCATCCTGACCGTCTGACCTTCTCGCCTTCTGGCCTTCTGGCCTTCTGACGCGGCAGACCGTCCGAACGGCCCCGCGGCACACGTGCGCGCCGACGGAGCACGGGGCTCCGGCGGCGCGCACCCGCTCAGGACGTGATCGGCGTCGCGGACCGGCCCAGCGGCGGCCCGATCGCCCGCAGCGATCCGGGCGTCCGCCCTTCGCCCCAGCCGATGTGGCGCCGGTAGCTGCCGAGCAGCCCGCGGCTCACCAGCCCCGCTTCGTCCCGTACGGCCGGATCCTCCGGAAGGGGGTGGGTCAGCGGGGCCACGAACAGCGCGTCCACCGGGCAGTTCGCCTCGCACAGGAAGCAGGTCTGGCAGTCCTCCTGCCGTGCGAGCAGCGGAATCCCCTCGGGCCCCCGTTCGAAGACATCCGTCGGGCACACCTCCACACACTTGTCGCAGGTGATGCAGCGCTCCGCCGACACCAGTTCGATCACGCCGTCACCACCGCCTTCGCCGCGGGCCTGGTCCACACCCGGTCCAGGCCGCCGGCCAGGATCCGGTGGTGCTGGGCCGGGTCCTGGTCCGGGTGGTCGAGGCGCTTGGCCATCCCCCGGGTCTCGGACCGGGCGAGGGCCGCCGCGTACATCCACCGGGCGTGCGCGGTCATCGCGGCCGCCTGCCGGGCCCTGACCAGGTCGGCCCCCTCGCCGTGCAGGCCCGCGCGCAGCTGGGACCACGCCGTGTCGAGGGTGCGCAGGGAAGCCGTCAGGACGTCGCCGTGCCGGAGGTAGTTCTTGTCGTAGGGGAGCACCTCCTGCTGTACGAGCGCCACTGCCTCGCGGTGTTCCGGTCCGGCGGCCGCCCTCCCCGTCGGGCGCAGGCCCGCACCGCCGGCGCCGGTGAGGGTGCGGCCGGCGGCCCGGCCGGGGCCGAGGGACAGGGCGTGTCCGGCGGCGCCCCGGCCCGCCCAGCTGCCCGAGGAGATGGCCCAGGCGGCGTTGTGGCTGCCGCCTCCGGTGAAGCCTCCGCAGATCTCCTCGCGGGTGGCCGCGTCCCCGGCGGCGTACAGCCCGGGGACGCCGGTGGCGCAGTCGTCGCCGGTGATCCGGATGCCGCCGGTGCCGCGGACCGTGCCCTCGGCGAGCAGGGTGACGGCGAACCGGTCGGTGAAGGGGTCGATGCCGAGCCGGTCGAAGGTGAGGAAGAAGTTGGGCTGCGCGAGGCGCATCGCGGCCCGGGCTCCTTCGTCGGCGCGGTCGAGGCGCGCGTACACCTTGGCGCCGGTGAGGAGTTCGCGGGCGATCACGGAGCGGCCGCCCTGGCTGGCCGCGCCCTCCAGGACGCTGCCGTCCTCCTGGTAGAAGGTGGCGAAGGAGTAGAAGGCGGTCTTGGTGACGGAGGTGCCCTCGGGGGCGATCCCGTAGGCGTTGGAGAACTCCATGCCGGAGAGCTCCGCCCCGGCCTCGGCGGCGAAGAGCGCGCCGTCGCCGGTGTTGGTGTTGGTTCCGAGGGCTCCGCTGAGGAAGGCGCAGCCGCCGGTGGCGAGGACCACGGCGCCGGCCCGGACCCGGTAGGACTCGTGCAGCTGACGGCGGTAGCCGGCGGCGCCCGCGACGGCCCCGTCGGCGTCGGTGAGCAGCTCGGTGACCGGGCTGTGGTCGAGGACGCGGACCCCGGCCCGGCGGATCCGGATGCGCATCCGCCGCATGTACTCGGGGCCCTGCAGGCCGCCCCGGAGCGGCTGCCCGTCGGAGCCGGTGGGGAACGGGTAACGGCCGTGCGTGGCCAGCTCGTTCATCCGGTCGTAGGTCTCGTCGAGGACCCGGGCCATCCAGCGGCGGTCGGCCAGGTACCCGCCGAGGCCCTCCCGGGAGGCCATGGCGGCCTCCCGGGCGGCGGGCTCGGGCGGGACGTACCAGACGCCGGTGCCGCCGGCGGCCGTGGCGCCGCTCGTTCCGCAGTAGCCCTTGTCGGCGAGGACGACCCGGGCCCCCGCCTCGGCGGCCTTGAGGGCGGCCCAGGTGGCGGCCGGTCCGCCGCCGACGACGAGGACGTCGGTGGCGTACTCGGTCATACGCCCTCCCGGGTGTGCCGGTTGACCGGCCGGGCGAGGCCGTAGTTCTCGCGGAGGGTGGCGCCGGTGTACTCGGTGCGGAAGAGCCCGCGCCGCTGGAGGATCGGCACGACGTGATCGACGAAGGCGGTCAGACCGGTGGGCAGGACCGGCGCCATGATGTTGAAGCCGTCGGCGGCGCCCTGCGTGAACCACTCCTGGAGCTGGTCGGCGATCTGCTCGGGGGTGCCGGCGAAGACGCGGTGACCGCGGCCTGCGCCGAGGCGGGCGATCAGCTCGCGCAGGGTCAGGCCGTCGCGGCGGGCGAGCTCTGCGACGAGGGTGAAGCGGCTCTTGTTGCCGTTGATGTCCCGCTCCTCGGGCAGGTCCGGTAGCGGACCGTCCAGCGGCAGGCCTGTGAGGTCCACGTTCAGCATCCCGGAGAGCTGGGCGAGGCCGTACTCCGGCACCTGGAGGTCGGTGAGCTGCTGCTCCAGGGCCTTCGCCTCGGCCTCGGTGGATCCGATGACGGGGGCGATGCCGGGCAGGACGAGGAGGTCGCTCTCGGCGCGGCCGTACTTGGCGAGGCGGGACTTGAGGTCCTTGTAGAAGGTCTGGCCGTCGGCGAGGGTCTGCTGGGCGGTGAAGACGGCCTCGGCGTACTGGGCCGCGAACTCCTTGCCGTCCTCCGAGGATCCGGCCTGCACGAGCAGCGGGTAGCCCTGGGGGGAGCGCGGGACGTTGAGCGGTCCGGCGACGCCGAAGTGCTCGCCGCGGTGGGCGGCGGGGTGCAGCTTGTCGGTGTCGGCGTAGATGCCGCGCTCCTTGTCGAGGACGATCGCGTCGTCCTCCCAGCTGTCCCAGAGCTTGGTGGCGACGTCGAGGAACTCGCGGGCGCGCTCGTAGCGGAGGTGGTGCTCCAGGTGCTCGTCGCGGTTGAAGTTGCGGGCCTCGTCGACGGTGCCGGAGGTGACGATGTTCCAGCCGGCCCGGCCGCCGCTGATGTGGTCGAGGGAGGCGAACTTGCGGGCCAGGTTGTAGGGCTCGTTGAAGGTCGTGGAGACGGTGGCGATGAGCCCGATGTGCTCGGTGACGGCGGCGATGGCGGAGAGCAGGGTGAGCGGCTCGAATCCGCCGAGGGCGTTGTGGCGGGCCTTGCCCCAGAGGGCGACCCCGTCGGCGAAGAAGATGGAGTCGAGCAGTCCGCGTTCGGCGGTGCGGGCCAGGTCCTGGAAGTAGCGCAGGTCGGTGATCAGCTCGGGCCGGCTGTCGGGGTGGCGCCAGGCGGCGTCGTGATGGCCGGCGTTCATCAGGAAGGCGTTGAGGTGGAGGGTGCGGTTCGCGGTCATGGCTGTTCCCTGTGTTCGGTGGCGTTGCGTGCGGGGGCGGCCCGGACGGCGCGGGGCGGCGGGAGCGGGCGGCGGGAGCGGGCGGCGGGGCAGGCGGCTGGCGGCGGGACGGGGCGGGGCGGGCGTCAGGCGGGGACGCGCCAGGTGCTCAGGCGGCGTTCGATCGTGACCAGCAGCTGGTTGAAGGCCACGCCGACGGCGGAGATGGTGATGATGCCGGCGTACATCTGCGGGATCGCGAAGTTGTACTGCGAGGCGTTGATCAGGTAGCCGAGGCCCGCCTTGGCGCCGATCATCTCGGCGGCCACCAGGACGAGGATGGAGACCGCGCCGGCCAGCCGGATGCCGGTGAAGATGGCCGGTACGGAGGACGGCAGGATCACCTTCTGGAAGAGCCTCGGGGTGGACAGGTCCATCGAGCGGGCCAGTCTGACCAGGGTGGGGTCGGCGTTGCCCACCGCACTGATGGTGTTCAGCAGGACCGGCCAGAGGCAGGCGTAGACGACGATCGAGACCTTCGAGGTCTCGCCGATGCCGAGGAGCAGGACGAAGACGGGCAGCAGGGCCAGTGCGGCGGTGTTGCGGAACACCTCCAGCAGCGGGCCCAGCAGTGCGGCGACCGGCCGGTACCAGCCGATGAGCAGGCCGAGCGGGACCGCGATGACGACGGCGATGCCGAAGCCGCCGAAGGAGCGGGCGAGGCTGGCCCGGGTGTGCTGGCCGAGCTGGCCGTTGCCCAGGAGGTCCCACCAGGCCTTGGCGACCTCGCTGACCGGCGGCAGGAAGGTGGCGTCGACCAGGCCGAGGCGGGGGGCGGTCTCCCACAGGGCGAGCAGGGCGACGAGGGCCGCCGAGCGGAGGGCGGCGGCGCGCAGCCGGCGGCCCAGCGCCGCGGCGGCCTTCCGGACGGGGGACGGGGCGTGCCCGGTGCCGGTGCTCCGGCCGGCGCCGGCCCTGGCTGCCGGGGCGGCCTCAGGTCCGGTGACGGGAGCGTCCGGGACCGCCGGAGCCGCCGGGGTCCCGGAGGGCGCTGAAGTTTCGGGAGCCGGGGAGGCCTCCGGGACTGCGGGATCCGCGGGGCCCTCCGGAACTGCAGGGGCCACTGGAGTCGCCGGAGTCGCAGAAGCCTCCACAACCGCGGGGACCTCAGGAGCCGCCGGAGCCGCGGGGACCTCCGGGACCGCCGGAGCCGCGGGGGCCTCAGGAGTCGCCGGAGCCGCGGGGACCTCCGGGGCCGCAGGGGCCGCCAGGCCCGCAGGGGCCGCGTGGACCTCCGGGGCCGCAGGGGCGGCAGGGGCCGCCAGGGCCGCAGGGGCCGCAGGCCCCTCCGGGACCGCCAGGCCCGCAGGGGCCTCCGGGACCGCAGGGGCCGCCGGAGCCGCAGGGGCCGCCGGAGCCGCAGAAGCCTCTACGACCGCAGGGACCTCAGGGACCGCAGCGGCCTCCGGGGCCGCCGGAGCCGGCGGGGCCGCCGGGCGGGGGGATGCCGTTGCCGTGGTCGGCCGGCCGGCGCTGCGCAGGCGGCGTGCCAGCAGCGCCGGGACACCCGGCCGCGTCCGGCGGGACTCCCGGTCGGTGGATGCGGGAGCCTCGGGCTGCTCCGTGTCCTCCCGTACCGCCTCCTGCCCGGCCGGGGCATCGGTGGCGGGGGTGGTGATGTTCGTGGTCATACGGTGGCCTCCTCCTTCTCCAGTTGCTGAGCACGGGCCACCTCGTCGTGGAGCAGGGTCCAGATCTCGTGGCGATAGCGGGCGAACTCGGGGCTGGAACGCAGGTCCTCACCCTGGAAACCGGCGCCGCGGTCGCCGAAGGAGACCGGGACGATCTCCTTGACGCGGCCCGGGCGGGAGGTCATGACGGCCACCTTCTGGCCGAGGTAGACCGCCTCCTCGATGCCGTGCGTGATGAACACGACGGTCTTGCCGGTGCGCTGCCAGATGCGCCGCAGCTCGTCCTGGAGCGACTCGCGGGTCTGCGCGTCGAGCGCGGCGAACGGCTCGTCCATGAGCAGCACGTCCGGGTCGTACGCCAGCGAGCGGGCGATGGCGACGCGCTGGCGCATGCCGCCGGAGAGTTCGTGCGGATGCCGGTCCTCGAAGCCGGTGAGTCCGACGAGGTCCAGGAACTCCCGTGCCCTCGCCCCCCGTTCGCGGCGCGGGACGCCGGTCGCCTCCAGGCCGAATTCCACGTTGCCGAGCGCCGTCCGCCAGGGCAGCAGGGCGTACTGCTGGAAGACGATGCCCCGGTCCAGGCCCGGCCCGGTGATCGGCTTCCCGTCGAGCAGGATCCGCCCGGACGACGGCCGGGTCAGCCCGCCGAGCAGGTCCAGGAGGGTGGACTTGCCGCAGCCGCTGGGGCCCACGACCACCACGAACTCCCCCGCCTCGATCTCCAGGTCGATGCCGTCGAGTGCGGTGAACTGCTCCTTGTTCTTCTTGTCCTTGGTGGGGAAGGTCTTGGTCACTTCCTCGAACACGATCTTCGCCATGCCGGGTCAGCCCTTCCCGAAGCCGTTGAACTCGTTGGTGTAGAGGTCGGCGGGCTTGAGCTGTCCCTGCTTGATCTCGCCGCGCTCGCCGAGCCAGTCGAGCCAGAGCTGGAACTCCTTGTCCTCGATCCGGCCGCCCGTCTCGGCGACGCCGTACGAGCGCCAGTACTGGAGGGTGGCGGTGTCCTCGTTGCGGCCGCGCTTCTTGACGATCTCGGTCTGCCGCGCGATGACCTCCTCGCGCGGGGTGGTGCGGGCCCACTCGATGGCCTTGGCCACGCCCGTCACGAAGGTCCGTACGGTGTCCGGGTTCTCCTTGATGAACCGCTCGGTCATGATGTAGGAGCCGGCGCTGAACTTGCCGAGCAGGTCGAAGTCGCTGAACAGCGGTCTGATCCCGCCGCCCGCCACGGCCTTGTCGCGCAGGATCCCGCCCAGCACGCCCACGTCGATCTGCTTCTGGCGCAGCACCTGGTCGGTGTTGACGGGCGGCACGACGAGGGACTCGACCTTGGACGAGTCGGCCTTGGCGAGGCCGTTTCGGCTCAGGTAGATGTCGAGGACGGCCTGGGAGTGCGCGCCCAGGGTGTTCATGCCGACCTTCTTGCCGAGGAGGTCGCGGGCGGAGCGGATCGGGCTGTCCTCCAGGACGTAGTAGCCGCTGTACGCGTACTCGTCGACGCCGTAGTAGGAGATGACGGCCTTGATGGGGGCCTTGCTGGAGGCGAGCTTGACGATCGCGCCGTTGAAGGCGCCGCCGAAGTGGGTCTGGCCGGTGGCGGCGGACTGGATGTCCTGCGGGCCGCTGATGGTGTTGCCGACCCACTCCAGCTTGAGGTCGCCCAGGTATCCGAGGTCGGCGGCGAGTTCGGGGAGCGTGACGGCGCCGACCGAGCCCTGGTACTTCAGGGTCTTGACCTGGGCGCCGGAACCGCCGCTGCGCGCGGTGGCCGTGCCGCAGCTCACCGCGGCCGCCGAGATGCCGAGCAGGGCGAGGAACTGGCGTCGGGAGGTGGTGGTCGAGGTGAAGGCTGCGGGCATGACGGTTCCTTGTCGGTGCGGGTCGCGTGGTGGCGGCGGCGTTACGGGGTGGCGGTGAGGGCGGCGGTGACGGCGGTGGCGGGCGCGGAGCGGAGGGCCGCGGCGAACTCGTCGACGGCTTGGTAGAGGTCCAGTTCGGCCTCGGGCCGCAGCCGGTCGGGGCCCGCTCCGCGCTCGACGGAGGAGTCCAGGACGAACCGGCCGGCGGTGACGTGCCGGGCGCCGAGGGCGGCGAGCACGGGGCGCAGGGCGTAGTCGATGGTCAGGACGTGGGCGAGGCTGCCGCCGGTGGCGAGCGGCAGGACCGTCTTGCCGTCGAGGCCGTCCTGCGGGAGCAGGTCGAGGAAGGCCTTGAGCAGTCCGGTGTAGGAGGCCTTGTAGACCGGGGTCGCGATGACCAGGCCGTCGGCCTCGGCGACGGCTTCGAGCGCCCGGCGGATCTCGGGCTCGCCGCGGCGGGCGGCGAGGAGGTCTGCCGCGGGGAGCTCGCGCACGGACAGGTGCGCGGTCTCGAAGCCGGAGTGGGACAGGCGACGCAGTACGTGATCGGCGACGACGGCGGTACGGGACTGGGCGGAGGGGCTGCCGGTGATGGCGAGCAGGTTGGGCACGGGGGCGCTCCTTGGATGGCGTCAGGCGGAGGCGGCGGCGGAACCGGCGGACGTGGTGGCGGACGTGGACGTGGACGTGGAGGCGCCGGAGGCGATGCCGAAGGAGGGGTCCGGGACGGCTTCCGGGCTGATCAGGCGGGAGGGCTCGCCGTCGGGGCCGACCGGGACGTCGCCGTCGACGGTGACGCGGCGCAGGGTGCGCTCGTGGTCGTCGGAGTCGTCCACGCCGTAGTGCTGGGTGGCGCGGTTGTCCCAGATCGCGACGTCCCCGGCCCGCCACTGCCAGCGGACGGTGTTCTCGGGACTCTCGATGTGCGCCTGGAAGAGGTCCTGGAGGGCGCGGGAGTCACGGCCGGTGAGGCCGTTGATCCGCTGGACGAAGTTGCCGAGGAGCAGGGTGCGTTCGCCGGTCTCGGGGTGGACGCGGACCACCGGGTGCTCGGTGAGGAACTTGGTGGAGGTGAACACCTCGCGGTACTGGGCCAGCGCCTCGGGCAGGGCGTCGGGCTTGAGCGCGGCGTAGTCGTACTCGTTGGAGTGGACGGCGCGCAGGCTGTCGGCGAGGGCGCGGAGCGGCTCGGGGAGGTTGCTGTAGGCGGTGGCCGTGTTGGCCCAGAGGGTGTTGCCGCCGTACGGGGGGATGGTGACGGCGCGGAGGATGGAGAAGGCGGGGTAGGCGGGGACGAAGGTGACGTCGGTGTGCCACTGGTTGGCGCGGGCGCCGTGGTGGGAGTCGATGCCGAGGGCGTAACGGCCGTCCGCGGAGGGGACGGTGGGGTGCGCGACGGGCGCGCCGAGCAGCTGGGCGAAGGCCTCGTGACCGGCCTCGTCGAGGTGGTCCTGGCCGCGGAAGAAGACGACCTTGTGGGCGAGGAGGGCGGCCCGGATCTCGGCGACGGTGCCGTCGGGCAGGTCGCCGCCGAGCTTGACGCCGCCGATCTCGGCACCGATGCGGCCGCCGATCCTGGTGACGGTGGTGGAGGTGGTGGCAGTGGCCATGAGGACTCCTTGGTCGGGACTGCAGGGGTTATTTCCGCAGCGGAAGAAATGGCGTTACGGAGTGACCGGGCGCTGCGCTGCGCCGAGCGGTACGGGTGCGGTGACGCATACGGTGCGTTGACGAGTACGAGTACGAGTACGGGTGCACGGTGGTGCGGGTGCGAGGTGCTCCGGAGCCGGCCGCCCGAGGCCGCGGAGGTCCCTCGGGCGGCCCCGGCCGGGCCCCGGCACGGGGCGTCCCGGTGGTGCACGGGAGCGGGGTCGGGCGGGCGCGGCCCGGAGGGACGCTACGAGGCGGCCCCGGAGGGGCGCCGACGCGGGCCGGGACCGGGCGGGCCGGTCAGGCGGGGCGCCGGCTCGGCGGCGTCAGGCGCGGCCGAGGGCCGGACAGCGGCCCGGACACGCGCCCGGCTCGGTACAGAGGCCGGTGGTGCGGAGCCGCGGGGCGAGGAGTGCGTTCGCGGACATGTCCCGGAGCGTGTCAGCGGCCCCGCCGGGGGTCAACCCCCGGCCGCGGCCGCCGACCGCACCCCTCGCCTGCCCCCGCGTCCACCCCGCACACCGCCTACGACCTGCTCTTTCCCCCACCCGTCGACCCGTCAGCAGACCCACCCCGGCGGCCGAAAAGCGTGGCCGGATTTCATGGCCCCGCAATGCGGCCGCCACGCGTTCGCCGGGATCCGCCCCTGCTCCCCGCCCGCGGAGCCCGGGCCCTGGGCGTGCCCGGAGGTCCCGGCCGCGTGGTCGCGAAGCGCGGGTACGCCCCGCCGCGGCTCCGGTGCGGCCACGCCCCTCGGCCGCCCCTGCCGATCAGGCCGGATCCCGGAGCCACCTCGCCCGGGCCGTGCGTTGCGAACCCACCGGGCCCGGCCGTCCGGCCTCGCGACGGACCGTGCCGGACTGCCGTGCCCGTCCGGCGCGATCCGGCGGCGACAGCCAGGACGCCCCCGGCCCCGGCAGGGGACCCGGCATGATCGGGGGACACCCCTTCCCCCCGAGGAGACCGCGTGACGCGTATGGCCGGTGACAGCCGCGCCGCAGCCAATGCCGCCACCGTGCTGCGGACGGTGCTCGACCACGGCCCGGTCGCGCGCAGCGCGATCGCCCCGCTGTGCGGGCTGAGTCCCGCAGCCGTGTCCCGGCAGACCACCGGGCTGCTCCGCGGCGGGCTGCTGCGCGAGCTGCCCGGGCCCGGCGGCGGGGTGGGGCGGCCGCGGATCCCGCTGGACCTGCACACCGGGGCCGTCGGCGGGCCGGTCGCCGCCGGGCTGCACATCGGGGTGCCGCATTCGACCTTCAGCCTCGTCGACCTCCGGGGGCAGCTGCTCGCCCGGCGGGCCTTCCCGCACAAGGGGCTCCCGCCGGACGGGCTGTCCGCCGCGATCGCCTCCGAACTGCGCCGCTTCCTCGGCGCGTACGACTCCGGGCGGCCGCTCCTCGGGGTCGGCGCGGCCCTGGGCGGATGGGTCGGCCCGGACGAGGGGACCGTCGTACGGCACCCCGCGCTGGGCTGGAGCCGCAAGCCGCTCGCCGCCGAGCTGTCGGCCGCGCTCGGGCTGCCGGTGTGGATCGACAACCACGCGCGGGCCGTCGCGCGGGCCGAGATCCTCTTCGGTCGGCCCGAGGCCCGCCGGAGCCTGGTGCATCTGTTCATCGGCCGGGTCGTCGACGCCGCCTTCGGCATCGAGGGGACCGTGCACCAGGGTCCGGGCGCGGCGGCCGGCGACGTGGCCCATCTGCCGGTGCCGCGCTCGCAGGCCCCGTGCGCGTGCGGGCGTACCGGCTGCCTGGAGGCGACGGCGTCCGACACCGCGCTGGGCGCCGAGGCCGTGCGCCGGGGCATCGTGCCGGACCCGTCCGTGAACCTGCTGGTGGACGCGGCCGCCACCGGCGATCCGCGCGCCGACCGGCTGCTGCGCGAGCGCGCCCGCGCGGTGGGCCGCGCGGCGGCTCTTCTGTTGGATGTCTTCAATCCGGCGGTCATGGTCGTGACCGAGCTGGCGAGCGTCCTCGACGAGGGATATCTGCAGGAGATCCGGGCCGCCGCGATGGAGCTCTCGCACGTCTGCGACGATCCGGAGCGGATCGTGGTACCGCACGCGGGTCCTGCCGTACTCCCGGAGGCGGCGGCAACCGTGCTGCTCAGCCGGGTGTTCCAGGACCCCTTCGGCATGGCCCGAGAGGGCGAGATCACACCCACCGGTATGGTGCCACCTGAGCGCGCTCCCCTACATTCGAGCCATGACGGTCCTGCCTGACGACGGGCTCTCCCTGGCCGCCGAGTTCCCTGACGCGACGCATGAGCAGTGGCAGCGCCTTGTAGAAGGCGTACTGCGCAAGTCGGGCAAGGAAGTCTCCGGCGAGGCCGCAGAAGACGCGTTGTCCACCCCAATCGAGGACGGGCTCACCACGCGCCCGCTGTACACCGCGCCGCCCGACGGGGCGGCTCCCGACACCGGTTTCCCCGGCTTCGCCCCGTTCGTCCGCGGGGGCAGGCCGGAAGGCACCACCGCGAACGGCTGGGACGTGCGCCAGCGCCTCGCGGGCACAGATCCGGTACGCGTGAACGAGGCGGCCCTCGCCGATCTGGAGAACGGGGTCACCTCCCTCTGGCTCACCGTGGGCCAAGGCGGTCTCCCGGTCGAGGGCCTCGCCCGGGCGCTGGACGGGGTCTACCTGGACCTCGCCCCCATCACCCTGGACGCCGGAGCCGACTACGCGGAGGCCGCGCGCGCGTTGCTGCGCCTGTTCACCGGGAGCGCGGTGGCCCCCGAGGCCGCTCGGGCCTCGCTGGGCGCCGACCCGCTGGGCCACGAGGCCCGCACGGGTGAGGCACTGGACACGGCCGGCGCCGTGGAGCTGGCCCGGGAGGCCGCGGCCAACTGGCCCGGGGTGCGCGCCCTGACCGTGGACGCGCTGCCGTACCACGAGGCCGGCGGCAGCGCCGCCGAGGAGCTGGGCCTGTCCCTGGCCACCGGTGTCGCCTACCTGCGCGCCCTCACCGAGGCCGGGCTGAGCACCGAAGAGGCGCTCGGACAGCTGGAGTTCCGCTACGCCGCCACCGCGGACCAGTTCCTGACCATCGCCAAGCTGCGCGCCGCGCGCCGGCTGTGGGCCCGTATCGCCGAGGCCTCGGGGGCCCCGGAGGCGGGTGCCCAGCTCCAGCACGCGGTGACCTCGCCGGTGATGATGACCCGCCGCGATCCCTGGGTGAACATGCTGCGCACCACCGTGGCCTGCATGGCCGCGGGTGTGGGCGGCGCGGACGCGGTGACCGTGCTCCCCTTCGACAACGAGCTGGGTCTGCCGGACGCCTTCGCGCGCCGGATCTCCCGCAACACCTCCACCATCCTGCTGGAGGAGTCGCACCTGGCCCGGGTGATCGACCCGGCCGGCGGCTCCTACTACGTGGAGCGCCTGACCGACGAACTCGCCCACGCCGCCTGGGAGTTCTTCCAGACCGTGGAGAAGGCCGGCGGCCAGGCCGCCGCCCTGCGCTCCGGCCTGGTCGCCGAGCGGCTCGCCGCCACCTGGGCCGCGCGCTCCAAGAAGCTGGCCAGGCGCCGCGAACCCATCACCGGCGTCAGCGAGTTCCCGCTGCTCTCGGAGAAGCCGGTCGTCCGCGAGCCCGCGCCGGCCGGACCCAATGGCGGGCTGCCGCGCGTGCGGCGCGACGAGGCGTACGAGGCCCTGCGCGCCCGCAGTGACGCGCACCTGGCGGCGACCGGCGCCCGGCCGAGGATCTTCCTCGCCGCGCTGGGCCCGGCGGCCGCGCACACCGCGCGCGCCACCTTCGCCTCGAACCTGTTCCAGGCGGGCGGCATCGAACCCGTGCACGATCCGGTGTCGGTGGACCCGGCGACGGCCGCCGAGGCGTACGCCGCGAGCGGGGCGGACGGCATGGCCGTGCTCTGCTCCAGCGACGCGCTGTACGAGGAGCAGGCCGCGGCGGTGTCCGAGGCGCTGCGCGCGGCGGGCGCCACGACCGTCTTCCTCGCCGGCAGGCCGGGCACCGCTGAGGCTTCCGTGGACGAGTACGTCTTCGCCGGCTGTGACGCCGTCGCCGTGCTGTCCTCCGTACTCGACCGGATGGGAGTGCCCGCATGAGCATCCCCGATTTCTCCGAGCTGGCGCTCGACCCCACCGCCGTCGCAGGGGTCTCCGAGGAGCAGTGGCGCTCCGCGGTGAAGGAGTCCACCGGCACCGCGGCAGCCGACCTGCTGTGGGAGACGCCCGAGGGCATCGGCGTCAAGCCGCTGTACACCGGGCGTGACCTGGAGGGCCTGGACTTCCTGCGGACGTACCCGGGCGTGGCCCCGTACCTGCGCGGCCCGTACCCGACGATGTACGTCAACCAGCCCTGGACGATCCGGCAGTACGCCGGCTTCTCCACGGCCGAGGAGTCGAACGCCTTCTACCGGCGCAACCTGGCGTCCGGCCAGAAGGGCCTGTCGGTGGCCTTCGACCTGCCGACGCACCGCGGCTACGACAGCGACCACCCCCGGGTGACGGGCGACGTCGGCATGGCGGGCGTGGCGATCGACTCGATCTACGACATGCGCCAGCTGTTCGACGGGATCCCGCTGGACAAGATGTCGGTGTCGATGACGATGAACGGCGCGGTGCTGCCGGTCCTCGCGCTCTACATCGTGGCGGCGGAGGAGCAGGGCGTCTCCCCCGACAAGCTCGCCGGGACCATCCAGAACGACATCCTCAAGGAGTTCATGGTCCGCAACACCTACATCTACCCGCCCAAGCCCTCGATGCGGATCATCTCCGACATCTTCGCGTTCACCTCGCAGAAGATGCCGCGGTACAACTCGATCTCCATCTCCGGCTACCACATCCAGGAGGCCGGGGCCACGGCCGACCTGGAGCTGGCGTACACCCTCGCCGACGGTGTGGAGTACCTGCGGGCGGGGCAGGCCGTCGGGCTGGACGTGGACGCGTTCGCGCCGCGGCTGTCGTTCTTCTGGGCGATCGGCATGAACTTCTTCATGGAGGTCGCGAAGCTGCGCGCCGCGCGCCTGCTGTGGGCGCGCCTGGTCAAGCAGTTCGACCCGAAGAACGCCAAGTCGCTTTCGCTGCGCACGCATTCGCAGACCTCGGGCTGGTCGCTGACCGCGCAGGACGTCTTCAACAACGTGACGCGCACCTGTATCGAGGCGATGGCGGCGACCCAGGGCCACACCCAGTCGCTGCACACCAACGCCCTGGACGAGGCCCTCGCGCTGCCGACGGACTTCTCGGCGCGCATCGCCCGCAACACCCAGCTGCTGCTGCAGCAGGAGTCGGGGACGTGCCGGTCGATCGACCCGTGGGGCGGCAGTGCGTACGTCGAGAAGCTGACGTACGACCTGGCCCGGCGGGCCTGGCAGCACATCGAGGAGGTCGAGGCGGCCGGCGGCATGGCGCAGGCCATCGACGCGGGCATCCCGAAGCTGCGCGTGGAGGAGGCCGCGGCCCGGACCCAGGCCCGCATCGACTCGGGCCGGCAGCCGGTGATCGGCGTCAACAAGTACCGCGTGGAGAACGACGAGGCGATCGACGTCCTGAAGGTCGACAACTCCTCGGTGCGCTCGCAGCAGATCGCCAAGCTGCGGCGGCTGCGCGAGGAGCGCGACGAGGCGGTCACGCAGGACACCCTGCGGGCGCTGACGAACGCGGCCGAGCGCGGCGACGGCAACCTGCTGGCCCTGGCGGTGGACGCGGCGCGCGCCAAGGCCACCGTCGGTGAGATCTCGGACGCACTGGAGAAGGTGTACGGGCGGCACGCGAGCCAGATCCGTACGATCTCGGGTGTGTACCGCACCGAGGCAGGCGAGTCCCCGTCCGTGGAGCGCACCCGTGCGCTCGTCGACCGGTTCGAGGAGGCGGAGGGCCGCCGTCCGCGCATCCTGGTCGCCAAGATGGGCCAGGACGGGCACGACCGCGGCCAGAAGGTGATCGCGACCGCCTTCGCCGACCTGGGCTTCGACGTGGACGTCGGCCCGCTCTTCCAGACCCCGGCGGAGGTGGCCCGCCAGGCCGTCGAGGCGGACGTCCACGTGGTGGGCGTGTCGTCGCTGGCGGCCGGCCACCTGACCCTCGTACCGGCGCTGCGCGAGCAGCTGGCGGAGGAGGGCCGCGAGGACATCATGATCGTCGTGGGTGGGGTGATCCCGCCGGCCGATGTCCCGACGCTGCTGGAGATGGGCGCGACGGCGGTCTTCCCGCCGGGCACGGTGATCCCGGACGCGGCCCACGACCTGGTGACGCGGCTGGCCGCGGACCTGGGCCACGAGCTGTAGGCGGCCGCCGGTGCCGAAGATCGACATCGAGGCCTACGCCAAGGGGGTGCTCGACGGGAAGCGCGCGTTCGTCGCGCGGGCGATCACTCTCGTCGAGTCCACCCTGCCGGCTCACCGGGTGCTGGCGCAGGGCCTGTTGACGGAGCTGCTGCCGCACGCGGGCCGGGCCCGCCGGATCGGCATCAGCGGCGTGCCGGGGGTGGGCAAGTCCACCTTCATCGACGCGTTCGGCACGATGCTGACGGGACTGGGCCACCGGGTGGCGGTCCTCGCGGTGGACCCCTCGTCGACGCGCACGGGCGGCTCCATCCTGGGTGACAAGACCCGGATGGAGCGGCTGTCGGTGGATCCGGCGGCGTTCGTGCGGCCGTCGCCGTCGGCGGGCACGCTGGGCGGGGTCGCCAAGGCCACCCGAGAGTCGATGATCGTGATGGAGGCGGCGGGCTACGACGTGGTCCTCGTCGAGACGGTCGGCGTGGGCCAGTCGGAGACCACGGTGGCGGGGATGGTCGACTCCTTCCTGCTGCTGTCCCTGGCCCGTACGGGCGACCAGCTGCAGGGCATCAAGAAGGGTGTCCTGGAGCTGGCCGACGTCCTGGCGGTGAACAAGGCGGACGGCCCGCACGAGCGGGACGCGAAGGCCGCGGCCCGGGAACTGTCGGGCGCGCTGCGGCTGATGCACCCGGTGGACGCGGCCTGGACGCCACCGGTCCTGACGTGCAGCGCGCGGGAGTCGACCGGGCTGGACGAGGTGTGGAGCCGGCTGGAGCAGCACCGGACCCTGCTGGACGCGGGGGGCCGGCTGGCGGCGAAGCGGGCGGCGCAGCAGGTGGAGTGGACCTGGTCCATGGTCCGCGACGAGCTGCTGGAACGCCTGCGGGCGGACCCGGCGGTACGGGACCTCGCGCCGGGCCTGGAGTCCGCGGTGCGGGCGGGCACGGTGACCCCGACGTCGGCGGCGGACCGCATCCTGACGGCGTTCGGGAACGCGGGGATCTGACGGCGGGACGGCGGGACGGCGCCCGGTGGGCGCCGTCCGGTCAGTCGTACCGCAGCCACACCGACGGCGGCAGCAGCTCCGCGCCGCTGATGGTGCCGGTACCGACGAAGATGCGGACCGCCTGGAGTTCGGGCAGTTCCGCGAGCGGCGCGATGTCCAGGTTCCCCTTCGAGGTCATGTCGAGGAGGAACAACCGCGTCAGTCGGGGGAATGCTGCGGGCAGTAGGAGGATCGCCGACCGCATGTCCTCTTCCTCATCTCCGAGAAGGGTCAGACCGGTGACGGAGGTCAGCCTCGCGTCCGCCGGGAGGGACGCGAAGGAACTCGTGGGCACCTTGAGGTGGGCGAGCGCGTTCAGCGCTCGGACCTCCCGCCAGTCGGCTTCCGAGGCAGGACCGGTCGCCTCGGTGAATCCGAGCACCGTCAGCCCGGGGAACGCGCCGAGACCTTCGAGCCCCCGGGGAGAGGTCGTGTCGCCGGACACGACCAGCTCGTGCAAGGGGGCATGGGCGGGCAGGACCTGTGTGGACCAGCGCGTGCCGGTCTCCCCGTAGATGCTGAAGGATGTCAGCTGCTCGAGCTGTGCCACCGGACTCAGGTCGAGGTCCGGCGCGGCACTCTCGAGGTCCAGTCTCCTGACCGGCAGGCCGCCGAGGCCGGAGATGTCCGTCAGCTGCGGGCAGCCTTTGATCGCGACGGACTCCAGGGTGGACTGTTCGCGCAGGAAGTCCAGATCCGACACCCGGTCGTGCGTGAGCGCGAGGTCCGTCAGACCGTGCCGTCGCACGTAGTGGGACAGTGCGTCAAGGGACACACGGTGCCTGACGTCCAAGCGGTGCGGCGGGGAGTCCAGCCGGGCCAGCTCGCGCAGTTGGGCATCGGAGCTGACGATGTAGAGGAGACCGGTCGGATCCAGGTGCGCGATCACCTCCTCGGCATAGGTCCCGCATTCGAAGCGCGACCATGCCCACAGGAGATACGAACGGACCCGGAGCCGGGGGTGCGTGGCGAACCGTGCGAGGAAGGGCATCGCGGCGTCCGATTTCACGTGCGAGGCCGCGACCACCACCTGGTACGCGCTCTCGTGGTCGAGCCCCTCGGGGCCCGGGAGGAGGCCCAGCACCAGTCGGCCGACCTCCGCAAGGGCGCATGCCTGGGTCCAGTCCGACGGCGGGACGAGGGCGGCGGTGCGTTCTTCCACGGCCGCGCGGGTGCCGGGGTCGATGCTGCTCGTGTCCTCCAGGCAAGCGGCGGCGAGCAGATGGAGCCGGGCCCGGGCGCGCTTGTCGGTGGAGGCGTCCCCCCGCTCGAGGAGGTCGCGCAGCAGCGTGACGCGCTCGGCGGGGCGGGCGAGGGCGACCGCCATCCGGATGACGTCCTCCCACTGGTCGTCGTCGGCGTGGGAGATGAGCATGCCGAAGTCGCCCTCCTCCACCGCGGCCCGCGCACCGAGGAAGTCCTGGAAGGTGCGGTGGACGAAGTCCACCGTGCCGGGCGCCGGTTGCCGCAGGAGTCCGGTGCGCCGGAGGAGGTACTCGAAGACCTCGGGTGCTCCGCCCAGGGCGGCCGCCTCCGGGACCGAGGGCAGCGCCCTGGCGATGACGTCCTCGGCGCGGGAACGGTCCATGGCCGTGCGACCGTTCTTGGCCAGCCAGTACGCGAGCCTCTGCAACAGGTCGAGCTGGGGTTCCTCCCGCAGATCCGGGCCTTCCAGGTCCCGTTCCCGGTCGCGGCGGCCCAGCAGCATGGAGAGGGCCGCCTCGTAGAGGTCCTTGCGGCCGTGCGGGAGGTAGCCGCGCCGGTCCCGGTGCAGGGCGCAGATCAGCCCGCACATCAAGGGGGTGGTGGCCAGGCGGCCGAGGTCCGCTCTGGTCCGCACCGCGGTGAGCAGCTGGGACTCGTACGTGCGCAGGTCCGCGTCGTCCGCACCGCCGTCACGCGCCGCGGCGTACCACCGCTGGATGAAGGTGGCGATGTCCGAGGGAGTCATGGCCGACAGCGTCAGTTCGGTGAAGTCCTCGTCGGCGAGCCACTGCGCCCCCACGGCGGAGGGGCGCGAGGTCACGAGCCACCGGTTGTCGCCGTCGTAGGTGTCCATCAGATCCCGCAGCCAGCCGCGGGTGCGCTCCCGTTCCGCATCGGGGATCTCGTCGATGCCGTCGACGAGGACGAGACCCCGACCCGCCATGAGGACGCGGTGGGCCCAGCCGTCGGGCTGGGAGGACCCGAGCGGACAGCCCACGGCTGTCAGGAAGTCGCGGGGAGCGGGCAGCCGCTCGCCGTGGCGGGTCAGGGTGCGCAGCGGCAGGACGAAGGGGATGCGGTCGTAGAGGTACTCCATCTGCGGGGAGAGGTTCCGGCAGGCGGCGGTGACGGCCAGCCACTGCACCAGGGTGGTCTTGCCGGAACCGGCTTCCCCGCGCAGCAGGACGCGGTGGCCGCCGGCCAGGGCCTGATCCGCGGGCAGGGCGTGCCGGGGAGCGGCGGCGAGCCACTGCAGGAGTGCGGTCCGTCCGGAGCGGGCACCGCCGCGCAGGAGGACGCGGGAGCCGCCGGCCAGGGCCTGACCGGCGGACAGGTGAGCGGCGTCCGTGCCGCGGTCGTTCAGCCACCGGTGCCACGTCACCGGCGTCGCCTCCAGGCTCAGGTAGGCCGCGTCCAGCGGCCACCGCGCGGGCGAGCTGCCGAGGTCGATCCCGTAGATGGTCAGCTTGCCGTGCTTCTTCTGCACGTACGGGAGGTACAGCTGCTCGAACGCGGCGTCCTCGGCTCCGGGCAGCGGATCGCGGCGGATCAGTTCGTCGACCTTGGCCGTCAGTTCGGCGATCCCGCGGGTCTGTTCCACCAGGGCGTGGGCCACGAAGGTCGAGCGCTGCGTGAAGAACTGCAGGATGTGCAGGCAGGCCGCGTCGACGAGCCGCTCGTAGAAGTACGTGGCGTCGGAGCCGAGTTCCCGCTCGGGGCGGCCGCTCACGGCGCGCAGCTCGCGGGCGAAGGCCGCGGAGCCGAGGCGGACGGCGTCCAGGTCGGTCATCGTCAGCTCGCCGAGGCCCCGCAGGGTCTGCGCGAGGGCGTCGGTGACGGCCTGCTGTTCGTCGGTGGCGATCGGGCGCTCGCCGGTGCGCAGGGCCTGTTCCACGAGTTTGGCGGCCAGCGTGCCGAGATCGGCTTCGGTGAGCGAGCGCTTCTCGCCCGTGAAGGACACGTGGCCCGAAATGCGGATCGGCCGGTCGACGAGGCCCGCCCCGCCGCCCTCGCTGACGAACAGCTTCCTGACGAGGGGCGCTACGGCAGCCGAGGCCAGCCGGATTCCGATGGTCCCGGGCTCCATGCAACCCCCCGCAGCGTAGCGGCCGTTACGCGGATCGTAGCGGCCGCACACGCTGCCCCGGAGGGTTACGCCCCGACGAGGACCGAGCCGGGCGCGCCCAGCGCCTCGCGCAGGATGCGGGCCTGCTCGACCTTGTTGTCCGTGGCGAGGAGGGCGGACAGGACCGCGATGCGGGCCTGGCCGGCGCGCAGGGTGCCGGTCGGGACGGCGCCGGCGGCGACCAGGTCCACCGCGCCGCCGTGCGTGTAGATCTCGGTGACCGGTCCGGCCATGACACGGGTGGTCAGCGCGACCAGGACCCCGCGGCCGACGGCGGCGCGGACGGCCTCCACGATCTCCGGGGTGGCGTTGCCCGCGCCGGTCCCGACGAGGACGATGCCGCGCGCGCCGGCCTCGACGGCGGCGTTCAGCAGGACCGGGTCGCCGTCGGCGTGGTGCACCACCACGTCCACGCGCGGCGGGAGTTCGGGCATCGCGGGCAGCGGGAGCGGCGCCGGGCGCTGCGGGGTGCGCAGGATGGTGACCTTGCCGAAGCCGATCTTCCCGAAGAGTTCCTTCGAGGGGTCGGCGAACGCGTCCAGCTCCACGGCCTGGGTCTTCACGGTGCCGCGGGCGGAGTGCACCCGTCCGGCGAAGGCGATCAGCACGCCGAGCCCGCGCGTGTTCGCGGCGGTGAGCAGGGCGTCGTAGAGGTTCCCCGGGCCGTCCCCGTCGGCGGTGCCCATGGGGCGCTGCGAGCCGGTGAAGACCACGGAGCGCGGGTCGTGGTGGTGGAGGTCGAGGAGGAACGCCGACTCCTCCAGGGTGTCGGTGCCGTGCGTGACGACGATGCCGTCCACGCCGGGGTCGGCGAGCACCTCGTGCACGGTGCGGAGCAGGGTGAGCTGGTGTGCGGTGGTGAGTCGCGGGCTGTTCACGCTGAACAGGTCGACCAGTTCGACGGTGATGCCCTCGGGAAGTGGTGCGGTGGCGATCACCTCGTTCCCGTCGGCGTCCGCTGCGAAGCCGGAACCCTGCCAGCGGCTGGCTATCGTCCCGCCGGTGCTGATCACGACGATCCGTCCCATCGGCCGTGGCCGCCCTTCACTCGTGTCACTCGTGTCACTCGTACGTCACTCGTACATATGTACTCAAAGCAGCAATGATAGAGCGATCCAGGCGCAATGTGATTGCGTTTTCCCTCAGGCCCGTTCATAAACGCTGGGTGATAATTGCGCCATGGACGCCATTGACCGAGATATCTTGCGCGAGCTCCAGGCCGACGGCCGCCTGAGCAACCAGGAACTCGCCCAGCGGGTGGGACTGACCCCCTCCCCCTGCATGCGCCGGGTGCGCCAGCTGGAACAGGACGGGGTGATCCAGGGCTACCGCGCCGTGATCTCCCCCGAGGCGGTGGACCGCGGCTTCGAGGTGCTCGTCTCGGTCGAGGTGCGCCGCGACCGGGAGGCGGTCGAGGCCTTCGAGGCGGCCCTGCAGGACATCCCGGACGTCATCGAGGCCTACCGCCTCTTCGGCAGCCCCGGCTGCCTGCTGCGCATCGCGGTCGCCGACCTGCGGGCCTACGAGCGCCTGTGGATCGAGAAGCTGACGGCCCTCACCGGTATCACCGAGGTCAACTCGCAGATCATCATGAAGCGCGTCAAGGAACCGAACGGCCTGCCCGTCGACTTCCGCTGACACCCGTGAACGACAGGAAGCAGGCAGTACGTCATGAAACCCCTCGGTACCGGTGACCCGGTCCGGCTCGGCCCCTACCGCGTCCTCGGCGTCCTCGGCGAAGGCGGCATGGGCAAGGTGTACTTCGGCCGGGACGACAGCGGCCGGGCCGCGGCCGTCAAGGTGCTGCTGCCCGAGCTCGCGCACGACCCGCACCTCGCCCAGCGCTTCCTGCGCGAGGCGCACACCGCCCAGGCGGTCACCAGCGGCGGCGTCGCCCGGGTCCTGGACGCACGGGCCGAGGACACCGGCAGCCGGCCCTGGATCGCCACCGAGTTCCTGTCCGGCCCCACCCTCGACGACGCCGTGCACCGGTACGGGCCGTTCGGAGCCGACGGCGTACGCGCCCTCGCCGCCTCCCTCGCCGCCACCCTGCGGGACATCCACGCGGCCGGTCTGGTGCACCGCGACCTGAAGCCGGCCAACATCGTGCTCACCGCCGCGGGACCGCGCGTCATCGACTTCGGCATCGCACGCCCCGAACACGGGCTGACGCTCACCACCACCGGCCAGGTACCGGTCACCCCCGGGTACGGCGCTCCGGAGCAGGTGCTCGGCCGGCGCGTCGGACCGGCCGCGGACGTCTTCTCGCTGGGCGCGGTGCTGGCGTACGCGGCCACCGGACAACGCACCTTCGACGGTACGCACGTGGCCGCCGTGCAGTACGAGGTGGTGCACGGGGAGCCGCGGCTGGACGCCGTACCGCCCGAGCTGCGGCAGCTGATCGCGCCCTGCCTCGCCAAGGACCCCGCGCACCGCCCTTCACCCGGCGAGATCGCGGGCGCGTTCGCCCCGCCGCCGGGCGCCGACCGGGTCTGGCGCACGGGGCCGCTGGCCCAGGACATCGAACGCCGGGGAGCCGAGGCCGACCGGCAGGCCACGGTCGTGGGGCAGGGCACCGGGAGCGGGCCTTCCCGGAGGCGGCTGCTGCGCACCGCGCTCGCGGCGGGGGGCGTCCTGGCCGCCTCGGGCGCGGCCGGGGGCACCTGGTGGATGCTGCGCGAGGAGCCGCGCAAGATCCCCGCGGCCGGAGCGGCCAGGGACGCCGAGCCGCTGTCGATCAACGTCGGCAGGCACGGGACGCCCCCCGGCGAGCTGTGGGGCCCGCTGCCCGTGGCCGCGGGACCGGTCGACGGCGTGGTCACCGACCCGCTGCCGGTCCTCGACGTGGTCGTCTTCGCGGCCGCGGGCGGCGGCCTCGCGGCCCGTCTGACGACCGACGGCAAGGAGAAGTGGCGGCTGCCCGGCGTCCGGCCGGCCGCCGGCCTCGTCGGACTGCCGGACAACCGGTTCGCGACCGCGGGATCCGGTGGGGCGCTGCTCAGCTTCGAGGGCTCCACCAGCAGGCAGGTGTGGTCGGTGGGGGACGCCGACACCGGCCGCATCCTGGCCGCGGACGCGTCGGCGGTCTACCTGGTGACGCGCGGCGGGAAGCTGCGCGCCGTGGACACGGCCGGGCGCAAGGTCCGCTGGACGGTGCCGCTGCCCGAGGCGGCCGTGAAGGCACCGGGGCCGCGGGCCGCGGTCGCGAGCGGCCGGCTCGTCGTCTTCGGCGCCGACGGCGATGTCGTCGCCGTCGACACCGCTTCCGGAGCGACGGCCTGGCGGCTCGGCCGCCAGGCGAAGTCCGCCCTGCAGCCGCTCGTCGTGAAGGACGTCGTCTACCTCGGCGGACGGAGCCTGACGGCCCTGGACATCAGGACGGGCGCCGCGGTGTGGAAGGAAAAGGAGACCGAGGCCACCGAAGCCCCGCAGTCGGGGGCCGGCGGCTGGGGCCCGGCGGCCTCGTCGGGCGACAGGGTGTTCGCGATGGACGGTACGGCGCTGAGCCAGGTGTTCACCGAGCTCGGCGGGGCACTCGCGTTGGACCGCAGCGCGAAGGGCCCGGTGCCGCACACTCCCCCGCACGTGGAGGCCGGCGCGCTGTGGGTCGTGCAGGGGGACGGTCAGGGCGTCTCGGCCCACAACATGGTGAGCGGCCGGCGGTACTGGAACTGGTCGCCCGAATCGCGCGGCCCCTGGGGCATGTCCGGCGCCGGGAACCGCGTCTTCCTCGTCAACGACGGCAAGCTCACGGCCATGCCCACCGTGGAGAAGTGAGGCACGCTCGCGGCCCGTTCCCCCGCACCCGGTTCCCGCCCGGTTCAACCGCCCGGGCAGGCACCGCTTAGGCTCGGGGCCGATCAACCGACCCGGGAGAGCGCACATGGAACGCCTTCGTCACGACGACCCGTCGCACGTCGGGCCGTACGTGATCCTGGCCCGGCTCGACTCCGAGTCCGCCGAGCGCACCGTTCCCGAACGCCGCTACCTGGGGCGCACGGCCGACGGGCAGCGCACGGTCCTCGTCTGCGTGCCCCGGGTCGGCGCCGATCCGTCCCGGTGGGCGATCGAGGCCGAGGGCGCCCGGCGGCTGTCCGCGCCCCGGTTCCTGCGTCCTGCGGAGGTGGGCGGCACGGCCGGCTTTCCCTGGTACACGGCCCCGTACACGCCCGCGCTGCCGCTGCCGGCCGTGCTCGCCGCGTACGGGGAGCCGCTGCCCGAGGACACCGTCCGCAGGCTCGGCGCCGCGCTCGCGGAGGGGCTGGCCGCCGTACACGCCCAGGGGCTGACGCACGCGGGGCTCTCGCCCGCAGCCGTTCTGGTCACCCCGGGCGGACCGCTGCTGACCTGCTTCGGTGCCGTACGGGCTGCGGCTCCCGACGGGTCGCCGCGGACGGGGCTGCCCGGGCTCGATCCGGGCTGCCTGGCCGTGGAGCAGGCGTCGGGGGGCCGCACGGAACCGCTCGGGGACGTCTTCGCGCTGGGGGCCGTCCTGGCGTACGCCTCGACCGGTCACACCGTGCCCGAGCAGGGCGAACTGCCGCCGGGTCTGCGGACCCTCGTCGGCTCCTGCCTGTCGTCCGACCCGGCGGTGCGGCCGCAGTCCGCGCGGGAGGTGCTGGGCGAACTCGTGGCCCCCTGGGCGGGATCCGCCCCGGCCGAGGACCCGTACGCGCGGGCCGGAACGGTCCTCGACCACGGAGCCGTACCGCTGCCGGGCCGGGTCGTCGCCGCGCTCGCCGCCCAGTCCGCCGCGCTGCTCGCCGCTGAACTCCCGTCCCCGCAGCAGCCGTTCGCCATGGCCCAGAAGGTGCACTGACCGATGTCCGTCCCGGCACCACGCGCCACCCGCGCCACCCGCGCCCCGCTCGCACCGCTCACGCACGACGATCCGCAGCACCTCGGCGATTTCCGGCTGCTCGCCCGGCTCGGCAGCGGCGGCATGGGCACGGTCTACCTGGCCCGTTCGGCGGCCGGGCGGACGGTCGCGCTCAAGACCGTGCATGCCCGGATCGCCGCCGACACCACCTTCCGGACCCGGTTCCGGCTGGAGGCGGACGCGGCCCGGGTCATCGGCGACCGCTACGGCGCCCGGGTCTTCGCCGCGGACGCCCTGGCGGCAACGCCGTGGCTGGCCACCGAGTACGTGATCGGGCCGCAGCTCGACGAGGCGGTCGGGCTGGCCGGCCCGCTGCCCGAGCCGTGCGTGCGCGCCCTGGGCGCGGAGCTCGCCCGGGCGCTGGGGCAGCTGCACCGCTCGGACGTGGTGCACCGCGACCTCAAGCCGTCCAACGTCATGGTCACGGCCGCCGGGCCCAAGGTCATCGACTTCGGTATCGCCCGCGCCCTCGGCGACGAACGGCTGACCCGCACCGGAGCCGCGGCCGGCACGCCCGCCTTCATGTCGCCCGAGCAGGCCGGCGGTCTCGAACACTCCCCGGCCGGTGATGTGTTCGCGCTGGCCGGCGTCCTGGTCTTCGCGGCGTCCGGGCACGGCCCCTTCGGCGGCGGCCAGGCCGCGGACCTGCTGTACCGGGTGCGGTACGCGGAGCCCGACCTGAGCGGCGTGCCGGCGGCGCTGGCGCCCGTACTCGCCCGCTGCCTGTCCAAGGACCCGGCGCTGCGGCCCACGACGGCCGAGCTGGCCGGGCTGCTGGCGCCCGGCGACGGCCCGTTCGCGGACGGGCTGCCGCAGCCGGTGCTCGCGGACATCGCACGCCGCGCCGCAGCCGTGTGGCAGGAGCCGCCCCTCCGGCTGCCGGCCCCCCGAGGGGAGCCGGACACCGTCGTCGCCGACGGCGCCGGCATGTCGCGTCGCAGGCTGTTCGCGGTATCCGGGGCTGCGGCCGGGGCCGTCGCGCTCGCGGCGGGGGGCGGGCTGTGGGCCTGGCTCGGCAGCCGCGGTGAGGACGGGGGCGGGGCCGCGGGCGCCGGGAAGCAGGCCCTGGCGCCACCGCCGGACGCGCTGTGGAAGGCCGACCTGGCGGAGCGCTTGGTGGGCAGCAGCCCGCTGCCGGTGAACGCCCTGCTCGTCATGGCCACCGGAAACACGACCAGCGGGATCTACCAGCAGGACGGCAGACACCTGAGGGACATCCAGGGGTACGCGCGCGCCTGGCGCGTCGCCACCGACGGCAAGGTCCTCTACGCGGTCGGGAGGCACGACGCCGCGGACAAGGCCCTCACGGTGGCACCTCTGCCCCTGGACGGCGGCAAGGAGCAGGCACCGGTCGTCCGGCTTCCCGCCTACGACGGTACGAACACGCTGAACCAGATCCTCGGTGTGGCCGGCGACACCGTGTTCCTCCACGCCAAGGCGGCCGGGGGCGACCAGTGGTCCCTGGTGGCCGCGAGCCTGAAGACCGGCAAGGAACTGTGGCGGCAGCCGACGGCGGCCCCCACCGAGGAGCAGGTGCAGTTGGGACGCCCGACCCCTGTCGGAGTCAAGGCCGTACGCGGCGGCGTACTGCTGTGGCACCACTCCGAGTCGAGCGGCGCCCTGCGGGTGTCCGTGCACGACGCCGGCACCGGCGCCGAGCGCTGGAACGTGTCGGTGGAAGCACTCGGCGCCACGCCGGGCCGGCTGGCCACGGATGACGACCGCGTGTACATCGGCGCCAGAAAAGTGCACGCGCTGCGGCTCACCGACGGCGGGTCCGCCTGGGTCTTCGGCGCGGACCGTGACGCGGGCGAGGTGGGCGCCCGGCGCCGGTACGGCATGCCGACCGTCCGCGACGGGGTCGTCTACGCCGTGGAGGGCACGCGCGGCGTCGTCGCCATCAGCGCAGTCTTCGGCACCTTGCAGTGGACGGACATCCTGCCGGACGGCACGAATCCGAATCGCGACATCGCCCCTGTGGTCACCCCGAGCCACGTCTACACCATGGATGCGACGGGGCTGCGAGCCGTCCGCATCCGCACCCAGGCCCCGGTCTGGCACTACCCGACGAGCGCCTACGCCCTGACGCCGGATCCGGACGGCAAGCGGCTCTACCTCCGCGAGGTGGAGAAGCTGATCGCCCTCCCGCTCTCTTAGCGCCGCTGGTGCCGCTGGCGCGTCAACAGGACGACGAATGAGGTGTGTTGGCGGCCCGCACAGGGCACATCATCCGGGCGAACGGCCTCCCCGGGACGCCCGAAGGATGTCATGATCGGGCACGGCGGTCACGCCGGCTCCATCCCCCACCAACGGATGACGATGCGGTTCCCGGACGGGAACCGCATCGTGAACGGCTTGAATTGGAGTGCATTCATGAGCAGCAACCCGTTCGACGACGCCGACGGCCGGTTCTACGTCCTGGTGAACGACGAGGAACAGCATTCGCTGTGGCCGGCGTTCGCCGGGATCCCCGCCGGCTGGCGCATCGTGTTCGGCGAGGAGAGCCGCCGGCGGTGCCTGGAACACATCGAGGCGAACTGGACCGACCTGCGGCCGAAGAGCCTGCGCGACGCGATGACCGCGGACCCGGCTTCCGTCGGCTCCGCGTGAGGTGACCGCGGCCTTCCGGCTGCCCGCCGAACCGATGCGCCGGGGGCCGGCGTAGCCCCCGTACGGCGTTCCTGCGGCTCGGGGCCGCTCCCGTCAGTCCTTGGTGCGGGAGACGAGGCTCTCCCACGTCCGGGGGCCGACGATGCCGTCCGAGTCCGCGGCGTCGATGCCGATGGTCGAGGCGATGTCGAACTGCAGCTCCTTGACGCACACGCCCGAGGACCCCTGGGAGAAGTTCCGCGCCGGAATGGTCCAGCCGCCCGGCGACTTGCGGTGGCCGACGCTGTCGAGGCAGGCGTCGAGGTGGTCGCCGGCGTGGGCGGCGGGAGCCGTGACGAGCAGGGAGCCGGCGGGTGTGAACGACCCGGCGCCGCATCATCATTGCTTCGGGCCCGCCGTCCCGGCGGCCGGCGGCGTGTCCCAGGGACACGCCCGAGGCCGGAAACCGTTGTGCGATCTGCCGACAGCCGGTCCCGTCCCTGGGACGTCCCGCACTCCGGCCGTTCCCGCCGGGGGACGTCCGATGGCGGCGCCCCCAAGGGTTCCAGGTGTCCGTCGCCGGGTCCGGAACTGTCAGCGGCGCCGCATATCCTGTCCCTCGCGCCACGCCGTCCCGGGGAAGCTGTATGGCGCATAAGCGAGTTGGGGGGCCCTTTGATGTCTGACCAGACAAAGGCGACAGTTGGTACGGAGTCGGCACGTGTTCAGCTGAGCACGGAGATGCGAAGGATCAAGGAGGCCTCGCAACTCAGCTTCGGCCGACTGGCCGACCGGACGCACTACAGCCGCTCGTCGTGGGAGCGATTCCTCAACGGGAAGCAGCTGCCGACCACCGTGGCCGTCGAGCAGCTCGCGGCCGTGGCGGGCACGGACCCGGAGCCGCTGCTCGACCTGCTGGCGCGGGCCGTTTCCGCCCCGGCGAGCGGCGCCCCGGCCACGGCCGCACCTGCGCAGACCGCGCCCGTGCAGTCCGCAGCGGCGCAGGCCGCGCCGGAGACCGCACCGGAGGCGCCGGCGGCGGTCGCCGTGCCGGACGCCCCACAGGCGGCGGTCCGGCCTCTGCGCGAGAGACCCCGGGCCGAATGGAGACGAAGATTCGGGGTGATCGGATACATCACCGCGGGAGCCCTGCTGGGCTCGGTCGCCACCGGTCTCGCCTTCTCCTCCACCGCGGCGGGAGGCCGCTCTCCGGGCGCGGCGGGCGAACCGTCCGACACCAGGAAGAGCGGCGGCGGCGACGAGACCGCGACCCTCGTTCCGGGGGCCGGTGACATCCAGGTCAAGTGCAAGTCCGACACCTGCCTGCGCCACGATCCCCAGGCCATGGAATGCCATTGGGACGCGACCACGGCCAAGAGCACCTTCCTGCGCGGCATGCACATCCAGCTCCGCTACAGCGCGGCCTGCCAATCGGTGTGGGGACGCATCGAGGGCGGCGCCGTCGGCGACAAGGTGATCATCAGGGATGCCAGGGGGACGGAGCTGGAAGCCTTGATCCGCTTCGAGCACGACTCGTACACCAAGATGCTCGCGGTCTCCTCCGAGGCTCCTCTCGAAGCGATGAGCGTGTGCGGGGCGATACCGGCGGAGAAGCAGATGCAGTGCGCGCCCGAAGGGGCCGTCCAGCAGCCCTGACGGCCGGGGCGGCGAGGGATGGAAGCGGCCCCGCCCCAGGGACATCCCGCGCTCGTCCCAGAGACGCCGGGGTACTGGAGGGGACGCGGCACGGGCCTCGAAGCTGCTGGTGACCAACCGTCACCACACAGCCGAAAGGCCCACTTCGCTCATGTCTTCGCTCTCTTCCCCATCCCTCACCACCCGGCCCCCGGACCGGGCGGCGGTGTCAGCCCGAAGGCTGATGGCCATGTTCCTGACCCTCGCCGCCGCCCTGACGGCGCTGCTGACCGGACCGGTGCCGGCCGCGCACGCCGTTGACACCGGCCTGCTCCAGCGGGGCCTGTCGGGCCTCAGCTATCTCCCGCGCAGCGGTGTCGACGGTGCGTACGGACCGCAGACGCAGGACTCCGTACGGCACTTCCAGCGGGACAACGGTCTCGACGTGGACGGCGACGCCGGGCCGAAGACCACGGCGGCCCTGCTCGCCAAGGTGAAGCAGGTGCAGTCCGCGGCCGGCACGCAGGCCGACGGCGACTACGGCACGAACACCCTCAACGCCGTGAGGTCGTACCAGTCGCGCCACGGCCTGGAGGTCGACGGCATCGCCGGCCCCCAGACGATGGGCGAGATGAACATCGACCGGATCGTCTCCAGCGGCCCGGGCACCGGCACCGACTCCGAGACCAAGCTCCTCCAGCGGAATCTTGCCGGTCTGGGCTATCTGCCGCTGAGCGGGGTGGACGGCGCCTACGGCCCCCGCACCAAGAACGCCGTGCTGTCCTTCCAGAGCGACAACGACCTGGAGGTGGACGGCATCGCGGGCCCCCAGACCAAGGGCGCCCTGACGGCGAAGGTGCAGAAGGTGCAGAGCGCGGCCGGCACGCAGGCCGACGGCGACTACGGCCCCAACACCCTGGGCGCCGTGAAGACCTACCAGGCGGGACACGGGCTGGAGGCGGACGGCATAGCCGGCCCGCGGACCATGGCGGCCATGGGCATCGCCCGCGAGATCGGCAGCACCGGCCCCGGCGGCGGGCCCAGCGGTGGCAGCCCGACCGTACCCGTACCCCCGCTGTCGGGCAGCGTCCGCGACAAGATCATCCAGGCGGCGCGCTCCCAGCTCGGCCAGGAGGAGTGGGGCAACAACTGCAACCCGTACGGCCGTTGCGAGGCCTGGTGCGCGCACTTCGCCAGCTGGGCCTGGCAGCAGGCCGGGATCAACTACCACACGGCGTTCAGCGGGGACTTCTACTACTACGGGCGCGAGCACGGAACGCTCCGCACGGACCTGCGGAACGCCGCGCCCAAGCCGGGCGATGTGATCCTCTTCGGCACCGGCCCTTCGAGCACTTCCACGAGCGTCCACGTCGGCGTGATCGAGAAGGACAACGGTGACGGGACCGTCACCACGATCGAGGGCAACCACAACGACAGGGTGGAGCGCGTCACCCGCCGGCTCGTCGGCGGCTGGCCCGCGTACGCGATCGTCTCGCCCTCGGGCGGCTGAGCGACCCCGCTCCATGTCAGGGGCCCGTGCCAGGCGGCACGGGCCCTTCCCTCGCAGTCGAAGCGCGACCCGCACGGGCGAGCCCGTCCGGCGCGGCCACGGCTCTCCGGGCCGTCGGCCGAGCTCACCCCCGTGAAGCTCAGCCCCGACCCGGCCGGTGCCGCCACCGTCACGCCGTCGACACTTCAGTGGCGAGGAAGCATTGGTAACGTACACCAGAGTGACTGTCCGGCGTCAACCAAAGTGTTGCCGGGGCCGGCCCGTTGGGCTTCGAGAAACACTGTGGTGGGCAAAGACTCGGCATCACGCCAAGGAGGTCTGTACGTGGAGGATGACCAGTCGCCCACCTTCGCCCAACTCCTGGACCACCTCTTCCGCGAGGTGCACCCCCCTTCCCGGGGGCCCTACACCTACGCGGAGGTCGCCGAGGGAATCCGCAAGGCAGCGACCGGAGAGGGCCGCGGGGTGACGGCGAGCGCCATCCAGCAACTGCGCACCGGAGCCAAGCGGAACCCGACGCGGCACACCATCAAGGCCCTGGCCGACTTCTTCGGCGTCCCGGCGGGCTACTTCGTCGACAGTGCGGCGGCCGAACGCACCCGGGCGGAGATCGACCTCCTCGCCGCCATGCGCGATCAGGACGTCCGCAAGGTGGCCCTGCGCGCCAACGGCCTGAGCGTCGACAGCCTGAAGATGCTGTCCACGGTGATCGAACAGGCCCGGAAGCTCGAAGGGCTCACCACCGACGACCCCGCGCAGGGCCTCGACCTGGACGACTGAACCGCGAGCCGGGCGGCGATCTCACGGTCCCCGCCCCGCCCCGTCCCGACACCCCCTGTGGCCGCTCATCGACAGGGGGCATCAGCGTTTCCCGGCACCAGCCCGGCGTCCCCGGCCGCACGGTCCGGCCCCGGCGGCACCCCGCCATCGAAACGGCGTCGCGGACATGTCAGCATTGGGGCGCGCGCGTACCGGGCTTCCAGGGAGAGATCCGCCCCGGCCGACCGCCCCCGCCCGGCGTCACCAGAGTGAGAACATGGACCTTGAGCAGCTTCGCGCCTCATGTGAGGCGCGCGTCGAGGCACTTGAACTCCCGCACCGCTTCAGCACCCGCGACCTCCGCGACGCCGTGGCCGAGCAACGCGGACGCCCCATCATCCTGCGCCCCCTGAGCACCCTGGGCACCACGGACGCCCCGTGCGGCATCCGCCTGGAGACCGCGGACGCCGACCTGTTGTTCTACGAGGAGGCCACGTCCCCCCTCCACCAGAACCACATCCTCGCCCACGAGATCAGCCACATCATCTGCGACCACCCCGGCAGCCTGGAGCTGGACCAGGACACCCTGCGCGCGATCGGCTTCAGCCCCACCCTCGTCCGGCGCATGTCCGGCCGGACCAGCTACACCAGCGAGGACGAGCGCGAGGCCGAGGTGATGGCCAGCGTGATCCGCCAACTCATGTACCGGGGACGCGAAAGCCCGTCGAGCCGGCCCGCCAGCGGCGCCGAGAGCTGGGACGCTCTGTTCGCCGAGCCACACAGGAAGAAACGCCACCGGAAATGATCGACATGCTCTTCACGGGCACGGCCGTCGTACTGCTGTGCTTCGCCGCCTACTGGGTACGAGGGCGCGGCGGACACCGCCCCACGGGTACCTGGGCGATGGCGGCGCTGCTGACCTCGTTCGCCCTCGCCTTCGCCTCCTACGCCCCCGCCGTGGAGCGCGCGGTCGAATCGGTGGTCCCGCACGTCGCCCGACTCCTCAGCAACACCTTCACCCTGACGGCGGCCACCTCGGTCCTCGCCTTCCTCTTCCAGCTCAACCTGGACCGCGAACTGGCCCGCCGGCAGATCCGGCTGCGCGTCCTCGCCCTCGCGGTCTGCGTCGCCGGCATGACCGTCTTCTTCACCGCCGAACAACTCACGGGACGAAGCCCGGTGTTGTACGCGTGCTACGTGCTCGTCTACATCTCCTACCTGGGGTACACGGCCAAGGACTTCCTGCTGCAGACCTGGGCCCAGTCCAACCGCTCGGCCCGCCGCAGTCAGCGCTGGGGCCTGCGCACGACCTCGATCGGCTGTGGCTTCGCCCTCGTCTACGCCGCGTACAAGCTCTTCGCCCTGGTCTCCATCGGCCTCGGCCTGGGGCTCGTACCCGACCACGCCCGGTGTTCGAGCCCGCTGACGCCCTTCCGCTGCACGTTCAGCGTGACCGCGCCCGCCGTCGCCGTCCTCCTGATCACCGTCGGACTCACCCTCCCCGCCCTGCTGTGGCCGCTCAGCCGGCTGCGCCGCCGCCGCTGGGAACGGAGCTCGTTCACCGCGCTGGAACACCTGTGGCGGGAGGTCACCTCGGCGGTCCCCGAAGTCGTGCTCGACCCGGGCCGCACCGAGGCGGACACCCATGACCTCGACTTCCACCTCCACCGCCGGGTCATCGAGATCAACGACTGCGTGCTGGCCCTGCGCCCGTACCGCCGAGCGTCGGTACGGGACGCCGCGGCCGCCGCGGCCGCCCGCGCGGGCACGGCCGGCACCCCCGAGGGCGACGCCGAGGTGGAGGCGGCGGTCATCGCCGCGGCCGTCGACGCGAAGCACACCGGACTGCCCCTCGACGGCGACGAGGCCCCGCCCGCCGCCGGCACCCGCTCCCGCAAGGGCGACCTCCCGGCGGAGACCGCGTGGCTGCTGCTCGTGGCGGCCGCCTACGCGCGCCGCCCGGCACCCGAGAACGCGGGCGTGGCCTCGTGACCGCCCCGCGCCAGGACCCCCTGCGCGACCCGCGCTTCTTCGCCGACCCCTACCCCACGTACGACCGGCTGCGCGAAGGCTGCCCGGTCCGGCGGATCCCCACCGGCTCCGGCGGACACCACGCGTACCTGATCACCGGTCACCCCGAGGCCCGCGAGGCGTTCACCGACCCCCGCCTGTCCAAGGACACGGCCCGCTTCTTCGCCGACCGGCCCTCGAACCGCGACCTGCACCCGGCGATCTCCCGCAACATGCTGGCGAGCGACCCGCCCGCGCACACCCGCCACCGGCGGGTGGCGACCCGGCTGTTCACGACCGGCCGCGTCCGGGAACTGCGCCCGTTCATCACCCGGGTCGTGGACGGCCTCACGGCCGCGTGGCGACCCGGCACGGACATCGACCTGGTGGCGGACCTGGCGGTCCCCCTGCCGGTCACCGTCGTCTGCGAACTGCTGGGCGTCCCCGAAACCGACCGCGCCGCCCTCGCCGCCCGATCCCACGACCTCTTCGACGCGACCGACACCGACCGCGTCGACGCCGCGTCACACCACATCGGCGACTACCTCACCCACCTGATCGACACGGCGCGCACCACCCCCGGCGACGGCCCGCTCCACTCCCTCCTGCGCGACTGCGACGAGGGCGGCCTCGACCGGGACGAGACCGTCTCCCTGGCCGCCCTCCTCCTGGTCGCCGGGCACGAGACCACCACCCACTTCATCGGCAACGCCGTCCTGGCCCTGCTCCGGCACCCGGAGGCGTTCGACCGCGTGCGCCGGGACCCGGACCTGATCCCCGGCGCCCTCGACGAACTGCTCCGCTTCGACTCCCCGGTGAGCGTGGCCACCTTCCGGCACAGCACGCAGGACCTGCGCATCGGCGGCATCGACATCCCGGCCGGCTTTCCGGTGCTCATCGCCCCCGGTGCCGCGAACCGCGACCCGGCGGCGTTCCCCGACCCGAACAGCCTGGACCTCGACCGGGACACCACCGCCCACCTCTCCTTCGGCCACGGCATCCACCGCTGCCCCGGCGCCCCCCTGGCCCGCGCCGAGGCGGAGATCGCCCTGCGCACCCTGGTGACCCGCTTCCCGGACACCCGCCTGGCCACCCCCGCGGAATCCCCGGCCTGGCGCCGGACCCGCCTCACCCGCGGCCTGACCGCCCTCCCCCTCACCCTGGCCTGACCCACCCGACCGGAATCCGGCCGCGTCGTACGAGTCCGGTCCGGTCCGGGGGAAGCGGCCACCGGCGGGGCTGAATTCGGTCCCGCCGATGTGCGGGACGCCGAGGGAGAGGTGAACTCCCAGGCCGTCATGAAGCACATCACAAACTCGTCATTTCACCCTCCTGAAAGAGTCACCGCTCCAGTGATCGCGGGATGACTGCGGAATGTGGTGGGGATTACAGCCAAATGGCTAGAGTCGGCTCGTCGCAAGGCGCCAGCACTGGATCGATCGTGCCAATTCAGCGCATCTATCCGCTACCCCCGGAGGAAAAATGACCACATCCGACACTGCCGCAACTGGCGTCCTTGATGCAGTCAAGGAAATAATCCCCGCCCTGCGCGGCAACGGTCTGGAAACCGAAAAGCAGCGGCAGCTTCCGGACGAGAACATCGCCCTTCTCGAAAAGGCCGGCGTCTTCAGGATCGCCGTCCCGGAGCGTTTCGGCGGCCTGGACCTGCCGGTGGCCGAGCAGGCCGAGATCCTGACGGAGATCGCGCGCGGCGACGGGTCGTCCGGCTGGGTGTCGATGGTGTGGGTGTCCACCGCCTGGATCGCCACGCTGTACCCGGACAAGGCCCAGGAGGAGATCTTCGCGAACGGATCCGTCCGGATCTCCGGCGGGTTCACGCCCTCGGGCACGCTCACGCCGGTCGACGGCGGATACGTGCTGAACGGGACCTGGCGCTTCAACACCGGTGTCGCCGGCGCGGACTGGAACGTCCACGCGGCGCTGGTCGAGCGGGAGGACGGGCAGCACGAGGAGCTCTTCGCGATCGTGCCGCGCGAGAGCGTCACGGTCGCCGACGACTGGGACGTCTTCGGCGCGGCCGGCACCGGCAGTGCGACCTCCACCGTGAAGGACCTGTTCGTCCCGGCCCACCGCGTGGTGGACGCCGCGGTGTTCGACGCCTCGACGCGTGACCGGTGGAACGCCGACCTGAACGGCCGCAACTACGGCCTGACCAGCTACATCCTGGCGACGTGCGCACCCGTGTACATCGGTCTGGCCAAGGCCGCCGTGGAGATCTTCACCGAGCGGACTCCCGGCAAGGCCATCACCTACACCGAGTGGACGGACCAGGCCGAGCACCCGCACACGCACGTACAGCTGGCGGTCGCCGCCAACAAGGTCGCCGCGTGCGAGGCGCTGGCCGAGAAGTGGCTGTCGGTCATCCAGAGCAGGGAGGACGCCGGCGAGAAGCTCACCGTCCAGGAGAAGGCCGCGATCCGCGGCCAGGTCGGCTACGTCGTGCAGACGACGAAGGAAGCGGTGGAGACGCTCTACGCCATCAGCTCGGCCTCGACGATCCTGCGCAGCAACCCCTTCCAGCGCGTCTTCCGGGACATCACCGCGCTGTCGCTCCACGGCCTGCTCACTCCGGTCAGCTCCCTGGAGGCCCACGGCCGCGTCCTGCTGGGGCTGGAGCCCCGTACCGATTACATCTGATTGGTCGAATTCAGGAGACGCCACATGACAAACGCTCAAGAGGCTCCCGCACTTTTCGATTCCGCGTACTACCAGGATCCCTATTCGGTGTACGACTGGCTCCGGGTCAATTCCCCGGTCCATCCGTTCCGCTTCCCCCTCGGTGACGTACCGATGCTCTTCCTTTCCCGGTACGACGACGTCAAGGAGCTGCTGAGCGACCAGCGGTTCAGCAATGACGGCGCCGCCTGGGGCAGTGAGCAGTTCAAGAAGTCCGGGATGATATTCGGCGGCGACACGCTGATCGGCCGCATTCTGACGGTGCTCGACCCGCCGGATCACACCCGTGTCCGCAAGCTGGCGATGGGGGCATTCACCCCTCGTCGCGCCGCCACGTGGACGGAGCCGGTCGAGCGCATCGTAAAGGAGGCGCTCGACGACCTGGAGAAGTCGGACCGTCCCGACGTCATGGATTTCGCGAGCAAGATCCCGGCGGTCGTCACGGGTGAGATCCTCGGCTTCCCGCTGGACCGGTTCGCCGACATGCTCCATGCCATCGAGCGGGCCTTCCACCTCGACCCGGACAACCCGGACAACGAGGCCGAGGTCTCGGCGGCCTTCGAGGAGATCGTCACCTACGGCCGGGAACTGATCGTCGAGAAGCGCCGCAACCCCGGCGACGACCTGACGTCCGTGTTCATCCAGGCACGCGACGGCGAGGACCGCCTGACCGAGGACGAGCTCGTCTCCATGGTCGCCGTGATGATCATGGCGGGCATCGACACCACCCGCAATCTGATCGGCTCCGCCGTCCTCGGGCTGTTCGACCACCCGGACCAGCAGAAGCTGCTGGTCGAGAACGAGGAGCTGGTCGCACCCGCGGTCGAGGAGTTCCTGCGCTACGACGGCGCCTTCTGCGTCGGCCTGTTCCGCATCGCCAAGGAGGACCTGGTGTTCAAGGGGGTTCCGGTGCCCGCCGGCACCCCTGTGGTCGCCGGGCTCCAGGCCGCCAACCACGATCCCGAGAAGTACACCGACCCCAATAACCTGGACATCACCCGCGAAGGCCCGCGGCACCTGGCCCTCGGCCATGGACTGCACAACTGCATGGGTGCTGCCCTGGCCCGTCTGGAGACCGGTATCGCGGTTCCGGCGCTGCTGCGCCGTTTCCCGCAGATGCGGCTCTCGGTTCCGCGTTCGGAGATCATGTTCGAGGAGAACTGGCTGCTGCGCAGCCTTCCGAACCTCCCCGTGGACCTGTACGGCGGCGGGCCTCGCCCCACCGGCAAGTGAGGGACCGACCGATGACACACATCCTCTCCGTCGACAAGACGGTCTGCACCGGGGCGGGTACTTGTGAAGCGATGCACCCGAAGCTGTTCCGGGTGGTCGACGACGGGTACGCCGTCGCGCTCAGGACGGAGCTCGACGACCCGGCGGACGTCCGGGACGCGGGCGACGTCCTGGATGTCTGCCCCACCGAGGCGATCCTGCTGACCCTGGCGGCAGGCGCGTAGCGCCCGGAGAACCACCGGCTGCGAGGCCGGGGAACACGCCACGGGCGGGCGGCGCCGATCGGCGCCGCCCGCCCGTCTGTCGTGCTGTGCTGTGCTGTGCTGTTCAGTTCCGCGAAGCGCGCAGTGGTGCGGCCCGGTGCGGACGCACGGAGGAACGCGGTCCGTCAGCCGGCGATGACCGCAGCCTGCTGCGCGGCGGTGAGGCCGGACTCGATGGCCCCTTCCACGAACGCGCCGTACCAGCCGCTGGCGATGTCCGATCCCGCGAACACCATCCGCCCGTGGGGCTGCTGGATGTCCGGCAGCTGACGCAGGAGCTGCCCCGGCTTGCGCATGCCCCAGCCTCCGCGCGTGTACGTGTCCTTGCCCCACTGCATGGCCCGGTAGTCGACCACGGTGGCTTCGGGGACCATGCTCCGCACGGCCGCCTTGACCGCTGCGGCGTCGGAGACGTTGAGCCCGGACCCGGCGAAGGCCACGTAGAGCCGGCTGCCGTCGGCGAGCTGCTTCTGCGGCAGCATCAACAGGATCGGAGAGCCCTCCGGCGCCTGGGCGTAGACGGCGTCGGAGACGCCGCGCACCTGCAGCCAGAGCTTGGTGGCGGTCGGCACCCCGACACCTTCCACCGCCGCGTCGGCGTGCACCTTCGGCAGGCCCGGGTTGAAGGTGATGGTCCGCCAGACGTTCACCGGTACGGCGACGACGACGACGGGGGCCTGGTAGGTCAGGCCACTGGCCGTCTTGACCCTGGTGAGGCCCTTGCCGGTGTCGGTGACCGCGGTGACCGGGGCGTTGTACCGGATCCTGGCGGTGGACTGCGCGAACATCGCTTTGAGGAGGGAGACCATGCCCCCTGCGGGCTTGAGGCTCATGGTCGACTCGAAGCCCTCGTACGTCCCGCCGGCGAGCTGGAACCACTGGGCCATGCCCGCCAGGCCGCCGGTGGAGCTGGGGCCTCCGGCGAAGACGGAGGTGGAACCGTTGATCCACTTCTGGTCGGTGGCCGAGAGGCCCAGCTGGGCCAGGCGTGCGGCCAGCGACGTGGCGTCCACGCTCGCCACCAGGTCCTTCCGGTACAGCGGCTCCAGGGGGCGCTCGAAGTACGTCTCGGAGCCGGCGTAGAACTGGCCGAAAAGCGTGCCGAGGTGCCCGAAGGCATCCGCCGGGGACTGGCTCACGAAGCCCGTGGCGCCCGGCATGACCGCGCGGGTGGCCGCCACGTCCAGGCTGGTGGCGATGTTGTAGCGCCGCAGCTCGCGTTCCACGTTGGTCTGGCCCGGGCCGAACCAGCCGCCGCCGATGTCGACCTGCTCGCCGGCGAACGAGCCGGTCCAGATGCGGCCGCCGATACGGTCCCGGGCTTCGAGCACCAGGGTGTTCAGGCCCTTGGCCGCCAGTTCACGGGCGGCCGTGCCGCCCGCGTAGCCGGCTCCGATGACGATCGCGTCCCAGGTCAGCTCCTCCACGGCCGATGCCCGCCCGGCCGTGGTGGCGGCCAGCGTGGATGCGAGGGCCGTGACACCTGCCGCCTTCAGCAGCGACCGACGACCTATGGTCCGGTCCGAGGAGACTGTGTAATTTCCGCCATGACGATTCACGTGGATTCCTTCGTGGTGGGTGCCTGCTGGACACCGCAATGCGGTTCGACAGCCGGGTAATCCGGGACTGTCCGTCACTGTGCGTTTTCCGGGACGGCCTTGAATTTCCTGATCTCCCGGCGTGTCGACCGAAAACATACCCACTGGACACGACGCCGCTCTCTGCGGAGAGTCATCCTCCGGTATGCGGCCGATCACCGGTCGAGGTCCGCCAGGAATGCCAAGTTCCGGCCAGGGCGAGCGATGGCGCGTGCCCCCGTACCGAACTGGCCAAAACTCCCCTTAAGAAATTGGCCATCCGGGTATCGGTAGCGCCCCGCGAGGGCTGATCACGTCCCGGCGCCCTGTCCCGGACCACCGGCACCGTCGGCGAAATCCGCGACGAACACCGTCCTGACCTGAGGTAACTTCCCTCACCCGACACCCGCGCGACCGGCGCTCCACCCACCCTCGGTCGCCCAGGCCGGATTCAGGCCTCCCTCGGCTGCGCACATGGGACACCGTAAGATCATTGGGCAGGTCGGTATCTCGTCAGAACCTCCTATCCGTTCGGCCTGGCCCGTGGCGACCCCGCGAAGGTCTGATGTAAAGCTTCAGGAAGGAGCAATTGCCTTGCGATACGAACTGATGGGCCCCTTCCAGATCCTCACGGACCAGGGAAGGGTGTTGCTTCCAGGTACACCCAAGGTGTCTCAGCTCCTGGCCCTGCTCCTCGTACGCGCCAACGAATTCGTTCCGCGCGAGATGCTCATTCAGGAGCTGTGGCAGCAGAATCCGCCGCGCTCCGCACTCAACACCTTGCAGACCTATGTGCACCATGCGCGCCGGCTGCTGGCGGAGGGGGACCGCGGAGCGGGCACGCGGCAGACCGGGCCGTCTCCTCTGCTCACACGCCCCGGCGGGTACGTGATGCGGGTCGACGAGGCGTCGGTCGACGTCAAACTGTTCGAGCAACTGGTGGCTCGGGGCGAGTTCGAGCTGAGGGTGGGCAACAGCGAGGACGCGGTCGACGTACTGACCCGGGCGCTCGCGCTGTGGCGCGGTTCCGACCTCTTCAGCATCCGCACGGGCGATGTTCTGGCGGGGCACGTCGTCCGCCTGGAAGAACTGCGGATCAGAGCGTTCGAGCTGCGGATCGAGGCCATGAAGGACCTGGGCCGGCTGCGCGCCATGCTTCCCGAACTGCGGGCGCTCGTCGAGGAGTACCCGCTCAACGAGTGCTTCCACGGGGTGCTGATCTCGGCCCTGCACCAGGCGGGCCGGCGCGCCGAGGCACTCCAGGCCTACGAGAAGGTGCGCCGGGTCATGCGGGACGAACTGGGCCTGGAGCTCTCCTCCTGGATCCGGCGGCTGCACGAGGAGATGCTCGGCCCGGCCGTCCCGATGTAGGCGGTCCGCGCGCGCGGAGGGGAGGTGCCCGTCAAGGGCACCTCCCCTCCGCGCGTCCCACGACTGCGTAGTGACGCGGCTACGCGGGCGGGAAGTGTCCTGCCTCGACGAAGAACTCCACGTAGCGTCCGAAGAGCTCCGCGGTCAGCTCCGGGCAGACGATGCCGGTGCCGACGAGGGCCTTCTCGGTCTCGGTCGTGTCGATCGGCGGGTAGAAGCCGTCCGTGTCCGAGGTCATCATCTCGAAGGCGTGCAGCAGCGGCTGGAGCGCGTTGCCCCGGTCCGCCCGTACGCTCTCGGTCCAGGCGTTCCAGTCCAGTTCGCCGAGCTCGTAGCCGTGGTCACGCAGGAATCCCACGCACTCGGCGAGGCTGAACGCACTCTGGTTGAACAGGTGGAACGTGCCGCCGGCCGCGGACTCCTGCTGGGAGACGGCGAGGATGGCGGAGCTGACGTAGTCGACGGGCAGCAGGTGGAAGCGGCCCGCCGTGTCCTTCGGGACGGCCCCGGACTGCAGGATGCCCTTCAGGCTGAGCCAGACGAAGTCCCGTGTCTGGCATGCGCCGTTGACCGTATCCCCGGAGATCACGTCCACGCGGTAGATGTTCACCGGGATGCCCCGGTCCCGGGCGATGCCAATGATCTGCTCCGCCACCCACTTGCTCTGCAGATAGCCGCTCGGCAGCACCTCGGCCGGCCCCGTGGGGTCGGTGACCCGCAGCGGCGTGCCCTCCTCCAGCGGCCCGGCGAAGACGCCGACGGTGGACACGTAGTGCACGGGAACGGTCCGGTGCCGTGCCGCCAGCCGCAACACCTCCTCGGTGCCGCCTACGTTGGCGTCGCGCAGCGCGCTGTAGGGGTGCAGCCAGTGGACCCGCGCGCCATTGTGGTACACCGCGTCGACCGTACGGGCGAGCTCGTCGAACTCCTCCTCGGAGAGGCCGAGCCGGCGTTCGGCGAGATCACCGATGTGGACCTCCAGACGGGAAAGGTCGACCTCGTCCCACAGCCGGTAGAACTCCATGTTGGACTTCAGCCTGGCCAGCCCGTCCGCCCGGTCGGTGCCCCGCACCAGCAGGTGGATCCGGGCTTCGGTGGTCCGCAGCAGGTCCCGCAGCAGGAAGGCGCCGAGGAAGCCCGTGGCTCCGGTGAGCAGGATCTCCCTCGGGTCCTCGGCCACCCGGACGACGTCGCCCTCGGGCCGGATGTCCTCGGCGAGCCGGATGTCGGCCGCGAAGCCCGCGTCCTCGCGTACCGGGGCGGCGTCCGGACCGGAGTCGGCGGCCAGTACGGGGACCAGGAACTCGGTGAGCGCGACGGGCGTGGGGTGGTCGAAGACGAGCGTCGCGGGCAGCCTGGCAGCGGTCAGCGTCCCGAGCCGGTTGCGCAGCTCCACGGAGGTCAGGGAGTCGAAGCCCAGCAGGGGCAGTGGCTGGTCGGGCCGGATCGCGGAGGTGTCGGCGTGGCCGAGCACCTCGGCGATCCGGGCGAGCACCGCGTCCAGGACGGCCTGCTTCCGGCCCGCCGGATCGAGCCCCGCGAGCCTCTCGGCGAGTTGCTCGGCCGGCGAACCACCCGTGTTCTCGTGGTCCTGGGCGGCACGGCGGCGCGCCGGGATCCGTACCAGCGAGCCGAGGACCGCCGCCGGCCGGGAGTCCCGCTCGCGCAGGACGGCCGTGTCGAGCGGGGTGGCGACGACCTCGGGGCGGCCGGAGGCGACGGCGAGGTCGAACAGCGTGGTCCCCCGCTCCCAGGGCACCGGGATGAATCCGCTGCGGGCGATGCGGCCGAGGTCGGCCGCGCCGAGGTGGCCGCTCATTCCGCCTTCCTGCTCCCACAGGCCCCACGCGATCGAGGTGGCCGGCTGCCCCTGGGCGTGCCGGTGCCGGGCCAGGGCGTCCAGGAACCCGTTGGCGGCGGCGTAGTTGGACTGGCCGGGGCCGCCCACGACCGCGGCGATCGAGGAGAACAGGACGAACGCGGTGAGGCCCATGTCACCGGTGAGGCGGTGCAGGTTCCACGCGGCGTCCGCCTTGGGCCGGAGCACCGCGCGCAGCCTGGCCGGGGTGAGGGAGCCGATCAGACCGTCGTCCAGGACGCCCGCCGCATGGACCACTCCGGTGAGCGGATGCCCGGCCGGGACGGAGTCCAGGAGCGCCGCGAGCGCGTCGTGGTCGGCGGCGTCGCACGCCGCGATGTCCACGTGGGCGCCCAGGGCCGTCAGTTCGGCCACCAGCGCGGGAGCGCCCGGTGCGTCCATGCCCCGACGGCTGGTGAGCAGAAGACGGCGTACGCCGTGGACGGTCACGAGATGCCGGGCGAAGTGCGCGCCGAGGCTGCCCGTGCCTCCGGTGATCAGCACCGTGCCGTCGGCGCTCCACGGGCTGCCGGGCCGGGCCGCCGCGGGAGCCGTGTCCGCTCGGATGGCGGCCGGTGCCGCCGGGTGCGGAGCGGACCGGGCCAGCCGGGGGACGTACGCCCGGCCTGCGCGCAGGGCGGCCTGGGGTTCGCCGGACGCGGCAAGCCGGGCGACGTGCTCGTCCGTGGCGGCATCGGTACCGGGGGCGGTGTCGATGAGGACGATCCGGCCCGGGGACTCCGACTGGGCCGACCGCAAGAGCCCCCAGACCGCCGCACCCGCCAGATCGGTGACGTCCTCACCCGGCAGCACGGCCACCGCCCCCGAGGTCACCACGACCAGCCGCGTGTCCTCCAGACGCTCATCGGCCAGCCACTCCTGCACGAGACCCAGGGCCTCCTCCGTGGCGTCCCCCATCGAGGAGGGCAGCAAGGCGTGCGGCGACGGGAGGATCCGGCTGATCACCAGGGGCACGGTCCGGCCCGCCGCGACGGCTTCGGCCACCTCGGCAGGTGTCCTGAATCCGCCGTCCGCGTCCAGAGTCACGGGGCGGATCTCCCCTGTCTCATCCGTCCGGCCGAGCACGAGCGGCGTCCAGTCGATGTGGAAGAGCGCCTCCTCCCGCCGGTCGGCGGCGGCCGCGAGCGCCCCGCTGTCGACGGTGCCCACGGTGACCGCGTCGAGGGTCGCGACGGGCCGTCCGGCCGGATCGGCCAGGTGGACGCGGAAGGCGCCGGTGCCGTCGGGGGTGATCCGCACGCGCAGCGAGGTGGCGCCCGTCGCGTACACGCGGACTCCCCGCCAGTGCACGACGGCCGGGGTTTGGGCGGCGGCGGTCAGGACGACCGGGCGCAGGGCCGCGTCGAGGAGGGCCGGGTGGATGACGAAGTCCTCGGCGCCGCTCTGCTCGGCGATCCGGGCCTCGGCGAAGAGCTCGTCCCCGCGGCGCCAGGTGGTGGTGAGGGTGCGGAACGCGGGTCCGTACTCGATTCCGGCGGCGCCGAGTTCGGCGTACAGCTCCTCGGGGGCGATCTCCTCGGCGTCTGCCGGCGGCCAGGCGGCCGGCTCGGAGGCGGGCCCGGAGACGGTGACACTCAGCGTGCCGTGGGCATGCGCCGTCCAGGGCGCGTCGGACTCGTCGGGACGGCTGTGCACCGTGACCGGGCGGCGGCCGTCGGCGTCGGGGGCGCCGACGCCGACCTGGAGCTGCAACGCGCCGCGCTCCGGCAGCACCAGAGGGGCGTCCAGGGTGAGTTCGTCGAGGGCGGTGGCCCCGAACTCGTCCCCGGCCCGGATGGCCAGCTCGGCCAGGGCCGGCGCGGGCAGTACCGCAGAACCCGAGAGCCTGTGGTCCGCGAGCCAGGGGTGGGTACGCAGTGCCACCTTGCCGGTGAACACGGCCTGGTCGCCGCCTGCGAAGGTGACGGCCGCACCGAGGAGCGGATGACCGGTCGGCGCCAGGCCGAGGTCGGCGGCGTCGGTGCCGGGAGCCGATTCGACCCAGTAGCGCTGGTGTTGGAAGGGGTAGGTGGGGAGGTCGACGCGTCGGGCGCCGGTGCCCTCGTAACAGGCCGCCCAGTCCACCGGGACACCCCGGCTGAACAGGCCGCCGAGAGAAACGAGGAGCTGTTCGGGCTCGGGGCGGCCCTTGCGCAGGGCCGGAACCACCGGAACCTCTGTGATCTCGCCCGCCATCGCGGACAGGACCCCGTCAGGACCGACCTCGAAGAAACTACCGACACCCAGAGCCTCGATCGCAGCCACCGCATCCGCGAAACGCACCGGACGGCGGACATGCTCCACCCAGTAATCCACCGACATCAACTCACCCGACGACACCACCCGCCCGGTGACGGTGGAAACCACCGTCAACTGCGGAGCACGGAACGTCAGCCCGGCCACGACCTCACGGAACTCCGCCAGCATCGGCTCCATCAACGGCGAATGGAACGCATGACTGACCGCCAGCCGCTTGAACCTCACCCCGAGCGAGCCCGCAATCTCCAGAACCTCCGCCTCGGCACCCGCCAGCACCACCGAATCCGGGCCGTTGACCGCGGCGATCCCCACCGTCGCCTCACGCCCCGCGAGCAGCGGAAGAACCCGCTCCTCCGAAGCCTGGACCGCGACCATCGCACCACCGGCCGGCAACGCCTGCATCAAACGGCCACGCGCCGACACCAGAACCGCCGCATCCTCCAACGACAGCACACCCGCCACATGAGCGGCAGCGATCTCACCGATCGAATGACCCGCCACCACCTCCGGCCTCACACCCCACGACTCCACCAACCGGAACAGCGCCACCTCCAACGCGAACAACGCCGGCTGCGTGTTCCCCGTCTCATCCAGACCCACACCCGAGAACACCACCTCCCGCAGCGAGCCCCCCAGATGCGACAACACCTCATCGAACACAGCCGCAAAAACCGGGAACGCCTCATACAACTCACGCCCCATACCCGCCCGCTGCGCACCCTGACCCGCGAACAAGAACGCCACCCGGTCATCCACGACCTGACCGGCCACCACACCAGCACCCACACCGGCACCCGGCAGAGCGCCCGCAACCTCCTCCAAACCCGCGAGCAACCCCTCACGACCCACACCCACGACCACCGCCCGATGATCGAACGCCGTCCGGCCGGCCGCGAGGGAGAGGCCGACGTCGACGGGACGCAGCGACGCATCGGACACGACGCGCTCGTACAGACGACGCGCCTGCTCCCGCAGGGCGTCCGCGGTCTTCCCCGACACCACCCACGGAACCACGGGCAGGACGACACCCGGACCCGCTTCCTCCCCCGCCCCGGCAACGGCGGGCACCTCGGGCGCCTGCTCGATGACGACGTGGGCGTTGGTACCGCTCACCCCGAAGGAGGAGACGGCCGCCCGGCGGGGAGCACCGGTCTCGGGCCAGGGGCGCGCCTCGGTGAGCAGCTCCACCGCGCCGGACTCCCAGTCGACCACCGGCGTGGGTTCGGCGATGTGGAGGCTCTTGGGCAGGATGCCGTGGCGCATGGCCTGGATCATCTTGATCACGCCGCCTACCCCGGCCGCCGCGACGGTGTGGCCGATGTTCGACTTGAGGGAGCCGAGGTAGAGCGGCCGGTCCGCGGGACGGCCCTGGCCGTACGTGGACAGCAGCGCCTGCGCCTCGATCGGGTCACCCAGCCGCGTACCCGTACCGTGCGCCTCCACCACGTCCACATCCGCGACACCCAGCCGCGCATCGGCGAGAGCCTGCCGGATCACCCGCTCCTGAGCCGGACCGTTCGGCGCCGTCAGACCGTTCGAAGCACCGTCCTGATTCACAGCCGAACCACGCAGCACCGCAAGCACCCGATGACCCTTGCGACGCGCATCCGACAACCGCTCCACCAACAGCAGCCCCACACCCTCCGACCAGCTCGTCCCGTCCGCGTCGGCCGAGAAGGACTTGATGCGGCCGTCGGGCGCGAGCCCCCGCTGCCGGGAGAAGTCGACGAAGCCGCCGGGGGTGGCGGTGACCGTGGCTCCGCCCGCGAGCGCCATCTCGCACTCGCCGCGGCGCAGCGCGTTCGCCGCCAGGTGCAGGGCCACGAGCGAGGACGAACAGGCGGTGTCCACGGAGAGCGCGGGCCCCTCGAGGCCCAGCGCATAGGCCACGCGGCCCGAGGCCATGCTGGAGAGCTTGCTGGTCAGCAGGTATCCCTCGAACTCCTCCGGCCCGTCGAGGCCCAGGTAGCTCTGCTCGATGACTCCGGCGAAGACGCCGGTCCGGCTGCCGCGCAGGCTGTCCGGGGCGATACCGGCCTGCTCGAAGGTTTCCCAGGCGGTCTCCAGCAGCAGCCGCTGCTGCGGGTCCATGGCGAGCGCTTCACGGGGCGAGATCCCGAAGAACGCGGGGTCGAAGAGGCCGGCGTCGTGGAGGAAGCCGCCCTCACGGGTGTACGCGGTACCGGGGCGGGTCGAATCCTGGTCGTAGAGCGCCTCCAGGTCCCAGCCGCGGTCGTCGGGGAACTCGGTGATGGCGTCCGTACCGGCTTCGACCAGCTTCCACAGTTCGTCCGGTGAGGTCACCCCACCGGGGAAGCGGCAGGCCATGCCGACGATGGCGATGGGCTCGGTGTCGGCGGCCTCCAGTTCGGAGACGCGGCGGTTCGCCTTCTGCAGATCGACGGTCACCCGCTTGAGGTATTCGACCAGTTTCTCTTCGTTGGACGGATTGGACATCGGTTCTTGCTCCTCGGGCGAAGAAGGCTGGGATGGTCGCGAGAGCGGCCGGGTCACTGGGCGGGGCGCCCGAGTTGCGTGTCGATGAAGCTGAAGAGGTCTTCCACGGAGGTCGACTCCAGTACGTCCGCGGCGTCGTCGCCCGGCTCCGTCCCGGACGGGCCGCCGGCCCCATCGATCCGGGACAGCAGTCGCCGCAGCCGGGCGGAGACCTCGGAGCGGTCCGGGGAGTCGTCGGGGATCGCCGCCAACAGGGCGTCCACCTTGTCGAGTTCCGCCAGGACGACCTGATGGGCGTCAGGCTCCGGCGGGACCAGGATTTCGAGCAGGCAGGCCGTGAGGGCCTCGGGGGTGGGGTGGTCGAAGACCAGGGTGGCGGGCAGTTTGACCCCGGTGGCCCCGGAGAGCCGGTTGCGCAGCTCCACGGCGGTCAGCGAGTCGAAGCCGAGGTCCTGGAAGGCCCGCTGGGGGGCGATGGATTCGGGGTCCGTGCGGCCGAGGACGGCCGCCACGTCGGTGCGTACGAGGGCGAGCAGCAGCCGCTCCCGCTCGTGGTGACTCAACGGTGCGAGTTCGGCGGCGAGTTCGGCCGGCTGCGTGCCACCGGTGGCGGCAGCGTGTGAAGCCGGTGCGGCCTGGCGGCCCTGCAGTCCGGTGAGCGCGCTCAGCAGCACCGGCACCCGGCCTTGGGCCCGTACGGCTGCCAGGTCCATCGGGGCTGCGACGAGCGCGGCGCGGCCGTCGGCCACCGACCGGTCGAAGAGGGCGAATCCTTCGGCCTGCTCGATGCGCCGGAAACCGTCGCGGGCGAGGCGGGCGAGATCGGCCTCGTCGAGGCCGGCGTTGATGCCGCCGAGCGTCCACGTGCCCCAGGCGATGGAGGTGGCGGCCAGCCCCTGGGCGCGGCGGTGTGCGGCGAGGGCGTCCAGGAAGGCGTTCGCGGCCGCGTAGTTGGCCTGGCCGGGGCCGCCGAGGACACCCACCGCGGAGGAGAACAGCACGAAGGCCGCCGGCTGCTTGTCGCGGGTGAGTTCGTGCAGGTTCCAGGCCGCGTCGGCCTTCGGACGGAGCACCGCGCCGAGGCGGTCGCCGGTCAGGGCGGGGACGAGCCCGTTGTCGAGGACTCCGGCAGTGTGGACGACGGCGGTCAGCGGGTGTTCGCCGGGGATCTCGTCGAGGACCTGGGCGAGGGCCTCCCGGTCGGCGACGTCGACGGCCACGCAGGAGACGTGCGCGCCGCTGCTCCTCAGCTCGTCGAGAAGCTCGCCGACGCCTTCGCCCTCCTCACCGGCGCGGGAGAGGAGCAGCAGCCGGGAGACGCCGTGGGTGGCGACGAGGTGGCGGGCGAAGGCGGCGCCGAGGGCGCCCGTACCGGTGACGAGTACGGTGCCGTCGCTCCTCCAGGCGGGCGCCCCCTCGGCCGGGTCACCGGCCGGGACGTGCCGCAGGCGCGGCAGGAGCACTCGGCCCGCCCGGAGGGCAGCCTGGGGTTCGCCGGACGCGGCGAGCCGGGCGACGTGCTCGTCCGTGGCGGCATCGGTACCGCGGACGGTGTCGATGAGGACGATCCGGCCCGGGGACTCCGACTGGGCCGACCGCAAGAGCCCCCAGACCGCCGCACCCGCCAGATCGGTGACGTCCTCACCCGGCAGCACGGCCACCGCCCCCGAGGTCACCACGACCAGCCGCGTGTCCTCCAGACGCTCATCGGCCAGCCACTCCTGTACGAGACCCAGGGCGCGCCGGGTCGCGAGGTGCGCGGCGGCGGCCGGGTCCGCGCCGGGCGCGGCCGGGGTCCAGGGCAGCAGGACGGTGTCGAACCGGCTGCCGGAGGCGAGTGCCTCGGCCACTGCCGCAGGGGTCGGATAGGCCCCCTCACCGGCGTGGTCCGGGTCGAGGACCGCCCAGGCGGGTGTCACGGCGGGCGCCGGCACGGTGGCGGGCGTCCAGTCGAGGTGGAAGAGCGACCCATGACCCTGGCCGCCGCCACCGGCGGGGGCCCGGAACTGCTCCTCGGGCAACCCGCTGAAGGTGATCGAGTCCACCGAGGCCACCAGACTGCCTGCCTCGTCGACCAGTTGCAGCGCGTACGCGGACTCGCCGATCTCGGTGAATCGCGCCGTGGCGGCGGTGACACCCGTGGTGTACAGCCGTACGCCTCGCCATGCGGTGGGCGTCCTGACCTGGCCGGTGGCCTGGTCTGCGGGGTGGCCGGCCAGGGCCTCGGTCAGCAGCACCGGGTGCAGTACGTAGCGTCCGGCATCGGCGGCCTCTTCATCGGGGAGCCGGACTTCGATGGCGAATCCCTCGCCGCCCTCTTCCCATGTGGCGGGGGCTGCGGTCGATGGCGTCTCGTCGGTGAGGTACCAGCCTTCGGCGTGCAGGGTCCAGGAGGCGCCGTCGTCATCGGGCCGGGAGTACAGGGACAGCCCCGGCCGGCCGGTTCCGTCGGGTGTGCCGGCCCTGAGCTGGATCTGTACCCCGCCCACCTCCGGCAGTACCAGCGGCACCCGCAGGTCGAGCTCGTCCAGGTAGGGGAGGCCGATCATGTCGCCTGCGTGGATCGACAGTTCGACGATCGCGGACGGGGGCAGGACGGACGAGCCGAGGACGCGGTGTTCCGCGAGCCAGGACTCGCTCTCCTGCGAGAGCCGGCTGGTGAACAGGATCTGGTGGGAGCCGGCCACCGTGAGGGGTGAGCCGATGAGCGGGTGGCCGGTGCCGTGTGTTCCGGAGCCCGGGGCGGCGTGCACGGCCCCCTCGGGTTCCAGCCAGTAGCGCTGGTGTTGGAAGGGGTAGGTGGGGAGGTCGACGCGTCGGGCACCGGTGCCCTCGTAACAGGCCGCCCAGTCCACCGGGACACCCCGCGTGAACAGGCCGCCGAGAGAAACGAGGAGCTGTTCGGGCTCGGGGCGGCCCTTGCGCAGGGCCGGAACCACCGGGATTTCTGTGATCTCGCCCGCCATCGCGGACAGGACCCCGTCAGGACCGACCTCGAAGAAGCAACCGACACCCAGAGCCTCGATCGAAGCCACCGCATCCGCGAAACGCACCGGCCGGCGGACATGCTCCACCCAGTAATCCACCGACGTCAGCTCACCCGACGACACCACCCGCCCGGTGACGGTGGAAACCACCGTCATCTGCGGAGCACGGAAGGTCAGCCCGGCCACGACCTCACGGAACTCCGCCAACATCGGCTCCATCAAGGGCGAATGGAACGCGTGACTGACCGACAGCCGCTTGAACCTCACCCCGAGCGAGCCTGCGATCTCCAGAACCTCCGCCTCGGCACCCGCCAGCACCACGGAAGAAGGACCGTTGACCGCTGCGATCCCCACCGTCGCCTCACGTCCCGCGAGCAGCGGAAGAACCTGCTCCTCCGAAGCCTGGACCGCGACCATCGCACCACCGGCCGGCAACGCCTGCATCAAACGGCCACGCGCCGACACCAGAACCGCCGCGTCCTCCAGCGAGAGGACACCCGCCACATGCGCGGCAGCGATCTCACCGATCGAATGACCCGCCACCACCTCCGGCCTCACACCCCACGACTCCACCAGCCGGAACAGCGCCACCTCCAAGGCGAACAACGCCGGCTGCGTGTTCCCCGTCTCATCCAGACCCACACCCGAGAACACCACCTCCCGCAGCGAGCCCTCCAGATGCGACAACACCTCATCGAACACAGCCGCAAAAACCGGGAACGCCTCATACAACTCACGCCCCATACCCGCCCGCTGCGCACCCTGACCCGCGAACAAGAACGCCACCCGGCCAACCGTCCGGGCTTCGTCACCCGCATGGGGGGCAGGGCCCTCCTCCGCCAAGGCCTTGAGCCCGGAGAGGAGTTCTTCCCGGTCGGCGCCGGTGACCACGGCCCGGTGATCGAGAGCGGCGCGGCCGGCCGCGAGGGAGAGGCCGACGTCGACGGGACGCAGTGACGCATCGGACACGACACGCTCGTACAGACGACGCGCCTGCCCCCGCAGGGCGTCCGCCGTCTTCCCCGACACCACCCACGGAACCACGGGCAGGACGACACCCGGACCCGCTTCCTGCCCCGCCCCGGCAACGGCGGGCACCTCGGGCACCTCGTGCGCCTCGGCCAGCTCGGGCACCTGCTCGATGACGACATGGGCGTTGGTACCGCCGAAGCCGAAGGAGGAGACGGCCGCCCGGCGGGGAGCACCGGTTTCCGGCCAGGGGCGCGCCTCGGTGAGCAGCTCCACCGCGCCGGACTCCCAGTCCACGTGGGTGGTCGGGTTCTCGGCGTGCAGGGTGCGCGGCAGTTCGCCGTGGCGCATGGCCTGGATCATCTTGATGACGCCGCCCACGCCTGCGGCGGCCTGGGCATGGCCGATGTTCGACTTGAGGGAGCCGAGGTAGAGCGGCCGGTCCGCGGGACGGCCCTGGCCGTACGTGGACAGCAGCGCCTGCGCCTCGATCGGGTCACCCAGCCGCGTACCCGTACCGTGCGCCTCCACCACGTCCACATCCGCGACACCCAGCCGCGCATCGGCGAGAGCCTGCCGGATCACCCGCTCCTGAGCCGGACCGTTCGGCGCCGTCAGACCGTTCGAAGCACCGTCCTGATTCACAGCCGAACCACGCAGCACCGCAAGCACCCGATGACCGTTGCGACGCGCATCCGACAACCGCTCCACCAGCAGCAGTCCCACACCCTCGGCCCAGCCCGTCCCGTCCGCGTCGGCCGAGAACGAACGGCAGCGGCCGTCGGCGGCGAGCCCGCGCAGCCGGGAGAACTCCACGAAGGCGACCGGGCTGGACATCACGGTGACCCCGCCCGCGAGGGCGAGATCGCACTCGCCGCGGCGCAGCGCGTTCGCCGCCAGGTGCAGGGCCACGAGCGAGGACGAACAGGCGGTGTCCACGGAGAGCGCGGGCCCTTCGAGGCCCAGCGCATAGGCCACGCGGCCCGAGGCGATGGAGCCGGCGCTGCCGCTGAACAGGTAGCCCTCGAAGCCCTCCGGCGGAAGGTGCGGGCGGGAGCCGTAGTCGTTGTACATGACCCCGGTGAAGACGCCGGTCCGGGTGGCTTTCAGGGAGAGCGGGTCCAGGCCGGCCCGTTCGAAGGTCTCCCAGGCGGTCTCCAGCAGCAGCCGCTGCTGCGGGTCGGTGGCGAGCGCCTCGCGCGGGGACATTCCGAACAGCTCGGGGTCGAAGAGGTCGGCGTCGTGCAGGAAGCCGCCCTCTCGGGAGTAGCTGGTACCGGCCTTCTCGGGGTCGGGATGGTAGAGGCGGTCGGTGTCCCAGCCCCGGTTGGCCGGGAAGTCGGACACCGCGTCGACCCCGTCGGCCACCAGCTCCCACAGGTCCTCGGGCGAGGAGACGCCTCCCGGGTAGCGGCAGGCCATGGAGACGATCGCGATCGGCTCCTGCGCCTTCTCCTCGACCTCGCGAAGACGCTTACGGGCATCCCGTGCGTCGGCGATGGCCTTCTTGAGGTATTCGCGGAGTTGTACCTCGTCAGCCACGTGTGTTCTCCCCCGGAGTGATGGGTCTGCTCTGATTGCTGGACGTGCCCTGCGGGCGGCAGGCGGCGGGCGCCGCCCGCAGGGCGTGGAGCCGTGCGGCTCCGGTGATGCGTACCGGCCGTACCACTCGGCCGGAGGGCTCAGTCGAGTTCGTCGAGGAGCGCGAAGAGCTCTTCGTCGCTCGCCTCGTCGAGGTCCTGCACTGCCTCGTCCTGGGAGGACCGGCCCGCGCCGGCTGCCGCCTCGGCCGCCTCCAGGAGTTCCCGCAGCCGGGTGACGATCCGGTCGTGGGCCTCGTGGTCGGTGGCGGCGGTGGCGGTGATGGCGCTCTCCAGCCCGACGAGCGGCGTCAGGACCGGATCGGCGGTCGGGCCGCCGGCGTCCTGGACGTCGAGTGCGTCGAGCAGGTGGGCCGCGAGTGCGGCCGGCGACGGATGGTCGAAGACCAGGGTGGTGGGCAGCTTCAGTCCGGTGGCCCGGTTGAGCTGGTTGCGCAGTTCGACGGCGGTGAGCGAGTCGAAGCCGAGCTCCTGGAAGGCGCGGCCGGCCTCGATCCCGCCCGGGTCGCCGTGTCCGAGGACCCCGGCCACCTGGGTCCGTACGAGATCGGTCAGCACGCCCTGCCGCTCGATCGGGGAGAGCGGGGCGAGCCGCTCGGAAAGCGGGATCTCCCCCGTCGTGCCGGTCCCGGCCGCGGCAGCCGTGGCGCGGCGCCTGGTGGCTCCGGCCAGCGACCGCAGGACCGCCGGGATCTGTTCGCCACCGCCACGCAGTGCGGCCAGGTCGAGGCGGCTGACCGCGAGTACCGGCTCGCCGGTCGCGGGGGCCGCGTCGAACAGGGCCATCGCGTCCTTCGAGGCGAGCGGCAGCAGGCCCGACCGGGACAGCCGGCGCAGGTCCGTTTCGGCGAGGCCGCCCGAGATGGTGCTGGCCTCGGCCCACAGGCCCCAGCCGAGCGAACTGGCGGGCAGCCCCTGGGCGCGGCGGTGGGCGGCGAGCGCGTCCAGGAAGGTGTTGCCCGCCGCGTAGTTGGCCTGGCCCGCGGTGCCGATCAGGCCGGCCACGGAGGAGTACAGGACGAACGCGGTGATATCGGCGTCCTGCGTCAGCTCATGCAGATTCCAGGCCGCGTCCACCTTGGGCCTCAGTACGCTCTCCAGCTGTCCGGCGGTGAGCGTGGCGGCCACCCCGTCGTCGAGGACTCCGGCGGTGTGTACGACGGCGGTCAGCGGGTGCTGCTCCGGAAGGTCCGCGAGGACTCGGGCCAGCGCCTGCCGATCCGTCACGTCCACCGCGGCGAGGACGGCCTCGGCCCCCAGCTCCGCGATCTCGGCGCGCAGTTCGACCGCGCCGGGGGCGTCGGCGCCCCGCCTGCTCAGCAGCAGCAGCCGGCGTGCGCCGTGCTCGGTGACCAGGTGGCGGGCGAGGACGGCCCCGAGGGCTCCGGTGGCGCCCGTGATCAGCACCGTGCCGCGGTCCCATGCGGGTGCCGGGGCATCGGGGACCTGGGTGGTACGGGCGAGGCGGGGCACGGTGAGGGCTCCGCCCCGCACCGCGATCTGCGGCTCGCCGCTCGCCACGGCGGCGGTGAGCAGGGCAGCCTCCCCGGCCTCGTCCGCCGGGTCGAGGTCGACCAGGGTGAGCCGGCCGGGGTTCTCGGTCTGCGCGGACCTGATGAGGCCCCAGATCCCCGAGTGGGCCAGGTCGATGGCGTCCTCGGTGCCGGTCGCCACCGCGCCCCGGGTGACGACGACCAGTCGGCTGTCGGCCAGCCGGTCCTCCGCCAGCCAGCCCTGGAGGGTGTCCAGGACCCGGCGCAGGGCGGTGCGGGCCCGTTCGGGCAGGGTGCCGTGGACCTCGGCCCCCGGCTGTACCGGCAGCGCGGGCAGCAGGAGCACTTCGGGAGCCGTCCCCGCCGCCTGGGCGGCCGCGGCGGCCGCGGCCGGGTCGGCGTGGACCGCGGCGCCCGGCACGGAGCCGGTGAGCTCCGGCGCGGTGGCGCCGAGCAGCGCCCAGCGGGCTGTGTCCGCGGCCGTACCCGAAGCTGCATCCGTACCCGCGGCCGCCGCCGTTCCTGCCGTGAGCACCGTCCAGTCCATCCGGAACAGGCCCTCCTGCGCCGCCGTTCCGACGGCGCGCAGCGCCTCCTTGGACAGGGGCCGCAGCAGCAGCGATTCGGCTGCGGCGACCGGGCCGCCCGCCCCGTCGGCCACGGTGACCGCGGCCTCCAGCGAACCGTCGCCGGGCCGGGTCAGGGCCAGGCGTACGCGCAGGACGGTCGCACCCGTGGCGTACAGGCTGACTCCGGTCCAGGAGAACGGCAGCCAGTTGGTGCCGCCCTCCTCGGCCACGCCGGGGAGGACCGGGTGCAGCGCGGCGTCGAGGAGCGCCGGGTGGAGGCCGTACTTCCTTGCCTGGTCGCGCTGTCGCTCGTCGAGGGCGACCTCGGCGAAGAGGACGTCGCCGTCCCGCCACAGGCGGTTGAGGCCTCGGAAGGGGGCCCCGTACTCGTAGCCGTGGTCGGCGAGCCGCTCGTAGACGCCTTCCAACGGGATCTCGGCGGCCCCGGCCGGCGGCCAGGCGTAGAGGCCTTCGGCCGCGGCGGCGCCGGTACCGAGCCGGCCCTCGGCGTGCAGGGTCCACTCGGCTTCGCCGAGCTCGCCCCGGTCGGGTCGGGCGTACACGGATGCCGGGCGGCTGCCGTCGGCGTCGGCCTCGCCGACGACGATCTGCAGCTGGACGGCGCCCCGCTCGGGCAGCACCAGCGGCGCGGACACGGTCAGCTCCTCGACCCGGTCGCAGCCCACCCGCCCGGCGGCCTGGAAGGCCAGTTCGAGCAGGGCGGTGGCGGGCAGCAGGACCGTGCCGGCGACCGCGTGGCCGTCGAGCCAGGGATGGGTGCGGCGCGAGATCCGGCCGGTGAAGAGGTAGGCGTCCCGGTCCGCGATCCGTACGGCCGCGCCGAGCAGGGGATGGTCCGCCCCCTCCATTCCGAAGTCCTGGGCCTCGCCGGCACTTTCGCCGCCTTCGAGCCAGTAGCGGCCGTGCTGGAAGGCGTAGGTCGGCAGTTCCACCGGGCGGGCGCCGGGGAACACGGCCTGCCAGTCGGCGCGGGCCCCGCGCAGTACGGAGGCGTACAGGGCGTGCGCGAACGTCTCGTTCTCGGGGCGCCCGGTGCGCAGCAGCGGCAGGGCGAGCCCGGGCTCTTCCTCCAGGCACTCCTGGAGGAGGGCGGTCAGGACACCGTCGGGGCCGAGCTCCACGTAGTCGGTGACTCCGAGCTCCTCCAGGTGGCGGACGCCGTCGTGGAAGCGGACGGCCTCGCGGATGTGGGTGGCCCAGTAGTCGGGTGATGTCAGCTGCTCGGGTGTGGCGAGCACCCCGGTGACGTTGGAGACGACGGGGATGCGGGGCGCGTGGAAGGTCAGGCCTTCGGCGACCGTGCGGAACTCGTCGAGGATCTCGTCCATGTGCGGCGAGTGGAAGGCGTGGCTGACGGACAGCCGCTTGGTCTTGCGGCCGCGGCTGCGCCACACTTCCGTGATCTCGTCGACGAGGTGGGCGTCGCCGGAGATGACCGTGGACCGGGGGCCGTTGATCCCGGCGATCGCGACCGCGTTGTAGTCGTAGTCGTCGAGGAGCGAGCGCACCTCTCCCTCGGCGGCCTGGAGCGCGACCATGGCCCCGCCGTCGCGAGCCGCCTGCATGAGACGGCCGCGCTCGGCGACGAGGATGCACGCGTCGGCGAGGTCGAGGACCCCGGCCAGGTGGGCGGCGGTGACCTCGCCGATCGAGTGGCCGAGGAGGTAGTCGGGGGTCAGGCCCCGGCTTTCGGCGAGCCGGAACAGGGCGACCTCCACGGCGAAGAGCGCGGCCTGTGTGAAGGCGGTCTGGTCGATCAGCGCCGAGTCCGCCGAGTCCTCGGGGGCGAAGAGCACCCGCTGGACGGGCAGGACGAGTTCGGCGTCGAGGTGCCGGCACACGTCGTCCAGGGCGCGGGCGAACACGGGCGAAGCCTCGTAGAGCTCGCGGCCCATGCCCAGGCGCTGGCTGCCCTGTCCGGTGAACAGGAAGGCGGTCTTGCCGCGCCGGGCGCCCGAGGCGCGGACCACCGAGCCGCCGGGGGACTCGTCCCGGCCGAGCGCACCGAGGCCTTCGAGGAGTGCGGCGCGGTCGGTGCCGATGACGACGGCGCGGTGCTCCAGGGCGGCACGGGTGGTCGCCAGGGACAGGCCGACGTCTGCCGGGTGGAGCTCGGGGTGGGCGGTGAGGTGCCGGTGGAGCCGGTCCGCCTGGCGGCGCAGCGCGGTCTCGTCCTTGCCGGACAGGATCCACGGCAGGGTGCCGTCAGCCTCGCGCGCCCCGTCAGCGGGCTGCTGCCGGGAGCCGGCGGGCTCCTCGACGGCCTCCAGGATGACGTGCGCGTTGGTGCCGCTGATGCCGAAGGAGGAGACGCCCGCGCGGGCGGGGCGGCCGGTCTGCGGCCATGCCCGCTCCTCGGTGAGGAGCTCCACCGCGCCCGAGTCCCACTCGATGTGGGTGGAGGGGTTCTCGGCGTGCAGGGTGCGCGGCAGTACGCCGTGGCGCATGGCCTGGATCATCTTGATGACGCCGCCCACGCCTGCGGCGGCCTGGGCATGGCCGATGTTCGACTTGAGGGAGCCGAGGTAGAGCGGCCGGTCCGCGGGACGGTCCTGGCCGTAGGTGGACAGCAGCGCCTGTGCCTCGATCGGGTCGCCGAGCGAGGTGCCGGTGCCGTGCGCCTCGACGGCGTCCACGTCCGCGGCGGCGAGGCCGGCATTGGCGAGGGCCTGGCGGATGACGCGTTCCTGTGCCGGTCCGTTCGGCGCCGTCAGACCGTTCGAGGCGCCGTCCTGGTTGACGGCGGAACCGCGCAGCACCGCGAGCACCCGGTGCCCCTTGCGGCGGGCGTCGGAGAGCCGCTCCACCAGGAGCAGGCCCACTCCCTCGGCCCATCCGGTCCCCTCCGCGTCGGCGGAGAAGGAGCGGCAGCGGCCGTCCGTCGAGAGGCCGCGCTGGCGGGAGAACTCCACGAAGGTGTTCGGGCCGGACATGACGGTCACGCCGCCCGCGAGAGCGAGATCGCACTCGCCCTGGCGCAGCGCGTTCGCCGCCAGGTGCAGGGCGACGAGCGAGGAGGAGCAGGCGGTGTCCACGGTGACGGCCGGGCCTTCCAGGCCGTACGTGTAGGCGAGCCGGCCGGAGACGACACTGGAGAGGTTGCCCGCGAGCAGGAAGCCCTCGAACTCCTCCGGGCTCTTGGCGAGCCGGGAGGCGTAGTCGTCGTACATGGCGCCGGTGAACACGCCGGTGGCGGAACCGCGCAGCAGGGCCGGGTCTATGCCGGCGTTCTCGAAGGTCTCCCAGGCGGTCTCCAGCAGGATCCGCTGCTGCGGGTCGGTGGCCGTGGCCTCGCGCGGGGACATCCCGAAGAACGCGGGGTCGAAGAGGTCGGCCTGGTGCAGGAAGCCGCCGTGCCGGGTGTAGGAGGTGCCGGTCTTCTCCGGGTCCGGGTCGTAGAGGGAGTCCAGGTCCCAGCCCCGGTTGTCGGGGAACTCGGTGATGGCGTCGGTCCCTTCGGCGACCAGGCTCCACAGGTCGCCGGGTGAGGAGACCCCGCCGGGGAAGCGGCAGGCCATGCCGACGATGGCGATCGGATCGTCCGCCGAGTCGGTCGTCCGGCGGGCCGGTACGGCGGTGGCGGCGGCCTTGGTGCCCGCGGTCTGCCGGTGCAGGTAGGCGGCGAGCGCGCCGGGCGAGGGGTGGTCGAAGACGGCGGTGGCAGGCAGCCTGAGGCCGGTGGCGGTGTTCAGGCGGTTGCGCAGGTCCACCGCGGCCAGCGAGTCGAAGCCGATCTCCTTGAAGGCGCGGTCGGGGTCGATCCGGCCCGCGTCCGGGTGGCCGAGCACCCCGGCGACGAGACTGCGGACCAGCTCCCGTACGGCTTCACGGCCGTCTTCTTCGGGCAGGGCGGCGATCCGCCCGGCCCAGCCGGTGCCGGCGCCGGTGCCGGCGCTCGCGACGGTGCCCGCGGCCGCCCGGGCCTTGGTGCGGCGGCTGCGGATGAGCCCGCGCAGGAGGGCGGGCGGCTCGCCGCCGGAGGCGGTGCGCAGCCGGGCCAGGTTGAACAGGGCGGGCACGACGAGCGCGTCGCCGACGGCCAGGGCGGCGTCGAGGAGGGCGAGCCCGGTGTCCGGGTCGAGCGGGTCGACGCCGGCCCGGCTCCAGCGGGCGATGTCGGCCTCGCCGAGGTGGGCACCCATACCGTGGTTGCCGTCCCACAGGCCCCAGGCGAGCGAGGTGGCGGCCAGGCCCTCGGCCTGCCGGTGGGCGGCGAGCGCGTCGAGATAGGTGTTGGCGGCGGCGTAGTTGGCCTGGCCCGCGGTGCCGGTGATGCCGGAGACCGAGGAGAACAGCACGAAGGCGGCGAGTTCCTTGTCCCGGGTCAGCTCGTGCAGGTGCCAGGCCGCGTCCACCTTGGGCCGCAGCACGCGCTCCAGTTGCTCGGCGGTGAGCGACTCGACCGTGGCGTCGTCGAGGACGCCGGCCGTGTGCACCACGGCGGTGAGCGGATGCGCGGGGGCGATCTCCCCGATGACGGCGGCGACGGCTTCGCGGTCGGCTGCGTCGGCGGCCGCGATGGTCACGCGCGCTCCCAGATCGGCGAGTTCGAGGGCGAGCTCGTCCGCGCCGGGGGTGTCGGGGCCGCGGCGGCTGGTGAGCAGGACGTGGCGTACGCCGTGCCGGGCGACGAGGTGGCGGGCGATGAGCCCGCCGAGGCCGCCGGTGCCGCCCGTGATCAGGACCGTGCCGTCCGGATCGAGCTGCCGGGCTCCCTCCGGCGCCGGGCGGTGGGTCCTGCTCAGCCGGGGCACCCTCATCCCGGCTGCCCGCAGGGCGATCTGCGGCTCCCCCGTGGCGAGCGCCGCGGGCAGCAGCGCTTCGGCGGCGGGGCTGCCGTCGAGGTCGACGAGGACGATGCGGTCCGGGTGCTCGGACTGGACGGAGCGCAGCAGGCCCCAGACCGGTGCGGCGTCCAGGCCGGTGACCGGCTCTCCGTGGGTGGCCGCGACGGCGCCGGTGGTGGCGACGGCCAGCCGGGCTCCTTGGAAGCGGGTGTCGGCCAGCCACTGCTGGGTCAGGCCGAGGACGTGCGCGACGCTCTCGCGGGCGGCCTGCGGCGTGTGCTGCGCGGCGGAGTCGACCCGCAGCAGAAGGACGTCCGCCTCGAAGTCCTCCGGCGTCTCGGCGATGCTCGCCCTGGCGCCGGGGGACGGGACCAGCGGCGTCCATTCGACGGTGTACAGGCTGTCGTGGCGGGCGGTGCCGGAGGCGGCGAGTCTGTCCTTGGCGACAGGGCGCAGCGCGAGCGATTCGACGGTGGCGACCGGCGCCCCGGTGCCGTCGGCGACGTGCAGGCTCACCTGGTCACGGCCCTCGCGGCCGATGCGTACGCGCAGAGTGGTGGCGCCCGCCGCGTGGACGGTGACACCGGCCCAGGCGAACGGCAGCCGGATGACGTCCGGTTCGGCTTGGACGGCGGCGTCGAGCACGACGGGGTGCAGGACCGCGTCGAGCAGTGCCGGGTGGATGCCGAACCGGGCGGCCACGTCGTGCTGCTCGACGGGCAGGGCGACTTCGGCGTAGCCCGTGCCGTCGGCGGCACGCCAGGCCGCGCGCAGCCCCTGGAAGGCGGGGCCGTATCCGTAGCCGAGCGCCGAGAGCCGCTCGTAGGCGTCGTGGAGGGGCTGTTCCTCGGCGCCGGCGGGCGGCCACTGCCGCAGTTCCCCGAAGCGCTCGTCCTCGGGCTCCTCGGGTACGGCGGCCAGTACGCCCGAGACGTGGCGGGTCCACGGCTCCGGGTCCTCCTCCGCGCCGTCGCGCCGGGAGTGCACGGTGAAGGACCGGCTGCCGGCGGCGTCGGGCGCGGCGACGGCGACCTGGACCCGGACGGCTTCCCGCTCGGGCAGCACCAGTGGTGCCTCCAGGGTGAGTTCCGCCAGGTGGCCGGTGCCGGCGGCCTCGCCGGCCGCGACGGCGAGCTCCAGGAACGCGGTCGCGGGCACCAGGACGGTGCCGTGGATGCGGTGGTCCTCCAGCCACGGGTGGCCGGCGAGCGAGAGACGGCTGGTGAGCACCAGTTCCTCGCGGCCCGCGAGTTCGACGGTGGTGGCGAGCAACGGGTGACCGGCCGGGTCGAGTCCGAGGCTCCGGGCGTCGGTGCGCGCCTCGGGCGCGAGCCAGTAGTGGGAGCGCTGGAAGGCGTACGTGGGCAGCTCGACGGCCCCGGTGCCGGCGGCGTCGGCGGTCAGGGAGCCCAGGTCCAGCGGGGCGCCCACGGTGTGGGCGCGGGCGAGCCCGTCGGCCAGGGTGACGCCCTGGTCTCGGCCCGCGCGCTGCAGCGCGACGGCCGTGGAGGTGTCGGCGGCGAACGAGGCGGCGGCCATCGCCGTGAGGACGGCGTCGGGTCCGATCTCGACGAAGACGGTGACCCCGTCGTCTTCCAGGGCGCGGGAGGCGTCGGCGAACCGTACGGTCTCGCGGATCTGCCGGACCCAGTAGTCGGCGGTGAGCAGGTCGTCACCGGCGGCGGCGCGGCCGGTGAGGGTGGAGACGACCGGCACGCGCGGCGCGCGGTAGGTCAGGCCTTCGGCGACGGTGCGGAACTCGTCGAGGATGTCGTCCATGTGCGCCGAGTGGAAGGCGTGGCTGACCGTCAGGCGGCGTGTCTTGCGGCCGCGTTCACGCCACAGCGCCGTGAATTCCTCGACGGCGTCGGCGTCGCCGGAGACCACGAGGGCGTCGGGTCCGTTGACGGCGGCCGTCGCGAGGCGGTCGGCGTACGGGGCGAGGGTCTCGGCGACCTCGTCCTCGGTGGCCTGGACGGCGACCATCGCGCCGCCGGGCCGTGCGGCTTGCATGAGCCGGCCGCGGGCGGCGACGAGGGCGGCCGCGTCCTCCAGGCTGAGGACGCCTGCCGCGTGGGCGGCGGCGAGCTCGCCGATGGAGTGACCCGCCACGGCGTCGGGGACCATCCCGTGCGCGGCCAGATGGCGGTGCAGGGCGACTTCGAGGGCGAACAGGGCGGGCTGGGTGTAGCGGGTCTCGTGCAGCAGGGCCGCCTCTTCGGACCCCTCGTCCGCGAACATCACGTCGCGCAGCGGCCGCTCCAGGTGGGCGTCTAGGGCGGCGCACACCGCGTCGAGCTCGGCGGCGAACTCCGGCAGTGCCGCGTACAGGCCACGGCCCATGCCGGGGTACTGGGCGCCCTGTCCGGTGAACAGGAACGCCGTGCGCCCGGCCCGGGCGGCGCTGCCCGTGGCCAGCCGGGGCGACGCTTCGCCGCGCCGCAGCGCGTCGAGGCCGGCGAGCAGCTCCTCGCCGCGGGTCCCGGTGACCACGGCGCGTTCGGGCCAGGTGGCCCGGGTGGTGGCGAGGGCGCGGGCGAGGGCGGCGGGACGCAGGTCGCGGTCGCCGGTCAGGTGGGCGTGGAGGGCTTCGGCCTGGGCGCGCAGGGACGCCTGGTCGGGGGCGGAGAGGGGCCACAGGAGCGGGGCGTCCCCGAGGGCCTGCGGCTCGGCCGCGGTGTCGGTCCGGTCGGGAGCGGCATCCGCCTGCCCGGACGCGGTGTCCGCCTGCTCGATGACCACGTGGGCGTTGGTGCCGCTGATGCCGAACGAGGAGACCGCGGCCCGGCGCGGACGGTCGACGGCGGGCCATTCGCGCTGCTCGGTGAGGAGTTCCACCTGCCCGGCCGTCCAGTCGACGTGCGGGGTGGGTTCGCCGACGTGCAGCGTCCGGGGCAGGATGCCGTGGCGCATCGCCTGGACCATCTTGATGACGCCGCCGACCCCGGCCGCGGCCTGGGCGTGGCCGATGTTCGACTTGAGCGAGCCCAGGTACACCGGGTTCAGGTCGCCGCGGCCGCTGCCGTACGTGGCGAGGATCGCCTCGGCTTCGATGGGGTCGCCGAGCCGGGTGCCGGTACCGTGCGCCTCGACCGCGTCCACGTCCGCGGGAGCGAGCCGCGCGTCGGCGAGGGCCTGGCGGATGACGCGCTCCTGGGCCGGGCCGCTGGGGGCGGTCAGACCGTTGGAGGCACCGTCCTGGTTGACGGCGGAACCGCGCAGCACGGCGAGCACGCGGTGCCCGTTGCGGTGGGCGTCGGAAAGCCGCTCCACCACCAGCAGGCCCACCCCCTCGGCCCAGCTGGTGCCGTCCGCGTCGGCGGAGAAGGACTTGCTGCGGCCGTCGGCGGCGAGCCCCCGCTGCCGGGAGAACTCGACGAACATGCCGGGCTGCGACATGACGGTCGCGCCGCCGGCGATGGCGAGGTTCGTCTCTCCCGTGCGCAGCGACCGGATCGCCAGGTGCAGGGCGACCAGCGAGGAGGAGCAGGCGGTGTCCACGGTGAGGGCGGGCCCGACGAGGCCCAGCTGGTAGGCGATCCGACCGGACATCACGCTGTTGGTGCTGCCGGTGAGCAGGTGCCCCTCGACGCTCTTGGGCGCGTCGTGGAGGCGCGGGCCGTAGTCGAGTGCGGTCGCGCCGACGAAGACGCCGGTGCGTGTGCCTTGCAGGGTGTGCGGGTTGATGCCGGCCCGCTCGACGCTCTCCCACGCGGTCTCCAGGAGGAGGCGCTGCTGGGGGTCCATGGCGAGGGCCTCGCGCGGCGAGATGCCGAAGAATCCGGCGTCGAAGAGGGCCGCGTCGTGCAGGAAGCCGCCCTCCTTCACGGAGCTCTTGCCCGAGCGTTCGGGGTCGTTGTCGTAGAGGTCCTCGTCCCAGCCGCGATCGACCGGGAAGCCGGAGATCACGTCGGCGCCCTCGGCGACCAGGCGCCACAGCTCCTCGGGCGAGGAGACCCCACCGGGGTACCGGCAGGCCATGCCGACGATGGCGATCGGCTCGTCGTACGGGAGCTCGTGGGCGACGGGCGCGAGGTCCTCGGCGGCCCGGTCCGCTCCGGTCAGTTCCGCCTCGGTGTAGGTGATGAGCGCGGCCGGGGTGGGGTGGTCGAAGAGGAGGCCGGTGGGGAGCCGCAGACCGGTGGCGGCGCCGAGCCGGTTGCGCAGCTCCACCGCCATGAGCGAGTCGAAGCCGAGTTCCTTGAAGGGCCGCCGCAGTTCGACGCGTTCGCCCTGTTCGTAGGCGAGGACGGCGGAGATGTGCGCGGTCACCAGCTCGGTGACGGCCCGGTTCCGCTCTGCGTCGGAGAGCCCGGAGAGCCGCCTGCCCCACTCGCTCGATCCGCCCGCGGGGGCGGGGGCGGTCTCGGCGGGCTGCGGTACGGCGAGGGCGGTGCGCTCGGCGGGCTGTCCGCCGACCCAGTAGTGGCGGCGCTGGAAGGGGTAGGTGGGGAGGTCGACGCGTCGGGCGCCGGTGCCCTCGTAACAGGCCGCCCAGTCCACCGGGACACCCCGGCTGAACAGGCCGCCGAGAGAAACGAGGAGCTGTTCGGGCTCGGGGCGGCCCTTGCGCAGGGCCGGAACCACCGGAACCTCTGTGATCTCGCCCGCCATCGCGGACAGGACCCCGTCAGGACCGACCTCGAAGAAACTACCGACACCCAGAGCCTCGATCGCAGCCACCGCATCCGCGAAACGCACCGGACGGCGGACATGCTCCACCCAGTAATCCACCGACATCAACTCACCCGACGACACCACCCGCCCGGTGACGGTGGAAACCACCGTCAACTGCGGAGCACGGAACGTCAGCCCGGCCACGACCTCACGGAACTCCGCCAGCATCGGCTCCATCAACGGCGAATGGAACGCATGACTGACCGCCAGCCGCTTGAACCTCACCCCGAGCGAGCCCGCAATCTCCAGAACCTCCGCCTCGGCACCCGCCAGCACCACCGAATCCGGGCCGTTGACCGCGGCGATCCCCACCGTCGCCTCACGCCCCGCGAGCAGCGGAAGAACCCGCTCCTCCGAAGCCTGGACCGCGACCATCGCACCACCGGCCGGCAACGCCTGCATCAAACGGCCACGCGCCGACACCAGAACCGCCGCATCCTCCAACGACAGCACACCCGCCACATGAGCGGCAGCGATCTCACCGATCGAATGACCCGCCACCACCTCCGGCCTCACACCCCACGACTCCACCAACCGGAACAGCGCCACCTCCAACGCGAACAACGCCGGCTGCGTGTTCCCCGTCTCATCCAGACCCACACCCGAGAACACCACCTCCCGCAGCGAGCCCCCCAGATGCGACAACACCTCATCGAACACAGCCGCAAAAACCGGGAACGCCTCATACAACTCACGCCCCATACCCGCCCGCTGCGCACCCTGACCCGCGAACAAGAACGCCACCCGGTCATCCACGACCTGACCGGCCACCACACCAGCACCCACACCGGCACCCGGCAGAGCGCCCGCAACCTCCTCCAAACCCGCGAGCAACCCCTCACGACCCACACCCACGACCACCGCCCGATGATCGAACGCCGTCCGGGTGGTGGCCAGTGACCAGCCGATGTCGGCCGGATCGGCGTCGTTCCCGGTCACGTGGGTGTGCAGTGCGGCGGCCTGGGCGCGCAGGGCGTCGGCGCCCTTGGCGGAGAGCACCCAGGGCAGAGGGCCGGGCGCGGAGCCCGCGACCGGTTCGGCGCCCTCGGGGGCCCCGCTGCCCTCGGTGCGCGGGCCCTCCTCGACCACGACGTGCGCGTTGGTGCCGCCCATGCCGAACGAGGAGACCCCGGCGATCAGGGGTCGCTCGGGGTGCGGCCAGGCGGTGAGCTCGCTCGCCACGGCGAGGCCGAGGCCCTGGAGGTCGATGGCCGGGTTGGGGGTTGCGTAGTTGAGACTGGCCGGGATCTCCCGGTGGGTGATGCTCAGCAGGGCCTTGAGGAGGCCGACGATGCCGGCGGCGCCTTCCAGGTGACCGACGTTGGTCTTGGCCGAGCCGACCAGGAGCGGGTCGCCGGGGGCACGTGCGGCGCCGAGCACCCTGCCCAGGGCGCCCGCCTCGATGGGGTCGCCGACGGGGGTGCCGGTGCCGTGGAGTTCCACGTACTGGACCTCGGAGGGGTCGGTACCGGCCTTCTCGTGGGCCTCCCGGATCACCTGCTGCTGTGCCTGGCCGCTGGGGACGGTGAGGCCGGCCGTGGCACCGTCGTTGTTCACGGCGCTGGCCCGGATGACGCCGTGGATCCGGTCGCCGTCCGCGACGGCCTGCTCCAGGGGCTTGAGGATGACGGCGCCTCCGCCCTCCCCCCGTACGAACCCGTTGGCGCGGGCGTCGAAGGTGTAGGTGGTGCCGTCCGGGGACAGGCCGCCGAAGCGCTCCTCCGTCACCGCGCTCGTGTCCAGGAGGTTGAGGTTGACGCCGGCGACGATGGCGGTGGTCGACTCGCCCGAGCGCAGCGACTCGCAGGCCAGGTGCACGGCCACGAGGGACGAGGACTGGGCGGCGTCGACGGTCAGGCTCGGCCCGCGCAGACCCAGGTGGTACGAGACGCGGTTGGCGATGATGCCCCGGTTGACGCCGGTCATGGTGTGCTGGGTGATGGCCTGCTCGCCGTACTGGCCGACCAGGCCGGCGTAGTCGTCGCGCAGGGTGCCGACGAAGACGGCGGTACGGGTCTCACGCAGGCTCCGCGGTACGATCCCGGCGTCCTCCAGGGCCTCCCAGGCGAGTTCGAGGACGAGCCGCTGCTGCGGGTCCATGGCCGTGGCCTCGCGCGGCGAGATGTCGAAGAAGCCCGCGTCGAAGTCGGCGACGGCGTCGAGGAATCCGCCACGGCGCATGCCCGGTCCGGCGTCCGGCTCCGTGGCGCTCCAGCGGCCGGGCGGCATGTCGGTGATCGCCTCGGTGCCGCTGCGGAGCAACTGCCAGAAGGCCTCCGGGCTCTGCGCTCCGGGAAGCCGGCAGGACATGCCGATGACCGCTACGGCCCCGTCGTTTCCGCGCGGCGCCTGACTCTCCAAAGAATTGCGATTATTCGTCATGGCGCTCGGCTGCCCTTTCCTGGCTGTATTCAAAGCTTCCGAAAGTCCCGGACACCGGAACCCGCATCAAACGACCATAGAACCGATCCAGTCGACTCCTCTCAACACGCACTCACCCTGCGGTAACCGCAGGGAGCCGCCGCGAGATGGTCGATTCGTTACTGACCGGTGAACCGCGGATGAGGCTGTCGGACTTACATTCTGGACAGATCTGCGCGGAAGTTCGCAAATTCCTTGACGTCAGGCCCGCAAGAAAATAGGAGCAGTCGCCATGAGTGATCTGACCAGCGATGTCGAAAAGCACACCGCCCTGTATGAAGCAGCCTTCAACGCGGGTGACGCCGACGCCGTGAACGCGATGTACACCCCGGAGGCCATCGCGGTCTGGGAGCCGGGCGTGCCGCTCACCGGCAAGGAGCGCGAGGACTCCGTCAAGGAGTTCCTGGCCCGGAAGCCCAAGATGAGCGCCCGTCCCCGGCAGTCGTTCGTCACCGGCGACACCGCTCTGCTGATCGTGGACTGGTCCATCGCGACGGTCGACGACGAGGGCGCCCCCGAGCTGCTCACCGGTGTCGGCGTGGACGTCCTGCGCAGGAACGAGGACGGCAACTGGCTCTACGCGATCGACGACCCGTACGGCGAGCAGCAGTAAACGGCACCCGGCCCGCAGACCACAGCACCGCGTCCACACCAAAGAAATTGGGGTCCCATCGCATGAGCGTTCCCGGTCTCACCATCGACTTCGACCCGAACCGTCCTGATCTCACCGCCGACGGGGAAACCCAGAACGAGATATTCATCCAGCTCTTCAACTCCGGCGACGGCGCCCTCTTCGACTCGGTATACCGCGCCGACGCGATTTCCAACTTCTCCGGAGAACCGCTCACCGGAGAGGCGCGAACGAATTTCTTCAAGGAGTTCCTCGCTCCCAAGCCGTTCCTGAAGGCCGAGATCACGCACTCGTACGTGGCCGGCGACGTGGCCCTGATCGGCGTGAAGTTCAGCGTGGAGAGCACGGGTCCGGACGGCGAGCCGGTCCACCTGGAGGGCCACTGCACGGACGTGCTGCGGCGCGTCGAGGACGGCCGCTGGCTGATGGCCGTCGACCGCCCGGTCGCCGGCAGCCTGCTCCCCGAGTAGAACCCTGCCCGGGCCCGTACGGTCCTCCGTCCGGGCCCGGCGCCCCCTCGTGCCGGCTCGCCGGCCCCACCGCCGGCACCCGAAAGCTCCAGCCCCGGAAAGGGAGACAGTGAACAGCACATGGTTCCGGCGGTTCGGCGACGCCCCCGAGGGCGCCCCGCGCCTGGTCCTCTTCCCGCACGCCGGCGGCGCCGCCAGTACGTTCGTACCCCTGTCGCGGGCGCTCGCCGGCCGTGTCGACGTGCTCGCGGTCCAGTATCCGGGCCGTCAGGACCGCCGCCTGGAGAGCCCGTTCGAGAGCATCACCGGGCACGCCGACGCGCTGGCCCGGGAGATCCGCCCGCTGACCGCCGCCCCTTACGCCTTCTTCGGCCACAGCATGGGCGCGGTCCTCGCCTACGAGACCACCCGCCGGCTCCTCGCGACGGGATCGCCCGCGCCCTGCCGGCTGTTCCTCTCCGGCCGCGGTGCCCCCTCCCCCCGGCCCGGCGTCCACGACCGGCTCGACGGCGACGACGCGGTGATCGCGGCGGTCCGCCGGCTCGGCGGGACCGGAAACGCCGTGCTCGACGACCCGGAGCTGCTGGAGATGGTGCTGCCGGCGCTGCGCGCCGACTACGGGGCGCTCGGCTCGTACTCCTGGGCGGAGGGCGCCCCGCTCCCCGTCCCCGTGACCGCGCTGATCGGTGACGCGGACCCGGTGGTGCCGGTCGCGCGGGCCGCCGCGTGGGAGGAACACACCACGGGCGACTTCGACCTGAGGGTCTTCCCCGGCGGGCACTTCTTCCTCGACGACCACACGGCGGACATCGCCGCTCTCCTCTCCGCGAACCTGTCGGCCTCCGGCGCGAGGGCCTGAAGACGCGGGCGCGAAGGCCTGAAGAGGGATGCGAGGGCATGAAGGCATGACCCCCGGCACGGCGTGATCAGTTCCGTCCTCCCCCCGTCCGTCGCCACAGCCGAGCTGTTCCGCGACGATCCGGCCGCTGCGCCGCTCTTCCCCGAGGAGGAGCGCGTCGTGGCGGGCGCCGTGGCCGCCCGGCGCCGGGAGTTCGCCTCCGTACGGCGCTGCGCCCGCGATGCCCTCGCCCGGCTCGGGCTGCCGCCGGCGCCGATCCTGCCCGGCCCGGGCGGCGCACCCCGCTGGCCGGACGGCATCGTGGGCAGCATGACCCACTGCCGGGGCTACCGGGCCGCGGCGGTGGCCCGTCGGAGTGACGTGCTGTCGATCGGCTGCGACGCCGAACCCAACGAGCCGCTGCCCGACGCCGGAATCCTGGACCTGATCGCGCTGCCGCAGGAGCGCGCCCGCGTGCGCGCCCTCGCCGCGCGGCGGCCCGCCGTCTGCTGGGACCGGCTGCTCTTCAGTGCCAAAGAGAGCGTGTACAAGGCGTGGTTCCCGCTCACCGGGAGCCCGCTGGACTTCGACGAGGCGTTGATCACTCTCGATCCGCCCACGAACACCTTCCGTGCCGACCTACTGGTCCCAGGCCCCACGCTAAACGGATTCCGAGTCACCGCTTTCAACGGCCGGTGGCGCGCAGGGAACGGCCTCGTCGTGAGCGCCGTCACAATAAATCGCCTGCCGTAGAGAGTCCACTCAGACTTCAAGAAGACCTCAAGAAGCCCATGTCATAGTGAAGATCAGCGCTTCACGACGGACCGGCGAGGACATTTCAAGTTCAGATGAACGCCATTCGAATTGCACGACGAAGCAGTAGGACAGCCACTCCCACCGGAAATACCTTCTCCTTAAAAACAAGGAATCGCATGCAATTCAGATTACTAGGCCCCCTGGAAGTGACGGTTGACGGAAAGCTGATCGCGCTGGGCGGTACCAAGCAGCGGGCGACACTGGGCTATCTGCTGCTGCGCGCCAACCGAGTGGCCGCGACCAGCGAACTGATGCAGGCTCTGTGGGACTCCGAGGAAGTGCCGACGACGGCCCGGAAGATCCTCCACAACGCCGTATGGGGGCTGCGTTCCATCCTGGCCGCCGGCTCCGCCCCCGCCGGGGGGAGCGCACCCGAGCTCGTGACCCGGGCCCCCGGCTACGCGCTCCAGGTGGACCCGGAACACGTCGACCTGTCGGTCTTCCAGCGGAGGGTGACCGAGGGGCGGGCGGCGCTCGCCGCCGACGGCCCCGAGGCCGCCGCGCGGCTGCTGCGCGAGGGACTCGATCTCTGGCGCGGCCCCATCCTCGCCGATCTGATGGAATCGGGCATCGCCTGGCCGGAGCTCGAATCGGTGCGCCGTGCCCGCCTCGACGCCCTTGAGGACTACTTCGAGGCCGAACTGGCGTGCGGTCGCCACCGGGCGATACTCGGGGATCTGACGACCATGGTCGAATCGGAGCCGCTCCGGGAGCGCGCGTGCGGCCAGCTGATGACCGCCCTGTACCGGTGCGGCCTGCAGGCCGACGCCCTGAACGTCTACGACCGGGTCCGCAACTCGCTGGTGGAGAACCTGGGACTGGAGCCGGGCCGGGGCCTGCAGATGCTCCAGCACTCGATCCTGACGCACGACCCGGCTCTGAGCGCCCACATGGAGCAGCGCCCGCCGCGGCAGCGGCCGACGATCACGGTGCCGCACCAGGCCACACCGCAGAACCGCCCGGCGCCCGGCCCCCCTTCCCCCCACGTTCACGTTCCGGAGCCGGAACGCGAACCGGAGGAGCGTGAGGCGGAGCCGGTCGCCCCCTTACCCGCGCCCACGCTCACGCCCCCCGCCGCGGCCACGGCCGCGGCCACACGGCAGTCCGACACCACCGTGACCGAGCGCATCCAGGTCAGCGCCCTGCTGGTCGGCATGTCCCACGAGACCCTCCCCGAGGCGTACCCGGGTGAAATCGACAGCACGCTCGGCAGCGCCGGCGATGCCATCGGGCAGGTCATCGAGCGGTTCGGAGGCACCGTCGTCGCCACGATCGGCTCGGTCTCGCTCGCCCTGTTCGGCGTACGCGGCCTGCGCCACGACGACGCGGCCCGCGCGGTACGCGCGGCACTGGAGCTGCGGGACGGTTTCGCCTCCCGGCGCGGCCCTTCGCTGCGCGCCGCCGTGACCACCGGGCAGGCCCTGGTGCGGACCCGGTCGGGCGCCAACGGCACCGTCTCACCGCTGTCCGCCGTAGGGGCGCTGCTCGACGACGGGCGGACCCTGCTGGCCCAGGTACCGGACGGCGAGGTGTGGATGAGCGGTGCGACCCGCCTGGCAGCCGGACCGGCGGTGGCCTGCCGGCCCACCGGTGACGCGCCCGACATCTGGCAGGTGCTCGCCACGCTGGCGGCGGACGCGGGGATCCCGGCCGACCGCACCTACGAGCTCGGCGTGCTGAACGGCCTGCTCGACTGGGGCAAGCACCGCTCGATTCCGCACCTGGTGACCGTGCTCGGTGCGCCCGGGGTGGGCAAGACCCACCTGCTCGCCGAGTTCAAACGCGGTCTCGCCAGGCCGCAGCAGCCGTCCCCCCGGGTCCTCGTCGCGCGCGAGCCCATCGAGGACGGGGCGCTTTCGCTCGCCGCCCAGACCCTCGCCGCCTACTGCTCGCTGCGGCCCCTCGACTCCGCCCTGGAAGCGCGGGAGAAGCTCGCCGCCGCGTTGTGGCAGCTGCCGCTCACCGCGAGCCGCCGCTCCCGGCTGCACGGGACGCTGCTGCACCTGCTCCCCGGGCGGACCCAGACCCACGGCGGGCGTCCGGGAGAGATCCTGGACACCTGGGTGGAGTTCCTCTCCACGGCCGCCCGGATCGAACCGATCGTGGTCCTCTTCGACGACGTGCACCGTGCCGACGACGCGTTCCTCGACCGCCTCGAGCGGCTCACCGACGGCGCCGGCGGCGCTCCGCTGCTCGCCGTCGCCACCGCCCGTCCCGAGCTGCTCGACCGCCGTCCCGGCTGGGGCGGAGGCAAGCGCCAGGTGTCCACGCTCACGCTGCTGTCGGCGCTGCCCGGCACCGCGCCCGCCGCCGAGGTCCTGCGGGACCTGCCGGAGACCCCCGTGGCAGTGTGACCGGGGCGGCCCCGGGCGGGTGCCGGGGAGCCGGGTGCGCCGCCGATGCGGGCAGGTGCCGGAAGCTGTCCGGCACCTGTCCGCTTCTTGCGTGCACCGCCGGGATCAGGCCGCGTCCGCGATCCCGGTGAGACCGGCGCCGTCGTGGTCGCGCAGCAGCTCGGCGACGGCGCGCAGCGCCGTGTCCAGCCGTCCGATCTCCGCGTCGGTCAGGTACAGCGACGGCTCGAACCGCAGCGTGTTGACGGCGCTCGCGGTCGGGAACGTACGGATGCGGTGCTCGCGCAGCAGGTAGCCGGCGACGGTGTAGCCGAAGAGCGGGGCGCTCTCGCGGATGGCGGCCGATGCCGAGCCGGACTGGTCGTGGAATTCGAGGCCGAGCATCAGGCCCCGCCCCCGCACGTCCTTCACCACGTGCGGGTAATCGGCGCGCACCGCCCGGAGGGTCTCCTCCAGGAGGGCGCCGCGCTCGCGGATGATCCCGTACGCCGCCCCGTCGTCGGCCTCCAGGAGCTCCAGGACCTTCTTCGAGATGAAGCAGGAGAAGGCGTCCTTGGCGAAGGTCGAGCTGTGCACCAGCTCGAACTCCGAGCGGTACCTCGACTGCCGGGTCAGCATGACGGAGGTCTTGGCGATGCCGCCGCCCAGGCTCTTGGCCAGGGCGTAGTAGTCACCGCGCAGGCCGAGGGCCGAGCTCGCGAGGAACCGGCCGCTGCGTCCCATGCCGCTCTGGACCTCGTCCACGATGATGGGGCAGTCGATCTCGGCGCACGCCAGCTGGATGTCCCGGGCGAACTCCTCGGACAGGACGCGGATGCCGCCCTCTCCCTGGATGGGCTCCAGGACGAAGGCGCAGAACACGGGCGAGTCGATCTCCGCGGCGATGACCCGGCCGTCCTCGACGGCCAGGTCGAGGACCGTGGCCCGCTCCGCCTCGATCGCGGCCTTCAGTGCCTGCGCGTTGCCGGTGGGGAGGAAGCGCGCGGGCGTCGCGAGCGCCCCGAACGGGCTCCGGTAGCCCTCGTTGTGGGTGAGCTGGACGCTGCCGACGAGCTTGCCGTGGAACCCGCCCTCCAGCGCCAGGAACACCGGCGGCCGGCCGAACTGCTCCGCGTTGCGCCGCTCGATCTCCTCCACCAGCGCGCCGAACCCGTCCCGGGCGTCCACCCCGGCGAGTCCGTATGCCTCCTGCGCCACGGACGCCCCGCCCGCCACCGCTTCCTCGGCCGCCGCCCGGTTCTCCGCCAGGCGGGCCCGCAGCTCCTGGAGGCGCAGCACGCGGTCGAGCTCGGCGTGCTTGACGGCCGCCTCGACGGCCTCCGCACCGGTGTTCGCGAAGATCGCGGAGAAGTTCTCCTCGGTACCGAGCTCCCGCTGCAGGATCCGGTTGAGCGTGACGGCCACGTCGTTGGCGTAGGGGTGCCGCGAGAACTGCGCGTGCACGGGGGTCTGGGCCGCCATGAGCTCTTGCGCGTAGGCCGTGATCTCCGGGTGGTTGTGCCCGAGGATCAGCGATCCGTAGCCGCCCGCGAAGTCCAGAACGGGGATCTCGGCGGCATTCTCGTCGAGGTAGTAGAGGGTATTTCCTTCGGCACGCACGTATTCCACGTCGAGGCCGACCGACGAGAGCCATCCGAGCAAGTACGGCTCAGCGAGCTGCGGCTCGGCGTTCACGTTGTTCACGGTGTTCATGCGACCCCTGATCCTGATCGAAAGTCTCCCCTTGAGAAACAACACGAGGCTACTCAGAAAATCTTGGGCGGACACCAGCGTCGACTCACTGAACGGTAATCGGCTATTCCCGGCACCGTCTGCTGAGTGGACAATTACTCGCGGGTTCCCGTACGGCCCGATAATGGAAGTACTTTCACGGCATGGATCTTATGAAAGGCACGGCGTGAATTCCTTATCAACAGACGTGGTCATTTCGCCGGAACCCGCGGCGAATCCCGCTCCGCTGCGCGAGGTCATGTCCCTGTTCGCCACAGGGGTCACCGTGCTGTCCGTCGGCGGTGAGCACATCCACGGCATGACGGCGAACGCCTTCACCTCGGTCTCCCTGGACCCGCCGTCCGTCCTGTGCTCCGTCGCGCACAGCGCGGTGATGCACAAGGCCATCCTCTCGGCGGGCCACTTCGGCGTCTCGATCATGGGGGCCGGCCAGGAGGGTCTGGCGCGGTTCTTCGCGGACAAGCAACGGCCGCTCGGGCCGCCCCAGTTCGCGGACGTCGGCTGGTCACCCGGCCCGCGCACCGGAGCACCCCTGCTCAAGGGATCGCTGGCGTGGCTGGAGTGCGAGCTGTCCGAGGCCTACGACGTCGGCGACCACTCGATCTTCATCGGCAACGTCGTAGGGTCCAGCCGCGGCGACGGGCAGGACGGACTGCTCTTCTTCAGCGGCGGCTTCCAGCGGGCCGCTTCGACCTCGCCGTGACCACCCCGGCGCGCGACGACTGGGACGCCGTCATCGGCCCCGGTTTCACCGAGGCCCTCCAGCAGGGCCTCGCCCGTTCCGCACGACAGGCGGGCAGCGGCCCGCGTGCCGCCCGCACTGCGGCCCGCCGATCGCTGCCCGCCGAGCCCCTCGACGCGGTGCTACGCCGCTTCGAGGCGGCCCTGCCGGCCCTGCCTGCCCTGTCCGGCCCGGATCACGGGGACGACTCCCTGCCCGAGTCGCTCATGACCCAGGTGCGCGCCGTCCTGCTGTCCGCCCTCGACGCCTACGCGGGGGAGTTGCGGGACGGCGTGGCCGAGGCCATCGCAACCGCCAGGCTGCTCCTGGAGGAGTGCGACGCCCTGCCGGACCCGGCCACCCGGGACCGGCTCGCGGCGGCCCGGCACTCGCTGCGGCAGGCCGACGCGCGACTGCACGCCCTGACCGGCGCAGTGCACGCGCACCTCACGCCCTGAGGGCCCGGACCCCCCTCGGAGACGGCCCGGGCCCTGCGGCGTGCCTCGTGCACTGCTGGGCATTGCCCTGGCCCGACGGGGGATCTACGGCCAGGGCAATGCGCATGGGGGATGGACCGTCGCTGCCCGGAGGGTCAGACCTGGTTCTTCTTGAGCAGCTCCACCAGGCTGGAGAAGCTGTCCGCCTCGTGCCCGGCGCTCATCCCGCGACGGAAGAGCTCGACCACCGCGGCCGGCAGCGCGGTGTTGACGCCCGCGTCGGCGTTGGTGTGCAGGACGTGCTCGACGCTGGCCATGCCCATGGCCAGTCGGTCCACGTCTCCGCTGTGGTCACCCGCGTCGATGCGCTTGGTGTAGAAGGCGAGGAAGTTCGGCATCGCGTTCATCGTCTCGGTGGCGTGCGGGAGGATGTCCTCCGCCTTGAGGCCGTTGGCGTCGGCGAGGGCGATGGCCTGCCAGTAGCTGAGCATGGACGTCCAGAACATGACCATGCCGATCTGGTACATCAGCGCGGCGATGCCGGGCTCCTCGCCCCGGTAGTCCGTGGTGGTCAGGGTTTCGAGGGTGGCGCGGTGCCGGTCGAAGGCGTCGCGCGGGCCGCTGTAGAAGGTGTACGAGTCGCTGCTGCCGATGCCCGACGGCGGAACGGTGACCCCACCCGTGATGTGGATACCGCCGTGTCCGGCGATCCAGCGGGCACCCGCACGGGTCTTCTCCGGAGTGTCCGAGCTGAGGTTGACGATCACCCGGCCGGCCAGCGCACCGGTCGCGGGCTCCAGCACCGCGTACATCGCCTCGTAGTCGGTGAGGCTCAGGATCACCAGATCATTGGCCTTGAGGGCATCCTCGATGCTGTTCGCGAGCACCGCTCCCCCGGCGACGAGGGTGTCGGCACGCGAAGCGGTGCGGTTCCAGACCGTTACGGCATGGCCTGCGTCCAGGAAAGTGCGGGCCATGGCCTGACCCATGGGGCCGAGTCCGACAACGGTCGCAGGCTGCTTGGTGCTCACTGGGAAATCCTCCGCGTTTGGTAGGACGGCATTCTCTGGAAAACGGCTTCGGCGACTCACCACACAGGGAGTAGAACGAGCGCTCTATCCAGCGACTCGGCAAACATAACACAGCTCTAGAGCGAACGCTCTATCCAGTACACTCACGCCATGGAGAATCAGGCAGGCACCCGGGACCGCATCGTCATCGCGGCAGCACGCCTTCTGCAGCGCCAGGGCTACGTGGGCACGGCCATCAAGCAGATCGCCAAGGAGGCGGATGCCACGCTCGGCTCCGTCTACCACTTCTTCCCCGGCGGCAAGGAAGCCGTCGCGGTCGCCGCGATCAAGCACGGTGAGGGCGAGTTCGCGAGCATCCTCCGCGCCGCGCTGGACAGCTCGGAGGAGCCCGGCGCGGCCGTCGACGCCTGCGCCCGCCAACTGGCCGAAAGCCTGCGGAAGTCGGGCTGGGTCGAAGGCTGTCCCGTCACCGCGGCGGCCCTGGAGACGCTGGGCACCGACTCCGACATCCAGCAGGCGTGCGCGGCCGCCCTGCGCAACTGGGAACACCTGGTCTCGGAACGCCTGCTCCGCTCCGGCTTCTCCCCCGCGGACGCCGGCCACCTGGCCACCACGGTCATCAGCACCCTCGAAGGCGCCGAAGTCGCCTCCCAGGTCCACCGCAGCGAAGACCCGCTCCGCACCACGGGCCGCCACCTCGCCCGCCTGGTGGACTCCTACCGCCCGTAACCCACAACGCGAAAAGCCGCCTTCCCCACCGGTCTGAAAACCGGCGGCGAAGGCGGCTCCGTCCGAGCCGGCCAAGGTGGCGACCAGGCCGCAGGCTCCCCCGGAACCCAGACGAATGCGGCCCCGCTGCCTGCCTGCAGCGGGGTCGAAACGTACCCGTGAACCGGTCCTGGCCCAGCAGGCGAGCCGTCCGAAAGTGACGCTCTACCAGAAAGCGTCCGACAAGCCTCGAATGCGCGTCTCGAGGAGGCCCATGAGTGGCACGAGCTGACCGCTCCTAGGAGCGCTTCGAGGTGGCGCAAGACGGCGCCGGGCACGGACTCCCCGTCTCCTTCGCGACCGTGGACCTGGGACCGTCCGGCTCCTTTCTCGTAGCCCCTGGCACCCTGGAGAAAGAACGGCTGAACAACACGCTTGCCAGGGCCGTGGGTCAACGTCCTGCTGCTCGACGCGGTCGCCGAGACCTGTCTGGCGGCCGCCGCGGTACTCCGTACCGTGCCCGAGCCGTCCATGCGGCAGCTGGCCGCGGACCTGGTGAGCTGGGAGAACGACAAGGGCTTGCCGGGGCGGCTCCACGTCGCGGATCTGCGGGTGCACGGGAGCGAACTCACCGACGTACCGCTCGTGCCCGTCCTCGCCCCGGACGGCGCCCCGCCGGAGGCGGGCTGGGCCCCGCTCCGTGGCGCGGTCCTCTGGCCGGACCTCGACCTGACCGTCCTCACGGCACACCGCGCGCACGAGGCCGGGATCGTGGTGACTGACCCCGAGATCGGCGGCGACCGACTGAAACGGCTGGCCACCCTGTGCAAGGCACTACCTCAACCGCCTAGAAGCGGCCGTCGGCAAGCCGATCGTGCGTCTCAACGCGACGCACCGTCTTCCCGTTCCGCGAGGACGGGATCGACCGACGCTCGCCAGCACGCCGCCGTAGCGGCTGCGGCGCGGCGCCTTCCGTTGCAGCTCGTCTGGTCGACAGGGAGTCGTTGGCGGAAGCTTCCCGCCGAGGCCAGCGGCTCAGGCGGTGCCAACCGCTAGAACGTGCGCGGAAGCGTCGGTGAGAACGCCCTGCTTATCCGCCAGGCGGGCCGTGGCAATGGCGTCCGCAAGCAGCGCCCCAGCAGCGTCCTGGTCCGCGAAGCGGCCAGCAGCGACTACATAGGCCCACCCCGGGCCTTCGATTCCGTGCACGCTCACGCCGTTGATCCCCGCCTCGATGGCCTCCTTCGTGAGCTCGGCTGCGGTGTGGAAGTGCACCACCGTGAAACCCCTGCTGCCGTCGTAGGAACCTGTGCTGACGACCTGCGAGACCTCACCCGCCAGCAGCTCCGGAGACAGGCCCGCGCTGACGGTGTAGTCCTGCATCAGGGAGTAGCGGGAGATCCCCGCAGCTGCCACCAGACCGCCCGGCACCGCGACCCGGCGAGCCTCCTGGAGCGCCTTGAGCCGGTCCGCCCGGTCCGCCAGGTGGTAGAGCGGGCCCAGGAGGAGGACCACCTCGAAACTTTCGGACGGGAGGGGCAGGTCGCGGGCATCCCCCAGCGCCGCCGAACAACCCGGTGCGAGAGAGCGGGCCTGTTCCACGTGCTTCGGCACGGGGTCCAGGAGCAGCACCTCGTATCCGGCCCTGGTGAGCCAGCGGGCGTGCGTTCCCGGGCCTCCGCCCACGTCCAATACCCGGGCCGGGGCCGGAGGCAAGCGTTGACGCAGCAGCTCCCGGGTCCGCTGAAACTCCAGCCGACCCACTGCAGTGGCACGCAGCCGGGACGCCTCGTCATACTCCGTGTAGAAGTTGGTGATCCGTGCATCATTGCTCGTCATGCCCAGCGAGATTAGGTCCAAGCGAATCAGATATCCGGCTGCGACAGGGCCGACCCGAGACAGAAGATCCGATGGGTCCTGTACACACGCGCCCAGGGCGCAACCGGCATCAGAACAGGCCGCCGGTGGACTCATGTTGTCTGCGGGCACTCAGACAGTCCTTCGCCCCACCGACGAGTCGATGGGGCGAAGCAGGACCTTCACTCCTGACAGCCTCCCGCCACGGCAACGCGCCGTCCGACTTGCTGTCAGGCGTCGATACGGGCGATCTTGCGGCCCGCCTTGAGGTAGAGGTCGGCGCCATCGGCCGCGCCGGCCGCGGTCAGGACCGCGGCGAGGGTCTGCTGGACGGCGGCCTCGGCGAGCGGGGTGGCGTGCTGTTCGCCGCCGGACTCGGTGATCAGACGGAGTCCGTTCTGCTGGGCAATGCGACGGACGGCCGAGAGACTGGGGGCGAAGTCCAGCGTCTGGCTGAGCAGGACGCCCAGGGGAGTCTCGGCGTGTTCCTTGAGGGAGACGACCGGGAGGTTCTGCGTGTCACCGAAGGAGCGCTTGGAGAAGCGGGCCGTGAACTCGGCGCGGGCCGCCTGGGCTGCCTCCAGGCCGTGGAGGGCAGCCACTACTTCGCCGGCGAGAATGCGCTTGACCGCCATGGGGTGTGCGGTGCCCTCGGCCAGGCGCTTGGTGATCACCTGGATCTCTTCGTCCGTCCACTCGGTCAGCAGCTTCAGGTACGGCTCGGTGACATGGTCAGGGATGGACATCAGGCGGCCGTAGACATCGTCCGGGGTGGCAGTAAGGCCGACGTAGTTGCCCTTGCTCTTGCTCATCTTGGCGCCGGTGCCGTCAGTGCCCTCGATGAGTGGGGTGGTGATGACGACCTCGGGAGTCTGCTCCGAGATTTCCATCACCTTGCGGCACATCTGGAGGTTGAGGAGCTGGTCCACCCCGCCCAGTTCGACGTCGGCGGTGATGGCCACGGAGTCCATGGCCATGACGACCGAATAGACGAACTCAGCGACGGACAGGCCCTGCCCTTCGGCGAGCCGGGTGCGGAAGTCCTCACGCTGGAGGGACATGGACACCGGCACGCGGGCCAGGATCTCCACGAGCTGGGGCAGGCTGACCTTGTTGAGCCACTCGCCATTGAAGCGCAGATCGGCTCGCTCGAAGTCGATGAACGGCGTCACCTGCTGCTGGTAGGTGCTGAGGTTCCGAGCGATGTCGTCGTCGGTGAGGGCGGGCCGTTCGGACGAGCGCCCGGACGGGTCGCCGATCTTCGCCGTGACGTCACCGATGATGAAGACGACATGGTGACCCATGCGCTGGAACCGACTCGCGATGATGATCGGCACCGCATGGCCGAGGTGCACATCGGGGGACGTCGGGTCGATGCCGTACTTGATGACGAACTGACGGCCCGATGCCTGGGCCGCGGTGATCTTCTCGGCGAGTACCGTGGCTGAGGGGATCATGTTGATCGCGCGCCCTTCGACCAGGGCGGCCTGCTCCCGAGGGGAGAGGTCGGAGAGGTCGAGAGAGCGCCGGGCTGTTGTCTCGTCCAGGAGCTGAGCGACCGTATAGTCCACGCCCAGGTCCGATCCCTCGAGGATCTGCATGACACGGGTGACGGACTCGCTCAGACGGCTCATGGTGCCTATACGCTCCTGGGTCTGACAACTGGCTAGGCCAGTGTGGTTGGAAGGGGCGATTTTATCATCGCCACTCATCCGCCGTATTCGAATAGTCACTCTCTGCGCCGCCGCTCCTGATCATTCGGAACAGGTGCCTGCGGACGTCCGGTTACGGTGCTCGACAGCGCCCTGACCCAGGGGGTGAGAGACCCTCTGGAGCAGGCTGTATCGATCAGCATGGTGGTGAGGGGACGCACGCAGGTGCGGCGGTGCCCGAGCTGTACCTGTGCTTCCACGAGGTGCCCGGCGGCGAGGACATGGAAGTGACGGGACATGCGGTGGAGGTCGCGGCGCGTTGTCCAACTCGGTGGTGCGGCGGCCATGGTCCGGAGCCGTCGGGCCAGGGCTGTGGAGACCTCGGCCCGGTACAGCTGTGACACTCCGCGGTTGTGTCGATCGGTCATGCTGAGCGGATGAAGTCGGTAGTGCACCAGCGGGACATGCAAGGCGTGACCGTGGCCGGCTTCCCGCAGGGCGTGGAAGAAGATCTCGTTCGTCACGGGGAGGAGGGTGAGGGCCGCCTCCCGGCGTACGAGCAGAGTGCTGGTGTTGCCACCAGGGTGTGGTTCCGCGAGAACCTGGTGCCCGTCGGCATCGACGACGTACTCCCAGTGCTCGATGAAGAGTCGGTCGGCGGTGACGGCCTCGGCGCAGTTGCGCAGTTTGGTCGGGTGGAACCAGTCGTCGGCATCCAGCGGGGCTACCCAGTCACCGCTGCTGAGACGAATGGCGTCGGTCAGTGTCTGGCCGAAGCCCCGGCTGTCTCGCCGGACGACTCGGATGCGGCCCTCATAGCGGGCGCATACTTCCTCGGTCTCGTCCGTGGAACCGTCGTCAATGACGACGATCTCGTGCAGTACGTATCTCCCGGGCTCCTGTTCCAAACAGCTGGTGATGGCACGGTCGACGTAGCGGCCGTAGTTGTGGCACAGGATGACGCACGATATCCGGGGCAGGGCGTTCACCGGCCGCTCCCGTAGATCTGGGCGTAGGCGGTGAGGATGGCCTTGTGCTCCTCGGTGCGGTAGTCGAGAAATGGTCGATCCAGGCGGCGTGGGGCGGCGGCCAGGCGGGCCGTGGCACTCTCGACGGCTGTGAGGAAGCGTTCGCCGAAGAGGTTGGGGTGGCCTGTCGACCAGTCGAACCACTCGGGTTCGCCGACCATTCCCTGGTACTGGCGGTGTTGTTCAGGCAGGTGGCCGGTGCGAGAGCAGACCGGCAGCAAATTCAGGTCAAAGGCGAGTTCCAACTGGCCCGAGTGGCTGCCCCACAGGTAGGGGAGCAGGAGGACGTCGGAAGTGAGGCCGGCGTCGATCACGTCGTCGTCGGTGGGGTACGGGTGCATGGACAAGCGAATACGGGGGTCGTGGCGCGCCGTGTCCAGCAGCAGGGGTACGCGGCTGTCCGGGGTGAAGTCGGCAGGGCTGAAGGCGCGGAGGAGGAGCCGCAGGGTGCTCGCTGGGTCGGTGACTCCCAGGCTCCAGTTGATGACCGGGGAGAGCTGATCGCGGCTGGGACGGGAGGCTCCGTACATGAGGAAGCGGACCCCGGTGCCTTGTTCTCGTTCTCTGCGGAGCAGCGTGTCTGGCGGTGCGACGTATCCGTGGGGGATGACGGTCGCGGGAGGGCGAGTTCCCAGGAGGCCGGCCAGCTCGGTGAGGGAGTTCTCGGTCAGGCAGACCCATTGGACGTCGGCCGAGAGGAGGAGCCGTAGGCGGTCTGTGAATTCCGCCGTGTTGCCGTACATGGGGCGGGTGTCGTGTGCGGTGAAGACCACGCGGACACCGGAGGTGGCGCAGGCGTCGAGAAGGCGCTCCAAGGTGGAGAGGTCTTCCATGTCGATGTGGTGTAGGTGTAGCGCATCGAGCCAGTTGAGCGGGGTGTGGGCGAGGAGCCAGGCGGCGTTCACTGCGGCGGGGACGGTGACGCCGGGGCGGATCGTGGTCTCGTTGAGGATGCGGATGTCCTGGCCGTGTAGCTTGCGTGCGTACGGGGTGCGGGCCGGTAGGTGGACCACGCGTAAAGCGTGTGTCGGCGAGGATGGTGCCATCTCGGTCACTCGTCCTCTTTGCCGGGGCCGACAAGCACCAGCTGGGTGGACAGGCCATTGGAAACGTCGTCGCTTCGGGTGAGCCCGGCGTAGTGGATCTCGAAGCCGGCGGAACGCAGCAGGGCCTGAAATTCGTCGCTCGCCCATTCGCGGACGTGGCTGGGGTTTCGGGGCGGTCCAGGGGCGTCGTAGCCGCTGCGGAACTCCCGCGCTGGGGTGGAGAAGACGGCGGCGGCGCATCCTTCCGCGAGCAGCCTGCGGATCATGGTGAGGGCCGGCCTGGGGTTGAGAAGGTGCTCCACGACGTCGGAGCAGACCACGACGGATCGGCGGATGGTGGCGGGCTCGATCGGGAGGACGAGGGTGGCTTCCAGGTCCGCCTCGATCCACTGGCCAAAGGAATGGTTGTCGCGGCTCCAGCGGAGGTTGTCGCCGAAGTCGACGCCGATGAAGGTGTAGTCGGGGCGGGCAGTGGCGAGGGTCGCCAGCTTGCCGGCACGGCCGCAGCCTATGTCGATCAGGACGTCACGGCCGAGCTCCTGCGCATGGGCAGCGGCGTAGGGGTAGACGTCCGGCTGCCAGACGGTGGCGTCCTCCGTCTCGTCGGCGAAGTACTCCACGGAGTCGCGGCTGCTGTAACCATTCCTGATGAAGTACGAGGTGGCGTCGCCTATCGGGCGGCTGGACAAGGCGGGGGCGGGGTGCATCGGGATGCTCCTTCGGTTACTTCGGCCAGAGGGAGAAGATGGTGATCACGCGCTCGACGAGCTCCTCGCGCAGCGTCTGCCACTCGGGAGCGCCGCTGCGGCGTGCGGTCGCCGCACGGTCGTAGGCCAGGCCGTCGACCTCGGGAAGGCATGCGTACATCTGGAGCAGGGCCGAGCCGTCGTCCTCGGGGGCGGTGTCCGTGTCGGCGGAGAGCAGGACGCGGATGTCCTCGGCGTACATCGAGGCGTCGATCCCCGAGCCGGGGATGCTCTTGCTCATCTTCGGCAGGCCACCCAGGCCGGGGATCATCTTGGTGTAGATGCCGGACAGGCGGTGTGCGGGGAGCCCCCAGCGTTCGGCGCCGCGGCGGGCGAGGGCCACGTACTTGTGCTCGTCGACCCCGAGGGAGACCAGTACGTGCCGCCCTTCGGAGAGGAGCTGCACGAAGTCGGCGGCCATGAGGAGGGTGGCCTGCTTCATGCCGTACGAGAGGTGGTCGAAGACGCCGTGGCTGCGGTAGAGACCGGAGAGGTCCTCCTCCGCCCATTGGAAGTCCGAGTCGTCAAGATGCCGTGAGAGCAGGAAGGCCGTGCCCAGCACGTCGGTGTGGCCTTCCTGACGACGCAGCACTCCACGCTGATCGTCGAACCCGAGGCGGCGTACGAACTCCTCGTACTGGTCCGCGATCCGGCGCACCACATCCAGCGGGGTGCTGCGTGCGTTGTAGGAGTCAAGGTCCCCGAGGACGATCTGCACGTCGAGCCCCTGCTGCTGGAGCTTGATCGCGCGCAGCAGCTGGAACACGGTGCCGGCGTGGGGAGGGCCTCCGAGGCCGACACCGGTGGTCACGATCGCGGGCTGGCCGGACTCCAACGCCTCGGCGAACTCGCGGGCACCGGTGTGGCACACCCACTTGGTGCACAGGTCGTCGGGGCTCATGCCGGCGAGGGCGAAGTCGATGGTGCCGAGGCCGAGGCGCTCGTAACGGTGCTGGTCGATGACGTTCTCGTAGTAGGCGGTGTCGAACTTCATGAGGTCACTTCCTGAGGCGAGGAGGAGTCTGCGCGGAGCGCGAAGGCGCGGCGGACGAGCCACTCGAAGCCGTCAGTCAGGAGGTTTCCGAGCACGGCGTTGCGTGGTGCCGAGACGCTGCCGAGGTCTGCTGTGACCGTGCCGTCCGCGAGGACCCAGACGCGGAACGGGTAGGCATCGTGTGGGGCGCGTGTCGGCTGGGCGAAGACAGCGATGTCGGGGACGAGTGCACGGGCATCGTTCACGGCCTGGAGGAAGTCCTCGCGTCCGAAACCGTAGATCTCCGCCTTTTGGGGGTTGGCGCGACCGATGGGCCGGTACTGGGAGATCAGCCAGTACTCGACCGGGGTGGTGACGGCCAGATTGCTGATGAGCCGGGCCAGGTCCTGGAGCGTCTGGATGGAGTGCGCTGTGGTGAAGGTGTTAATGGCGAGGCGCCGCCGGTCGGAGGTGAGCATGGCCGTGTTGGCCTGGAAGCAGTCGAAGTAGCCCTGTCCGCGGTACCAGTCGGCGGTCTCGGCATCCGGGCCGTCGACTGCCAGGGAGTAGACGGTTACGTGATCGCGGATGTCGGGGTAGCGTCCTTTCAGGAGAAGGCCGTTGGTGTGCAGGTTCGTCTCGAAGCCGGCGGAGCGGGCGTGCCGGAGGGCGAGCTCCAGGTGGTTCTCGTACGGCATCACCGGGTCACCGCCGGTGAAGACGATCCGGTGCGCCTCCGACTCAGATCGGAGGCGGTCGATGACGCGGGCGACCGTATCCGCGTCGGCCTTGACGCGGTTTCGCTCGCGGTAGCAGAAGCGGCACACGCCCGGAGAGGACGGGGTGGGCGCCAAGTCCCAGGCGTTGCAATCGGTGTTGAGAACCAGGTGGATGACGCCCAGTTCGTCGTGGGTCAGCATGCGGCCTTCTCCCTGTGGGGCGCGTGGTGTGCGGAAGCCGGGTGAGAGTCCCGGTGGAGCAGCGCTTCGAGCGCGAGGGGCGAGCCGCCGGTGAGGCGGACGAAGCGGAGCAGTGTGTCCAATCCCGCGCCGTCGCGGAGGATGGTGAGCGCGGTGTCGAGGCCTGCCTGGAGAGTCGGGACCATGTGAGCCGTGAGAAGAAGCAGGGCCGCGTTGAGAGCGACAGCGTCGCGAGCGGGCGAGGTGTCCCGGCCGGCCAGGACACGCACCGCAGCGGCCACGTTCGAGTGGGGGTCCGCGTGCTGGGTAATGCAACTCAGGTTTCGGGGCATGGACGCCGCGGCTCGCGTCACGTCGTCGGCGAGGGTGTGGTCCTCCAGGCTGTCGCTGATCCGGCAGGCACGAACTTTGGTCCCGGGGAGGAGTTCGTCGACCTGGAGTGTCGTGTCGGCGGAGGAGTTGACCACAGTCGCGTCTGGCAGCCCGAGCCGGGAAAGGAGCCTCGCGGAGACGTCGACCGCGGGGTGCGAGAGTCCGTAGACGTAGGCGGGACAGACCACGGGGCTCAGCAGCGCAGGGAAGGCCAGGCTCAGGGCGTGTACCGCCTGGAACCTGCCTCCGTAGCGCTGGTCGAACTCGGGCACCCGGTGCTCGATGGAGAAGAAGCCGAATCCGCAATCGGCTGCGATGCCGACCATCTCTCCATGCGGCACTGCCTCGATCTCCGCGCCGACGAGGTCGATGAAGTCACGTGACCCGGTCTTGGAGGAGGCGCTGCGAGAGCCGAGCTTGGCGATGTGTGCCCCGCCTGTGGCCGCGACAAGCGCGGCGCTCGAACTGAGATTGATCGTCTTGAGGGTCTTCTTCCCGCTACCGGTGTAGCCGACGAATCGAATCCCCTCAGGCGGTCGGTGGAAATCCCAGCCGGCCCGGTCCAGGTGGGTGGCGGCGCGGATGGCGGCCTCTACTTCTCCGATCCTTGGGCCACGTAACAACAGGCCGGTCAGAACGCTGCCGAGCATCACATCGCGTGTATTGCCGGCCGGGAGTTCGAGGACCGCGAGGACCCCATCGTGGACCTCATGGGGTTCGATCGTGACACGAGAGTTGATCTTGTGGATCAGTGGCGGAATGGAGACGGTCATGGTCGTGGCTCCAAGGAGTCAGGTGTTCGAGGTCAGCAGGACTTTGAACGGGCGGTGATGGTCCTGACGCCGCAGTGCCGCCAGCGCCTGGGGTAGTTCGCACAGGGGATAGCGGTCCCGCGTCAGCAGGTCGGCCCACGCTCCGCCTTGGCTGAGGAGAGCGAGGGCGTCGTGGAAGTCGTCGCGGCCGTTGGCGCGGCAGTACGAGAAGGAGCCACGCAGGGTTACCGAACGACGGAAGAGATCGCGGAGCGGTAGGGAGAGGGTGACGTCCGGGGCGTAGGCGTTCTGCACGAGTACCGTTCCTCCGTCCCGGACCGCTGCGGCAGCCTGGCGTAAGGGGGAATCGTCGTGCCCGGCAGCAGCGTCGACAACGGCATCACATGGCGGTAGAGCGCCGTGGTGCACTGTGAGGCGCGGCCCGGTGAGGGCTGACTTCAGCTCGCTCTGCCGCGTGGCAGACCGGACCGTGAGGTGCACGTCCCACCCGGCCTCGGAGGCATAGATCGCCGTACAGATCCCAAGCGCACCGGCGCCGATGACTCCGAGACGCCCCGGGGCTGCTTGCATTCCGCAGCGGACGCCGTGCAGCGCCACCGCCATGGGATCGGCCAGAATGCCGTGAGCGGGGTCTCGGAAACTGGGGAGCTTCACCACGCTGGATTCCGGGACCCGAACGATCTCGGCGAGACCACCGGGAAGATCCCATCCGACGCGCCGCAGGTCCTGGCACAGGTCCGTTCGCCCGTGCCGGCAGTCATGGCAAGAGTCGCACCCGATCAGCGAATCGATGGCGGCCCAGGCACCAGATCGGGCTTCCCTGCCGACGATCTCGTGCCCTGGGAACCACGGCGTAGGTATCGAGCCGCCCCATGAGGGGTGGAGCTTGGGGACATCGCTGCCGCAGACGCCCGCGTACCGGACATGAACGAGAGCTGTGCCACTGGTGGAACCCGAGGTGCATGATACCGGGGCTTCCTCAAGTTGTGGGATACCCCCGCGAACCCTCCATGCACGCGTCGCCGTGTTCATGCGGCCCACCCGTCGGCCAGCACCGCAGGCAGGAACTCCACTGCCGGTAAGGACGCTCCGGACCATGGCGTCTCACCAAAAGCGAGGCGGTGTGAACCGCCGCGGCGTGTCACACGCAGGGGCGTCATCCCCGACCGCTGAGCCCCTGCCAATTCGTCACCGCCGCCGTCCCCGCAGTAGACGGTGTTGCCCGGTGTTACGCCGAGCCGCACCAGCACTCGGTCGAAGAGACCGGGGGCCGGCTTCATCGCCCCTTCCCAGCAACTGAATAACGCCAGCTCGAAATACTGGGCGAGGGCCGACGTGCTCCAGGACTCGGCAATGTCCGGGGAAGCGTCACTGAGCAGTGCCAGACGTAGCCCAGAGCGCCGTAACTCAGCCAGCGCCCGACAGATCGACTCGTCGGCAGCCAGCCGGGTCGCTGCGAGTCGACGAAGCACCGATGCCGCGTCCGCCACGTGGTCCTCCGATGCACCACATCGCTCGGCGAGATACGCGGCGACAGCGGCTCCCGAGCGCAACTCCCCGTCGTGCCGGACCCGCCAGCTCCTGGAAAGTGCCAGGTCGACGGTCTCCCTGGCGACACCGAGTGCGGAGGAGAGCTCGACCACCGCGGCAGCACGTTCGGTGACGTCCGGAGCGGCGACAAGAGTCCCGAACAGGTCAAGCACCACGGCTCTGGGGCCGTCCACCGCCCGCGAGCTGCCCGGTTGACACGGAGCCTCTCGTGTGCGGGTTGCAGCAACTGCGTTCAGTCGCGGCAACGGCGGCGCGCTGCGCGACCAAATGGGCGACAGGTAGTGCAAGTCGAGACTCCCTCACCTGTGTCGGGCGAGCCCGTCCCCGGGGCACAGAAGCGCTGGCAGTTCGCGGCTTCTCAGCAAATGCGATGTGGGCGGGTCGTGTTGTGAGGAGACGATTCCATCGGCGAGGGGGTGGACAGCGGACAAACTGTCCTGAGCGATCTTCCGCATGCTTATTGACCGAATGCCGCAAGCCATGTAATGGAAATGACGGTGCAGTTGATGACACATCTGGGATGATAGGCGTCATTTCGACGAGATCGACATCGGCTGAGAGGCTCAGCCACGCGGTGGCGTGAACGTGAACTCTGTCCACAGCTCGCCGCGAGGCTGGACATCGAACGTACGCTGGGCAGAGTGCTCCGTCGCGAAGGGACTGTTCCGCCCATGAGTGAAAACCTGACGCTGGGAGACCGTCTCCGTATCGCCCGAAAGACACGGAAGCTGTCTGCCGCCCAACTGGCACACAAGGTCGCGATCTCGCCCAGCTACGTACAGAAGCTCGAGTCTGGCGTGCGCAAGGCATCACCATCCCTTGTCCTGGCGCTCGCCAAGGCGCTTCATTTCGGCCCGGAGGTCCTGACCGGGCAGCCGTACTACGGCGAACCCGAGGCCGAAGACGGCGTGCACGCCGTGATACCTGAGCTGCGCAGGATCATGCTGTGCTACGACACCCCTGACGACCTGGAGATCGCACCCAGGCCCCTGCCCGTGCTCGCCTCCGAGATGGACCAGGTAGCCGCTCTCCGTCGGGATGCGCGCTACGCTGCAATGGGCCCCCTCCTCCCGGCAGTTATCACAGAACTGACGCACATCGCCCTGGAGGGTCGCAACGGCGAGCGAGAGAAGGCCTACGGTCACCTCGCTCGCGCCTACCGAGCAGTGAACTCCCTTGCACACAAGCTGGGACACCACGACCTGTCCAGCACAGCACTGGAACGCGTTCGCTGGGCCGCCGACTGCTCAGGCGACCCCTTGTTGCAGTTCACCGCCGGCTACCTTGTAGTGGGCGCGATGCTGCGGCAGGGTGCCTACGCGTCGGGACGCCGCAAGCTGTCGGCACTGCGCCACGAGCTCGAACGAATGCAACCCGAGCACTCCTACACCAACGACGCCCTCGCCATCGACGGTGCCCTCCTGCTGAAGCTAGCCGTGCTGGAAGCTCGGGAGAACAATGCGGACCGCGCCGACACCTACCTCCGCGAGGCAGAGAGCGTTGCGCGCATGGCCGGCGACCGCGACTCCCTCGCCTACGAGATGTCATTCGGCCCCACGAACATCCGCATACACGAGGTGCACACCCTGATCGACATGGGGGACGTGGAGCAGGCACTCGTACGTCTCACCCAGTGGTCCGGCGTCCCGGGGCAGGAGTGGGCGCCACCGGCCTCGACTGTGGGTGAACGGTCCAGCCACCACTTCATTGACGTCGCCTCGGCAAAGCTGGCCGTAGGTGACAGGCGTGGCGCATTCGCAGACCTTAGGCGGGCACGGAAGGTTGCCCCTAACCACACCCGCTTCCATCCGTCGGCCCGGGAAACGTCGGCCGCACTCCTACGCATGGACACGCATCCTTCCAACGAGCTGGCGGCCTTTGGAAGGTGGGCTGGCGTTACCACAGCCTAGTGTTCCTGTAGGGCGTTTCCGTGCACTCGTCCGCAGACAATCCGTCCGCGCACGGCACTGGTCACGTGGAATGGTCTCCTCACCAGCCTTTGTGAGGAGACCATTTCATGTCTGTGGACCGTCCACCTTCGTGCGGGATCCCGCCGCGATGGATGCCGATCGGTGACGACCCCGACGTCTGCCCGGTCGGACAGTGGTGGGACGTTGTTCGAGTATCCGAAGTCGTTGGCCGCCGCGCCATCGAGATCCTCCAGGCGGAGGGTGAGCCCGTGGGACCGGTGGTACTCAGCGACGAGGGCGCCGAACTGCGTATGTGCGTCCTGGTTCCCGTTGGTACGGCCGTGACCTGGCAGGAGCCAGACACTGTGGCGCTTGGGCAGCGATGCCACCTCGTCGTGCCCCCTCTTGCCGCCACCTCTCCGCCCGGACTGCACTGGCACGTGCTACCCGCCAGCCCTCGCCTCTTGACGCGACCGATGGCCCTGAGCAGGGCTATTGGCCGGGCGCGTAGGGAAGAGCGCGGAGCTTCCGGTACCGCGTAGTGCCTCTCCGTATTTCCCTCGTCCTATTACCTGTCGCCATCACGGCACTGCTGGCCCCGCCGGCACACAGCAGTCCAGTCGCTTCAGCGCCGCAGCGGCCCCGGGCTGTGGGAGCACTTGACCTCCGGCTGGAGTCGGCCCTGTCCATCTGCGGTTCCGGGGGGAACCCGAGTCGCAGCCTCCCAGCAATATCCACCCTCTCACGGGCCGCAACGGGATCGGAAAGTCCTATCTCCTGTCTCACCTGGCCCGCGCGGTCGCCGCCCCCGAGCAGGATCCGCAGCGACTCGGCCAGATCATCGAGTACAGCCGTGACGGACGCTCGTTCGCCAACCTCGTCACCGTCTCGTTCAGCGCCTTCAACGAGTTCCCCGTCGTCGAGGGGACGACATGTTCACCGCTTCGTACGTTGGCCTGCGTATCCCCGCCGCCCGCTCGCCGAAGTTCAAGACCCCGCGCGCGCTACGCGGGGACTTCAAGGAGAGCATGGAGGCGTGCCTGACCCGCGAACGCGCGGAACGGTGGATCACCGCTCTACGGAGCCTGTTCTATGCCGGCAGCGGCCTTTTGGAGGAGGGCCGGCTGGAGGACTTCCAGGCCACGGCCGCCCCCGCAGGCGCGGCGAGAAGGCGCGGGCGCTGTTCCGGGGCCTCAGCTCAGACCACAAGATCGTCTTGCTCACCATGGCCCGCCTCGTCGAGCACGTCAGCGAACGCACCCTGGTGATCACCGACGAGCCCGAAGCGCACCTGCACCCGCCGCTAGTGGCCGCCTTCATGCGGGCCCTGCCAGACCTGCTGGCCGAACGCAGCGGCCTTGCGATCGTTGCCACGCACTCCCCCGTCGCGCTGCAGGAAATCCCGGCCCACTGCGTGTGGAAGTTGCGCCGCTACGGCCAGCAACTCGGTTCCGACCGCACCCGGATCGAGACGTACGGCGAGAACGTCGGCATGCTCACCCACTGGGTGTTCGGCGTGGAGGTCGCCGAGGCCGGCTTCCTGAGCGAGCTGCGCTGCCTTGTCGAGCGCGGCTACTCCTTCGAGGCAGTGATGGAGCATTTCGGGTGGTCACGGATGCGATGTGGGATCGGATCGAGCCGCTGATGCCGGCCGATCCGGTCCGCGGTCGGCGATGGGCCGATCGCCGCCGAACCTTGGAAGCCATCGCGGGGAAGTACCGCACCTGCTCTCCCTGGCGGGACCTTCGGACGAGCTCGGCCCGTTCCAGACCGCCCACAAGCGGTTGACCAGGTGGGCCGTGGACGGCACCTGGGAACGCATCCTTGCCACGGTCCTGGCAGCTGCCGACGACGCTGACGACATCGGCTGGACCGTGTCGGTGGACTCCACCATCTGTCGTGCCCGCCAGCACGCCGTCGGCGCCAGGAAAAGGGGGCTCTAGGCCGGGCTGAATCCGACGATCACGCGCTCAGACGCTCCCGCGGCGGCCTGAGCGCGAAGGTCCACCTCGCCAGCGACGGCCGTGCACGACCCCTCACCGTCCGCGTCACCGCAGGCCAGACGGGCGACGCCCAGGCCTTCGAGACCGTCATGGCCGCCATCCGTGCCGCGAAGCGGATCCGGAAGACCAAGGACCCGCCCGGAAATCGTCCTGGCGGACCGCGCTCACTCATCCCGCGCGATCCGGAATCACCTTCACCGACGCGGCATCCGCGCTGTCATCCGCCAGCCCGCCGACCAGATCGGCCACCGTCTGCGGCGAGGCCGCGCCGGGGCCGAACGCCGGCCTTCGACGCCGAGGCCTACAAGCAGCGCAACGCGGTCGAGCGATGCATCAACCGGCTCAAGCAGTGGCGCGGCCTGACCATGCGAACGGACAAGCTCAGCCGCCGCTGGCGACGAACCGTGCGGCCGCCGGCTGGGGCGCTGCCTCAACGGGCAGCGCGAACGGCAGCAGCCGATCCGAGCCACGTGCGCCGACTCGTTCCAGTCGGATCGCAGGACCCTGGGATCACGCCGTATGGCGGGCGTTCTTCCTCAGACCCCAAATCCGGTGCTCTGTATCGGAGAGCACCAAGCGCACATCTTCTCCTAGAGAAACCCCAAACACCGTGCTCCCTGCGGTGTGTAGGCCACGTCTTCTACTGTCTTGTCTGGCACCAGGGATCGCACGGCTCGCGTCACGCCTCCGCCGATCCCTTGATCTCAGAAAGGAAGCCAGTGGAGCAGAGGTCTTTATACGTGGTCATCGCAGTCCTCACCGCCTTGGTGGCCGCCCTCGCCGGCAGTCTCGTTGCCGTCGCCGAAGGGGGCAGGCCCACGATGGCCTTCAAGACGGGAGTAGCCGCCTTCGCCGTAGCTCTGACCCTGGTCCTCGGAGTCATGGCTTCGCTTGGCGTGGTGGGCCCGTGAACAGCACGAGAGCCCCTCGCCCAAGCGCCCGCCCTGCGGCGGGTGTCACGCGGGACGCCTCGTTGGAGGTTGGCCAGCTGACGTCAGACCTGTCCCGTCTGATGAACTCTCATGACGCCACACGGCTGGTCCTCGGACTGCTCTACTTGAGCCGGACCGCACACGTCGATTCCCGCTTGTCCGCTACCCCCACCTGGCCGTGGCTTCTACACCAGGCCGCGAAGGAGGAGGTAGCGATCAGACGCGCCGTGACCCAGTGTCTTGCCCACTGGCTACCCCCAACCGACGTCGATGGCAACGGGACAGGCATGAGAGAGGCCATGCCCTCCCTGCCTCCCAATATCGAGGTGCCGCTGCGGAGGCTCATCCAGGCAATCGGCGCCGCACGACAGGTGGGGGACCTGCTGGACCGGTGCCTGGTGAACCTCTCAGCCGCCCAGGCACGCGGCAGCCACTACTTCACCCCTCAGGACATCGCCCGCCTCATGATCGGTGTCGCGGCGCCTCAAGACGGCCACAGGGTCCTCGACCCGGTCTGTGGTTCTGGGGGGCTGCTGGTAGAGAGTCACCGATACGTCAGCAAGTGCGTCGGGGTGAATCCGACCACGCTTCTGCTGGGAAGGGAGCAGCACGCCCACACCTCACAGGTCGCCCGTATGAACCTCGCAGTACGGGGCATCGAGGCGCACATCTTCCCGCCCGGTGATAGCCTCGCTGAGCCGGAGACAGCGCCGTACGACATCGTCTTGGCGAATCTTCCGTTCAATCAACCTGCCTGGACGCCAGAGGACCGAACGGATCGACCCCTCGTCGACCCGCGGTGGCTGGATGAGCCTCCGCCCAAGGGCTCTGCCAACTCCGCGTGGATACTGCATATCGTGCATGCGCTCGCTGCACAGGGCCGGGCAGCCTTCCTCATGGCTGACATCGCAGCCAAGAGCCCCCAACCCGCAGCACGAAAGCTCCGGGAACGGCTGGTACGGGACGACATCGTCGAGTGCGTGATCGCACTGCCACCTCGCGTGTTCGGTCACACCGAGGCAACTGCCGGCCTGTGGGTACTCAACAAGGACAAAAGCGCGCGTCCCGGTTGGGGATCCACTGACCGGCGCGGACAGGTGCTGTTCATCAACGCGCGGCGAGACTTCGAACTCATCCCGGCATCAAGGGCGCGGCGGCTGGGTGACCGGCACTCGAACCGGATCCTGACCGCGCTGGCGAGGTGGAGGGGGATTCCGGAAAGCGGCTCGGCGGACATCCCCCACTGTGATGAACCCGACTGGTCCCGTAGCTGCACGACCGACGAAATCACCCATCGTCTCTATGACCTCATGCCCACCACCTACACGGCGAAGCCGCCTGAGCACACGAGCTCCACCGGTAGCCGGGTCTACGAGCTGAAGCGCGAGCTGGTCGAAATGCTCGAACAGGTTCACACGCTTGAACCGCGGCTACTGGACGCCCTGGAGGAGATCTGATGGAAGCCGCGACCGACGGCGTCGCCGCCGAGGCATGGCGCAGAACCACAATCGACGAGTTTCCGAGGCAGGCCATGTTCACCACGTTCGGGGTCCTCGACGACGCCTCCGAGCAGCGGGGCGTCGTGAGCTCAACCCACGTGAAAGACGGACGCATCTGTTCCCCTCGGATCGACAAGCCTTGCCCGGCAGACGCGCGCGCCAGCCGGGCGACTCTTCAAGAGGGTGACCTAGCGGTCGTGCTTGTCCGCCGAACGGGCGATACCGCGCTCGTCACCGCCCAACACGCGGGATGGACCGCAACCAGGTCGGTGGGCATCATCCGCGCGGCCCCGCACATCGTGCGATGGCTTCGGATCTGGCTTCAGACACCCACGGCCAAGGCGTGGATCGACGAGGAGGTGACTGCACACGTCGAGCCGACGCTGAGCCTCCACTCACTCCGCCGCATGCCTTTCGCGCTCCCCTCAGAGGGAGTGATCATGAAGCTCCACAAAGCGATCAGCCTCATCGAGGCGAAGATCGACCTCAACCGGAGAACAGCGTTCACGACGCTGGCGTTGGCCGATGCTCTCCATGCCGACTGGTCTTCCGAAGGCGCGATGTGGGAAACACGACCACTCGGCACGGTCACCAGGGCGAGGACCGGCAAAGGCTCCGCAAGTTCCCTCGCCCCCCAGACCGGCGCTCAAGGCATCGACACGGTCACCCCGACCGACCTATTCGATCTCTCGGTGCCCTACATCGAGAGAAGCCGACTGTGCAGCCCGGTGGATGCCTCTGACGTCTGGGGTCCGGGCACCTTCATGCTGGCCACGCGTCCGGGCGGTGCGCACATCGCGCTGACCGAGCGCCCCGCGTCACCCACGAGGTGCGTACTGGCGGTACGCCCTATGGACATCATGGATAAATGGTGGCTACTGCACGAATTGAGAAGCCGGAGCAGTACCCTCGTGGGGGCTGCACAGGGACAGCACGCCCGGGAGATCTCCGCCCGCGCCTTTTCACGCCTGGAGGTCACATGGCCCGACGCGCGAACACGCACACGGTTCCACGAGGTGACGGATCCACTTCACTCCATGGCCAGGAAACTGGCCATGGAGAGCAGGACTCTGTACGACCTGAAGGACGCCCTACTGCGCGACATCTCAGCAAGGTCCGACGTGCTCTCGGAGGAGCGAACTCTCGAGCCGCCAGCTCCAAGGCGGCACGTACGCGGTGACTAAATGCGACCTTGCACACCCGCGACCATACGTTCAGTCAATTCCCGGATCTCCCCCAGAAGAGCCTCCGGCTGTCGGTCCAAGTCGAGGGCGTGCTGGTGGAGGACCGTCCCCGCACGGCGTACTCGGTGACTGGTGTGAGGCGCGCTGCCCTTGGCATACACTAGATGGCCCTCAGACAGGCCGAATGCAGTGCAGTAGGCCAGCATCTGATAGAGGTCCTCGTTCGGATAGCCTCGCCGCTTGCCGGCCTTGTACTTGGCATCAGCCACTATGCGCGGCTTCCCCGAGTCCGCATACCAGACGAAATCCGGCCGTAGCCGAACAGAATCGCATTCGTCCAGGTGTATGTCCTTTGCCTGTAGGGCACTCCGGCCTCCGTAGGGACGCAGTGCTTCCCGCAGCGCTGCGCACACGAAGTCCTCGTACACCCGGTTCATGTCGAAGAGGAATCCGTCCATGCGCAGGCCACCGGGCAGGTGCTCTGCCGACGCCCCGTCCAGAACCACCTGAGCAAGGTGGAGGGCCTGGTGATAGCGGGTGTTGAGACGCGTCGGCCGCCAAGCCGGAATCAGCTGTCCCCGTACGAGCGGTGTGGTGTCTGCCAGCTGGGCACGCTGGCGCATCAGGCGCGTCCGTACCATCTGGGGCACAGCGGGGAGAATCAGAAGGCGGTCGACGGCGGCGCGCAGGATCCGGTTTTCTGCGATGTCGGTGGTGAACTCGTCGTAGGCCACCTCCACCGGCAGGGGCATGCCGAACCGCCGTCTGATCTGCTCGGCCTCTCGGATCCGGCCCCGTACGACGAGGGACGCCTCCTCGACGGTCCGGTAGCCCTGAAGCAAGCCCCGCCGCAGAGCCCGGTCGGTCTGACGCTCGACGGCGTGGGCAAGCGCGGGGAGCAATTCGGCGTGCTCGGCGACATCGACCACGCCGTCCCGCCAGCCTGCCGGGTCATTGCTGTAGCCAAGCAGGAAGAACAGACGCGCGACCGGCATCTTGGGAGTGATCCTTACGGTGACCGTCTCGCCACCCGGGACAGCAACAGCCACCACCCCGACCTTGCTCCCCGCACGCAGGCGCCACATACCCGGCACATAGGAGTCGGGGGCAGCTGCTTCGAGGATCTTCGAGGCTACCAGTGCACGGCCGACCGTGTCCGGCATCGGGAAGGCCCGGGCGGGCGCGTGTTCGACGAGGGAAACGACGGCCGTCACTCCGAGTCGGACCCCTCACTCGGCTCCTGCTGCCCCGACTGCATCGCCACCGCCCCACGCAGCGCCGACAGCCCGTAACGGCTTTCGATGTCCACGCCTTCGCCGTAGTGGTGCTCCTCCAACAGCGGGAGGATCTTGGTCCGCCAGGTGCGCTCCAGTCCCCCCTCTCGGAAGACTCCGGACTTCATCAAGTAGGACGGTCCGATCCGGAAGTCGGCGTCGTCGATGCGGGCATTCAACGCGTCCAACAGATCGGCCGGCTCGGGATCCTTGCCTTCCTCGGCCAGCCATCGGCGCAGAAGTCCACCGGTCGGCTCGATGCGCGGAGACAGCTCGACGAAGGCGAAGCGCCGGCGCATCGCCGCATCCACGAGGGCGATCGAGCGGTCGGCCGTGTTCATGGTGCCGATGATGAAGAGGTTGCGGGGCAGGAAGAAGTCCTCGCCCGAGTAGGTCAGCCGAACCGAGCGGTCGCGGTACTCCAGGAGGAAGTACAACTCACCGAAGACCTTGGCCAGGTTGGCCCGGTTGATCTCATCGATGATCAGGAAATGCGGGATGTGCCGGTTTCCCTCGCGGCGGGCGAGCGCGGCGAACTCACGCAGCGGACCGGCGGTGAGACGGAACGCAACCTCACGCGTCTTGGGGTCCTCACGAGGGCGGAAGCCTTCGAAGAAGTCCTCGTACGCGTAGGAAGGATGAAACTGGACCACCTTCACCTGCTCGCGTCCCCCGCCGAGGTACTCGGCGAGCTCCTGCGCGAGAAACGTCTTACCTGTGCCCGGGGGACCGTAGAAAATCAGCTGCTTCTCGTCCTCCAGAAGGTTCCTGACCTCCTGCAACCACTCCACGCGGTGCACGTTGAGTGTCTTCCGCAGCTCCTCGGTGGGCTCGGGCAGCTCCACTTCGCGGCGGGCGGTGACGGCCGCGGGCTCGGCTCCGGGCTCAGCCCCGCTGTCCAAGGCCTCCTGCACGAGTTCCTCGTCGCTGACACCCAGACCGTCGATGATGGCCTTGGAAGTCGTCAGATCGACCACATCGTGCTTCAGCGACAACTGCAGCCGGAGTTCCTCGGGCAGCTCCGTCAGCAGGAAGCCCTCTCTACCCCACTCCACGGGGCGGCGCAGGTTGCTACTGCCGTCCTCGGCGACTCGCTGCTCGACGCTTCCGGTGATCTCACCGACGTAGAGCCGGCCGTCTGAGACGGTACACACCGTGTCTCCCGGCCGCATCCGGGAGAAGAAGGAGTGCAGTTCGTCGACGAGCTGCACCTTTTCGTCGTAGGTCGCAGTCGACTCGTAGTCCTCGTCGACGAAGGTACGGAGCTGCTCCTTGCTGACGCCCTGGGCCACCTCCGGCCGCAGCCGGAGGGCGGCGAGGGTCACCCGGCCCTCATGAAGCCACACCCTCTGGACGAGGTCGGGGCCTGACGGAAGCACACCTCTCACGAGCCACGCGCGGCTGGGGCCGGACCAGACCTGTTCGAGGAAGTCCGCGAGCGGTCGGCCGTCCTCCGTCTTCCACTCGAGCCACCCGTTACAGCTGCGGCCCATGAGAATGTCACCTGCGGCGGACGGCGAATTGCACTCGACGTCCTGAACCACCTCCAGCCACCCGGGCCAAGTGGTGGTCTCGCGTATCGCCCCTTCTTCGATCAGTTTTTCCCGCAGCCTGTGCGAGGAGGGTGTCCTCAACGGAAACGACGGCACGACGTCCGGACGAGCCGGGGACCCGGCGAGCACGACCATCTTCTGACTGCCGTTGGTACCCATCTCGGAGAGCAGCCGCCCTCGCGCCGTCGGCCCGCCATGTGGCAGGCGCAACTGGAATTCCGGGTATTCCTCGGCCATCGCTCTCCCCGTCCGGTTTGGTGCAGTCACTCAAGTTTTTGATCTTGCGAAGGGTACGTTGGCACCCGTCCCCGGCGTCAGATGGCTGTACGCCTGCGCCGTGTGTGCCCAGCCTGCAGCCGGGGCAGCCAGTGCCCGGGCTCGGTTACGGACACACCCGTGCCGGGTTGGCCGGCGGTCTGGGTGCCCAGTTCCGGGGGCGGGGAGGGCCAGTGCAGCGCAGGCAGCGTCGAGCGTCGCCACCGACGCTCTCGTGGGTGGGCATGGACGCATTGTGGAGCTCGGTGATCCACTGCGATGTGGATACGCATGTTTCGGCCAACGACGATGTCCAGATGCCACAGGTTCCAGCCGTGGATTGCCCTGCGCACGAAGAGCCGTCCATGATCTACAGCGGGAACACCGTCACGGCAAGGGGGAAACGGTGGGAATCGGAACGCCCAACGGAACGGCCAGGCAGCGGCACACCGACGAGTTGGCCGCCGCCTCCTCCATGACAGCCTCACAGCTGGCTCAGGCGGTAGGCCGGTTCGACGGCGACAAGGCTGCCATGGTGCACGCGGCTGTACGTACGGCCGAGCGTGCTTTCTCCAAACTCGACGCCTGCGACAACGTGATCGATGAGGCATCGGAGACGGGCCGAAAGATCGCTGACCGATTGGCTGAGCTGCTCGCAGCCGAGGCAGCCGCAGACATCCCCGTACAGCTGGATGCGTTGGAAGCCACCTCCGCGCTCGTCCACGACACGGATGCGACACGCACTCTGCTGAACCATCTCCTCGGCCGCGAGGAGGAATTCGGGCAGAGGCCGCCGGCTGTCCCGCATCTCTCGGCAGCCGACCTTCCCGGCCTCCCTTCTGCCTACACGGACGAGACCGGTTTTGAGGACCTGATGGCCGTGGCCGCCCGTGGAGAGGAACTGGCCCCACGACTGCGGAGTGCCCATGCCGAGCGTCTCGGCAAGGTGGCGGATCACTTGGTCTGTGTGGTGCGGGACGCAGCCGCGGCTGGCTTCGCCGAGCCGGGGTTCGCCGTCGAGTCGGTTCACGAGGCCCGCCGGGCGTATGAGCTGTGGCTCCAATGTCTCGCGGAACGCAGGCGGGACCTCGGCTGAAGCCGCCGTCAGCTCCCCGGAGCTTCTCCTCCAGCGAGTACGGAACGTCGTCCAAATGGATACCGTGTGCGCTATTACCCGGACACAACTGTCCGTCCGAATGACATCCCGCCCGAGTGGAAAGGCAGCTCGTGCAGATCGCACCTCTCAGCCCACACGACCCCACCGAGCTGGGCGGCTACGAGCTGCTCGGTCGTATCGGGCACGGCGGGATGGGGCAGGTGTACTTGGGAGAGTCCCCGGGCGGCGAGCCTGCCGCAGTCAAGGTGATCAAGCCCTCCGTGGTGGATTCCGAGACACGGCAGCGCTTCGCCCAGGAAGTGGAGATCCTCAAGACGATCTGGGGTGCCCGGATCGCAGCGCTCCTGGACGCCGATCCGGAAGCCGACCGTCCGTGGCTGGCCACCGAGTACATCGAGGGGCTCGACCTGAGTCGGCACGTGGCGAGCCACGGACCGCTCCCTTCCCTTCTCACGGCCTCGCTCGGTGCGACTCTTGCCGAGGCACTCGCGACCGTGCACAAGCAGGGTCTGCTGCACCGCGACCTCAAGCCCGCCAATGTGCTCCTGGGCCCCAACGGTCCGAAGATCATCGATTTCGGACTCGCGGTCTTCGCCGAGTCGAGCGTGTCCCTGACCGCGCCGAACACCGTGGTCGGCACCCCGTCCTGCATGCCACCGGAGCAGGCCAATGGTGAGAAGCCGCTGACGCCCGCTGTCGACGTGTACGCGCTCGGCGCCGTGCTGCTGTTCGCCGCTTCCGGCCACCTCCCCTACCAGGCGGCCAACATCCACGTCCTGTTCCACCAGGTCACCGACCCCGCGAAAACCCCCGACCTGTCGGGGGTGCCGGACGAGCTCGTGCCCCTGCTGACGGCCATGCTGGCGCACCAGGCCCAGGACCGGCCCGCGCTCGACGACGTGGTGAAGCAGTGCCGCGCCCTGATCGAGTCGCAGGGCTTCAAGGTCGCCCAGGCCCGACGCCGCCTGACGAGTCACACGGCTGCACCCACACAGATACTGGACAGCCTGCTCCACCCGGCCGAGGCACCGACCGTTCCCTTCTCCCCCGCCGGAGAGCCGGAGGCCGGGGCGACCGCGGAACCGCCCACGACGACCGGGACCGGTACCGAAGCGACGCGCGTCCTGCCTCCTACCGGCCCCGACCGTACCCCCACACTCGTCGACCACCCCGAGCCCCGGCCCGAGGCCGCCGGCGCAACGGGTCCGGCCCAGAACCCGCCCTCAGCGCCGACCCCCGACACGGGCCGGACCCCGTCTCCCCTCCCGGCACCCGGCCCCCCGGCCAAGGCCCGTGGCGGACGCCCCCGCCACTCCGCGCAGGCCCGGATCACGGCCCAGCGGCTGCGAGAGGCCTATGCGGCATCCGCGACCTTCTGACGGGCGCGGACCCGCGATACTGGAGGACCTGCCCCATCCGCCACGAAACGCCACAGGAGGCCACGGGTGACCGTCGTCCAGACCAGCTCCGAGCAGAACGGTGACCTGTCGGCTGAGGCGGGGCATGAGCAGTTCCCGGCCGGCGCGCAGGTCCTCGTCCGCGACGAGGTGTGGCTGGTCAAGAGCTCCGTCCTGACCACGGAGGACGGCGCGCGCGTGGAAGTGGTCGGTGTGTCCGACTTCGTCCGCGACCAGGAGGCCGTGTTCTTCACGCGTCTGGACACGATCGAGCTGATCGACCCCCGGGACACCCGGCTGATCGCGGACGACTCTCCGAACTACCGGCGCTCCCGCCTGTTCCTGGAAGCCGTCCTGCGCCGGACGGCGCTGCCCCAGTCGGAGCGCCGGCTGGCCCTCGCGGACTCGTTCCTGCTGGATCCCCTGCCCTACCAGCGTCGGCCTGCCGAGCTCGCCCTCTCGGGCGCCAATCTGCGCCCGCGCCTCCTCATCGCGGATGTCGTGGGCCTGGGCAAGACCCTGGAGATCGGCCTCACCCTCGCCGAGCTGATCCGCCGCGGCCGGGGGGAGCGGATCCTCGTCGTCACGCCGCAGCACGTGCTGGAGCAGTTCCAGCACGAGCTGTGGACGAGGTTCGCGATTCCGCTGGTGCGACTGGACTCGGTGGGCATCGAGCGGATCCAGCGGGAGATCCCGGCCGGCCGTAACCCGTTCACCTTCTTCAAGCGGGTGATCGTCTCCATCGACACCCTCAAGAACACCGACCAGTACCGGCACCACCTGGAGCAGATCCGCTGGGACGCGGTCGTCATCGACGAGTCGCACAACCTGATCAACCGCGGCTCGCTCCGCAACCAGCTGGCCCAGACCCTGGCCCCCCGCACCGACGCCCTCATCCTCGCCTCCGCCACCCCGCACAACGGCGACGCGAAGTCCTTCGCCGAGCTCATCGGCCTCCTGGACCCCGCGGCGATCCGCGACCCTGAGAACTACCGGGCCGAGGACATCGAGCACCTCTTCATCCGCCGTACCAAGGTCAGCACCGAGGTCCGCGAGCAGATGAAGGGGCAGTGGGCGGACCGCGGCCCGTCCGAGGCAGTGCACTGCCGGGCCACCCCTGCCGAGGAGAAGATCTTCGAGGAGCTCGCGGCGGTCTGGCTGCCGAATGACGGCGGCACCTCCGTGAGCTCGGTACCGCTCTTCCCATACACGCTCCTGAAGTCCTTCCTGTCCTCCCACGCGGCGTTCAAGGCCACCGTCGCCGCTCGCATCAAGACGCTGGAGAAGAAGGACGACCCCCGGGGCACGGCCGCAGAGCTGTCCGCCCTGCACCGCCTGGTGGAGCTGGCCGCGGACATGACCGAGGCGGATTCGGCGAAATTCGGCGCGCTGGTGGAGCAGCTGAAGAGCATCGGTGTCGGCCCCTCCTCCGATACCCGCGTCGTCGTCTTCTCCGAACGCGTCCAGACCCTGGAATGGCTCGCCACCGTCCTGCCCGCCGCCCTCGGTTTCCGGGGCCGCACCGCGCAGGGCTGCACCCAGGTCATGCACGGCGGCCTCTCCGACGAACAGCAGATGGACGTCGTCGAGAAGTTCGGACTCGCCGGCGCTCCGGTACGCGTCCTGCTGACCGGCGATGTGGCGTCCGAAGGCGTCAACCTGCACCGCCAGTGCCATCAGCTCGTCCACTACGACGTCCCGTGGTCGCTGATCCGCATCGAGCAGCGCAACGGCCGCATCGACCGGTACGGGCAGGCCCACCAGCCGCAGTTCCGCGCGCTGATCCTGACCAGCGAGGTCGAAGGCGCCAAGGACGACACCCTCGTCTCCGAACGCCTGCTGGAGCGCGAGGACCAGGCGTACCGCGCGCTCGGCACCGCCGAGGCCGTCAGCGGGCTCTACCGGGCGGAGGCCGAGGAGAAGTCCCTGATCCAGGACCTGCTGCGCGGCAAGACCGTGGACGAGTCGCTGGACGCCAGGCAGTCCGGAGCCGACGCGGATGCGGCAGTGATGGACGACTTCCTCGCGGACTTCTTCGGCTCGGTCGGCGAACACCCGGCAGAAGCCGCGGACGATGCCGCTGAGGACTCCTCGGAAGCTCCCACACCGGAAGCGCCGGTGAGCGGCACGGACGCGAGCGGCGCCGTGCTCCCCCGCCTCTTCGACTCCACCGCCCACTTCCTCGACGAGGCACTGCGCGAGGTGTACCCCGACGCCCGCGACCGGCTCGACCTCGACCGCGACGACCAGTCGGGGCTGCTGTCGTTCAAGCCCCCCGCCGACCTCCTCCACCGGCTCAAGGCCCTGCCCGTGGACTACCTGCGGGAGCAGGGACTGCGCGAGCGCCTGCTCGTCACCTTCAACCGGCGGCTTGCCCAGCATTCGCTCCAGCGGGCCCGCGAGGCGGACTCCACGTCGAGCTGGCCGGAGATCTCGCTACTGACCGATCTGCACCCGGTGGTCGAGTGGCTCACCGACAAGGTGCTGGTCCGGCTCGGCCGCCAGGAAGCCCCGATGATCACCGCCGGCGTCGCGGAACCCACGTTCCTCGTGCAGGGCGTGTACTCGAACAGCCTCGGCAGGCCCACCGTCGTGAAGTGGATGGGCGTGACCAGGAGCGGGACCGTGAACGCGGACATGGTCTCCCTGCTGCGCAGCACCGGCGTGGGCCCCACCATGGCGAACAAGCTCCGCTACCGCAACCCCGCCCCTCTGAAGGCCGCGATCCCCGACGTGCTGAGCGCCGCCGAATCCTTCATGGAGGAGCACCGCGACGCCTGGGACCGGCCACTGCGCGAGTCCATCGCGCTGCACAAGGAGCGGCTCGGAGAGTGGGAACAACCCACTCTCGCCGGTGAGCACACCAAGAAGCGGCTCACCGACCTCGCCGACGACCTGCTGACCACCGGACAGCGCCCCATGCTGCGCGTCCTCGCAGTCCTGCTTCCCGACCCCGACGCCCCACCCGCTGCGCCCGCGTCCCCGTCCGCCGCGCCCGCCGCACTGTGAGAAGAGCCCTGTCATGACGTACGACTCCCTCGTCAACCGCGGCGACTACTTCTCCGCCCACTACCTCGCCGAAGTACTGCCCAAGGACCTCAAGTCGGGCCTGCTCCAGACCTGGAAGGAGCGGGAGGAAGCCGCCAAGCCGCCGGCAGACTCGGCACCGGAAGCAGCCTCTGACGAACTGGGCACGGTCCGGGAGCCGAAGGCCGTGGCGCTCCCCGTCACTCCGCGCGCGGGACTGCGCGCCCTGCGCCGCGACTACTTCCGGGCACGGTCCTTCTTCGCCCTCCCCGAGGACGCCGACGGCACCACCGCCGCGCCCGACACCGAGGACGACTCGGTGACGTACGCCGCCCCCGCCTGGCGGGAGCGGGTGCTGGCCCTGAACTCCGACGTGCTCCGCTCCCTCGGCTACGACGCCAAGCCGCGCACCATCACCGTGGAACGGGCCCGCCAGACCTACGAGATCCCGGTCGCGCACGCCGAGAAGGGTCTGGTCGCGGTCAACTGCGGCTGGGCGGCCGAGCCCGACGCGGCCCTGGACCCCGAAGGCCCGGGCCGGCTCCTGGATCCGGTACCCCTCGACGGCTCGAACACCCTGGCCACCGGTTCGAAGCTGGCCTCGTTCCTGTTCGCCTGCGAGGACGCGCCGCGCTACGTCCTGCTGCTCGTCGGCGGCGTCATCGTCCTCGCCGACCGCGCCGTCTGGGGCGAGGGCCGCTACCTGGCGGTCTCTCTCGACACCGCCCTTCAGCGCAACGACAGCCGTGCCGGCGGCGAACTCGACACGGTCGCAGCGCTGTTCGGCGCGGACTCGCTGCGCACACCGGAGGAGGGCGGCGAGAACCCCCTCGCCGAGCTCGTCGGCAAGTCCACCAAGCACGCGGTGGGCGTCTCCAGCGAACTCCGCGACGGCCTGCGCACGAGCGTAGAATTGATCGCCAACGAGGTGCTGGAGCGCCTGCGCGAGCAGGGTGTGCGCCCTGAGGACATCGGCGAACTCCCCGAGCTCGGAAAGCAGCTGACCCGCGAGTCGCTGCGCTACCTGTACCGCATCCTGTTCCTTTTGTACGCGGAGGCCCGCCCGGAGCTGGGCATCCTGCCCTCCGACTATCCCGAGTACCAGCTGGGCTACGGCCTCGGGCGGCTCGGCGAACTCGTGGCCGAGCGGGACCTCATCGACGAGAAGTCCCGCAAGGGCTTCTACCTGTACGAGTCCCTGGACCTGCTGTTCCGCAAAGTCCAGGACGGCTACCGGCCGCGTCGCACGCACGGGGATGCGGCCGAGGCCACCGTTGTGGAGGCGAAGACCAGCGAGGACCTCGGTCTGCGCTTCGAACCCCTGCACTCCAAGCTCTTCGAGCGCGAATCGATCCGGCTGATCGGCGCGGACACCGTCCCCGACCCGCGCCATGACGCGGACGAAGCCCTCGCCCGGGGCGAGTCTGTCCGCTACCTCGACACCCGGCTGCGCAATGCCACGCTGTACGCGGTCTTGCACAAGCTCATGCTCACCAAGGGCAAGAAGGGAGAGCGGGGCGGCTTCATCTCGTACGCACAGCTGGGCATCAACCAGCTGGGCGCGGTGTACGAGGGTCTGATGTCCTACACCGGCTTCATCGCGGACGAGGAGCTGTATGAGGTCGCCAAGGCCGGCGACCCGAAGGACGGCTCCTGGCTGGTCCCGAAGTCGAAGACCCCCGAGTACCACGACTCGGTCTTCGTCAAGCAGCCGGACAAGGACACCGGTGAGGAACTGCGGGTGCGTCACGACCCGGGTTCCTTCGTGTACCGCCTCTCGGGCCGCGACCGGCAGACCTCGGCGTCCTACTACACCCCGGAATCGCTGACGAAGGTCACCGTCCAGCTGGCGCTCCAGCACCGCTTGGACCAGGACGGCACCATCACCGAGGCCCGCGAGCTCCTGGACTGGAAGATCTGCGAGCCGGCCCTCGGCTCGGGCGCATTCCTGAACGAGGCGATCAACCAGGTTGCGGCCGAGTACCTGCGCCGCAGGCAGCAGGAACTGGGCCGGGCCATCGACACGGAGCAGTACGCGGTCGAGCTCCAGAAGGCCAAGGCGTATATCGCCCTGCACAACTCGTACGGCGTGGACCTCAACGAGACGGCGGTCGAACTGGCCGAGGTATCGCTGTGGCTCAACACCATGCACCCGGGCATGGAGGCCCCCTGGTTCGGCCTGCACCTGCGCCGCGGCAACTCGCTCATCGGCGGCCGGCGTGAGGTGTACCCGGCCGAGCGCCTGAAGAAGGGCGGCTGGCTGGGCACGACCCCGGAGCGCTACCCGTTGGTGGACGCGCAGGCGGGGACGCCGCTGCCCGAGGGCGCGGTGCATCACTTCCTGCTTCCGGCGAAGGAATGGGGCGCGGTCGCGGCCGAGAAGGAGGCGAAGGCGCTCGCGCCGGAGGCGGCGAAGGCGCTGGCCGCTTGGCGCAAGGCGATCACGAAGTCCCCGACCACGAAGCAGACCGCGCGTCTTCAGGGCCTGGCCCGGCGGGCCGAGTACCTATGGGACTTGGTGGTGCAGCGGCTGACGATCTCCGAGCGGGAGATCTCCCGCCGCATCGATGTGTGGGGTGCGGACGAAGACTGGCTGCGCTCGCCGAAGGAAACAGTACCGAGGGAGAAGGTCCTGGGGGACCTTGTGGCGGTGGACACGCCGTACTGGCGGCTGAAGCAGGTCATGGACGCGTGGTGCGCGCTGTGGTTCTGGCCGGTTCAGGAGGTGGGGCTGCTTGACGGGTCAGACGGACGCTACGCACGCCCGGAGGACGTCGTCAGGCATGGTACCGAGGTCGCTGACGCCAACGAGGTGATCCGTACGTACGAGGAGATGGACCTCCTCGGCAAGGTCACGGTCAAGGAGGTCAAGCGCGGCGACATCGACAAGCGCAGGAAGGGCACTCGCAAGAGCGAGCAGGCCTTCACCGAGCAGCGCCGCGACGTGATCCCGCTCGCGGAGCTCGAAGACTGGCTGGACTTCGCGGAGGCCCTGCTCGGCACGCATGACGTGCCTGAGAAGTCGCTGGTCGCGTCGTTCGACTCGCTCGACTCGCTCGAGCGGTATGAAAACGACCTGCCCGAGTGGATGGGTATGGACCGCTTCCAGTGGCTGCAGACCCGGTTCCCGTGGACGGCGATTGCAAAGGACGTAGCCAAGGCGCAGGGTTTCTTCCACTGGGATCTAGAGTACGCCCAGGTCTTCACGCAGGGCGGATTCGACTTGCAGGTAGGCAACCCGCCGTGGGTTAGGCCACAGTGGCGTGAGGACCTGGTCCTGGCTGAGCTGGAACCCTGGTTTGTGATGGCGGAAGATCCGAGCGCGGTGGAGTGGCGCCTGCGCAAGCAAGACGTGCTGGCCACCCGTGCGGACGGCCCAGGCTTTCTCCTCGCCGAACTGGCCGCCCATGCGGGGGCCGTCGCCACACTGGGCAGCCCGACCATGTATCCGCTCCTGATTGGTACCCAGGGCGATCTCTACCGAGCCTTCATGGCTCAGGTATGGCAGCACATCGCACTGCATGGCAGCGCAGGCATGATTCACCCGGACACGCACTTCGGCGGTGTACGCGAGGGCGCCATCCGGGCCGCCAGTTATCGCCATCTCCGGGTGCACGCACATTTCGTCAACTCTGCGAACTGGGCCTTCGAAGATCTTTCCCGTTCACAGGAATTCGGGATGCATATCTATGGCACGTCGCAGGAGCCCAACTTCCTGCACGTCAGCCAGCTGCGCGACGCCGAGGCTCTGCCCGACTCGCTGATCCACGACGGACGAGGTGCCACACCGGGCATCAAGCACAACGGCTCATGGGATATCCGGCCGCACCGCGAGCGCGTCGTACATGTCGACATGGCTTTGCTGGCCAGTTGGCATGCACTGACAGGCTCGACGGGTGGATCGGCACAGACCCCTTTGCTGTACCCCGTCCTCGTTGGCGAGCAAGGGGCGATCGAGGCACTGGCTGCCTATGGCAATGTCTTGGCCGATTACAGTCCGATGATCTCAAGCGGATACCACGAAACCGGCGCCAAGAAGGACGGGCTGATCCGCTGGGGCAACGAGACCGTCCTCGAGCTCTCGGATGTCATCCTTCAAGGGCCGCACTTTTCGTGCGCGCTCCCCTTGTCGAATGAGCCGATGATTCCCTGCCGAAACCAAAGGCACTGGGCTGCGCTCGCTCCGACAGAGCTTCCCGAGGCGCACGTCCCCGTGACCAACTATGTGCGGGCCACCGACAACGCGACGTACGTTGCGGCCCAGGACTCCTGGCTCGAAGAGCCGTACACAACTTACTACCGGCTCGCCTGGCGAGTCATGGTCCCCTTCAATACCAGCCGCAGCCTGCAGGCCGCCCTCGTCCCTCCCGGCCCTGCACACGTTGACGCCGTGAACTCCATGGCCCTGGCGGATAACCGTCTGACCGTCCTCAACGCTGGCTTCTGGGCAACCCTCCTGCTCGACTACCTCCTTCGCATTACCGGCCGGTCCCACCTCCGGGTCGCAGAGGCTCGAAAGATGCCCGCTCCCGAGCTCAAGCACCCCCTCGCCCCCGCTCTGCTCCTTCGCACTCTCCGACTGAACGCCCTGACCACCCACTACGCCCCGCTGTGGGAGGAACTGTTCGACCCCCGCTGGGCGGGCTACGAGGACTGGGCCAACCCCGACTGGCCACATGTGCAACCCCTTGCCGCGGACCTCAAGCCAACCTGGGAGTACAGCACACCGCTCCGCACTGAATGCGAGCGACGTGCGGCGCTCGTCGAGCTCGACGCCCTCGTGTCTGTCTGGCTCGGCATTACCGCCGACCAGCTCACCGCGATCTTCAAGTCCCGCTACCCGCAGCTGTACGACTACGAGACGGCGACCTACTTCGACGCAAACGGCCGCAAGATCGCGGGCGACTTCAACACGTTCGGCCACGGCCAGACCAAACAGGACTACCTCGACCTACTCGCCCACCTGGAAGACCCCGCCGCCACTCCGCCTCCCGCCGGCTACGTCGCCCCCTTCTACAAGGCCAACCGCGAGGCTGAGATGCGGGCGGCGCATGCGCACTTCCAGGCACGGCTGGATACGGAGATCGCTGCAGGCCGGTGGACGCCTCCGGCCAGCAAAGCGGCGGCGACGTGAGCCAGCAGCGACTGCTGACGTAGCGGTAGGGAGGGGGCTGCCTCGGACATCAAAGTGTCCGAGGCAGCCCCCTTGACTGCTATGGGCACTTCCTACTGAGTCGCGAGTCCTACGAACGCGGTCCACGCTGACGCTCCGACCACGAGACCGGGGCGGGTCACGTCCTTGGAGTCGCGCACGTGGATGGCACGGTGGCATGTGGCCATCTCAAGGCACTGGCCTCCGTCCCCGACGCTGTGGCTTGACTTCCACCATGCCATGGCGACCTCGACGCATTCCCCGCCCGAGCCGGTGCTGTAGCTGCTCTTGAACCACGCCAACTGAGTGACGACTCCGGCGGACTGTTCGGCGTTCATGACTCTCCCAGCAACTTCTCGACGAAGATCAGCGATGCGCGCGGAGTAAGCGCCTGAGCCCTGAGGATGCCGTACTGCTCTTCCAACTCCCGAACCGGCTTGCGGTCGGTGTGTAGACGGCTGTCCTTGTACCCCTCCACGTAGGCGATCCTCCGCCCATCGCGTGTCTCGATCAAGGTGAAAGGGCCTTCCAGACCAGCATGCTCCTCCACATCAGTGGGCATCACCTGGATTTCGACGTTACGGTGCTGGCCGAGCAGCATGACCTGTTCAAGCTGCCCGCGCATAACGCCCCGCCCACCCAGCGGACGCCGCAGGACCGACTCCTCGATGATGAAGCTGATCGTCGGCAGGGGCACGTGCACGAAGATCTCCTGCCTGGCCAGACGTGCAGCCACACGTTGCTCAACGGTCCCGTCCGGCAGCAGGGGACGCGACATGGTGAACACCGCGCGAGCGTAGTCTTCCGTCTGTAGAACACCAGGCACGGCCTTCGTCGCGTACACGTGCAGCTCTACCGCCTGCGTCTCCAACCTAGCCGCGTCGCGGAAGAACGCCGGGAACTGTGCCCGTTCGACCTCCTCCTTCATTTCCTTCAGGACACCGCCCGCGTCCAGCAGTTCATCCGCCTGGTCGATGACCTCCGGCGGCGGAACCCGGCGCCCCTGTTCGTACGCGGCGATGGTGGAGACCGAGTAGCCCAGCCGTTCGCCGAACTCGGTGCGTTCCAGGCCGGCCCGCACGCGGAAGCGTTTGAGCTGGCGGCCGAAGGCCCGCAGCACCCCCGCCCCTGAGTCAGGCTCAGCCCCTGGGTCCCCATCAGCCGATTGCGTCGGTTCGCTCATGCCCGGCATCACCTCCATCGGCCAACGCCGCTCCGCGTCCGCCGTCACGCTCCGCCCCGCATACACGTGCAGACCGATCGCCTACCGCTACCCGCTGTAAGCGCATCGCCCCTTTCAACGGTAGGGGCGTGGCGGAAGCGTGGACCCCGTGAACAGCGAAACTTCCCCCGCACCAGAATCCGTTGAGTTCTCAATGCGCTTCACCTCCTCACCCCGCGGCGCGCGCCTCGCCCGTCGGCTCGTATCCCACCGGCTCGACACCTGGGGCCACCCCTATACCTCCCCCGCCAACGAGACCCTGACGCTGATCGCCGCCGAGCTCACCGCCAACGCCGTGCGCCACGGCCACGTCGCCGGACGGGACTTCCACCTCCGCCTGACCCGAGCCGCCGACACCCTGCGCATCGAAGTGACCGACACCCGCACCGAGCGCCTGCCGCTGCTCTCCCACCGCGAGCCGCCCGGTGACGCCGAGTCGGGGCGCGGGCTACTCGTCGTGGCCCGGCTCGCAAGCCGTTGGGCGATCTCACCGCGCACCAACGCTCCCGGTAAGACGGTATGGGCAGAGCTGTGCGTTTCACGCCATTGACCAGCAGGTTTCGGCTATGCGCTGGGTCGTCCCACCCAACCCCCGATAGCCTCGTCGATCCGTGTGTCCGCCGCACGGGGAACCAAGGGGGACAGTGAACGTGAGCGCCATCCACGCGGGCCCGGCCGGCTACCGCATCTCCATCGTCGACGAGGACCCGCTCCGCGCCCGGCGCGAAGCACGCGAGCTGCTCACCGCCCTCGCCGACACCGATCCGCAGGCCGCCCTCGACAACCCCCGTCCGCAGGCAGCAGAAGACGACCTCCCCATCCCCAAGGGCGGGCCGGTCACCGACCTGATCAGCCTGGTGTTCGGCGGCGGCTCCATGGTCGCCGCCGGCGTCCAGGTCTGGCTGGCCCGCGTGCCCCAGCGCACCATCATCGTCACCCGGCCCGACGGGGCCACGCTGAGCATCTCCGGCAAGCAGGCCCGGGCCGACGACGCCCAGATCGAGCGGTTCCTCTCCGGCGGCTCAGAGAGCAGCGGCGAGGACGGACCGGCCGCGGAGTGAGTGACAACGACCGGTACGCCATGCTCATCGGCGTATCCACGTACGACAGCGACCGCTACCACGATCTCCCGCCCGTCCGGGCCGACCTGCACTACATGCAGGCGGTGCTGGAGAGCACCGAGATCGGCATGTACAACGACTGCGCGATGGTCCCCGAACCGACGCGCGCCGAGATGCTGCACGCCATCGAGGAGTTCTTAGAGGCTCGGCAGCCCAGCGAGACAGCCCTGCTCTACTTCAGCGGCCACGGCGAGTTCTGCGAGGCCGACGGCCAGCTGTACTTCCTCACCCGGGACGCCGACCCGGACGACCTGCCGGGCACCGCCGTGCCCGCCGAGTTCTTGGAACGGATGCTCCAGTCCTGCCGGGCCTCCTCGAAGGTCGTACTGCTGGACTGCTGCTCCAGCGGCTCGGTCGTCCAGGGGTGGACCGCCAAAGGCGCGTCCGACACAAATGATCGCCCTGCGCCCAGCACCCTGCTTCGGCCGACCGGCGTGTACTTCATCACCGCGTCCGATGCCCTCCAGACCGCCTCCGCCATGGCGCCGGCCGGGTCCACCCTCGGCACCTCCCGGTTCACCGGCGAGATCGTGGAGGGCCTGCGCTCCGGGCGGATCAAGGACAGCGGCTGGATCACTCCGGACGACCTCTTCGAGTACCTGACCTCGCAGATGGTTCGCAACGGCGTACCCCAGGAGCAGCGGCCGACCAAGTCCACGATCCGGGCGACGAACTCCCTGCCGCTTGCCCGCTCCGTGGCGCGATCCGTGAACCTCCCCGCCCCGCCCCGCGACGCCGCCGGCCAGGCCGCCCAGGCCTCCCCCGCGCTGCTGAAGGCACGTACGCTGGCCAGGCTCGATGCCAGCGAGGGCGTCGACTGGCAGCGGCTGCTGCGCTACTACGTGCACTGCCTGGGCGCGCAGGCCGCGTCGGGCATGCTGCCGGACCGGGACAGCGGGCGGGGCTCCGCGTACTTCCTGCTGGGCCAGGGCTCCGAGACCATCCAGTCCGGGCTGGGGACCGCCCTGCCCGCTCCCTCCCAACTCCCGAAACCGAAGAGCAGGGGTGCCCAGGCGGATGGCGCCGGGCTGCAGGAGTACTGGTACGGCTATCCGGCCATCACCCTCCCCGAGCGCGGCGGGGACGGCCGGCGGCGGACCGCGGTACAGATCGCGCCGTTGCTGATCCAGTCGATGGAGCTCGCCCCCGACGAGGAAGGCCGCGACAGGCTCCGCCCGAGCGGGGTGCCCTCCCTGCACACGGGGCTGATCACGGAACTGCTGGACGACGACGCAGCCGCCGACCTCCTCGCCCGATGGCAGCCGACCTGGCAAGAGGGCAACGGTACGCAGATGGTGAAGGCCATCCGGGAACTCCTGACGGAGCTCGGCGTTCCGGAGTTGGAGCCCTTCGACCTGTCGGCGCTCAGCGAGCGGTCCGTGATGGACTCGCTGCGGCCAGGTGCGCACAACGCCGCCGTCCTCCTCGCGCCCTCTGGCGTGGAGCGAGTCGCGACGGAGGCCCTCGTGGACAACCTGCTCCAGATCTCCACGCGGACCGGGCAGATTCCCGGCACCGCGCTGGACGCGCTCCTGACGGGCGGCAGCGACGGGGACACGAGCCGCGAAGCGCCCTTCGTCGTCGCCCCGGGGCCCTGCAATGAGAGCCAGGAGCTGGTGATCTCGTCGGCGATGACCCGCCCGCTGACCGTCGCCACCGGGCCACCCGGTACCGGAAAGAGCGAGGTCGTGACCGCCGTGGTCGCGACCGCTGTCGCCGCGGGTCAGTCCGTGCTGGTCGCGTCCACGAACAACGAGGCCGTGAACGTCGTGGCCGAGCGCTGTGACGCGATCTCGCCGGGGCTGCTCATGCGGACCGGCAATGCGGCGGCGCTGGAGCGCGAGGCCGCGAAGCTGGAGCAGCTGCTCGCCCAGCCCATCGAGGCCCCGGGGCGAGGGTCGGCGACCGTGGCGGGTGAGCTGCGCAACCGGCACTCCCGGTCGGCCGCGCACCGGACGGAGGCGGCACGGCTGGTCGGTGCCGAGATGCGCCTGCTGGAGCTGCTGCGGCAGCGCGCCCGGCAGGCGGACGAGCTCGGACTGCCGGTGGAGCTGCTGGTAGCAGCATGGGCCGACACCGAGGTCACGACGCTCGCGCGTTGGGAGGAGCGGGCCCGGAAAGCCGCCGGCGCCGGATGGCTCACCCTCGGCCGATGGCGTAGAGGGCGAGCCCTTTCCGCGTTCGTTGCCGCGTCCGGTGCGGCTCCCGCCGACGCCTGGCCGTCCTGGGCCTCGGCCCGGCCGGCTCCGCCCGAGCTCCTCCTCGCCCTGGCGGCGGCCGTGTCCGTGGAAAGCACACTGCGGGAGCTCGTACCTCAGCTCCTCGGCCGGGACGAGGAAGAGCTGAAGCAAGCCCGGCTGGAGAGCGCGGCGGGATTGTCGGAGGCGTCGGGTGAGCTCGCCCGGGCCGTGGCGAGCGAGGCCATGGTCCGAGGCCGTTCGCTCATGGGCCAGCGGCTCCAGGCACTGCGCCAGCGTTCGGGCTTCCAGAAGAGCCAGCGCAACCTGATGGCGCACCTCAGGGGGTGGGCCATCAGCACCCACTCGGTACGCCAGCTGGAACTCGTCCCCAAGCTCTTCGACCTGGTGGTGATCGACGAGGCAAGCCAGTGCTCGATTCCGTCGGTGCTGCCCCTGCTGTTCCGGGCCAAGCGGGCGCTGATCATCGGCGATCCCATGCAGCTCGGGCACATTCCCGGCATCACCGCACAGCAGGAACGGCAGGCACACGTGCGGGCCGGGCTGAGTGCGGCCCAGCTGGAGGACCACCGGCTCGCCTACCACGTGTACGCCTCGTACCACGCGGCCGCACAGCACGGTGAGGCGGCGCTGCTGCTCGACGAGCACTACCGCTGCCATCCCGCGATCGCGGACATCGTCAACGGCTACTGCTATGCGGGCCAGTTGCAGGTGCTCACCGATGTCCGGAGCCAGGTCCCGGCGGCCGATCCTTTCGGCACTGCCGATCCGGCACCGGCGCTGGGCTGGGTGGACGTGCCGCACGGCGAGTCCGCGCGCGGCGGCGGTGGCCAGTCCTGGCGCAACACGGCAGAGGCAGAGCAGGTACGGAACACGGTGGACGAACTGCTGGCGCGACTGCCCGAGCATGCCACGGTCGGGGTGGTGACTCCCTTCCGGGCACAGAAGGAGGTGCTGGCCCGCGTCTGGGCGGACGACGACCGGGTCCGGGTGGGCACCGTGCACGCCTTCCAGGGCGGACAGCGCGACGTCATGGTCCTGAGCCCGGTGGCCACCGGCAACACTCCGCCCCGTACGACGCACTGGGTGGCGAGCCAGGTCAACCTGTGGAATGTCGCCGTCACCCGGGCGAAGTCTCAGCTGATCACCGTCGGCAGCCACGGGTTCTGGCAGGGGCAGGCAGGACTCCCCGCACTGCTCGCGGAGCGGTCGGCGGTACTGCGTGCGGGGTCGTACGCCTACCAGGACCCGGCCGTCAGGGCGAACACGGCCTCCGGGTTCCGTGAAGAACTGGCCGACCGGCTCCAGGAGTACCTGGACGCATGCGGCATCACCGATCTGGAGCGGGCGGCGGTCATCGGCGGGCACACCGTGGACCTGCTGTTCACGGTGGACGGGGCGAACACAGCGGTCGTGATCGACCCCGGCCCCCAGCACGACCAGGATCCGGCGCGCCATCTGCGGCTGCACCACGCGCGCGGTGACCTGCTGGCAGGGCTGCCGTCCGGCGGTGCGGGGGCGAAGGCCGGGCCGGTGACGCGGACGATCCGGATCCCGGCATGGCGGATTCTGGCAGGCGACTCGGCGCTGGAGCCGCTGTTCGCCTGAGTCACGCCCCCAGGCTCCGGACGATGTACGTCATGTGCTGGACGTTGCCGACACGGAGCCACACCGCGGCGTTCCCGGTGCCGGCCGAGCCGTGGCCGCGCGCGCAGTCCCGCAGCCAGCTCTCACCCGCGCTGGCCGTGGCACCTCGGAAGTCCGGCAGTTCGAGGAGCTGCCGGGCTGCCGCCCGGTTGACGGCGGTCCGGTCCTCGCCCCGGGCCAGCACCTTGGCGAGGACGAAGGACTCCTCGGTGGTGTAGCGGAGCACTCCCCATGCCGGGCCGCCTCGTCCGGACGACGGCTCGCGACCGATCATCCGGGCGGGCTGGATGCCGTAGTCGCCGTAGCTGAGCCAGGGGACGTAGCGGCGGTCGCCGTCAGTCAGCTCGCGCCAGACGTGCCAGTCAGCGCGGGGTTCGGGGCGCAGCCCCTGCTCCAGCATGTCTGCGGTCACCTCGGGGAAGCCGCCGCTCAAGGCTGCGGCGGTTCGCCACGGCGTCAACGGCATCAGGGCGTCGAGCGCGCGCAACGCCTCCTTCCCGGCATCGGGCCGGTCTGCGCGGACCGTCCCCAGATCGAGGAGGAGGTCCGTCTCGACGGCCGGATCCACGCGGGCGAGCAGGTCCCGAACGGTGTGGGCGGAGTCGTCGTCCCACTCACCCGCGAGCGTGACGCGTATGCCGACGCCGCTCCCGCTGCGCCGGGCCGTCTCCAGCGCCGCGGTCTGGTGGAACTCAGGACGACCGGGGCCGGTGACCGGGCGCAACGGACTCAGTTCACCCAGATCTGACATCACGTCCGCGAGGACGGCCAGTTGTGTCTCGTCGGCGAACGGGGCGTCGAGCCAGCCCGGTCGGTGGCGCTGAACCCTGCTCGCGGTGTGCGCCTCGCGCCGCGTGTGTGCGATGAGCAGCTCCTCGGGCAGCCCCGGTCGCGGGGGTAGGTTCCAGAGCGGCATGACGGCCGCCTGAATGGCCGGGCTCAGCTGCTCGTAAGCCGCAGCGGCGTGTGGGCGGGTCGGCAGGACGGGAACGTACAGCGGTCCGGACATGGCGGCTCCCCCTTGGCTCAGCCCGTGTCCTCTTGCCTCGCTCTTCAGGATCAGTTGCGTGGCCATTTCGCGGAATGACGCCTTTTCAGCCCACCTGGCTGGAATACACAAGAACCTGGTACCGCTGTGACCAGCGAGGTACTGTTCGTGATGCTCGGTGGCCGAATCCTGCGCGCAGCACACGCGCATGACAGTGCGTCTGCCGTGACGGATGCTTTGTCGACACCGGCCGTGCTGTGCCCGGCTGCTCCATGATTGGGCACGAGGCTTGAACCACCGGATACTCGGACTGACGGTACGGAACTTCCGCACCTTGACGGACACCAAGCTGCCACTGGGCCCTCTGACGGTCATGGTGGGGCCCAACGCAGCGGGCAAGTCGAACGTCCTGCACTCCCTGGAGTTTCTGGGCGATGTCGCACGGCACGGGATCGAATCGGCTCTCAACGGCCTCGGCGGCTTCGACGTGCTGGCCTTCCGAGGAGGCGGCAGGCCCCTGTCCCGCCTCTCGGTCGGTATCGAGGGGATCTGGTCGGACTTCGCCTCCGTTGAAGCACCCGACCGCTATGAGTTGAGCGTCTCTCACCCTCGACTGCCGGAGACTTCGCGTGCGCGGTCCACCACCTACAGGCGGGAGCGGTTCATCCAGCATCCCGAGAGAGGTGTGGAGACCTCGGTCGAGCTGACGAGCAGTTCACTGACGGTCCTCAGCCAGTTGGAAGCCGACAAAGCACACAGCCCGCTCACTGTCGGTCGCCTGGATTCCGCCCTTCACCACGTCACGCCCCGCCCCCAAGAAGGCCCTTCATCCGCAGCCATGAGTGAGGTGACGCAGCACCTCAAGGAGATCCGCGTCTTCGACCCGAATGTGCGTGCCGCGCGGGAGCCTGCCGCGATCAGCGACGCAGGACGCCACCTGAATGACGACGCCTCGAACCTGGCCGACTTCCTCAAGACGCTGCGCGACTTCCGAGACAAGGACAAGGACGGCCACAGAGTCATCTGGGAAGCGCTGCTGGATGACGTGAGGACGGTGGTCCCGCAGATCCGTGATATTCACCTGGTGGACACCCCCGGACAGACCGGTTACCTGTCGGTCGAGCTGGAGGAGAACCTTCTGAGAGGGCGTACACGCCTGCAAGACGCATCGTTCGGCACTGTGCGCCTGCTCTGCCTCCTGGCTCTCTTCCACGACCCGAATCCGCCTCTGCTGACCTGTATCGAGGAGATCGACCACGGCATCCACCCACACGCCCTGGAACTCCTCGCGGGCAGACTGCGCGAGGCCAGCCGCCGAGGGCAGTTCCTGGTTACCACTCACTCGCCGGCATTCGTCAATGAGCTGGAGCCGGAAGAGTTCATCGTCTGTGAACGAGGCCAGGACGGCGCATCTGTCATTCCTGCCCTCACGACGGATGAGGTGCGGGAACGCATCGAGGCATCCGAAGGCATGCCCCTTGGGGAACTTTGGTTCGCCAACACCCTGGGGGGCGGCCTGTGAGCCCCAAGGGAAGGCCGAACAAGGAGAACCGACCAGTCATAGTGGTTGCGGGTGAGAGCGAGAACGACAGGCAAGTCCTCCACCACCTCATCCGCTCCCTGCATCCTGGCAAGAAGATCGTGCCCATCCGAAGGAAAACGGTCCTCAGTACGGCCGAGAAGCATCTGAGCCCGCGGGTGGACGAGCTTCGCAGGTTGGCGAAGACAGCTGCCGTCGGGGCAGACCTTGCGGGAATCGTCGTACACGTCGATCTGGATACCGTGGACGAGGCGCGATATGTCAAGGTTCGCGAACGGATCACTTCGGAACTCAGCAAGGTATTTCCTTGCCCCTCCGCTCTCGCCTTGGCTGCCTACGAGACCGAGGCATGGCTCATGCAGTTCCCGAAGGCATTCTCACGACTCAACTCCGGTTGGACCCTGCACTCCAGGTACCGCGGTTGCGACCTCACCAAAGTTGATGATCCCAAGAAGAAGCTCATGGATCACCGCTGGGTGCCTTCGTATCGGGAGTCAGACGCGCCACGCATCATGGAGAAGGCCTTCTTGGAGGGCGAGCTCATGAAGCCGGACGGAAAGAACCGCTCGTACCAGGAGTTCATGGACGAGCTTTCCGCCTGGTAGCCGACGGCTAGCCAGCGGACCCCACCTGCCGCGGCGCAGATGCCTGAGCCCAGCGCATATACGGTGGTACTGATCACCAGGGCATCGGTAAGACAAAGGGGACCGTCGTGAAGCCCACCATGGCCGCCGCCCAGCTGCGCGGCAGTCTGACGCAGTACCTCACGACGACGTACGCCCTAGCCGACGAGGACACCCGGCGGGCCCTGGAGCGCTTCCTCGGCCACCCGGAGACGGGCATCTTCCGGGGCCCCTACCTCCGGATCAGGACCCCGTTCCACCGCTCCGACGACAGCTGGCAGCGGGAGCTCGAGTGCACGGCCGGTTTCCCCGGCTTCGCCCCCTACCGGCACCAGGCCAAGGCGTGGACACGGCTGTCCACCCTGCACGGTCCCGCCCAGCCGACTCTGGTGACCACGGGCACCGGCTCCGGCAAAACCGAGTCGTTCCTCATCCCCGTTCTCGACCACTGCCGCCGGCAGCGGGCCCAGGGCCACCGCGGCATCAAGGCGGTCCTGCTCTACCCGATGAACGCCCTCGCCACCGACCAGGCGGGGCGCATCGGCGAGTACCTGAGCCGGCCGGAGCTGGCGCAGGTCACCGCAGGCCTCTACATCGGCGACCGGCCCGACACCGACTTCCGACGGGTGATGACGCGGCGTGAGGAAATGCGAGTAACGCCGCCCGATGTGCTGATCACGAACTACAAGATGCTCGACCTGCTCCTCCAGCGCGGTGAGGACCGTTCGCTGTGGGAGGGCGCCGACCTCTCCTACGTCGTACTCGACGAGTTCCACACGTACGACGGGGCCCAGGGCACCGACGTGGCGATGCTGCTGCGCCGCCTGGCCTCCGCGACGGGCGCGTCACGGCCGGGCAAGCCGCTTGGGTCCATCTGCCCGGTGGCGACGTCGGCCACCCTCGGAGAGGGCACTGCGGGCAAGGAAGCCGGCGGCATTCTCGATGTCGCCTCCCGCGTGTTCGGAATGCCCTTCCCCGCCGACTCGGTCGTCGGGGAAGAGCGGATGTCGGCCGAGGAGTTCACCGGCGCCGTCGACTACGAGCTGCCGGAGCCACCGACGCCACAGGAGGTCATCGCGGTCTCGGGCGGTCCCGGCGTGGAGGCGCAGCCCGATCTACTCGACCTGGACGGCCTGGCCGCCAAGATGCTGGGCCGCTCCGGCCTCGACGCCTTCCGCATCGGGCGGCTGCTCAAGCGGCACGATTTCACGCACGGCGTCCTGTCGCTGCTGGGCGGGGAGCCGTTGGACGAGTGGGCGCTGCGGGACCGGCTGGCCCGGTTCGGATACGCCTGGGGACGTACCGCGCGGGAGAATCCGCACCTCGTTCTTCAGGCCCTGTCCCGGTTCGTCGCCCTGCTGTCGGCCGCCCGGGACCCGGAATCCGATGAGCGCAGCCCTCGTCCCCTCCTGCACATCGAAGCGCACCTGTGGGTCCGGCCCGTCACCCGCGTCCTGCGAGGCGTAGGGCCGTCCCCGGAGTTCCGCTGGTACGAGGACAACCGCACCGCTGCGCGCCGGGCTGTCCTGAACGCCGCTCCGCTCGCCGACGAAGATCCTGACGGACCCTCCGGCGGTTGGCCTTCGGCGAGCCGGCCACAGCCGCTGCCCGGCACGGATACGGCCGTACGCCCGGCCGAGGTGCACCTGCCCGCCGTGTACTGCCGCAACTGTGGGCGCTCCGGCTGGGCAGCCCTGTCCCCCGAGACTGATCCGCAGCGGCTGGTCATGGCGCAGGACCGCATCTGGCGGGCTGCCGTGGGCCGGGACAAGCGGCGCATCCGCTACTTCATCTCCGCCACGCAGCGAGAACGGCAGCAAGTCTTCGATGCGCTGACCGGGGCCCGGCCGTCGGACGGCGGTGTCGATCCTTTGTCGGTGGTGGTGCTGGACGGCGGGCAGGGCACCTACCGGCTGCCGGTGTCTGCGGATGCCACCGAGCTGATCGATGCCTGGTTCGCGCTGGCCCTGCTCGACAAGAAGTCGGCCGACCGGGCTGCGAAGGACGACCGCTGCCCCGCCTGCCACACCGACAACAGCATCCGCTTCCTGGGTACCTCGCAGGCAGCCCTCGCTTCGGCGACCGTCACCCAGCTGTTCACCGGTGGCGACATCGCGCTCGTTCCCGAAGAGCGCAAGACGCTGCTCTTCAACGACTCCACCCAGGACGCGGCACACCGGGCCGGCTACGTGGCCAATGCGTCATACAAGTTCTCGCTGCGGTCCCTCCTTGCGCACAACCTGGACGAGTCGGGGGCACCCACCGCGCTCAACGACCTCATCGGTCATGTGCTGGAGTCCGTCGACGACCCGGATGCCCTGGCCGCCGTCGTGCCACCCGATCTGCACGACGAGCCGGGGGTCGACCGACTGCTGTCAGGGCGCGGCACCGGCGACGCCCGCACCTGGAAGCTGATCGGCGAACGTCTCGCCTTCGCCACCGTGATGGAGTTCGGGCTGCGCAGCAGGATGGGGCGTACCCTGGAGCTGACGCGGACCGCCGCGGTCGAGGTCGTCGTGGACGAGCCCGACCGGGTCACGGACATCGCCCGCGATCTCCATCTTTCCCTGCCGGGGCAGCTCCTGGCCACGGGCGGGCTGCCCACGCCCGAGCGCTACCTCGCCTACGTACGGGGGATCCTGGAGCGCCTCAGGTTGCGCGGTGCGGTACACCACCGCTGGCTCGACACCTGGATGAGGGAAGCCGGTACCAACCGGTACCTCATCTCCGGCCGCAGGCCCGACGGCATGCCCGCCTTCCCCGAAGGCGTCGCTCCACCGCGTTTCCTGCTGGACGGCCAGAAGGACAAGTCCGAGTTCGACGCCATCACCGGACGCCTGGGCTGGTACCAGGACTGGACGCGCAGGTGCCTGGACCTGGATGCGGCCGGCGCCACGGAATACCTGCGCAAGCTGCTTCCCGCCCTCGCCGACCAACGGGTACTCGCGGCACGCACCACGAAGGACCGGCAGACCAGGATCTACGGGCTGCAGCCCGGGCACATCCAGGCGCAGTTGCTCGACGACTCCGTCGTGAACAAGGCATTCGTGGGCTGTGAGGACTGCGGCTGGCAGCAGGTCGTGGCGCCCGAGCGCCTCACCCGCTGGTACGGACACCCCTGTCCCCGCTACCGGTGCAAGGGGCAGCTGACCGCTCCACAGCCCGGCATGCCGAGGAGCGGATCCAGTTCTTCCGGGTTCGGTGGGTCCGTACGTGAGCGTGACTACACCGGCGACTACTACCGTCGGCTCTACTTGACTGGCGGCACCTTCCGGGTCGTCACGGCAGAGCACACAGGCATGCTGAGCCGACCCGAACGGGAGCGCGTCGAACGCAGTTTCAAGGCAGGCACGCACTACACCGACCCCAACGTCCTGTCGTGCACGCCGACCCTGGAGCTCGGCATCGACATCGGTGAGCTGTCCGCCGTCCTCCTCGGCTCCCTGCCCGCCGGCCCCGCCAACTATGTGCAGCGGGCAGGCCGGGCCGGACGCCGGACGGGCAACGCGCTCGTGGTCGCCTTCGGCGGGCGCAGGGCCCGCGATCTGTACTACCTGGACGAGCCGCGCGAGATGATCGCGGGGACGATCCTGCCTCCGGGCTGCTACCTGTCCGCTGTGGAGATCCTCAGGCGGCAGTACACGGCACGACTGCTGGACCTCGCGGCACGCGGCGAGCTGCGCACCTCCGACGGCGAAACACTGTCTCCGGTCCCCCGGCTGTCCTCTGCGCTGTTCGGCACCACGGGCTGGTGCCAGGACCTGGCAGACGCGGCGCAGACCCACGGTGCCGCGCTGGTCGAGGAGTTCCTCAGCCTCTTCCCGGACGGCAGCGGGCCCGAAGCCTCCGATGGCGCGGGGGTCTCCGCGTATGCCGCGGAAGAACTGAAGGCCTACGCCACCGACGGGATCGTCAGGGCGCTGCAGGAAGCCGAAGAGGACTGGACGGGCCGGCGCGAGGAACTCCGTCGCAGGATCGCTGCGATCGACGAGGCTGCCGGACATCTGGTCCGCACGGATGCTGTGCAGGACCGTGAGCGCCGAGAGCTGCTCGCGGAGCGGCGCAGTGCCGGGGACCTGCTTCGTGAGCTGAGCCAGTCCAGTGCCCATGGCACCCTGGTGGAACTGGGGCTGCTGCCGAACTACAGCCTCACCGACACCACCACCCAGTTGGAAGCAACCCTGTACTGGACGGAGACCCGGGACGACGAGGAGGGTTCGCGGGCGGAGAACCCCGCTGCGGATGCGGCAGGCCGGATCTACCGCAGCGAAACGCGCGACTACGAACGCTCCCGCAAGCTTGCCCTGACGGAACTCGCCCCCGGCAACAGCTTCTACGTCAACGGCTACCGGCACGTCGTGCGCGCGCTCGACGTCGGCACCCCCGACCGCCGGGCCTGGTCGGTGTGGCGGCTCTGTCCGTCGTGCGGGTACGCCCGAACGCACCACAACGCAAAGGACGATACGAGTCCGTGCTCCAGGTGCGGCGGTCGGGAGATCGCCGATGCGGGATGCGTGCAGTACGTGCTCCAGCCGAGGCGGGTCATCTCTCGTGACAAGCGGGACGACGCCCGGGTGCGAGACGACCGTGACGAGCGGGACCGTCGTCACTATGCGGTGCTGACGACCGTCGACATCGACCCTGAGCGGATCGCCCCGGGTTCCTGGCGACACGAGACAGCTGTGTTCGGGGTTGACTTCACTCGCCAGGCGAAGATCCGAACGTTCAATCTGGGGCTCGACCGCGAGGAAGGCAGCAGCACGACACCGCTCGCAGGCGCGGACGTGCGACTCAATCCCTTCTATGTCTGCACCAGTTGCGGAGGAGCCACCGCAGAGGGACGTCCTGTTGTGGACGTGCCTCAGCACGCGCTGACCGAGTCGGGCGCAACAAGCACCCCGGCAGCAGCACACCACCTGCTGTGGTGTCCGCGCCGCCGGGGCAGGGGGACGTCCGGGGGCGACGCAGGCGAGCAGCAGGGCAAGGGCCAGGACGTACCGTTGCTCCTGGCCCACGAGCTGAGCACCGAGGCCGTGCGCGTCCTGCTGCCCGCCTCCGTGGCCCGAGCCAAAGAACGTTTGGCCTCGTTCACCGCCGCGTTGTTCGCGGGGATCGCCGCTCAGTACGGGGGCGACCCGGACCACATTGACATCGCCGAGGCGACGATGCCCGATCATGCGGGCACCGACAGCTCGGACTGGCCGCGGCGATTCCTCGTGGTCTACGACCGCCTACCCGGAGGCACCGGCTACCTGCACCGGCTGGCGTCGGCCGACGGCTTCCGGGACGTACTCCTCAAGGCGCGCGAAGTCATCGAGAGCTGCGGCTGCCGCGAGAAGGGACTCGACGGCTGCCACCAGTGCCTGCTGCGACGCGTTCCGGCGGCCGACTACGACAAGGTCAGCCGCAACGAGGTGCGGCAGATGCTGGACGATCTGCTGGGCGCGGACGGTGAGCGTTGGCAGACCGCACCGGTCGAGACGACCCGGCACATTCCGCTGGAGCGGCAGGCGGAGAGCGACCTCGAGATCATGTTCATTGACAGCCTCCAGGACTGGGCCAGACTGTCCGAGTCTCAGGCCGCAGCCGACGCGTACACGACCTCGGCCGGTACGTACGCCCTGGATCTGCGGCTGACTGCGGCCGACGGCACCACCGTGAGCTGGCGCGTCTCACAGCAGCGCGCACTGGATGGCACCCGGCCCGACATACTCCTGGAACGCCTCGATGCGCCCAGCCCGCGTGTTGCCGTGTACCTGGATGGCTTTGCGTACCACGCGACCCCGGCACACAACCGCCTCGCCGACGACGCAGCCAAGCGGACCGGACTGCGCAGCGAAGGCCTGCGGGTGATCCAGTTGACGTACGACGACGTCAAGGAATGGCGCGAGCGCGTGCGCGACACCGGGTATGCGGGGGCAGGCCCGGTGGACCCGGTCTGGGAACCGTATGGCACGGATGCGCAGAACCGGGCACGTGACTACTACAGCCGGGTGGGTATGGGGCTGCCCGGCGAGCTGTCCGACTCGGTGTGGGTCAATCCGGCCCGACTGCTGCTCGCCTATCTGCGATCGCCGGACGCACTGCGCTGGCAGCGCCGGGCGGAGGCTGCTGCCGCCGGTCTGATCGGGACGGCGGGCGTCCGCGGCGCTGCCTTCGGTTCCGAAACTGTCGGTGTGGGCATCCAGGACGCGCTGCACGACCGAACGGTCACTGGCTCTGCCGGGCCCGTAAGGCTGATCTACGGGCCGGACGCCTCCGGCTGCCGGCTTGTCCTTGCCGCAGACGGGAGGCGAACTCCTCCGGTATGGACGGGGCTTGCGGTACTGGACGACAGTGCGGCGGCCCTGGCCGATACGCAAGTGCATCGCCGGCGCTGGCGGGGCTGGCTGTACTGGAGCAACGTGCTGCAGTTCTTGGAGCACGGCGGCGGCGACAGCGTGCAGCTCACCAGCAGCCTGCTCGACGGCTTCACGACCGACGTGCTCACCGTGACCGGCGGTGAAGGGTGGCTGCCCTCAACCCGGATCGGGATCCCGGTAGCGGAGCCTGCCTTGGCCGTCACCTCCACGGCACCTGTCGAGGAGGTCGGCAGCGTCCAGGACGGCGAAAGGACAGCCGCCCCAGCCGAGTCGCCCGTGACGCCGGCATCGGGAAGAGATCCGGCATGGGACCAGGTGCTGGAGTACCTGGATCCGGACGAGGTCGGCCTCGTGGACCTCTCCCGGGCACTCTCCGATGCGGGTGTGCCCGCCCCCCAGGACGGTTACGAACTGGACGAGCGGGGTTGGCAGGCAGAACTGGCCTGGCCTACCGTCCGCATCGGAGTGGTCCTGGCCCCCCGCACAGGAGGCCCGGAAACAACCGAGGAGCCGGACTATGAGTCCGCCGACCGGGACGAGGCATTCGCGGCAGCCGGCTGGGACGCACGCACTGCCACTGCCTGGGACGCTGCCGAGCTGATCGCCCGGTTGACCGGGAAGACCCAGAATCACAACAGCACCAACAACGGGGAGCACAGGCAATGAACACCTCGGGCGTGACGCTGCGCCTGCTCGACAAGGCCGACAAGGAGATCCTCAAGCTCCCCCGCACGGTCAAGGGCGCCTTCTTCGACTTCCAGCACAAGTTCAAAGCCAATCCGCACACGACCGGGCTCAAGCTCCAGCAGCTCAAGGGCGACAGCAGGTTGTGGTCGGCGCGTGTCAGCGACGACTACCGTGCCCTGCTGCTCAGACTGGCTGATGACGACTGGCTGATCGTCTCCGTCAAGCACCGCAAGGACGTTTACGACCGGCTGTCCTACGCCGTCAACCAGGTGACCGGCGGCATCGAGTACGTCGATCTGGAGGTGGTGGAGGAGAGCGTCCTTCGCCGCCTCCCCGCACCGCCTTCGGCCCCTGCCGCTGCCCCTGAACCGGTCAAACCTCAAGAACTCTTCGCCGACTGGTCCGACACCCAGCTGTCGGATCTCGGCGTAGCCGAGCCATTGCTACCGGTCATCCGGACTCTCACCACCGAAGACCAGCTCCTCGGATTGATCGAGTACGCCCCCCAGCTCACAGGTGAGGTGCTGCTCGCACTCTTCGACGGCAAGTCGTTCGACGACGTGCTCGACCAGGTGACGACCCCCGTCGCCGCCGCCGAGCCAGTCGATCCGGAGGACTTCCAGGCTGCCGCCGAGCGCCCGGCCACGGTGGTGACCACGTCCGACGAGACCCTGCGAGAGGCGCTGGAGGGCGGCGACTTCGGCCGTTGGAAGGTCTTCCTCCACCCCACGCAGGCCAAACTCGTGGAACGTCGCTACTCGGGCCCCGCCCGGGTAGGGGGCGGCCCGGGCACCGGCAAGACGATTGTCGCCCTGCACCGGGTGCGTCATCTCGTACGACAGCTGCCGCCCGGCCGTGACAAGCCGGTCCTCCTGACCACGTACAACAAGAACCTCGCCGCAGATCTCCGTTCTCGTCTTCTGGAACTGGGCGGCGAGGAGCTCGTGGCCCGAGTCGACGTGAGCCATGTCGACCAGCTGGCGCTGCGTATCGTGCGAGAAGCCGAACCCGGCAGCGGCAAGCAGGCGATAGACGACAGCCAGGCCGTGCGCGAATGGCGTGCGCTCCTGGACGAGCTGGGCGAGGAGGGCTGGGACCCCGAGTTCCTGCACGACGAATGGACCCAGGTGATCCTCGGCCAAGCAGTCGCCACACGGACCGACTACTTCCGTGCGCGTCGCGCCGGGCGCGGCCGGAACATCACCCGCGGCGAGCGCGCCGAGATCTGGCAACTCGCCGACCGCTTCACCCAGCGCCTCGACCGCCTCGGACGGCAGACCTGGGATCAGGTGGCCGAGCGCGCCGCGCGCCTGGAAATCGGGCGCGAGCAGCGCATCCTCTCGATCGCGCGTCAGCGGGAGGAGGCGGGAGGGCTTGACAACATCCATCTCCAGGACGGTTCAGGGGGCTGGCTGCGCTACCGGTACCGGCACATCATTGTGGACGAGGCACAGGATCTGCGCCCTGCGCACTGGAAGATGCTGCGTGCCATGGCTCCTCGCCAGGCCGACGATTTGTTCCTCGTCGGCGACACCCATCAGCGCATCTACAAGAACCAAGTGACACTCGGCAGCCTCGGTATCAACATCAGGGGCCGTTCCTCGAAACTGAGCCTGAGCTACCGCACGACCCGGCAGATCCTCCGCTCGGCCCTCGACGTACTGGGGGAGACCTCGTACGACGACCTCGACGGCGCCGACGAGACGTTGGCCGGATACCGGTCCGTGCTGAGCGGGCGGGTGCCTGCCGGTCACCCGTTCTCCGACTGGGCGGCGGAACGGGAAGGCATCGCGACTCTCATCAAGCAGTGGGACGAGGACCCGGAGTCGAGGATCCCCCACGAGCAGATCGCGATCTGCGTGCCGACGAACCAGATGGCGACCGAAGTCGCATACACGCTGAGTCTGCGCGGAATCCGCCCCGTGGAGATTCGCTCCGACGGCCCGAACGGGAGTGAGGGCGTACACATCGGCACCATGTTCAGATTCAAGGGGCTTGAGTACCAGCGTATGATCATCGCCGGCGTTGCCGATGGTCTGGTGCCGCGTGAAACTGTCAGTCGCCTTCGTACTACCGATCCGGTGCGCTACCGCCATGAGATGCAGCGCGCCCGTTCCCTGTTGTTCGTCGCGGCAACACGCGCGCGGGACAGCATGGACGTGTTCTGGCACGGAACGCCCAGTCCCTTCCTCGGCCCGGCGTTGACAAGCAGCTGCTAGCGAGACTCGAAGCAGGAAGGGCAGAGCAGCGGGCACCCGGCCGGCCCTGATCCGCACAGGACGCGCGCCTCGTCGGCGCAGGTTGCCATGGGAGCGGGCGCCTCGGTCCGCGGTGGCGGATTGGGGCCCGCTCCAGCTTCCACACTGGGCATAGAGGTACCGAAGAGCCCTGTCATGGCCCGGCCCGGCAGCTCGCGCAAGGGCGGGAATACGGCCCCCATACTCAATAGGCCCATGACGGCCATCATGTCCGTGGCTGTTCCACCGCTCGGAAACACGGCCGCACCTGTGCAGAGGGCCGCAGCGGCCACGAGCCAAACCATTCTGCGCAGCATGCGGTACCCACCGCGGGTCCGCCGGTGTGAGCTCTGCATCGTCCGGTGCAGGTGCGTCAGCCAGCAGGTGCGCGCTCACGACGACAAGCCTGTTGCGCTGGTCTCGGCCACTACAACTGTGTTGCAGGGCATTGGAGACCAGCCGGGCCATGCCGGCGTCGCTTGTGGGACGGACTATCCGGATCACAGGGCTGAGGAGGAGCCCTGTTCCTGCTGACTGGTGATGTCGTCAACGTCGAGGACGGGGCTGCCAGTTGCTTGAGGCAGAGCTAGACCGCTGTGGAAGGGCTCACCCCTCGCCTCCCGATTGGCGGTGTGGGCTCGACCGTTCAGAGTCGGACAGCGATAAGGCTGGCGAGCGTCAAGCAGCAGGTCAGGCAGCCCCTGCTGTGGCCGTCTGCTTCGACCTGTTGTTTGTCCGGAAACAGGTCGAAGCAGACTTCGAAACCGAGAAACCGCAGGTCAGGCGCCCTTGTTGAGCGGCTCCAGGATTGCCACGCACTCCACGTGGTGGGTCATCGGGAAGAGGTCGAAGACGCGCAGGGTGCGGACCTTGTAGCCGTTTTCCTTGAAGTAGCCCAGGTCGCGTGCCAGGGCCGCCGGGTCGCAGGCCACGTAGGCGATGCGGCGGGCCGAGAGGCCCGTGATGTGGCGGACCGTCTGCTTGCCGGCGCCCGCGCGCGGGGGGTCCAGGACGACCAGGTCGCATTCCGTGATCCCGGTCTTCGGGAGGATCTGCTCGACCTTGCCCTGCTCGATGCGGACCCGCGGGAAGTCCGCCAGGTTGTGGCGGGCGTCCTCCACCGCGCGCTTCGTCGACTCGATGCCGAGGACGGCTCCGGTCTCGCCGAGGCGTTCCGCGAGGGCTCCCGCGAAGATGCCGACGCCGCAGTAGAGGTCGAGGGCCATCTCGCCCTTGCGCGGCATCAGGCCCTGCATGACGGCCTTGATCAGGGTGTCCGCGGCCTGCGGGTGGACCTGCCAGAAGCCGCCCATGCCCACGCGGTACGTACGGCCGTCCGCGCGCTCCCGTACGAAGGGGCGGCCGTGGACGCGGTGGACGCCGCCGTCCTTCTCCTCCACGCGCAGGACGGAGACCGGCTTGTCCAGCTCGACGAGGGGGAGGCGGCCGCCGGGGCGGGGGGTCAGGACGACCTGGCGGTCCTGGGAGCCGGTCGCCGCGATCGCCTCGACCGTGGCCATCTGCGGCCAGTCCTGCTTCTCGATGCCCAGTTCGCTGACGCCCGGCGCCGCGATCATGCAGTGGTCGATCGCCTCGATCTCGTGCGAGCGGTGGCGGCGCAGGCCGACGGTGCCGTCGTCGTCGATGGCGAACTGCACGCGGGTGCGCCACTGCGGCACCTGCCCGGCCGGCAGCTTGTCGCCCTCGGCCGGCATCACGGTGCCGTCCCAGCCGGCCTCCTCCGGGGTGAGCCCCGCGAGCCGCTTCAGCTGCTCGGCGACGACCTCGCCCTTGAGGCGGCGCTGGGCGCCGGGCTTGGCGTGCTGCCAGTCGCAGCCGCCGCACTTGCCGGGGCCGGCGTACGGGCAGGGGGCTTCCACGCGGTCCTTGGAGGCGTCGAGCACGGTGATCGCGTCGGCGCGCAGGTAGCGGGAGTCCACGTCGCCCTCGGTGACCTTGGCGACGACCTTCTCGCCGGGCAGGGTGTGACGGACGAACAGCACACGGCCGTCCTCGGTCCGGGCGATGCAGTGCCCGCCGTGCGCCACGGGGCCGACCTCGACCTCGTACTCCTCCCCGACCAGTGACTGCTTCTCGTTCTGCTCGGGGCTCGTCATGGTGGGGAGACTCCAAAAACTGAAACAACGGAAAACGGCCGGACGACCGACCCACCAGTTTACGTGGATCTCGTCCGGCCGTTCACCAACCTGCTCAGCCCTTCGCCGTGGGCTCCTTCGGCGGCGAGGACCTGACGGGGCTGTCCACGGGGCCGCGGCGCACCGCACCCGGGGCGTTCCAGTCCTGGCGCTTCTTGGCCCGCCGCTTGGCGAGTTCCGAGGACTCCAGCTGGTAGGGCACCGAGGTGACCATCACACCGGGGGTGAAGAGCAGCCGGCCCTTGAGGCGCAGCGCGCTCTGGTTGTGCAGCAGGTGTTCGTACCAGCGGCCGACGACGTACTCGGGGATGTAGACGCTGACCGCGTCGCGCGGGTTCTCGCTGCGCAGGCCCTTGACGTACTCGACCACCGGGCGGGTGATCTCCCGGTACGGCGAGTCGAGGATCTTGAGCGGGACGTTGATCCCGCGCCGGTCCCATTCCTCGCGCAGCGCCTTGGTCTCGGCCGGGTCCACGCTGATGCTGAGCGCCTCCAGGGTGTCCGAGCGGGTCAGCTTGGCGAACGCCAGGGCGCGCAGCGTGGGCTTGTGGACCTTGGAGACCAGGACGATCGAGTGGACCCGGGAGGGCCGCACACTGTCGTCGCTGGGGCCCTCGGCGGCGGCGATCTCCGCGGAGACGCGGTCGTAGTGCTTCCGGATCGCGCTCATCGTGCCGTAGAAGATCAGCATGCCGAGCAGGGCCACCCACGCACCGTGGGTGAACTTGGTGGCGAGGACGATGACCAGCACCATGCCGGTGAAGAACGCGCCGAAGGCGTTGATCGCCCGGGAGCGGTGCATCCGACGGCGGGCGGCGGCGTCGCGCTCCGTCTTCAGGTGGCGGTTCCAGTGCCGGACCATGCCGATCTGGCTCAGCGTGAAGGAGACGAACACGCCGACGATGTAGAGCTGGATCAGCTTGGTCGAGTCCGCGTCGTAGATCCAGACGAGCAGGATGGCCGCGCCGGCGAGGAGCACGATGCCGTTGGAGAAGGCGAGCCGGTCGCCCCGGGTGTGCAGCTGGCGCGGCAGGTAGCGGTCCTGGGCGAGGATCGAGCCGAGCAGCGGGAAGCCGTTGTACGCGGTGTTCGCCGCCAGGAACAGCACCAGCGCGGTGGCCGCGGCCAGCAGGATGAAGAGGAAGCTGCCGTCACCGAAGACGGCCTCGGCCACCTGCGAGATCACCGGGTTCTGGATGTACCCGGGGCCGACCGGGACGCCGTTCGCCAGCAGGTCCTCGGCGGGGTTCTCGGCCATCCTCACGTCGCTGGCCATGGCCAGGCCGATGATCCCGCAGAACATGGTGACCGCCAGGCCGCCCATGTAGGCGAGGGTGGACGCGGCGTTCTTGCTCTTCGGCTTGCGGAAGGCGGGTACGCCGTTGCTGATGGCCTCGACACCGGTCAGGGCCGCACAGCCGGACGAGAAGGCCCTCAGCAGCAGGAAGACCATCGCGAAGCCGGCCAGCCCCTGTTGCTCGGGTTTGATCTCGAGATCGGCGGTCGGCGCCGTCAGGGTCTCGCCGAGGACGATGCCCTTCCAGGCACCCCAGCCGATCATGACGAATACGGCGGCGACGAAGACATAGGTCGGGATCGCGAAGAGCTTCCCGGATTCCTTCACACCGCGCAGGTTCATCAGCGTGAGCAGAAGGATCATGACGGTCGCCGAGAGCACCTTGTGCTCGATGACGAAATGCACCGCCGAACCGAGATTCTCGACCCCGGAGGAGATCGACACGGCGACGGTCAGGACGTAATCGACGAGCAGGGCGCTCGCCACGGTGAGGCCTGCCCTGGGGCCGAGGTTCGTGTTGGCGACCTCGTAGTCGCCGCCACCGCTCGGGTAGGCGTGGACGTTCTGGCGGTAGGACGCCACGACGGTGAACATCAGCACGACGACCGCGAGCGCGATCCAGGGGCTGTAGTGGTACGCCGACACGCCCGCGATCGACAGGACCAGCAGGACCTCGCCAGGGGCATATGCCACGGAGGACAGCGGGTCGGAAGCGAAGACGGGAAGGGCGATCCGCTTGGGAAGGAGTGTTTCTCCGAGGCGGTCGCTGCGTAGCGCCCGGCCGATCAGGATCCGTTTGGGCACGTCGGTCAGTTTGGACACGCAGAGGATCGTAAGCGTTCGAAATCAGACTGACGAACCCCCACCCCCTCATACCGCAATCCCGCCGCAATTCCTCCCCACCCGCAGCACGACTGCGGCGCAAGAGGCCCCATCGGTGACCGCCCGTGTGTAGCTTGGGCCATGGTCTGAGACCCTGTTAAACCAGAGCATGCAATGAGGCTGGGAACCAGCGAGTCGCTGACAGCCGGAAGGACGGCCGTGCACATCGTCATCATGGGTTGCGGAAGGGTGGGCTCCGCCCTCGCGCAAACCCTGGAACAGCAGGGGCATACGGTCGCCGTCGTCGACCAGGACCCCACCGCATTCCGCCGGCTCGGCGCCGGATTCGGCGGCCGCCGCGTCACCGGGGTCGGCTTCGACCAGGACACCCTGAGGGAGGCGGGAATCGAGGACGCGGGCGCCTTCGCCGCCGTCAGCAGTGGTGACAATTCCAACATCATCGCTGCCCGCGTGGCGCGCGAGATGTTCGGCGTGGAGAACGTCGCGGCCCGCATCTACGACCCCAAGCGCGCCGAGGTCTACCAGCGCCTCGGCATCCCCACCGTCGCCACCGTGCGGTGGACCGCCGACCAGATGCTGCGCCGACTGCTGCCTTCGGGCGCCGAGCCGCTGTGGCGCGACCCGAGCGGCGGTGTGCAGCTCGCCGAGGTGCACACCTCCGCCGCCTGGATCGGCCACAAGGTCAGCAAGCTCCAGGACGAGACGGGCGTGCGCGTGGCGTTCCTCACCCGCCTGGGCGAGGCGATGCTGCCCACGTCGGCGACGGTCCTGCAGGAGGGCGACCTCGTCCACGTGATGATGCGCACGGACGAGATCGACAAGGTCGAGGCGGCGTTCGCCGAGGGGCCTGAGGAGGCACACGCATGAGGGTCGCGATCGCCGGTGCAGGTGCGGTGGGCCGCTCCATCGCGGGCGAACTGCTGGAGAACGGCCACGAGGTGCTCCTGGTCGACAAGGCCCCGACCGCCATCTCGGTCGAGCGGGTGCCGCAGGCCGAGTGGCTGCTGGCCGACGCCTGCGAGATCACCTCGCTGGACGAGGCGGCGCTGCAGCGGTGCAACGTGGTCATCGCGGCCACCGGTGACGACAAGGTCAACCTCGTCGTCTCGCTGCTCGCCAAGACCGAGTACGGGGTGCCGCGCGTGGTGGCCCGCGTCAACAACCCGAAGAACGAGTGGCTCTTCAACGAGTCCTGGGGCGTCGACGTCGCCGTCTCCACGCCGCGCCTGATGTCGGCCCTGGTCGAGGAGGCCGTGAGCGTCGGCGACCTGGTACGGCTGCTGCGCTTCAGCCACGGCGACGCCAACCTCGTCGAGCTGACCCTGCCGGCCGACTCCTCGGTCGCGGGCACCCAGATCGGCGACATCACCTGGCCCGAGGACACCTCGCTGGTCACGATCATCCGGGGCAACCGGGTCCTCACCCCGCACGGGGAGGAGACCCTGGAGCCGGGCGACGAACTGCTCTTCGTGGCCGCCCAGGCCCGCGAGGAACAGCTGGAGGACCTCCTCCAGGCCCGCCGCTAGCCCTACGGGCCTGCTCGACGACGAAGGGGGCGCGCCCAGCAGGGCGCGCCCCCTTCGGGCTTCCCGCCCCGGGCCACCGCCCCTACGGCTCCACCCGCGTGCGGGAGCCTGCCCTGCGGGCGCAGACCCTCTGGGCGCAGACCCTGCGGGCGCAGGCCCTCCGGGCGCCGGGTCGCGCGGCCGTCCGCTCCCCGGGCCACGGCCCCGCGCGGGACCCTGCCCCACAGGAGCGGGACCTCCCCCACGTGACCGCTGCACCCCGGACCGCCTCGGGCGGGTACCGCCCGGGTACGACCCGGCACCCCGCCTCGCAGCCACGGACCCGCGCGCTCCCGACCCGTCGGCCCTATGGGCCCGCTCCCGCGCAGTGGGCTGCCCGCGGGCGCCGGGGCGTGCTCCTGCGGCCCTCCGCGCCCCAGGGCCCGCTCCCGCGCGGCGGCCTGCCCCGCGGGAGCGGGTTCCCCCGCACGGCCGTTCACGCCCCGGGCCGCCACCCCTACGGCCCCACCCGCGTGCGGGAGCCTGCCCGCGCAAGCGCCGGGGACGGGCTCCACCGGTCGTGCAGCGCCGGAACGCGCCTGCGGGCTCCGCCTGTGCCCGCAGGCGCGTTCTCGCGCTGCAGCGCGAAGGGGCGGGACCGGCCCTTCCGGCCGGTCCCGCCCCTTCGCGTCAGCTGTGCGCCGTCAGGCCTTCGGCCCCTTGGCGGCGGCCTCGGCGGCCTCCTTGGCCTCCCACTCCGCGATCACGTCGATCGGCGGCGGCGCCTTCGCCAGGAAGACCCAGGTGAAGTACACGGCGAGCACCATCGGCGGGAGCTTCAGCGCGATCAGCACCCAGCCCAGCTGCGTCGCGTCGCCCCACCAGTACAGCGGGAAGAGGATCGCGTACTTGGCGAGGAAGATCAGGCCCCAGGCCAGGCTGGCCTTGACGTACGCCTTCTTGCGCCCGGGGTTGCGGGTGCGCCAGGAGAGGTTCTCCTTGAACACCGGGCCCAGGATCACTCCGAGCAGCGGGAAGCCCACCAGCGCAGAGATCGTGAAGGCCACGCCGAGGCCGACGCCGTAGATCATGCCGGGCAGGTAGAAGCCCTTCGCGCTGCCCGTGAACAGGGCGAAGGCCACGCCCACGCCCACGCCGAAGACGCCGCTGAAGGCGTGCTTGACCGTGTCCTTGCGCAGCAGCCGCACGATCACCAGCAGGACCGCGACCGCGCCGGCCGCGATGGCGGACCACTTCACGTCCTTGTTGATCGTGTAGATCATGACGAAGAGCAGCCCGGGCAGCATCGTCTCCACGGTGCCCCGGATGCCGCCGAAGGCATCGAAGAGCGCCGCCTGGGTCACGGCCTTCTGGTCCTCGGACGGCCCGGCGGCATGCCGCGGCCCGGTCGGTTCCGGGGTGGTCGGTTTGTCGAGTGACGTCACCGGTCAGTGCTCCTGTCCGAGCGGGCGGAGTTCGTACTTCGGGTTGAAGAGCACCCGACGGCCGTGGGTCATGGAGATACGCCCCGAGGCAATCATGCGTCGGCCGGGCTCGATTCCCACGATCGAGCGACGCCCGAGCCAGACCACGTCCAGCGCGGCCGAGCCGTCGAAGAGTTCGGCCTCCAGGGCGGGGACGCCCGCGCGCGGCCGCAGGGTGACCGTACGCAGGGTTCCGGTCACCTTGACTATCTGGCGGTCGTGGCAGTCGCAGATCCGCGTACACCCCGCGGCTTCTGCGTCCTCCTGCAGCTCCGCCGAATGCAGCTCCTCCTGGGAGGTGGACAGCCGCTCAATCATCCGGCGGAACCGGCCCGCAGGCCTGACCGGCTTCGCGGACTTCTCGGGACGCGGTTCAGCACTCATACAGGAAGCGTACCGGCGTGCCCACTACCGCTCGAAGCGGTATCCCATGCCCGGCTCGGTGATGAAGTGCCGCGGATGCGAGGGGTCCGCCTCCAGTTTGCGCCGCAGTTGGGCCATGTAGACCCGCAGGTAGTTCGTCTCGGTGCCGTACGAGGGCCCCCAGACCTCCTGGAGCAGCTGCTTCTGGCTGACCAGCTTGCCGCTGTTGCGGACCAGGACCTCCAGCAGGTGCCACTCGGTGGGCGTCAGCCGTACGTCGCGTCCCTCGCGCACGGCCTTCTTGGCGGCCAGGTCCACCGTGAAGCCGTCCGTCTCCACGATCACCTCGTCCTCGCCGGAGCCCGCGGCCGGCTCGGCCCGGCGGACGGCGGCGCGCAGCCGTGCCAGCAGCTCGTCCATGCCGAAGGGCTTGGTGACGTAGTCGTCGGCGCCCGCGTCCAGGGCCTCGACCTTCTCGTCGGAGCTGTGCCGGGCGGAGAGGACCAGGATCGGCACCCGGGTCCAGCCGCGCAGGCCCTTGATCACCTCGACCCCGTCCATGTCGGGCAGTCCGAGGTCGAGCACGACCACGTCGGGGTGTCGGGCGGCCGCGAGTTCCAGTGCGCTGGCCCCGTCGGCCGCGGCGTCGACCTCGTATCTGCGCGCCTTCAGGTTGATCACAAGCGCTCGGACGATCTGCGGCTCGTCTTCCACCACGAGCACCCGGGTCATTGAGGTCCTGCCTTCTGTCGCGTCATCCGATCACGGCCGTGATCAAGTTCCATCGGTTCCATCGGTTCCATCGGTTGCGCCGGTCCCGCCGCTCCCGCCACTCCCGCCACTCCCGCCGCTCCCGCCGCCCCCGCCGTCGCGCCGCCGCCCGCGCCCACCGTGGCACGCCCCGGTGACCCGCCGCCGCGCACCGCGCGCAAGGTGAGCACCATGGTCAGCCCGCCCCCGGGAGTGTCCTCGGCCGTCAGGGTGCCGTCCATGGCCTCGGCGAACCCCCGGGCGACGGCGAGCCCCAGGCCCACGCCGGCCCCGCGCGGGGCGTCCCCGTACCGCTGGAAGGGGGCGAAGATCCGGTCCTTGGCCTCGTCGGGCACGCCCCGTCCGCGGTCGACGACCCGGACCTCGACCCGGTCGCCGAGACAGCTGGCCGCCACCAGGACCGGCTCCCCCGCCGGGCTGTACTTGACGGCGTTCTCCACGACGTTGGCCACGGTCCGCTCCAGCAGCCCCGGGTCCACCGCCACCATCGGCAGCGCCTCGGGCACGTCCAGCAGCACGCTGTCCTCCGGTACGCCGCCCAGCGCCATCGGGACCACCTCGTCGAGGTCGATCTCCCGGATCAGCGGGGTGACGGTGCCGGTCTGCAGCCGGGACATGTCGAGCAGGTTGCCCACCAGGTGGTCGAGGCGGTCGGCGCCGTCCTCGATGCCTTCGAGGAGCTCGGCCCGGTCCTCCTCGCTCCACTCCACGTCGGCGGAGCGCAGGGAGCTCACGGACACCTTGATGGAGGCCAGCGGCGTACGGAGGTCATGGCTGACGGCGGCGAGCAGCGCGGTGCGGATCCGGTTGCCCTCGGCCATCCGGCGGGCCTCCTCGGCCTCGCCGACCAGCCGCTGGCGGTCCAGGACCACGGCCGCCTGCGCCGCGAACGCGCCGAGCACCCGGCGGTCCTCGGCGGGCAGCACCCGGCCGGACAGGGCCAGGGCCATGTGGTCCCCGATGGGCATGTCCACGTCGGCGTCCTCGGGCCGCGCGGCGGGGGCGGGGCCGACGCTGCCGGCCGGTTTCCAGGGCTCCACGTCGTTCGCCCGCTCCAGCAGGGCCACGGACTCCATGGCGAAGGTCTCGCGTACCCGCTCCAGCAGCGCGTCCAGCGTGGTCTCGCCACGCAGCACGCTGCCGGCCAGGAAGGAGAGGATCTCGGACTCGGCGCGCAGCCGGGCCGCCTGGTGGGTGCGGCGGGCGGCCAGGTCCACGACCGAGGCCACGGAGACGGCGACCCCGAAGAAGACGGTGATGGCGACGATGTTCTTGGGGTCGGACACCGTCAGGCGGTGCAGCGGCGGCGCGAAGAAGTAGTTCAGCAGCAGCGAGCCGAGGGCGGCGGAGGCCAGGGCCGGCCAGAGCCCGCCGAGCAGTGCGGCCGCCACCGTCAGCGACAGGAAGAGCAGCATGTCGTTGGCGAGACCGAGGTCGGCGTCGACGTGCGTGAGCAGCAGGCACAGCAGGAGGGGGAAGACCGTCCCCACGACCCAGCCGGCGATGATCCGGGTCCGCCCGAGCCGGGCGGCCGAGCGCACCACGGGCAGCCCGCGCCCCTTGGCGACGTGCTCGTGCGTGACGATGTGCACGTCGAGGTCGGGTCCCGAGTCGCGGGCGACGCTCGCGCCGACCCCGGGGCCGAAGACGTACTGCCACGAGCGGCGGCGGCTGGAGCCGAGCACGATCTGGGTGGCGTTGACCCCGCGCGCGAAGGCGAGCAGGGCGTCGGGGATGTTGTCGCCGATCACATGATGAAACGTTCCGCCCAGGTCCTCGACCAGGGTCCGCTGGACCGCGAGCTCCTTCGGCGAGGCGGCGGTCAGCCCGTCGCTGCGGGCGATGTAGACGGCCAGGATCTCGCTGCCCGAGCCCTTGGCCGCCATCCGCGAGGCCCGCCGGATGAGCGTGCGCCCCTCCGGCCCGCCGGTGAGTCCGACGACGATCCGCTCCCGCGCCTGCCAGGTCGAGCGGATGTCGTGCTCGCCCCGGTACTGCTGGAGGTACTCGTCCGCCCGGTCGGCCACCCACAGCAGCGCCAGCTCGCGCAGGGCGGTGAGGTTGCCCGGCCGGAAGTAGTTCGACAGGGCCGCGTCGACCTTCTCGGGCTTGTATATGTTCCCGTGGGCCATCCGCCGGCGCAGTGCCTGCGGCGACATGTCGACCAGCTCGACCTGGTCGGCCCGGCGGACCACCTCGTCCGGCACGGTCTCCCGCTGCCGCACCCCGGTGATCGATTCGACCACGTCCCCGAGCGACTCCAGGTGCTGGATGTTCACGGTGGACACGACGTCGATGCCGGCCCGCAGCAGCTCCTCCACGTCCTGCCAGCGCTTGGCGTTGCGCGAGCCGGGGACATTGGTGTGCGCGAGCTCGTCCACCAGCGCTATCGCGGGCCTGCGGGCGAGGAGCGCGTCCACGTCCATCTCGGTGAAGGCGGCGCCCCGGTACGTCAGGGGCTTGCGCTCGACCTGTTCGAGGCCGTGGAGCATGACCTCCGTCCGCGGCCGGCCGTGGTGCTCGACGAAGCCGACGACGCAGTCCGCGCCCCGCTCCACCCGGCGATGGCCTTCCGAGAGCATCGCGTAGGTCTTGCCCACACCGGGTGCCGCGCCGAGGTAGATCCTGAGCTTGCCGCGTCCCATGCGCCCCATTCTCCGGGACGTCCACGCCGCGCACGCACCGATCGGCGCCCCGGCCGCGATCCCTGACGGATCCCTGACGCGGGGTGCCCGGTGGGGCACACGCCGGTGGGCCCCACCCCGAAGGAGTGGGGCCCACCGGCCGAAATACATGACGAGCCCCCCTGTGCGCGGGGGCCGTCCGAGGTCAGCGGACCTCGGTGATCTCCGGGCCTCGTTCGAGCTGGCCCATGCCGCCGCCGAAGCGGGAGCCTTCCTGGTCGTCCGTCTGCACGCCGTCCGGCACCATCTGGGCGTCGTTCGGCAGCTTCAGGACGATCGGGTCGCGGGGAGCCATCGGGCCGTCACCGCGGACGACGACGGTGTCCCGGAAGATCTGCTCCAGCACACCCGCCGACTCGGGGCGCACGGCGCCCTGGCCGGAGATGACGCCGCGCAGGAACCAGCGGGGGCCGTCGACGCCGACGAAGCGGACCAGCTGGGCGCCGGTCTGCCCGTCCGGGAGCGGTACGGGCACCTGGGCGCGCAGCTCCCAGCCCAGGGAGCCCTGGGCCTCGTCGATGATGCCGCCCTGCTGGGTGATACCCGCGGCGATCTCCTCGCGGACCTCGCCCCAGATGCCCTCCTTCTTGGGCGCGGCGAAGGCCTGCAGCTGCACGGCGCTGTCGCCGAGGACCACGGTCGCGGCCACGATCGCGTCACCGGCGACCTCGACGCGCAGCTCCATGCCCTCGACGCCGGGTACGAGGATGCCGCCGAGGTCCACCCGGCCGTCGGCCGGGTTCCCGAGCACCTCGGAGACGTCCCAGGGGCCGTCGGGCCGCGGGGCCGGCGGCAGGTTCACCCGGCGCGGGGCGGCACTCTCCTGCTCGCCCGCGTCGTCCTGCTCGGCGACGCCGTCTACGACCTGCTCGGCCGCGCCGCCGTCATGGGCGGAGTCGTTCTTCTTGCGACGTCCGAACACGTCACTGTCCTTCCCGGTCGGTTACGACCGAAGCGTAGCCATTCCCACCCTGCTGACCAGCCCCGGATCCGGCCACGGCCGCATGCCCGCCGGTGGAGCCGAAGCCCCCCTCGGCCCGGGCCGAGCCGGGAAGTTCCGCCACCTCGTGGAAGCGCACCTTCTCGACCCGCTGGACAACCAGCTGGGCGATGCGGTCGAAACGCTCGAACCGGACGCTCTCGCGAGGGTCGAGATTGACCACGATCACCTTGATCTCCCCACGGTACCCGGCATCCACCGTCCCCGGGGCATTCACGAGCGCGAGCCCGCAGCGTGCGGCCAGGCCGGACCGCGGGTGCACGAACGCCGCGTACCCGTCGGGCAGGGCGATCGAGACTCCGGTGGGCAGGACGGCGCGCTCGCCGGGCTCCAGCTCGGCGGCCTCGGTGGTGACGAGGTCGCAGCCGGCGTCGCCGGGGTGCCCGTATGCCGGAATCGGCACCTCCGGGTCGACGCGGCGGATCAGCACGTCGACCGGCCGGCGGGAATCGTGGTTGTTCTGGGACATCAGGGGTTCACCTCAAAGGCGCGTGCGCGCCTGACCTGGTCCGGGTCGGCCATCGCCGCCTGGATCTCCTCGGGCCGTCCGTTGTCGATGAAGTGGTCGACCTTCACCTCTATGAAGAGGGCGTCGGCACGTACGGCGACCGGGCCCTGCGGTCCGCCTATCCGGCCGACGGCCGTGCAGTAGATCTTCCGGCCGGCGACGGCGGTGACCTCGGCCTCCAGGTGCAGCACGGTGTCCACCGGCACGGGCCGCACGAAGTCGGTCTCCAGCCGCCCCGTCACCGCGATGACGCGCAGCAGCCAGTTCAGGGAACCCAGCGTCTCGTCGAGCGCGGTGGCGAGCACCCCGCCGTGGGCGAGACCGGGTGCGCCCTGGTGTGCGGGCCTGACGGTGAACTCGGCGGTGACGCGCACGCCCTCGCCCGCCCGGGCCTCCAGGTGGAGTCCGTGGGGCTGGCCCTCGCCACAGCCGAAACAGTGCTCGTAGTGCGCACCGAGGAGCTCTCCGGGTGCGGGCGCGTCGGGGTGCCTGACCGGCGCGGCGGCATCGGCAGGGGGCGTCAGCGCTGTGTTTCGTCCACTCACAGCCGCGAACCTTACCCGCGCGGCTACCCACCGGTCGCCTCGTGGCAGGCTTGTCCGTATGCAGCTCTCCACCGCGCACCACGACGAACGCCTGACCGCCCCCCGCTCCTGGTGGGGCATCGCCGTCCTGGTCGGCCTCGCGTGCGCGCTGATGCTGCTGCCGCTGGGCACGATGCCGCTGCTGGCCGGTCTGGTCGGGGGCACCGCGCTGTCCGGGCTGGTGGTGAGTTCGTACGGTTCCGCGCGCGTGCGCGTGGTGGGAGGTGCGCTGGCGGCCGGTGACGCGCGGATCCCGGTGACGGCCCTGGGCGAGCCCGAGATCCTGGACGCCGAGGAGTCGCGCGCCTGGCGCACGTACAAGGCGGACACCCGCGCCTTCATGCTGATGCGCAGCTACGTGCCGACCGCGGTCCGCGTCGAGGTCACCGATCCGGCCGACCCGACCCCGTACGTCTACGTCTCCACCCGCCGGCCGCAGGCCCTGGTGGCGGCCCTGCTCGCCGCCCGTACCCAGGCGGCCTGACGGGCCCGTGGGAACGGTGGCCCGGCCGGGGCTGACCGCCCCGGCGGAGGACCTCAGCCGTGCGCGGAGGGATCCGCGGCCTCCAGTGCGATCCTGGTGGCCTCGGGAAGGGGCTGTACGGGCCGTTCCAGGGGCGGCAGCGCGCTCAGGGCCTCCCAGCCCACGGCCCGCCTCCGCAGGTCACCACGGACCTTCTCGGCGAGTTTGCGGGTGTCCCGCCGGTTCATGACCGCGCCGACGGCGGCGCCCACCATGAACGGCATGAGGTTCGGCAGACTGCGGAACATCCGCTTCATGATCTGCTGGCGCAGTTCGCGCTTCATCTGACCGCCGAGCGCCGCGTTCAGCGTGGTCGGCTTGGTCAGGTCGACCCCGCGCTCCTCCGTCCAGGCGGTCAGGTAGGCGAGGCTGCGCTCCCTGAGGCCGCCGTGCGGGCGCAGGCCGTAGACCTCGTGGAGTTCGGCGACGAGCTTGAGCTCGATGGCCGCGACCGCGGTGATCTCGGCCGCCAGTTCCGCCGGCATCGCGGGCGGCACGGGCAGCATGGCCGCGGCGCCGATTCCCGCGCCCACGGTCGAGGTGGCGGCGCAGGCACCCGTGACCAGCTTCTCGGCGAGCTGCTCGGGGCCGAGGCCCGGGAACTGCGCGCGCAGCGTCGCGAGGTCCCGAACCGGAACGCGCGGCGCGTTCTCGATGATCCTGTCGGTGACGTACTGGGCGGCGTCCCTGACACTTTCGCCGCCCTTGCGCACACCGTTCTTGACGGCTTGCATGCGACGAGCCCCGGGACGGTGCCGGGACCCCTCGTCGGGACCGGTTTCCGACGGCACCGCCGGGGCGGTGTCGGAAGGTATGTCGATCGCCGCACTGGCGGAGCCGCCGGAAGCCCCAGGAGCCGTTTCCGGATCCATGGATGCCACCTGCGTCTCCGCCGGATCACCAGATTTCCGGAAGCGGCGCTTCCGAAAGGGTGTGGAGCCAGCCACGGCCGACGCCTGTCAGTCGCAGTCGCGACAGATCGGCTGACCGTTCTTCTCACGTGCCAGCTGGCTGCGGTGGTGCACCAGGAAGCAGCTCATGCAGGTGAACTCATCGGCCTGCTTGGGCAGGACCCGGACGGCCAGCTCCTCATTGGAGAGGTCCGCGCCGGGAAGCTCCATGCTCTCGACAGAGTCGAATTCGTCCATGTCTGCGGACGAGGTCGACTTCTCGTTGCGCCGGGCCTTCAGCTCTTCGATGCTGTCGTTGTCGACGTCATCGTCGGTCTTGCGCGGGGTGTCGTAGTCCGTTGCCATTGTTCGCTCTCCCCCTCTGGGTGTTAGCGGTGTCTCAGCGCACGTAACGCACGAGAGGCCGGACTTGTGCCCGACCTGAGGCGGAGATTTTGCCTCACATCAAGGTCTGTTACTCAATCGACACCCAGCCGCCCGCCCGAAGGACGATTGGCTGGGATGACGAGCGGGACCGTACACGGTCCGAGGGCCGTCATGCACAAACGCCACCCCGTGTATTTCCCGCCATCCGAGGGGCCGGAAACCCGGACTTCCCGGGCGTTCCGGCCGCGATGGGGTCACTGAACGCACATGGGCCGACACCGGCCACTGTGATCGATCACACAGGACCGGTTGCTTTCACAAGGCAAGCATTCAGCCAAAAGCGAACACGGGGTCGGGGTGTCACAAGGGAAGAGTGACACGCATCACGAGGCCACCGCCTTCCCGGGGCATCGCCTGGATCCTGCCGCCGTGTGCGCGCGCCACGGAGCGCGCGATCGACAGACCCAGTCCGACACCCTTGTCGCTGCCCGTGCGCTCCGTACGCAGCCGCCTGAAGGGCTCGAAGAGGTTGTCCACCTCGTACGCGGGAACAACGGGACCCGTGTTCGATACCAGGAGGACCGCCTGACCGTGCTGTGCCTCGGTGACGACCTCCACCCAGCCGTCCTCCGGCACGTTGTACCGGACGGCGTTCTGCACCAGGTTGAGGGCGATCCGCTCCAGCAGCACCCCGTTGCCCTGGACGACGGCCGGGGCGCGCTCGCCGCGGATCTCCACGCCCTTCGCCTCGGCCTCGCCACGCACCTGGTCGACGGCGCGCGAGGCGACCTCCGCCAGGTCCACGGGTTTGCGCTCGACGATCTGGTTCTCGCTGCGGGCCAGCAGCAGCAGGCCCTCGACCAGCTGCTCACTGCGTTCGTTGGTGGCGAGCAGGGTCTTGCCGAGCTGCTGGAGCTCGATCGGCGCCCCCGGATCGGAGAGGTGCACCTCCAGCAGGGTCCGGTTGATCGCGAGCGGGGTCCGCAGCTCGTGCGAGGCGTTCGCGACGAACCGCTGCTGGGCCGTGAAGGCCCGCTCCAGCCGGTCGAGCATGTCGTCGAAGGTGTCGGCGAGCTCCTTGAGCTCGTCGTCCGGCCCGTCCAGCTCGATCCGCCGGGTCAGGTCGGAGCCCACGACCCGGCGGGCGGTCCGGGTGATCTTGCCGAGCGGCGAGAGCACCCGTCCGGCCATCGCGTAGCCGAAGGCGAAGGCGATGATGCTCAGCCCGAGCAGGGCCATCAGCGACCGGCTCAGCAGGTCGTCCAGGGCGTGCCGGCGCTGTTCGAGGACGCACTGGTTGATCGCCGCGGTGAACTGCTCGAACGGCTGGTTGGTGCCGCTCACACCGGAGCAGGTGGTGCTGGTGACCTCGATGTTCTGACCGCGCACGATCGTGAACGGGATCGCGTTGCCCTGCCGCAGGGCCTGCGCCGCCAGCAGGTAGATGATCGACAGCAGCAGGATCCCGGCGATCAGGAACATCCCGCCGTACAGCAGGGTGAGGCGTATCCGGATGGTCGGCCGCAGCCACGGGAAGGGACCCTCGGGCTGGCCGGGGTCCCATGTCGGTTTCGGTGGCGCCGCCGGTGGCGCAGGGGTGGTGGCCACGCGCATCAGATCCGGTATCCGGAACCGGGCACGGTCACGATGACGGGCGGCTCACCCAGCTTGCGGCGCAAGGTCATCACGGTCACCCGTACGACGTTGGTGAAGGGGTCGGTGTTCTCGTCCCAGGCCTTCTCCAGCAGCTGCTCGGCGGAGACGACGGTCCCCTCGCTGCGCATGAGCACCTCCAGCACCGCGAACTCCTTGGGCGCCAGCTGGACCTCCTTGCCCTCGCGGAACACCTCCCGCCGGTTCGGGTCCAGCTTGATGCCGGCCCGCTCCAGTACGGGCGGCAGCGCGACCGTGGTGCGCCGCCCGAGCGCCCGTACGCGGGCCGTCAGCTCGGTGAAGGCGAAGGGCTTGGGCAGGTAGTCGTCCGCGCCGAGCTCCAGCCCCTCCACCCGGTCGCTGACGTCGCCGGAGGCGGTCAGCATCAGCACGCGGGTGGGCATGCCGAGCTCGACGATCTTCCGGCACACGTCGTCACCGTGCACGAGCGGGAGGTCCCGGTCCAGCACGACCACGTCGTAGTCATTGACGCCGACCCGCTCCAGGGCGGCGGCGCCGTCGTACACGACGTCCACGGCCATGGCCTCCCGGCGTAGTCCGGTGGCCACCGCATCGGCGAGCAGCTGCTCGTCCTCGACGACGAGTACGCGCACGTCGTTTCCTTCCTCCGAGCCCAGAAGGGCACACGTGTATTGCGTCGCCCATCCTGCACGTTTCGGCCGTAAACCGGCTGTAAGACGGCTCGTGGAGGGGCTGGTGGAGGGGCTGGTGGAGGGGCTGGTGGAGGGGCTGGTGGGGGGCTGACGGGGCGGAAGTGAGGATTCCCTGGCCTCACGAGGTTTCTGGGCCCAGGGTGCAGGGGAGGACGAGATCACACCCCATCCACTCCCTGACGGCGGAGAGCCACGTTCCGCCGCCGACCCACGAAGAGGGGGCGAACCCATCATGGACGCATTCACCGCGGGTCTCCTGCAGCGCATCAGGACCACGCAGTCGGACCTCATGCACGCCCGCGAGACGGGCGACGACTTCCTCGCGGAAGTGGAACTGGCGGAGCTGGAGGATCTCCAGCGCCTGGCCGCCGAACACGGTGTCCCGGTCTCGGCCGCCGTGCCCGCCTGCTGATCCCCCGATCGGCCGGCCTGCCGTTCCCGCACGACCCCTGCACCGATCCCTCACGACCCCTGCTCCTGCACGGCCTCTGCACGACGTGGACCCCGGACGCCCGAGCGGGCGTCCGGGGTCCGCGTGCGTTCACGGGTGCGTTCAGTCGTGCCAGGCTCCCGACTCCTCCAGCAGCGGCTGCAGCGAGGCGAACACGGCCGGAGTGGCGGCCAGGGTCAGCTCGCCCGAGGCACGCTCGCCCGGACGGCCCCCGGTCACGGCCCCGGCCTCCCGGGCGATCAGGTCACCGGCGGCCAGGTCCCACGGGTTCAGTCCCCGCTCGTAGTACCCGTCCAGCCGCCCTGCGGCCACGTCGCACAGGTCCAGCGCCGCCGACCCGCCGCGCCGGATGTCCCGCACCAGCGGGATGATCCGCGCCGCGACCTCGGCCTGGTGGGCCCGCCGGGTCTGCACGTACGCGAAGCCGGTCCCGAGCAGTGCCTGGTCCAGCGGCGCCGCCGGCCGGCAGGCGAGGCGCGTCGTACCCAGCCACGCGCCGCCGCCGAGCACCGCGTGGTAGGTCTCCCCGCGCATCGGGGCCGCCACCACGCCCACCACGCTCTCGCCGCCGTACTCGGCCGCGATGGACACGCCCCAGCTCGGGAGCCCGTAGAGGTAGTTCACGGTGCCGTCCAGCGGGTCGACGACCCAGCGCACCCCGCTCGTCCCCGGGGCGTCCGCGCCCTCCTCGCCCAGCAGCCCGTCCTCGGGCCGCCGCTCGGCGAGGATGCCGGTGATCAGCTTCTCCGCCGCGATGTCCATCTCGGTCACCACGTCGATCGGGCTGGTCTTGGTCGCCGCCACCGCCAGATCGGCCGGGCGGCCGTCGCGCAGCAGAGCCCCGGCCCGCCGGGCGGCCTCCAGGCCCACTTCCAGCAGTTCGGCCTTCAGCTCGTCAGAGATCACGGTCCCACTTCCTACGCGTACGGACTGTCCACGCCCGCGGCCGCCGGCCGGGGGCCCCGCGCCGGGCAGCAGCCCACCGCGCACAGGTCATGACTCTGCCCCAGCGTGCCGACCCAGCACTCCGGGGGCGTCTCCCCGCGCTCCTTGGCGGCCCGCTCGAGCACCAGCTCCCGTACGGCCCCGGCGAAGCGCGGATCGGCGCCGACGGTCGCGGACCGCCGCACGGGCAGGCCCAGCTCGGCCGCCTTCGCGGTGGCCTCGGTGTCCAGGTCGTAGAGGACTTCCATGTGGTCGGAGACGAAGCCGATGGGCACCATGACGACGGCGGGCGCACCGGCGGCGTGCAGGGCCTCCAGGTGGTCGCAGATGTCCGGCTCCAGCCACGGGATGTGCGGGGCGCCGCTGCGGGACTGGTAGACGAGCTCCCAGGTGTGCGCGACCCCGGTCCGGGCGGCGACCTCGTCCGCGATCACCCGGGCGACGTCGAGGTGCTGCTTGACGTACGCCCCGCCCTCGCCGTCCCCGGTGTGGTCCTCCACCGGACCGGAGGTGTCCGCGGCGGCGGTCGGGATGGAGTGGGTGGTGAAGGCGAGGTGGGCGCCGGAGCGCACCTCCTCGGGCAGCTCGGCCAGCGAGGCCACCACCCCGTCGATCATCGGCTCCACGAAGCCGGGGTGGTTGAAGTAGTGGCGCAGCTTGTCGACCCGCGGCAGCTCCACGCCCTCCTCGGCGAGCGTGGCCAGCGCGTCGGCGAGGTTCTCGCGGTACTGGCGGCAGCCCGAGTACGAGGCGTACGCGCTGGTCGCGAGCACCGCGATACGGCGGCGCCCGTCGGCGGCCATCTCCCGCATCACGTCGGTCAGGTACGGGGCCCAGTTCCGGTTGCCCCAGTAGACCGGCAGGTCCAGCCCGTGCTCGGCGAAGTCCCCCCGCAGCGCGTCCAGCAGCTCGCGGTTCTGACCGTTGATCGGACTGACCCCGCCGAACCCGAAGTAGTGCTGCCCGACCTCCTTGAGCCGCTCGCGCGGGATGCCGCGCCCGCGCGTGACGTTCTCCAGGAAGGGCACGACGTCGTCGGGTCCCTCCGGGCCGCCGAAGGACAGCAGCAGGAGGGCGTCGTAAGGGGCGGCGGAGCCGCCGTCGGGGGCACGGAGCTGGTCTGACATGCCTCGAATCCTGCCACCCGGCGCCCGTGCCCGGGCAACGGACCCGGCCCGTCCCACACCTCGGACAGCAGGTAAGGTCACCCTAACTTCCTGTCGGTATTTTCCCCATGCGGGCGCCTTGTCGGCAGACGTAACCTGTCTGAGCCAACCACGTCCCTTACGGAGGGCACCACCTTGCCCAGTCCCTACCGCGCGATATTCGCGACCCCCGGCACGAAGGGGTTCACGGCCGCCGGCCTCCTGGGCCGGATGCCGCTGTCCATGGTGGGCATCGGTGTCCTCACGATGATCACCGAGCTGGGCGGCAGCTACGCCCTCGCCGGCGGCATCACCGCCACCATCGCCCTGTCCGCGGCGGCCGTGGGCCCCCAGGTGTCCCGGCTGGTCGACCAGCACGGGCAGCGGCGGGTGCTGCGCCCGGCCACCCTGACCGCGGCCGCCGCGGTGACCGGCCTGCTGGTCGCGGCGGCGAACGGCTGGCCGAGCTGGACGCTCTTCGTCTTCGCGGTCGTCGCCGGGTGCGTGCCCAGCGTCGGATCGATGGTCCGGGCCCGCTGGACGGCCCTCTTCCGCGACACCCCGCAGCTGCACACGGCCTACTCGTTCGAGTCCATCGTCGACGAGATCTGCTTCATCGTGGGCCCGCCGCTGGCCGCGACGCTCTCGGCCGGCTGGTTCCCCGAGGCCGGCCCGGTGGTCGCCCTCGTCTTCCTGCTGACGGGCGTGTGGTGGCTGACGGCGCTGACCGCCACCGAGCCGAAGCCGCATCCGCACGAGGAGCACACGGACCGGTCCTCGGCGCTGCGCTCCCCCGGCCTCCAGGTGCTGGTGGCGACCTTCGTCGCGACCGGCGCGATCTTCGGCTCCGTGGACGTGGCCACCCTGGCCTTCGCCGCGGAGCACGGCAACAAGTCCCTCGGCGGGGTGTTCCTGGCGGTCTGGGCGTTCGGATCCTGCCTGGCCGGCATCGTCTTCGGCCTGCTGCACTTCAAAGGCAGGGCCGAACCTCGCTGGATCCTGGGCATCAGTGCGATGGCCGTGAGTATGATCCCCCTCCTACTGGCCGGGAACCTTCCGTTTCTGGCCGTGGCGCTCTTCGTCTCGGGCCTCGCCATCGCTCCCACGATGATCACCACGATGGCCCTGATCGAGGCGCACGTGCCACACGCGAAGCTGACCGAGGGCATGACCTGGATCAGCACCGGCCTCGCGGTCGGAATCGCGCTCGGGTCCTCCGTGACCGGCTGGGTCGTCGACACAGCGGGTGCGCAGACCGGGTACGTCGTCTCCGTCTCGGCGGGAGTGGCCGCGGCGGCGGTCGCGTTCGCGGGATACCGCCGGCTGACGAGGCCGGCGCAAGGGGAGGAGCCAGCAACCGATGGGGACGGCGACAGCACGGCAGCGCAGCACGGAACGGACCGCGTGGCATAACTGGGCGGGCAACATCACCGCCACACCGGCCCGCACGGTGACACCGGCTTCGGTCGGGGAGCTCCAGGAGACGGTCCGCCGCGCCGCCACGGAAGGGCTGCGGGTGAAGGCGGTCGGCACCGGCCACTCCTTCACCGCGGCCGCGGCGACCGACGGGGTGCTCATCCGCCCGCAGGCCCTGGCCGGGATCCGGTCGATCGACCGGGCGGCCGGGACCGTCACGGTGGCGGCGGGCACGGTCCTCAAGGACCTCAACGTGGCCCTGGCCCGGGAGGGCCTGTCGCTCACCAACATGGGCGACATCATGGAGCAGACGGTCTCCGGCGCCACCAGCACCGGCACCCACGGCACCGGCCGCGACTCGGCCTCCATCGCCGCCCAGATCCGCGGCCTGGAACTGGTCACCGCCGACGGCCGGCTGCTGACCTGCTCCGAGAAGGAGAATCCCGAGGTCTTCGCGGCGGCCCGGCTCGGCATCGGCGCGCTCGGCATCGTCACCGCGATCACCTTCGCCGTGGAACCGCTCTTCTTCCTGACCGCGCGGGAGGAGCCGATGGGCTTCGACCGGGTGACGGCCGAGTTCGAGGAGCACTTCGCGGAGAACGAGCACTTCGAGTTCTACTGGTTCCCGCACACCGGCAACTGCAACACCAAGCGGAACAACCGCAGCCAGGGCCCCGCCGCCCCGCCCGGACCGGTGAGCGCCTGGATCGAGGACGAGTTGCTCTCCAACGGCCTCTTCCAGGCCGTCAACTCGCTGGGCCGCGCGGTCCCGGCCACCATCCCCTCCATCGCCCGTGTGGCCAGCCGCGCCCTGTCGGCGCGCACGTACACGGACATCCCGTACAAGGTGTTCACCAGTCCGCGCCGGGTGCGTTTCGTGGAGATGGAGTACGCCCTCCCGCGCGAGCAGGTGGTCGAGGCGCTGCGGGAGCTGCGGGCGATGGTCGACCGTTCCGGGCTGCGGATCAGCTTCCCCGTGGAGGTGCGGACGGCTCCGGCGGACGACATCACGCTGTCGACGGCCTCCGGGCGCGAAACGGCGTACATCGCGGTGCACATGTACAAGAGCACCCCGTACCAGGCCTACTTCACCGCGGCCGAACGCATCTTCACGGCGCACGGCGGGCGCCCGCACTGGGGCAAGGTGCACACGCGGGACGCGGCGTACTTCGCGGAGGTCTACCCGCGGTTCGGCGAGTTCACCGCGCTGCGCGACCGCCTCGACCCTGACCGGGTCTTCGGCAACGACTACCTGCGGCGCGTCCTGGGGGACTGAGCCGGTACGGGGCAGGTCAGGGCGCGGTCTGCCGCGCGGCCGGCGGCGGCGCGTCCGGGCCGGCCGTCGGTACCGGCGGAGTGGGTGCGGTGGGGGCCGGGGACGAGCTCGGGGCCTCCTTCGACGGGGAGGCACCGGGCGCCGGGTCCGCGGAGGCCCCGGGGTTCCCGGACCCGGAGGGGCCGGGTGCGGGGCCCGCGCTCCGGCCGCCGGACGACGGGGACGGCGACGGCGACGGGCTCGGGGAGGTCCCGGACCCGGGGCCGCGCCCGCCCTTCCCCTCGCCGCCCGGCTCGTCGCGGGGCGGGGCGGGCCGGTCCGGGCCCGCCGTGCGGGTGCCGCCCGAGAAGAGCGTGCCGCCGCCGCTGCTGACGGAGGTGCCGGCCATCGCCTCGTAGGTGCCGAGGCCGCCGACGGCGACGGCGAAGGCCGCGCCGGAGGCGACCGCGGTGCGCTTCCAGCCCCGTACCCGGGTGCCGTGCACGGTGGCCTCGCCGAACGCCTCCGTCACGGCCCCCGCGGCCGTGGTGTCCGCGCCCGTCGACTCCGCGCGGGACGGGGGCACCTGACGGGCCCTGGGCCGGGCACCGCCCCGCAGCCGGTCGCCGGTGCGCCGGAAGAGGTGCTGGATGACGGGCCCGCCCGCGGTGGCGACCACACTGACCACACCGGCTCCGAGGATGGTGCCGTAGACGCCCATCTTCGAGGCGAAGAGGGCGGCCGCGACGGTGGCGAGGGAGGAGCCGGCGACCTGGGCCGCGCTCAGGTCGAGCTTCTTCTCCGGTTCGTCCTCGACGTCCCGCGTCGCCTTCCGGCCCATCGCCATCCCCGGTGTGTCCTGCCTCTCGCGCTTCTCCTCTTCCAGGAGTTACCGACCGCTGAGCGAAGCAGATAGTTCCGTTTCTGGTGATTATGTGAAGCAAGACACCCGAAAACGGACCACGGGTGCAGGTCGGACCCGATCGAAGGCACGCCAACTCCCGCCGTCCGGGGAAAGTTCGGCGGCGCGGCGGTCCACCCAGGTGGCCCGAATGGAGTACTGTGGCGAGCCCTGGGGCCGTCCTTCCTTTCGGATGTCCGGACTCGGGAGAGGGGGCCGACGGATGGAACACGGCACTCGAAGACCGGTGATGCCGCGGTATTGCACGGGCTCCTGCTGCGCACAGTAACCGTTCGGTCACTGTGCGTGCCCAACAGGTAACCGTGCCATAACGGCGATCAAGGGCGCATGCCCGACACGCCGGTTTAACTCGGCAAGGTTGTGGCAGGCTGCACCCGGGCAGGCCACACTCGACTAGCGGAAGCAGCGACGCACGTGACGTCGGCAGGCACCACCCGGGAGGTCCCCATGCCCGAACTGCGTGTCGTGGCCGTCTCAAATGACGGCACACGACTGGTGCTCAAGGCTGCGGACAGCACGGAGTACACGCTTCCGATCGACGAGCGGCTCCGGGCCGCCGTCCGCAACGATCGCGCGCGTCTGAACCAGATCGAGATCGAGGTGGAGAGCCACCTCCGCCCCCGCGACATCCAGGCCCGCATACGGGCCGGTGCCTCCGCGGAGGAGGTCGCTCAACTCGCCGGCATCCCCGTCGACCGCGTACGCCGCTTCGAGGGCCCGGTGCTCGCCGAGCGCGCGTTCATGGCCGAGCGCGCCCGCAAGACCCCCGTACGCCGTCCCGGCGAGAACACCGGTCCGCAGCTCGGCGAGGCCGTGCAGGAGCGGCTGACCCTGCGCGGGGCCGAGAAGGAATCCGTCCAGTGGGACTCCTGGCGCCGCGACGACGGCACCTGGGAGGTCCTGCTCGTCTACCGGGTCGCGGGTGAGCCGCACTCGGCGAGCTGGACCTACGACCCGCCGCGCCGGTTGGTCGTGGCCGTGGACGACGAGGCCCGTTCGCTGATCGGCGAGTCGGAGGACCTGCCGGCGGCGCCGGAGCCGAGTTTCCCCTTCGTGCCGCGGATCGCGCGCCTGCCCCGCGACCGGCCGCTGGACCGCGCCCTGGACCGGCAGCTGGAGCGGGCCGACAGCAGGCCCGCGCCCGCACCGGAACCGGAGGAGGAACGGGACACGCTCACCAGCCTGCTGGAGGCCGTCCCGAGCTTCCGCGGCGACATGGTGGTCCCGGACCGCACCGAGACCCCGGACGACACCGAACCGGAGGCGGAGGAGCCGCCGGCCCCCGCCGCCTCGGCGGGCGCGGGCGCCGCGTACGCCGATGTCCTGATGCCGCGCACGGTGGCGGGCCACCGGGACCGCCTGACGGGTACCACCGACCGCCAGGCCGAGGCCGACGGGGTCCGCCCCGGGCGTCGGGCCGCGGTACCGAGCTGGGACGAGATCGTCTTCGGCACCCGCCGCAAGAAGCAGGAGTAGGAACAGGGGCAGGAGCAGGCGTGGCCGCCGCCGGGTCCGGCCCGGCGGCGGCCACGGTCCTGTCCTGCCTACTGGGGGTCCGGGCCCGTGGCCACCGGGCGGGCCGGGTCGCCGGACCATTCGGACCAACTGCCCGCGTAGAGGTCGGACTCGATGCCGGCCACCTCCAGGGCGAGTACCTCATGCGCTCCGGAGACCCCCGAGCCGCAGTACACGCCCACCGCCGTCCCCTCGGTGGCGCCGAGCGCCTCGAACCGGGCGCGCAGGGCGTGTGCCGGCAGGAACCGCCCGTCCGGGCCCACGTTCTCCGTGGTCGGGGCCGACAGAGCGCCCGGGATGTGGCCGCCGACCGGGTCGATCGGTTCGACCTCGCCCCGGTAGCGCTCCCCCGCACGGGCGTCCAGGAGGACCCCCGCACGCGCGCGCAGGGCCGCCGCGTCCGCGTCCAGCAGCCCGACCGCACCCGGAGTTGGCTTGAAATCACCCTCCGCGGGAGTCACCCGGTCGGCCGTCACCGTACCCCCGGCGGCCGTCCAGGCGGCCAAGCCGCCGTCCAGGACCCGCACGTTCGGGTGACCCGTCCAGCGCAGCAACCACCACGCCCGGGCCGCCGCCCAGCCCAGTCCGCCGTCGTACACAACGACGGGTCCGTCCGCCGGGACGCCCGCCCGCCGCATCGCCTCCCCGAAGGCCTCCGGGTCCGGCAGCGGGTGGCGGCCGCCCGTCCCGGGCGGACCTGCCAGTTCGCGGTCGAGGTCGACGTACACCGCTCCGGGCAGGTGTCCTGCCTCGTAGGCGGGCCGCTGGTCGGGGCCGCCGAGCTGCCAGCGGACGTCCAGCAGCACCGGCGGGCGGGGGCCCGCCAGCTCGTTCCTCAGTTCGGCGGCGGCGAGGATCACAAATTTCGCAGTCATGCCGGCCATCTTCCTCCCCGCCCGGCACCGGCGTAACAAGGCCGTCATCGGCGGGCCGAACCGATCCGGTCAACTCCGTGCCGGGCCCCCTCGATGCGGCGCGGTCGGGGCGCGCCGAGTCGCCGGGAGTGGAAGCATCAGCACCGGTAAGCGCCACGACGGAGGAGACGGCTGACATGACCGAGGCAGCGGAAGCAACCCGGCGCACGCCCGGTACCCCGTGCTGGGTGAGCCTCATGGTGCACGGGCTCGGGACCACCGAGGACTTCTACGCCGACCTGTTCGGCTGGGAGTACGAGCCGGGACCCGAGCAGCTCGGCCCGTACGTCCGCGCGGTGCTGGACGGCCACGAGGTGGCCGGGATCGGCGAGATGCCGCCGGACCGGCATCTTCCGGTGGCCTGGACGACGTACCTCGCCACGGACGACGCGGACGCGACCGCCGAGTCGGTCCGCGCCTGCGGCGGCACGGTCGCGGTGGGTCCGCTGGACGCCGGGATCGCGGGGCGGGTGGCGATCTGCTCCGACCCGCTGGGCGCCATCTTCGGGCTGTGGCAGGCGCAGAGCCGCATGGGTACCCGGCCGTACCGCGGGCCGGGCACCCCCGTGTGGAACGAGCTGGTCACCCAGGACACCTCGACGGTCGGGAAGTTCTACGAGCACGTCTTCGGCCACGAGGCGCAGACGCACGCCACGGCCTCCGACGACTTCGACTACCTGACCCTGCACCTGGAGGGGCGCCCGGTGGCCGCCGTGCACGGCGTCGGCCGCTCGCTGCCGCACGACCGGGGCCCGCACTGGATGGCGTACTTCGAGGTGGAGGACACCGACCGGGCGGCCGCGCGGGTCGTCGAGCTCGGCGGGCGCGTCGTCGACCCGCCCCGTGAGGGCCCGCGCGGGCGGCAGGCCACGGTCGCGGACCCGGAGGGCGCGGTCTTCGCCCTCGTGTGCTCGCGGAGCTGAGCTCAGTTCGCCCCCGGCTGCGGAGTCCGCCCGAAGTGCCGGGCGGTGGGCACGAGGGCGGCCGCGGCGGGTACCAGGAAGCAGGCCGCGGCGCACACGGCGAGGACCGGGGTGACGCCGAAGGCGGCGATGGCCGGGGCGATGAGGGCGAGGCCCACCGGGGCGAGGCCGTAGGACAGGAGGAAGTCCAGCGAGGAGACGCGGGCGAGCTTGTCCGGGGCGACCTCGCGCTGGGTGGCCGTGAACCAGGGCACGTTGAACAGCTCGATCCCGATGCCGGCCACGGCGTAGGCCGCGATCACCACGGCCGGGTGGACCGGCAGCATCAGGCTCAGCGGCGCGAAGCCGTAGCAGGCCAGGCCGGCGAAGGCGCTCCAGCCCTGGGAGCGGGGCCGCCGGCGGGCGGTGACCAGGGCGCCGCCGAGGGCGCCCACGGTGTAGGCGGTCATGGCCGCGGCCATGACCCACCCGGCGCCGTAGCGGTCGCGGCTGATGAGGGGCAGGGCGACGCTGGTGGCGGAGTAGCCCAACGCGATCACGGCGGTCAGGGCGCCGAGTCCGGCGAGGAACCAGGGGTGGCGGCGGGCCTCGCGTATCCCGTCGACGAACTCGGCGCGCAGTGACGCGCGCGGGGCGGGGGCCGCCGGTCCGGCGGCCGGGGCGCCGCGGCCCGGCAGGAGGGCGGCGACCAGCCAGAGCAGGCCGATCCCCAGCAGCAGCGTCCCCACGTCGGCGAACGCCGCCAGCAGCGCCGTCAGGGCGGGGCCCGCGAGCGTGGAGGTCCGTACCGCCATGGTCATGGCGGCATTGGCCTGCTGCCTGCGGTCGGCGGCGACGACCTCGGCGGTGAGCGCCTGGAAGGCGGGGCGGCAGGCCCCCTGGCCCGCGCCCGCGAGGGCGGCGGCCAGGGTCATCACCAGCAGCGACCGGCCGAGGCCGAGGGCGAGGAGCGGGGCGGCGGACGCGGCCGCGAGCGCGGACCAGAGCACGACGGTCCGGCGCGTGTGACGGTCCGCCAGCACTCCGCCGACGGCGACGGCGACGAGGAAGCCGGCGGTGCGGGCCGCGAGGACCAGGCCCAGGCCGGCCGCGCCGAGTTCCCGGTGCAGGACGGCGAGACCCAGGACGAAGGGCAGCGCCCAGGTCGCGAGTCCGGAGGCGGTGGTGCCCGCCCACAGGCGCAGGAAGGCGGTGTCGCGCAGGACGGAACGCACGGGCGGCGGGCCGGTCTTGGGCGTCGCGGGCGCGGGTGTGGTCGACACGGTGGGGTGCTCCTCGTTCGTCGGCAGGGTGCGGATCGCGGTTCGGCGGACCTCGACCCGGGGGTGTTAATGAAAACGATAACCATTACAGTACCCTTCGAACGCGGCACTCCTGCCCGGTGCACGACCACGCCCACGCTCATCCCAGACCGGAGACCCCATGCGCCACCGCACCCGGATCGGCATCCCCCTCGCACTCGCCCTGGCCCTGGCCACCACGGGCTGCTCGACCACCACCGGCGGCCACGCGCCGCAGGGCGAACCCGCCGCCCGGACGGCGGCACTCGGCAGCTGCGGGCGGCAGTTCTCCTTCGACCGGCCCCCGCAGCGCGCCGTCGCCCTGGACCAGACCTCGACCGAAACCCTGCTGGAACTGGGGCTCCAGGACCGGATGGCCGGGACCGCCAACCTCAAGACGAAGATCCCCGCTCAGTACCGGGACGCCTATGCCGAGGTCCCGGTCATCGCCCCCAAGATCGCCACCAGCGAGCAGCTGCGCGCCGCCACGCCCGACTTCGTGGTGGCCGCCTCCACCGACCTCTATACGAAGGACCGCGCCGGCACCCGCGAGGAACTGGCCGCCTTGGGGGTCCCCACCTTCGTCAGCGCGGTGGACTGCCCGCAGCAGAACGAGGCCGGAAAGACACCCTTCGAACTGCTCTTCTCCGACTACGAGCAGCTCGGCAAGGTCTTCGGCCGCGAGGAACGGGCCGGCCGCCTCGCCCGGGAGCAGCGCGCCGCCGTGGCCAGGGCCGGTGAGAACGCCGCCGGGGCCGCCGCCCGGGACGGGAAGCAGCCCACCGTCGTCTACCTGTACTCGGTCTTCAACGGCATGCCCTACGTCGCCGGCCGGACCGGCCTGCCCAGCGAGATGAGCCGGATCGTCGGCGCGAAGAACGCCTTCGACGACGTGGCCGAGGACTGGCCGGAGGTCTCCTGGGAGGAAATCGCCCGGCGCGACCCGGACTTCATCGTGATCGGCGATCTGAGCGAGCGCGGCCGGCCAGGCGACAGCGCCGCCGAGAAGCGCGACGCGATGGCCGGGGACCCGGTGGTCTCCAAGCTGGCGGCGGTCCGCGAGAACAGGATCATCGAGGTGCCGGGCATCGAACTGGACCCTTCCGTCCGCTCCGTGCACGCCCTGGGGCTGCTGGCGGCGGGGATGAAGGACCTCGGACATGTCCGCTGACCCGGGGGCGGCGGACCTGCTGCTGCCGTCCTCCCGTGAGGTGCGGGTGTCCGCGCCGTCCGCGCCGCCGCGGGTCGGGCGGTCCGGCGCACCGGCCCGGGCGGGGCTGTTCCTCGCCGGGGTGCTCGTCCTGGTCGCCTCGGTGGCGGCGGGCACCCGTATCGGCAGCGCCGACGTGGGATGGACCGACCTGGGCCGGGTGGTCGGGGCCCGGCTGGGCCTGGCCACCGAACCGCTGCCGCCGCTGCTGGACTCGCTCGTCTGGGACCTGCGGCTGCCGCGGGTCCTGATGGCGGCCCTGGTCGGCGCCTCGCTGGCGGTCTGCGGCACCGTGCTGCAGGCCGTCACCCGCAACGCCTTGGCCGACCCGTACCTGCTCGGCGTGTCCTCGGGGGCCTCGGCCGGGGCCGTCGCCGTGGCCGTCCTGCCCCTGTCCGGGCCGGCCGCCGGAACCCTCGGGATCACCGGCGGCGCCCTCGCCGGCGCCCTGCTCTCCTTCGGCCTGCTGCTGGCGCTGCTGCACCGGACGGGCCTGGACTCCGTCCGCATCGTCCTCACCGGAGTGGTCGTCGGACAGCTCTTCACCGCCCTGACCTCGCTCGTCCTGATGGCCTCGGCCGACGCCGACACCACGCGCGCCCTCACCCACTGGCTGCTGGGCTCGATGGCCCCGGCCCGCTGGGACGCCGTCGTGGTCTGCGCGCTCGTCACCCCGCTGGGGCTGGCGGCCGCCTGGCTGTGCGCGAACGCCCTCGACGGCCTCGCGTTCGGCGCGGACACCGCCGCCTCGCTGGGGATCGGGGTGAGGCGCACCCGGATGCTGCTGCTCGTGGTGACGGCCGTGCTGACCTCGGTGGCCGTGGCCACCGTCGGCGCCATCGGGTTCGTCGGGCTGATCGTCCCGCACGGGGTGCGCCTGCTCGCCGGTCCGCTGCACCGGGTGCTGCTCCCCCACGCGGCGCTCGCGGGCGCGGTGTTCCTGGTGTGGACCGACGCCCTGGCGCGGGTCGCCTTCGCACCGCGCGAGATCCCGGTCGGCGTGATCACCGCGCTGCTCGGCGTACCGCTGTTCCTCCTCGTCCTGCGCAGGCGGGGGGAGTTGTGAGGATCACCGCCGAAGACCTGAGCTGGTCGGCCTCGGGCACTCCCGTCGTCCGCGGGGTCGGCCTGGACATCGCGCCGGGCGAGACGGTCGGACTGCTCGGCCCCAACGGCTCCGGCAAGTCCTCGCTGCTGCGCTGCCTGGCCGGGCTGCGCGTGCCCGACACGGGCACGGTGCGCTACGACGGCCGGCCGATCCGGACGTGGAGCGCCCGCCGGATCGCGCGCCACATCGCCTTCGTGGAGCAGGACTCCGGATTCGACACCGACCTGCGCGTCGCCGACGTCGTGGGACTGGGGCGGACCCCCTTCCGCGACCGCCTGCGCGGGCCGGACGCCACCGACCGGGCGGTGGTCGCCGCCGCGCTGGACCGCGTCGGTCTCACCGCGCTCGCCGGGCGCTCCTGGAAGGGCCTGTCGGGCGGCGAGCGGCAGCGCGCCCACATCGCCCGCGCGCTCGCCCAGCAACCGTACGGTCTGCTCCTCGACGAACCCACCAACCACCTGGACGTCAAGCACCAGTGGGAACTGATGGAACTGCTCGCCGGCACCGGTCAGACGGTGCTGGTCGCACTGCACGACCTCACCCTGGCCGCCCGCCACTGCGACCGGCTCCTGCTCATGCACCAGGGCCGCCTGGTCGCCTCCGGCAGCCCCGCCGCCGTCCTCACGGCCGAGCGCCTCGCCCAGATCTTCGAGGTCGACGCCGAACTGGCCACCGACGCGCTGGGGCGGCACTCGGTGTCCTACCGCGGCCCCCTGCGCGCCACCACGCCCGCGCCCGTACCCGTACCCGCACCTCTTCCCGTACTGCGACAAGGAACGTCATGACGAGCCACCCGACCACCGCACCTGCATCCGCATCCGCATCCACGCCCGCGCCGACGGTCGACGCCCTCGTCGCGGCCGTACTGGCCGGTGAACACGGCCCGCTGCCCGGCGAACTCGTGGCGACCAGCGTGTTCTGGATCCACCACGGCACCCGGCTGGCCGGCGGCGACACCACCTACCTCAACCAGTACGTCCTGGTGCGCCTCGGCGGCTCCTTCGGCGGCTGCGCCTTCGAGGCCGGCGAGATCGACCCGTCGGTCTGCCGCGACGCCTCGGGCGCCCCGCTCGACGTCCTGCTCCGCGAGGCTCCGCGCCCGCTGCGGATCGCCGCCCTCGACGCGTACCTGGCCGCGCAGCGTCCGCACCGCGACGCCGGAGCGGAGCCGGTCACCCTCCCCGCGGGCACCCCCGAAGTGCGCGCCCGGGCCCGCGACGCGGCCATCGCGGGGCTGCTGGACATCGGCGCGGGCGCCCGGGTCGGCCTCATCGGCGTGGTGAACCCGCTGGTCGCGGCGATCCGCGAGCGGGGCGGCGTACCGCTGCCGTGCGACCTCAACCTCAGGGCCACCCAGTGGGGCGATCCCGTCACCACCGACATGCACGAGGTGCTGGAGCGTGCCGACGCCGTCGTCGCCACCGGCATGACCCTCGGCAACGGCTCCTTCGACACCGTCCTCGACCGCTGCCGCGCCCGGGGCATCCCGCTGGTCGTCTACGCGCAGAGCGGCAGCGCGGTGGCCAGGGCCTTCCTCGGCTCCGGGGTGACCGCCCTGTCCGCGGAGCCGTTCCCCTTCTCCCAGTTCAGCTCCGACCCGACGATCCTGTACCGCTACCGGACGGCGGGGCGGCCGTGACCGCGCCCACCTCGCTCCGCGGCACCGGGCACGCCTCCTGTCACCACGGCGAGATCCTCCAGGGCGTCTTCCTCGACGCCGCCGGGCGCCGGTGCGCCGGCCTGGTCACCCTGCCGATGACCGGGATGGGCAGCCGGGCCGAGTTCACCCGGCGTCCCGGTACCCCGCCGGAGCAGCTCACCGTCGTGCCCGGCGACCGTACGAAGGCCGCCCGCGCGGCGGCCCTCACCGTCGGGGAATGCGCGCCGCTGCGCCGGGAGCCGCCCTGCGGAGGGGAGTTGCGGATCACCGGCGACATCCCGGTGGGCCTCGGCATGGGCAGCTCCACCAGTGATGTCATCGCCGTCGTCCGCGCGGTCGCGGACTCCTACGGGGTGCGGCTGGCGCCCGGCACCGTCGCCCGGCTGGCGGTGCGCGCCGAACTGGCCTGCGACCCGCTGATGCTCGACGCCCGCCCGGTGCTCTTCGCCCAGCGCGAGGGGCGGGTGCTGGAGGCCCTCGGCCCCTGCCTGCCGCCCCTCGTGGTCGTGGGCTGCGCCCTGGGCGGGGGCGCCCCCGTGGACACCCTCGCCCTGCCGGTCCCTGCGTACGGCGAGAGCGACGTACGCGCCTTCGAGCGGCTGCGCGCCCTGCTGCGGCGGGCCGTGGCCACGGGCGATGCGGCCCTGCTGGGCCAGGTCGCGAGCGCCAGCGCGCGGCGGGGCCAGCAGGTCCTGCGTCACCCGGAGTTCGACACCCTCGTCGGCATCGGCCGGCGGCTCGGGGCGCTGGGGATCCAGATCGCGCACAGCGGTGCGGTGGCCGGTCTGCTCCTGGACCCGGCGGCCCCGGGCCTGCGCCACCGGGTCCGCGGGTGTGTACGGGCCCTGGAGAGCGACGGCATCGCCGCAACCCGCGTCTTCACGACCTTCCCGCCCACCCCGACCGTCCCGCCCGTCCCGACGACCAAGGAGTTCCCGAGTGGACCAGCACATCGCGGAGGCCATCGGCCGGCCCGACCTGATACGCCTCGACGACCGGCTCGTCTGCCTGCGCTTTGAGTGCATGAAGGTGGTCTCCGCCCTCGCGGCGGTCCGCCACCTGCTCGACACGGGGGTGGTGCGGCGCGGGGACACCCTGCTGGACAGCTCCAGCGGGATCTACGCGTACGCCCTCGCGCTGGCCTGCCACCGCCACGGGATGCGCTGTCACATCGTCGGCTCGACGACCGTCGATCGCACGCTGTGCGTCCAACTGGCCGTGCTCGGGGCGACGCTGGAGCGGATGGAGCCCTGCGACGACCTGAAGCTGGACCAGAAGCGGCGGGTCGAGCGCATCCACGAGATCCTCGCGGAGCACCCCGAGTACCACTGGATGCGGCAGTACCACGACGACGTCCACTACCTGGGCTACCGGGCGGTGGCCGAGCGGATCCGGCGGTCGACGGGCGGGGGCTCCCTGACCCTGGTCGGCGGGGTCGGCTCGGGCGCCTCCACCGGGGCCCTCGCCCGCTACCTCCGGGAGGACTCCCCCGACGTCGAACTCGTCGGTGTGCAGCCCTTCGGGAGCGTCACCTTCGGCGCCGAGCACGTCGCCGACCCCGAGATCATCATCGCCGGCATCGGCAGCTCCATCCCCTTCGGGAACGTCAGCCACACGTCCTACGACACGCTCCACTGGATCTCCTTCGACGCCGCGCTGGCCGGCAGCGTCGATCTGTTGCGGCGGCACGCGGTCTTCGCCGGCCTGTCCACCGGGGCCGGCTACCTCGCCGCCCGCTGGGAACGCTCCCGTGCCCCGGAACGCACGGTCGTGTTCCTCGCCGCGGACACCGGCCACCGGTACGTGGACAGCGTGTACGCCCGCCACGGCGAGGCCGCTCCCGTCGACTCCCTGGCCCCGCGCCAGGTCACGGCCCGGGCCGAACTCGCGCTCCCCTGGTCCCGGATGCGATGGAACCGGGCCCCGGGCGGCCTGCCGGTCCGATGAAGCCGGAAGGCCGGCGGAGCAGGGTGCTCCGCCGGCCTTCCGGCTCCGTGCCGCCCCCGTACGCCGGCGGAGGCTACGCGGTGTCGTGGGCGGCCTTGCGGATCGACGGACTCGCGATCGCCGCGACCGCCAGTACGGCCATGCCGGCGGAGAGCGTGAGGACCGTGGTCCGCGTGCCCAGCGACTCCAGCAGGAAACCCGCCAGGAGCGAGCCGAGGGGCAGCGTGCCGAAGGCCACCAGCGTCGCCACGCTGGTCACCCGGCCGATCATGTGTTCCGGCGTGATCTCCATCTGGTAGACGGCGGCGGCCACGTTCCACAGGGCTCCGGCGAAGCCCATGGCGGCGAACAGCGCGCCGAGCGCGACCGGGCCGTCGACCAGGGCCACGGCCGGCATCAGCAGGGCCCAGGCCACGTTCGAGGCGATGACCAGAGCCGGCACGCTGAGCCGGCGCATCAGCCAGGACGCGCTCAGCGCGCCGAGCCCGCCGCCGACGCCGGAGACCACGAGGATCAGGGCCACGGTGGCGCCGGTGCCGCCCTGTTCCTTCACGATGACGATCAGCGCCAGGCTCAGTGCCTGGAACAGCATGTTGCTGCCCGCGATCAGGCCGGCCGCCGCCCTCATGAAGCGCTGGCGCCACACGAAGACGATGCCCTCCCGGACCTCCTGGTACAGGTTGCCGGTCCGCGGGGCCCGCTCCCCCTGGAAGGGCTTGCGGACCAGCAGGAGCATGACGAGGGAGAGGAGGTGGGCGACCGCCGTGAACAGGAACGGCGACCAGCGGACCAGGCTGAAGAGGAGCGCGCCCACCGGCTGGCCCAGCAGGCCGGCCGCCCGCTCCCGGGCCTCGTTCTGGGCCAGCGCCGCCGGCAGCTGGGCCGGGGCCACGACATGACGTACGGCGGCACGCTCGGCCAGCCGGTACGCGATCGTGAGCGTGCTCTCCAGGAAGGCCACCACGACCAGGTGGGGGATGTACACGCGGTCCAGGAAGACCGCGGCCGCCACCGTGCCGATGGCCAGGATCCGGCCGGCGTCGCAGGCGATCATCAGCTTGCGCCGGTCCCACCGGTCGACGAGCGCACCGGCGGGGAGCTGGGCGATCAGGTACGGCAGGTTGGCCGCGGCCCCCACCAGGCCGGCGTCCCGGGCGGACCCGGTCAGCCAGACCACCAGCAGCGGATAGGCGATCAGGCTCACCCGGGAGCCGAGGAAGGACGCGCCGGCCCCGGCCCACAACAGGAGGAAGTCCCGGTTGCGGCGCAGCGGTGGGACCTTGGCATCCGGCGACTCGGGCCGGGACTTCTCCAGAAGGGTCATCGGTCCGAAGCCTCCGCCGTGCCGTCGCCGGCCTCGCCGCTCTCGCCCAGGCACCACTCCAGGACCGCCATGGCGCCGTGCATCTTGTTCTCGGCCTGGTCGAAGGCGATGCTCGCGGGTCCGTCGAGCACCTCCGCGGTGACCTCCTCGCCCCGGTGGGCGGGCAGGTCGTGCAGGAACACCGCCTTGGGGCTGCGCCGCCACAGCCGCTCGGTGACCTGGAACGGCGCGAAGACCTCGCGCCAGCCAGGGTCGGGCTTGCTGGTTCCGGTGGTCTGCCAGCGCGTGGTGTACAGCACGTCGGCGTCGTGCGGCAGATCGTCCATGTGGTGCGCCTCGGACACGGAGGCGCCGCTGCGCGCGGCGTGCGCCGCCGCCCGCCGCAGGACGTCCCCGGGCAGTCCGTAACCGGGCGGGGTGCGCAGTTCCAGGGACGTGCCGGGGAAGCGGGTGAGGGCGAGCGCGAGGGCCGCGGCGGTGTTGTTGCCCTCGCCCACGTAGACGATCCGCAGGTCCTCGGTGCGGCCGAACTGCCGCTTGAGGGTGGCGAGGTCGGTGATCGCCTGGGTGGGGTGCTCGTCGGCGGTCATCGCATTGATCACCGACATGGTTCCGGGAGCGGCGAGTTCACGCAGCTCCGCCGGGTCGCCCGCGGTACGGGCGACCACGGCGTCGAGCATCCGCGACAGCACCCGGCCGGTGTCGGCGACGGTCTCGCCCGTGTTGAGCTGGAGGTCACCGGGGCCGTACGTGACGATCTGGGCGCCGAGGCGCAGCGCACCGGCGGAGAAGGCCGTACGGGTGCGGGTGGACGTCTTGTTGAACCAGATGCCCACGACCTTCCCCGTCAGGGACCGCGCCCGGACGGCGCGGCCGAGGGCGGAGAACGCGGCGGCCCGGTCGACGAGCCGGTACAGCTCGGCGTCGGTCAGGTCGTCGAGGGATATGAGACTGCGGGTGGTGCGTTCCATGGATCAGAGGTCCTTAGGGCCGGAGGGCGACACGGGAGGCGGGGCGCAGGGTCTGGGCCCTCACGACGGTCTGGAGCAGGGCCTGGGCCCCTTGCACGAGTTGGGCTTCCGGGGTGTGTTCGGCGGGTGAGTGGCTGATTCCGCCGGTGCTGGGGACGAAGAGCATGGCGGTGGGCACGCGGGAGTTCATCGCGCTGGCGTCGTGGCCGGCGTAGCTGAACATCCGGCCGGTCGCCGGGTGGACGGGCTCCAGGGAATCGGCCACCAGGTCGCACAGCACGGGGTCGAAGCGGGAGACGGGCTTGCGGGACGTCCGTACGATCTCCGCGGTGCACTTCTCCCGGGCCGCGTTGTCCAGGACGAGTGCGGAGAGGCCTTCCGCGGCGCGGTTCAGGGACTCCTCGGAGGCGGCACGGAACTCCACCACCATGCGTGCCTCGCCCGGCACCACGTTCGGTGCGCCGGGCAGGAACTCGACGCAGCCGACGTTGGTGATCATCGTGGGGTCGCATGCCGCGGCGAGTTCGACGATCCGCGCGGCGCTCTGGGAGACGACCCGCCCGGCGTCCGCCCGGGCGTCCATCGGTGTGGTGCCGCCGTGGTTGGCGATCCCGTGGACGGTGACGGTGTGCCGCTGCACGCCCACGATGCCTTCGACGGCGGCGAGGTGCAGGCCGCTCTGTTCCATCCGGGGGCCCTGCTCGATGTGCAGCTCCAGGTAGGCGAAGAGCTCCTGGACGTGCGGGTCCTCGCACAGGGCCGACGAACCGGCCAGGCCTCCCTGGGAGGTGGGCGAGGCGCCCTCCTCGTCCCAGAAGCTGACGATCTCCAGGTGGTCGGCGGCCGGGTGGCCGGCCTCGTGCAGGGTCCGCAGCACTTCCAGCGCCGCGATCACGCCGTACGCGCCGTCGAGCCGGCCCGCGGCGGGCACGGTGTCGGTGTGGGAACCGGCCAGCAGCCAGGGTCCGGTCCCCGAGGCGCGCCGTCCGAAGACGTTGCCTATGTCGTCGGTGCGCGCCTGCAGGCCCGCCTGCTCGATGCGTTTGGCGAGCCAGACGCGGGATTCCAGGTCCGCGGCGGACCCGGCGACCCGGTCCACGCCGCCGTCCTCCCGGCCGCCGAAGGTGGCCAGCTCGGCCAGGTCCTGGAGCAGCCGGGGGCCGTTGACCACCGGTGCCGGACGGTTGTGGTTCATCGGGCTCCCTCCCCCAGCAGGACGGCCAGCGCGCCCGCGTGGGCGCCGTCGAGGACGCTTCGGTGGTCGCCGGCGACCCGGTGCACCGTCAGTCCGGCGGGGGCGAGTGCCCGCCATCCGCCGAGATAGTCCGGGTAGCTCCGGCCGGCGGTCACGGTGTGGCGGCCGGAGGCGGCCTCGTCCGTGATCACCAGGGCGACGGGGCCGGTCAGCGGGGCGTAGGTGTAGGCGGACGTCGCCGTGTGCAGCTGCTGCCAGACCGTCAGGCGGTCGGTGAGGCCGTCGGCGACCGCGCCGATGCCTTCGGCTCCGGTCTCGATGCCGGCCGTGGCCAGCAGGGCGGCGAGTTCCCGGTCGCCTTCCTCCGTGCGGGTCGTGAGCAGTTCCGCGACGCGGTCGAGGTACCCGTCCTCCACGGACCGCTCGGCTCCGTCGGCGGCCGGGTCGATGAGCGTGAGGGTGAGCGCGGGGGCGGGCCCGCCGGGCCCGGTCAGCTGCCGGGCCATCTCCCAGGCGATGGCCGCGCCGGAGGACCAGGCGACGAGGTGGTGCGGGCCGTGCGGGCGGGCCTGTGTCAGCTCGCGTACGTAGCGGGCGGCGAGCTCGGGCACGGTGGCCGGGCCGGCCTCCGCCTCGAAGGCGGCGACGGGGCGGACTCCGGCGAGGTGCCCGGCGAGCGGCAGGTACCAGTGGGCGCTGCCCCCCACGGGGTGCACGCAGATCAGGGGCTCTCCCCCGCCGTCGGTGCTCAGCCAGGCGAGCGAGCGCCGGGGGCTCCTCCCGGAGGGCTCCGCGCGGGCCGCCAGGGTGGCGACGGTACGGCATTCCAGCATGTCCTTGGCCGTCACGTCGAGGCCTTGGGCACGGGCCCTGGCCACGGCTCTCAGCAGCAGCAGGGAGTACCCGCCGAGCTGGAAGAAGTCGTGGTGCACGCCGACGCGTCCGATGCCCAGCACCTCGCTCCAGATGGTGCACAGCACCTCCTCGGCGGGCGTGCGCGGGGCCGTGTACGGCTGCTCCTCGGCGAGGGCGCCGAGGTCGGGGGCCGGGAGGGCCTTGCGGTGCACCTTGCCGTTCTGGTTGAGGGGGATCCGGTCGAGGGCGACGAACAGCGCCGGAACCATGTAGTCGGGCAGGTCCCGGCGGCAGTGGTCGGCGAGCTCCTGGCGGGCGGGCAGAGCGTCGCCCTCGGGCACGCAGTACGCCATGAGCTGCTTGTCGCCGCCCGGCAGCTCGTGCGGCAGCACCAGGGCGTCGCGAATCCCGGTGTGGCGGGTGAGCACCGTCTGGATCTCGCCGGGTTCGACGCGGTAGCCGCGGATCTTGACCTGGTGGTCCGCGCGGTCGAGGAAGTCGACGTTGCCGTCGGGCAGGACGCGGCACAGGTCGCCGGTGCGGTAGAGGCGGGCTCCCTTGGCGCCGAACGGGTCGGGCACGAACCGCTCGGCGGTCTTCTCCGGGAGGTTGGCGTACCCGCGGGCGACGCCGTCGCCGCCGATGTAGAGCTCGCCGAGGGCCCCGACGGGGACCGGCTGGTAGTCCTCGTCCAGGACGTACATGGTGGTGTTGGGGATGGGCCGGCCGATCGGGATCAGCTCCCCGTCCTGGCTGCCCTCGATGGTGTAGGTGCAGTTGGCCACCGAGATCTCGGTGGGGCCGTACTCGTTGAGGAGCACGGTGCTGCCGCCGATGGCCTGCCAGCGGGCCAGGGTACGGCTGGGGAAGGCGTCGGCGCCGACGGCGAGCAGCGGGGCCAGCGACCGGGCCTGTTCGGCGGTCAGCTGGTCGGCCAGCAGGTCGAGGTGGCCCGGGGTCATCTTGATGAACCGGTAGGGGGCCGCCTCGGAGAGCAGGCGGCCGAGGTTCTCGACGCCGAAGTCCTCGGGGAGCAGGTGGACGCGCTCGCCCATGATCAGCGGGGTGTAGAGGTTGGGGACGACCATGTCGAAGGCGATCGAGGAGAACAGCGGGGCTCCGCCGGTGCCGTCCGCCGCGTAGCCCTCGACGCACCACCACAGGTAGTTGACCAGTCCGCGGTGCGGGACGAGCACGCCCTTGGGGCGGCCGGTCGAGCCGGAGGTGTAGATGATGTAGGCGAGGTTGTCGACGTCCGCGCCGGCCGCCGGCGCGGTGGCGGGGGCTGCTTCGATGAGGTCCCGGTCGCCGTCCACGAGCAGGTACCGGGCCGGGTGGACGGCGGTGAGCAGGTCCGCGTAGCGGTTCTCGGTCACGACGACGCCGGCCCCGGCGTCGGCGAGCATGTAGCCGAGCCGGTCCGCCGGATAGGTCGGGTCGAGCGGGACGTAGGCGCCGCCGGCCTTCCACACCCCGAGGAGGCAGGCGACGAGTTCGGGGCCGCGGTCCAGGAGGACGCCGACCAGTTTCTCCGGTCCGATCCCGCGCTCGCGCAGCACGTGGGCGTACCGGTTGGCGGCGGCGTCGAGTTCGGCGTACGTCCAGCGGGTGTCGCCGTGGGTGACGGCGATCGCGTCCGGGGTGTCGCGCGCCTGCTTCTCGAAGAGTTCCTGGACGCAGGCCACCAGGCGGGGCTCGGCGGTGTCGTTCCACTCGTCGACGAGCCGCTCCCGTTCGCCCGGGGGCAGCAGGGTGAGGCGGGCGTCGCCGTCCGGGCCCGCCGCCATGGACTCCAGGACGGCGCGGTACATGGCGCCGACGCGCTCGCCGTTGACCCGGCTGAGCATGTGCGTGTCCGTCGTGATCACCAGGTGGCCGAGCTGGGTGGCCACCGAGAGGGGGAACTCGTTGGGGCTGTCGTCGACGCTCATCGCGTAGTCGACGAGTTCGAGGTCGACCATGTGGAAGTCGAGGTAGTTGAAGAAGACGTCCACGAGCCGGCGGCCGTCCGCGAACCGTCCCTGCATGGCCGAGAGCGGGAAGCGCCGGTGCGGCCACAGCTCCACCTCGCGGCCGAAGACGTCCTGCACCAGCTCGCGCCAGGTGTCCGCGGTCAGCCGGAACGCGAACGGCACGGTGTTGAGGTACATGCCGTAGACGCGCTCGGCGCCGAGCCGCTCGGGCCGGGTGTCGCAGACCAGGCCGGTGAAGAAGGCACGCTCACCGGCGAGCATGCTCATCACCTTCAGGTGCGCGGCGTGCAGCACGCTCTTCAGCGGTACGCCGGCGTCGGCGGCCAGCTCGCGCAGCGGCGCCTCCAGGTCGTGGAAGGGCACCGGTACCCGGTACGACTGCCGGGCGGTGTCACGGTCTCCCCAGCCGGCGGGCAGCTCGAACTTGGTGGACCCCTCCACCGCCGCCCGCCAGTAGTCCGCGTCCTCGGCCGAGGCCAGCGCGCCCTGCTCGGCCGCGACGTAGTCGGCGTAGCGGACGTCGGGCTTCTCGAAGGGCTCGGGTGCGGAGCCGTCACGGAACCGCCGGTAGTGGTCCAGCAGCTCCATCAGCAGGGAGTGGTAGCTCCAGCCCTCCAGGATGGCGTGGCACTCCGTCACCGCGATGCGCCAGTCGCCGTCGCCGCAGACATGGGCGAACACCCGCAGGAGCGGCGCCTGCCCGAGGTCGAAGAGGTCCGCCCGCTCCTTGTCGAGGAAGGCCCGTACGGCGGTGTCCTGGGCCTCGGCGGCCAGCTCCCGCAGGTCCTCCCAGCCGACCCGCATGAGGGCGCTGCGGTGCACCAGCTGCAGGGGCTCGCTGTAGTCGGCCAGGGCGATGGAGGTACGGAGCACCTCGTGCCGCGCCACGACCTCGGCGGCGGCCGCGCGCAGGGCGGACGGGTCGAACGGCCGGTCGTCGCGGATCCGGAAGGAGGTCACGTTGTGGTAGGTGCTCTCGGCGCTGCTGAGCATCTCGAAGACCATTCCGGCCTGCACCTGCGACAGCGGGTACGCGTCCTCGACGTCGTCCGGGAGTTTGCCCGCGTCGGCCGCAGGGAGCAGGGCGAACGGTTCCACGGAGCGTTCGTCCACGACACCGGCCGTGCGGCCGGCGGCGGCCGCGGCGAGCCTGGCCACGGTGCGCAGGTCGAAGACGTCGCGGACGGAGAGGTCGAGGCCCTCGGCGCGCAGCGCGCCGACCATCGCCACGGCCCGGATGGAATCGCCGCCCAGGTCGAAGAAGTTGTCGTCCGTGCCGACCCGGTCCACCCGCAGCACCTGCTGCCAGGCGGCGGCGATCCGCTGTTCGGTGACGGTGGCGGGCGGGGTGTAGGTACGGCCCGCCCGGTCGGCCGCCCGGTCGGGGGCGGGCAGGGCCCGCGCGTCCAGCTTGCCGCTGGTGGTCAGGGGCAGGCCGGGGAGCAGTACGAAGGCGGCGGGGACCATGTAGGAGGGCAGGACGGCGGAGAGCGCCTCGCGCAGGACGGGCGGCTGGGCCCGTTCGGGCCGATCCGGCGAGGGCACCACGTACGCCACGAGTTCCTTGGTTCCGGGTGTGTCCTCGCGGGCGACCACGACGGCCTCGCGGACTGCGGGCAGGGCGCCCAGGACCGACCCGATCTCGTCCAGCTCGATGCGGTAGCCGCGGATCTTGACCTGGGTGTCGATGCGGCCCAGGTATTCGAGGCGGCCGTCCTCGCCGACGCGGGCCAGGTCGCCGGTGCGGTAGAGGCGGGCGCCGGGGGGCCCGTACGGGTCGGGGACGAAACGCTCGGCCGTGATGTCGGGGCGGCCGAGGTATCCGCGGGCGAGACCGGCGCCGCCGACGTGGATCTCGCCGGGGACGCCGACCGGGGAGAGCTCGCCGTACCGGTCCAGGACGTGGCAGCGCAGGTCGTCCAGCGGGCGGCCGACGGCGCTCGGGGCTGCGGCGGTGGCCTCGGCGGGTTCGATGCGGTGGTGGGTGACGTGGACCGTGGTCTCGGTGATCCCGTACATGTTGACCAGGTCGGGGCCGCCGGATCCGAACCGCCGGAACCACGGGGCGAGTTCGCCCGGGTCGAGCTTCTCGCCGCCGAAGACGACGGTGCGCAGGGCGATCCGGTCGAGGCGGGGGTCGTTGCGGCGCGCGGCGTCGACCAGCGAGCGGAAGGCGGAGGGGGTCTGGTTGAGGACCGTCACCCCTTCGTCGGCCAGCAGGCCGAGGAACTCGTCCGGGGAGCGGGAGACGTCGAAGGGCACGACGACGAGCCGGCCGCCGAACAGCAGCGGCCCCCACAGCTCCCACACCGAGAAGTCGAACGCGTAGGAGTGGAAGAGGGTCCACACGTCCTGCGGGCCGAAGCCGAACAGCCGCTGCGAGGAGGTGAAGAGCCGTGCGACGTTCGCGTGGGTGAGGCAGACGCCCTTGGGCTTGCCGGTGGAGCCCGAGGTGTAGATGACGTAGATCAGGTCGTCGGCGGTGACCTCGGTGGCGGGCGCCGTCGCGGGAGCCGCCGCGAGGGCGGTGCGTACGGGCCCGGTGTCCAGGAGCAGGAGGCGCGGGGCGTCGGCGCCGGCTGGGAGGCTCGCCGCGTGCGCGGTGTCGGTGACGACGAGCCCGGCTTCGGCCTCGGCGAGCACCAGGGCGAGGCGCTCGGCCGGATGCGAGGGGTCCAGCGGCAGGTAGGCGGCACCGGACTTGAGGACGCCGATCAGCGTGGCGACCAGTTCCTCGTCACGGCCGAGGCAGACGCCGACGAGACTGCCGGCGCGGGCGCCGTGCTCGCGCAGCAGGTGGGCGACGCGGTTGGCCTTCCGGTCGAGTTCGGCGTAGGTCAGGCTGCGGCCCGCGTGGGTCACGGCGACCGCGTCGGGGGTCGCCGCGGCCTGCCACGCGAACAGCTCGTGCAGGCAGGCGGGCTGCGGGCCCCCGGTCTCGTCGGTCGCGGTCTCGGTGGCGGTGTCGGTGCCGGTGCCGGTGTCGGTGTCGGGTCCGAGGATCTGCGGGTCGACGCCCCCGGCCTCCAGCAGCGCCCGCTCCGCGTCACCGATCAGGGTGAGCCGGGAGACGCGGGTGCCGGGCGCGGCCGCGATCTCCCCGAGCAGCCGGGTGAGGCGCTCGGCGAAACGCTCGGCGGTGGCCCGGTCGAAGAGGGCGGTGGCGTACTCGACGGCGCCGCGCAGGGAGCCGTCGGCCCGTTCCTGCAGCTGGAGGGAGAGGTCGAACTTGGCGACCTTCCACGGCGTGTCGACGTGCTCGATCTCGATGCCGGGCAGGGTGAGGGCGGTGTCCGGGGCGGCGTGCAGCGCGAACGCGGCCTGGAACAGCGGCGTACGGGACAGGTCGCGCTCCGGCTGGAGCTCGTCGACCAGGCGGGCGAAGGGCACCTCGCGGTGGCTGAGGGCGTCCAGCACGGTGCTCCGGTTCCCGGCCAGCAGCTCCGCGAAGGCCGGGTCTCCCTCCCAGGTGGCGCGCAGCACCACGGTGTCCACCAAGTAGCCGATCAGGTCCCGGACTTCGGGCCTGGTGCGATCGGCGACCGGGGTTCCGACGGCTATGTCGGTGCGTCCGGTGTACCGGGACAGCAGGGCCTGGAACGCCGTCAGGAAGACGACGAACGGTGTGGTGCCGTGGTCCTGGGCGAGTCCGCGCAGGCCGGCGGCCAGCGCCGCCGGGACGGTCAGCGGGACCACCGCGCCGCGGTGGTCGCGGACGGGCGGCCGGGGCCGGTCGGTGGGCAGGTCCAGCGGTTCCAGGCCGGCGAGCCGGCCGCGCCAGTACGCGAGGGAGGCGGCCTGGGCCTCACCCTCGGCGCGGCCGCGCTGCCAGGCCGCGTAGTCGGCGTACTGCACGGGGAGCGGGGCGAGAGCGGGAGCCGTACCGGTGACCCCGGCCCGGTAGAGCTCGACGAGTTCGGTGGTGAACACCTCGGTGGAACGGTCGTCGCCGACGATGTGGTGGAAGACCACCAGCAGCAGGTGGTCGTCCTCGGTGAGGCGGACCGCACGGACCCGCAGCGGGGCGTGCGCCTCCAGGTCGAAGCCCGTCAGGGACTCCCGCTCGACGAGCGCGGCGGCGGCCTCCTCCCGGCCGCCGGCGGGCAGCGCGGACAGGTCGACGCTCTCGAAGACCGGGGACTCCAGCTCCCCCGCCGGGTCGATCACCTGGACCGGGTTGCGGCCGTCCAGCAGGTAGCGGGTGCGCAGCACCTCGTGGCGTGCCACCAGGGCGGTGAGCGCGGCGCGCAGGGCCGCGGTGTCCAGCGGGCCGCGCAGGCGCAGTGCGAGCGGCATCAGGTACTCGGGGCTCTCCGGCGCGAGCCGGTTCAGGAACCACATCTGCTGCTGTCCGTAGGAGAGCGCCAGTGGGGCGGTGCGGTCGGCGAGCGGCAGGGCGGCCGGGGCGGAGCCGGATCGCGGGCCGCGGCCGGCGAGGCGCCGGCGCAGCAGCTCGGCGCGCAGCGCCTCGCCGTCTGTCGTCCCGCGCGGCGGTTCGCCCGCGCGGCCTGCCTTGCGGATTGCACCAGTGGTCATCTCTTGTGCTCCTCGTTCATGATCTGCGGGGCATGGGCGGCGGCGGTGTCCGCGATCTCGGCGGTCAGCTCGGTGTCGTCGAGCGCGGCGATCTCGGCCCGGATCTCGTCCTCGACCAGGGCTGCCAGTCCGGCGACGGTCGGCTGTTCGAAGACGGCGCGCAGCGGCAGCGTCACGCCGAACGTCTCGTGGACCGAAGCCACCAGACGTGCGGCGAGCAGCGAAGTCCCGCCCAGTTGGAAGAAGTTGTCTGCGGAGCCCACGCCCTCGGTGGCGAGCAGTTCGCACCACAGGGCGGCCATGGCCTCCTGTGCGGGGCCCTCGGGCGGTGTCCGGCCGGCGGCGGGGTCCGGTTCCGTGGCGGGGCCGGGGTCCGGCAGCGCCTGCCGGTCGACCTTGCCGCTGGGGTTCAGCGGCAGGGCGGGCAGCGGGACGAAGGCCCGCGGCACCATGTACTCGGGGAGCCGCTCGCGGCAGTGCGCGGCGAGTTCGCCGGCGTCCGGAGCGGTCCGGCCGGGCAGGGCCTCGCCGGCCACCCAGTACGCGGCCAGCCAGGGCTCCCCGCCGGGTGTGCGCCGGGCGACCACCACGGCGTCGGCCGTTCCCGGGTGCTCGCGCAGGACGGCCGCGATCTCGTCGGGTTCGATGCGGTGGCCGCGGATCTTGACCTGGTTGTCGGCCCGGTCGACGTACTCGACGACGCCGTCGGGCAGCATCCGGGCGATGTCCCCGGTGCGGTAGAGGCGGGCCCCGGGGACGTCGGAGAACGGGTCGGGAACGAACCGTTCCGCCGTGCGGTCGGGCTGGTTGCGGTAGCCGCGGGCCAGTCCGGTGCCGCCGATGTAGAGCTCGCTCGGGACCCCGGGCGGTACCGGTGAGAGCCATTCGTCGAGGACGTACGTGGTCGTGTTCTGCAGGGGCCGTCCGATGGCGACGCGGTCGGGCTCCGGCGGCACCTCCCAGATCATGGACCAGATCGTCGTCTCGGTCGGCCCGTAGACGTTGGCGAGCCGTCCCACCCGGGCGCGCAGCTCGCGGGCCAGCTGTACGGGCAGTGCCTCGCCCCCGACCAGGGCCGTGATCTCCGGGTGGGCGAAGCCCGCCTGGAGGAGGAGCCGCCAGCCCGACGGAGTGGCCTGGACGTGGGTGACCCCGTGCGCGCCGACCAGTTCGGCGACGGCCGCGCCGTCGCGGGCCAGTCCCGCCTCGGCGAGCACGATCCGGCCGCCGCTGATCAGCGGAAGGTGCAGTTCCAGTCCGGAGATGTCGAAGGAGGTCGCGGTCAGGGCCAGCCAGGAGTCGCCCGGCCGCGAGCCGAGCTCGTCGCGCAGCGCGAACAGCAGGTTGGCCAGGGCCCGGTGCTCGATCTTGACGCCCTTGGGCCGGCCGGTGGAGCCGGAGGTGTAGATCGTGTACGCGAGGTGGTCGGGGGTGGTGAGCCGGGGCGGGTCGGCGACGGGGCGGGCCGCGAGCTCGCCCGCGCCGTCCCCGGCGTCCGGTACGAGGACGGCTCCCTCGTACACACCGGCCAGCCGGCCGAGGTGGGCCTGTCCCACGACGGCCACGCCCACGCCGGAGTCCTGGAGCATGTAGCCCGACCGGTCGGCCGGGAAGTCGGTGTTGAGCGGCAGGTACGCCGCCCCTGCCTTCCACACGCCGAGCAGGCAGGCGACGAGGTCCGGGGTGCGGTCGAGGAGCACGCCGACCACCGACTCCGGGGTGACTCCCATGGCGTGCAGCTGGTGCGCGTACTGGTTGGCCCGCGCATTGAGTTCGGCGTAGGTCAGCTCCTGCGGGGGCCGCCCGGAGGTGCCGCCGGCCGTGACCGCGATCGCGCCGGGGGTCGTGCGCACCTGGACCTCGAAGAGCTCGTGCACACAGCTCCACCAGCGTTCGACGGCGGTGCCCCGGCAGTCCGCGAGCAGCCGGTCGCGTTCCTGCGCGGACAGCAGGTCGAGCGCCGACAGGGCGGTGGCCGGATCGGCGGCGACGGAGCCCAGCAGCTCCAGGAACTGTTCGGCGAGCCGCTCGACGGTCGCGCGTTCGAAGAGGGAGGTGGCGTACTCAAGGGCGGCGGTCAGGGAGCCGTCGGCCTGCCGGTGCAGCACCAGCATCAGGTCGGCCTTGGCCGTGCGCCAGCTGCGGCCCAGCATCTCGGCGGAGTCCCCGTCGGCCGCGGCGGCGGACAGGCCTTCGTCGTGCAGGTCGAACATCACCTGGTAGAGCGGGGTCCTGGACAGGTCGCGCTCGGGCTGGACCAGCTCCACCAGCTGCTCGAAGGGCAGCTCCTGGTGGGCGAAGGCGTCCAGGGCGGTGGCCCGTACCCGGCGCAGTGCCTCCTCGAAGCCGGGGTCGCCGGTCAGGTCGCAGCGCAGCACGAGGGTGTTGACGAAGCAGCCGACGACGTCCTCGGTCTCGGGCCGGAGCCGGCCGGCCACGGGTGCGCCGACCGGTATGTCCCACTGTCCGGTGTGCCGGGCCAGCAGGGTGGCGAAGACGGTGAGCAGGGTCATGTAGGGCGTGGCCCCCTGCTGCCGGCCGGCCTCCGTGACGGCCTGCCCGAGCGGGCCGGGCACGGTGAAGGTCACCAGGGCGCCCCGCGCGTCGCGCACCGGCGGCCGGGGGCGGTCGAGGGGCAGCTCCAGCGGCGTGCTGCCGTGCAGCACGTTGCGCCAGTGGGCGGCCTCACGGGCCAGGGCCTCGCCGTCCAGCCGGCCGTGCTGCCAGACGGCGTGGTCGGCGTACTGCAGGGCGAGGGGCGGCAGCCGCGGCTCGTCGCCCTCCCGCAGGGCGGCGCAGACGGCCCGGAACTCCCGTTCGAGGATGGCCGAGGACCATCCGTCGCATGCGATGTGGTGCATCGTCAACAACAGAAGGCCGTCGGATCCGGCGGAGCCGGGGAGCAGCAAGGCCCGCCAGACGGGCCCGCGTTCCAGGTCGAAGCCGCGGGCGATCTCGGCCTCGGCGAGGGCGCCGACGCGTTCCCGCGCGTCGTCGGGGCCTTCGGCACCGGCCGCCGGGGACGGGGCGACGGCGAGTTCCACGACCGGCTCCGCGTCGATGACCTGGTAGGGCTCTCCGGTCGCCGTCGCGTAGCGGGTACGCAGCACCTCGTGCCGGACGGCCAGGAACCGCAGGGCGCGCCGCACCACGTCCTGCCCGGTGCCCGCCGCGACGTCGAGGAACAGCGGCACCACGTACTCGGGGCTGCCCGGGTTCATCCGCTCCAGCAGCCAGAGCCGCTGCTGGGCCGGGGACAGCGGGAGCAGGCCGTCGCGGGAGACCCGGCGGACGGGCTCGGCGTCCTCCTGGTGGTCGGCGAGCAGCTTGGCCTGGCCTGCGACGGTGGGGGTGGCGAGCAGTTCGCCCAGCGGGATGTGCCGGCCCGTCGCCGCGCGCAGCAGGCCCGAGAGCTTGCTCAGCAGCAGCGAGTAGCCGCCGCGCTGGAAGAAGTCGTCGTGCAGGCCTATGCGTTCGACGCCGAGCAGTTCGCTCCAGACCCGGGCGACCGTACGCTCCTCCGCGGTGCGCGGGGCCGCGTACAGCTCGTCCTCCTCGGCCGCCGGGGCCGCGGCCGACGGCGCGGGCAGCGCGGCGCGATCGACCTTGCCGCTGCTGGTCAGCGGCAGTTCGGGGACGTCGACGAACACCGAGGGGACCAGGTAGTCGGGCAGCCGGGCCCGCAGGTAGCCGCGCAGTTCGGCGGCCGGCAGCCCGGTTCCGGCCACCACGTAGGCGGCGAGCCGGCGCACTCCGGCGGCGTCGTCGTAGGCGGCGACGGCGGCGCCGCGGATCTCGGGGTGCCCGGCGAGCGCGCTCTCCACCTCACCCGGCTCGATCCGCACACCGCGGACCTTGACCTGGTCGTCGAGACGGCCGAGGTACTCCAGGACACCGTCGGAGCGCCAGCGCACCCGGTCGCCGGTGCGGTAGAGGCGGCCGCCGGCGGGTCCGAACGGGTCGGGGACGAACCGCTCGGCGGTGAGGTCGGGGCGGCCCGGGTAGCCGCGGGCCACGCCGGGCCCGCCCGCGTACAGCTCCCCCGGGACCCCCAGCGGCACCGGCTCCCCGGTGGCGTCCAGGACCAGGGTGCGCATGCCGTCGATGGGCCTTCCGATGGGTACGGGGCCGGTGCTCTGGGCGCGGTCGAAGCGGTGGGCGGTGACGTCGATCGCGCACTCGGTCGGGCCGTAGGTGTTCCACAGCTCGGCCCCGGGCGCCAGCGGTGCGAGCAGCCGCTGCGCGACCTCGGCGTACAGCGGTTCGCCGGCCGAGAAGACCAGCCGCAGGGAGGTGCACCGGGCCCAGCCGGGCTCGTCCGCGAGCAGCCGCAGTACCGAGGGAACCCCTTGGAGGACGGTCGCGCGGCTGTCGGCCACCGCCAGGACCAGCGCGGCGGGGTCGCGCTCGGCCCCCGGCGGGGCGAGCACGACGGTGGCGCCCGAGACGAGCGGGGCGAAGAACTCCCAGCCGGCCGCGTCGAAGCCGGCCGGGGTCTTCTGGAGCACCCGGTCACCGGGGCCGATGCCGTGGCGGCGTACGGTCCACAGCACCCGGTTGGCGATGCCCGCGTGGCTGACCACCGCACCCTTGGGCCGGCCCGTGGAACCGGAGGTGTAGATGACGTACGCGTCGTCGCCGGGCTCGGGTCCGGGCCGCGGCGCGGTCGCCGGGAGTCCGGCGGCGGCGGCCCGCGCCTTGTCGACCCGTACGGAGCGGGCCGCGGTGTCGCGGACGACGTGCTCGGTGCCCTCCTCGGTGAGCACCAGGGGGACGCCGGTGTCCTCGATGATCCAGCGCAGTCTTTCCTTCGGGTGCTGCGGGTCCAGCGGCAGGTACGCCGCACCGGAGCGCCAGATCCCCAGCAGGACCACCACCAGGTCGGGTCCGCGCTCCAGACAGACGCCGACCGGCGTGCCGGGTCCGGCTCCGAGTCCTCGCAGATGGTGGGCGAGCCGGTTGGCGCGGCGCTCCAGCTGCTCGTACGAGAGCCGCTCGGAACCGGCCACGACGGCGGTCTCCGAGGGGGTGCGCTTCGCCTGCCCGGTGATGAGACCGGGCAGAACTCCGACCTGCGAAGGCCGTGTTCGCATGCTCATGAAAGTGGTCCTCTGGGATGGTCTGCTGGGGGGCCTGGTACTCAGCCGGCGGCGCTCTGCCCGGGAGCCCCCGCTGCCGCGGTGAGCTCGCCCGGGTCCGGTGCGGTGCCGTCCTGCGCGGTGCCGTCCTGCGCGGCCTCGTCGCGCGCGGCGGTGCGCAGGCGCAGGCTCAGCGGGCGCATGTCCTTCCACACCCAGGCGATGTGGGCCAGGCACTCGTCGCGGGTGCCGCGCGTGCCCTCGGCCGTCCAGCCGGCGGGCAGTTCACGGCCCTCCGCCCAGATCGAGTACTGCTCCTCGTCGTTGCGGACCACCAGGTGGATCCGCCCGTCGTTGCCCTGCTCGCTCATGTCTGTCTTCGCTCTCTCGGTGGTGGTGGTTCGGTGGGGCTCAGGCGTCCGCGGCGGGAAGGAAGTCCGCGACGGACACTCCGAGTCCGCGCTCGGCGGCGACGCGGCGTACGTGTTCGGCGACGGCCAGGTCCAGTACGCCGAGCCCGAACGGGGAGAAGACCAGCAGGCGTTCGGGGTCGCGGTGCAGCGTCGCCGCCCCGCGCAGCAGACCGCCGAGGGTGGCGTCGACGAAGTCGCGGTTCCCGGCGATCTGCTGGGCCAGGTCCAGGGAGGTGCGTTCCCGGCACACGTGGTCCACGTCGTCGACCACGTTCTGGGCGGCCAGGACGGTCTCGGCGCTCAGGTCTCGCAGCGAGATGTGCAGCACCAGGGCGCCCGGCCGCAGCGCGGAGCCCTCCAGGTGCGGCACGCCCGCGTTCGTGGCGAGGGAGACCAGGTCGTGGGCGGCCAGGGCCTCGGCGCTGCCGGGAGCGATGACGATCTTCGATTCCGGCGCGATGAGGGCGCACTGCCGGGCGAAGCGGGCCACGCGCTCCGCGTCGGGGTCGTAGACGGTGACGGTGTGCAGCCCGGGCAGGACGGCGACCAGGAAGCGGAGGATCTCCGTATTGATGACGCCGCCCCCGAGCAGGGACACGCCCTCGACGGGGCCCGCCGGAAGCAGGGTGCGCGCGGCGAGCGCGGCGGAGGCCGCCGTGCGGCGGGCGGAGATCAGCGAGCCCTCGATGAGGGCGGTGGGGCGCCCGTCCGTCATCGAGTTGGTGATGATGGCGGCGCTGGCGCGGGCCTTGCCTTCGCGGATGTTCGCCGGGAAGGACGCGATCCACTTGATTCCGGCGGCCGGCCGCTCGCCGCCGATGTGGGCGGGCAGGCCGATGATCCGGTCCCGGTCGTTGCCGGGGAAGCGCAGGAACGTGGAGTGGGGCAGGGCGGTAAGGCCCTCGTCGTGCCGTGCGTAGGCGTCCGAGATCAGTTCCACGAGCTCCAGCTCGTGTCCGTCGAGGATCTGCCGGACCTCGGAATGACGGATTATCAGCATGCTGCGATGTCTCCTGGGGACTTGTCGTCCTTCCACAGGTGCGAGACGTCACCGAAGTTGCGGCGCACCCAGTGGTCGGAATAGATGGTGTCGAGGTAGCGGTCGCCCCCGTCGGGGAAGACGAGGACGCAGTTGGCGCCCGGCGGAATGCTGTCGGCGAGGGTGGTGAGGGCGGCCAGGACGGCGCCCGAGGAGCCTCCGGCCAGCAGCCCCTCCCGGGCGGTGAGGCGGCGGCAGGCCGCGACGGCGTCGAGGTCGGGAACGCGCACCAGCTGGTGCGAGGGGTCCTCGGCCAGCAGCGGGGGCCGGATGGACGCGCCGTGTCCGGGCAGCAGCCGCGGCCCCACGGGCGGCGCGAAGATGGCACTGCCCTCGGCGTCCACCGCGATCACGGCGGTCTGCAGTCCGTGGCGGCGTACGTAGGCGGCGCAGCCGCCGAGGGTGCCGCCCGTGCTGGTGGCGCAGAACAGGTAGTCCACCCGTCCGTCGAGCGCGTCGACGACCTCGCGCATGGTGTGCTGGTGGGCCGCCGGGTTGAGCGGGTTGGCGTACTGGTTGGGCCAGTACGCGTGCGGGATCCGCGCCACCAGTTCGCGCACCCGGCGCAGCCTGGCCGGCAGCAGCTCCTCGCCGGGCAGCGTGTCGGCGTCGGTCACGACCTCGACCTCGGCCTGGAAGGCGCGGAGCATCGCCAGGTTGTGCTCGGTGGTGCGGGCGTCGACCACGCAGATGAAGCGGAGGTTGAAGTAGGCGCACAGCTGGGCGAGTCCGACGCCGAGGTTGCCGGAGCTGGACTCCACGACGACCGAACGGCCGGGCACCAGTTCCCCGCTGCGCAGCCGGCCGGTCAGCATGCTGAGGGCCGTACGGTCCTTGATGCTTCCGCCCGGGTTGAAGCGCTCCATCTTGGCGAAGATGCGGAACGGGTAGTGCGGGTGGACCTTGCGGAGCTCGACGAGGGGGGTGGCTCCGATCGTGCCGAGAATTCCGTCGTACGGGGCTGCGGGGTCGCGCCGGAGCACGTCGTCCGGCAGGTGGGCGGGCTGAGCGGTCACGGACTGTCCTCTCGGGGAACACGAACGGTCGGCGGCTCCGGGGGGCGGGTCATCAGGCCGCCCGTGCGGCAGCCGGCGCCGGTTCGCCGGCCGAGAGGGCGAGCAGCAGGGCCCGTTCCTCGTCGTCGGTGAGCCGGACCCCGGCCACGCGCCGGTCCGGCTCGGCGGTGAGGGCGTCGAGCAGCCGCAGGTAGTGGCGGCTCATCCGTTCCACGGTCGGGCGGTCGAAGAGGTCGCCGCTGTAGCGGAACAGGGCGGTCATCCCGCCGCTGCCCGCCAGCACCTCGACGGCCAGGTCGAACTGGCCCTCCTGCTGCGGCAGGTCGTAGGCGGCCAGCCGCAGTCCGGCGTGGTCCAGGACGCGCTGCCCTCCGACGTCGGTCAGCAGGTCCGTCAGCGGGTCGAGGCGGCCGGCGGAGACCAGGGTGAAGGTCACCTGGAAGACGGGCGAGCGGCTCGCGTCCCGTGCGACGCCGAGGGCGTTCGGCAGCATCGGGAACGGGTACTCCTGGTTCGGCATCGCGGCCCGCAGCCGCTCCGCCGTGCGCCGGGTCAGCTGCCAGAAGGTGGTGTCCTCGTCCAGCGAGGCACGCAGCACCATCGGATTCACGAAGTAGCCGACGGTGGAGCGCAGTTCGCGCGGGCGGCGGCTGCTCGCCGGGATGCCGACCAGGAACTCGCCTTCGCCGGTGTAGCGGTGGAGCAGCACCTGGAAGGCCGCGGACAGCAGCACGAAGGGAGTGGTGCGGGCGGCCGCGGCGGCCCGTACCAGCCGGTCCAGCCGTTCCCCGTCGAGCGTGGCCGCCACCGTGCCGCCGCGGTGGCCGGGGCGGGCCGGCCGGGGCCGGTCGGCGGGCAGGTCCAGCACGGGAGCGGCGCCCCGGCAGGTGGTCCGCCAGAACTCCTCCAGCCGATCCATCCGTTCCGTGTCGGCGAGCAGCCGGCGCTCCGCGGCGACCTGCAGGCCGAAGTCCCCGGCCGGGCCGGTCCACGGCAGCCCGGTGCCCTCGGCCAGCCCCTGGTACGCGGCGAGCACGTCGCCGAGCAGCAGGGCCTGGGAGGCGGCGTCGGTGGCGATGTGGTGCGCGGCGAGGAGCAGCACCTGCTCCGGCCCGGCGTCGAACAGCACGATGCGGAAGGCGCTCTCCCGGCCGAGCCGGAAGGGGGCCGTGCCGGCCGCCCGTACCCGCTCGCGCAGCGGCTCGCCGCTCGCGTCGGTCCGTACGGTGTCCAGGGTGAGCAGGCCGGCGGGACGCACCACCCGGTGCGGGCCGTCCTCGTCCTCGCCGAAGGTGGAGCGCAGCAGGTCGTGCCGGGCCTCGACCGCCGCGACCGCCGCGCCGAGCAGCTCCGGGTCGATCCGGCGCTCACCGACGACGCGTACGGCGCACATCACGTGGTAGGCCGCGCTGTCCGGGGCCAGTCGGTGGAGGTACCACAGGGCCTGCTGCCCCTGGGTGAGGCGTTCGACGGCCGGCCGGCGGGAGCCCGTCATCTCGGCGCGCCGGTGAGTTCGACCAGGTGGGCGGCCATGGCGTTGACGGTCGGATGGTCCCAGGCCAGGGTCGGCTCGACGAGGATGCCGTAGTGGTCCTCGATGTCGCCGCAGAAGGCGAAGGCGTACACCGAGTCCAGGCCGTACTCGATCAGGCCCACGGCCGGGTCGACGTCGGCCTCGGGCCGTTCCAGGTAGAAGGCGGCTCGTCCGACGAGCCAGTCCCGTATGTCCTCGAAGCTGTGAGGGCGGGCTGCGGTGGTCACGGTGTCATCACTCCAGGGTGACTCGGTTCGGCAGGGAGGTGCGGCGGCTGCCCGGCGAGCGGGTCGCCGTACAGGTCGAAGCTGCGGTGCTGGGCCCGGCGCCGTACGAGGCGGTCGAACACGGCCTCGGTGACGCCGGCCGGGGTGGCGGCCACCGGAAGGCCGATCCGGACCGCCAGCCGGTGCAGCGCGAGGACCACCCAGGCCGGGTCGGCGGTCAGCGGGTCCCCGGTGCGGCGGTTGGCACGCCAGACGCCGACGCACGCGGCGGCGCCCAGGACGGCGGCGTACCGGGCCGCCAGGGCGAAGGCCTCGGGTCCCGCGGTCACGACGCGGTCGCGGGGGGCGATCTGGACGTCTGCCATCCGCTTGAGCTCACCGGCGAACGCGGCGCACAGGTCGGCCAGTTCGGCCGGGGTGCCCGGTACGGGTTCCGCCGTGAGGACGGACAGGACGTGGTCGGCGCCGCGCGCGGTGAGTTCCAGCCTGCCGAGGTCGAGCGGGGGCAGGTCGCCGTCCAGCAGGAAGAGCGCGTCGGGGGACGGGCCCGGGGTGCGCCAGCCGTTGCGGGCCAGGGAGGGCAGTTGCGGGATCACCGAGGCGCGGCAGACGACACCCCCGGCGTGGGCGATGGAGACCACCGGGAGGTCCCGCATCATCTTCTGGAAGATCCCGTAGGGCCCGTCGCGCAGGAACGAGCGGGCGCCGAGGAGCACCGCGAGCCGCTGGGAGACGCCCTGGGCGAGGTCGGCCACGAGGTACTTGGCCAGCCCCGACAGGACGCTGCCCTGCGCCGGTACGACGTGCAGCGCGCGGGCGGCCACGGTGGCGATGCTGTCGCAGACCAGCATGTCGGCGAGGGCCCCGGCCAGCACCGAGCGGGCGTGCGGCAGGTCGCCGACGCGGCGGCCGTAGAGGCGGCGTTCCAGCGCGAAGGACAGTGCGCAGCGCAGCTCGGTGTCGAGGGTGCCCAGCATCATGCCGGGCAGCACGGAGCGGGTGACCTGGAAGGCGCGCATGATGCCCTCCAGGCCGTGCCCGGGCCTGCCCACGATGCTGCCCGGCGGCACTGCCAGCCCGTCGAAGTCCGCCGCGCCCATCTGGCTGCCGCGCAGGGCGGACGTGGTGAGCCGGGGCCGGTGGCGCAGGCCCGCGCGGGCGCCGTCCAGTCCGGCGAGGACCAGGGAGTGGCTGCGGCTGCCGGGCGCGTCGCCGGTACGGGCGAGCATGATCGCGGCATCCGCCCGGCCGAGGTTGTTGATCATCTGTTTGCCGCCGGTCAGCAGCAGTCCGCCGTCGGCGGCGGGCTCCGCGCGCAGTGCGTTGCGGCCCATGTCGCTGCCGTGGGCGAGCTCGGTGTGCGCGGCGGCCATCCGCCGGCCCGAGAGCAGGATGTCGGCGACCCTGCGCTGCTGCTCGGGGGTTCCTTCGGCCCACACCCCGACACCGGCGATGAATCCGGTGACGCCGTACCCGACGCCCATCGAGGCGTCGCGGCGGAAGACCGGCCGCAGGGTGCGGGCGAGGCGGTCGAGGCGGTCGAGGCGGCCGCCGAGCCCGGTGGGCACGAACTCCGCGTTCAGGCCGTACGCGTCGAGGACCCGCTCACCGGCGGCGAACGGCTCGGACCGCTCGTCGGCGGCGAGGATCGCCCGGTGGCCGAGCGGGTTCGCCGGATCCCAGGCGTCCCCGAAGGCCTCTTCCAGCGTCTCTGTGCGGCGCGCGCTCACGGGGCCCCCTCGGCGGTCCGGCAGTGGAACAGGGAGAACAGCAGCCCTTCCCGGTGCTGGGCGACCAGCTCCGGGTACAGGGCGTCGACGCGGCCGGCGTACGGATGCGTCCGCGCGGGCGTGAGCCGGCCCGCGATGCGGGCCAGGCAGGCTTCGAGCCAGAGCCCGTCCCGCCACAGTCCCGTGGCACCGCCGGCGGACGTGTTGTGCAGCCACAGCAGCAGGCAGGCGGCGGCCGCGTGGCACAGGACGTACTCCTCGGCGATGGCGAAGGCCTCCGGGGGGACCTCGCGGGCGGTGCGCCGGACCGATGCCATCCGCCGGTGCAGGCCGGCCGAGTGCGCGGCCAGTTCCCCGGCGAGTTCGGCGGCCGCGTGCGGCGCCGCGCCGCGCTCGGCGAGCTCGCGGAGCCGGGCGGCGGAGGCGGGCAGCGAGCGGACGACCGTGTTCCCGGTGCGCGAGGCCAGGGCGAGCCGGCTGCGGTCGAAGGCGGGCAGCGGTGCGTCCAGCCGGGCGGCCGCCGCCAGCGGAGCGTCGCCGGCGGTCGGGTCCGGCGTGGTGGTCGGGTCCGGCGTGGCGCTCGGGCCCGGCGTGGCGCTCGGGCCCGGCGTGGCGCTCGGGCCCGGCGTGGCGCTCCGGTCGTGGTCGCGTGCCAGGACGGGGAACTGGTCGATCAGCGCGTTCAGGTTGACCAGGGTGTTGCCGTCGAAGATTCCGACGATGCGGTGGTCCCGCTCGGTCTTCTGGAACCTTCCGTACGGGCAGGTTCCGTGCTCGCCCCCGGGGTCGGCCCGCAGGATCGCCCGCAGTCCGAGCAGGTCCGCGAGGGACGTCGTCAGCCGGTCCACGAAGGTGGGCAGGAGGTACTTGACGACCGGCGCGGTGACCGAGTGTTCCCCGGTGAGGGTGTGGATGCCGCGGCTCGCCAGCAGGCTGACGGCCTCACCGATCAGCAGGTCGGCGTAGGCCTCGGTCAACGTACGTGTCATCAGGGGCAGTTCGGCCACCGTGCGGCCGAAGCGGCGGGCTCCGAGCGCGAAGTCCAGGGCCAGCCGCAGCGCGTGGTCGCCCGCGCCGAGCGAGAGCGCGGCGCACAGGGTGCGGGTGAGCTGGAGGCTCTTGAGCACGGTCTCCAGCCCGCTGCCCTCCGGGCCGATCAGGCTGTCGGCGCCGACGACCGCGCCCTCGAAGGCGATTCCGCTGATGTCCGCGCCGCGGATGCCGTGGGTGCGCGAGCGCGGCAGCGGCCGGCCGGTGCCGGGGGCGAGTTCCCGCTTGTCCACCATCAGCAGGCTGAATCCCCGGGGGCCGCCTTCCGGTGAGGTGCGGGCGAGGACACAGATCCGCTCGCCCCGGGTGGCGTTGTTGATGAGCCACTTCTCGCCGTCGAGCCGGTATCCGCCGGGTACGGGCGTCGCGGTGAGCTCGCCGGCGAGCAGGTCGCTGCCGTGCTCCTGCTCCGTGAGCCCCCACGACACCACGGCGCCCCGGGCCACGTCGGCCCCGAACCGCAGCGCCTGCTCCGGTGCGGCCGCGATCCAGGCGCTGACGGAGCCGAGGTAGCTCTTGCCGTGCCCGATCGCCACGGTGAGGTCGCGGCGGGCGACCAGCCGCATGAGCTGGAGCAGCTCCTCGTACGAGCGGAGCCGGCCACCGTACTCGGCGGGTACGTACTGGGCCGCGAGCCCGAGCTCGTCGAGCCGGCGGGCGATCGCGTCGGGAAACTCCTCGCGTTCGTCGAGCTCGGCGCAGGCCGCGTAGCCGAACACCGTCTCCGGGTCCAGCGGCGAACCCAGCGCCTGCTCGAAGTCGCGCGCCGTGCGCAGGGCGGTGCTCATACGGCGGCGCCGACGGGTTCGGGGCTCGCGGTCCGGTAGCGGGCGCGGACGGCGGGGTCGAGGTGCTCGTACAGCGGCTCCAGCTCGTTCCGCAGGAACAGCTCGCGCATCAGCCGCCGCTGGATCTTCCCGCTGGTGGTGCGCCGGACCTTGCCGGGCCGGATGAGCACCACGTTGGTGACGGAGACGCCGAGTTCGTCGCTGAGCGCGGTCCGGATGGAGCGGACGAGCGCGTCGTGGAAGGCGGCGTCCGCGCCGGGCGCCCGGACCTCCTGGACGACGACGATCTCCTCGCGGTCCGCCGGGACGCCGAAGACGCTGCCCGTCAGCGCGGCGGTGGCCGGATGCACGGCGCGGGCGGTGCGCTCCAGGTCGTGCGGGTAGAGGTTGCGGCCGTGCGTGATGAGCATTTCCTTGATGCGGCCCGTCACGTAGAGCTGGCCGTCGGCCTGTACGCCGAGGTCGCCGGTGCGCAGGTAGCCGGTGCGGCCGTCCGCCGTGGCGGCGCGGAACGTCCGCTCGTTCTCCTCCTCGTTGTCCCAGTAGCCGAGGGCCACGCTGCCGCCCTTGATCCAGATCTCGCCGATCCGTCCGTCGGGCAGGACCCGGTGGTCCTCCGGGTCCACGATGAGGATCTCCAGCTCCCAGTCGGTGCCGCTGCTGGCGAGGAGCCTGGCGGGCCGGTCGCCCGCGAAGCCGTCGGGGGCCGGCTCCGCGGCCAGCGGTGTGAAGACGTTCCGCTCCAGGTCGCCCGCGTCGACCCAGCGGGTGGCCGGGGGCAGGTCCGGGTCCGAACCGGCGATGAACAGGGTCGTCTCGGCCATCCCGTAACAGGGCAGGAACGCCTCCGGGCGGAAGCCGGCGGGTGCGAATCGCTCGCTGAAGGAGGCGAGGGTGCGCGCGTCGATCGGCTCGGCGCCGTTGCAGGCCCACCGCCAGCGGGACAGGTCGAGTCCGGCGATCTGCTCGTCCGTCAGCCGGCGCACGCACAGCTCGTACGCGAAGTTCGGGGCGGAGGTGATGTGGATGTCGCGGCGGTCGATCAGCTGCAGCCAGACGAGCGGGCGCTTGAGGAACTCCGTCGGCGACATGAGCGTCGCGGACGCGCCCAGGTAGAGCGGCTCCAGGAAGAGGCCGATCAGCCCCATGTCGTGGTAGAGCGGGAGCCAGCTGCCGAAGCGGGTCTCCTTGGTGAATCCCATGCTGCGCGCGATCAGCCCGAGATTGTGCAGCAGGTTGGCGTGCGTGACCATGACGCCCTTGGGCTCACTGGTCGAGCCCGAGGTGTACTGGAGGAAGGCCAGCGCGGACGGGCCCGGCCGCGGGGCGCGCCATCCCCCGGGGCCGCCGTCTTCGGCGTCCTCCACGGCCAGGGAGCGGACCGGGTCGGAGGACTCGGCCAACCAGGCGTCGATCTCCCCGATGTTGGCGCGGTCGGTGAGCACGAGGGCCACCTCCGCGTCCCGGACGATGCCGGTGGCGCGGGCGAAGTGGTGGCGCCGGCCGCCGGGCAGCGGTGCCGGTACCGGTACGGCGCCCGCGTAGACGCACCCGATGAACGCCTTGACGAAGCCCAGGCCCTGCGGGTGCAGCAGCAGGATCCGGTCACCGGCGCGGACGCCCTCCCGGTCCAGTCGCGCCGCCACCGAGCGGGCGGCGATGTCCAGTTCCCGGTAGGTCAGCGCGTCGGTGACGGCTTCCTTCCCGTCGCTGCGGACGAAGGCGACCGCCTCGTGCTCCGGGTCGTCCTGAACATGCGCACGGAGCACGTCGAGGAAGTCTGCGGGTGCGGACATCGGTGTTGCGGGCACGGTTCCCCCCTCGGTCCCGTTGGTGTGACCCCGCTGCGGGCATGGCCGAAAACCTGCGCAGAGAGGCAGGTGGCGTGCAGCGGCTGTGGCCAGATTCTTGCGAATCAGGAGGGGATATTTCGGACAGTCGACAGGCCAAGGGCTGCAACGACAGCTAGCTGACAGCTCGTGAGCGACCGACAGGTGACTTCATCTCGAATCACTTGACGTGTCGGACAGACACCTGTCAGTCTTTTGTGACACGAGAAAGGCTCAGCCGATGAATCAACAGATTCCTTCCGGTGACGAGCTGTTGAAGGTGCTCTCGGCACTGTCGAATCCGCAACGGTTGCGGATCGTGGCGGCGCTGGCCCAGAACCGGAACTACGTCAGTCAGCTCGCCAGGGAACTGGGAATCGGGCGTCCGGTCCTGCACATGCATCTCCAACGCCTCGAAGCCGCCGGGCTGGTGTCCAGTGCGCTGGAGCTGTCACAGGACGGCAAGGCCATGAAGTTCTTCGAGGTGCGGGCCTTCGACTTCCGTCTCACACCGGAACAGATCACCGCGTCGGCGTCGACGATCACAGTCAAGAACGAAGGAGACCGAGCATGAACACGCTGGCCGCAGAAACCGGATGGAGCACGACCGCGTTCGTCCTCGGCTGGTTCGCCCTGATCTCCCTGGTTCTGGTGTCGGTCATCTTCGCGGTCTCGCGCATCCTCGCCGCCCGGACCTCGGCACGCCGCGAGGAGGGCTACCGCGAACAGCTGGACCGGGCCACCAGCGCCCACGAGGCCGCCGCGAAGGAACTGTCCGAGGTCAAGACCCGGCTCGCCGCCATCGAGAAGGCCATGACGTCCTTCGACTGACGGTCCCGCGACCGGGTTCCCCCACGGGCCGGCCCGGCGCACCCCGTTCTCACCAGGGCCCTCTCACCCAGGTCCCGCTGCGCACCACCCGCACCACCCGCACCACCCGGCCGAAGCGATGGTCCGGGCCGCCGAGCGGCAACTCGGCGACCCGGCGTCGGACGCCGCATCCACCACGCCTCTCGGCGTGTCCTTCAGTCCGCGGTCATCCAGAGGAAAGGGGAACACCTCGTGTCCCTCCAAATCAAGTCGGGCGATCGCCTGGCCCAGCTGCTCACCGGGAGGGTGACGAAGTGGGTCATGGTCGCCGTGTGGTTACTCGCCACCGTCGCCCTGTCCCCGCTGGCCGCCAAGCTCGCCGACGCCCAGAACGACGACATCACCTCCTGGCTCCCCGCCAACGCCGAATCCACGAAGGTCGCCCGGTACGCCAAGGACTTCCCCGGCGGTGACACCCTGACCGGCGTCGTCGTCTTCGTACGCCAGGACGGGCTGACCGCCGCCGACCGCACCGCGGTCGACGAAGCCCGCGAGGAGTTCGCCCGGCTCAGCGGGACCGAGGTCAAGGCGGCCCTCCCGGCGGAGGACGGCAAGGCCTTGATGCTCAGCGTCAAGCTGCCGTCCGACGTCAAGGGCAAGAAGATCGAAGAGCTGCGCACGGCGGCCGCGGACGGTCTGCCCGAAGGGCTCGAAAGCCGCCTCACCGGCGGCGCCGGAGCCCGCCTGGACAGCCTCGACGCCTTCGCCGGGATCGACTCCACCCTGCTGTTCGTCGCCGCCGGCGTGGTCGCGCTGCTGCTGGTCATCACCTACCGAAGCCCGGTGCTGTGGCTGCTGCCCCTGCTGTGCGTGGGTATCGTCAGCCAGCTCGCCAACGCCGTCGCCTACCTGCTCGCCGAGCACGCCGGCATGGTCGTCACCAGCCAGAGCGCGGCCATCCTGCTGGTCCTGGTGTTCGGCGCGGGGACCGACTACGCCCTGCTGCTGCTGTCGCGCTACCGCGAGGAACTCACCCGGTACGAGGACCGGCACGACGCCATGGCGGCCGCCTTGCGCCGTTCCGGCCCGGCCGTCATCGCCTCGGGCGCGACCGTCGCCCTCGGCATGCTCTGCCTGCTCGCCGCAGAGCTCAACTCCAACAGCACCCTCGGCCCGGTCGCCGTCGTCGGTGTCGCCTGCGCGCTGCTCGCCATGATGACGCTGCTGCCCGCGCTGCTCGTGATCTGCGGGCGCTGGATCTTCTGGCCCGTGGTCCCCCGCGTCGTGGCCGCTGCCCGGGGCACGGCCCAGGGCACGGTCCAGGAGCCGGGGCGCCGCTCGCTCTGGGCCGCGATCAGTCGCTTCGTCGCCGCCCGGCCCCGCGCCATCTGGGTCGTCTGTGTCGTCGGCCTCGTCGGCGTCGCGCTGGGAGGTCTCGGTCTGAAGACCGGTCTCGCCCCCGCCGACACCTACACCACCAAGCCCGACTCGGTGATCGGGCAGCAGCTCCTCGCCAAGCACTACCCGGCGGGCGCCGCCCGCCCGCTCCAAGTGATCGCCGAGGCCGGCGCCGCCGACCAGGTCGCCGGCACCCTGCGCGGCACCCCCGGGGTCGACGCCGTCGCCCCGGCCGTGACGTCCCTGGACGGTTCTCGGGTCTCGCTGTCCGTCGTCCTGACGGACGCCCCCGGCAGCCCGGGTGCGCAGAAGTCCGTGGACCGGATCCGGGCGGCCGTGCACGCGGTCTCCGGCGCCGAAGCCAACGTCGGCGGCAGCACGGCCACCGACCTGGACATCTCCCGGGCCCAGGCACACGACCGGCGGGTCGTTCCGCCGCTGGTCCTGGCGGTCGTCCTGCTCGTCCTGATCCTGCTGCTCCGCTCGCTCGCGGCTCCGCTGCTGCTGATGGCCAGCGTCATCGTGTCGTTCGGCGCCGCGCTCGGTGTGAGCTGGCTCGTCTTCGACCAACTGCTGGACTACCCGGCCGTGGACAGCTCCCTGTTCCTCCTCGGGTTCCTGTTCCTGGTGGCGCTCGGCGTCGACTACAACATCTTCCTGGTCCACCGGATCCGTGAGGAGGCGGTGAACGGCGCCGACGGCCACCGCGGTGGTGTCCTGCGCGCCCTGACCAGCACGGGCGGAGTCATCACGAGCGCCGGCGCCGTCCTCGCGGCCACCTTCGCCGCCCTGGCCGTACTGCCGCTGGTGGCCATGGTGGAACTCGGCCTGCTGGTGGCCGTCGGAGTCGTCCTGGACACCTTCCTCGTCCGGTCCCTGCTCGTGCCGGCTCTCGCCCTCGACCTCGGCGACCGCTTCTGGTGGCCGGGACGGCCGGGCTCCACCGCCACCCGTGACAACGGCACCGGCACCGGTACCGGCACCGGCCCCGCGCCGGACACCCTGCAGCTGGTCGGCAAGGAGAGCTGACCGGCGTCCCCGGCCGGCGGGTCGACCGCCGGCCGGGCGCGAGGAGGGCGGGAGGAGCCCCCGCGGCGGACCTCGCCCCGCCTCCCGCCCTCCTCCCTCTCTCCGTCCCTCTCCGTTCTCCGACTTCTCTTCGTCCTCTTCGCGCACGCCGCCCCACCGGCACACGCCCGTACCGGGAGACACCACCATGCGCAAGCCACTGGCCTTCACCGCACTCGCCCTGACCCTCGCCGCGCCCCTCCTCACGGGCTGCGGCGGCATGATCGGCCCCGAGCACACCGCCGAGGATTCGCTGCGCCCGACCGGCCCGGTGCACACCATCGACATCGCCTCCGGCAGCGGCACCGTCAAGGTCGTCCCCGGCGACAGCGTCGACGTCCGGCGCACCGTTCGCTACAACGGGGACGGTCCGGGCGGCCTGAAGGAGCCGGCCGAAGGCGTCCTGACCCTCGGCAACTGCTCCCGCTGCTCCACCGATTACACCGTCACCGCGCCCGCCGGCACCGCCCTCGACGTGCGCGCCGGCTCGGGAGACGTCAGCATCACCGGCTTCACCGGCGTGGTCACCGTGCAGACCGACTCCGGGGACATCGACGCCGACGGGCTGCGCGGGAACACCTCCCTGAAGGCCGGGTCGGGGTCCGTCGAAGCGACGTTCGGCGCCCTCGTCAGGACGATCGCCGCCGAAGCGGGCTCGGGCGACGTACGGCTGGTCCTGCCGGACGGCAAGTACCGGGTGGACGCCGACACCGGTTCGGGCGGACGCGACGTCCGCGTACGCCAGGACGACGCGGCGGACCACAGCGTGCGGGTGCGCACCGGATCCGGCGACATCGTGGTGACGGCCGGCCCGTGAGCCCCGACCCGCGGGAGATATTCGACCGGGACGCGACGCACGTGTGGACCGGAGCGGCCTCGGGACGGGGTGCCGTACCCGGCACCCGGAGCCTCTCCCTGGAAGAGCGGGCCAGGACGCGGACCCTCCCGGCGCCACGGGCCGGCTGGTACGCGGCCACCCGCACGGCGGTGCGCGAAGTCCTCGGCCGGTATCTGGAACAGCCGCCCGGCGAGATCCTCCTCGGCCGCTCGCCCTGCCCCGGCTGCGGCAGCGCCGCCCACGGACCGCCCGCAGTGCTGGCCCCCGCCACCACACTGACGTTCAGCCTCTCCTACTCGGGGCCTCGCTGGCTGCTCGCCCTGACCTCGATCCGCCCGCTCGGCGTCGATGTGCAAGAGGTACTGCCCGGGGCGGGACCCGACCTCACGAGGATGGCCGCGAGCTGCTTCGCGCCGGACGAACTGGGCGAGTTCCAGGCCCGGTCCGCCCCGGCCTCGCGCGCCGCCTACTTCTACCGGGCGTGGACGCGCAAGGAGGCGGTGGTCAAGGCCATGGGTGTGGGACTCGCGGCCGACCTGACCGGTGTCCACGTGTCGGCGGGCACCCCCGGACCCGCCGTCGTCCGTACCCGCCGGGCCGGGCACACCGCCCTGTGGCAGGTGGAGGACCTCCCGGTGTCCGGTGGTCCGGGATTCGCCGCGCTGGCCCGCGAGGCCTCGGCGGCCGGCCCCGTCCGTTTCTTCGTCCATGAACCGGCGGAACCCGATCCGGAAATTCGGCAGAATCCTGCCACCGCAGCAGCCTGACAGCATTGCCCCCTGCCATTGATGCATCATGAATGGAATGATGTGACCATCGACGGTGCCGACCGCAGACCGAAGGAAGAAAGAGATGCGCAAGTTATCGCCTCCGGGTACGGAAGAGAACGACACCACGTCCAACACATGGGGCCCGTAGCACCCTCCGATTCCGGCGGGAATGCCATCGGAAATCCATGTACGCGGTGACGCTCCTCCTGGCCGCCGACGGGGCGGACGGCCCCGCCGAGTGCCCCGACGATCTGGCCGACCTCGTCCACAGAACCGCTTTTCCGGAAGACGGTTTCGAACACATCCACATCGGCAGGAATTGCTCCGGGGACCATCCCTCTCAATCGCGCGCCGAGATCGTGCTCTTCCTCAAGCAGCCCGACCGCGCACTGGCCGAGGATTCCGCACGGCTGCTGGCGGACCGGTGCCTGGAATCGTCACCGCGCCTGACCGGCTGGTCCGTGCGGGACTGCTCCGCACTGCCGGTCCTGCTGCTCTTCGAGCTCGCGAAGCTCGGCCCGGGGGTCAGGGCTCCGGAGTGACCGCGGCGTCCGGCACCACCCAGCCGCGCAGCGCGGCGAGCGCCCCCGCCTGGAAGCGGCTGCGCGCCCCGAGTTTGGTCGCCAGCTCCGCCGTCGTCCGCCGGCCGGTCCGCACGGAGATGCCCAGTTTGCGGGCGATGACCTCGTCCGTGAGCCCGCTCGCGAGCAGCCCGAGCACGGCCCGCTCATGCGCCGTCAGCCCCTCGGAGTCCCGCCTGGTGCCGTCGCCGAGTGCGGTGCCGCGCTCCCAGACCTGCTCGAACAATGCGTGCAGGGACGTCACGATCCCCGCACCCCGCAGCAGGATCGCCCCCGCGTCGGCCTCGTCCGGATCTACCGGCAGCAAGGCGGCCCGGCGGTCGTATATGACCATCCGCGGCGGGAGTTGGGGCACGGTCCGCACCTGGCCACCCCGCTCGGTCAGCCATCGGGCGTACGCGGCGGTCGGCGCGTCGTTGCGGACGCTCTCCAGGTACACGTAGCGCAGCCGGACCCCCCGGGCGAGCACCGCCTGGTCCAGGGGTCTCGCCGCCTCCAGGCTCGCCTGCGGTTGCGCGCCGCCCGTGGCGAAGACGGACACCTCGAATCGGCAGGCGTCCGAGAGCCCCTCGATGCACCGCCGGATCTCGTCCATGCCGTCGAACCGCTGGATTTCCCCGGCGTCCACCCGCTGTGCCGTCTTCTGGTAATCCGCGAGCAGATCCGCGACGGCCATCCGCATCGTCGTGACCTGGCGCTGGCGCTCGAGTAACTCCTCCTCGCTGCGGTTCAGCAACGAGGTCAGGGCCACTTCCGGATGCACGAGGCGGTGTTCGGCGGGCGCGGGTTCCACCGAGCGGATCAGCGAGAGCTCGGCGAGCTCCGCAAAGGCTCGCGTCACCCGTTCCGGAGGCCATTCGAGATAGGCGGAAATTTCATGCACGCCCGCTTGCGGCATTTTCAGCATCGCGCGGTATACGGATTCTTGATCCGCATCCAGCCCGAGATATTTCAACATGTGTCCCCCACAGCATGTCAAATGTTTTTGTCGCCGTCCTGGCACGTGAGACGTACTGGACTGACCCGATCCGAATACCGAAGGGCGAACGACCGGGTCGATGGTATGCGAACGATCCGGGCATGGCTACACCTCCCGAATTAAATCTTCCGGGCCGGATTGGAGGAACCGACAAGCTGTGGAATCTTGTTTGTAGAATTCTGTGAAGTCCGCTCCTGTGCCTGAAAGGTGCGCCGATAGGCGTGCGGGCTGGTTCCGGTGAGGCGCTTGAAGCGTTCCCGGAACGCGGTGGGAGAACCGAAGCCGACCTGCGCGGCGATCCGTTCGACGGGGTGTGCGGTGGTCTCCAGCAGATACTGCGCCTGCCGGATCCGGGCCCGGTGCAGCCACTGCAGTGGCGAGGTGCCGGTCTGTTCGCGAAAGCGCCGGTTGAGGGTCCGGACGCTCATGCCGCCCTGTGCGGCGACGTCGTCGAGGGTCAGGTCGCGCCGGGCGTTGTCCTCCATCCAGCGCAGGAGCGGCTCCAGCACCGACCCGCGCGGGGCCGGCGGCTGGTCGTGGACGATGAACTGGGCCTGCCCGCCGTCGCGTTCCAACGGCATGACGGACAGCCGAGCGGCGTCCGCGGCCACCGCCGAGCCGAGGTCGCGCCGGATCATGTGCAGGCACAGGTCCAGCCCGGCGGCGGCGCCGGCCGAGGTGAGCAGCTGCCCGTTGTCGACGTAGAGCACCCCCGGATCCACCTCGACGGCGGGGTGGAGCGTGGCGAGCAGCCCGGCGGCCGACCAGTGGGTGGTCACGCGCAGGCCGTCCAGGAGTCCGGTGGCGGCCAGGACGAAGGCGCCCACGCAGATGGAGGCGATTCTGGTTCCCCGTGCGGCGGCCTGCCGCAGCGCGTCGAGGACCTCCTCGGGTACGGGCGCCGCGGGGTCGGCCACACCCGGCACGATGATCGTGTCCGCCTCGGCGAGCTCCGCCAGCGGCCACGGCGCGCGCAGCACGAACGCCCCGGCGTCGACCTCCTCGGCAGGTGCGCAGACACGGACCCGGTAGGCCGGACGGCCGTCGGGCAGCCGGGTCCGCGCGAACACCTCGATCGGGGTGGACAGGTCGAACGGAATCACGCCGTCCAGGGCGAGCACGACCACGGTATGCATGGCCCGACGATAGCCGGGCGCGGCACCGGCCTCTCCCCGGGATGTCATCACAGCGGGTGGTTCCCGCAGGTCACAGCCATCCGGTCGACCCATGTGGCCGTTGGCCACAATCCGTTGGTGGATGGCATTCCAGCCGCTTCCCGCGCCTGCGGACCACAACTAGCGTCGGTGTCCGCCCCCACCGGCCCGGTTCCCGCGGCCGTCCGACACCCGTCCGCTCCTGACCACCTGGATCACCCACGTGACGAAGTTCCTGCTCGCCGTCCACGTCCTGGCGGCGGTCATCACGATCGGCCCGGTCACCGTCGCCGCCAGCATGTTCCCGCCGACGGCCCGCCGAGCCCTCGCCGGACCCGGCGACGCGGCGACCCTCGCCGAGGCCCGTACGCTGCACCGCATCTGCCGGGTCTACGCCGTGATCGCCGTCGTGGTACCGGTGTTCGGACTGGCGACCGCCCGCAGCCTCCACGTACTGGGCAGCCCCTGGCTCCTCACGTCGATCGCACTGACCGCCGCGGCCGCTGCCGTGCTCGGCGTCCTGGTGCTCCCCCGCCAGTCCGCGGCGCTGACCGTCCTCGACGGCACCGCCGACCCGCGAAAGGCCGCGGCCGCCCTGCAGGCGGTGGGTCGGCTGAGCATGCACACCGGACTGTTCAACCTGTTGTGGGCGACGGTGACCGTGCTGATGATCGTCCGCCCCGGATCCACCACAGGAGCCTGACATGCACCGCCCCAGCCGGCTCCTGCGAGCCGCCGCACTCCTGGAACTCGGCAGTCTGGCCGTCCTGTTGAGCAACCTCGGCGCGCTCCACCTGCAAGCCGTCTCCTCGGCCGTCGGCCCCCTGCACGGCTGCGCCTACCTGATCGTCATCATCGCCACCGCGCGCGAGCCGCACGCGGACCGGTCGACCGTCGCGCTGTCGGCCGTCCCCGGCATCGGAGGCCTCCTCGCCCTACGCCGCCTGACCGCGCCCCGCCCGCCGGTCAGCCGCACGTGAGGGGACGGCTCACCGGCCGATCCCGCGGTCGCGGATCGCGTTCACCAGTCCGGTGACGAGATGCGCCCGCTCCGCCATCGCGCCGACCACCAGGTACTCGTGGTCGGCATGGGCGCCGCCGCCGACGGCTCCCAGACCGTCGAGCGTAGGCACTCCCAGCGCGCCCGTGAAGTTGCCGTCGCTGCCGCCACCCACCGCCCTGCCCTCGATGCCCGGCAGCAGCCGCCGCGCGATCTCGAACAGTTCCGCCGACGCCGACTCCGACATCGGGGGCCGGTTCACGGCCCCCCGGACCACGATCTGCGCCCCGTCCAGATGCGGAGCCAGTGCCGCCATCGCCGACTCGACGCGCTCCTTCTCCCGGGCCGACTCGACCCGGACGTCGACCAGCACCGTCGCCTCCGCCGGAACGACGTTGTCCGAGGTTCCGGCCGAGGCCACGGTCGGCGTCACCGTCGTCCCGATCTCCGGCCGGCTCAGCGCCGCGATGTCCAGCACCTGGTACGCCGCCTCGACCAGCGCGTTCACCCCGGCCTCCGGCTCCAGCCCGGCATGCGCCGCCCGCCCCCTGACGAGCACCTCGAACGTGCCGCACCCCTTGCGCCCGGTCTTCAGGCCCCCGCCGTCGGCCGCGCCCTCGAAAACGAGCACCGCGCCGCAGGCGCGGGCCCGCTCCTCGATCAGGGCCCTGGAGGAACCGGAACCGACCTCCTCGTCGGCGGTCACCAGAACCTCCACACCCGACAGGTCGTCCAGCGCCGCCAGGCCGTGCACGGCCTGGACCAGACCGCCGAGCATGTCGAAGACGCCAGGGCCCGTCGCGTGGCCGCCCTCCACCCGGAAGGGACGGCGCGCGAGCGTACCCAGCGGGAAGACCGTGTCATGGTGACCGAGGATCAGCACCCGGGGGTCACCTCCGCCCGACCAGTGCACGTGCGGACCGGCCTGCCCCTCCACGAGGACGGCCCGCCCGCCCAGCCGGCTCTCGATGACCGCCGCCACGGCGTGGGCCGACGCGTTCAGGGCATCCAGGTCACGCGACGGGGACTCGACTTCGACGAGCGTACGCAGGTCTTCGAGCATCGCGTCGACACGCACAGCAGTGCTCTGGTACATCCTCATGCCCTCACGATACGGGGCACGCGCGCCCGGCCTGATCGGCAGGACACCCCCTGCGGACGGCCTAGTTCTGGGCCAGTTCGCGCACGGTGGCCATGTCGCTGAAGGGGAGCAGCTCCTCTCCGACGATCTGGTGGGGTTCGCTGCCCTTGCCGGCGATCAGGACCGTGTCGTCGGGGCCCGCCGCGGACAGGGCGAAGGCGATCGCCCGGCGGCGGTCGGCGTAGCGCCGGAAGGGTGTGCCGGTCGCCGTGAGGCCGGGCGAGACCTGGTCCAGGATGGCCTCGGGGTCCTCGTTGCGGGGGTTGTCCGAGGTCAGGACACAGAGGTCGGAATGGGTCCCGGCGATCTGGCCCATCTCGGCCCTCTTGGAGGTGTCGCGGTCCCCGCCGCAGCCGAAGACCGTGATCACCCGGCCGCGGGCGAAGCCCCGGATGGTGGTCAGGACCTTCTCCAGGGAGTCGGGCGAGTGGGCGTAGTCCACGATCACCGACGTGCCCAGCGGGGTCCGGAAGCGTTCCAGCCGGCCCGGGACCGGTGGCATCCGGTCGAGCGCGTCGACCAGGGGGCCCAGCTCGTGCCCCAGCACGTGGCAGGCCGCCACGGTGGCCAGCGCGTTGGCCACCGAGAACCGGCCGGGGACGGGGATGGAGGCCGGGTAGGCGCGTCCGGCGTGGTGGAGGGTGAACCGCGTGCCCGAGGCACTCACCTCGAGGTCGGTGGCCCGGTAGTCGGCCGGGCGGTCCAGGGCGTACGTGGTCACCGCACCCGGCATCATCGACACGATGGACGCGCCCACCGGATCGTCGGCGTTGACCACCGCACGCCGGCACAGGCCCTGGAAGAGCCGCAGCTTGGCGTCCCGGTAGTCCGCCATCGTCCCGTGGTCGTCCAGGTGGTCCTGCGTGAGGTTGGTGAAGACCCCGACGTCGATGAACGTACGGTCCACCCGGTGCGTCAGCAGCGCCATCGAGGTGGCCTCCAGCACCACGCCGGCGGCCCCGCGGTCGCGCATGTACCCCAACAGGTACTGCAGATCGGGAGATTCCGGCGTGGTCAGCACCGAGGGCGGCATGGGGATCGGCTCGTCGCCGATCCTGCTGCCGGCGGTTCCGATCACCCCCACCCTGGTGCCCTCGGCGATCCGCAGGACGGACTCGACCATGTACGAGACGGAGGTCTTCCCGTTGGTGCCGGTGATCGCCACCATGTCCATCTGCCTGCCGGGCTCGCCGAAGTAGCGCGAGGTCACCACCGCGGCGGCCGTCCGCGTGTCGGGTACCCGGACGGCACAGGTGCCCGGGGGCCATACCGCGGCCGGCAGGGCGGGCTCACTGCCGTCGACGAGTACCGCGGCGGCGCCCCGGGCCAGGGCGGGCGAGACGGAGGCGGGGCCGCCCTCCCGGTGTCCGGGTACGGCGATGAAGAGCGAGCCCGGCATCACCCGGTCGGCGTCGAAAGTGGTTCCCGCGGTGATCAGCGTCGTGTCCGGATCACCCTGGAGGACGTGGTGCTCCTGCCCGGCCAGCAATTCGCTCAGCTTCACAATGATCCCTTCGAGGGGGCTCGGGCCCGGGCGTGCGGCCGTAGCCAGGCGGCAGCGCCGGCGGCATGCCGGGAAGCTGCTGTGGTGATGTGGAGCGGAGGAGACGGAGGCGCGGAGCGCTAGCCGTGGCCGTGCAGGGCCGTACGGCGCGTCTTGGGCGCTGCGGCAAGGGCCTCGCCGGCCGGGTCGGCGGCGTTCGCGACCCCGGCGGCCGGGCGCATCCCGAAGGCGGCCTGCTGCAGGCACTGCCTCGAGGAACGTGTGCGACCCATGGGCCGAGTGTACGGCCCGCCCGACGGCCCGACGGCCGGGTCGCATGAGGGCCGGTCGTCGCAGTGGGGTACGCCGATCCGGTCAGGGCGCACAGCCGTCCCCGTCCGCTCGGCCGCACCCGGTTTCCGCCCCGCGGACCGATGTCATGCCGCGGGAGACCCGGCACCGGCTCAGGGCACCGCGAACCAGCAGACATCACCGGAGCCGCGCGATCGGGAATGCGGCTCGGCCTCCGCGGCGAGCCGGGTCAAGGCCTCGGCCGTGTCCGCCTTCCACGGCAGGAACGGCTCGCTGGTCGACTCCGTCGGATCGCCCGCTCGCGCTCCGGCGTCGTAGAGATCGCCGACGATCCGCAGGAGCAGCGGCGATACGCTTCCTGGTTCACCCTGGCTGTGATCGCTCCACCGGATCTGCTGCACGGGCGGCTGCCGGCCCTCGGCACAGGAGGGGCGGCCACGGACCCGCCCGTCAGGCGTGGTTGACCGGAAGGACGTCCGGGGAGAGGGCTCCGGCCTGGGCCGCGGCCGAGGTCATGCGGCGGCGGTGGTGCCGGCGGCAGAGGACCTCGTAACCGATCTCCTCCGCCGGACGGTTCACGTCACCGACCACCACCTGGGCGCCCTCGACCACCATCTCCCCTCCCACCGTACGGGCGTTGTGCGTGGCGCGGGCCCCGCACCAGCACAGGGCCTCCACCTGGAGCTGCTCCAGGCGGTCGGCCAGCTCGATCAGCCTCTGCGAGCCCGGGAACAGCTTCGTCCGGAAGTCCGTCGTGATGCCGAAGGCGAAGACGTCCAGGCCGAGGTCGTCGACGATGCGGGCGAGCTGGTCGATCTGCTCGGGCGCCAGGAACTGCGCCTCGTCCACGATCACGTAGTCGGCCTTGCCGCCCTTGGAGATCTGCGCGACCAGGTACGCGTACAGGTCCATGCCCTCCGGCGCCTCGACCGCCTCGGTCACCAGACCCAGCCGCGAGGACAGCTTGCCCTCGCCCGCCCGGTCGTCACGGGTGAAGATCACGCCCTGGAGTCCCCGCGCGTCACGGTTGTGCGCGATCTGGAGCGCCAGAGTGCTCTTTCCGCAGTCCATCGTTCCGGAGAAGAACACCAGCTCGGGCATGGGAAGTACGAGACCTTTCGGGTCGTGGGCGGTGGGTCGGGCGCGGGTCCGACGAGGGTCAGGAGCGGATTTCGAGCAGCGGGACGAGCTGCTCCGCCGCGGTCATGGAGCCGTGCATACCGGCCAGGGCGGATTCGTTCGGCTCGTTGCGCGAGGCAGTGATCGCGACATCGGCCTGGGCCGCCGCCACCACGTCGCCGATGCGCCCGAGCACGCGCTCGTCGCACTCCCCCGGCCTGCCGAACCAGCCCAGTTCCAGGGCCTCTTCGCGGCTCGCGACCCAGAACCGGTCACCGAGCACCTCGCGCCACACGGTCAGGACGTCGGCCTCGGCGCCCGGCACCGCGTACACGTGCCGGGCCCGGCCCTCGCCGCCCAGCAGGGCGACGCCGGCGCCGAGCTCCCAGTCCTCGTCGAAGTCGATCCGGGAGTCCTCGTCGAAGGGGACGTCGACCATGCCGTGGTCCGCGGTCACGTACAGGGCGGTGCGCGGCGGCAGCTGCTCGGCGAGCCGCTGGACGAGCCGGTCCACGTACATCAGCTGGCCGCGCCACGCGTCGGAGTCCACGCCGTGCCGGTGGCCGGCTCCGTCGAGCTCGCTGTAGTACGTGTAGACGAGGGAGCGGTCACCGGCGGCGAGACGCTCGGCCGCCAGGTCCATGCGCTCCTCGCCGGTCATCCGGCCGAGGAAGGTGCCGCCGCTCAGCGCGATCTTGGTGAGCGGGGTGGTCTGGAAGGCGGGCGAGGACACCTGGGCGGTGGCCACCCCGGCCTTGTCGGCCTGCTGGAAGACGGTCGGGTACGGCTGCCAGGGCTTCGGCGCGGTCCACGGGTACCAGCGGAGCTGGTTCATGAGTTCGCCGGTGGCGGGGTTGCGGACGGCGTAGCCGGGCAGGCCGTGGCGGGCCGGCGGCAGGCCGGTGCCCACGGAGGCGAGCGAGGTGGCGGTGGTCGCCGGGAAGCCCGCGGTGATCGGGCGGCCGGTGCCGCCGCGCGAGCTGCCGAGCAGGGAGGTGAGGTACGGGGCCTCGTCCGGGTGGGCCTTGATCTGCTCCCAGCCCATGCCGTCGACCAGGAACACGCAGTTCCGGTCGGCCGGGGCCAGCTCGGTGATGGCGGCGGTGAAACCGGGGACGCCCTGGCCTGCCACGAGCGTGGGCAGCAGGTCGGCGAGCGACCCGGCGCCGTACTCCGGGACGGGGGCGCCGGCCAGGTCCAGCAGCTCCGGCTCGGGCCACTCCTGTGCCGCGGAGTACGCCATCAGCGGGCGGGGGTGGCGGAGGTCGCCGCTGTGGCTTCGGAGAGTGCCTGCGCGAAGACGAGGGTCTGGCGCACCGCCTCCGGTCCGTCGCCGGCCTCGCTGACCCGCAGGCTGAGGTCGTCGGCGGTGGAGTTGCCGGTGTAGCCGTGGTCGGAGTCGCAGTTCGGGTCGCCGCAGGCGGCCGGCTCCAGGTCGATCCGGGAGACCGCGCCCCAGCCGATGGTCAGGACGACCTCGCGGGGCAGGGTGCCGGGGGTGTAGGACTCGGGGTTGGCTACGACACGGCTGAGCACCACGGAGGAGATGCTGGACAGCTTGACCGACTCGGTGGAGGTGGTCGCGTACGGGGACGGGGACCCGGCGTCGGCGGCCTGCTCGTCGGTGTGGCTGACGATGAAGCGGTTGCCGGTCAGGACCAGCACGGTGACGTGCCGGCGCACCTCGTTGGAGTCGAAGGTCGTCTCCTGGTGGACCAGGTACGACGAAATCGGCTCGCCGCCCACCGCGGCCTCCACGGCCTCGGCCACGAGGGCCGGGTAGTAGCCGCTGCGCTCGATCGCCGTGCGCAGCCCCTGGGTCGTCGTACCGGATTTCGCCATGAGGTCCATCCTAAGGCCCGTACGGGGCCCTCAGGCCGCGCCGTACCCGGTCAGTAACTGGGGAGGGTCCGCGGGCCGAGATCGCCGCGGGCCGGCGGGTGGGCGACGCGGACGGTGGCGCTGAGCACGGAGACGCCTTCGGCGGCGACCACGACGGGTTCCAGTGAGACGCCGATCACCTCGGGGTGGTCGTCCACGAGGCGGGAGAGCCGCAGGAGCAGTTCCTCCAGCGCGGGGGTGTCCACGGGGTCGCTGCCGCGCCAGCCGAACAGGAGGGGCGCGGTCCGGATGGACCGGATCAGTCCGGCGGCGTCCCGGTCGGTCGCCGGGACGAGCCGGTGCGCGGTGTCGCCGAGCAGCTCGGAGGCGACGCCTGCGAGCCCGAAGGAGAGGACGGCGCCCGCCGCGGGGTCGATGACGGAGCGGACGACGGTGTCGACCCCGCGCGCCACCATGGCCTGCACCACGGGCTGGAGCTCGGCCGGCTTGCCCAGCGCGTCGGTGAGCTCCTCGTACGAGCGCCTCAGCTCCGCCTCGTTCGTGAGGTCGAGGCGTACGCCGCCCAGGTCCGCGCGGTGGCGCAGGTGCGGCGCGGTGGTCTTGAGCGCCACCGGGTAGCCCAGCACCCCGGCGGCGCGGACCGCCGCGTCGGCGCTCGGCGCGGGCAGGGTGGGCAGGACGCGGATCCCGTAGCCCGCGAGCAGCTCGCGGGCGTCCTGGTCGGTCAGGGTCAGCACGGCGCCGGGGTCGACGTCCGCCAGCAGCCCGGCCAGCCGGTCCGCGGTCCCGGCCTCGTCGATGTCCTCGTACTCGGGGACCCGCCCGTCGTCCTCGGCGGCGGCCCGGCGCCACTGCCCGTACCGGACGGCTTCGGCGACGGCCTTGACCGCGCGTTCGGCGGCGGGGTAGCTGGGGATGCTGTCGCCGGCGGCGGCCGGCGGCCCGGCCGGTCCCCGGTGCTCCGGGTCCGCCACGGGGCCCCAGCTCCGGGCCGGGGCGGAGTGCGGGACGCCGCGCACGGCGGACAGGGCCTCCACGAGCTCGCCGAGCTCGACGTGCACCACCGCGACCGGCTTGCCCGGGTACTCGGCCACGGCTTCGCGCAGGGCACCGGCCAGGTCGTCCGCGGGAGCGTCCTCGCTCACCCACGGGATGGCCGTGACCACCACCGCGTCGCAGTCCTCGGAGCGGAGCGCGTCGGTCAGGGCGGCGCGGAAGTCCGCCGGCGCGGCCGCCGTCGTCAGGTCCAGCGGCGGCAGCGGCCGCAGGCCCTGGGTGAGGCAGGCGTCGTAGGTGAGGATCCCGAGGGATTCGGAGTTGCCGAGGATCGCGATCCGGGGCCCGGCGGGCAGCGGCTGCGCCGCCAGCAGGAGGCCGACGTCCACCAGCTCGGTGACCGTGTCGACACGGATGACGCCGGCCTGGCGCAGCAGGGCGGAGACGGTGGCCTCCGGCAGCCGGGTGTCGGGGACGACGTGCCCGGCCGGACTGTGCCGGCCGCCCTTGGCGACGACCACCGGCTTGACGGCCGCCGTCCGGCGGGCGAGCCGGGTGAACTTCCGCGGGTTGCCGAGGGTTTCGAGGTAGAGCAGGGCGACGTCGGTCGCCTCGTCGTCGTACCAGTACTGGAGGATGTCGTTCCCGGACACGTCGGCGCGGTTGCCCGCGGAGACGAAGGAGGACAGGCCCTCGCCGCGCCGGAGCAGGGCCGAGAGCAGGGCGATCCCGATCGCCCCGGACTGCGTGAACAGGCCGATCCGGCCGCGGGTGGGGATCGGCGCGGGGGTCAGGGAGGCGTTGAGTTCCACCTCCGGCGCGGTGTTGATCACCCCGTAGGCGTTCGGCCCGATCAGCCGCATCCCGTACGAGCGCACCTGCCGCACCAGTTCGCGCTGGCGGGCGAGTCCGGCCGGGCCGCTCTCCCCGTATCCGGCGGACAGGACGACGAGCCCCTGCACCCCGTGCTCGCCGCAGGCGGCCACCGCGTCGGGGACCCGGCCGGCCGGGACCGCGATCACCGCGAGGTCGACCGGGGCGCCGATGGCCTCGATGGTGCGGTAGGCCCGCACGCCGTCGAGGAGATCGCGGGTGACGGCCTCGTTGACGGCGTAGAGGTGGCCGTGGAAGCCGCTGTCGCGCAGGTTGCGCAGTGCGGCCGCGCCCACGCCCGCACCGGAGCGGCTGACTCCGACGACGGCCACCGAGCCGGGGGCCAGCAGCCGCTGCACCGAGTGGGCCTCGGCACGCTGTTCGCGGGCGCGCTGTACGGCGAGGGACTCGGCGGTGGGTTCGAGGTCGAGGGTGAGGTGGACGGAGCCGTCCTCGAAGCTGCGCTTCTGCTGGTAGCCGGCGTCCGTGAAGACTTTGATCATCTTGGTGTTGGCGGGCAGCACCTCGGCGGCGAACCGCCGGATGCCGCGCTCCCGGGCCACCGCGCCGATGTGTTCGAGGAGGGTGGAGGCGACCCCGCGGCCCTGGTGGGCGTCCTGGACGAGGAAGGCGACCTCGGCCTCGTCGGCGGGTCCGGAGGCGGGCCGGCCGTCGGAGCCGATGCGGTCGTAGCGGACCGTGCCGATGAACTCTCCGCCGATGGTCGCGGCGAGCCCGACCCGGTCCACGTAGTCGTGGTGCGTGAAGCGGCGCACGTCGCGGTCGGAGAGCCGGGGGTAGGGGGCGAAGAACCGGTAGTACTTCGACTCGTCCGAGACCTGCTCGTAGAAGCTGACGAGCCGGCCCGCGTCCTCGGTGGTGATCGGCCTGATCCGGGCGGTGCCGCCGTCGCGCAGGACGACATCGGCTTCCCAGTGGGCCGGGTAGGAGGGGTCCGACTCGATGGTCATGGGCCTACCTTACGGCCGGATCAGGCCGTGGAGCGCTCGCGCGGCGCCGAGGCAGTACGGGGCAAATCAGTGCAAGCTGGGGAAGGTCGAACGGCGGAAAATTCAGGCCGGAGGAAGGTCCGAGCATTCCGGACGTCGTGAGAGACTGGTCTAGACAACCGTAAGAACCTGAAGGGCATCACCATGGCAGAGCGCCGCGTCAACGTCGGTTGGGCCGAGGGCCTGCACGCTCGTCCCGCCTCGATCTTCGTCCGTGCGACGACCGCTTCCGGCGTCCCGGTGACCATCGCGAAGTCCGGCGGCGACCCCGTCAACGCCGCCTCCATGCTGGCGGTCCTGGGCCTGGGCGCCCAGGGCGGCGAGGAGATCGTCCTCGCCTCCGAGGCCGAGGGCGCGGACGCCGCGCTCGACCGCCTCGCGAAGCTGGTCGCCGAGGGTCTCGAGGAGCTCCCCGAGACCGTCTGACCCTTCGGGTTCGACTTCACGCGCGAAGCCGCGGCCCCCGATCCGGGGGCCGCGGCTTCGTCGTTCACGTACGGGGCCCCGCCGCGCGGCGGGCCCGCCCGGGGCGGTCGCGCCACGAAGCCCGCGGCTCCCGCGGGTGGCGGCCGAGGAGAATTCCCGCCCGGCAGAGAAAAGGGCCCGCCGGAATCCGGCGGACGCAGAATTCAGCTCCGCGGTAATTCCGCACGCGGAATCGACCCGACAAGGAAAGAGCCGGCCACCGGACAGCGAATTCACGCGGTCCCGCCCTTTGTATACGGCTCCTGTTAATGCCGGCCGCTCGACATGTTTACGGCAGGTTGCGAAGTGCTCACCGCCGGACGGAGCCGCCGCCGGTGCGCCCCCGCCGCCCGGTCGGCGTGGACCGCGGTCAGCGCCCGCGCCCGTTCGGCGTCGCCGCGCGCCACCGCGTCCACGATCGCCCCGTGCTCCGCCCAGGACTCCACGGGCCGGGCCGGCGCCTCCACCACGTACATCCACGCGATCTTGTGCCGCATCTGCGTGAGCAGCGCGATCAGCCCGGGGCTGCCGGAGGACTGTGCGAGCGTCTCGTGGAACCAGCCGCCCAGGGACCGCAGGTCCTCGCCCTGGCCCCGCCTGGCCCGCTCCTGCCCCAGTCTGACCAGCCCGCGCAGCACCTTGAGGTGCGCGTCGGTGCGGCGCCGGGCGGCTCTGGCGGCAGCCAGCGGCTCCAGGAGCATCCGCAGCTCCAGCAGGTCCGCGGCCTCCTGCTCGGTCGGCTCGGCCACGCAGGCGCCCGCGTGGCGCCGCGTGGTCACGAACCCCTCGGACTCCAGGGTCCGCAGGGCCTCGCGCACCGGGACGCGCGAGACCCCGTACCGGCGGGCCAGCACCTCCTCGGTCAGCCGGCCGCCCGGCTCGAACACCCCGGAGACGATGTCGTCGCGGATTGCTGTGCATACCGCGTGCGCAGGAATACGCAAGACCGAACCTCCGCCTATTTCCGACTGCCAGCCTCATTGCACGCACATGCGTGCGCTGCGACTCTATTGCAACACACGATAATTTCCGAGAGCGTCCGGAAATACGAAACATTTGTACAAGGACGCAACACGAAGACCCCGGCTCGGCGAGCCGGGGTCTTCGGTGAAGCGGTGCGCGAGGCGGGTCAGAGGCTGACGCCGTGCGAGCGCAGGTACGCGATCGGGTCGATGTCCGAGCCGTACTGCGAGCCCGTGCGGGCCTCGAAGTGGAGGTGCGGGCCGCTGGAGTTGCCGGTGGAGCCCGACAGGCCGATCTGCTGGCCCGGGGTGACCTGCTCGCCGACGGAGACGTTCAGCGACGTCATGTGCCCGTACTGGGTGTAGGTGCCGTCGTTGTGCTTGATGACGACGTTGTTGCCGTACGCGCCGCCCCAGCCGGCCTCGACGACGGTACCGACGCCCACCGCGTGGACCGAGGTGCCGGAGGCGGCGTGGAAGTCGATGCCCGTGTGGCTGCCGGAGGACCACATGCCGCCGCCCGCGTGGTACTGCGTGCTGACGTACGAGCCGTCCACCGGGGCGACGAAGGTGTTGAGGCGCTTGCGCTCCTCCTCGCGGGCGGCGCGCTCGGCGGCCTCGCGCTCGACCTTCGCCTTGGCCTCGGCGAGGCGCTTGGCCTCCGCGGCCCGCTGCTTCGCGTCGGCCTCGGCCTGCGCCTTGACGGCGTCCTGCTCGGCGGTGCGGTGCTGGGACTCGGCCTGGTCGGCGATGTCGCCCGCGAGGTCCTCGGCGACGACCACGGCGCCCAGGCCGTTGTCCTGGCCGATGTTGCTGCTGTGGTTGTCCGCGGCGAAGGCCGGGGCGGCGAGCGAGCCGACCACACCGGTGGTGGCGATCGCGGCGATACCGGCGTAGCCGGCGGTCTTCTTGCTCAGACGGCTGGAGCCACGGTGCTTACCGGTACCAGCGGGACGACTGCCAAACGCCATGAAGGGTTTGATCCTTTCCTTCCTTCTCGCCTACCGGGTTAGCTGACGGGTTCGGAGCAGGAAGGTCTCCTACGGATCTCCTCTTGCGAGGGGGTCCGATTCACCCCAGGGACTCATGTGGGTCCCCGGCTCCCCAGGCTCGCGCCTGACGGGGACTCGGCGATCGCTGTCCGGTGCCGCGGGTGCGGCGGGCACAACTGACGAACAGCACGGCCGACGCTAGGCGGATCATCAGTCAATCGCCAAACAGACACGGCTTTTTGTTGCGTACGCCACACCACATAAAAGCAACCTCACCATTAAACGGACAAAAGGGGTTCTGATGACCAAGTCACCAGAACCCCTTGCTGAAACCTTCAGCCGGCTCTCAACGAGCCGTCGTCCGCCGGTCAGTTGGAGACGACCGTGACCTCTCCGATCCCAAGAGCCCGCACGGGCTCCTCGATCAGTGCCGCGTCGCCCACCAGGACGGTGACCAGCCGGTCCGCGGGGAAGGCCTTGACGACCGCCGTGGTCGCCTCCACCGTGCCCGTTTCGGCGAGCTGGGCGTACAACTGCGCCTGGTAGTCGTCCGGCAGCTCCTGCTCGACCTGGTCGGCGAGGGTGCCCGCGACCGAGGCCGCCGTCTCGAACTTCAGCGGGGCCACGCCCACCAGGTTCTGCACGGCGACATCGCGCTCGGCGTCGGTCAGACCGCCCTCCGCGAGGGTGCGCAGCACCTTCCAGAGGTCCTCCAGCGCCGGTCCGGTGTTCGGGGTGTCCACCGAGCCGCTGATGGCGAGCATCGAAGCGCCCTTGCCGTCCGCGGTGGAGCGCAGCACCTGGCCGAAGGCGCGCACGCCGTAGGTGTACCCCTTCTCCTCGCGCAGCACCTTGTCCAGGCGCGAGGTGAGGGTGCCGCCGAGGCAGTACGTGCCCAGCACCTGGGCCGCCCACACCCGGTCGTGGCGGTCCGCCCCGATCCGGCCGATCAGCAGCTGCGTCTGGACCGCGCCGGGCCGGTCCACGATGACCACGCGGCCGGTGTCGTCGGCGGTCACCGGCGGCACCGGGAGGGCAGCGGCGGTGTTGCCCGTCCAGGTGCCCAGGGTGTCCGCGAGCACGGCGTCCAGGTCGATGCCGGTCAGGTCGCCGACGACCACCGCGGTGGCGGTGGCGGGGCGTACGTGGGCCTCGTAGAAGGCGCGTACGGCGGCGGAGTCGATCCGGGCGACCGTCTCCTCGGTGCCCTGGCGCGGGCGGGACATCCGCAGGCCGGCCGGGAAGAGCTCCTTGGAGAGCTGCTTGGCGGCGCGGCGCTGCGGGTTGGCCAGCTCGTGCGGGATCTCGTCGAGCCGGTTGCGCACCAGCCGGTCGACCTCGGCGTCGGCGAAGGCCGGGGCGCGCAGCGCCTCGGCGAGCAGGCCCAGCGCCTTGGGCAGCCGGGAGGCCGGGACCTCCAGCGAGACCCGCAGGCCCGGGTGGTCGGCGTGCGCGTCCAGGGTGGCGCCGCAGCGCTCCAGCTCGGCCGCGAACTCCTCGGCGGAGTGCTTGTCGGTGCCCTCGGAGAACGCCCGCGCCATGATGGTCGCCACGCCGTCCAGGCCCTCGGGCTCGGCGTCGAGCGGGGCGGCGAGGTTGACCTCGACCGCGACGACCTGCTGGCCCGGCCGGTGGCAGCGCAGCAGGGTCAGCCCGTTGGACAGCTGCCCGCGGTCGGGGGCCGGGAAGGCCCACGGCTGCGGCTCGCCGGCCTGCGGGCGCGGGTGGAAGGTCATCGTGACGGCTGCCGTGTCGCTCACTGCTCCGCCCCCTCGTTCTCGTCGGAGTCGTCGGACTCGTCGTGCTGGTCGGACTCGTCGGACTCGTCGGCCGCGAGCGGCTCGTAGACGAGCACCGCGCGGTTGTCCGGGCGCAGCCGGGCCGCGGCCACGGCCTGCACCTCCTCGGCGGTGACGTCGAGGACGCGCTGGACGGCGGTCAGCGCCAGCTGCGGGTCGCCGAACAGCACCGCGAAGCGGCACAGTTCGTCGGCGCGGCCGGCCACCGTGCTCAGCCGGTCCAGCCACTCCCGCTCCAGCTGCGCCTGGGCGCGCTCCATCTCCTCGGCGGTCGGACCCTCGGCGGCGAACCGCGCGAGCTCCTCGTCGACGGCCGCCTCGATGGCGGGGATCTCGACCCCGCTGGAGGTCTTGACGTCCAGCCAGCCCAGGGAGGGCGCCCCGGCCAGGCGCAGCATGCCGAAGCCGGCCGCGACGGCGCTCTGGTCGCGGCGCACCAGCCGGTTGTGCAGCAGCGAGGACTCGCCGCCGCCCAGGATGGTCAGCGCCACGTCGGCGGCGTCGCACTCGCGGGTGCCGTCGTGCGGCAGCCGGTAGGCGGCCATCAGCGCACGCGCCGGGACCTCCTCGACGATCTCCTCGCGCAGCTGCTCCCCGATGATGTCGGGCAGCGAGCCGTCGCGGGGCGGCTGCTTGCCGTCGTGCGCGGGGATGGTGCCGAAGTACTTCTCGACCCAGGCGAGCGTCTGCTCGGGGTCGATGTCCCCGACGACCGAGAGCACCGCGTTGTTGGGCGCGTAGTACGTACGGAAGAAGGTGCGCGCGTCCTCCAGGGAGGCGGCGTCCAGGTCGGCCATGGAGCCGATCGGGGTGTGGTGGTACGGGTGGCCCTCGGGGTAGGCCAGGGCGGTGAGCCGCTCGAAGGCCGTACCGTACGGAACGTTGTCGTACCGCTGGCGGCGCTCGTTCTTGACGACGTCGCGCTGGTTCTCCATGGACTCGTCGTCCAGGGCGGCCAGCAGGGACCCCATCCGGTCCGCTTCCAGCCAGAGCGCGAGCTCGAGCTGGTGGGTCGGCATCGTCTCGAAGTAGTTGGTGCGCTCGAAGCTGGTGGTGCCGTTGAGGGAACCGCCGGCGCCCTGGACCAGTTCGAAGTGCCCGTTGCCGGGAACGCTCGCCGACCCCTGGAACATCAGGTGCTCGAAGAGGTGAGCCAGGCCGGTGCGTCCCTTGACTTCGTGGCGCGAGCCTACGTCGTACCAGAGGCAGACCGCGGCGACCGGGGTCAGGTGGTCCTCGGAGAGCACCACGCGCAGGCCGTTGGCCAGCCGGTGCTCGGTCGCTGTCAGGCCGCCGGAGCCGGCCTGGGCTGTGGCCGTGTGACCCATGGGCATGTGGTCCCTTCGATCGCGATGCAGAGATTTCTTATCGACCTGCCACTGTATGCAAGCGCGCCGACCGCCGGATAAGTTCCCGGGTCACTCCCCCGCACTCCGTCCGGGGGACCCCCGGGGTCGGAGTCGGCGTTGTCGGTGCGCCGGGCCACAATGGTCCGCGTCGTACCCTCGCCGGACACCACAAGACCGCCCGACCCAGCCAAACCCAGCCAGACCCAGCCAGACACCCAGCACACCCCATTTTGGTTAAGGAGCCGCGCAGCGATGGCCCGCCGCAGCACGAAGACCCCGCCGCCGGAGGATTTCGAGGAGAAGATCCTCGACATCGACGTCGTCGACGAAATGCAGGGCTCCTTCCTCGAGTACGCGTACTCGGTGATCTACTCCCGCGCCCTGCCCGACGCCCGGGACGGCATGAAGCCGGTGCACCGGCGCATCGTGTACCAGATGAACGAGATGGGCCTGCGCCCCGACCGCGGCTACGTGAAGTGCGCCCGTGTCGTCGGCGAGGTCATGGGCAAGCTCCACCCGCACGGTGACGCGTCGATCTACGACGCCCTCGTGCGCATGGCGCAGCCCTTCTCCATGCGGCTGCCGCTGGTCGACGGCCACGGCAACTTCGGCTCGCTCGGCAACGACGACCCGCCGGCCGCGATGCGTTACACCGAGTGCAAGATGGCCGACGCCACGTCGCTGATGACGGAGTCGATCGACGAGGACACCGTCGACTTCACCGCCAACTACGACGGCCAGGAGCGGGAGCCGGTCGCCCTGCCCGCCGCGTACCCGAACCTGCTGGTCAACGGCGCGTCCGGGATCGCGGTCGGCATGGCCACCAACATGCCCCCGCACAACCTCGGCGAGGTCATCGCCGCCGCCCGCCACCTGATCCGGTACCCCCAGGCGGACCTGGAGGCGCTGATGCGCTTCGTGCCGGGTCCCGACCTGCCCACGGGCGGCCGGATCGTCGGGCTCTCGGGCATCAAGGACGCCTACGAGAACGGCCGCGGCACCTTCAAGATCCGCGCGACGGTGGCCGTGGAGGACGTGACGGCGCGCCGCAAGGGCCTGGTCGTCACCGAACTGCCCTTCACGGTCGGCCCCGAGAAGGTGATCGCGAAGATCAAGGACCTGGTCGGCTCGAAGAAGCTCCAGGGCATCGCCGACGTCAAGGACCTCACCGACCGCTCGCACGGCCTGCGCCTGGTCATCGAGATCAAGAACGGCTTCCACCCGGAGGCCGTGCTGGAGCAGCTCTACAAGCTGACGCCGATGGAGGAGTCCTTCGGCATCAACAACGTGGCGCTGGTGGACGGGCAGCCCCTGACGCTGGGCCTCAAGGAGCTGCTGGAGGTCTATCTCGACCACCGCTTCGAGGTCGTCCGGCGGCGCAGCGAGTTCCGCCGCACCAAGCGCCGCGACCGGCTGCACCTGGTCGAGGGCCTGCTGGTGGCGCTCCTCGACATCGACGAGGTCATCCGGCTCATCCGGGACAGCGACAACTCCGCGCAGGCCAAGTCCCGGCTGATGGAGCGGTTCTCGCTGAGCGAGATCCAGACCCAGTACATCCTGGACACCCCGCTGCGCCGGCTCACCCGCTTCGACCGGATCGAGCTGGAGTCCGAGCGCGACCGGCTGACGGGCGAGATCGACGAGCTGACCGGGATCCTGGAGTCGGACAGCGAGCTGCGCAAGCTGGTCTCCTCGGAACTGGCGGCGGTCGCGAAGAAGTTCGGCACCGAGCGCCGTACGGTGCTGCTGGAGTCCGCGGGCACCGCGGTGGCGGCCGTTCCGCTGGAGGTCGCGGACGACCCGTGCCGGGTGCTGCTGTCCTCGACGGGCCTGCTCGCGCGCACGGCGAACGGCGAGGCGCTGCCGGAGGAGGAGGGCGGCGCCCGCGCCAAGCACGACCTGATCGTCTCGCAGGTCGCGGCGACCGCCCGGGCCGATGTCGGCGCGGTCACCTCGTACGGTCGGCTGCTGCGGCTGTCGGTGATCGACCTGCCGCAGCTGCCGGACACGCACGCCGCGCCGAACCTGGCGGGCGGCGCACCGGTCTCGGAGTTCCTCTCCGGGCTGGAGGCGGACGAGAAGGTGATCTGCCTGACCTCGCTGGACGAGTCCTCGCAGGGCCTCGCGCTGGGCACCGAGCAGGGCGTGGTCAAGCGCGTCGTGCCGGACTACCCGGCGAACAAGGACGAGCTGGAGGTCATCACCCTCAAGGAGGGCGACCGGATCGTCGGCGCGGTCGAGCTGCGCACGGGTGAGGAGGACCTGGTCTTCATCACCGACGACGCCCAGCTGCTGCGCTACCCGGCGGGCCAGGTCCGCCCGCAGGGCCGTCCGGCGGGCGGTATGGCGGGCATCAAGCTCGCCGACAGCGCCAAGGTGATCCACTTCTCGGCCGTGGACCCGGCGCGGGACGCCGTGGTCTTCACCGTGGCGGGCTCGCACGGCACCCTGGACGACTCGGTGCTGTCCGGGAAGCTGACCCCCTTCGACCAGTACCCCCGCAAGGGCCGGGCCACGGGTGGCGTGCGCTGCCAGCGGTTCCTCAAGGGCGAGGACGTGCTGGTCCTGGCCTGGGCGGGCGGCTCCCCCGTCCGCGCGGCGGCGGCGAACGGCACTCCGGCCGAGCTGCCGGCCGTGGACCCGCGCCGGGACGGCTCGGGGGCGGCACTGCCGTCGGCGGTCGCGGCGCTGGCGGGAGCCGCGCTGTAGGTCGCGGGAAGGCATTCGGGTGGTACGACCGGGGGGACGTACCACCCGAATGCCGACTAGTGTTTTCCCCGTGGACGCGGTGGGGGGAGAACGCAGCTGATGAGCCGTCGAGCGGGCAGCGGACTGATCGGGAACTGGGCGGAGGCCCAGCGCCGGCAGCAACAGACGCAGCTGGTCCAGCAGCGCGAGGCCGAGCGCCGGCAGCGGGCGCACGAACGGGACGCGAACCGGAGCCACCGGCAGTACCGCGAGGCCGAGGCCCTGCGGCGTACCGCGCAGCTCGACGCCGAGGTCGAAGCCCTCAAGGGCCTGTTGGCCGCGGGCTGCCGGGCACCGGCGTTCCGGATATCCGCCCTGGCCCGGCCCGACCGGCTGCAGCCCTTCGACCCCGGCGCCCTGGCGCACCCGGTGCCGATGCCCCGTATCGAGGATTTCCAGCGGCAGAGCAGCGGCTGGACGCTCGGCTCGAACCACCGGGCGCAGGCGGAGCGGGAGGCGCACGCCCGCTACACCCAGGCCTGGCAGGCCGCGAACGCCGCGGAGGCGCAGCGCCGTCAGCAACTGGCCGCGTACCGGCAGCAGTACGACCGGTGGGCGGCGGAGCAGCTCGCCGGGATGCGGACGCACAACGGCGGACTCACCGAGCTGGCCGACGCACTGCGCGCGGGTGACGCCGAGGCGGCGGTGGAGTACTTCTCGGCCGCTCTCTACGCCTCGACCGCCTGGCCCGAGGCGCTGCCGAGGCAGGTGACGGCCGCGTACGACCCGGCCGCGCGCCAGCTGGTGCTGGACTGGGAGCTGCCCGGGTACGCGGTGGTACCGGAGGCCCGGGCGGTGCAGTACCTGCCGAGCACGGACCAGGACAAGGTGAAGCCCCGCCCGGTCACGGAACGACGGGCGCTGTACCGGGACCTGCTGGCCCAGTGCGTGCTGCTGGTGGTGCGCGAGCTGTACGCGGCGGACGAGTTCGGCGTACTGGACTCGGTCGTGGTCAACGGCTTCGTGGACTGCCACGATCCGGTGACGGGCCAGGAGGCGCGGTTCGTGCTCGCCACGGTGCCGGCGGCGCGCGACGCCTTCGCCGGACTGCGGCTGGAGCAGGTCAGCGCGGTGGACTGCCTGGTCTCGGGGCTGGGCGGGCTGCTGTCGGCGCGGCCAGACCAGCTGACGGCGGTACGCCCCGGGCGACGGCCCGACGAGGTCGGCGGAGGTGTCGTCAGCCACGGCGGGCACGCGGGCGACGCGGACGAGGACGAGCCGGATCTCTTCGTGATGGACCCGATCGCCTTCGAGAACCTGGTCGCCGAGCTGTTCCGGGCGATGGGCATGGAGGCGGTCACGACCCAGCGGTCGGGCGACGGCGGGGTCGATGTGGAGGCGGTGGACCCGGCACCGATCCGGGGCGGACGGATCGTGGTGCAGGTCAAGCGCTACCGGAACACGGTGCCGCCGACGGCCGTGCGTGATCTGTACGGCACGGTCCAGGACAAGGGGGCGAACAAGGGGGTGCTGGTCACCACCGCGTCCTTCGGACCGGGGTCGTACACCTTTGCCAACGGCAAGCCGCTGGAGTTGGTTCCCGGAGCGGACCTGGTCGAGCTGCTCCACCAGTACGGACTGCGTGGCCGGCTCGGCGGCGGCAGCGCCGCGGCGCCCGCGCGGCGGGCGCCGGAGCCGGAGCCGGCTCCCCCGGCCGACCACAACGTGCTCGGCATGTCCTGGTCGGGTTCGGTCGCCCTCGACGTGTGCGCGCTCGTCTGCACGGGCAACCGGGTGCTGAGCGAGGATCACTTCGTCTTCTTCAACAACCCGCGGACCCCGGACGGTTCGGTAAGGGCCCGCGCGCACGCGGCGCCCGACAAGGCGGCGCTGGAGGTCTCCTTCGACGCCCTGCCGTCGCAGGCCGACCGGCTGGTCCTGGTGGCCGCGATCGACCCGGAGGTCGATCCCCACGCCGACCTCGCCGGGTTCACCGACGCCCACATCCGGCTGCTGTCGGCGGGCGGCGAGGAACTGGGCCGGCTGGACGTCTCGGACGGGCGTGCCGGAGAGACCGCCCTGGTCCTGGGCTCCTTCCGGCACCGCTCCAACGGCGACTGGGACTTCGTGATCGGCGGCAAGGGCTACCGCGGCGGCCTGGAGGCCCTGCTGGGCGAGTTCGGGGTCGAGGTCGCCTAGGCCGTCTCTTCCGGGCCGGTCCCGGGGACCTCGTGCCCGGGCTCCGCGGGCCCGGGTTCCGCGGGCCGGGCGACGTAGCGCAGTACGCCCCACATGCTCTCGGGGGGCGCCTCGCGCGGGGCCGGTTCGCGGCAGGCCTCCAGCTCGCGCAGCAGACCCGGCCCGTCGGTGCCGGAGTCGATCAGGACGAGCCGGCTCACGCGCGCTTCGCCCCGCCCCCAGGGTCCCGGGGCGAAGCGGAGGAAGCGGCCGACCGCGTGGACCTCGTAGCGCTCCTCGTGGCCGGGTACCCCGAAGTGGACGAAGCCCTTGATCCGGTAGAGCCCGGCCGGACGCCGGTCGAGGAAGTCGATGAACCGGCGCGGGGACAGGGCCTGTTCGGAGGTGAACTCCGTGCTCTCGTACGCGGCGTGCGCGTGACCGCAGCGGTCGTGGCCGCGGTCGTGGCCGGCTCCCTCCGCGAGCAGGTCCTCGAAGGAGAGCTGCCCGCGGGTCTCGGTCCAGGGCCGCCGGTCGAAGAGCAGTTCCGGGTCGATCCGCCCGTGGTCGGTGGCCAGGACCGGGGTGCCCGGGGCGCAGAGCACGGCGAGCTCCTGCTCGATCCGCGCCTGCTCGGCCGCGTCCACCCGGTCGGTCTTGTTGAGTACCACCAGGTCCGCGACGGCGAGGTGGCGGTCGGTCTCCGGGTGTCTGGTCCGGGTGGCGTCGAATTCGGCGGCGTCCACGACCTCCACCATGCCGCCGTACCGGATGGCCGGGTTCTCGCTGGCCATGAGCATCCGGATCATCTCCTGGGGCTCGGCCAGTCCGCTCGCCTCGATGACGATCACGTCGATCCGGTGGACGGGGGCGGAGAGCTTCTCCAGGTACGCGTCGAGTTCGCTGCCGTCGACGGCGCAGCACAGGCAGCCACCGCCGAGGGAGACCATGGAGTCCCCGACCTGTCCGGCCACCGACATCGCGTCGATCTCGATCGATCCGAAGTCGTTGACGACCACCCCGATCCGGGTGCCCCCACGACTGGCCAGGAGGTGGTTCAGCACGGTGGTCTTGCCGGATCCGAGGAAACCGGCGAGGACGACGACGGGGATGGGCTGCCTGCTGTTCACCCGGCCGATCGTAGCGAGGCTCCGTCAGCGCAAGGGCGGCACCGGGTGGGGCGGGGTGGGGCCGGTGTACCGGGCGGCCGGACGGATGATCTTCGAGTCGGTGGCCTGTTCGAGGATGTTCGCGCTCCAGCCGACCACGCGGGCCGCGCAGAAGGTCGGTGTGAACATCTCGCGCGGGAGCCCGCAGAGCTCCATGACCACGCCCGCGTAGAACTCCACGTTGGTGTGCAGTTCCCGGCCGGGCTTCAGTTCGGCGAGGATCTCCTCGACCTGGCGCTCGACCTCGACGGCGAAGTCCACGAGGGGACCGCCGAACCGGAGGGCGATCTCGCGCAGCATGCGGGAGCGGGGGTCCTCGGTGCGGTAGACGGGGTGGCCGAAGCCCATGATCCGGTCGCCCGCCAGGACCCGCTCGCGGATCCACGGCCCGATCCGGTCCACGGTCCCGATGGCGTCGAGGGTGTCCAGGGCCCGGCTGGGGGCGCCGCCGTGCAGGGGGCCGGAGAGCGCGCCGATCGCCCCGGTCAGGCAGGCGGCGACATCGGCGCCGGTGGAGGCGATCACCCGGGCGGTGAACGTCGAGGCGTTGAAGCCGTGGTCGACGGTGGATATCAGGTACCGCTCGACCGCGCGAGCCCGGACCGGGTCGGGTTCCCGGCCGGTCAGCATGTAGAGGTAGTTGGCGGCGTACGGGAGGTCCTCGCGCGGCTCCACCGGCTCCAGGCCCTGCCCGAGCCGGTGCAGGGCGGTCAGCAGGGTCGGTACGGCGGCGCAGGCGGCCAGCGCGTCGGCGGCCCGGCTGCCGGGGTCGATGTCGTAGACCGGGCGGAAGCCGGCGCAGGCGCCGAGCAGCGAGAGCGCGGTGCGCAGCCCGGCCAGGGGGCCGGAGAGCCGGGTCGCCCGGGCCAGGGCCGGCAGGGCGTCCCGCACCTCCTCGGGCAGTCGGCGCAGGGGTGCGATCTCGGCCGCGAAGGCGGCGCGCTCTGCGGCGTCGGCCGGGAGCGTGCCCCGGAACATCAGGTGCCACACGTCCTCGAAGCTTCGGGTGGCGGCGAGCTCGACGGCCGAGTACTGGCGGTAGTGGTAGAAGCCCTCCCGGCCCCGGACGTCGCCCAGCCCGGTTTCGGTGACCACGACTCCCGCGAGGCCGCGGGGTACTTCCAAGGTGGTGTTCATGGATCGACCATCCATGATGGATTCAATCGCTGTCAATATTGATTGAATCAACCTACCTGTCCATCTGTAGGGTGTGGGTCATGAGCGACCAGACGGACAGCGGGCGCAGGCTCAGCACGCAGGAGGCGGCCCGCGCACTCGGGGTGAAACCGGCGACCGTGTACGCGTACGTCAGCCGGGGCCAGCTCACCAGCCGCCGCGATCTCGCCGGGCGGGGCAGCAGCTTCGACGCCGCCGAGGTGGAGGCGCTGGCCCGGCGGAGCCGGCGCGAAGCGGCGGCCCCCGCCGGGGAGCTCTCCGTCCGCACGGCGCTCACCCTCATCGAGCCCGACCGGTACTTCTTCCGCGGCGTGGACGCCGTGGAGCTGGCCTCCCGGTACCGCTACGAGGAGGTCGCCGAGTGGCTCTGGACGGGCACCCTCACGCCGGGAGCCCGGTTCACCGCGCCCCCGCAGGCCCTGGAGGCGGCCCGGCGGGCGGTGGCCGCGCTGCCTGAACATGGCGGCCCCATCGACCGGTTGCGGGTGGCGGTCGCCGCCGCCGCGGTGGCGGATCCGCTGCGCTTCGACCTGTCCGAGGAGGCGGTCCTCGGCTCCGCGCGCGCCCTGGTCCCGACGCTGGTCGGCGCGCTGCCCGCGGCGGGCCCGGCCCGGTGGGCCGGGGACGGCCGGATCGCCCGGCAGTTGTGGTCGCGGCTGACGGCGCGGGAGCCGGACCCGGACGCGCTGGCCGTGCTGGACCTCGCGCTGGCCCTGCTGGTCGACCACGACCTGGCCGCCTCGACCCTGGCCGTACGGGTGGCCGCCTCCGCGCGCGCCCATCCGTACGCGGCGGTGTCCGCCGGGCTCGGCGCCCTGGAGGGCCCGCTCCACGGCGCGGCCGGACGGCTGGCGCACCGGATGCTGGTGGAGGTGCTGGAACAGGGCGGGGCCGCGCCGGTGGTGGCGGAGTACCTGAGGGCGGGACGCCGGGTCCCCGGGCTCGGCCACCGGCTGTACCGGGGCGAGGACCCTCGCGCGCGGGCGCTCTTCGCCCGGCTGGAAGAGCTGGAGCAGGCGGGTCCGGCGCTGGGTGCGGCGCGCGAGGTGGCCGCGGTGATGGCCCGGCAGGGCGGGCTGCACGCGAATGTGGACCTGGCGCTGGCCGTACTGACGGTGTCGTGCGGGATGCCGCCGGAGGCCGGGGAGACGGTCTTCGCGGTGGCCCGTACGGCGGGCTGGATGGCGCACGCCCTGGAGGAGTACCAGGAGCGGCCGCTGCGGATGCGGCCCAGTGGGCAGTACCACGGCCCCCGCCCGCCCCAGCCGATGCCGTGACGGGTCGGTCCGGCCCGGGCTCCGGCCGGCCCGGGCTCCGGCCCCGGGCGTCAGTCGGCCCCGGGTCTCAGGCGGCTCCCCACGGGCTGTGCCACCGCCGGGCGATGGCCGTCGCGCGCGCGAAGTGGCCTGCGGCCTCGTCCTCGCGGCCCAGCAGCACGGCCAGTTCGCCCAGGGTGCGGGCGACCGGGCGCACGGCCACGGTGAACCCGGAGGAGGGCGGGGGTGCGTCGCGGTACGGCAGCAGGGCCGCGTACAGCTCCTCGGCGCCCGCCCGCTCGCCGAGCATGACCAGGGTCATCGCCCGGAAGGTCGCGAAGATCTTGAAGAAGTAGTCCGTCCGCAGCGGCCCCGCCCGGTCGAGGACCTCGCGGGCCTCCCGTTCCTCGCCCGCGGCGGCCAGTGCGACCGCGAACAGGTCCCCGGCCGGCGGGCCGAAGGCCGCGTACACCTGCCGCAGCTGTGGCAGCGACTCCGCGAGCCGCCCCTGGCTCACCCGCAGCGTCGCGAGCGCGACTGCCAGGATCCCCTCCGCGTGCGGGGATCCCTGCCGGGCCATCCGCGCTGCCGCCTGCCGGTAGAGGTGTTCGGCCTCCTCGAACCGCCCCTCGACGTGGGCCCAGGTCGCCTCGACGGTCTCGCCGACGGCGACCGGCCCGGACATCCGGTAGGTCCGCGCGAACCGTGTCCACCGTTCCACGAGCCGACGGGCACCGGCCACATCGCCCTCGGCGGCCAGCGCCGTGGAACGGATGAACATCCCGTACCACTGGTGGCCCGGCAGCTCGTGCGCGGCGCCGATCCGTTCGAGTTCCCCGCCGAGCGCGGCGCGTTCGGGCCATTCCAGGTCGGCGTCGAGTTCCTTGACCAGCGCCGCGAGCGCCCCCGCCCGCAGCACGGGGTCCCCGGTGCCCTCCGCGAGGGCGAGCGCCTCGCGCGCCGCTGCCCGTACGCCCGCCACCTTGGCGTCGGACAGCTCGGCGGCGTAGGCGCCCAGAAGCCCGCACCGAACGGCCGGTGCGTGGCCGGGCCGCGCCAGCAGGCCCTCCAGCAGTTCCACCACCGGTGCGTCGACCACGCCATAGGGCCGCGTCTGCCACGGGGTCGGCTCGGTCCATGCCGTGAACGCCGCGATCAGCAGGTCGTCCCGTCCGGCGCCGACGGCGCGGTCGATCGCGGTACGCCGGGTCGTACGGGCCGCCATGACCGCCCCCGCCCGCACCTGGGCCCGTACCAGCCGGCCCAGCAGCTCGGCGCGCTCGGCGTCCCGGTCGCCGCCGGACGCCGCGGGAATCCGCTCGAAGCACTCCACCGCCTCGGCGAGCAGCGCGGCGGCCACGTCATGGGCGAAACGGCTCTCGGCGAGCCCGGCGGCCCGCAGGCAGTACCCGACCGCCTTCGCCGCCGTCGCCGAGGAGGCCGCGCGTACGTGGTGGTGGGCCAGCGCGGAGACGTCGTCCGGGGCGAGCCGCTCCAGGCAGGCCGCGATCCGGCCGTGCATCCGCGAGGAGCGCAGCCGGCTGAGGTCCGCCAGCAGGGTGTCGCGTACCAGCGCGTGGGCGAACCGGACCCGCCCGGGCTCGGGTTCGACCAGCAGCCCGGCGAGCAGACCGGCCTCCAGCGCGCCCAGTACGCCGTCCTCTCCGGTGTCCGCCGCCCCGACCAGGACCTCGACGCCCGACTCCCGTCCGGCCACCGCGGCCAGGCGCAGTACGGCCACCACCGCCTCGGGGAGGCGTCCGAGCCGCCGGCGCAGCACGTCCCGTACGCCCTCGGGCACCTCGGACAGCGCCACCAGTGAGCCCTCGCTGCCCAGCAGCCTGGCGCTCTCCCGGACGTAGAAGGGGTTCCCTCCCGTACGTTCGGCCAGCGCGGTCACGACCTCCGCGTCGACCTGCGGGCCGCCCACGGCACGGACCACCTCGGCCACGGCCTCCTCGGTGAGGCCGCGCAGGGCGATCCGGGCCGGTGAACGCCGTGCCAGTGCGGCCAGGGTGTCGCCGAGCCGGCCCTCCGTGTCCTCCGGCCGGTACGCGCCCACGACGAGCAGCGCGGTGCCCGGGGGGAGTTCGGCCGCCCCCGACAGCAGGGCCAGCGTCTCGGCGTCGGCCCAGTGCAGGTCGTCCAGGACCACGGCGACGGGCCGCCCGCGCGCCGCCTCCGCCAGCCACCGGCCGACGGCGCGGTGCAGCCGGAACCGGCCGGCGGCGACATCCTCGCCGACGGCCGCACGGCCGGCGGCGGGAGCGCCCTCGGCCAGCAGGGGCGCCAGCGCGGCGGCCGCCGCGGGCTCGGGCGGGGCGGCCGCCGCGACGGCGCGCAGGGCTTCGACCCAGGCCCAGGCGGGGGGTGCGCCCTCGGCGTCGGTGGTGCGCCCGAAGGCGACGAGCCAGCCCTCGGCGCGGAGCCGGTCGCCGAGGGCGTGCAGCAGCGCCGTCTTGCCCAGCCCGGCCTCGCCGGTGACCAGCGCGACGCCGGGGCCGGCCGCGCGGGCCCGGTGCGCCGCATCTGTCAGCCGCTCCAGTTCCTCGTCGCGCCCGACGAACAGCTCGGCGCCGGTGGCGGCCGGCGCCGCGGGCTGCCCTGGCCGGGGCACCGGGCCCGGCGCCGCGGACCGCTCGGGCGACGCGGGGAGCACGGGCTCCGGTGACCGCGTGGCGTCGCGCAGCACCCGGTCGTCCTGGGCCAGGACCGCCTTCTCCAGCTCCACCAGGGCGGCACCGGGATCCAGGCCCACCTCGTCGGCGAGTACCGTCCTGGCCCGGCGCAGTACCGAGAGCGCGTCGGCCTGCCGGCCCGCCGCCCACAGGGCGAGGGCGTGGAGCCGCCAGGCCTCCTCTCGCAGCGGCTCGTCGCGGGTCAGTGACGCGGCCTCGGCGACCGCCCCGGCGATGTCGGCGCCGCCCCGCAGCCCGGCGGCGATGCCGAGTTCGCGGGCGGCCAGCCGCAGCTCGCCGAGCCGCATGATCTCGGCGTGGGTCCACGGCTCGTCGGCCGTCTCCGCGTACGCCGGCCCCTGCCACAGCGCCAGCGCCTCGCGGAGCAGGACTCCGGCGGCGTCCGGCTCGGCGGGCAGGGCCGCGCGGGCCCGGCCGAGCAGCCGCTCGAAACGCCAGGCATCGACCGCGTCCTCGGGCAGCCGCAGCGCGTACCCGGGCGGCGCGCTCACGAGCAGCCGGGCGGGGGTGCGCGGGGCCCGGCCCGGTTCGAGGAGGCGGCGCAGGTTGGAGACGTAGGCCTGGAGCGAGGCGACGGCCCGGGCGGGCGGCGCCCCCTGCCAGAGCTCCTCGATCATCCGGTCGACGGACACGACCCGGCCGCGCGCCGATACGAGCAGGGCCAGTACGGAGCGCTGGCGGTGGCCGCCGAGCGGGATCGCCTCGCCGTCCCGCTCGGCCGCGAAGGAGCCGAGTACGCGTATGTGGACCATGACACCACCAACGTACGCCGCATCGGTCAACTCCGGCCCGTACAAGGCCGAATGGCGTCAGGGAACCTTCCAAGTACCTTCCAAGAACCCTCCATGTACCGACGTCGAGTCTCTTTCCATGAAGACGACACAGCCACGGACACGGACGGCACGAGCTCCGCGATCGGACCGGAGCACGGCACGGCCGAACACCCACGAGATGGTGGTCATCCACCGCGGCCTGCGCCGCGAGGCGCGCCTGCTGGTCGAGCTGATCGCCGCGGTGGCCCCCGGCGACACGGCGCGGGCACGGGTCCTCGGGGAGCACTTCCGCGACTACCGGCTCGGCCTGACGGGCCACCACCACGGCGAGGACGAGCACCTGTGGCCGCCGCTGATGGCCCGGGTCGACCTCGAAGCGGATCTCGTCCTGCGCATGGAGGCCCAGCACGAGCGGGTGGCTGCGAGTCTCGCGGCCGCCGGGGAGGCCCTGCCCGCCTGGGAGAACCGGGCCGGGGAGGCGGAACGCGACACGCTCGTGTCGGTCCTCGCCGAGCACCGGACGGTGCTGCTGGAGCACCTGGACGACGAGGAGGAATCGCTCCTGCCGCTCGCCGCCCGCCACCTGTCCGCACACGAGTGGGACCGGCTGGGCGAGCACTTCCTGGCCGCCACGCCCAAGCCCAAGCTGCTGTTCTTCCTCGGGATGGTCCTGGAGGACGCCGACCGGGCCGAGCGCGCGGCGATGCTCGCCGGGCTGCCTCTCATCGGGCGCCTGCTGTGGCACACCGTCGGGCGGCCCGCCTACGTCCGCCGGATGCGCACCGTCCGCCGCGCCACCGCCCCGCGCTGATCCCCCTCCCCTCCGCCCGCCCTCTCGCCCACCTTCAGGAGAATTCCCATGTCCCTCAAGCGCCTCACCACCGTCCTGGCCGCCACCGGCGGCGCGTTCATCCTGTACGTCGGGCTCAGCTACCTGTTCGCACCGCAGGCCACCGCCGCCGACTTCGGGCTGCCGACCTGGCCGCAGCACGACGGCGCCGCTTTCCTCGCCGTCAAGGGCGTACGCGACGTCGCGACCGGTCTGGTCGTCCTCGCGCTCCTGCTCACGGGGCAGCGCCGGGCGCTCGGCTGGGCGCTGGCGGCGATCACCTTCATCCCCGCCGGCGACATGGTGATCGTCCTCGCCGACGACGGAGCCGCGGGTCAGGCCTACGGGGTCCACGGGGCCACGGCCCTCGCCGTCGCGCTGACCGCGGGCCTCCTGCTGCGCGAGCGTCCGGCCCCTGCCGTCCGCGCCGCCACCGAGCCGGCCCGGACCTGACCACCCGCCCGCCCGCCCTCCCTCACCGGCTCCGGTCCCCATCCCCCCTCCCCTCCCCTCCCCCAGGAGAAGACGACATGTCCCTGATCGTGCCTACCTTCGACGAATCGGTGATCGTGCGCTCGGCCGAGGCCGAGACGATCGGCGCCGCCCCGACCACAATCCGGCTCCTGGCCGACGGCGGTTCCACCGGCGGCGCCCTGTCGACACAGCGGGTGAGCCTGCTGGACGGCGCCGACGGGGCCGCGCCCCACCACCACTCCCGGTCCGCAGAGCTCTTCTACCTGCTCGACGGCACCGCGCAGCTCCTGTCCGGCGACCAGGTGGTGACCGCGGAACGCGGCGACCTCGTCATCGTGCCGCCCGGACTCGATCACGCGTTCGCCGCCGCGCCCGGTGAGAACGCCGACATCCTCATCGTCATCACGCCGGGCATCGAACGGTTCGAGTACTTCCGCCACCTGGAACGGATCGCCTACGGGAAAGTGCCCCCGGAGTCCCTGCTGGACGTCCAGGATCTCTACGACACCTACTTCACCCGCAGTGAGGTGTGGAACACGCTCCGGGCATGACCGGAGTGGGGTACCCGACAAGTCGGGCGTAAGCGTTCCGCTTGTGCCGGTGCCGACCTACCGTTGCTGCCCATGCGGTTCCCCCTCATGAGCGCTCGGCGCCTCGGGCTGCCCAGACGGGCCGTCTCCCAGATCCTGCTGACCCAGCTGGCGATCGCCGCCGGGGTCGCCGTACTGGCGACCGGACTGTTCCTGGCGCCGCTGAGCGCCCAGCTCGACGACCAGGCCATGCGGCGCGCCCTGGCCATCGCGCAGAGCGCCGCGGCCGACCCCGCGCTGGCCGCCGGGGTCCTGGACTCCCCGCCCTCGGCCGACAGCCCCGTACAGTCCTCGGCCGAACGGATCCGCCGGGCCACCGGAGCCGAGTACGTGGTCGTGCTCGACCTGGACGGCATCCGCCGCTCGCACCCGAGTGCGGACCGGATCGGGCTGCCGGTCTCCACCGACCCGAGCGATGCCCTGGCGGGGCGCGAGGTCATGGAGATCGACGAAGGCACCCTGGGCCGCTCCGCCCGCGGCAAGGTCCCGCTCCTCGCGGCCGACGGCGAGATCGTCGGCGCCGTCTCGGTCGGCATCGCCTACGACAGCGTCCGCGACCGGCTGCTCGGTGCGATCCCCGGTCTGCTCGCCTACGCGGGCGGCGCCCTGGCGGCGGGTGCCCTCGCCGCCTACCTGCTCTCCCGCAGGATCCAGCGGCAGACCCGCGACCTGGCCTTCTCCGACATCGCCGGCCTGCTCGCCGAACGCGAGGCCATGCTGCACTCCATCCGCGAGGGCGTGATCGCCCTGGCCCCCGACGGCAGGGTCCGGCTGGTCAACGACGAGGCCGCCCGCCTGCTGGGCCTCGCCCCGGACGCCGCCGACGGTTGCGCGGGTCGCCCGCTGGAGGACGTCCTGGGTGCGGGCCGCACCGCGGACGTCCTGTCGGGTCGTGTCACCGGCCGGGACCTGCTCACCGTGCAGGGCCCCCGGGTGCTGGTGGCCAACCGGATGCCCACCGAGGACGGCGGCGCCGTCGCCACCCTGCGCGACCGCACCGAGCTGGAGCACCTGGGCCGCGAGCTCGACTCCACCCGGGGCCTGATCGATGCCCTGCGCGCTCAGGACCACGAGCACGCCAACCGCCTCCACACCCTCCTCGGCCTGCTGGAGCTGGGCCTGCACGAGGAGGCGGTGGAGTTCGTGACCGAGGTCGCCGGCGTGCACCGCACCACGGCCGAACAGGTCACCGAGAAGGTCCACGACCCGCTTCTGGCCGCCCTGCTGGTGGGCAAGGCGACCGTCGCCGCCGAGCGCGGTGTCCCCCTGCGCCTGGCCGGCTCCACCCTCCTCCCCGACCGCCTGGTGGACCCGGGAGGCCTCGTCACGATCCTCGGCAACCTCGTGGACAACGCCCTGGACGCCGCCGCGGGTTGTGCGGCGCCCCTGGTCGAGGTGGAGCTGCGCGCGGAGGGCCGTACCGCCGTGCTGCGGGTGCGCGACAGCGGCCCCGGGGTGCCCGCCGCGCGCCGTGAGGAGATCTTCACGGAGGGCTGGTCGACCAAGCAGCCCAAGGCCCACCGCGAGCGCGGGCTGGGCCTCGCCCTCGTACGCCGCCTCGCGGAGCGGCAGGGCGGCAGCGCCCGGGCCGGTGAAGCAGCGGACGGAGGGGCGGAATTCTCCGTCGTACTCCCGGAGGCCCTGCGGTGAACGAGACCCCGATCCACGTATTGGTCGTCGACGACGACATGCGTGTTGCCCGGATCAACGCGGCGTACGTGGCGAAAGTTCCCGGATTCCTGGTGACGGCGCAGGCCCATTCTGCCGCCGAGGCCCTGGAGTTCCTCACCTCACATCCGGTGGACCTCGTCCTCCTGGACCACTACCTCCCCGACGAGAACGGCCTGGACCTCGTCCGGCGCCTGCGCCAGCTCGGCCACCGCACCGATGTGATCATGGTCACCGCCGCCCGCGACCTCGCCACCGTGCAGGCCGCCATGCGCCTCGGCGCCCTGCAGTACCTGGTCAAACCCTTCACCTTCGGCGGACTGCGCAGTCGGCTGGAGGCCTACGGGGCCCTGCGCCGCACCCTGGACACGGGCGGTGAGGCCGAACAGGCCGAGGTGGACCGGATCTTCGGCGCCCTCGCCGCCGCAGGATCCCCGAACGAGCTCCCCAAGGGCCACTCCGCCAGCACCGCGGAGCTCGTCCGCCATGTGCTGCGGTCCGCCGAAGGCCCCTTGTCCACCCAGCAGATCGCCGACCGTGCGGGCATCAGCCGGCAGACCGCGCAGCGCTACGTGAAGCTCCTCGAACGCACCGCCCGGGTCAGCCTCGCCCTGCGCTACGGCGAGACAGGCCGCCCGGAGCACCGATACACCTGGCTCCCGTCGGAGGGACCGGCCTGACGGCGCCCGGCCGACCGGCCCACCACACGCACCACTCAGACCGCTCCGGCCCCGGTCAGGGAGCGGACCTCCGTCTCCGCGTGCTTCGCCTCGTCCGCCTCCTCGCCCGAGGTGACCGTGCCCAGCCAACCCGCCAGGAAGCCGAGCGGGATCGAGACGATCCCCGGGTTCTGGAGCGGGAAGTACTGGAAGTCCACTCCGGGGAAGAGCGATTCGGCGCTGCCCGACACCACCGGCGAGACCAGCACCAGCAGCACCGCCGGAATGAGGCCGCCGTACACCGACCAGACGGCTCCGCGCGTGGTGAAGCCGCGCCAGAAGAGCGAGTACAGCAGCACCGGCAGATTGGCCGAAGCCGCCACCGCGAAGGCCAGCCCCACCAGGAACGCCACGTTGAGGTCCTGGGCGAGCAGCCCGAGGGCGATCGCGACCGCCCCGATGCCGACGGCCGCGACCCGGGCCACCGCGACCTCGCTGCGCTGCCGGGCGTGCCGGCGCTTGAGGGAGGCGTACAGGTCGTGTGCCACGGAGGCCGAGGAGGCCAGGGTGATACCGGCGACCACGGCCAGGATGGTGGCGAAGGCGATGGCGGCGACGAAGGCGAACAGGACCGCGCCCCCGGTGGTTTCCGCGCCCCCGCCGAGGAAGGCGGCCAGCAGCGGAACGGCCGTGTTCCCGGAGGCGTTGGAGGCCCGTACCTCGTCCGGTCCCACCAGCGCGGCCGCCCCGAAGCCGAGCACGATGGTCATCAGGTAGAACCCGCCGATCAGCGCGATCGCCCACACCACCGAGCGGCGGGCCGACCGCGCGGTGGGCACGGTGTAGAACCGCGACAGGATGTGCGGCAGCCCGGCGGTCCCGAGGACCAGCGCCAGGCCGAGGCTCATGAAGTCGACGCGGGCGGTCCAGTCCCCGCCGTACTTGAGGCCGGGGCTCAGGAACGCCCTGCCGTGCCCACTGCGGTCGGCGGCGCTGGTGAGCAACTGGTCGAAGTTCCCGTGGAAGCGCAGCAGCACGAGCACGGTCAGGGTGATCGCGCCGCCCATCAGCAGCACGGCCTTCACGATCTGGATCCAGGTGGTGGCCCGCATCCCGCCGAAGGAGACGTAGACCACCATCAGCGCGCCGACCCCCACCACGGCGAGCGTCCGGGCGGCAGGGCCCGAACTCCCGAGCAGCAGGCCGACGAGACTGGCCGCGCCGACCATCTGCGCGATGAGGTACAGCACGGAGACGACGACCGAGGAGGTGCCGGCCGCGATCCGCACCGGACGTTCGCTCATCCGGGCGGCGACCACGTCGGCGAGGGTGAAGCGGCCGCAGTTGCGGACCAGTTCGGCGACGAGGAACAGCACCACGAGCCAGGCCACGAGGAAGCCCACCGAGTACAGCAGCCCGTCGTAGCCGAAGAGGGCGATCAGGCCGGAGATGCCGAGGAACGAGGCCGCGGACATGTAATCGCCCGCGATGGCGAAACCGTTCTCCATCGGGGAGAACAATCGCCCGCCCGCGTAGAACTCCTCGGCCGACCCGTGCCGGTTCCGGCTGACCCAGGTGGTGATGCCGAGGGTCACCGCGATGAAGACGCTGAACAGGATCAGCGCGAGGGTCTCGTGCTCGGTGGTCACAGGCCGGCCCTCCTCGCCCGGGTCCGCTCCTGGCCGCGTTCCTGCTCGAAGACGGTCCAGCGCAGATCGAGCGCGGCCCGGTCCCGGCGCAGCCGCGCGTGCCGGGCGTACGCCCAGGTCAGCAGGAAGGTGCTGAGGAACTGGCCGAGCCCGGCCAGCATGGCCACGTTGACCGCGCCCACCACGGGCCGGGCCATCAGGCCGGGCGCGGCGGTGGCGGCGACCACGTAGGCGACGTACCAGAGGAAGAACCCGGCGGTGGCGGGGACGACGAACCTGCGGTAGCGGGTGCGAACCTCCTGGAAGGCGGCGCTGCGCTGCACTTCGAGGTAGATGTCGGATGCGCCGGGCGCGGGGCGCCCGCCGCCGGGGGCCGGGACCGGCTGGGACGTTTCCTCACCCTCGCCCCACCCGACGGCCAGCGCGTCGTACCAGGGGTCGTCGAGCCGGATCGTTCCGGTATCACGACCTTCGTGCTTGTCCACCGAACTCTCCTTGTCCGCTGCCGCATTGGCCGCGTGCCCACAAGGATGTGCGGAATGGGCGCTTTCCGGACTGGTGTACCGGTGCTCTTCACTCCAACAGGTGATGGAGCGAAGAGCACCGGTATGCCGTGGAGCCTTCGGTGTCCGGGTGCCGCCGGGCTCCGGCGGCACCCGGATCAGGCGTCGATGCGCGAGCGGTCCAGGGTCGCCGCGGAGCTCGTGATGAACTCCTTGCGCGGGGCCACCTCATTGCCCATGAGCAGGTCGAAGACCTGCTCGGCCGAGTCCAGGTCGCCGATGTTGATCCGGCGCAGGGTGCGGAAGCGGGGGTCCATGGTGGTCTCCGCCAGCTGGTCCGCGTCCATCTCGCCGAGGCCCTTGTAGCGCTGGATCGAGTCCTTGTACCGGATGTTCTTGCGCTGGTACTCCAGCAGGGTCTGGCGCAGTTCGTTGTCCGAGTACGTGTAGACGTACTTGTCCTGGCCCTTCTTCGGCTGGACCAGCTCGATCCGGTGCAGCGGCGGCACCGCCGCGAAGACCCGGCCGGCCTCGACCATCGGCCGCATGTACCGCTGGAAGAGCGTGAGCAGCAGGCAGCGGATGTGCGCGCCGTCGACGTCGGCGTCCACGAGCAGCACGATCTTGCCGTACCGGGCGGCGTCGATGTCGAAGGTCCGGCCCGAGCCGGCTCCTATGACCTGGATGATCGCCCCGCACTCGGCGTTCTTGAGCATGTCCGAGATCGAGGACTTCTGGACATTGAGGATCTTGCCGCGGATGGGCAGGAGCGCCTGGAACTCCGAGTTCCGGGCGAGCTTCGCGGTGCCGAGGGCGGAGTCGCCCTCGACGATGAAGAGCTCGCTGCGGTCCACGTCGTCGCTGCGGCAGTCGGCCAGCTTGGCGGGGAGCGAGGAGGTCTCCAGCGCGGTCTTGCGGCGCTGCGCCTCCTTGTGCTGCCGGGCGGCGATCCGGGTCCGGGCGGCCGCGACGATCTTCTCCATCACGGCGCGGGCCTGCTGCTTGTCGTCGCGCTTGGTGGAGGTCAGGAAGGCCTTGAGCTCCTTGGCGACCACGGCGGCGACGATCCGGGTGGCCGCGGAGGTGCCGAGCACCTCCTTGGTCTGGCCCTCGAACTGCGGCTCGGCGAGCCGGACGGTGACGACGGCCGTCATGCCTTCCATCGCGTCGTCCTTGACCACGTCGTCCTCGGCGACGCGCAGCAGCTTGGCCGAGCGCAGGACCTCGTTCACGGTCTTGGCGACCGAGCGCTCGAAGCCGGAGACGTGGGTGCCGCCCTTGGGGGTGGCGATGATGTTCACGAAGGACTTGACGTTGGTCTCGTACCCCGTGCCCCAGCGCAGGGCGATGTCCACGCCGAGCTCGCGGGTGACCTCGGTGGGGGTCATGTGGCCGCGGTCGTCGAGGACCGGGACGGTCTCCTTGAAGGTGCCCGTGCCGGTCAGGCGCAGGACGTCGCAGACGGCCTTGTCCTGGGCGAGGTACTCGCAGAATTCGCTGATGCCGCCGTCGAAGCGGAAGGTCTCCTCGGTCTTGCCGGCCCCGTCGATGCCGCGCTCGTCGCGGACGACCAGGGTCAGGCCGGGGACGAGGAAGGCGGTCTGGCGGGCGCGCTGGTAGAGCGTCTCCAGGTTGAGCCGGGCGTCCTTGAGGAAGATCTGGCGGTCGGCCCAGTAGCGGACCCGGGTGCCGGTCCGGCCCTTGGCGACGCGCTTGACCTTGCGGAGGCCGTTGGCGGGGTCGAAGGGGCTCTCGGGGCCCTGCTCGGTGAACATGCCCGGGACGCCGCGCCGGAAGCTGATGGCGTGGGTCGCGCTGTTGCGGTCGACCTCGACGTCGAGGCGGGCGGAGAGGGCGTTGACCACGGAGGCACCGACGCCGTGCAGGCCGCCGGAGGCCGCGTACGAGCCACCGCCGAACTTGCCGCCAGCGTGCAGCTTGGTCATGACGACCTCGATGCCGGACAGGCCGGTCTTGGGCTCGACGTCCACGGGGATGCCGCGGCCGTTGTCCCGGACCTCGACGGAGGCGTCCTCGTGGAGGATCACCTCGATGTGGTCGCAGTAGCCGCCCAGGGCCTCGTCGACGGAATTGTCGATGATCTCCCACAGGCAGTGCATGAGGCCCCGGCTGTCGGTGGAGCCGATATACATGCCGGGGCGCTTGCGGACGGCCTCCAGCCCTTCGAGGACGAGCAGGTGCCGCGCGGTGTAGTTGGAACCGTCCCGGTCTGCTCCGGACAGCAGCGCGCTGGAAGGCACGGACGTGTCGGCGGTCACGCAGTTCGCTCCTCGCTGAATTTCTTTTCTGGCCCGGTCGGGCGCAGGGGTGGCTCGGGTGCCGCTCGAAGGGTACCGAGGCCAGGTAGAGCCGATGCAACGCCACCCTCGCGCATTCTTCAGCCTAGTCCAGATCCGTACGGATGTTCGATCCCCCGCGCGGGTGAAGGAAACATCACGTTCCCTTCCGCGCATGAACCATTTAGGGTTCGGGCACGTCCTCATGAACAACCTGGCACTCACGCCGGGGGAGGATGGAACTGCAACAAGCGCACGACTGACAACGCGAAACCGTAAAGCAACGCAATACGGCTCCTTCGCCGCCAACCGGCAGCAGCCGGCCAGCTTCGGAAGGAAGTTTCGAGGAAAAGCCGCGAGCGGGAACGTTTTCGGCCTGGTTGGATGTTGACCCTGGTACGACAGCTCGTCGAGCTAGAGAAGAGGCGACGTGACTACTGTTCTGACACCCGCGACCCCGCTGACGGCCGCTGACCGATGCGACCGTTGCGGCGCCCAGGCATATCTGCGCGTCGTCCTGCTGAGCGGCGGTGAACTGCTCTTCTGCGCCCACCACGGGCGCAAGTTCGAGCCGGAACTCAAGAAGATCGCCGCGGAAATACAGGATGAGACCGAGCGGCTCACGTCCGCTCCGGCTGCCCATGCCGAACCCGAGGACCGCTGACACAGGCCTGCACCTCGCATCCGACGAGCCAGGACCGGCCAGGCCGGTCGACGGGCGGCACTCCTGAGACCCAGGGGTGCCGCCCGTCCTCACATCCGCGACCCTGCGGCTAAGGCGTGCGATGCCCCTGTACGGGCCCTGCGTACGGCCCAGAGGCCCCGCGGGCGCCCCACCCGATGCCCTGGACCTCCCCGGGCTGCGCGCCCGTCTCCGGGGCCAGCACGAAGTCGACCAACGGGGCGATACGCGTGTAGACCCCGGGGCTGTCGGCGCGCCCGCAGCCCCGGCCCCACGAGACCAGCCCGATGAGCCGCCCCTGGGCCACCAGCGGCCCGCCGCTGTCGCCCTGGCAGGCGTCCTTGCCGCCGCCGCTGTCCCCCGCGCACACCATGGACTCCGCGCGGTACTGCCCGTCCGCGTCCCCGGGGTAGGCGCGCGCGCAGACCTCGTCCGCCAGCACTGTCACCCCAGCGGCACGCAGCCCGTACGCGTAGTCACCGAAGCCGCTCGTGTCGCCCCAGCCGTACACCGCCGCCTCGGTCCCCGCGGCGTAGGCGGAATGTCCCGCGCCCGCCATGGGCAGCACGTAGTGGGCCGGTACCGACTCGGCCAGCTCCAGAACGGCGAGGTCCCCGGCATTGCTCGCCGGGTCGTAGGCGGGGTTCACCCTCGCCCCGCGCACCGCGATCTCCCGGCCCTCGGCCGCCCGGAGCTCCGTACGCCCGGCGATCACCCGGAAGTCGGCCACGGATTCGACCGGGCCGCCCAGCACCTGGCTGCCCAGGCAGTGCGCCGCCGTCAGCACCCTGGTCGGGGACACGACCACGCCTCCGCAGAACTGGCCGCCCCGCGTACCCCCGAACCGGTCACGGCTGGCGAGGGCGACGACCCAGGGGCTGTCGGCCACCTTCACCGGCTTCCCGCCGATCACCACGCTGTCCGCGGCCGCTTGCGGCACATGGGCGAACGGCGCCGCGGCCGCTCCCGCCGCCAGGGTCAGCGCTCCCGCCAGAGCACGGGCAAAGGGACGACGCATGAGGCCTCCTGACTCCGAGTGTGCATGACTCCACCCAGAGTGGGTCGCCCGGTGGCCGAGCGCACCCGCGCGGCCACCGTCGCCCTGCCGTCCCCATCGGCTTCCGGCGGCGGCCCGCGCCGTCGGAAGCCGCCCGGTCAGTCCAGGTAGTCGCGCAGCACCTGGGAGCGGGACGGGTGCCGGAGCTTCGACATCGTCTTCGACTCGATCTGGCGGATCCGCTCGCGCGTGACCCCGTAGACCTTGCCGATCTCGTCGAGCGTCTTGGGCTGGCCGTCCGTGAGGCCGAAGCGCATGGAGACCACGCCGGCCTCGCGCTCGCTCAGGGTGTCGAGCACCGAGTGCAGCTGCTCCTGCAGCAGCGTGAAGCTCACGGCATCGGCCGGAACGACCGCCTCGGAGTCCTCGATGAGGTCACCGAACTCGCTGTCGCCGTCCTCGCCGAGCGGAGTGTGCAGGGAGATCGGCTCACGGCCGTACTTCTGGACCTCGATGACCTTCTCGGGGGTCATGTCGAGTTCCTTGGCCAGCTCCTCCGGGGTGGGCTCGCGGCCCAGGTCCTGGAGCATCTGACGCTGGACGCGGGCGAGCTTGTTGATGACCTCGACCATGTGCACCGGGATACGGATGGTGCGTGCCTGGTCGGCCATGGCGCGCGTGATCGCCTGCCGGATCCACCACGTGGCATAGGTCGAGAACTTGTAGCCCTTGGTGTAGTCGAACTTCTCGACCGCGCGGATCAGACCCAGGTTGCCCTCCTGGATCAGGTCCAGGAAGAGCATGCCGCGGCCCGTGTAGCGCTTGGCGAGGGAGACCACGAGGCGGAGGTTGGCCTCCAGCAGGTGGTTCTTCGCGCGGCGGCCGTCCTCGGCGATGATCTCCAGCTCGCGCTTGAGCTTGGGCGCCAGCTTGTCGGAGTTCGCCAGCTTGTCCTCGGCGAAGAGACCCGCCTCGATGCGCTTGGCGAGCTCCACCTCCTGCTCGGCGTTGAGGAGGGGGACCTTGCCGATCTGCTTGAGGTAGTCCTTGACCGGGTCGGCGGTGGCGCCGGCGACCACGACCTGCTGGGCGGGGGCGTCGTCCTCGTCGTCGGAGATGACGAAGCCCTTGTTCTCCCCGCCCTCCTCCTCTTCCTCGGCCTCGGCCTTGGCGGCGTCGGGACCCTCGTCCGCGGTCTCGTCCTCGCCCTCGTCCGCGTCCTTCTTGGCGGCGGTCTTCTTCGCCGCCGTCTTCTTGGCAGCGGTCTTCTTGGCGGGCGCGGCCTTCTTGGCCGCCGTCTTCTTCGCCGCCGTCTTCTTGGCGGCGGGCTCCGTTCCGGGCTCGTCCGCGAGGGCTTCCGCGATGTCCGCGTCCGCCGGGACGGGGGTGGCCGCGGGCTGCGCCGTCGTCGTCCGGGCGGCCGCCTTCTTGACGGTCTCGGTGGCCGTCCGCTTGGCCGGGCTCTTGGCTGCGACGCTCTTGCGGGTGGTGCGCTTGGGCGACTCCGCGGCACTGACCATCAGCGTCACACCCTCTTCCTCGAGGATCTGGTTGAGGCTGCGCAGAACATTCTTCCACTGGGTCGCAGGAATCTGGTCAGCCTCGAAGGCCCGACGCACGTCATCGCCGGCGATCTGCCCCTCGGCCTTGCCCCGCTCGATGAGCGCCATCACAGACTCGGAATCGGCGATCTCCGGCGGGAGCGTACGGGATGTGCTGGCCGACACGAACAACCTCTCGGAACGATGGGAACGGCTTCCGACCCCGGGCCTGGTGGTGCTGGACCGGAGCCGACGACCACCGACCGGGGATGGGCCGGCGGCGCGGGCAGGGGCCGGGGAGCTGCACAGCACCCCCAAGGGCTGCTGTCTTCCCTCCGTCGGCCATCACCTCTTACGTCATCGCGTGACCTCGCAGAGCGTTACGCCCAATCTTCGTGGCCCGAGTCACACCCCGTACGCACGAGTGCCGCTCCTGTGGTCGAACCCGGTGTTCCACACGTGCCGAACCGCCACGAAAAGGGGCCTCACGCCGGTGTCGCCGGACCCGACCGGGCCCGGCGACATGTTCTGCACCCCAGCGCCCCCGCGCGTCCGCCCGTCAGTGCTCGCGCGGGGCGGGGACCACGCGCTCGACCTCCGGATGAACCGTCAGGAGCTGGCGCATGGCGTTCTCGGCGCCGGTCGCGTCACCGGCGGCGAGGGCCTCGACCATCCGCGCGTGGTGCGCGACGCAGGTCTCGCTCGGGCGGTCGCAGGCGGTGATGGGGCTGCCGGAGACCTGGAGGGCGGCGGAGACGATGCCGGAAAGGTGCTCCAGCATGCGGTTTCCGGCGACCTGGATGAGCAGCGCGTGGAATTCGTTGTCGGCGCGCGCGAAGGTGATCGCGTCGCCCTGGCCGAGGGCGTGGCCCATGATCTCGACCATGTCAGCGAGGCGCTGCTGGATGTCCGGCCGGCCGTGGCCGGCGGCGAGGCGGGCGGCGAGCGGCTCGATGGTCCAGCGGAGCTCACCGAGCTCGCGGCGCTGGTCGTCGCGCTGCGGGCCGAAGGCGCGCCATTCGATGATGTCGGGGTCGAGCAGGTTCCAGTCGGCGACGGGACGGACCCGGGTGCCGACGTTGGGGCGGGCGCTGACGAGGCCCTTGGCCTCCAGGACCCGCAGCGATTCGCGGACGACCGTGCGGGAGACCTCGAAACGCTGGCCGATCTCCTCGGGGACCAGTGGGCGGTCCGCACCGAGGTCACCGGAAACGATCATCTGGCCGAGCTGCTGGACGAGTTGGCCGTGCAGTCCGCGTCCGCGGCTGCCTGCCGCTCGGCGGCCCACGCGGCTCAACTCGACGTCGGCACCGTCCCAGTGGGCTGCTCCGACGCGGTCGGACCCGGGGGTCTCCGCGTAGGGGTAGCGGTCGAGTTCGCCCGGGCCGGCGAGGCCGGAGTCGGCGTGGCGGGCGGCGGTCATCATGGTGTGCGCAAGGGTACTCACGAATCCTTTGTCGGCCGTGCCTCCATGACCCTTGAGGTCTTTGGTGAAAAGCACACGAAAGGGTGATCGGTGCCACCTACGCAATTGACGACTTATCGTAAAGAACCAGACCTTTTGCGGGGAGTTGCGGTCCGCTTGACGTGACACGGACCGCAACGGTCCCGTCCGCGACTTCTCCCGAACCGGAACGATCACCAACGGACCCGGCTGCGCAGTCCGGTGAACCCATAGGCGCACAACAGGACCATCAGCGACAACACCAGCGCCGTCCCGACGGGTTGGGCCATCACCCGGAGGGCCCCCACCAGCAGGCGGTCGACCTCCGGCGGCCATTGCCCCCAGGTCAGGCCGCGCAGGCGGGACCCGAGCCCGGTGGACGGGTACGCGGACGAGCCCTCCAGCGCCTTGCGCACCAGCGGAACCACCATCACCGGTACGGCGAGCACCGCGGCCAGTCCCGCGGTGGCGGATCGGAAGACACCGGAGGCCAGTACGCCGGCCCAGGAGCAGCCGATGAGCAGCCCGGCCCAACTCACGGCCGGGGAGAGCCACTCCACGGGGGTGCGCAGCGGGCCGCTGTCGAAGACCAGCGCGAGGGCGGCGGCGTCGGCGGCCACCGTGAGGGCGCCCAGCAGCAGGGCGAGGGCGGCGCCGATGCCCAGCTTGGCGGTGAGCAGCCCCATCCGGCGGGGCACGGTGCCCCGGTCGGCGGCGAGTGCGGGGTAGCGGTACTCCTCGCCGAAGGCCAGCGCGCCGAGCAGGCCCGCGCCCAGGGCGGCGGGCGGCAGCGGCAGCAGTTCGGGCCAGGCGGCCAGCAGCCGGTTCTGCGGGGTCTGCCCGGTCCGGGCCAGCACCAGGGCGGTGAGTACGGAGACGGCGACGACGAGGGCGGCGGTGAGGACGGGGGTGGCGGTCCCGAAGACCCGGAGCAACTCGTAGCGCAGGGGACGCAGCGGGCCGCCCACGCGGCGCACGGCCGAGGCCGGGCGCCCGGAGCGGATCTGGCGGGGGTGGTCGCCGGCGGCCTCGGCGGCAGACCCGGCGACGGCTTCCTGGCGGGCCGCGCCGGGCTCCGGTGGCGTTCCCGCCGCGGTGCGCGCGGCCGGGACGGGCGCCGTCGGCGCACCGGCGTCGCCCGTCTCGTCGGCGAGCTGGTGGACCAGCACGCCGTGCCGGAACGCCGCCTCGCCGACCTCGGCGCAGTTGCTGCCGTACACCGACAGGCGGCTGCCGCTCTCGGCGACGATCTCCACCGAGCGCCGGGCGGCCCGGGCCTCGCGGCCCAGTACGTCGGCCAGCCGGGCCGCGTGCGGGGTGCGCACGGCGACCCGCGGCCGCAACCTGGTCCGGGCGAACTCGGCCGCCTCCTGGTCGGCGACGAGCCGGCCCGCCTCGATGCTGACGACGCGGTCGGCGCTGCGGGCGGCCTCCTTGGCGTCGTCGGTGGTGAAGAGGACCGCGCCGCCGAGGGAGGCGTGCCCGCGCAGCAGCCCGTGCAGCCAGCCGCGTTCGCGGGGGGAGAGTCCGGCGCCGGGCTCGTCGAGCAGCAGGGTGCACGGATCGGCGAGCAGTGCCGAGGCCAGGGCGACCCGGCGTTCCATGCCGAGCGACAGCGAGCCGAGGCGCTGGTCCCGCAGTCCCGCGATGCCGACGACCTCCAGCATGGTGTCGGCCCGGGAGGCCGGCACGCCGGCCGCGGCGCACAGCATCCGCAGCTGGTTGCGGACGGTCCGCGCGGGGTTGCCGGGAACGTCGCCGAGGAGCACGCCGACCTCACGGCCGGGATGCGGGATCCGGTGCAGCGCGCGGCCGCGGAAGTAGGTGACGCCGCGGCCCGGTTCGAGTTCGAGCATGAGCCGCAGTGCGGTGGTCTTGCCCGATCCCGGCTCGCCGAGCAGGGCGGTCACATGCCCCGGGCGGGCCTCGAAGGTGAGGTCGTCCACAAGGGGCGGGGCGTCGGGGCGGGGCTTGCTGGTGAGTCCGATGGCCTGGAGCATCGCTTCTCTCGCGGGGGGTGAGACCGCTCAGCGGCAGGGTGGGTACCGCAAGCAAGATAACGCGATATGTCCGATATTCAGCGCAACCGGTCCGATGGAATGCCGATACTGCCGCAGGGCCGCGCACGGACAGCGGGGCCGGACCGGATGCCGGACCGCGTGCCGGGCCGGGTGCCGGACCCGGCCCTGGGAGCGGGCACGGTGGTCCCGCCGCTTCCGACGGCGCCTCGTACGCCGCGGTGTCAGACTTCCGGACGCAGCATCGGCGGGTTGAGGAGGGTGGCCCCGCCCGCCCGGAACAACTGGGCCGGACGCCCGCCCTGACGGGTCGTCGTGCCTCCGGCCGGCACCAGGAATCCGGGAGTACCGGTGACCTTGCGGTGGAAGTTGCGCGGGTCGAGGGACACGCCCCAGACCGCTTCGTAGACCCGGCGCAACTCGCCGACGGTGAACTCCGGCGGGCAGAAGGCGGTGGCCAGCGAGGAGTACTCGATCTTCGAGCGGGCCCGCTCCACACCGTCGGCGAGGATCCGGGCATGATCGAAGGCCAGCCCCGTGGAGGCCTCGTCGGTGGCGGCCAGCACCTCGTCGACCGGGGCCCAGCGCGCGCTGTTGGCGTCGCCCCCGGCCCGGGGCGCAGGCAGGTCCGGAGCCAGCACCAGGTGCGCCACGCTGACGACACGCATCCGCGGATCCCGCTTCGGATCACCGTAGGTGGCCAGCTGTTCGAGGTGCGCCCCGTTGCCCGCGCCGGGCAGGGCGGGGTCGTGCGCGCACAGGCCGGTCTCCTCGGAGAGCTCCCTGGCGGCGGCCCCCGCCAGGTCCTCGTCCGCGCGGACGAATCCTCCGGGCAGCGCCCAGCGCCCCTGGAACGGCTGCTCACCTCTGCGGACGACCAGCGCGCAGAGCGCGTGGCGCCGCACGGTGAGCACGACCAGGTCGACGGTGACGGCGAAGGGCGGATAGGCCGACGGGTCGTAGGGCGACATGCCGCGATCATAGTCGTCTGCCTGACGATAAACAGCGCTTTGGTGACCTTGAAGACAGTGCCCCAGAGGCGGGAGCCTTCGATCGAGCGGACCGGTCCGGCCCGGGCGGGGCGAGCGTGCTCAGCCACCCAACTGGAGCGCATCGGCCGCCTCCTCCACCATGCCGAGGCCGAGCCGGCTGATCCGGACGGCGAAGGGCTCCCCCGCCACCCGCAGACCCGAGAGTCTGAGCCCGCCCAGGGGGGCTCCGGGGAGGGGTGCGAGGGCGACCGTGCCGGCGGGGGCGTCGGGGCGGATTCCGGCGAGGGCGGTGAGCGCGTGGATCCCGGCCGCCGCGGCCACGGCGGCCGGCCGGCAGGCCGCCGGGTGCGGCACGGGGGCGCTGCCCGCGGTGCGCTGCTCGGCCGCGAACATCTCCGGTAGCCGGTACCCGAAGGCCTCCGCCGCGTCCAGCAGGCCTCCGAGCAGGCCCGCGGCCTCCTTCTCGAAGCCGGCCTGGGCCAGGCCGGCCACGGCCACCGCGCTCTCGTACGCCCGTACGGCGCCCGAGCGGTGGCCGAACGGATTGTGCCCCGGCTCCTTGACGGCCATGCTCCGCAGCCCCCATCCGGAATCCATCGCGGGGGCTCCGAGCAGCCGGGCGAGCTGCTCGGCGCGGGTGCGGTCCAGGAGCCCCGGGGCAAGCCGGCCGCCGCTGAGCAGTCCGGTGTCGAGCAGGTGGGCGGCGGCCCCCGTCAGCCGCGGCAGCGGTCTCCCGTCGGGGTGGAGGGCCGAAGCGGGCCTGCCTCCGTCCGGGCCGTCGATCCAGAACGCAGCCCGGAACCGCTCACGCAGCCCGGCCGCGCGCTCCCGCCACTCCTCGGCTCCCGGCCGTCCGCACGCGGCGAGCAGATCGGCACCGAGCACGGCCGCCCGGTGGGCGTGGGCCTGGGTCTCGCAGCGCCGCGGCCCCGGCTCGGGATCGGCCAGGAAGCCGTCCTCCCCCCACGCGCCACGCAGCCAGTGCAGGCACCGCTCGGCGGCCGGGAGCAGCCGGGCCACCTCCTCCTCGGGCATGCCCCAGAGCCGGGCCTCGGCCAGCACCGCGGGGAAGGCCAGGGTCGCCTCGGTGCCGGTGCACCCCGGCGGAAGCTGCGCGCCCGCTCCGCGCAGCGGGCCCGGGATCTTCCCGAGGTCGGGCCCCCGCTCCTCGGTCTGGGTCCGGGCGAGGATGCGCAGGGTGGCCGCGGCGAGACCGGTCCCGAGCGGCAGCGCCATCCGGGCGGCCCAGAGCGATTCCGCCGGAGCCAGGCCGAGCCGCCAGGGCGCTCCCGCCGCGGCGAAGGCGTCGCCCGGCTGCTCGGGGTCCCTCAGGAGCAGTGCGCCCAGGTCCTCGACGCTGGTCCGGAACCATGCCTCGGCCCTCGGATCGTCCCCCTCGGCCCGGGCGTCGGCCAGCGGGTTCGCCACCTGCCCTGCGGGGGCCCTCCCCACCCGTTGCTGCGTGGTCCGCAGCTCGATGGTGCGCGATTCGCCAGGAGCCAGTTCGAGCTGCCAGCGCAGCAGCCCCGCCGAAGCCAGCGCGTCGTCGGGCGGCGGGTCGGCGGCGGTCACGGCCTGCGCCTCGCCGGTGCTCCAGCGCAGCCCGGCGGCGTGCACCCCGGCGGGCAGCTCGGGCCCGGACCGGCCCGCGGCCACGGCGGCCAGCTCTGCCAGGTCGGTGCCGAGCAGCACCTCCACCGGAAGGCGTACCGGCCGGGCCGTGAAACTGCGCAGGGTGATCCGCTCGGTGCCGTCCGCGTGCCGGACCCTTTCCACACCGATGTCGGGGTCGGGGCCGGGCTCGGCGCCGGTGCGCACGGTCGCGGTGAAGACGGCCCGGTCGGCAGCGAGGCTTCGCCCCTGCACGGCGACCGGGTCCCGGCCGCCGACCCGCAGCACGCAGCGGGAGAGAAGGCGGCGCCCGGACCGGTAGATCCCGTCGATCCCCTGCCCGGTCAGCTGGCCGTGCTCCGGGGAGATGACCAGACAGGGCGCGGCGACGCAGATGACGGCGCCGTGCACGGGCGGCAGTTCGGACCTGCGGGCGGCGGGCACGCCGGGTGGGCGGGGAGGTGCGGGGTGAGACATGTGTCGCCTTGTCTGCGCTCCGGTCGGTTCAGCTGGGCGGCGGCGCGGCCGGGCCCCCACCACCCCCCAGCTGAACGCCCCCACCCCCGCCCGGGTCACGGGCCCGGGCTCCGTCCGGGCGTGCCCGGGGTGAGGCCCGCGCCGCCGGGGCAGGCCCGGCGCGTACCGGAGCGGTCGCACCGGAACGCCGGACGACGTGAACCGGTGCGCGCTCACTGTTCGCTCCCCGCGGTACGCCGGGACCCGCGACGGGAGGCCGTCCGGCCCCGCCGGCCGGGAGGGCGGGTGCCGGCCGAGGAGCGCCCGCGCCGGGGCTCCCGGCGGCGCCGCTCCTCCCGCAGGCACTGCCTCAGCCCCTCGGGGTCGATCCCTTCGTTGCATGCGTGGTGGAGCAGCTGGGCGAAGCGGTATTCGGCGTCCGCCCGCAGGGCCAGGCCGAAGGCGATCCGGGCGGTCGGCTCGTCCCCCGTGGACCACGAGACCCAGCCGGCGAGGGTGAGCGGGGCCGCGGCGTGCTCGTCGTAGGCCCCGACGCAGCGCCGGGCCAGGGCCCGCCACAGCCGCAGGGCCGGGGCCGCGTCCTCGTCCTCCATCCATTCCGCCGCGATGTCCCGGATCTCGCGGTCCTGGAGGCCCAGGATCAGTGAGGCGGCCTCGTCGTGGCCGAGCAGCGCGTCGTCCCAGTCGTCGGCGTGGGCACCGCCCTCGACGGGCGGGGCCAGCATCAGGCGCCGCATCAGGGTCCGCGCCAGGGCGATGGTCCCGGCGCCGACCTCCTCGCGGGTGGCCCCGTCGAGAATCCTGGGCATCAGGGCGGCGGCGGCCCGGTCGAGGGCCCGTTCCGCCTCCTCGGCGACGGCCCCGCGCAGCGGTGCCATCCGGCCCTCGATCTCCTTGAGGGAGCCCCTGACCTGCAGTCCGGCGAAGGTGGCCGTCGCCGCCAGTACCGAGGTGCCGACGGCGGCCAGCCGGCTGCCCTCGGCCGGGCAGCACCGCTCGTCCGGGCATACGTAGGACCAGAAGCGTCCCGCGGACAGGCACAGGGCCTCCAGTACGGGCACGTCCAGCGCGCCGCAGGCCAGCCGGATCCCCTGGGCGAGCGGCCGCAGGCGGGCCATCACCCGCCGGCCGCCCTCCTCCCCGCTCGGCTCCTGGCAGAGGTAGACGACGATGCCGTCGGGCTTGCCGCCGCGCCGTTCGCTGCCCCTGATCAGGCACTCGGCGACCTGTCGGGCGGTGTCCTCCCATTCCGCGGGCGAGCCGGGGATACCGACGCGGAGCCGGCCGCCGAAGCGCCCGCCTTCGCCGTGCACGGCGACCATGACCAGGGAGTCGGTCGGGTGGAAGCCGAGCATGTAGGGCAGCGCGTCGGCCAGTTCGGCCGGGCTGCGCAGGGTGATCTGGGGTCCGGTGGCGGCTCCGGCCGGGCTGATGGAGGGCCGGTCGGACGGGGTGCGTGATTCGTGGTTGTTCGTCATGCCACGAAGGTCCCGCGCATGATCCGATCCCGAAAGCCCTGTGGATAACTCACGCCGCCGCCGTCCACAGGCCGGGAGCGGCATTGGCGCGATGTCGGAGGCATCAGGTTGCATGGGGGTATGAACGCAGACCTGAGGTCCTCGGCCGACTCCGTACTAGCCCGTCTCGTGGGCGACCCCACGGGCGCCGCCAGGCTGCGCGAGGACCAGTGGCGGGCGATCGAGGCGCTGGTGGCGCACAAGCGGCGGGCGCTGGTGGTACAGCGCACCGGCTGGGGCAAGTCCGCGGTGTACTTCGTCGCCACCTCGCTGCTGCGGGCGAACGGCGCCGGCCCCACCGTGATCGTCTCCCCGCTCCTCGCGCTGATGCGCAATCAGGTCGAGGCCGCGGCCCGGGCCGGGATCCGCGCCCGCACCATCAACTCCGCCAACCCCGAGGAGTGGGAGGGCATCCAGGCCGAGGTGGCGGCGGGTGAGGTCGATGTCCTGCTGGTGAGTCCGGAGCGGCTCAACAACCCTGATTTCCGCGACCAGGTCCTCCCCAAGCTCTCCGCCGCCACCGGGCTGCTCGTGGTCGACGAGGCGCACTGCATCTCCGACTGGGGTCACGACTTCCGCCCCGACTACCGCCGGCTGCGCACCATGCTGGCCGACCTGCCGCCGGGTGTCCCCGTGCTGGCCACGACCGCAACGGCCAATGCCCGCGTGACCGCCGACGTCGCCGAACAGCTCGGCACCGGGGCCGGTACGGACGCTCTGGTGCTGCGCGGCCCTCTGGACCGCGAGAGCCTGAGCCTGGCGGTGCTGACCCTGCCCGACGCGGCGCACCGGCTGGCCTGGCTCGCCGACCACCTCGGGGACCTGCCCGGCTCCGGGATCATCTACACGCTGACCGTGGCGGCCGCCGAGGAGGTCACCGCCTACCTGCGCCACCGCGGGCACACCGTGGCCTCGTACACCGGCAAGACGGAGAACGCCGACCGCCAGCAGGCCGAGGACGACCTCCAGGCGAACCGGGTCAAGGCGCTCGTGGCCACGTCCGCCCTCGGGATGGGCTTCGACAAGCCCGACCTGGGCTTCGTGGTGCACCTCGGCTCGCCCTCCTCTCCCATCGCCTACTACCAGCAGGTCGGCCGCGCGGGCCGCGGCGTGGAGCACGCGGAGGTCCTGCTGCTCCCCGGCCGGGAGGACGAAGCGATCTGGCAGTACTTCGCCTCGGTGGCCTTCCCGCCGGAGGAGCAGGTGCGCCGCACGCTCGACGTCCTGGCCCAGGCCGGCCGGCCGCTGTCGCTGCCCGCCTTGGAGCCGCTGGTCGATCTGCGCCGCACCCGGCTGGAGACCATGCTCAAGGTGCTCGACGTCGACGGCGCCGTGCACCGCGTCAAGGGCGGCTGGACCTCGACGGGCGAGCCCTGGGCCTACGACGCCGAGCGCTACGCGTGGGTCGCCCGCCAGCGGGCCACGGAACAGCAGGCCATGCGTGACTACGCCGCGGCCACCGGATGCCGGATGGAGTTCCTGCGCCGCCAGCTCGACGACGAGGAGGCGGCGCCCTGCGGCCGCTGCGACAACTGCGCCGGGGCCCGGTTCACCGCGGAGGTCTCCACCACGGCACTGGACACCGCGCGCGGTGAACTCGGCCGCCCCGGCGTGGAGCTGGAGCCGCGCAAGATGTGGCCGACCGGGCTCGCGGCGGTCGGCGTCGACCTCAAGGGCCGTATCCCCGCCGGGGAGCAGGCCTCGACGGGCCGGGCGCTGGGCCGGCTGTCCGACATCGGATGGGGCAACCGGCTGCGACCGATGCTGGCTCCGCAAGCTCCGGACCAGCCGGTTCCGGACGACGTCGCGCAGGCCGTGGTCGCGGTGCTCGCGGACTGGGCCCGAGGCCCCGGCGGCTGGGCCTCGGGTGCGCCGGACGCACCGGCCCGGCCGGTGGGCGTGGTCGCCCTGCCCTCGCGCAGCCACCCCCAGCTGATCGGTTCGCTGGCCGCGCGCATCTCGGAGATCGGGCGGATGCCGTTGCTCGGTGCGCTCGCCTACACGGACCAGGCCCCGGAGTTCGGATCGGTGTCCTCGAACAGCGCACAGCGGGTGCGGGGGCTCCACCAAGCCCTCACCGTGCCCCCGGCGCTGGCCGATGCGCTGGCGCAGTCCGCGGGCCCGGTGCTGCTCGTCGACGACCGCACGGAGAGCGGATGGACCGTCGCGGTCGCCGCCCGGCTGCTGCGACGGGCAGGCGCGAAAGAGGTGTTCCCGCTGGTGCTGGCGCTTCAGGGCTAGCCGAATGCGTCATCTTCGGCGTGGCGGGGCAAGGATATGAACGGCATACCGGCGAATTCCGGTCGGCGGCGTCAATTGCTCGTTGCCGCACGCTCAGAAGCCACGCGAGAATTGGGGTGCTCCCGCTCGGCTCCTCGGCACCCTCCTGGGCCGCGCTGCGGCGCGCCCTGACTCCACCGTGCCCGTTCGCGGGCGTGTACCCGAAGGGAGGACCGTGACCTTCGGATTCGCGCCGCCCCCGACCACGTCCCTGGCAACAGCCGCCGGCGGCACAAGCCGGCACGGCAGACTGCTGGAACCCGCGGAATGGACAGCGGCGGGCATTCCGCTGCTCCGCAATCCGCGCGAAGTCGTCAGCGGACTGCACTCCCGGCACAGCCCCGTGCCCTCCACCGCGGTCATCGCCGTCCTCGGCCCGGAGGAGCAGCTCGTGGCGAGCGCCTCCTTCGTGCAGCGGTCGGCCTCGGCCGACGGCTGGGAGTACCGCAACGCCCTGCTGTCGCGGCTGCGCCGGGTCCTCCCGCACGACCTGCGCAGACGGACCCCGGTGCGAACGGCGGTGCTGCTCTACTGCCGCGAGGGCGACGAGCGGTGGACCGAGGAGGACGGGGCGTGGATGTGGGGGCTGCGGGACGCCTGCACCCTGCACGGCCTGCGCTGCGGCGCGTACATCACGCTGACCCGCGGAGGCTGGCAGGTGCTGGGCGAGGGCCGTGGCGGTCGGCGCCCGAGCTCCGACTCGCGGCCGCAGCGCCTGGGCGACACCGTGGCCGAGTTCTCCCCGCTGGCCCTGCACACCGGGGGCGGCGCGGTCGAGGCCCTGCGGCGGACCGCCGCGCGCTGACCCCCGTAGACCCCCGGGTGCAGCCCCCACGGGTACGGCCCGCGCCCGCGCCGCTGTCATGGCGGGGCTGCCACCCCGTGCGGCTGCCACCCGTACACGTGCGGCTGCCACTCGTACAACGGCACGGCACGCTCGCCTTGCGTGCGGGCATGCCTCACGGCCGTACACCCGGGAACGGGCGTACGGCGGATCAGGCCTCAGGCTCCGACCCGGGCCCCGGCGCGGGCTTCAGCGGGGCCGGCCCATGGCCCGCCCCGCCCCTCGCCCGTGCCGGGGTACAGGGCGTCAGACGCCCGCACCCAGCACGGAGTTGATCTGCTGCGGGTCGCCGCACACGATCAGCAGCGCACCCGCCCGGGTGAGCGCGACCGGCAGGGCTCCCGCGATGGTGTCGACCGCTCCGCCGTTGGCCGCGAAGACCACGACAGGACGGCCTGCTGCGCGCTGGACCTGCGCCGCGTCCGCGTAGAAGACGTCGTCCCCGGCGTCGTGCAGGGCCCAGTACGCGGCCTCGCCGAAGGACAGCTCGTGCGCGGCCCACGGGTGCGGGTCGCCACTGGTGAGCACCAGGATGTCGCCGGGCGCGCGCCCGGTGTCGAGCAGCAGGTCGACGGCCTCTTCGGCCGCGTCCAGCGCACCCTCGGCGGAGGCCGGGATCAGCTGGATCTGCGGCACCGCCGCGGAGACGGACGGTGTGGTGGGGGCAGGGACTGCGGGAACGGGTCCGGGGGTGGCCTGCGGCGCACGCTGCGCGGGCGGTGCGGGCCTGGCGGGACCGGGGCGGCCGGGCCGCGGTACGGCGGCGGGACGCGGACCAGGTACAGGGCGGGGGGTCTGCGCGGTGCGGCTCGCGGCCGGCGTGACGCGGGGACCCTGGGCACTCTCGTGAATCTGAGGCTCCTCGATGGCGGGGGTGAGAGGCATGAGTTGATATCTATCAAACACCGGTACGAAACGTACCGGTCGGTGGCACACGCGTGCGATCAGAATTCGAAGCCGAGTTGGCCTCCGTTTTCCAGCTCCATCGACTCCTCGCTGCGGCGCACCTTCTTGAGATGGCGCCACCGGGGCAGCGCGTCGAGGTACGACCACGAGAGCCGGTGGTAGGGGGTGGGCCCCAGCTCCTCCAGCGCCGCCCGGTGCACGGGCGAGGGGTATCCGGCGTTGGTGGCGAAGGCGAAGTCCTCGATCCCACCGCCCCGTTCACCGAGTTCGGCCATCATGCGGTCGCGGCGGACCTTGGCGATGACCGAGGCCGCGGAGACGGCGATACAGGACTGGTCGCCCTTGATCACCGTACGGACCCGCCAGGGCGGGCCGAGATAGTCGTGCTTGCCGTCGAGTATCACCGCGTCGGGGCGCACCGGCAGCGCCTCCAGCGCGCGCTCCGCCGCCAGCCGGAGGGCGGCCGTCATCCCCAGGTCGTCGATCTCCTCGGGCGAGGAGTGCCCGAGTGCGTACGCGGTGACCCAGTCCTCCAGGACATCGAGCAGGGCGTCGCGTCGCTTGGGGGTGAGCAGTTTGGAGTCGGTGAGCCCGGCGGGCGGCCGGCGCAGGCCGGTGATCGCCGCACACACGGTGACGGGACCGGCCCAGGCCCCTCGTCCGACTTCGTCGACCCCGGCGATGACCTTGGCGCCGGTGGTTGCACGGAGGGAGCGTTCGACGGTGTGGGTGGGTGCTTCGTACGGCATGGCGCCAGCAAGGTTACGCCGCCCCGGGGCCACTGCACACCCCCGCCCCGGTCCGACCCGCCCGGGACCGGACGCGAACCCCGCTCCGCGCGCCCCGCGCCGCCCCCGCCCCGTCTCACACCCTGAGCAGCGGCACCATCACCTCGTCGATCAGCGCGGCGATGTCCGTGTCCCCCCATTCGCTTCCGCACACCTTGGCGCGGTACATCAGCATCGCCGGAATGACATCCACGACAAACGGACCAGTCGCGTCCCGCCGTACGTCACCCCGCACGATTCCACGCTCCACAAGCTCCCTGATCAGACGCTGGGCCGGCTCGTGCAGACCGGACCAGATGACTCCGTGAAACCGATCGGCATGCATGTGATCGCATTCGTGAAGCACTGACCGCAGAGCCTGTCCGGCGCGCGAGTGCATCACATCCCGCGTGCTCACACACAGCAGGTAGAGGTCCTCGCGGATCGAACCGCAGTCGGGAATGTCACCGATCCGCGGCAGACCGCTGCGCAGCGCATCGGCCACCAGGTCCGCCTTCGACGGCCAGCGGCGGTAGAGCGCGGCCTTGCCCGTCTGGGCGCCGGACGCGACACCCTCCATGGTGAGCGCGTTCCAACCGACCGTACTCAGCTGCTCCAACGCGGCGTCGAGAATCGCCCGTTCGAGCTCCGGACCCCGCCTGCGCCCCGGTGACGCCGCTGACCAGCGCGAACCCACCATCTCCCCACCTCCGACCGGCTTGCGCGTTCGACGCACACATTTTCAGCCTTAGTGAACGCTTGCGTTCACTAAGCAGCGGCTCCTACCGTGGACCCGCAGTGAACGAATGCGTTCACTATTTCACTTTGGGGGGGGGATCCTCAGTGACAAGCTCTCAACTCGCCACACCCCGGATACCGGGCGCGGCACGCCGGGAGGGGCGCCCCGGAGTGGCGCTCGCCGTCATCGCCGCGTGCCAGCTCATGGTCGTCCTCGACGCGACGATCGTGAACATCGCGCTCCCGCACATCCAGAGCGCTCTCGACTTCACCACCACCGACCTCTCGTGGGTGCTCAGCGCCTACACCCTCACGTTCGGCGGCCTGCTGCTGCTCGGCGGCCGGGCGGGCGACATCCTGGGCCGACGCCGCGTGTTCCTGGCCGGAATCCTGCTCTTCACCCTGGCCTCCCTCCTCGGCGGCTTCGCCCAGGAGCCCTGGCAGCTGCTCGCGGCCCGCGCCCTGCAGGGGGTCGGCGGCGCGATCGCCTCGCCGACCTCGCTCGCCCTGATCACCACGACCTTCCCCGAAGGCCCCGAGCGGAACCGGGCGTTCGGGGTGTTCGCCGCCGTCTCCGCGGGAGGCGGCGCGATCGGCCTGCTGGCGGGCGGCATGCTGACCGAGTGGCTCGACTGGCGCTGGGTCCTTTTCGTCAACGTGCCGATCGGCGTGCTGATCGCGGTCCTCACCCCGCTCTACATCACCGAGTCCGAGCGCCACCCCGGCCGCTTCGACATCGCCGGAGCCCTCACCTCCACCGGCGGCATGGCCTCGCTCGTGTACGGGTTCATCAGCGCCGCGGAGAAGGGCTGGCGCGACGCGGTCACGCTCGGCTCGTTCGCCGCGGCCCTGGTCCTGCTCGGGCTCTTCGTCGTCATCGAGTCGCAGGCCCGCGAGCCGATCATCCCGCTGCGCATGTTCGCCGACCGCAACCGCACCGGCACCTACGTGATCATGCTCGGCCTGGCCGCCGCGATGTTCGGCATGTTCTTCTTCATCGTCCAGTTCGTACAGAACGTGCTGGGCTTCTCCCCGATCCAGTCCGGACTCGGCTTCCTGCCCGTGACGGTCGCCATCATCACCGCCGCCGGCCTCTCGCAGCGCTTCCTGCCGCGCTTCGGGCCCAAGCCCTTCATGGTCCTCGGGTCCGCGCTCACCGGCACCGGTCTGGCCTGGCTGACCTTCATCCGGACCGACAGCTCCTACGTCTCCGGAGTGCTCGGGCCGATGCTGCTGTTCGGCTTCGGCATGGGCCTCAACTTCGTGACCCTCACCCTCACCGCCGTCTCCGGCGTGGCGCCGAAGGAGGCGGGTGCGGCCTCCGGGCTGCTCAACGCCAGCCAGCAGGTCGGCGGCTCGCTCGGCCTGTCCATCCTGGTCACCGTCTTCGGCACGGCCAGTCGTGACGAGGCCACGAAGCAGGTCCCGTCCTTCATGGCGCAGGCGGACCCCGAACAGATCGCCGCCTTCAAGGAGACCGGCTTCCTGCCCGACCCCTGGGGCGACCTGGTCCTCGCCCACGGCATCTCCACCGCGTTCTACGCCGCCGTCGCCATGGCGGGCCTGGCCCTGGCGACCGCCCTGCTGGTGATCCGGGTACGCAAGAGCGACCTGGAGGCCCTGGCCGGCGCCGCCGCGAAGGCCGGTCCGGCCGCCTGAGCGAGATCTTCCGTACGGGGGCGGGGCCGGGCGCGGGGAGCGAACCCCGCACCCGGCCCCGTACGTGTCTTCCGCGGAGCCGCCCGTAGGGGCTCAGTACTCGATGCGGCTGCCGAAGGCGCCCAGGCGCGAGCAGACCTCGTACGAGGCGGTCACCGGACGCTCCCGCAGGATCTGCCGGGCCCGGTACTCACCCCAGCTCATCGCGTACCAGGGGACGTCCCCGGCCTTGGCCAGCTCGTCGTTGATCCCGCGCAGGGCGCAGGACCGCTGCGGCTCGGGCAGCCGGTCCAGGCCGGGAACGGCGTCGGCCGACAGGGACTGGAAGTAGGAGAGGTCGATCTTCGCCTCGTCCTCGAAGCGGGCCACGTTGCGCTCGGCGACCATCCCGTCCGGGGAGAGCAGGCCGAAGGCCAGGACGGCCGCGGCCGCACTGCCCGCGAAGGCGCGCGCCGGCCAGCGTCCGCCGAACAGCCCGGCCGCCATGATCAGTACGATGACCAGCCCGAGCCACAGCTCCATCGCGGCCACCGACACACGCAGCCTGGTCAGCCCGTACGCCTCCACGTAGAAGTCCATCCGGCGCAGCGCGGAGGCGACGACGACCAGCGTCAGCGCGCACAGCACCCCGAGCACGATGCGGACGAAGCGGCGGTCGCCCGGTCCGGAGCGCGGGGCCCAGCGCAGGGCGAGCGCGATCACGGCGAGGGTGAGCAGGGTGGCCCAGAGCAGTTGCCAGAAGCCCTCGCGGGCGTAGTCGGCGTAGCTCAGGTCTGCGCTCTTCAGGACCTTGTCGTAACCGCCGAACAGGACGGCCAGCTGCACGGCGTTGAAGCCGGCGAAGAGCAGGTTGAGCACGACGAGCGGAAGGGCCCATTCGACGCGGGAGCGCGGCTTGCCCGGAGCCACCTTGATCCGGTCCCAGCGCAGCGGGGCCGCGGCGGTGCGGGCCGCGGCGAGCGCGAGGACGGCGCCGAGGAGGAAGAGCACGAACCGGATGGGCCCGTCCTCGACCGACACGTCGGGCAGCAGGTCGCCCAGCAGATCGGCGAAGGCCGCGTCGGCGGAGGCGAACAGCGCGCCGAAGAGCAACAGCAGGACGACGGCCACACCGGCCGCCTTGGCAACGGGCAGCCAGCGGTCCTTGCTGACCCCTCCACGTGAGCGGAGCCCGGTCAGCAGCCAGCCGATCCCGGACACCGCGGCGTCGAGGAAGCCGAGCGGGCTGAGCAGGACGCCCGGCCAGGTGCGGCTGCCGTGCAGGGCCAGCGCGCCCAGCAGGACGGCGGACAGGATCGCCAGTGTGGCCGGCCATGCGGAGTCGCGCAGGGCCGGTACGGCGAGCAGGGCGAGACAGCCGATCACCCAGGCCACGGTCCAGGGGCGGGCGCTGCGGCGGGCCGCCCGGGCGGCGACGTACGCCGCGACGACGGCGGGCACCACCGCGAGCAGCAGGCCGGGCCCCATGCCGTCGCCCAGCAGCAGCGCGGCGGCGAGACCGGAGGCGAGGACGGCGACGAGCGTCGCGGTCCGGATGGGTGCGGCCTCGGCGGGGCGCACCAGGGTGGCCCAGGAGGGCGCGGCCGAGCGCTGCTGCACCTGCCACGGGTTCGCGGGCGCTGCGCCGGCCCACGCCCCCGGCTGCGGCTGCGGCTGCGGCTGCGGCTGCGGACCGGCCTGCGACGTCGGCCGAGGGCCTGTCTGCGCCCTCGGCGGTGGGCCGGCCGCGCCGGTGCTTCTGCCGTCGGCCGGATCCGGCCTCGCGGGCGAATCCCCGGCCGCGGCCTCTGCGTTGACCGCGTCGTCGGTCCGGGTTTCGTCCGCCCCGCCGGTGTTCTCTGACATCGGGTTCCCTCCCCTTTCGGCCGCCCCGGAGTTCAGGTCGGGGCGGCGCTGCGGACAGGGTAGGCCGGAGCAATGCAGTTTTGAACAGGATCAAAAGAGTGCTGTGGCAGGACCGTGACAATCGGAGGGGGATATTTCACCGCGCGCCGGACGCGCCCGGGGCACCGGACGCCTCGATCGCACCGCACTCGCCTGAGTCGCCGATTCGCACCGACCTGCACCGAACCGCACCGATTCCCCGGCGTTCCGTCGGGTCGGGCCACGGGCGTCAGCCCGCCGCGACCTCGGGCAGCCAGGCCGGCAGCGCCTCGGTACGCGCCAGCCATGCGGCCGGCAGCACGGCGTCACCGCGCGCGCCCAGCACCCCGCCGACGATCGCGCAGGTCGTGTCGACGTCCCCGCCCACCTGCGCGGTGGTCCAGAACGCCCGCTCGTAGTCGTCCAGCGCCCGCGCCGCCGACCACAGGGCGAACGGCACCGTGTCGTGCGCGCTCGTACGCCGCCCGCAGCCCAGGACCGCCGCGACCGTGGTGGCGTCGCCGTAGTCCAGCATGTCCCGCGCGCGCCGCAGCCCCGCGCCCACCGCGCTGCGCGGCACCAGTGCGATCACCCCGTCCAGCAGGTCGGAGGCCTTCGGCGGGCCGTCGGTGCCCGCGGCCAGTGCCGCCGCAGCTGCGACGGCCATCGCCCCGCACACGGCCTCACGGTGCTGGTGGGTGGTGTAGGCGGAGATCTCCGCCTGGTGGGTGGCCTGCTCCGGGTCGTCGGCGTACCAGGCACCGAGGGGCGCGATGCGCATCGCGGCGCCGTTGCCCCACGAGCCCTGCCCGTTGAACAGTTCGGCGGCCAGCGTGCGCCAGTCCTGCCCCTCCCGCACCAGACGCAGCATCCGGTTCACCGCCGGCCCGTAGCCACGGTCGAAGTCGTGGTGGTGGGCGAAGGAACTCGCGAGCGCGTCCTGGTCGATCCGCCCGTGGTCGGCCAGCACGGCCACCACCGAGCAGGCCATCTCGGTGTCGTCGGTCCACTGCCACGCCTCGGCGCCGGTGGGCAGCTCGCGCCGTTTGAGCAGCGGGTAGTTCACGGGGACGAAGTACTGGGAGCCCAGGGCGTCCCCCAGCGCCAGCCCTCGGAGGCTGGCCATGGCGCGCGCGTAGCGCCGTTCGGGAGTGGAATCAGGCGTCATCGCGGGCCACTCTAGCCGTCCAGGTCATAAGGCTCGGGTGTGGTCCACCGCTCAAACGGGCGGTCCAGCCGGTACCGGCCGTCCGGGCCGAGCAGGAGCACCCGGAATTCGCCGTTGCCCGGATTGGACAGGGCCTCGAATTCGGCCACGGACCAGTGGAACCAGCGCATGCAGAACAGCCGCATCGTCAGGCCGTGCGTCACCAGGAGCACGTTCTCGGGATGGTCGGGCGCCTCGAAGCTGCGGTAGAGACTCTCCAGGAAGGACCCGACCCTGTCGTACACGTCGGCTCCCGACTCGCCCTGCGCGAACCGGTAGAAGAAGTGGCCGTAGGCGTCCCGGTACGCCTTCTGCAGCCGTACGTCGTTCTGGTCCTGCCAGTTGCCCCAGTCCTGCTCGCGCAGGCGCGGCTCCTCGCGCATCCGCACCCGCGTCGGGTCCAGCCGGAGCTCCCGGAAGGTCTGCAGGGTGCGGCGGTACGGGGAAACGTACGCGCTGATCGTCTCGGTGCCGAAGAGCTCACGCAGCCGGACGCCTGCCGCCGACGCCTGCTCGCGCCCGGCAGGGGTGAGCCGCAGGGCGTGGTCGGGCTCCCGCTCGTACACGGAGTCGTCGGCGTTCCCCTCCGATTCCCCATGCCGGACAAGGACGATGCGCCGTGGTCGAACCATTCCACGAGCCTATTCGGCGACCGGGCGGCCCGCCGACCGGGCACGCCGACGGGACCCCGGCGATCGTCGTACGGTCATACCGTCCAGGAGGGTTCGAGGTCGACGACATCGCCGGTGAGGGCCTCGACATCGGCCTGGATCTGGGCGCGCAGGGAGAGCCGCTCGACCCGCTCCTGCCGGTACTTGCCGTGCTCGGCGGCGGCGTGCCACATCGAGAGCACCAGGAACTCCCGGCCCGGGGCCTCCCCGAAGAGGCCGCGGACCATACCGGGCGAGCCCGCCATCGCCGGGTTCCACACCTTCTCCTGCATGAGGGCGAAGTGGTCGACCCGGCCCTCCCGGACCCGCGTGTGCGCGACCCGTACGACGTCGGCATCGGTGAAGCGCGGCTCGAAGCCGGTCTTCACGTCGAAGCGGTGGTCGAAGAGCGTGACCCGCAGATCGGTGTAGGTGCCGTTCTGGGAGGCGGCCAGCCGGTCGTGCGAGCGGGCCATGAAGGAGTCGTAGAAGGACCGGCTCTCCCAGAACGCGAAGACATGCGCGACCCCCTGCCGGCCCCGGCTCCAGCCGCCGCCCTGCCCCCGGAATCCCGGCTCACCCGGCAGCCCCGCCCATTTTCGCTGCCCGCGCTCGAACCCGCGTCGGTCCGTCACCGTGCAGCGAATCCACTTGACCAGCACTGCGCCATCGTACGGGCCAGGCGCGGCCCCGGTCAGTCCTCGGCGCGGTGGATCCGCACCAGTTCCGCCGCGTCCCGATCGGACAGCCGAAGCCCGAACTCCCGGTCGAGCAGGGCGAGCAGCCCGTCCGGGCCGACGATCTCCTGCTCGGCCCGGCCGTCGGGGTGCAGCCGGGTCAGTTCCCGCCCGACGAGCGCCTGGCGGACGCCGTCGCCCGGCTGCTGGACGATCAGCCGCCCGGCGAAGGAGGAGGCGGGATGGCTGGAGCTGTAGTGGTTGAGTACGACGTAGTCGACGGGGTGGTAGCGCTGCGGGGAGAAGGCGTACAGATCCCGCCAGGTGTCGCCGCGCAGCAGGCACAGCGCGAGGACGCCGTCCTCCTCCTCGCGGACGCGGTACGTCCACTCACCTTGCCGCGCCTCGGCGCCCGGCCGTCCCAGCGGCACCGGCTCCCGGGGCCCCTGGAAGCCGAACCCGGCGTCGCACAGCCACGGTTCACCCTCTACGGTGACGACGAGGACGGCGTGCGTCACCGCGAGGACCGAGTCCCCGCGGGTGCGGTTGCGGGCACCGCGCCCGGAGACCTCGAAGCCGATCCGCTCCAGGGCGGCGGCCAGCAGCGAGTTCTGCTCGTAGCAGTAGCCGCCGCGGCGGTGGTGCACGAGCTTGTCCTCGATCGACTTGAGGTCCAGCGCGACGGGGCGGCCGAGCAGGACGTCCAGGCTCTCGAAGGTGATGGCGGCGGTATGGGCGCGGTGCACTGCGTACAACGTGCGGAGGTCCGGCCGGAGTTCCCCGGACGGCCCTCGGTGCCCCCGATATCCGATCCGGTCCAGATACGCGTCCAGGTCCAGCTCGTCACCGCTCCACATGACTGACCATCTCCCCGTTCCCCCGCCTCGTCGGCCACCGCACTGCCGTGAAATCCGCAGGCGCGCGGTCACACGCGCCCCGCACAATGATCGGCATGACGGCCCTGCACTCCAACCCGCTTTTCGACCGCCTCGCCGACGCCGAAAACATCCTGGTCACCGGGGCGGGCGGCGGGTTCGACATCTACGCCGGCCTCCCTGTGGCCCTGTCCCTCATGCACCAGGGCAAGCGGGTCCACCTGGCGAACCTCTCCTTCAGCGCGCTCGCCGGACTGCCCACCGAGGCGTGGGTGGCCCCCGACCTGGCCGCCGTCACCCCCGACTCCGCACCCCACCTGTCCTACTTCCCCGAGCGGACCCTGGCCCAGTGGCTGCAGGCACACGGCTACCCGGCCACCGTGTACGCCTTCCCCCAGACCGGGGTGCAGCCGCTGCGCGCCGCCTACCGCGAGCTGATCGACCTCCACCACATCGACGCGATCGTCCTGGTCGACGGCGGCACGGACATCCTGATGCGGGGCGACGAAGCCGGCCTCGGCACCCCCGAGGAGGACCTCACCAGCGTCGCGGCGCTCGCCGCTCTGGAGGACGTACCCGAGCGCCTCGTCGTGTCGGTGGGCTTCGGTGTGGACGCGTACCACGGGGTCAGCCACGGCCTGGTGCTGGAGAACATCGCGGCGCTGGAGCGCGCGGGCGCCTACCTCGGTGCGTTCTCCATACCGCGCGCCACCAGGGAGGGCGCTCTCTTCCTGGACGCGGTGGCCCATGCCCAGAAGCAGACCCCGGACCGGCCCAGCATCGTGAACGGATCGATCGCCGCGGCCGTCCGGGGTTCCTTCGGTGACGTGCAGTTCACCAGCCGCACACGGGGCAGCGAGCTCTTCGTGAACCCGCTGATGTCGCTGTGCTTCGCCTTCGACCTGCCGGGGCTCGCCGCACGCTGCCTCTACCTGGACCGCATCGAGGACACCCACCTGATGCGCCAGGTCCATTCCCGGATCGCCGAGTTCCGTGAGGAGCTGGTCACCCGTCCGTCCCGCCGCATCCCCCATTGACCCGTGCCGGTCGTCAAAGTCCGAGCAGTTCCGCGAGGGTGCCGCCCAGCACGCGATCGCGCACCGTGCCCGGCCTGGTGACGCGTTCGACGGTGGCCCGAGCGAGGAACGGATCGCCGTACGGCGCGTCCGAGCCGAACAACGTGCGGTCGGGCACTTCGTCGATCGCCAGCCGCACCGCGAAGATGACGCCGGCCGTCGACAGTTCCAGGTACAGGTTCGGGGTCTCCCGGGCCAGCTCGATGGCGGTCAGCCAGTTCGACCCGCCGAGTTGGCTGATCACCAGGGGGACGGACGGGTGTGTGCGCGCGAGTCCGGCCAGAGTGGCGAGGTCCCCCGCCGTGGTCGGCGCGTACCCGTGCACGACCACCGGCAACCCGCCGTGATCGGCGGCCGCTCGAAGAACCGGCTCGATCCGGTCCGCCCGCTCCGGCGGCGGGGTCAGCTCACCGATGCCCCGGAAGCCCCGGCCGACGACCTCACGCTCGACGGCCGCCTCGATCTGCTGCGCCGGCTGATCCAGCCGGACCTTGCCGAAGCCGATGAAGCGATCGGGATACGCCGCACACGCCGCCGCGAGTTCCTCACCCGCGGCCCGGTGGCCGTCCGGATCGCCGGAACGTCCGCCGACCGTCTCGTGCAGCACACTCATCTCGCGCCGGAAGGAGGCCAGATCGGTGGCCCGCTCGGGATGCGGCCGGGTGCTGAAGAGCACCGCGCGGTCCACTCCTGCCTCGTCCAGCAGGGCGATGTGACGGTGCACGGGGTCGTGGACATGGCTGTGTGCATCGATGATCAACGGAAGCTCCTGGTCAGGACCGGTGTAGGCGGCGGAATGCCGCCGCCGGTCCCATCGTTCAACGTTGACACGATGGCAAGGTCAAGCTCCGGGGAGAAGCAATGCTGATCGGCCGGCTGGCCCAACGGACCGGGACGAGCGAGCGTCTGCTCCGGTACTACGAACGCGTCGGCCTTCTCGCTTCGACCCGCCGGGCCAACGGATACCGCGACTACGACGATGCCGCCGAGCGGACGGTCGATCAGATCCGCGCCCTGCTGGCGGCCGGGCTGTCCACCAGCCTGATCAGGCAGGTGCTGCCCTGCGCCCTCGCGGACGGCTCGCTGCGCCCGTGCCCGGGAGTGCTGGACAAGCTGCGCGCGCAGCTCACCCACCTCGACCGGCGCGCCGAGGATTTGGCACAGGCCCGCCGGACTCTGCGGCAGGCCATCGCGGCAGCCGAACACGCCGAGTAGCCGCACGGCCGGGCTCGGCCGGGCTCGGCCGGGCTCGGCCGGGCTCAACGGCCGGGCCGCACCTGCACCCGACGCGACCGCGGCGCCGGTGAAACGCGCGGTGGGGTGTCCGCGTCACCGCGAACACCCCACCCGAACAGCTACCTCACGCCCCGCAGGGCGTCATGATCAGCTGCAGCCGCTCGTCGAGCCGCAGCCCTCGCAGATGTAGCAGGAGCCGGCGCGCTGCATCTTCGTACCGCACGAGAAGCAGAGCGGGGCGTCGGCGGAGACGCCGAGCTGCATCTCGACCAGTTCGGCGCTGCTGTGCGCGGTCTTCGGGGCCGGGACGGTGACGGCCGCGACCGGCTTCGGGGCCGACGGAACCGCGGCCAGCGGGGTCGCCTGCGTCAGGGACTCAGTGTCCAGCTCGTCGTCGAGCGGCTCGTAGGAACCGGTGTCCAGGTGACGCTGGCGCTCCTCGGCGGTGTGGATGCCGAGGGCCGAGCGGGTCTCGAAGGGCAGGAAGTCCAGCGCCAGGCGGCGGAAGATGTAGTCGACGATCGACTGTGCCATCCGCACGTCCGGGTCGTCCGTCATGCCGGCCGGCTCGAAGCGCATGTTCGTGAACTTCGAGACGTACGTCTCCAGCGGAACGCCGTACTGCAGACCGACCGAGACGGCGATCGAGAAGGCGTCCATCATGCCCGCGAGGGTCGAGCCCTGCTTGGACATCTTCAGGAAGACCTCGCCCAGGCCGTCGTCCGGGTAGGAGTTCGCCGTCATGTAGCCCTCGGCGCCACCGACCGTGAAGGAGGTGGTGATGCCCGGGCGGCCCTTGGGGAGGCGCTTGCGGACGGGGCGGTACTCGATGACCTTCTCGACCGCGGCGCGGATGGTGTCCTCCGCCTTGGCGGTGACCTCCTCCTTCTCCTCTTCCTTCTTCTTCGCGGAGAGGGGCTGGCCGACCTTGCAGTTGTCGCGGTAGATCGCGAGCGCCTTGACGCCCATCTTCCACGCCTCGAAGTAGATCTCCTCGATCTCCTCGACGGTCGCCGTCTCCGGCATGTTGACCGTCTTCGAGATCGCGCCGGAGATCCAGGGCTGGATCGCGGCCATCATGCGGACGTGGCCCATCGCGGAGATGGAGCGCTCGCCCATGGCGCAGTCGAACACCGAGTAGTGCTCGGGCTTCAGGAACGGGGCGTCGACCACGACACCGTGCTCGGCGATGTGGGAGACGATCGCCTCGATCTGCTCCTCCTGGTAGCCCATGCGACGCAGGGCCTGCGGGACGGTGCCGTTGACGATCTGCATCGAGCCGCCGCCGACGAGCTTCTTGAACTTGACCAGGGCCAGGTCCGGCTCGACGCCCGTGGTGTCGCAGGACATCGCGAGACCGATGGTGCCGGTCGGCGCGAGGACGGAGGCCTGGGAGTTGCGGAAGCCGTTCTTCTCGCCGAGGCGCAGAACGTCCTGCCAGGCCTCGGTGGCCGCGGCCCAGATGCTGTTGTCCAGGTCCTCGGTGCGCGGCGCGACCGCGTTGGCGTCGGCGTGCTGCTTCATGACGCGCTTGTGGGACTCGGCGTTGCGGGCGTAGCCGTCGTACGGGCCGACGATGGCGGCCAGCTCGGCGGAGCGCTTGTACGCGGTACCGGTCATCAGCGAGGTGATCGACGCGGCGAGGGTGCGGCCGCCGTCGGAGTCGTACGCGTGGCCGGTGGCCATCAGCAGGGCGCCGAGGTTGGCGTAGCCGATGCCCAGCTGGCGGAAGGCGCGGGTGTTCTCGCCGATCTTCTGCGTCGGGAAGTCCGCGAAGCAGATGGAGATGTCCATCGCGGTGATGACGAGCTCGACGACCTTGGCGAAGCGCTCGGCGTCGAAGGACTGGTTGCCCTTGCCGTCGTCGTTCAGGAACTTCATCAGGTTCAGCGAGGCGAGGTTGCAGGACGTGTTGTCCAGGTGCATGTACTCGCTGCACGGGTTCGACGCGGTGATGCGGCCGGACTCGGGGCAGGTGTGCCAGTTGTTGATCACACCGTCGTACTGGATGCCCGGGTCGGCACAGGCCCACGCGGCCTCGGCGAGCTTGCGGAAGAGCGCCTTGGCGTCGACCTTCTCGATGACCTCACCGGTCATACGGGCTCGCAGGCCGAACTCGGTGCCGTTCTCGACGGCCGTCATGAACTCGTCGTTCACGCGGACGGAGTTGTTGGCGTTCTGGTACTGGACGGACGTGATGTCGTCGCCGCCCAGGTCCATGTCGAAGCCCGCGTCGCGCAGGGCGCGGATCTTCTCCTCCTCCTTCACCTTGGTCTCGATGAAGGCCTCGACGTCCGGGTGGTCCACGTCCAGGACGACCATCTTGGCCGCGCGGCGGGTGGCGCCGCCCGACTTGATCGTTCCTGCGGACGCGTCGGCGCCGCGCATGAAGGAGACCGGGCCGGAGGCGTTGCCGCCGGAGGAGAGGAGCTCCTTGGAGGAGCGGATGCGGGAGAGGTTCAGGCCGGCGCCGGAGCCGCCCTTGAAGATCATGCCCTCTTCCTTGTACCAGTCGAGGATCGACTCCATGGAGTCGTCGACGGCCAGGATGAAGCAGGCGGAGACCTGCTGCGGCTGGGGCGTACCGACGTTGAACCACACCGGGGAGTTGAAGCTGAAGATCTGGTGCAGGAGGGCGTAGGTCAGCTCGTGCTCGAAGATCTCCGCGTCGGCGGGCGACGAGAAGTAGTCGAAGTCCTCGCCGGCCTTCGTGTACGTCTTCACGATCCGGTCGATCAGCTGCTTCAGACCGGTCTCGCGCTGCGGGGTGCCGACCGCGCCGCGGAAGTACTTGCTGGTGACGATGTTGACCGCGTTCACCGACCAGAAGTCGGGGAACTCGACACCACGCTGCTCGAAGTTGACCGAGCCGTCGCGCCAGTTGGTCATGACGACGTCACGGCGTTCCCAGCTCACCTCGTCGTAGGGGTGCACGCCCGGGGTGGTGTGGATGCGCTCGATACGCAGGCCGCCCTTGGCAGCCTTGGTCCCCTTGGCGCGGGAACCACGTGCCGAGCCGCTCGCCGTCTCTGTCATGCCGCTTCCTCCCATATGCGGGCAAAAACGCCCTAAAGTGCCATCGATATTCCGCGGCACGGTGCTGTGTCTTGTATCTACGTCTCTTCGCCTGGCCGACCGGCCGTGTCACGGCGCGTGAGCGCCCCGGCACGGGTGGTCCGGTCAGTCGGCGGCGGAGGCGGGCACGGGGACCTGGACGGTCCCACCGCGCTCGCACTCTTCAGGATGAGGCCGCGGCACGCGGAGTTCCGCGATGGCGGTCTCGAAGTCTTCAAGGGTGTCGAAAGCTTTGTAGACGGAGGCGAAGCGCAGGTACGCGACCAGGTCGAGCTCCTGCAACGGGCCGAGTATGGCCAGACCCACGTCGTGGGTGGTCAGCTCGGCACTCCCGGTGGCGCGCAGCGCCTCCTCGACCCGCTGGCCGAGCTTGGCGAGGGCGTCCTCGGTGACCGGCCGCCCCTGGCACGCCTTGCGCACGCCGGAGATGACCTTGGTACGGCTGAAGGGTTCCGTCACTCCGCTGCGCTTGATCACCATCAGCGAGGCCGTCTCCACCGTCGTGAATCGACGGGAGCAGTCGGGGCACTGGCGGCGCCTGCGGATCGACGTGCCGTCGTCCGTCGTGCGACTGTCGACGACGCGGCTGTCGGGGTGCCTGCAGAAGGGGCAGTGCATGGTTCCCTCACCCTCCGTTTTGGCACGACCGAATCACCCCACGTAGCCCCTGAACGACGGAGGCGGACTCCGTCGGGGGCTCGTGAAGCAGCCACCAGCATATGCGATGACGGGGCCCTCGGAAGACCCGAGGACCACAACCTCTGGGTGGCAGCGCTCATCCAACCACTAGATCTTGGGTTGTGGCGGATTTACGTGGCTCCGCGTGTCGCGGCGTCCGATAGGCGGATACGAGGCCTTCCGGTGCCACACTGGGCGCAGACCCGGAAGGCGGCGATCCGACCGGGAAGGGTACCGTAAGCGGCGGATGCCGAGCCGAACCCGCGTTCGGCGAACCGATCGTCCATACACCCCTTGATATGTCCACACAGGGCGATCTGCGATTTTTCACTCGAACGTGTGTTTGGCGCAACCTTTCGAAAGCTACTACCGTTGTCCAGCTAGGGAGAACATTTCGAGAGGGGCCGACGTGACCACCACCGCAGACAGTGCCGCCATCACTGCCCAGAACCGCTCCCAGAGCCGACTCGAGCCGGTGCATGCCATGAACGACGCAAACCTGAACCCGGATGCGGAACCCGTAGTACGCCCCGCACGCTCGCTGCCAGGTCGACCTCCAGGCATCCGCGCCGACAGCTCCGGGCTCACGGACCGGCAGCGGAGGGTCATCGAGGTCATTCGCGACTCCGTGCAGCGTCGGGGTTACCCGCCGTCGATGCGGGAGATCGGCCAGGCGGTCGGCCTGTCCAGCACCTCGTCGGTCGCACACCAGCTGATGGCCCTGGAGCGCAAGGGCTTCCTGCGCCGTGACCCGCACCGCCCCCGGGCCTACGAGGTGCGCGGCTCCGACCAGCCGAGCTCGCAGCCCACGGACACCACCGGCAAGCCCGCCGCCTCCTACGTTCCCCTGGTCGGCCGGATCGCGGCCGGCGGCCCGATCCTCGCCGAGGAGTCGGTCGAAGACGTCTTCCCGCTCCCCCGCCAGCTGGTCGGCGACGGCGAGCTCTTCGTGCTCAAGGTCGTCGGCGACTCGATGATCGAGGCCGCCATCTGTGACGGCGACTGGGTCACGGTCCGTCGGCAGCCGGTCGCGGAGAACGGTGACATCGTCGCCGCGATGCTCGACGGCGAAGCCACGGTCAAGCGCTTCAAGCGCGAGGACGGCCACGTCTGGCTCCTCCCGCACAACGCCGCCTACCAGCCGATCCCCGGCGACGAGGCGACGATCCTCGGCAAGGTCGTCGCGGTACTGCGTCGGGTCTGACCCCCGCCGCCCCCATACAGCCCCCGGGACCCACTGCGCCGGTTCCGGGGGTTGTTCTGTTCTTTGCGGCTGAACCGCCACCGCTGTCGCGGAACTACTTGCCGTCAGCCTGAGCGGCAGCGTCGATCGCGGCGAGCGAGCGGCGGGCCTGATTGCGGTCCGTGGTGTACCAGAAGTCCGGCAGCGTGGCCCGCAGGAAGCTCCCGTACCGGGCCGTCGCCAGCCGGGGGTCCAGGACCGCCACGACTCCCCGGTCGCCCGAGGCCCGTACGAGACGGCCCGCGCCCTGTGCCATCAGCAGTGCGGCATGCGTGGCCGCCACAGCCATGAAGCCGTTGCCGCCGTGCTCCTCGACCGACTTCTGGCGGGCGCTCATCAGCGGGTCGTCGGGGCGCGGGAAGGGGATCCGGTCCATGACCACGAGCTGGCAGCTGGGACCGGGCACGTCCACGCCCTGCCAGAGCGACAGCGTCCCGAACAGGCAGGTCTTCGGGTCGGCGGCGAAGGACTTGATCAGCTCACCGAGGGTTTCCTCGCCCTGGAGCAGGATCGGGTTGTCGAGCCGGCCGCGCAGCTCCTCGGCAGCCGCCTTGGCGCCGCGCATGGAGGAGAAGAGACCGAGGGTGCGGCCGCCGGCCGCCTCGATCAGCTCGGCGAGCTCGTCCATCATGTCGCCGCGGGTCCCCTCGCGGCCCGGCGTGGCCAGGTGCTTGGCGACGTAGAGGATGCCCTGCTTGGGATAGTCGAAGGGCGAGCCGACGTCGAGCCCGCTCCAGACGGGTACGTCGTCGCCCTCGACCCCCTCGGGGGACAGGCCCAGGGAGGCCGCGACCCCGTTGAAGTCGCCGCCCAGCTTGAGGGTGGCGGAGGTCAGGACCACGGAACGGTCCTCGAACAGCTTCTCGCGCAGCAGGCCGGACACCGACAGGGGCGCGACCCGGAGGGTGGCGCCGAAGCGGTCGTGGCGCTCGTACCAGACCACGTCGTACTCGGAGCCGTTGGTGATCCGCTCCGCCACCCCGTGGATGCTCTCCACCGCGGCCAGCGCCTGCTTGCGCACCGCGTCCTCGTCGTGGACGGACTTGTCCCGGGTCGCGCCGATCGCCGAGATCACATTGCGCGCGGAGTCCCGCAGGGACGTCAGCGCGTAGCCGAGGTCCTCGGGGATCTGCTCCAGGCGGCCCGGGAGCGCCAGCTCCATGACCCGCTCGAAGGTTTCGGAGGCGGTCTGCAGGGAGTCCGCGGTCTTCTCGTCGACCAGCTTGGCGGCGCGCTTCACGGCCCGGTTGACCTGGCCCGGGGTGAGCTCGCCGGTGGCGACCCCGGTCACCCGGGAAACCAGCTCGTGGGCCTCGTCCACGATCAGCACCTCGTGCTGCGGCAGGACGGGGGCGCCTTCGATGGCGTCGATGGCGAGCAGGGCGTGGTTGGTGACGACCACGTCCGCGAGCTTGGCCCGCTCCCGGGCGGCCTCCGCGAAGCACTCGGCGCCGTACGCGCACTTCGTCGCACCCAGGCACTCGCGGGAGGAGACGGAGATCTGCGACCAGGCCTTGTCCGAAACACCCGGAGTCAGGTCGTCTCGGTCGCCGGTCTCGGTCTCGTCCGCCCAGTCACGCATGCGCAGCAGGTCCTGGCCGAGCTTGCTGGTGGGTGCGGCCGCCTCGAACTGGTCGAAGAGGCCGTCCTCCTCGTCCTGCGGAGCGCCCTCGTGCAGGCGGTGCAGGCACAGGTAGTTCGACCGGCCCTTGAGCATGGCGAACTGAGGGCGGCGGCGCAGCTGCGGGTGCAGTGCCTCCACCGTCCGTGGCAGATCGCGTTCGACGAGCTGCCGCTGGAGGGCGAGGGTCGCCGTGGCGACGACCACGCGCTCACCGTGCGCGAGGGCCGGAACCAGATAGCCGAGGGACTTGCCGGTACCGGTACCGGCCTGGATCAGCCGGTGGGAGTTGTCGTCGATCGCTTCGGCGACGGCTTCGGCCATGGCTACCTGGCCGGGGCGCTCCGTGCCGCCGACGGCGGAGACGGCGGCGTGCAGCAGGTCGGGGAGGGAGGGCTTCGTCATAGCACTGCCAACCCTACGGGGCCGCACTGACAGCGAGCGCATCGGCGAGCAATCATGGCCGGTACAGAGGGTTGGGTACGGTGCCGTGCTGCACGGCGTGCGGGCGGTCCGGGCGGTCGCGGTAGCCGTCCTCGTAGAGCCGGTTCCGGTTGAGGCAGAGCCGTCCGATGCGTTCGCCGAGCAGGTCGAAGAGCTCGTAGCGGTCCTTGAGCTCCGGGAAGCGGGTCTGGTGGCGCAGGATCTCCGCCCGTACGAGGGACCAGAACTCGCTCTCCGGGACGCCGAGGCCGTCCTCGCACAGGGCCGAGAGGTAGCGGAAGACGCCGACGAACAGCCCGGAGTGGATGAACTGGGGCAGGAAGTCGGCGGGCTCGGTGAGCAGGACCGCTCGGACCTCGTCGGGCAGGGACTCCAGCTCGGGCAGCGGCTCGTCGGTGATGTTGACGTCGTCCACGAAGTCCTTGACCGCGAGCCGGACCGGGACGTCCTGCTCGTCGAAGATCACGATGGCGTTCTCGCCGTGCGGGGAGAAAACGGTGCCATAGCGGTAGAGGAAACGGAGCAGCGGGGGCAGGAGGGCGGCGAACAGGCGCTGCAGCCAGACGGTGGGGGTCAGTCCGGACCGGGCGACGAGCTCGGCGGTGAAGGACCGGCCGCGCGGGTCGGTGTGGAGGAGGGAGGCGAGCGTGCGGGCGCGCTCGCCGGGTGCCAGCAGGCCGGTCAGGGGCTCGCGCCAGATCGCACCGAGGAGCTCCTTGTACTGGTACGGAACCTCCGGGAGCTCGTCGTAGACGGGGTGGCGGACGGTGACGGAGGCGACCTCGCCGAGCAGGACGACCCGGCACTCGTCGCGGAGGAAGGGGTCGCCGTCGCGGAGGGAGTGGATCCAGGCGGTGACGGCGGGGGCCGCGAGCGCGAGGTCACTGGGCAGTCCGCGCCAGACCATGGTGTTGAAGACGGAGAGCGGGAGTTTGAGGCTGTGCCGGTCGGGCCGGCTGAGGTTGAGGAAGGTGCGGACGGACTGCTGCGGGAGACGCACGTCGGGATCGGCGGGGAGCGGCACCAGGGCGCCGGAGGTGAGCGCCGGGGCGAAGAGGGGGAGGACGACCTCGTCCCACTGCCAGGGGTGGACCGGGAGGTAGAGGTAGTGGACCGGGTCGAGGCCGCGGTCGCGCAGGGACCGGTCGAAGGTGGCCCGGGTGACGGGGTCGAGCTCTGCCGTGTAGAGACGGGCGGGATCCTCCAGTCCGGCGGTCCCGCGGTAGGCGGCGAGCGTGGTGTGGGCGGCGAGCCAGGGCAGCCGCTGGCGGGTGCGGGCCTCGGGGGCCCAGGCTGCGGTGTCGGAGGCGGAGAGTCCGATGCGGCCCTTGTTGGGGACGAGCCAGGGGTGGCCGGTCTGGTGGCCTTCGAGGGCGGCGTAGTCGAGGTCGGCGAGGACGTCGGCGGTGAGTGCCGTGTGGTCGAGCCGGGCGTCGGCGGTGAGGGTGGCGCTGAGCTCGCGGACGAGGTGACCGAGAGTGGGTCCGTCCAGGCCGAGGAGGGTACGCGCCCGGATGAGGAAGGCGTACGGGTCCCCGAAGGCGGTCGGGCTCCCGAGGTCGCCCGGCACGTTCGGTGAGGGCGGTGACGTCGGCGCGCGCGCCGGCGGGGTCAGGGTGATCGTGTCCGGGGCGACGTGCCAGCTGCCGTACGAGCGCCGGCGGGCGCGGAAGCCGAGGCTGCTGCCGTCGTCGAGGGTCAGGGTCCAGGCGTCCCCGGCGGCGGCCGGTGCGGGGACGGGGCGGATGATCTCCTCGTAGGCGAACTCGCCGAGCATCTTGGCGAGCATCCGGCGGGCGGCGAAGTCCCAGGTCGCACCGTTGAGTTCGGGCGGCGTGCAGGGGTGCTGGGGCGACGGCGGCACGGCGGGTTCGGCCGCGTCGGGGGCTGCGGGGAAGTTCGGCACGTGGCTCCTCGGAGGTCGGGAACTTTGCTTCGCTACGCAGAGTTATCGAAGGGAGAGGTGCGAAGCTGCCGACGACGGTCGGGGTTGCGGGGCGGCACTCAGAGGAGATTGCGCAGCGCCCGCTCCCGGATCATCAGGGCGGCCCGCTTCTCGGGAAGGTCGATTTCCGCGGAGCAGCGGAAACCGGAGTTCAGGAAGGCTGATACGGAGGGGGTGTTGCGGATGTCCGGTTCCGCGACGACGCGTGTGCAGCGGGGGCGGTTGCCGAGGACCAGGTCGGCGACGGCGCGCAGCAGAGCTGTTCCCAGTCCCCTGCCACGGTTCGTGCCGTCTCCGATGAGCAGGTGGATACCCGTGTCGTGGGGGCGCGCCGGGTAGTGCCCGGAGAGCGGGTCGAGGTCGGCCCGGTAGATCTCCCAGTAACTCATCGGCGTGCCGTCGAGGAGGCCGAGGCAGGGGATGCTGCGGCCGTCGCCGTCGAGCTGGGCCCGCAGGTGGTCGGCGGTGACCGCGGCAGGGCCCGCGAGCTCCCAGTAGGCGGCCACCTCGGGATCGTTCATCCAGCCGGTGAGGAGCTCCAGGTCGCGACCGGGCCGCACGGGTTCGAGGCGGAAGGCTCCGGCGGGTGTGGTGACGCTGCCCCAGATGGCGGGGGAATCGAGCAGGTCGGCTTCGGCGAGCAGAGGCAACAGTTGTGCGTCGAGGCGTTGTCCACGCCTGCCGCCGGCAACTTTGACGACGCCGGTGGCGGTGCGGGTGCCGTGGGCGGATCCGGTGGCCGGAGCTGGGGCTGAGGTGTGGGTGGAGGGCATCGGGGGCTCTTCTCCGCGTCGGCGCCGACGCGTCAATCGTGAAGGGGGTTGGTGATGGTGACGTAGACGGACTGGGTGTCGACGGGGCCGACCAGCTCGTCGAGGCCGCCCAGGCGGGTGAGGAGATTCGCCTTGCAGCGCAGGGTGGGCGAGTCGAGCAGCCGTGCGGGGAGCGGGCCGAGGCCTGCGGCCTTGGCGAGGAAGCGGCGGAAGGCGGCGAGGAGGACCCGCTCGTCCGCGAGGCGCTGGGATCCGAAGGCACCGATGAGGCCGAGCACGTTGTTGATGCCGAGGTAGTAGGCGAAGCGTTCGTCGGTGACGGCGTCGGAGACGAAGGTGTCGCTGGCGCTTCCGATGCCGGGGAGCCGGTGCTCCAGTTCCGCGCGGCGCGATTCGCGGAAGTAGTAGCCCTGGTTGTCGCGGTAGCGGCCGCCGATCGGCCAGCCGGCCGGGTCGAGGAGCACCAGGGTGTTCTGCTGGTGCGCTTCGAGGGCGATACCGGCGAGCGCGTCGAAGGCGAGGACCGGCAGCACCACGTGGTCGAGGTAGCGCAGGAACCACTCGGCGGCGACGGCGGACGTGGTGTGGCCGGTGGCGGTGGCGAGCCCGGTGACGAGCTCGGCGAGGCGGGAGCTCATGGTGGTCCGGCCGGGCCACGGGCGGGGAGCGGTGAGTGCGGCGATGCAGACGGGGTCGTCGCCCGAACGGAAGGGGTTGTGGCGCAGCAGGGCGTCGAGTCCGGGCACGGGGGTTCCGTCCGGGGCGTCCACGGCGACCCAGGCGGGGTCGCGGACGATGTCGAAGGCGGGGTGGGACGCCTGCCACTGCTCGGCGAGGCCGGTGCGGAGCAGCCGGTGCACCTCGACGCCGCGGTGGAGTTCCTTGCGGAGGTTCTCGCGGCGGGAGTTGGTGATGCGCAGGCCCAGGGAGAGCTTGAGCATCGCGGGGGCGCCCGGGCGGTGGACGGTGCGGACGGAGGAGGTGGGGTACCAGGGCTCGCCGTGCGTGCCCAGGTCGTGCAGAAGTCCCGCATCGCGGAGGGCGGTGACGGCGGGGCGCTGGAGCAGGTCGCGGGCCTGCCAGGGGTGCAGGGGAAGGGGGGTGGTGCCGTTGGGCAGCGGGAGCCCGGGGGCGAGTCGGCCGAGGAGCTGTGGGGCGGAGACGGGGCGGCCGCTCTCGGTCCAGGCCGATTCGCTGGCAAGAGCTGCGGGTTCGACCGCGAACCAGTGCAGGGGGAACGAGCCGTGGAGTTCGGGTGAGTAGCGGCGTACCTCGGCCTCGGAGAGTCCTTCACGGCTCTTCGGGTCCGGCTGGAGGGGGTGACCGAGGAGGAGCGCCTGTTCGGCGGTGAGGAAACGGTCCCCGCCGACGGGGGCCGGGGCGGTGGGGCGTTCCCGCCGGTCGGCGATGAATTCGGCGGTCCGGCGCACCGAGTCGGCGACCCGGCCGACGAGGTCGGCGGCGCCTCGGCCACCGCTCGTGCCCTCACGGGCGATGAGCGCGGCAAGGGTGACGGCGTCGAGGGAGGGGGCGGCAGCGGTCGTTCCTTCGAGCCGGACGGCACCGAATCGGTGCCAGCCGGCGTGGGACCAGTGGCGGACAGGGACGAGCAGGGCGGTGCCGGACGCGGGAAGGGGGATACGCAGGGGGGTTCCAGCGGGGCCGTCGGGGCGGCCGAGACCGGATTCGCGGACCCAGCAGCGGAGCAGGTTCTCCACCGCCGCGGCCTCGGCGGCGACGGCCGGGTCGGGGTGGTTGAGGAGGTCGGGCAGGGTGGTCGGCTCCAGCCGGAGGGGGCTCGTCCATCCGGAACGGGGCCGTGGTGTGCCGTCCTTCTGCCGCGGCACCGTGGCCGTTGCCCCGGCTCCGGTCCCGGTGGCGGCCGTGACCGTCGGGGGGAGCTGCTCGGCCGGTGCTCCGGGGTCGCCCGCCGGGCCCGGCTGCGGCTGCTCGGCCGTGGCTCCGTCGGCGTGGGGCGGCGTGCCGGCCGGGGACAGGGTCGGGGTCGGGGCGTCCTCGGCGGGGACGGGCCGGGTCGGCGGGCCGACCGCGGAACCCGGGGCCTGTACCTTGGGCGCGTCGGGCCGGGGCGTCGGGCACGGCGGCTCCGCGGCCTCCCGTAGCGGCGCCGCGGTGCCGGGCGGCGGTGACGGCTGCCCCGGGGCGACGGCGTCCTCATGGTCCGGGAGCGACCGCGGCTGCGCCTGGGCCGGTCCCGGCGGTGGGGCGGGCCGGTCGCAAGACAGCGGCTGGGTCTCCGTGATGGGGGTGGACTGGTGCGGGTCTGGCATCGCGGGTCCTCGGGGTACGGGTCAGTGGGTCCGGCGGGCGGCGGCCGGGATGGCGTCGGCCAGGCGGTCGAGGACCGCCGCGGCCTGCTCGTCGGTCAGGGTCAGCGGGGGAAGGAGGCGCACCACCGCGCCGTGGCGGCCGCCGAGCTCGACGATCAGGCCGCGGTCCAGGCACTCCTGGCGGACGGCGGCGGCGAGGGACGGTGCGGCGGCCCCGGTGTCGGGGTCGACGAGTTCGAGGCCGATCATCAGGCCCCGGCCGCGTACCTCTCCGATGCAGGGATGGCCGCAGGCCAGGCCGCGCAGGGCCGCCAGCATCCGTTCCCCCAGGGCGGCGGCGCGCTCCGCGAGCCGGTTCTCGCGGACGAAGGCGAGCGTGGCGGCGCCGGCGGCCATGGCGAGCTGGTTGCCGCGGAAGGTACCCGCGTGCGCGCCGGGGGCCCAGACGTCCAGGCCGGCCCGGTACACGATCACGGCGAGCGGCAGGCTTCCGCCGATCGCCTTGGAGAGGACCATGACGTCGGGCACGACCCCGGCGTGGTCGACTCCCCAGAAGGCACCGGTCCGGCCGACGCCCGTCTGCACCTCGTCGGCGATCAGCGGGATCCCCCGCGCCGCGGTGATCTCGCGCATCCTCCGCAGCCAGGCGTCCGGGGCGGGGATCACCCCGCCTTCGCCCTGCACGGGTTCGACGATCATGCCGGCGGGGGCGGGCACCCCGCCCTTCGGGTCGTCCAGCAGGTTCTCCGTCCAGCGCGCGGAGAGTTCGGCTCCCTCGGGGCCGCCGACGCCGAACGGGCAGCGGAGGTCCTGCGGGTACGGCAGCCGGGTCACCCGTACCCCGGTGGCACCTCCCGACGCGTCCAGGGCCCCGGCGGTCATGCCGTGGTAGGCACCGGTGAAGGCGAGCAGCCCGGGGCGTCCGGTCGCGGTGCGCACCAGTTTGAGGGCGGCCTCCACGGCGTCCGTACCGGCCGGTCCGCAGAACTGGATGCGCGCGTCGGCGGCCAGCGCGGGCGGCAGGTTGGCGAACAGCTCGGTGGTGAAGGCGTCCTTGACGGGGGTCGCGAGGTCCAGCACGTGCAGCGGGGCGCCCGAGTCGAGGACACCGCGGATGGCTTCGAGCACCACCGGGTGGTTGTGCCCGAGGGCGAGCGAGCCGGCGCCGGAGAGGCAGTCGAGGTAACGCCGCCCGTCGGCGCCCTCGATGGTCAGCCCGCGGGCCCGGACCGGGACGATGGGCAGCGAGCGCGCGTACGTCCGGGCGGCGGACTCCCGCTGCGCCTGTCTGCGCAGGATGCCCTCGGGGGCGGCGGAACCCCCCGGTCCACCGCTCACACCCGGACGGTTCGGATTGACCGGGGCGTTCGGGATGTTCGGGGCGTCCGGAACCGATCCCCGGCTTCCCTGCGGAGGCACTTGAGGCGGGATCTCTGTCGCGGCCGCCGCCGCGGCCGGCTCGGTGACAGCCACGAGTGTCGGTCCTCCCGCACTGATTGCACTTCCGGATTGCGTCTCGAACATGAACGCTGCTCCCCCATCCCCCGTACGTACCAACGACGGTGACGGCGAGGGATCACGGGTTGACTCAAGATCCTTGTCCCGCAAGGGGAGAACGCCAGGAACCGCAGCCCCGGCCTGTGTCGTCCTCGGCGACAGCGGCATAGTGGGGGGCTACTCCACTCCTCGAACTCCCAGGGGGACCAACGACATGCGACCGAACCGACCGGTCACCGCGATTCTGTGCGCGGCCACGCTCGCGCTGACCGCGGCTGCCTGCGGCCCCGGCGACGGGGAGGCCGGCGGCGACGCCAAGCCGACCGTGGCCGGGAGCCTGCCGGGCCAGGATGCGATCAAGATCCCGGACCAGCTCAAGGACAAGCTCAAGGAGCACGGAATAGACCTGGAGAAGTGGAAGGGGGGTGAGTGGAAGAACTGGAAGCAGGAGGACTGGCTCCGCGAGGCGGGCGACTACATCAACCCGGTCATCGAAGGCCTGTGGGACCCGGACCGCATGCGTGACGCCGAGCAGCCGCAGCGCCCGGCCGTCGACCCTGACGCGGGCAAGGACCAGGGCGTCACCGACCCGACCCCGGCCCCGGTGGCGGCCAAGCAGGCCGCCCCGCCCTACCACACGAGCGTTCCGGCGTCCGGCAAGGTGTTCTTCGACGGCCCCGAGGGCTCGATGGTCTGCTCGGCGACCGTGATCAAGGACCCGGCCCACCCCGGCAAGTCCAACATGGTCTGGACCGCGGGCCACTGCGTCCACGCGGGCAAGGCCGGCGGCTGGTACCGCAACATCGCCTTCGTCCCGTCCTACAACAACGCGGGCAAGCCGGCGGCGCAGCTCAAGGGCGCGCCCCGCGAGACGGTGGCCCCGTACGGCGTCTGGTGGAGCGACTGGGCGCAGACCTCCGACCAGTGGATCGCGACCGGCGGTCCGACCGGCGGCGCTGGTGCCCCGTACGACTTCGCGGTGCTGCACGTGGCGCCCGAGAAGGGCAGCAAGAAGTCCCTGGAGGAGACGGTCGGTTCGGCGCTCCCGGTGGAGTTCAACGCGCAGGCCGTGCCGAAGGTCGCGAGCATCACGGCGACCGGCTACCCGGCGGCGGCTCCCTTCGACGGCCAGCGCGCCTTCCAGTGCACGGACAGGCCGGGCCGGCTGTCCCTGAACGCGAACGACCCGGTGATGTACCGCATCGGCTGCACCATGACCGGCGGTGCCTCCGGTGGCGGCTGGGTCACGGCGGGCTCCGACGGCAAGCCGGCGCTGGTGTCGAACACCTCGATCGGCCCGGCCAAGGCGGGCTGGCTGGCCGGACCCCGGCTGGGTCCGGAGGCGAAGGGCATCTTCGACGCCGTCAGCGCCAAGTTCAAGTAGTTCGAGCGGTTCGAGTAGCCCCGGACCCTGAGCATGACCGAACGGCTGAGGCCCCCCTGCACCGCAGGGGGGCCTCAGCCGTCACACCGTCAAGCTCTCAAGCCGTCGGGCACGCTCGCACACTCAGCGCTTCGCCAGCGCGTACGGCGCCAGGTCCGCCGCCAGTTCCTGGTGGACCCGCGCCTTGAGCAGGGTGCCGTCCGGGGTGTGCTCCTCGGAGATCACCTCGCCCTCGGCGTGCGCCTTGGCGACCAGCGAGCCGCGCGTGTACGGCACCATGGCCTCCACCTCGACCTCGGGCCGCGGCAGCTCGGAGTCGATGAGCGCGAGGAGTTCCTCGATGCCCATGCCCGTCCGCGCCGAGACGGCGATGGAGTGCCGCTCGATCCGCAGCAGCCGCTGCAGGACGAGCGGATCCGCGGCGTCCGCCTTGTTGATCACGACGATCTCGGGCACGTTCACCGCGCCGACCTCGCGGATCACCTCGCGCACCGCCGCCAGCTGCTCCTCCGGCGCCGGGTGCGAACCGTCCACGATGTGCAGGATCAGGTCGGAGTCCCCGACCTCCTCCATCGTGGAGCGGAACGCCTCGACCAGGTGGTGGGGCAGGTGCCGGACGAAGCCGACCGTGTCGGCCAGGGTGTAGACCCGGCCGCTCGGCGTCTCGGCCCGGCGCACGGTCGGGTCGAGGGTGGCGAACAGCGCGTTCTCCACCAGCACGCCCGCGCCCGTGAGGCGGTTGAGCAGCGAGGACTTGCCGGCGTTGGTGTAACCGGCGATGGCGACCGAGGGCACCTTGTTGCGGCGCCGTTCCTGCCGCTTGATGTCACGGCCGGTCTTCATCTCCGCGATCTCCCGGCGCATCTTCGCCATCTTCTCGCGGATCCGTCGCCGGTCGGTCTCGATCTTGGTCTCACCGGGGCCTCGCGTGGCCATGCCGCCACCGCCGCCGCCACCCATCTGGCGGGACAGCGAGGCACCCCAGCCGCGCAGTCGCGGCAGCATGTACTGCATCTGCGCGAGTGCGACCTGCGCCTTGCCCTCTCGGGACTTGGCGTGCTGGGCGAAGATGTCGAGGATCAGCGCGGTCCGGTCGACCACCTTCACCTTGACGACGTCTTCGAGGGCGATGAGCTGGCCGGGGCTGAGCTCACCGTCGCACACGACGGTGTCGGCGCCGCTCTCCATGACGATGTCACGCAGCTCGCGCGCCTTGCCCGACCCGATGAAGGTGGCGGGGTCCGGCTTGTCACGGCGCTGGATGACACCGTCGAGTACGAGGGCACCCGCCGTCTCCGCGAGGGCGGCGAGCTCCGCGAGGGAGTTCTCCGCGTCGTTCACCGTGCCGGAGGTCCAGACACCGACGAGAACGACGCGCTCCAGGCGCAGCTGCCGGTACTCGACCTCGGTGACGTCTTCGAGCTCGGTGGAGAGGCCGGCCACGCGGCGCAGGGCCGCGCGCTCGGAGCGTTCGAACTGCTCGCCGTCCCGGTCTCCGTCGACCTCGTGGCTCCAGGCGACGTCCTCTTCCATCAGGGCATCGGCCCGAAGGCTCTCGGTGAAGCTCTGCGAGTCCCGCACGTCCTGTGCGTCCCGCGCGTCCTGGGAAGGGGAAGAAGAGGAGGTCATTGGATCCTTACGTCGATTCGAATAGCAGTGTCACGTTAACTGTCACGTCCAACGTGTCACACGGCCGGGGGATTCCCCACGCGGCCCCGTCGATGGTGACATGCCCGTTCCTCGGCGGTCACACCCTTTATCGGGTGCTCCCGTCCGCCGCGGCCTTGCCGGAGGCCGGATCCGCCGCGGCCCTGCCGGAGGCCGCCTTGCCACTCCACTCCGGGTGACCGGGCATCGGCGGGGTCGTGGCCCCGTACAGCCAGGGCTCCAGGAAGGCCGTGAGGTCGCGGCCCGCCTCCTGCGAGGCCAGGCGTACGAAGTCGGCCGTCCCCGCGATCCCGTCCCGGTTCTCCGTGACCCAGCGCCGCTCGGTCTTCTCGAAGGCCTCGGTGCCGATCTCCTGCCGCAGGGCGTAGAGGATCAGTGCGGACCCGTCGTAGACCACCGGCCGGAACAGCCCGATCTTCTCGCCCGGTGCGGCCGCCTTCGGGGCGGCCGGCGGACCGCCCGCAGCCCGCCACTGGTCGGAGCGCTGGTACGCCTCGTGCATGCGCCGCTCCAGGGAGTACTTGCCGAGGCCGTCCGCGTACAGGGCCTCGTACCAGGTGGCGTGTCCCTCGTTGAGCCACAGGTCGGACCAGGTCCGCGGGGTGACGCTGTCGCCGAACCACTGGTGGGCGAGCTCGTGGACCATCACGGACTCGACGTACCACTCGGGGTAGCCCTCGCCCGCGAACAGGTTGCTCTCGAAGAGCGAGAGGGTCTGCGTCTCCAGCTCGAAGCCGGTCGTGGCCCGTGCGATCAGCACCCCGTAGTTCTCGAAGGGGTAGCGGCCGACCCGCTCCTCCATCCACTCGATGTGGCCCGCGGTCTTCTTGAGCCAGGGGTCCAGCCGCTTCCGGTCCTGGGCGGGCACCACGTCGCGCAGCGGCAGCCCGTGCGGTCCGGTGCCGTGCACGACCTCGGAGCGGCCCACCGAGACCTGGGCCAGCTCGGTGGCCATCGGGTGCCGGGTCCGGTAGGTCCAGGTCGTCGTGGGGCCGAGCCGCACGGCGGGGGCCACCGGTTCCCCGTTGGCGACGGCCGTGAGGCCGGCCGGGGCGGTGATCCGGAAGGTGAAGATCGCCTTGTCGGCGGGGTGGTCGTTGCAGGGGAAGACGCGGTGGGCGGCGTCCGCCTGGTTGGCCATGGCCAGGCCGTCCTCCGTGGGCACCCAGCCGCCGTCGCCGCGGCCGCGCGGATCGCTGGTGTGCCGGATGGTGATGTGCAGCGGCATGTTGTCCGCCACCGGGCGCGCGGGCGTGAGGACCAGGTCCTCCGCCACGCTCTCGAACCGCGCCGGCTCCCCGTTGACCTCGGCGGACGCCACCTTGCCGTGGGTGAAGTCCAGATTGATGTGCTCCAGCCGCTCCAGGGCGCGGGCGTCGATGACGGTGACCGCGTCGAGCGGGCTCAGGTTGTCCTTGTAGGCGAAGGACAGGTCGTACGAGAGCACGTCGTACCCGGGGTTCCCGAGCTCCGGGAAGAGCCGGTCGCCGATGCCCAGCGGCTTCGGCGGGGGCAGGACGGCGGCGACGAGGGTGAGGGAGGCCGCGGCGAGCAGGGTGGCGCGCAGGCGCGGGGAGGAGAGCTGCATCCACCACCGCTTACCAGCGCCCGCCGCACGGCCGCGTACGACGCGCGACGAGTCCACCCGAACGGGGCCTTCCGGAGTCGTTCCGGCCTACGTCCGCACCGGCCTATGTCCGCACCGGCTTGTGTCCGCACCCGCGCCCGGCCTAGACCCGGCTGACGTCGTACACCCCCGGTACGTCCCGCATCGCCCGCATCAGCGCGGGCAGCCCGGCCGCGTCCGGCAGCTGCAGGGTGTAGCTGTGCCGGACCCGCTGCTCGACCGGCGGTTCCACGGTCGCGGAGACCACCTCGACCCCCTCGCGGGCGATCGCCTCGGTCAGATCGGCCAGCAGATGCGGGCGGCCGAACGATTCAGCGAGCAGGGTGACCCGGACGTCCGCCGTGGCCCGCCAGTGCACGGCGACGGAGGTACGCCCCACCGCCCGCATCTGTGCCACCGCCGCGCAGTGGACGCGGTGCACGGTGACGGCCCCGCCGCGAACCAGGAAGCCGGCGACGGCGTCCGGCGGCACCGGGGTGCAGCATCCCGCCAGTCGCACGGTGGCGTCCGGCAGATCGGCGACCGCGTTGCCCCCGCCGCCGCGGGCCCCGACCACCGACAGCGGCGCCCGGGCGGCCGAGGTCGTGGCCATGGCCCGGTCGGGGTGGGCTTCGAGCCAGCTGCTGATGGCGATCCGGGCCGCGGGGGTCCGCGCGTGGTCCAGCCACTCGGCGGCGGGTCCGGAGGAGGCGTCCTGGGCGAGCAGCAGCTGGACGGTGTCCCCGTCGGACAGCGGGGAGGACAGGGAGGTCAGGCGCCCGTTGACGCGGGCGCCGATACAGCCGTGGGCCGCCTCGCCGTGCTGCGCGTAGGCGGCGTCGATACAGCTGGCCCCGGCCGGCAGGCTGATGGTGCCGGTGGCGCTGCCGTCCTCCCGGAACACGGTGATCTCCCGGTCCTGGGCCAGCTCCGCCCGGAGCACGGTCCAGAAGGTGTCGGGATCGGGCGCGGACTGCTGCCAGTCGAGCAGCCGGGACAGCCAGCCGGGCCGCGTGGGGTCCACACGCTCCTCGTCCGGGTCGGTGGCGGCGTCGGGGGTCGCGGTGGCGTAGGGATTGCCGAGGGCGACCACACCGGCCTCGGCGACACGGTGCATCTGCCGGGTCCGCACGATGACCTCGGCCACGTAGCCCTCGGGGGTGGCGACGGCGGTGTGCAGCGACTGGTAGAGATTGAACTTCGGGGCGGCGATGAAGTCCTTGAACTCCGAGACGACCGGGGTGAAGCAGGTGTGCATCTCGCCGAGCACGGCGTAACAGTCGGCGTTCTCACCGACGAGGACGAGGATGCGGCCGAAGTCGGAGCCGCGCAGTTCGCCGCGGGTGCGGGCGATGCGGTGTACGGAAACGAAGTGCCGGGGCCGGACCTGTACTTCGGCGGCGATGCCTGCATCGCGCAGGACGCCGCGTACGGAGTCGGCGATGGCGGGCAGCGGGTCGCGTTCCCCGGCGTGGGCGGCGATGAGCGCGCGGGTGGTCTCGTACTCCTCGGGGTGCAGGATCGCGAAGACGAGGTCTTCCAGCTCGGTCTTGAGGGCCTGCACGCCGAGCCGTTCGGCCAGCGGGATGAGGACGTCGCGGGTGACCTTGGCGATGCGGGCCTGCTTCTCGGGGCGCATCACGCCCAGGGTGCGCATGTTGTGCAGCCGGTCGGCGAGTTTGATGGACATGACGCGGACGTCGTTGCCGGTGGCGACGAGCATCTTGCGGAAGGTCTCGGGTTCGGCGGCGGCGCCGTAGTCGATCTTCTCCACCTTGGTGACGCCGTCGACGATGAAGCACACCTCGTCGCCGAACTCCGCCCGGACCTGATCGAGGGTCACGTCGGTGTCCTCGACGGTGTCGTGGAGCAGAGAGGCCGTCAAGGTGGTTGTCTCGGCGCCGAGTTCGGCGAGGATCAGAGTGACGGCGAGTGGATGTGTGATGTACGGCTCACCACTTTTTCGCATCTGACCCCGGTGCGAGGTCTCCGCGAGGAGATACGCGCGGCGCAGAATGGACAAATCGGCGTCCGGGTGGTGGGCGCGGTGTGCCTCGGCCACGTGGCCGATCGCGTCCGGAAGCCGGTCTCGCGACGTCGGCCCGAGCAGGGCCGCGCGCCCGAGCCGGCGCAGATCGAGCCTGGTCCGCCCCCGTCTGCGGAGCTCAGGGCGCGCTTCGGGGTGTGCTTCGGGGTTCGTGGCCTCTGCACTCATGGGCACCTCCGGCGGCTTCGACCGGCGGTGGTGGGCATGGGGTGAGCCCTCAGGGCCGGTGCCTGATATTACCGACCCCACCACGTGGCGCAGTCCACCTCTCGCTCAGCGTGAAACGGATCACCCGTTAGAGGGAAGCTTCAGCCGAAAGCCGTTTCGGTGAGCCAGGTCCCGTCGAACTCCCCCGCAGCCACGATCACGGCCGGTCCGGTCATGTCGATCTGCCCGTCGGGGTGTTCGGTGATGATCAGGGTTCCGCCGGGAAGGTCGACGGTGTACGCGACCGGTTCGCCGGTGGCGGCCGGGTCGGCGCCGTCGCGGCGGATGGCGGCCACGGCGACGGCGCAGGCACCGGTGCCGCAGGAGCGGGTCTCGCCGGAGCCGCGCTCGTGGACGCGCATGGCGACGTGCCGGGGGCCACGGTCGACGACGAACTCGACGTTGACCCCGGCGGGGTAGGCGGAAGCCGGGGTGAACGCAGGGGCGGTGTAGAGGTTCCCGGCGTGATCGAGGCTCTCGACGAAGGCCACCGCGTGGGGGTTCCCCATGTTCACGTTCCGCGCGGTCCAGCTCCGGGCGTCGACGCTGACCGTGACCTCACCCTCGGGCAGCTCGGCGCGGCCCATGGAGACGGTGACGTCGCCCCCCTTGTCGAGGTGCACGCGCTTGACGCCGCCGCGCGTGGCGACGGCGAGGTCGCCGGGCTCGACGTGTCCGGCGTACTGGAGGTAGCGGGCGAAGACGCGCACGCCGTTGCCGCACATCTCGGCGATGGAGCCGTCGCTGTTGCGGTAGTCCATGAACCACTCCGCCTCCTCCGCCAGGTGCGCGGCCTCGGGGTGCGCGGCGGACCGGACGACGTGCAGGACGCCGTCCGCGCCGATCCCGGCGCGCCGGTCGCACAGCTTCGCGACGGCGGACGCGGGCAGCTCGATGGCGTTGTCCGGGTCCGGGACGATCACGAAGTCGTTCTCGGTGCCGTGGCCCTTGAGGAAGGAGAGGGTGGTGTGCGTCACCGGCCCATGGTACCGAGCCCCAGCTCAGGGGTGCCGGACCGTCCGAGGGGCGGAACCGGCCGGGAAGGCGGAACCGGCCGGGAGGCGGTCAGCGGAGCCGGGCGACCCGGTACACGGCGAGACCTACGACGGCCAGCGCGACGACGGCGTACAGCGCGGCCATGCGCCAGTCCGGGCGGCGGCCGCTCCCCCGGGCCGGGAGACCGGGCCACGTGTAGCCGACCCGTCGGGCGGCCATCATTCCCCAGCCTCCGGCGCAGCAGCTGATCAGGAAGCCGAGCATGGCGACCACCGCGCCGCCGTCGCCGAACTCGAAGGCGAGCGGGAAGGCGAACATCAGCGAGCCGGTGGCGGCGAGCATCGCGATCGGGGCGATCTGCCACAGGCGCAGGCGGCGCTGCGGGCGCAGTTCGACCTCGAACTCGGGTCCGGCCGCGGCCTCCGCCTCGGCGGAGTCCGGGGTGTCCGGGCCGTCCGGGGTCAGTCGCGCCGGATCGGCGGGCAGTCCGAGCCCTGTGGGCCCGTCCGTCCCGTCCGTCCCGTCCAGAAGCATCGGATCCGCTTCCCTCCGGGTGTCGTCCTGCCCGGTGTCACGAGGGCCGGCCTCCATCGCCACGCGCCCTCCCCACTCGGACTCAGTACGCCGCCGTTCATCGCAGGTGATCGCACCCGCTGAAGTTTGATGATGGCACGCCCCCGGCCCCACTACTGGCGCGTGAGGCGTCCCGATGCCATCACGTGATCAGGCTGTGACCGCTCGTTCGACCAACGACTGCGCGAGTCCGGGGAGTTCCCCCCGGTCGGCGGCGGCCCCGCTGAGCCAGTGCACGCGCGGGTCGCGGCGGAACCAGGAGTCCTGCCGGCGGGCGAAGCGCTTGGTCGCCCGGACGGTCTCCGCCCGGGCCTCGTCCTCGGTGCATTCACCGGCGAGCGCGGCCAGTACCTGCTGGTAGCCGAGCGCCCTGGAGGCGGTGATTCCGTCGCGCAGCCCGCGGGCCTCCAGCGCGCGGACCTCGTCCACCAGCCCGGCCTCCCACATCCGGTCGACCCGCAGGGCGATCCGCTCGTCGAGCTCCGGGCGGGCCACGTCGACGCCGATCTGCACCGTGTCGTAGACGGAATCGTGGCCGGGCAGGTTGGCGGTGAAGGGGCGGCCGGTGATCTCGATCACTTCGAGCGCGCGGACGATGCGGCGGCCGTTGCTGGGCAGGATGGCCTGCGCGGCGGCCGGGTCGGCGGCGGCGAGGCGGGCGTGCAGGGCCCCGGGGCCACGGAGCGTGACCTCTTCCTCCAGGCGGGCCCGCACCTCGGGGTCGGTGCCGGGGAACTCCATGACGTCCAGGGCGCCGCGGACGTACAGGCCGGATCCGCCGACGAGGACGGGGGTGCGTCCCTCGGCGAGAAGTTTGTCGATCTCCAGGCGGGCCAGCCGCTGGTAGTCGGCGACGTTGGCGGTGTCGGTGACGTCCCAGATGTCGAGGAGGTGGTGCGGGACACCGCCGCGTTCCTCGGTCGTCAGTTTGGCGGTGCCGATGTCCATCCCCCGGTACAGCTGCATGGAGTCGGCGTTGACGACTTCGCCGTCGAAATGGCGGGCCAGGGCTACGCCCAGGTCGGACTTTCCTGCCGCGGTGGGACCTACGACGGCGATGACCCGCGGGGCGGGGGCTGCTTTCCTCACCGCACCAGTCTCGCAAACCCCACAGCATGTACCCGATCGAGTTACGTGACGGGGTGAGGCCGGGGTCGTTGCCCTGGCGAGGTTCCGGCCGGACATGCGCCCTGCGTACGCCCGGCGCAGGCCGGTCCGGTCGACGCGGAACTTCACTCACACGAGTAACGTTACGGGAGTAGACATGGGCGTTTTTGATCGGTTTTTTCGCCGTAAGGACGAGGTTGTGACCGCGGAGGTCACGGCGGAGGACCTGACGGCGGAGTCCGGTGCGGCCGAGGAGGCCGAGCCTGTTGCCGAGAAGTCTCCGGAGGCGGGAGTCGTGGAGATTCCGAAGCAGCTGGCGGCCCCGGTGGCCGCGGACAGCGAGACCGGCGAGGGCGCCCGCACCTAGCGACCGCCGACGGAAGGTGACCCATGGGCCTGCTGGACAATCTGAAGGCCAAGCTCGGTCCGGCGAAGGACAAGGTCGGCGATCTCGCCCTGCAGCACGAGGGCAGGATCGGCGAGAGTCTGGAGAAGGTGGCCAAGGCCGTGGACTCCAAGACCAAGGGCAAGTACAGCGGCCAGATCACGAGCGGGACGGGCAAGGCGAAGGACGCCCTGGGGAAGATCGCGCACAAGGACGCTCCCGGCGGGCCGACACCGCCGACCGCCTCCTGACGCGGTCCGGGAAAGGGGCGCGGGACCGGCAGCAGCCGGTCCCGCGCCCCTTCGCCGTTCCAGGAACCCTGCGGCCGCCGTGCGCGGCTAGGACCAGGCGGCGACGAAGTACCCCACGCCGTACGGTGCGTCCTCGTACAGCAGGCGCCCTTCCAGCTCCGCGCCCTCGGCGGCGCCGGCCAGCACCTGCCAGGGGGCCCGTCCGGCGGCCTGGAGCTCGGCCGCGAGAGCGGCGTCGATCCCGGCCAGCGCGGCCACGTCGGCGGCGCCCAGCGCGCGGGCGGCGGCGGCGTCGAAGGCGGCGGCCCGCTCGTCGAGGTAGCCGGGGGCCTTGAGGGTGCGGCAGGCACTGCCGTCCCCCAGGACCAGCATGGCCACGCGTTCGGCGGAACCGCCCAGGTCCGCTCCGAGCAGGCCGCAGCCGCTCGGAGCGAGGTCCGCGGCGACGGCCACTCCGGCGACCGGGGCGGCCGCCCAGCGGGCCTGGCCGAGCAGCCAGCCGGCCACGGCGAGGGAAGCCGGGAGGGTGGTCCCGGTGGCGTGGCCGCTCGGCGGTTCGCCCAGGTCGGGGCCCAGGGTGACGGTGAGGTCCACCCCGAAGCCGGCGAAGCCGCCGGGCGTGCCCTGGTCGTACGCGCCGCCCTCGGCGGCGGCCCCGACCACGACCAGCAGGTCGGGCCGGGACGCGGCGAGCACCGCCAGCGCGTCGGAGCAGGCGGTGCGGGCGTCGCCGAGTTCGGCGGCGGCCCCCGCGGCGACCTCCGGCACGAGCAGCGGCGGGGCGGGACAGACGGCAGCGGCTACGAGCATGATCCGCAGCCTAGCCGCAGGCGCGGGACCCGTGTCGCTCAGGAGGAGGCGGGCACCGAACAGCCGGAGGCGACGGTCGGCAGGGGCGCCGGGACGCCCAGCGTCGGGATGCCGAGCATGACGCCCGCCGGCTGGGCGGGGGCGGCGTTGCGCTTCTCCCAGGCGTCGCCGGCGCGCGTCCGGCGCACCTTCAGCGTCGGGCCCTCGGCCAGCAGGTGGTGCGGGGCCGCGTAGGTGATGTCCACGGTGACCACGTCACCCGGGCGGACCTCCGCCTCCGGCTTCGTGAAGTGGACGAGGCGGTTGTCGGGCGCGCGGCCGGAGAGGCGGTGCGTGGCGCCGTCCTTGCGGCCCTCGCCCTCCGCGACCATGACCTCCAGCGTGCGGCCGACCTGCTTCTTGTTCTCGTCCCAGGAGATCTCCTCCTGGAGGGCGACCAGGCGCATGTACCGCTCCTGGACCACCTCCTTGGGGATCTGCCCGTCCATGTCGGCGGCCGGGGTGCCGGGCCGCTTGGAGTACTGGAAGGTGAAGGCGTTCGCGAAACGGGCCTCGCGCACCGCGTGCATCGTCTGCTGGAAGTCCTCCTCCGTCTCACCGGGGAAGCCCACGATGATGTCGGTGGAGATCGCGGCGTGCGGGATCGCGGCGCGGACCTTCTCGATGATGCCGAGGAATCGCTCCTGCCGGTACGAGCGGCGCATCGCCTTCAGGATCGTGTCCGATCCTGACTGCATCGGCATGTGCAGCTGCGGCATCACGTTCGGGGTCTCGGCCATCGCCGCGATCACGTCGTCCGTGAAGTCGCGCGGGTGCGGGGAGGTGAAACGGACCCGCTCCAGGCCCTCGATCTGGCCGCAGGCGCGCAGCAGCTTGGAGAAGGCCTCGCGGTCACCCAGGTCCGAACCGTAGGCGTTCACGTTCTGGCCGAGCAGGGTGATCTCCGAGACGCCCTCGGCGACCAGGGCCTCCACCTCGGCGAGGATGTCGCCGGGCCGGCGGTCCTCCTCCTTGCCGCGCAGGGCCGGGACGATGCAGAAGGTGCAGGTGTTGTTGCAGCCGACGGAGATCGAGACCCAGGCGGCGTACGCGGACTCGCGGCGGGTCGGGAGCGTGGAGGGGAAGGCCTCCAGCGACTCGGCGATCTCGACCTGCGCCTCTTCCTGGATGCGGGCGCGCTCCAGCAGCACGGGCAGCTTGCCGATGTTGTGCGTACCGAAGACGACATCGACCCAGGGGGCCCGCTTGACGATGGTGTCGCGGTCCTTCTGCGCGAGGCAGCCGCCGACGGCGATCTGCATGCCGGGGCGCTTCGTCTTCATCGGGGCCAGCCGGCCGAGGTTGCCGTACAGCTTGTTGTCGGCGTTCTCGCGGACCGCGCAGGTGTTGAAGACCACGACGTCGGCGTCGCCGTCGGAGCCCTCGGGCGCCCGGACGTATCCGGCGTCCTCCAGCAGACCGGAGAGCCGCTCCGAGTCGTGGACGTTCATCTGGCACCCGTAGGTGCGCACCTCGTAGCTTCGCTTCACGTCCACTGCCTGGCTCCGGTCGCTGCTGGTCATGCAACAAGGGTAGGCGGTACCCGGTGGCCCTCCGGTCCCCCGTTCGGCCGGCCCGGGGGGAGGCGGCGGCCGAAGAGGACGAGCAGCAGGTCCTGGGCTTCTCCGGACACCGGAGTTCCCTCGCCGTGGGACCGGTCCAGGTCCTGTGCGCGCAGCCGGACAGCGGTCAGGTCCGCGCCGAAGAAGCGCAGGGACCGGGCGCCCGCTCCGGCCGCGCGCGAACTGCTGGGAAGGCTCCGCCCGGGAGCTCCCGGACGGCCCGCGCCGTGACAGGACGGCGGACGGGTGGCAGGATCGCGGCCATGCCTCTCGTACCGCCCCGGATCAGCAGGCGCCACGCCCTGCGGGTCCTGGTGGCCGTACTCGCCGTGCTCGGCGTCCTGACGTGGTGGCTGAAGCCCTTCGGGCAGCCGGAACTGCAGGGCGAGCTGACCTTCAGCACGGGCGCGCGGACCGGGGTCTACCACCGGTACGGGCAGCTCCTGGAGCAGGCGCTCGCCCGGGACATGCCCGGGATGGACGTACACCTGGAGACCAGCGAGGGCTCGCAGGAGAACCTGAAGCGGCTGGCCACCGGCGAGGCGGACTTCACGGTGGCGACGGCGGACGCGGTCGCCAAGTACCAGCTCGACAAGAAGCCCGGCGCGGACCTGCTGCGCGGGGTGGCGCGGCTCTACGACGACTACGTGCAGCTGGTGGTCCCGGCCGACTCCCCGGTGCAGTCGGCCCGTGACCTGCGCGGCAAGCGGGTCGCGATCGGCCAGCCGGGGTCCGGCGTGCGGCTGGTCTCGGAGCGGCTGCTGAGGGCGGCCAAGATCGACCCGGTGCTGGACCTCACGTCGGTGTCCATCGGCATCGACACCATGCCGGGTGAGCTGGAGGCCGGCCGGATCGACGCCTTCTTCTGGTCCGGCGGCCTGCCGACGAACGCCGTGCGCGAGCTGTCGGAGCGCTTCGACATCCGGCTCGTGCAACTCGGCGACCTGGTGGAACAGCTGCAGGAGAGCGGCAGCCCGGCGCGCTACTACCGGACGGCCGTGATGCCGCAGGACGCCTACGCGCGGGCGCGCAACACGAGCTCGGTGTCGACCCTGGCCGTGCCGAACCTGCTGGTGACCACGGCGGGGACCGACCCCCAGCTCACCGAGCAGCTGACGCGGACGGTGATCCTCAGCCGCGACCTCGTCGGGCGGCAGGTGCATGCGGCGCAGCTCGTGGACCTGCGGACGGCGATCTACACCGACCCCCTGGACCTGCACGAGGGCGCGCGCCGGTACTACCGGTCCGTCAAACCCTGAGGCTCCCGAGGGCCACGAGGGCCCTGAAGGTCCTGAAGGTGCTGAAGGTCCTGATGTTCACGAAGGGGACGGCGCCGAAGGCAGCAGCATGGTCGCCGCCGCGGCCGCGCCGATCAGCCCCGCATGGGTGCCCAGCATCGCCGGCACCACTCGGATGTCCTTGACGAACGACAGCGTGGCGTAGGCCGCGAGGTGGCTGCGGATCGGGGCGAAGAGGGTGTCGCCGGCCGCGGCCACTCCACCGCCGATGACCGCGATGTCCGTCTCCACGAGGGTCGCGGTGGCCGCGATGGCGGCGGCCAGGGCGCGGCCCGCCCGGTCGAAGGCGGCCAGGGCGATCGGGTCACCTTCGGAGGCGGCGGCGGCCACACCCGCCGCCGAGGCATCGCCTCCGCCGCCCGCCGTGTCCGACCCGTTGTCCGGCGGGGTCCAGCCCTGGTCCAGGGCCCAGCGGGCGATCGCCGTACCGGAGGCGATCGACTCGACGCAGCCTCGGCCGCCGCACGCGCACGGTTCGCCGTCGAAGGCCACGCTGATGTGGCCGATGTGTCCCGCGTTGCCCGTGGGGCCGGGGTGGAGCTGGTTGTTCAGGATCAGGCCGCCGCCCACGCCCGTGGAGACCACCATGCACAGGGCGTTCGCGTGGCCCCGGGCCGCGCCCAGCCAGTGCTCGGCGGCGGTCATCGCCACCCCGTCACCGGCCAGCACGGTCGGCAGCTCGGCCCCGCGCGCCGAGAGCTCCGCCACGACGCGCTCCTGGACCGGGAACTCCCGCCAGGCCCCGATGTTGACCGGGCTGACCGTGCCCCGGGAGGTGTCCACCGGGCCGGCGCTGCCGATCCCGCAGCGGACCGCCGAGGCCCACAGCGGCGACGCGGAGAGGTCGGCGACGACCTCGGCGACCGCCGCCATGACCGCGTCGGCATCCGCCCCGCGCGGGGTCGGGCGGCGGGTGGTGGCCGTCATCGTGCCGTCGGGGTGCACCAGCGCACCGGCGATCTTCGTACCCCCGATGTCGATCGCCACCGTCGGTCCGGAGGCCGTTGCGGCGGCCCGCGGTGCGGGGAACGGGGCGCTGGGAATGATCACGGTGGCAGCTCCAGGAGGTTTCAGGATTAAGTATGCGCCGGGGGCGGCGCCGTGCTCTCGCGAGGCTCCAGCCTCGGCCGCTCACTGATCCGCACGCCGGGCGGGCTGCCCGCGAGGACGGCCAGGAGTTCCTCGGCCGCAAGTCGGCCGAAGCCGGCGGTGTCCCGTACGAGCGCGGTGAGCCGGGGATGGGTGACCCGGCAGAGCGCGGAGTCGTCCCAGGCCACGATCGACAGCCGGCCCGGGACGGGGATGCCCAGCTCGGCGGCGACCGCGCTCCCGGCGACAGCCATCACGTCGTTGTCGTAGACGAGCGCCGTGGGCGGATCGGACTCGCCGAGGACCCGTCGGGTGGCCGCCGCGCCCTCGGCGTCGGAGTAGTCGGTGACCACCGAGCGCACCTGGTCGGGGCCGAGGCCGCGACGTGCTGCCTCGGCCCGCAGGGACTCCATCCGGCGGACGGTGTGGGCGAGACCGGGGAGGCCGGCGACGTGCACGATCCGGCGGTGGCCCAGCCCGTACAGGTGCTCCAGGACCTGGGCCATGGCGCCGGCGTCGTCGGCCCGGACCGAGGACAGGGTCGTGGAGGGAGCCGGGGAGGGACCTCTCCCGCCCCCGTCGACGCCCCCGTCGATCTCCCCGTCGCCAAAGCCGCCGGCCGGGGACAGGGCCTCGCCGATGGTGACCGCGGGCAGTGCCAGTCCTTCCAGGAGCGCCGGTCGCGGGTCGCTCGTACGCGGGTCGACGACGAGGACGCCGTCGACCCGTCGCTCGGCCCACCAGCGGCGGTAGAGGGCGCATTCGGCGTCGATGTCCTCGACGACCTGGAACAGCAGGGCCGTCCGGGCGGCGGAGAGGACCTCCTGGATGCCGGAGACGAGCTGGAGGAAGAAGGACTCGACGCCGAGCGTGTGCGCGGGCCGGGCGAGGACCAGGCCGACGGCTCCGGAGCGTTCGCCGGACAGCGCCCGGGCCGCGCTGTTGGGCTGCCAGCCGAGCTCCTCGGCGACGCGCCGGATCCGGGACCGGGTGTCCTGTGAGACGCCCGGCCGGTCGTTGAGCGCGAAGGAGACGGCGCTCTCCGACACACCGGCCTGCCGGGCGATGTCCTTGATCGTGGGTCTGCGGGCCATGGCCTGCCTCATTCGTCCTTCGGGTGCGTCACACGTGGCGGAATACGGACGGCAATGGCCGGACCGTACGCGATCCTGCCCTGACAGGCCGCTTTTATGACGATCCGTTGGTTTCCGGGAGGGGTGCCGAGCGGCGGACGGGACTCCGTGCCACGTCACCGCCCACGGCACGTCCCCCAGCGGGGCCGTCCCCGTGCCGTCCAGCGAGGACTGCCGAACACGGGCTGCTGCGGCTCCCGTTCCGGTCCGCAGCGCGCACAGCGGGTGCCCGGGCCGCGGGGGCGGCCACCGTGACCGAAATACCGCTGATACCACTGTCCATTTCCACACACTTCCTTGCGGCCGGCCATGACTAAAGCGCATTAGTTTCCTCAGGCTCTTCGCCCTGGAAGCCTTGTGTCAACTGGGCTGAAGCGCATAAGTACACGAGCGGGGGCCCTGTTGACTTTCCTCACCCGCACCGGCAGGTTGTGCCGCATCCGGTGAATTCCTCCAGTACTCGCGTACTCCAGAACTCCAGGACGCCCTGTGCCCGATGACGCGCTCCGCTTCGGCGCCAACTACACCCCGGCCCGCGGCTGGTTCCACCACTGGCTGGACTTCGACCTCGCCGAGGTACGGGCCGACCTCGACTCGATCGCCGCGCTCGGGCTGGACCACATCCGCGTCTTCCCGCTGTGGCCGGTCTTCCAGCCGAACCGGACGCTCATCCGGCCGCGCGCCGTCGAGCAGCTCGTCGCGCTCGCCGACGCGGCCGCCGAGCACGGGCTCGACGTCAACGTGGACGGCCTGCAGGGGCACTTGTCGAGCTTCGACTTCCTGCCCGCCTGGACCCGGACCTGGCACCGGCGCAGCATCTTCACCGACCCGGACGTGGTCGCCGGGCAGGAGGAGTACCTGCGCACGCTCGCCGCGGCCCTCGCCGACCGGCCGAACTTCCTGGGCATGACGGTCGGCAACGAGATCAACCAGTTCTCCGGCCCCCCGCACCCCGACCCCGACCGGATCACCCCGGACCAGGCCGCCCGCTGGCTGGAGCGGATGCTCGCCGCCTGCGAGGCGGGCGCACCGGGGCGGCTGCATCTGCATGCCGAGTACGACGCGGCCTGGTACCAGGACGGGCACCCCTTCACCGCGGCCCAGGCGGCCCGGCTGGGCGGGGCCACCGCCGTGCACTCCTGGGTGTTCAACGGCACCGCCCAGCGCCACGGCCGGAGCGGGACGGCGACCGAGCACCATGCCGCCTACCTGATCGAGCTGTCCAAGGCCTGGGCCCTGGACCCCCACCGCCCGGTGTGGCTCCAGGAGGTCGGTGCCCCGGCGCCGCTGATCCCGCCCGAGCACGCGGCGCGGTTCACCGAGGCCACCCTCGCGAACGCCCTGGACTGCCCGGACCTGTGGGGCGTGACCTGGTGGTGTTCGCACGACGTGTCCCGGGAGCTCGCGGACTTCCCGGAGCTGGAGTACGGCCTCGGCCTGCTCGGCAACGACCGCCGGACCAAGCCGGCCGGCGCCGCCGTCTCCCGGATCGCCGCGCGGTGGCGGGGCCGCGCGCACCGCCCGGCCCCGCGGTCCACCGCGCTCGCCGTGGACATCGGCGGGGATGCGGGCGAGGTCGCGGGCGCTGACGCCGGCGGGGCGGCGGGGGCTCCGGGGCGCTCGGTGTGCGCCCCGGGCGGCGCCTTCTTCGAAGCCTGGGCCTCGCTGACTGCCCAGGGGGTGCGCCCTGCGGTGGTCCTCGCGGAACGCGCCGCGGACCCCGCCCATCTGGCCGCGCGCGGCATCACCGAGGTGCTGCACGTACACGACGTGACGTGACCTGCCCAGACCTGCCAGACCTGCCTGACCGAGCGATCCACCGATCCTTTCGATCCACCGATCCCTTCGTGAGGAGCCCCGCATGCCCGAGACCGACAACGGCGTCGATCCCCGCACGCCGCCCGCCGCGGTACGGCCGACCCGGCGCAGGGTGCTGGCCACCGGGGCCGCGGCCGCCGCGCTGCTGGGCCTGGCGGGCCGCGCCCGGGCCGCCGCCGCGCCCGCCCCCTTACCCGTCGGAACACCGGCACCGGCACCGGCACCGGCCCCGGCCGACCTGGCCCCGTACGCCTCGTACTGGTTCCCGGACTCCCTCCCCTCGGGGACCCCCGGCCCCGGGATCGTGTGGCGCTCGCTCAGCCGGTGGACCCCCGAGAGCGATCCCGATCTGGCCCACAACACCTCGACCGTGCCCCTGGCGGAACGGTTCACCCCGGTCCCGGCGAACCGGGACGCCCGCGCCGGCCAGGCCCGTATCTCCTCCCTGGTCTCCTTCGGGCCCACGGCCGCGAACCCGTCCCAGGGCTCCCCGACCGCCGACCACTACGCGCTCACGCACTGGGCGTACATCGACGAGCTGGTCTTCTGGGGCGGCTCCGCCGGCGAGGGCATCGTGCTCGCGCCGAACGCGCCCGTGGTCGACGCCGCCCACCGCAACGGGGTGCGGGTGCTGGGCAACGTGTTCCTGCCGCCCGTCGCCTACGGCGGCGACCTCCGGTGGACCCGCGACCTGGTGCGGCGGGACTCCCTCGGCCGCTTCCCGATCGCCGACAAGCTCGTCCAGGTGGCGCGGACCTACGGCTTCGACGGCTGGTTCGTGAACGCCGAGACCGACGGCGGGGACAGTGCGCTCGCCACCCGGATGCGGGAGTTCCTGCGCGCCCTGCGGGCGGCAGGCGAGCCTCACGGTCTGCGCATCACCTGGTACGACGCCATGAACAGCACCGGCCGGGTGGGCTGGCAGGGCGCCCTCAACGCGCTCAACCAGGAGTTCTTCGAGGACCGGGCCGGGAAGGTCTCGGACACGATGTTCGTCGACTTCCGCTGGACCCCGGACACCCTGGCCGCCTCGGGCATGCTCGCCGGCCGCCTCGGCCGCTCCCGCCACGACCTGTGGGCCGCGGTGGACACCGAGTCCCGAGGCTGGGACTCCGTCGTCGACTGGGACGCGATCGTCCCGCGCGGGCGGGACCACGTCGTCAGCTACGGCTTCTACCGGCCCGAATGGACCCGCAACCACCTCACCGACCGCTCCCCCGGAGCCTTCCACCGCGCCGACGACCGGTTCTGGACGGGCGAGTCCCTCGACCCGGCGCGGCCCGCGCCCGAATCCGGGTCCCGCTGGCGGGCCCCCGCGACGGTCGTCGCCGACCGGTCCACCGTCACCGGGCTCCCCTTCGCCTGCTCCTTCAACACCGGCCACGGGCTGCGCTGGTACGACGACGGCAGGGTCGTCTCGGACGCGCCCTGGAACCACCTCGGGCTCCAGGACCAGCTCCCCGGCCGCCGCTGGGCGGTGGACACCGCCGGGGTGCGCCCCTCGGTCACCCTGGACTTCGCGGTTGCCTGGCGCGGCGGCTCCAGCCTGCTCGTCGAAGGCGCGCCGACCGCGCCCGTGATCATCGGGCTGCACTCCACACGGCTGCCGCTGACCCGCGGGTCGGTCCTGGAGCTGGTGCACGCCACCGGCCCGGAGCCGGTCCCGGCTGCGATCGTGGTGGAGGTCGGCGTGGCCGTCCGCGAACCGTCAGGCCCCGGCGAGCCGGTCCCGTACACGTGGCTGCCGGCCGGGACCCGGGACGCCGGCCAGGGCTGGCGCGTGACGCGGGCCGGGCTGGCGTCGCTGGCGGGCAGGACCGCGTACGGCCTGGCGGTACGGATCACCGCGCCCGGGAGGAAGCCGGTGGCGTGGCGGATCGGTGCCGTGTCGGTGCACGACGAGACCCGCACCCGGCGCCCGGCCCCACCCACCGCACCGGTCGTGGACGCCTCGTCCCGGCAGGACGGCCGGGCCTGGCTGCGCCTGTCCTGGCGGGCGGCGGCCGGTCCCGGCGGTCGTCCGCGCCACTACGAGGTGTGGCGGGTCCTCCCGGACGGCACCCGGCGCTTCCTCGGGGGCACCTGCGGCACCGCCCTGTACCTGCCCGCCGTCCCGCGTGCCGGGCGGGAGCGGGCGGCGGCCTTCGAGGTCCGGGCCGTCGACGAGCTGTACGCGGTGTCGGAGGCAGCCCGCACCACCCTCGTCTGGTAGCCGGACCCACGAGGCCTGGAGGTCGGGCCCCTGGGGGTCAGGCGCCCTGGGGGTCGGTGCGCGGGACGGCCACCGTCACCCGCAGCCCGTGCGGCGGGTTCTTCTCGTAGGAGAGGGTCCCGCCGCCCGCGGCGAGCAGGGCCCGGGAGATCGACAGGCCGAGCCCGGAGCCCTTGACGTTCTGGTGGCGGCCGCTGCGCCAGAACCGGTCGCCGACGCGGAGCAGCTCGTCCTCGGTGAGGCCGGGGCCGCGGTCGGCGACGACCACACGGACGGAGCGCCCCTCGCTGGAGACGGAGACCTCGACCTCCTCCCCCGTGGGGGTGAACTTGAGGGCGTTGTCGATGACCGCGTCGAGTGCGCTGGACAGGGCGATGGGGTCGGCCCAGCCGGTGATGGCGGTCCGGCCCGTCTCGGTGAGCCGTACGCCCTTCTCCTCGGCGTACGGGCGCCACGCGGCGACCCGCTCGGCCGCCAGGGCCCCGATGTCGGTGAGGCTGATCTCGGCGGAGGCGTGCTCGGCCAGCGCCAGGTCCAGCAGGTCGTCCAGGACCTGGGTCAGGCGCTTGCCCTCGGTGCGCACGGAGGCGATCTCCTCGTTCCCCTCGGGCAGCTCCAGGGCGAGCAGCTCGATCCGCAGGAGCAGCGCCGCGAGCGGGTTGCGCAGCTGGTGGGAGGCGTCGGCGACGAACGCCCTCTGCTGTTCCAGGACCTCTTCGACGTTGTCGGCCATCTCGTTGAACGAGTGGGCCAGGCGTTGGAGTTCCGGGGGCCCGCCGGCGGCCGCGACGCGCGAGTTCATCCGTCCCGTGGCGATGCCGTGGGCGGCGGCGTCCAGGGTCTGCACGGGCTTGAGCACCCAGCTGGTGAGCTTGAGGGCGGCGCCGAAGGCGACCAGCATGGCGGCGGCGAGCCCGCCCGCGATCAGCAGCCAGCCCTTCAGGATGCGGGCGCGCATCTGGTCGGTCGGCGATTCGGTGGCGACGACCGCGACCACGTCACCGTCGAGGACGACCGGGGAGACGACGAGCAGTTTGCCGTCGGTCTGCCAGGGCCACACCTGCGGCGGGTCATGGCTGCGCCGGCCGGCCAGCGCTTCCGCGAAGGCCCGGCGGCCCTCGGCCGATTCCGGGAGCTGCCACCAGCCCGGGGACCGCGCCAGGGCGTTGTAGTTGCGGTGGAAGATGCCGACGCGGATTCCGTACAGGGTCTGGTAGCGGGCGAGTTCGAGCCCGAGGGCATCGCGGCGCTCTTCGGCTCCGGTGGTGGATCCCGAGCCCTCGGCATCGATGAAGAACTGCGCGAGGGCGGCGAAGCGGGCGCTGTCGTCGATCCGGTCGACCACCACCCGCTGCTGCTGGCCGGCTGCCAGGCTCACCGCGAGCGGGAAGCCGAGGGCGAGCAGCGTGCCCGCCATCAGGATGACGAGCAGGGGGAGCAGACGGGCACGCACGGCAGAGGGCCCCTAGGGAGCGGCCGGGGCGACGAGCCGGTAGCCCACCCCTCGGACGGTCTCGATGAGGGCGGGCATGCGCAGCTTGGAGCGCAGCGAGGCGACGTGGACCTCCAGGGTGCGCCCGGTCCCCTCCCAGCTGGTGCGCCACACCTCGCTGATGATCTGCTCGCGGCGGAAGACGACGCCGGGCCGCTGCGCGAGCAGGGCCAGCAGGTCGAACTCCTTGCGGGTGAGGGGTACGTCGGCGCCGTCCACGCTGACCCGGCGGGTGGGCAGCTCGATGCTGACGGGGCCGAGGCGGACGGTCGCGGGCGTACCGGTTCCGGGCGCGGCGGCCTCTTCGGCGGCGCCGGTGCGCCGGGCGACGGCGTGGATCCGGGCGAGGAGCTCGCCGGTGTCGTAGGGCTTGACCACGTAGTCGTCGGCGCCCATGTTCAGGCCGTGGATGCGGGAGCGTACGTCGGCCCGGGCGGTCACCATGATCACGGGTGTGGCGGTGCGCTTGCGGATCTTGCCGCACACCTCGTAGCCGTCCTGGTCGGGCAGACCGAGGTCGAGCAGGATCACACCGTAGGGCTGGGGGGAGGCCGGGGCGCCGGCGGCCAGGATCGCCTGCAGGGCCTCTTCGCCGTTGCGGGCGTGGGTGACCTGGAAGCCGTGGCGGGCGAGGATCGCGGACAGGGCTGCCGCGACGTGATCGTCGTCCTCGACGAGCAGCAGTCTCATGCCGTCCCCCTCTCCTCTTCTCTCACTCGGGCTTCACCACGCATGGTCACACGCGGGGCCGCACGTAGGGCCACCATGCATCCACGCCGATGCGGAGTCCCACGTCAAGGGGGTCCCGCCCCGGCGCGCCTTCCGTTATGCACCCGGTACGCGTCCATGATCGACCACATCGGTGGTGCGCACGGAGCGTATCCGGAAGAGGCCGGATCGTTATCCTCAATTCTCCCTCAGATGTGATGACGTTGTGCGCGTCACGTCACTACTGTCCTCCCAACCGAGGAGGACGGAGCAAGAAGCCGATGAGCGGAGTATCAGTGACCAAGGACGTGCAGGACGCGGCCGGTGCCGCAGACGACCTGGTCGTACTGAGCAACGTCAACAAGCACTTCGGCGCGCTGCACGTGCTTCAGGACATCGATCTGAGCATTGCCCGCGGTGAGGTAGTCGTGGTGATCGGTCCCTCGGGATCGGGCAAGTCCACGCTGTGCCGGACCATCAACCGCCTGGAGACCATCGACTCGGGCACCATCACGCTCGACGGCAAGGAACTGCCCTCGGAGGGCAAGGAACTCGCCCGGCTGCGCGCCGACGTCGGCATGGTCTTCCAGTCGTTCAACCTCTTCGCGCACAAGACGGTGCTGCAGAACGTCATGCTGGGCCAGCTGAAGGTCCGCAAGACCGACCAGGAGGCGGCCAAGGCGAAGGCACTGTCCCTGCTGGAGCGGGTGGGTGTCGGCACTCAGGCCGACAAGTACCCGGCGCAGCTCTCCGGCGGTCAGCAGCAGCGTGTGGCGATCGCCCGGGCGCTGGCCATGGAGCCGAAGGTGATGCTCTTCGACGAGCCGACCTCGGCGCTGGACCCGGAGATGATCAACGAGGTGCTGGAGGTCATGCAGCAGCTCGCCCGGGAGGGCATGACCATGGTGGTCGTGACGCACGAGATGGGGTTCGCCCGCTCCGCCGCCAACCGTGTCGTCTTCATGGCCGACGGAAAGATCGTCGAAGAGGCGACTCCCGAGCAGTTCTTCAGCAACCCGCGCAGCGATCGGGCGAAGGACTTCCTGTCGAAGATCCTGCACCACTGAGGTTTCCGTCTGGTAGTCATCCGTATGCGGATCACCGCCGGATCGTTCCTGTCGGCCGTGCGTGCGCCGTATGCGTCGCCCGTCGTTCAACAACGTCTCATCCGAGGGAAGTTCATCATGAAGATCTCCAAGGCCGCTGCGGCCGCGGCTGTCGCCGTCGCTCTCGCCCTGACCGCGACCGCGTGTGGCGGCAGCAAGCAGGACGCCGCCAGTGACGGTGGTGCCTCCGGTGGCGCCAAGGACAAGCTCGTCGTCGGCATCAAGTACGACCAGCCCGGCCTGGGCCTGAAGACCCCGGACGGCAAGTTCACGGGCTTCGACGTCGACGTCGCGACCTACGTCGCCAAGGAGCTCGGCTACGAGCCGAACCAGATCGAGTTCAAGCAGGCCGTCAGCGCCGAGCGCGAGAACCTGATCGCGAACGGCGACGTGAAGTTCGTCGTCGCGACCTACTCGATCAACGACAAGCGCAAGGAGAAGGTCGACTTCGCCGGCCCGTACTTCCTCGCGCACCAGGACCTGCTGGTCCGCGCCGACGACACGAGCATCACCAAGGCCGAGGACCTGAACAAGAAGAAGCTCTGCTCGGTCACCGGCTCCACCTCGGCGCAGAACGTCAAGACCAAGCTGGCCCCCGAGGCCGACCTGCTGGAGCAGGGTGGCTACTCCGAGTGCCTCACCGGCCTGGAGAACAAGGCCGTCGACGCCCTGACCACGGACAACTCGATCCTGGCGGGCTACGCGGCGCAGGAGAAGAACAAGGGCAAGTTCAAGCTGGTCGGGCTGAGCCTGAGCAACGAGAACTACGGCATCGGTCTGAAGAAGGGCGACAAGGAGCTCCAGACCAAGATCAACGCCGCGCTCAAGAAGATGGTCGAGGACGGCAGCTGGCAGAAGGCCGTGGACAAGAACCTCGGTCCGGCCAACTTCAAGAGCGAGCCTGCCCCGCAGATCACCGAAGGCAGCTGATTCATCGGTGAGGAGCGTCGCCGCCCGCCTGCCGCGGGCGGCGCCGCACCTCACCGGCCATCCTGGGGAGAGCGCAGGGCATCGTGTTCGATTTTCTTGATTCCGGGCAGTACGACGTGCTCGGAGCCTTCTGGGTGACGGTTCAGCTCACCCTCTACTCGGCGGCCGGATCCCTGATCTGGGGCACCGCCCTGGCCGGGATGCGGGTCAGCCCGGTCCCGCTGCTGCGGGCCTTCGGCACCGCTTACGTCAACCTGGTCCGCAACACCCCGCTGACCTTGCTGATCATCGGCTGCTCGCTGGGACTCAACCAGACCCTCGGCATCGCTCTGGGCGGCGACACGTTCAAGGAGACCGGCTTCCGGCTCGCGGTCCTCGGACTGATCGCCTACACCGGCACCTTCGTCTGCGAGGCCCTGCGCTCCGGCATCAACACCGTGCCCGTCGGCCAGGCCGAGGCGGCCCGCGCGCTGGGACTGAGCTTCTTCCAGGTGCTCACCCTGATCGTGCTCCCCCAGGCTTTCCGGGCGGTCATCGCACCGCTCGCCAACGTACTGATCGCGCTCACCAAGAACACCACGGTGGCGGCGACCATCGGCGTGGCCGAGGCGGCCCTGCTGATGAAGGAAATGCTCGAGAACGAGCCGCAGGCGCTCTTCGCGGTCTTCGCGGTCTTCGCCCTCGGTTTCGTCCTTCTGACCCTGCCCACCGGTCTTCTGCTGGGCTGGGTCGCCAAGCGAGTGGCGGTGAAGCGATGAGTTCCGTGCTGTACGACACCCCCGGCCCCAAGGCCAAGGTGCGCAACTGGATCTACAGCGGGATCTTCGTCGTGCTGTTCGGGCTGGTCCTGTGGTGGGCGCTGTCCCTCATGGCCGAGAAGGGCCAGCTCGACGCCGACAAGTGGACGCCGTTCGTCACCGACAGCCGGGTCTGGACCACGTACCTGATCCCCGGCCTGCTGGAGACCCTCAAGGCCGGCGCGCTGTCCATGGCCATCGCCCTCCCGCTGGGCGCGCTGCTGGGCATCGGCCGGCTCTCGGACCACGCGTGGGTGCGGTGGCTGGTCGGAACGTGGGTGGAGTTCTTCCGTGCCATCCCGGTGCTGATGCTGATGCTGTTCGGCTTCGCGCTGATGGCGCCGCGGTTCATCGACGTGCCGTCCGACACCCGGCCCTTCTGGGCCGTGGTCACGGGCCTGGTCCTCTACAACTCGGCCGTCATCGCCGAGATCGTCCGGGCGGGCGTGCTCTCCCTGCCCCACGGCCAGAGCGACGCCGCCAAGGCGATCGGCATGCGCAAGGGCCAGACGATGATCTACGTGCTGATCCCGCAGGCCGTGACGGCGATGCTGCCGGCTCTGGTCAGCCAGCTCGTGGTGATCCTGAAGGACACCGCGATCGGCGGCGCCCTGCTGGGCTTCGCGGAACTGCTCTCCACGAACCGGCAGATCTCGGCCAACTACAGCAACACCATCGCGACCCTCTTCGTGATCGCGCTGATCTACATCGTCGTGAACTTCGGCCTCACCACGTGCGCCTCCGTGCTGGAGGGCCGACTGCGGAAGTCGAAGAAGAGCACCGGCGCGGTGGTCGGCGTCAACGATGTCAACGACATGGCCACCGGGGCGAACTCGGGCGGGATCTGACCCCTTCCCGGTTCAGGTTCGAGGCGCCTTTCGAGGCCCGATGTACGGTCAGCCATAGTGCGTGGCCCTTGTGGTGCGGCGGAGCTCATCCGCCGCACCACACTGCGTTGTACCGGCTGGTGGAACCTGCGGCTTCCGACTGTGACCCCGGGCCGGAGATGGAACGGGAAAATGCCGATCAGCCCGTCCCCGAGAAAAACAGGGGGATGAATTCCGAAAACCGACCGCATCACGAAGTCGTGAATTCAGGCCGCATGGTGTCGATCATCAGGATTTCGAAGGCCGCGCCTGCGATGACGGCGCGATCGCAGCCCTTCGGAACAGCCGGTCCGACCCGCGACCCGGCGTTCCGCCGCGGTACCGGTCCCGGCGGAAGTGGCGGCCACTTCGGAATTTATGGTTCCAGTTACCGCGCTGCCGACCGGCGTCACTTGACGCAGGCACCTACAGTGGGTTGCATACGTTCTGTGATCACATACCGGACATCGGGAGCCGCGCCATGGACCCGGTGATCGTCGTCGGCGCGGGACCCGTCGGGCTGTCCCTGTCACTCGCCCTGGCGGGTGCGGGCGTGCCCTCCGTCGTGCTCGACGAAGGGCCCGGCAAGGAAGAGGTCCGCCCGGCCCGTACCGTCGTCCTGCACCCCGAGACGGCGGCCATGGCGCACCGGCTGGGCTGTACGACGCTGCGCGACGAGGGGGCGTACTTCGCCGCCTGGCGCACGATGCGCCGCAGCCGGCCCGACCGGCGGATCACCTTCGAGGACCACCCGGCCCCGCTGCACGTACCGCAGCACGCGCTGACGCGCGGACTGCGCCACGCCGCCACGGCCCACCCCCTCGTCCAGCTGGTCACCGACAGCAAACTGGACTCCCTGGAACAGGACGGCCGGGGCGTCACCGCGCACACCCGGGGCGCCGAGACCACCTGGTGGCGCGGGAGTTACCTCGTCGGCTGCGACGGCGCCCGCTCCACCGTGCGCAAGCTGCTCGGCATCCGCTTCCCGGGCCGCACCGCCGTGGAGCGGCACGCCGTGGCGGCGCTGCGCACCGAACTGCCCTGGCCCGGCGAGGCATTGCTGCACCGCAGCCCGCCGCAGGAGGTCACCTCGCGGCCGCTGCCCGACGGGGTGTGGCGGCTGGACTGGCTGCTCCCGCCCCGCGGGGAACTCGTCACTCCCGACGCGCTGGTGACCCTGATCCGCGACACCCTTGCAGTGTGGTGCGGCGGCACGACACCCCCGTACGACCTCATCGACACCGGGGTCCACACCCTGCACCACCGCCTCGCCCGCCGCTGGCGCGACGGCCGCGCCTTCCTCGCCGGAGACGCCGCACACCTGCTGGGCGCACTCGGCACCCAGGGTGTCGAGGAGGGGCTCCGGGACGCCGAGAACCTGGCGTGGAAGCTCTCCCTGGCCTGGCACCAGGGGGCCTCCGATGCCCTGCTCGACAGCTATGAGAGCGAGCGGCGCACCGCGGTCGCCTCCCGGCTGCGCGCGGCCGACCAGGCGATCCCGTCGCTGCGGTCCGGGGGCGGCCTGCGCACCTATCTCCCCGGCGCCGCACGCTCCGCCGAATCCCTGCTCACCGACGGCCACCTGGGGCGCGGGCCGCTGGGCGCGGAACCCACGTACGCGCCGCCGGTCGCCGTCCGGGAAGTACCGACGGCCACGGAGCCGGGCGGCCCGGTGGCGGACGTCCCGGTGACCGCGCCCGACGGGGCGACCGTGCCCCTGCGGGACCTGCTCGGGCAGGGCCGGCTGCTCGTGGTCCTGGTGGCTCCCGGCACCGGAGTCTGGGACCGGCGTCACTGGCTCGGCGCCGGGCTGATGCCCCGCCTCGCGGCGGCGGTGAGCGCCCTCCCGGTCCGCACCGACCTGCTGGTCGCGGACAGCTACCCGGGGGCCCCGGCGCACACCGTGCTGCTGGTGCGGCCGGACGGGCACCTGGCGGCGACCTTCGCGGGCGTCCGGCCGGCGGAGCTGTACGAGGCGGCGGACACGGTACGGGCGGGCGTGCCCGCGTCCCGGGTACCGGCGCCCTCCACGACGACACCGGCACCCACCCCGGCACCCACCCCGGCTCCGACACCGACCGTGGTGATCGATTGACCGTCTCCGGGACTCCGTGGTTCACTCGCGGAATGACCGGCAACGACGTACGCCTGTGGCGGAGGGTCCATATGGACCTGCTCCGCTACGCGGGCTGCGTGTGTCGCCCTTCCTGCTGATTCGCCCTTCCCTCCGCGCGCCCCGTGCCGTCCACCGGCCTGCGCGCACCTCCGCGAACCCAGGAACGGTCCTCTTTCATGTCTGCACCCGTATCCGCACCCTCGTACGCCCCGGAGTCCGGCTCCGCGGCCGGGGGCCCCACGGCCGCCGAGCTCCTCGACTTCGCCCTCCGCACAGCGGCCGACCCCACGGTCGTGGCCTCGCTGCCCCTCGATCCCGAGGGCCGCACCTGGATCCGGCTGGACGGGCCGGGCGGCAGCGAGGCGTGGCTGATCGGCTGGCCGCCGGGCACCGGCACCGGCTGGCACGACCACGCCGAATCGCGGGGCGCGTTCGCCACCGCCCGGGGCCGGCTCACCGAGCACTCGCTGACCGTGCGTCTGCCCTCGGAGGGCTGGAAGTCCCTGGAACTGGCCCCGGACGTCGACCGCCGCCGCACACTGGCCGCGGGCTCGGGGCGCGCCTTCCGGGAACACCACGTGCACGAGGTCTTCAACGATTCGCAGGCCGAGCACGCGATCTCCGTGCACGCCTACTACCCGCCGCTCCCGCTGATCCGCCGCTACAGCCGCAGCGGCCCGGTGCTCAGCCTGGAGCACGTCGAGCGTCCGGCGGACTGGCAGTGAGCGCCCCGGTCGGCATCGACGAGCTGCTGGAGCGGGTCCGCGCGGGCTACACCCGCGTGGACGCGCGGGAGGCGTACGCCGCCTCCCGCGCCGGGGCCCTGCTGGTGGACATCCGCTACCAGGCGCTGCGCGAGCGGGACGGGCTGATCCCGGGCGCGCTGGTGGTCGAGCGCAACGAGCTGGAGTGGCGCCTGGACCCCCGTGGCAGCCACCGCCTCCCCGAGGCCACGAGCCACGACGTCCAGGTGGTGGTGATCTGCAACGAGGGCTACGCGTCCAGCCTCGCCGCGGCCTCGCTCCACGCCCTGGGCCTGCACCGCGCGACGGACCTGACCGGCGGCTTCCAGGCATGGAAGTCCGCCGGCCTCCCGATCGCACCCGCCTGAAACTCCCCGGGCTCCGCCCGGACCCGGTCCTCAAACGCCGGACGGGCTGGAAGATCCAGCCTCGCCGGCGATTGAGGCGCGGGGGTCCGGGGGCAGCGCCCCCGGCAACGGCGCCGCACAGGCAGCGTTTCCGGGGGCTACGCCTTCGCCGTGGCGACGTCCACCGGCGGGACCCGCAACGCCACCCGGCCCGGGAGGGCGGTGGCCACCAGGGCGAGCACGCCGGCCACCCCCACCACCGCCGCGTAGGCCACCGGCAGCACCGCGGGCGCCGCCGCCCCCGTCATGCCCACGCTGAACGCGGTCAGTACCGCCAGCGCGATCCCCGACCCCAGCGCCGTCCCGATCAGGACCACCGCCAGCGCCTCCGTCCGCAGCATCCGCAGCACCTGCCGGCGCTTCGCCCCGGCCAGCCGCAGCATCGCGAACTCCCGGAACCGCTCGGCGGTCGACATCGCGAGCGTGTTCACCACCGCGATCGCGGTGAACGCCAGCACCAGCCCCATCGCCAGCAGGTTGATCTCCGCCCCGGCGTCCTGCCGCTCCGCCCGTGCCGCGTCGGCGTCCGCCGCGGACAGCACCCGTACGCCCGGGAACTCCCGTACTGCTGCGGCCAGTTGCTCCCGTCCGGTCCCCGAACCCGGTTCCGCCGCCACCAGCACACCGCCGGCCAGCGGATTGTCCGCGTGCGCGGCCACCAGCCCGTGCGGCAGCGTCAGATCGCCGAAGCCGAGCCCCCGCGCGTACACGGCGGAGACCGTCAGCGTGACCGGGGTTCCGTCCCCCAGCGTCAGCTTCAGCGGGCTTCCCGGCTTCAGCCCCAGCTGGTCGGCGGCGAGTTCGCTGACCGCCGCGCTCCCCTCGCCGAAGCCGTCCAGGCTTCCGCCGGTGACCTCGGGGTCCCAGGTCCGGGACAGTCCGGCCGGGGTCACGCCCTGCGCGGCGTACTTGGTCAGCCCCACCCGTACCGACGTGTGCACGATCTCGGTGGCCGCCGTGACCCCCGGGGTACGCCGGATCCGCTCGGCGGCCTCCCGCGTGACCCCGGGACCCTGCGCGGCCAGTACCCACTGGGCCCGGATCCCGTCGCGGGCCTGGGCCCGGGCGGCGTCCCCGAGCGTCGGGGTGATGAAGAGCACGGTGCAGGTCATGCCGATCAGCAGCGCGAGCGGGGTGACGGCGGAGGCCATGCGCGTGGCGTTCCCGCGCAGGTTGGCGGTGGCCAGGTGGCCGCCCGGGCCGGCCAGCCGCAGCGGTCCTGCGAGCAGCGCGGTGGCGCCGCGTACGAGCAGCGGGCCGAGCAGCGAGACCGCCCCGGCCAGGACCACCACGGCGAGGAAGGTGACCGGGGTGGAGGCCGGCTCGGTGCGCAGCGAACCGAGCACGACGACCAGCACCGCCCCGCCCGCCAGCAGCAGCACCCCGAGCCCGCTGCGGATCCAGCCGGGCCGCCGCCGCTCGACGGCGGCTTCGGCGAGCGCCTCGGCGGGGCGGATCCGGGCGATCCTGCGGCCGGTGATCCGGGCGGCCGCCCAGGCTCCGAGCAGGCTGGCGGCGACCGCCGCGAACATCGGGAAGATGCCTGCGGTGCGCTCCAGGGTGACGGGGACGACACCGCTCTCGACGAACCGGCCGTGCAGCCAGGCGGCGAGCGGCAGCCCGGCGAGCGCTCCGGCGACACCGGCGGCCAGGCCGACGAGCAGCGCTTCCCGGCCGATCATGCGCCGTAGCTGCCCCGGGGTGGCGGCGATGGCCCGCAGCAGGGCGAGTTCGCGGTAGCGCTGCTGGACGGAGAGCGCGAACGTGCCGACGACCACGAGGATCGCGACGAGCAGCGAGGTGCCGCCCATGGCGCCGCCCATGGAGACGAGCTTGATGCGGGCTCCGGCGGCGTCGAGGAATTCGACGGGGCCGCGCTCGTCGCCGGTGGCGACCTGCGCGGTGGTGCCCTGCAGCGCCCGTTCGACCCGGGCGGCGAGCTCGGCGGCGCCGACACCGGGTGCGGGCAGCACTCCGATGGCGCTGACCTGGCCGTCGCGGGCGGCGAGCCGCTGGGCCTCGTCGTCGCTGAAGAAGAGCGCGCTCTGCTGGACGAGGCCGCCCCGGTCCGTCGTCGCGACCCCGCTGACCCGGTACGTCCTGGGTTCACCGGTGGACTGCACGGCGAGCTCGGAGCCGGGCTTCAGCCCGGCGCGGGCGGCCAGCGCACGGTCGACGACGACCTCGCCGCCGCTCTGCGGGGCGCGGCCCTCGGAGAGGGTGAAGGGGGTCAGTGCGGCGGAGGTCCAGGCGTGCCCGTACGAGGGCACCGGCCCGCCGGGGGCCTTGAGCAGGGGGACGGCCTGGAAGGTGAGCTCGGGAACGGCCCGTTCGACGCCGGGCACGGCGCGGACCGTGTCCACGGTGGCGGCGGGGAGCCAGGCCCGCTCGGCGACGGGCTTGGCCTTGTGCTTGGTCTTGGTCCGTCCGCCCTTCTTCTCCTTGACCGTGGTCTCGTGGACGTTCTGGTCGGCGGAGACGAGGATCGGCGTGGCCGCGTAGCGCTCGGTGCCGATCTTTCCGCGGAGTCCCGTTTCCAGGAGCGTGCCGCAGGCGGTGACGAGGGCGGCTGCACACAGAAGTGCGACGAAGGCGCCGAGGAAACCGGCCTTGCGGTCCCTGACGGTCTGAAGGGCGTAACGCAGCATCATGCGGCCAACTCTGCCGCCGTCCCCGGCGCCTGACACTGGCGTGCCCCGGCGTCCGGTCCCGGGGGCTACCCCCACCCCGGGCCTGCCGGCTCACTCCCCCGGGTACCCGAGGTCGTCGGCGTCCTCGCCCTCCGTCTCCAGGGCGCGGCGCACGACCCGCAGGGCCATGCCCTCCGGGTATCCCTTGCGGGCGAGCATCCCGGCGAGGCGCCGGATCCGCTTGTCCCGCTCCAGGCCCCGGGTGGAGCGGAGCTTGCGCTCCACGAGCTCCCGGGCGGTCTGCTCCTCCTGGTCGGAGTCCAGCAGCTCCAGGGCCTCCTCCACGAGGGTGGCGTGCACCCCCTTGGTCCGGAGCTCCTGGGCCAGTGCCCGGCGGGCCAGGCCCCTGCCTCGGTGCCGGGACTCGACCCAGGCACCGGCGAAGGCCGCGTCGTCGATCAGGCCCACCTCCTCGTACCGGGAGAGGACCTGCTGCGACACCTCCTCGGGGATGCCCCGCTTGTGCAGGGCGTCCGCGAGCTGGCGCCGGGTACGCGGGCTCCCGGTGAGCAGGCGCAGACAGATCGCCCGCGCCTGCTCCTCGGGGCTCTGGGGCGGCAGCTCCGAACGGCCCTCACGGCCGCCTCGGCGCTCGCCGCCCCCTTCCTGCTCCCGCACGGGTCAGCTCTTGGCCACGGCGGCCTTGGCCGTCGTCTTGGCCTTCGATGCCGGGGCGGGCACGGCGGTGGCCGCGGCGTCGGCCGCGTCCGTACCGGCTTCGGCGGCGGCGTCCTTGCGGACACCCACGCCCAGCTTCTCCTTGATCTTCCGCTCGATCTCGTTGGCGAGGTCGGGGTTGTCCTTCAGGAAGTTGCGGGCGTTCTCCTTGCCCTGGCCGAGCTGGTCGCCCTCGTACGTGTACCAGGCGCCGGCCTTGCGCACGAAGCCGTGCTCCACGCCCATGTCGATCAGGCCGCCCTCGCGGCTGATGCCCTGGCCGTAGAGGATGTCGAACTCGGCCTGCTTGAACGGGGGCGCGACCTTGTTCTTGACGACCTTGACGCGGGTGCGGTTACCGACCGCGTCCGTGCCGTCCTTGAGGGTCTCGATGCGACGGATGTCGAGGCGCACGGAGGCGTAGAACTTCAGCGCGCGACCACCGGTGGTGGTCTCGGGCGAGCCGAACATCACACCGATCTTCTCGCGGAGCTGGTTGATGAAGATCGCGGTGGTCTTGGACTGGTTGAGCGCACCGGTGATCTTCCGGAGCGCCTGGCTCATCAGCCGGGCCTGGAGACCGACGTGCGAGTCGCCCATCTCACCCTCGATCTCCGCGCGCGGCACGAGGGCCGCCACGGAGTCGATGACGATCAGGTCGAGGGCACCGGAGCGGACCAGCATGTCCACGATCTCCAGTGCCTGCTCGCCGGTGTCCGGCTGCGACAGGATGAGGTTGTCGGTGTCGACGCCGAGGGCCTTCGCGTACTCGGGGTCGAGCGCGTGCTCGGCGTCCACGAAGGCGACGGTGCCGCCGGCCTTCTGTGCGTTGGCCACGGCGTGCAGGGTCAGGGTCGTCTTACCGGAGGACTCCGGGCCGTACACCTCGATCACACGGCCGCGGGGCAGCCCGCCGACGCCGAGGGCGATGTCCAGCGCGGTCGACCCGGTGGGGATGACCTCGATGGGGTCGTTCGGCTTGTCGCCGAGGCGCATGACCGCACCCTTGCCGAATTGCCGTTCAATCTGTGCGAGAGCGGCGTCGAGAGCCTTCTCGCGGTCGGTGCCTGCCATGGGTTCCACCCGGTTTGCTTGAGTCGATCGCTTCACGTCACTGACGCTAATGCCTGCCACTGACAATGCGCCTCCACGAGCGTTTCGGCTGTGGATAACTCATCAGAATGGATGTTCGATTTCCCTGTCAAGCGCGCCACGCCCACCCCTCCCCCACCTGCGAGGATCCCGCGGGCGCCGAGCTACTCGTCCTCGTCCGTGACCGCGCCCCAGGTTTCCAGCGGGGTCCCCGCCGCGGTCGTGACCTCCAGCACCCGGCACTCCATGAGCTCGGCGGCGGCGAAGAGCCGGTGACGGACGCGCTCCGTGTCCTCGGCCGGGAAGGCGATCCGGATCCGGTGCGGGTGGGGGGTGTCGTAGGTGAGCAACCAGTCGGCGTCGAGGGTCGCGAAGTGGTCCTGTCCGCTCCCGTCGCGCTCCGAGCGCCACGAGCCGCGGTCCGTGGTGGGGGCCAGCGCCGTACGCAGGCGGCTCAGGCGCTCGTCATGGGACAGGGGCCCCTCGGACAGGACCAGGCACCGGTCGACGCGGGGCCGGAAGGTGTTGAACCAGGGCGCCAGGTCCGGATCCATCGCGCCGAGCAGGCGGGAGTGGACGCGGCCGCGGACCCAGCCCTCGAAGAACCCGGCCGCGCCCGTGCGGTGGGTCTCGTACCAGCCCTCGCTGCTCCACACCACCACGGGCCACTCCTCGGGCTCCCCGTCGGTGAGCCAGCAGAGCCGGTCGGCGTCCATGGTGGTGCCCCAGATCAGCAGCCCGCCCGGCGCGGGGTGCAGCGGGTACGGGTAGCGCTCGCGGTCACGCTCCGGCGATTCCGTCGGATGCGCGCTCTGCCACTCGACGCGGTTGTACCGGTTCGCACCGAAGGGTGTGTGGAGGTAGAGGAGATCGCAGAACTCCCCCCATCCGTAGGTGGCGACCAGCCACTTGTAGTCGTCGGGCAGCCGTACCCCGAGCGCGGTCTCGGCCGCGGTCCAGTCGCCACGGGCCTCGACGGGCGCGGTCGGCGGTGTCACGAGCCGCGCCAGGGTGTCGTGCCCGGTCACGGCAGGTCTCGCAGGACGAGCGCCTGCGCGAACGGCGTGCCGGTCCGCCGCGCGTACGCCATCCGCTCGCGCACCTCGTGCAGGGTGCGCGGCCGGTAGCCCGGCCCGCCGCAGCAGCTCTTGTGGAACCGCACGCCCGCGTTCAGCAGCACGGCGAGGGTCCGCCATCCCGCGGTGTCCCGGCGCGGGGGTGCGGCGAACGCCGAGCCCACATGGACCAGGGCCCCCGCACACCGCGGGCAGATCCGCTCCCGGTCCCTGTCGTAGGGCTGCTTGTACGAGGCCCGACAGGGCAGGCAGACGTAGGAGGTCTTCGCATGAGCCATGCGAGCAGCGTAGGCAGCAGCCCGCACGGGGATCGACACGATTACCGTGCGAGGCATTCCCGGCGGGGGTCTCGACGCCAGGAGAGGAGGCGCGGCCGCCCAAGGGGAAGAGGCCGTCCGTCAGTCGCCGGAGAAGCCCCAGAAGTAGACCTCCTCCGGCCTGCCGTGGGCGTCGTGCAGGACCGCGCATCTGCCGAACCACCTTCGATCGGCAAGCGGATCGATGTCGGGGACGTGGGCCCGCGTGAGGCGGTCGGTACCCGCCACGCGCTGGGCCTCGGCAGGCTGAACGGGCTGCACGGTGCCGTAGTCGGGGTCCTCGCCGGGTCGCACGATCCGCCACATGTCGAGGATGGAGTGCGTCCCCTCCTCCTGAACCCGTTCGTCCTTCCACAGCTGGTCGAACGTCGAGGGCCAGGCCGTGGCACCGTCCCCCTCGTCCTCGTCCTCAGGGACCCAGTAGTAGTCCTGCCTGTCGAAGACCTGCTGTCTCAGGGCGTCCAACGCGGCTCCGAGATCTTCTTGATAAGGAACGTAGTACTCCCACCCCGACGCACCCACGACAACGCCCCCGCCTCTCCGTCCGGTACCGGCAACGGAACGGAAGCTAGCAACCGCCGCTGACATCAGGCCCGTTCAGGTCACTTGGTCGCCGCCAGGCCCGCCTTGATCATCGAGACCGTGCTCACCAGCTTGGGGAGGCCTTCCGTCTGGACCGCCGTGATGCCCCGGGAGACCTGGCCCCCGTCCTTCTTCGCGGCCCCGTCGGCGCATTCGCCCGCCCCCCGCCTGAATCCGCCGAGGGCCTCCTTCCAATACCGCTGCGCGGCTTCGTCCGGGATCGGGTCGAGCTTCTCGGCCTTGGCGGTCTGGGCGAGCAGGTCCTGGCAGGCGGGTCCCTGGACGTCGATCGTGCGCATGCTCACCTCGTTGACCCGGCCGGCGTCCTCGTTCAGTTTCCTGATCTGGGCCTCGCCTCCCGAGCCGTACCACTCCTCCAGCCGCTCGGCCGGGGTCTGGGAACAGCCTCCGAGCAACAGCGAGGCGGCTGCGACGGTGACGACGGCTGCTACGCGGGTCGCTGCGGGGACACGCACACGGAATCTCATGGAACCTGGAACCCCCCTGGATCGGTCCGACCGATGCTGCCAGGGGCGCTCCGGGCCCGTGCCCCTCGTGATGGTTTCGTGACGGGTCGCCGGTCAGAGGGAGATCGCCGTCCCGAGGGATTCGGCGCACAGGAACTTCGGCGCGCCCTCCTCGTAGAAGACGTCGAGGGCGGTGATCGCGAATCCCGCCGCCGCCAGCAGGTCCGGGGCGGAGCGGGTGAGGTGGCAGCCGCCCAGGAGCCGCATGTTCAGCGGTTCCAGCCGTCGCTGCAGGCGGCGTACGCGCCAGTCGCCCTCCGGGGCGAGCCCGTGTTCGACGAAGTGCAGGGTCCCGCCGGGCTTGAGCACGCGGCGCAGCTCGCGCAGGGCGGCCACGGCGTCCGGGATGGTGCACAGCGTCCAGGTGGACAGCGCGGAGTCGAAACCGCCGTCCTCGAAGGGCAGCGACTGGCCGTCCAGGCCGGCCCGCCGGACGGGGACGCGGGCGCCACGTACGCGCGCCGCGGCCAGTCGCCACGCGACATCGGACGGCTCGACCGCCGAGACGCCGGTGACGCCCTCCGGATAGAAGGGGGCGTTGTGCCCCGCGCCGAAGCCGATCTCCACGACCTCGCCCGCCAGCCCCGCGCAGACCCGGCGGCGCAGCGGACGGGCCGTGCCGGCCCCGCAGGCGACGTTGAGGATCCGCGGCACTGCCTGCTCGGCGTAGAACCCCATGGCGGCCTCCGTGTCTCGCCCCTCCTCCTCAGGATGGCACCGCGGCCCCGTGCCCACGAACAGCCCGCCCGAGTGACAACCCAGGGTTGACACTCATCGAGGTGTCAACCTAGGGTTGCCTCTATGACGAACCCTTCGGTGGAACCCGTTCGCATGACCAATCCGGTACGCCTCGACGACCTGATCGAGGCCATCAACAAGGTCCACACCGACCCCCTGGAGCAGCTCAGCGGCGCCGTCGTCGCGGCAGAGGCCCTCGGGGACGTCGCGGACCACCTCATCGGCCACTTCGTCGACCAGGCCCGCCGCTCCGGCGCCTCCTGGACCGACATCGGCCGCAGCATGGGCGTCACCCGCCAGGCGGCACAGAAGCGCTTCGTCCCCAAGGCGGACAAGGAGGGCGCCGGCGGCCTCGACCCGAACGCGGGCTTCGGCCGCTTCACCCCCCGCGCCCGCAACGTCGTCATGACCGCCCAGAACGAGGCCCGCGCCGCCGGCAACACCGAGATCCGCACCGAGCACCTGGTCCTGGGCCTCCTCGCCGAACCCGAGGGCCTCGCCGGGTACGCCCTGCGCGCCCAGGGGGTCGCGGCGGACGACGTACGCGCCGCGGTGAGCGCCCTGCTGCCCCCGGCCCAGCCGGAGGTCCCCGACCTGGTCCCCTTCGACGCGTCCGCGAAGAAGGTCCTCGAGCTCACCTTCCGCGAGGCCCTGCGCCTGGGCCACGACTTCGTCGGCACGGAGCACGTCCTGCTCGCGCTCCTGGAGCTGGAGAACGGCGAGGGCCCGCTGAGCGGCCTCGGTCTGGACAAGGCCGCCGTCGAGACGACCGTCAGCGAAGCCTTGGCAGTCGTACGCGTCGTCGCGGACGAGAAGTAGAGGAATCCGCGTCCTGGGTCAGTTCGTAGCGCTTGACGTACGCGCCCAGGAAGGCCTGCAGCGTGGCGACGGCCGGGATCGCGATGAGCGCCCCGACCGCGCCCAGCAGGGCGGTGCCCGCGATGACCGATCCGAAGGCCACCGCCGGATGGATGTCCACGGTCTTCGAGGTCAGCTTCGGCTGCAGGACGTAGTTCTCGAACTGCTGGTAGATCACCACGAAGCCCAGTACGTACAGCGCGTACCAGGGGTCCACGGTGAAGGCGAGCAGGACCGGCAGCGCGCCCGCGAGATAGGTGCCGATGGTGGGGACGAACTGCGAGACCAGGCCCACCCACACGGCGAGCGCGGGCGCGTACGGCACCCCGAGGACCGCCAGCACGATGTACGTCGCGACACCGGAGATCAGAGCCATCAGCCCGCGCGAGTAGAGGTAGCCGCCCGTCTTGGCGACGGCGATCTCCCAGGCGCGCAGCACCTCGGCCTGCTTCGCGGGCGGCAGTACGGAGCACAGCGCGCGCCGCAGCCGCGGTCCGTCGGCGGCGAAGTAGAAGGAGAACAGCCCGATCGTCAGCAGCTTGAAGAGTCCGCCGAGCACGGTGGCGGAGACGTCGAGCACGCCGGACGCGCTGTTCTGCACGTACTTGCGCAGCCAGTCGGAGCGCAGCACGCTCTCCTGGATCTCCAGCCGTGACAGTTCGGTGTGGAAGGTGGAGTTGATCGCCTTGATCACCGAGTCGAGATAGCCCGGGAAGCCCTCGACCATGGCGACGATCTGCCCGGCGAGCAGCGAGCCGAGCAGCGCGAGGAAGCCGGCGGTCACGACGAGCACCGCGAGGAACATCACGAAGGTGGCGACCCCGCGGCGCATGCCGCCGGCCGCCATCCTGGCCACCGCCGGTTCGATCGCGAGCGCGAGGAAGAACGCGATCAGGATGTTGACGAGGAGGCCTATCAGCTGGTGGAAGGCCCAGCTGCCGAGCTGGAAACAGGCCACGAGGGCCAGTACGAGGATCACGGCGCGCGGCAGCCAGCGCGGCATGCGCGCATCGTCCGGGGCGGGGGCCGCACCGGTCGGCGGTGGAGCCGGCGGCGCGGGCGGACCCGGCCGGCCCGGCCCGCCCGGCTGACCCGGCGATCCCGGCTCCTCCGCCTGCACCGGCGGTGTCACTCGCCGCTCGTCGGCGGACTGATCGGTCGTCTCTTCGCTGGCTGCCACGGCGCCAAGTCTGTCCCACCCGCGGCCGCCACCGCGAAACCGTGCGCCGGTCAGCGCAGCGACGCCGGCACGTCCATCGCCGAACACACCGCGCGCCACACGTCCTTGGCCTCCCAGCCCGCGTCCAGCGCCTGGTGGACGGTCCGTCCGCCCAGCTCCGTCATGACGTGGTCCCGCGCGAAGGAGTCCGCATAGCCCGCGCCGAAGTGCTCCGCCATCCGTTCCCAGAAAATCGTCAACCGCATGCCCCCAGTATCCCGCCCCGGGAGAGTGCACCGCCCGCGTTCGGCCCTCCCCGCCGCACCACCGCGTCCTAGGTTGCACGCATGCCCGGAGACGAAGCTTCCTCGCAGACCCAGCCTTCCCCCCACACCCCCCACACCCCGCAGACCCCCCGGCCCCCGCAGACCCCCCTGGCCCGCGCCGAGGGGTTCATCTGGCTCACGGCCCGCGTGCTGGAGCAGCGGCGGTTCGCGTTCCATTTCCTCGGCGGGGACGCCGACCCGGTGGACACGGCCCTCGGTTCGTATCTCAACGCGGACGGAGGCTACGGTCACGCACTCGATCCGGATCTCCGCGGTCCGCTCAGCCAGCCCCTGCACACCGCGCACGCGCTGCGCGTGCTCGACAGCCTGGGCCGCTGCGCCGGGCAGCGCATCGAGCGGCTCTGCCGCCACCTGACCGGGGTCTCCACCGCGGACGGCGCGCTTCCGGTGGTCTTCCCGGCCCCCCGCGACTATCCCGCGGCCCCCTACCACCCGATGCACGACGCCCCGCCGGGCGAGCTGCTGACCACGGGCCCGGTCGTCGGCGTACTGCACCGCAACCGGGTCTGGCACGCCTGGCTCTTCCGGGCCACGGACTTCTGCTGGGACCGGGTCGAGAACCTGCGCCACTCGCACCCGTACGAGGTCCAGAGCGCGGTGGCCTTCCTCGACGGCATCCCCGACCGGGCCCGCGCGGCGGCGGCCGCCGACCGGCTGGGCCGGCTGGTGCGCGAGCAGAAGCTCGTGGTGCTCGATCCGGTGCGGCGGGCGGAGTACCCGGAGGCCCCCGGCTACGCACCGGGCGAGCGGCTGTACCCGCACGACTTCGCCCGGCGGCCGGAGTCGCTGGCCCGCGGCTGGTTCACCGACGCGGAGCTGCGCCGCTCACTGGACTTCCTGGCCTCCGAGCAGCAGCCGGACGGCGGCTGGCCGGTGCGGCGGCGGGCCTGGGCTCCGGGCAGCTCGCTGGAGCGGCGGCCGATCGCCACCCTGGAGGCCCTGCTCACCCTGCGGGCGTACGGGCGCCTGCCCACCGAGGTCAGCCGCCCAGGGCCCGTACCCCCGCGGTGACGACGACGGCGGCCGCGACGACGACCAGGAACGGGGCGCGCAGCAGCAGCGCCAGCCCGGCGGCCGCGAGTCCGGCGGCGCGGGCGTCGACGACGAGGGCGGACCCGGTGCTGAAGGTCTGCTGGGCGGTGAGCGCGGCGAGCAGGGCGACCGGCAGCAGGGCGGCCAGACGGCGCACGAGCGGCCGTTCCAGGGCTCCGGCGGGGACGAGCAGCCCGGCGAGCTTGACGGCGTAGCAGCCGACGCCGGTGAGGCCGATGGCGATCCAGACGTTCACGAACGGCGTCCCTTCATCCACAGCACGACGGGGGCGGCCAGGGCCGCGATCAGCACGGGCACCCCGGCGGGCAGTACGGGCAGGAAGCCGAGCCCGAGTGCGAGCGCGAGGGCGGCCACGGCCCGCTCGGTGGAGGTCTTCAGCATCGGTGCCAGCAGCGCCAGGAACACGGCGGGTCCGGCGGCGTCCAGGCCCCACGCCCTGGTGTCCCCGATGGCCTCGGCGCCGAGCGCGCCGAGCAGGGTGGTGAGGTTCCACAGCACGTAGAGGGTGAGCCCGGTGACGGTGAAGCCGAGCCGGGCCGACTTCCGGTCGGGCTGGGCCAGCGCGACGGCGGTGGTCTCGTCGATCACCCAGTGCGCGGCGAGGGGCCGCACGGGGCGGGGCAGCTTGAGCAGCTGCGACAGGCGCAGTCCGTAGAAGGCGTTCCGGGTCCCGAGGAAGAAGGCCCCGGCGGCGGCGGTGAACGGGTTGCCGCCCGCCGCGAGCGCCCCGACCAGGGCGAACTGCGAGGCGCCGGTGAAGACGAGCAGGCTGAGCACACAGGCCTGCAGGGTGCTGACGCCGGCCCCGGCGGCGGTCACGCCGAAGGCGAACCCGGACAGTCCGACGGCAACGCCGACCCCGAGCGCGTCGCGTACGACGGCGGCGCGCGGCCGCTCGTCGGGCGCGGGTGTCTCACGTATCTCTGGCTCTGTGACCAGCTGGTTCTCTCGCACGCTCCGAAACTACGGGGTGCCCGCCGGATGGGTCTTGTACGTTCTTGCGCCCCGCCCGGCGCCCTGGGACTTCCTAGAGCACCCGCTCCCGCCGGTACGCGCCCGGTGGGACGCCCACGATGCGGGTGAAGTGCCGGTTCAGGTGCGGCTGGTCGGTGAAGCCCACGGTGACGGCCGCCTCCGCGGGCGCCGTGCCCGCGTCGAGGAGCCGGCGCGCCTGCCGGACGCGGGCGTCGGTCAGCCAGGTGTGCGGCGGCATCCCGTACCGCTCCCGGAAGGCCCGCAGCAGCGCGAAGGGGCTCGTGCCCAGCTCCGCGGCGAGCTGTTCCAGCGAGGGCGGGTCGGCCATCCGCTCCTGCAGTACGGCCCGGGCGGCCTCCGCGTCGGCGCCGCCCGCGCCGCGGAGCGTACGGGCGGGCATCGGTCCGGCGTGCCGGGTCAGCATCCGTGCCACCAGGCCCCGCAGCAGGGTGTCGGCGGCCAGCGCGTTCCCCGCCTCGGCGGCCCGGTGGATCTCGGTGATCGCCCGGGCTCCCTGCGGGTCGGTGACCATGTCGGTGGTGAAGCCCGGGGTGCCGCGCAGGATGCCGATCTCGTCGGCGACCTCGACGATCAGGTCGCGCGAGGGGTAGAGGGTGGCGTAGGCCCAGCCCTCGGGCACCCCGGCGCGCGCGGTGTGCGGTACCTCGGGGTTGATCAGGACCACACTGCCCGGGCCGGCGTGCACGACGTGGCCGGGCAGCCCTACCTCCTCGACGCCGCCGGTGACGGCCGCGAGGACGTACCCGTCGTGGGCGTGGCGCGGAAAGGTGTGGCGTACGTAGTGGGCGCGCAGCAGGTCCAGCCCCGGCAGTTCCGCGTACTGCCAGTGCCGTGCCCACTCCCGGCGGCCCCCGGCGCCCTCGTCCGTCCCCATCCCCCCATTCTGCGCCCCCGTGCCGGCTCACGTTTCCCCAGGTCCGGCCCGTTGTCAGTGGCCGGGTGCACGATGGGGGCATGGCAGGCGCTGCGCTCGACTCGTTCTCCCCCGCGACCCGCTCGTGGTTCACGGGGGCCTTCGTCACGCCCACCGACGCGCAGGAGGGTGCCTGGCGGGCCATCGGTGAGGGCTCGGACGTGCTGGTGGTGGCCCCCACCGGCTCGGGCAAGACCCTGGCCGCGTTCCTCGCCGCCCTCGACCGGCTCGCGTCGACCCCGCCGCCCGCCGAGTCGAAGAAGCGCTGCCGCGTGCTGTACGTGTCGCCCCTGAAGGCCCTGGCCGTGGACGTGGAGCGCAATCTGCGCAGCCCGCTGACCGGGATCCGCCAGGAGTCGGTCCGTCTGGGGCTGCCCGAACCGGACATCCGGGTCGGGATCCGCTCCGGCGACACCCCGCCCGCCGAGCGGCGGGCGCTGGCCACCCGCCCGCCGGACATCCTCATCACCACGCCCGAGTCTCTGTTCCTGATGCTGACCTCGGCCGCCCGGGAGGCCCTGGCCGGGATCGAGACGGTGATCCTGGACGAGGTGCACGCGGTCGCGGGGACCAAGCGCGGCGCCCATCTCGCCCTCTCCCTGGAGCGGCTGGACGAGCTGCTGCCGCGCCCGGCCCGCCGGATCGGGCTGTCGGCGACGGTCCGGCCGGTGGACGAGGTGGCCCGGTATCTGGCGCCGCGCGGCAAGGTGGAGATCGTCCAGCCGCCGTCGGCCAAGGAGTTCGACCTGTCGGTGGTCGTCCCGGTGCAGGACATGGGCGAGTTGGGCGGCTCTCCCGCGACCGAGGGCAAGGAGGGCGGGGACAAGCCGTCGATCTGGCCGCATGTGGAGGAGCGGATCGCCGACCTGGTGCAGGCGCACCGTTCGACGATCGTGTTCGCCAACTCCCGCCGGCTCGCCGAGCGGTTGTGCAACCGGCTCAACGAGATCGCGTACGAGCGTGCTCTGGGCGAGAAGCTGCCGGAGGGCAAGCCCCCGGCCGAGATCATGGCCCAGTCGGGCGCCGCCCTGGGCGCCCCGCCGCTGCTGGCCCGCGCGCACCACGGTTCGGTGTCCAAGGAGCAGCGGGCGCTGGTGGAGGAGGACCTGAAGGCGGGCCGGCTGCCCGCCGTGGTCGCCACCTCCAGCCTGGAGCTGGGCATCGACATGGGCGCGGTGGACCTGGTGGTGCAGGTGGAGTCGCCGCCGTCGGTGGCCTCGGGGCTGCAGCGGGTGGGCCGGGCCGGGCACCAGGTGGGCGCGGTCTCCACCGGGGTGGTCTTCCCCAAGTACCGCGGCGACCTGGTGCAGGCGGCGGTGGTCACCGAGCGGATGCGCACGGGGGCGATCGAGTCGCTGCGGGTGCCGTCCAACCCCCTCGACGTACTGGCGCAGCAGCTGGTCGCGATGGTCGCGATGGACACCTGGCAGCTGGACGACCTGCTCGCCCTGGTGCGGCGGGCGGCGCCCTTCGCGGCGCTGCCGGAGTCGGCGTTCACGGCGGTGCTGGACATGCTGGCCGGGCGCTATCCGTCGGACGCGTTCGCCGAGCTCCGGCCGCGCGTGGTGTGGGACAGGGTGGCGGGGACGGTCACGGGCCGGCCGGGTGCCCAGCGCCTCGCGGTCACCTCGGGCGGCACGATCCCCGACCGCGGCCTGTTCGGTGTCTTCCTGGCGGGCTCCGACCCCAAGAAGGGCGGCGGCCGGGTCGGGGAGCTCGACGAGGAGATGGTCTACGAGTCCCGCATCGGGGACGTCTTCACCCTGGGCACCACCTCGTGGCGGATCGAGGACATCACCCGCGACCGGGTCCTGGTCACCCCGGCCCCCGGGGTCCCGGGCCGGCTGCCGTTCTGGAAGGGCGACCAGCTCGGCCGGCCGCTCGAACTGGGCCGTGCGGTCGGCGCGTTCCTGCGCGAGCTCGGCGGCATGGGCGAGGAGGACGCCCGGCTGCGGCTGCTGGCGGCCGGCCTGGACGCCTGGGCCGCCGAGAACGTGCTGGCCTACCTCGCCGAACAGCGCGAGGCCTGCGGTCACGTGCCCGACGACCGGACCATCGTGGTCGAGCGGTTCCGCGACGAACTGGGCGACTGGCGGGTCGTGGTGCACTCGCCTTTCGGCGCGCAGGTGCACGCCCCGTGGGCGCTGGCGCTGGGCGCCCGCCTCGCCGAGAAGTACGGCATGGACGCGCAGGTGATGCACGCGGACGACGGGATCGTGCTGCGGCTGCCCGACGCGGACCTGCTGTCCATGGACCTCCTGGACCACGACCCGGCCGCCGCGCACGGGTTCGAGTTCGACGACGAGAAGGCCCCGCTGGGCGCGGCCGACGTCGCCTTCGACCACGGTGACATCAACCAGATCGTCACCGACCAGGTCGGCGGCTCCGCGCTGTTCGCCTCCCGGTTCCGCGAGTGCGCGGCCCGCGCCCTGCTGCTGCCTCGCCGGAGCCCCGGCCGGCGCACCCCGCTGTGGCAGCAGCGCCAGCGCGCCTCCCAGCTGCTCCAGGTGGCCTCGGAGTTCGGCTCCTTCCCGATCGTGCTGGAAGCCGTACGGGAGTGCCTCCAGGACGTCTTCGACGTGCCGGGCCTGACCGAGCTGATGGGGGACATCGAGGCGCGGCGCGTACGGATGGTGGAGGTCACCACGCCGGAGCCCTCACCCTTCGCCCGTTCGCTCCTCTTCGGGTACGTGGCCCAGTTCCTCTACGAGGGGGACTCGCCGCTGGCCGAGCGCAGGGCGGCCGCGCTCTCGCTGGACTCCCGGCTGCTGGCCGAGCTGCTCGGCCAGGCGGAGCTGCGCGAACTCCTCGACGCGCAGGTGCTGGAGGAGCTGGAGCGGGAGCTCCAGTGGCTCACGGAGGACCGGCGGGCCAAGGATCCCGAGTCGGTGGCGGACCTGCTGCGTCTGCTGGGCCCGCTGACGCAGGACCAGTTGACCGCGCGCGGGGCGGATCCCGCCTGGGCCCGCGAGCTCGCCGCGGCCCGCCGCGCCATCCCGGTCAGGATCGGCGGTGCGGACCACTGGGCGGCGATCGAGGACGCGGGCCGGCTGCGGGACGCGCTGGGCACGGCGCTGCCCGTCGGTGTCCCGGAGGCGTTCACCGAGCCGGTCAAGGACCCGCTCGGGGATCTGCTGGCCCGGTACGCCCGCACCCACGGGCCCTTCACCACGGCCACCGTCGCCGCCCGCTTCGGCCTGGGCGCGGCGGTGACCGAGGGCGCCCTGCACCGGCTGGCCGCGGCCGGCCGTGTGGTGCAGGGCGAGTTCCACCCGGCGGGCATCGGCCAGGAGTGGTGCGACGCGACCGTGCTGCGCAGGCTCCGCCGCCGTTCCCTCGCCGCGCTCCGCCAGGAGCTGGAGCCGGTGCCGCCGACCTCGCTGGCCACCTTCCTCCCCCAGTGGCAGCACCTGGGCGGAGCCCTGCGCGGCCTCGACGGGCTGGCCCGGGCGGTGGAACAGCTGCAGGGCGCCCCGGTCCCGGCCTCCGCGCTGGAACGCCTGATCCTCCCGTCGCGGGTGAGCGGGTACTCCCCGGGCCTGCTGGACGAACTGACCACCGCGGGCGAGGTGGTCTGGGCGGGCGCCGGGGCGCTCCCGGGCAAGGACGGCTGGATCTCGCTCTACCTGGCCGAGGCGGCCCCGATGCTGCTGCCCCCGCCGCACCCGCTGGAGCAGAGCCCCCTCCACCAGGCGGTCCTGGCGTCGCTGGCGGGCGGGTACGGCCTGTTCTTCCGGCAGATCGCGCAGTCGATCCGCGGCGAGTTCCCCGAGGTGTCCGACGTCGCCCTGTCCGAGGCCGTATGGGATCTGGCCTGGTCGGGCCGGCTCACCAACGACACCCTGGCCCCGTTGCGCTCCCTGCTCGGTTCGGGCCGCACGGCCGGCTCGACGGCCCACCGGGCCCGGCGCACCGTCCCCCGCGGCCGGTACGGCACGCTCAGCGCGACCGTGTCCCGTACCGGCCCGCCCACGGTCTCCGGGCGCTGGTCCCTGCTGCCGGCCGCGGCCCCCGACCCGACGCACCGTGCCCATGCCCTGGCCCGCACCCTGCTGGACCGGCACGGGGTGGTGACCCGCGGGGCGGTCGCCGCGGAAGGGGTGGAGGGCGGCTTCAGCGCGGTCTACCGCGTCCTGTCGGCCTTCGAGGACAGCGGCCAGGCCCGCCGGGGCTATGTGGTCGAGGGGCTGGGCGCGGCCCAGTTCGCGATGGACGGCGCGGTGGACCGGCTCCGGGCCGCCGAGCGGACCCCGCCCCCGCTGGCGGCGGTGGTGCTGGCGGCCGCCGACCCGGCGAACGCGTACGGGGCTGCCCTGCCCTGGCCCGAGCCCCCGGCCGGGGCCACCCACAAGCCGGGCCGCAAGGCGGGCTCCCTGGTGGTCCTGGTCGACGGGGAGCTCGTCCTGTACCTGGAGCGCGGCGGCAAGACCCTGCTGGCCTGGCCCGCCCCGGAGGACCCCCGGCTCACGGCGGCCACGGCCGCCCTGGCGGGTGCCTCCCGCGCGGGCACGCTCCCGGCGCTCACGGTGGAACGGATCAACGCGGCGGCGGCCCTGACCTCCCCCCTGGGCCCGGCCCTGGAGGCGGCCGGCTTCCATGCCACGCCGAGGGGGCTGCGCCTGCGCTCCTGACAGCCGCGAACGGTCCCGACTGTGCCACTCACGTCCTGAACATGTCACAAAGCCGTCGCCGAGCCCCTGCTGGCTGGCCGACGCCCTTATCGATCCTTTATCAAGATGATCACAGGCATTGCACTGGCAATGCACCGTCATGGGGGACGAGAAGAGTGAGCACCATCAGCATGCGCAACACCGCCCTGGGCGCGGTCGGTCTGGCCGTCGTCGGCAGCCTGGTCCTGACCGGCTGCAAGAACGGCGACGAAGAGCTCCCGGCACAGCCGGCCGCATCCGGCCCCGGCAGCACCTCGCCCACCCCCGGCGCCTCGGCCAGCCCTTCCACCGGCGCGAGCGCGGCCCCCGCCGGCGCCCCGGGCACGGCGAAGCCGGGCCAGGTCTTCAAGATCGGCGAGGCGGCGGAGATCCCGTACGACTACGGAGACTTCAAGGGCAGCCGGCTCGCCCTCACCGTCACCGCGATCGAGCAGGGCACGCCCGCCGACCTGGAGGGGCTGAACCTCGGCGACAAGGCGAACGGCAAGGTCCCGTACTACATCCGCTACACGGTCAAGAACATCGGCACCACGGACATGTCGTACGCCTCGGTCGGTCACGTCAGGGGCCTGCTCGGAGACGGCACCGAGGCCCAGAGCCTGGCGGTCATCGGCAAGTTCGAGAAGTGCAAGGACGAGTCCATGCCGAAGGGCTTCGCCAACGGCCAGACCCAGACCAGCTGCGCGATAGCCCTGGCCCCGTCGGCCCAGGTGAAGGTCGCCGGCGCCGAGTACTGGGGCAACCCGTACAACGCGATGAGCAACAGCAAGGGCATCACCTGGAAGTAGCCCACCGCCGGGCCCCGCGGCACCCGCCAGGCCCCGGCACGAACGCCGGCCCCGGGCCCATGGCGCCCGGAGAGCAGGCCACGCACTCCGCCGCACCCGTCCCCGGACACCGACCCGGGGACGGGGCCGCCGCGGCCGACCACAGGCGCCCGATCGAGAGCCGGGGCCACGTCCCCGCCCGAACCGGGCCGGCAGCTCCACCCGGCGCGGAGCGCCCCACGCGGACCAGCGGCGGCGCACCAGGCCCCGGGCACCCGGTCCGGGGCTCGCGGTCCGGGGCTCGCGGTTTTCTGCCGACCGGGCGCGGAGCGCCCCCGGCGGACGTCGGCAGCGCCGCTGCCGGCCCCTGACACGGTCCGGGGCCGGGGACGGGGTCTGCCCGACCCCGCACGGAGCGCGCCCGGGCAGACCGCGGACCCCGCGCGGAGCGCGGGCCGCCGACCGCCCGCCGGAGCGGGGCGCGCGCCCGACAGGGGGCGGGCGGCGGCACAATGAATCCATGCCCGAAGGCGACAGCGTCCGGCGCGCGGCGACCCGGCTCCACACCGCCCTCGCGGGCCGCGTACTCACCCGCAGCGACCTGCGCGTCCCCCGCTTCGCCACCGCCGACCTCACCGGCCGTGTCACCCTCGACGTCACCCCCCGCGGCAAGCACCTCCTCGCCCGCTTCGAGGGCGGCCTCACCCTGCACAGCCACCTGCGGATGGACGGCGCCTGGCACGTCTTCGCCTCCGGCGAGAAGTGGCGCGGCGGGCCCGCCCACGAGATCCGGGCCGTCCTCGGCACCGCCGACCACACCGCCGTCGGCTACCGCCTCCCCGTCCTGGAGCTGATCCGCACCGCCGAGGAGGACCGGGCCGTGGGACACCTCGGCCCCGACCTCCTCGGCCCGGACTGGGATCCGGCCCTCGCCACCGCCCACCTCCTCGCCGACCCCGAGCGCCCCCTCGGCGAGGCCCTGCTCGATCAGCGCAACCTCGCCGGGATCGGCAACATCTACAAGGCCGAGCTCTGCTTCCTGGCCCAGGTCACCCCGTGGACCCCGGTCGGCGCGCTCCCCGAGTCCGTTCTCCCCCGACTGGCCGCCGCCGCCCACCGGCTGCTGTCCGCGAACACCGGCGAGCGGCCCGGCCCGCGCAACACGACCGGCAGCCGCCGGCCCGGCCAGGACCTCTTCGTCTACGGCCGCGTGCACCGCCCCTGCCTGCGCTGCGGCACCCCCGTCCGCGAGGCCCCCCAGGACGGCCGCCCCACCTACTGGTGCCCCCGCTGCCAGCAGGGCCCGACCCCCTGACGGCGGTCCCGCGGACCTGTCACCCAAGTCCCGGACCCGACCCGCCCCACCGATTGACGGTCCGTCAGATACGGTCGTACGGTCCGGGCATGCCCACACCCACAGCCCCGTACGGCCTCACCGGCCGCACCGCCCTGATCACCGGCGCCGCCAGCGGCATCGGCCGCGCCACCGCCGTCCTGCTCGCCGAGGCGGGCGCGCACGTGCACTGCGCGGACCTCGACGAGCAGGGACTCGCCGAGACGGCCGCCCTCGTTGCCGAAGCCGGCGGCTCCGCCACCGTCCACCCCCTCGACGTCACCGACCGGGCCGCGCTCCGGGCAGCCGTCACCGTGGCGGGCCCGCTCGACATCACGGCCGCCATCGCCGGAGTCATGCACAGGAGCAGCGTCCTGGAGACGACCGACGAGGACCTCGACCGGATCCTGGACATCAACTTCAAAGGGGTCCTGCGCACCTGCCAGGAGGCCGCCCGCTCCATGATCGCGGCGGGCCGCACCGGCTCGATCGTCACCATGGCCTCCGGAGCCGTGGACGCCGCCCAGCCCGGCCTGCTCTGCTACAGCGCCGCCAAGGCCGCCGTCGTCCAGCTGACCAAGACCCTCGCCACCGAGGCCGGCCCGCACGGCATACGGGTCAACGCCGTCGCCCCGGGCTGGATCCGCACCCCCATGACCGGCCGCCACAGCCCCGAGGTCCAGCAGCAGACCGAGGCGGCGATGGTCCGCATGTCCCCGCTGCGCCGGGTCGGCGAGCCCGAGGACATCGCCCGGGCGGTGCTCTACCTGGCCTCGGACGCCTCGTCCTTCATGACGGGTCAGATCCTTCGCCCGAACGGTGGGGTGTCCATGCCCTGGTAGCCCCGCCCGCCGCCCCCGGTGCCTTCCGCCGCGCCTTGCGCACCGGGCCCGGCACACAGTGCACCGGCAGCAGGCCCAGCCCCCAGCCGCCCACCGCCACCGCGCCCTCCACGGCCCCGGACTCGGCCGGCGCCAGGACCAGCCGCAGCACGGCCCACCACCACAGCGCGCCCACCGTCAGCGCAAGGACCGACACCGCGGGTATGCGCAGCAACCGCCGCACGACTGCCTCCCAGGGGCCGGAACCCGGACGGCCCCATCCTCCCGCACCCCCCGCGCGCCCGCACCCAGAACGGCCGGGAGCCCCAGCCGGTGCACCAGGCACCGGCCGGGGCTCCGGCCACGCTCAAACACGCACGTGCTCGCTCACGCGGCTACGACATTCACCGCTTCCGCAGGCGCCTTGATGGTCACCCGCTCCGGTCCACCCGTGACCGAAGCCATGGAGACCGAATTGAGCATCGGGCGGACCGGCACACTCACCGGTTCGCTTGCCGCGGCCGACTGTGCCAGCTCGGCCAGCGACAGTTCGTCACTGACTTCGCGCATCAGCTCGGACATCCGTACGTCCAACGCGTCGCAGATCGCGGAGAGCAGCTCGGAGGATGCCTCCTTCTGCCCCCGCTCCACCTCGGAGAGATAGCCGAGAGAAACTCGGGCCGACGAGGAGACTTCGCGCAGAGTACGGCCCTGGCGCTGGCGCTGCCGACGCAGCACGTCACCCAGCAGGCGACGGAGCAGAATCATCGGTGGCTCCCTCCTCTGACCGTGTAGCCGCATCCTTCACGCCCCACCGTACCGCCTCGCGCCGCGGCCGTGCGGGGAGCGATGTCGTGTTCACTCAGGGCTGCAAACATCAAATCCCCCCGTTCTGTTCCGTATCCTGCCTCCGCGCATTCTCGCGGAGTTGGTCCGAGAGAAGCCTGAGCACTGTGCGTGCACTCTCCCTACGGATTTCCGCGCGGGAGCCTTTCAACCTCAGACGGACCGTTTTCCTGCCCCCTGGACCGTCCACCGCGACGAAAACGGTGCCCACCGGCTGCCCGTCCTGCGGCTCCGGACCGGCCACCCCGGTGGTCGAGATTCCCCACGAAGCGCCCATCACGCGCCGCACGCCTGCCGCCATCTCGGCCGCGACCTGCGCGTTCACCGCACCTTCGGCTGCAAGCAGTCCCGCGTCCACCCCGAGGACCAGGTGCTTGATCTCCGTCGCGTACGCCGTGACCGAGCCGCGGAAGGACCGGGAGGCTCCGGGGACGGCCGTGAGCTCGGCGGCCACCATGCCGCCGGTCAGCGATTCCGCCACGGCGATCGTCTGGTCACTCTCCGCAAGCAGGCGCAGCGCATCCGCTGCCACTCCGGCCGCATCCACCGCTCCCGAAACGGCTTCCGCCGCCGGAAAATCCCCCGCCGCGTGGGTCACCGCGCGGCCCGCTCCGCAGCCCGCTCCTCGGCGAGACCCTGGCGGCGCAGCACGACCGCCTGCCGGATGTAGTCCAAACCGGTGACGACGGTCAGCACGACGGCGATCGCCATCACCCAGAAGCGCATGGTCGCCAGCGCCCCGGTCAGAGCGAGTACGTACATGCCCACGGCCGTGCCCTGGGCGAGGGTCTTCAGCTTTCCGCCCCGGCTGGCCGGAATCACTCCGTAGCGGATGACCCAGAAGCGGAGCAGGGTGATCCCGAGCTCGCGTCCGAGGATCACCCCGGTCACCCACCAGGGGAGGTCACCGAGCCAGGAGAGACAGATCAGCGCCGACCCCATGATCGCCTTGTCGGCGATGGGGTCGGCGATCTTGCCGAAGTCCGTGACCAGGTTGTACGTCCGGGCCAGGTGCCCGTCGAAGATGTCCGTGATCATGGCCACGGCGAACGCGGCCCAGGCCCAGGCCCGCCAGGCCGGGTCGTACCCGCCCTCGGCGAGCAGCAGCAGGACGAAGCCCGGCACGAGCACGAGCCGGATCATCGTCAGGATGTTGGCGATGTTCCACAGGCTGGCCTGATTGACCGCCGCGGCCCCCAGCTTCGCGCCGGGTACGGGCCGGCGGCCGGTCCCGCCCGCCGCAGATGCCGGGACTCCGGTCATCCGGCCGCCTCCTCAAGATCCATGCCGAGGGGCTCGGCCACCAGGTCCACGCCCAGGGTGCCGACCACCTTTGCCGTGACGATACGCCCGGGGACCAGGCCCGTGCTGTCCGTGAAGACCACCTGGCCGTCCGTTTCGGGTGCCTGGTGCGCGGCGCGCCCGTAGGCGCCCTCGCCGTCCTCGTCGACCGCTTCCACGGTCTCGACGAGCACTTCGAGGGTCTCCCCGATGCGCTCCTCGGCGCGCTGCGAGGTGAGCTCCTCGGCGAGCCGCTGCATGTGCGCGAGCCGCTCGGCGATGGTGTCCTCGTCCAGCTTGTTCTCGTAGGTGACGGCCTCGGTGCCGTCCTCGTCGGAGTAGCCGAAGACGCCGATGGCGTCGAGGCGCGCGTGGGTGAGGAAACGCTCCAGCTCGGCGAAGTCCGATTCCTTCTCGCCGGGGAAGCCGACGATGAAGTTGGAGCGGACGCCGGCCGTCGGGGCCTTGGAGCGGATGGTGTCCAGCAGCTCCAGGAAGCGGTCGGTGTCACCGAAGCGGCGCATGGCGCGCAGCACGTCGGGGGCCGAGTGCTGGAAGGACAGGTCGAAGTACGGCACGACCTTGGGGGTCGAGGTGAGCACGTCGATCAGGCCGGGCCGCATCTCGGCGGGCTGGAGGTAGCTGACGCGGACGCGCTCGATGCCGTCCACCTCGGCCAGCTCCGGCAGCAGGGTCTCCAGCAGCCGGATGTCGCCGAGGTCCTTGCCGTACGAGGTGTTGTTCTCGGAGACCAGCATGATCTCCTTGACGCCCTGCTCGGCGAGCCAGCGGGTCTCGCCCAGCACGTCGCTGGGGCGGCGGGAGATGAACGAGCCGCGGAAGGACGGGATGGCGCAGAAGGAGCAGCGCCGGTCGCAGCCGGAGGCCAGCTTGACCGAGGCGACGGGGCTCTTGTCCAGGCGGCGGCGCAGGGGCGCGCGCGGACCCGAGGCGGGCGCGAGCCCGTCCGGCAGGTCGGCGGGGGCCTCCGCGACCGGCTCCTGGGCGTGGCCCGGGAGGGAGACGTCGGCGGCCTGGCGCTCGGCCGGGCTGATCGGCAGCAGCTTGCGCCGGTCGCGGGGGGTGTGGGAGGCGTGGATGCCTCCGTTGAGGATGGTCTGGAGGCGGTCGGAGATGTCGGCGTAGTCGTCGAAACCGAGGACTCCGTCGGCCTCGGGGAGCGCTTCGGCGAGTTCCTTGCCGTAGCGCTCGGCCATACAGCCGACGGCGACGACGGCCTGCGTCTTGCCGTGATCCTTGAGATCGTTGGCTTCCAGCAGGGCGTCTACGGAGTCCTTTTTGGCGGCTTCGACGAAGCCGCAGGTGTTGACGACGGCTACGTCCGCATCGGCGGCGTCCTCGACGAGCTCCCAGCCATCCGCCGCCAAGCGGCCTGCGAGCTCCTCCGAGTCCACCTCGTTACGGGCGCAGCCAAGAGTGACAAGGGCGACGGTACGGCGTTCGGGCATGGACTCAAGACTACTTCGTCCCGGCGTCGGCCCCTGCCGCCAGTCCCCGTACAGCAAGATCCCCGGGGTGCGGCGCAGCACCCCGGGGATCCGGATTCAAGTCTTCCGCCCTAGGGCGGTCCCGCGTCAGCCCGCCTGGGGCTGGTCCTGGGCGGGGTCGGCCTTCGTGTATTTCAGACGCTCCACCTGACCCGCCTGGAAGTCGTCCTTGATCTCCTTGCCGTTCACGAAGAGCTTCACGGCCCCGGCGTCGCCGAGCACGAGGTCGACGGACTCCTTGTCCGTGAAGGTCTTGGACTCACCCTGCGCGAGGGTGCCGTCGAAGAGCAGCCGGCCGGTGGAGTCCTTCGCGGAGATCCAGCTCTCGCCCCTGTCGGCCGTCAGGACCACGGTGACGAGGTCCTTGGGCGCGGCGGCGATCGCACTGTCCGAGGGCTCCGGCTTGGGCGCCTGCGGGGTCTGCGGGGGCTGGGCGACCGGCTTGGCGCCGGTCTGCTTGGGTGCGGGCTTGGGGGAGGCGGAACCTTCCGCCACGGGGCGCTTGTCCTTCTCGTCGCCACCGCTGAAGGCGGTGAAGCCCACGAAGCCGATCACGGCGACGATGGCGGCGACCATGGCCGCGGTCCAGTTGGGCCGCTGCCGCTCGGGGCGGATCCGCTCGGCCTCGAACATCGGCGCGGCGGGCGTGGGTGCCGGCCGGCCGCCGTGGGCCGCGTCGTAGCTCTCGACCAGGGGTGCCGGATCGAGGCCCACGGCGCGGGCGAGCGTACGGATGTGACCGCGGGCGTAGACGTCGCCGCCGCACCGCGTGAAGTCGTCCTCTTCGATCGCGTGCACGATCGGGATGCGCACGCGGGTGGTGGAACTGACCTCGTCGACTGTGAGCCCGGCGGCGATCCGGGCCTTCTTGAGGGCCGTCCCGATGGACGGTCCTTCGACGGGACGTTCGACGATGCGGTCCTCGGACCGGTCGTCGGTCGAAGGCCGCTCTTCTTCGGGGGAGTTGGAGTTGCCGATGGACACGTGGGCGCCTTTCGAGCGTGTAGCCACCTGCTGGAAGTCCAGTCTAGGGGGGTGACGAAAGGGTGGAGCAACCGGAGGGTGCACTCCCTACGCCATCCGAATGGCGAAGGGAGGTCATGCTCGGGTGCGGCGGCCCGGCGCTGTGAGCGATCTCGTGCGCCTACCGCCACCTCTCTTCAACTTGACGCGGGCCCAAGGGAAACGGTTGCCCGGAATTTCATTACGGATGGGCCTCGCCGCGGATGACGGCGAGCACTCCGTCCAGGTCATCGGCCTTCAGCAGGACGTCGCGCGCCTTCGAACCCTCGCTCGGGCCGACGATTCCCCGCGACTCCATGAGGTCCATGAGCCGCCCGGCCTTCGCGAACCCCACCCGCAGCTTGCGCTGGAGCATCGAGGTGGACCCGAACTGCGTGGAGACCACCAGCTCCGCCGCCTGGCAGAGCAGGTCCAGGTCGTCGCCGATGTCCTCGTCGATCTCCTTCTTCTGCTTCTGCCCGACGGTGACGTCGTCCCGGAAGACGGGCGCCATCTGGTCCTTGCAGTGCTGGACGATCCCGGCGATCTCGTCCTCGGTGACGAAGGCGCCCTGCAGACGCACCGGCTTGTTCGCACCCATCGGCAGGAACAGCCCGTCGCCCTTGCCGATCAGCTTCTCGGCGCCGGGCTGGTCCAGGATGACCCGGCTGTCGGCGAGCGAGGAGGTGGCGAAGGCCAGGCGCGAGGGCACGTTCGCCTTGATCAGGCCGGTGACCACGTCCACCGAGGGCCGCTGGGTGGCGAGCACCAGGTGGATGCCGGCCGCGCGGGCCAGCTGCGTGATGCGGACGATCGAGTCCTCGACGTCGCGCGGGGCCACCATCATCAGGTCGGCGAGCTCGTCGACGATCACCAGCAGGTACGGGTACGGGCTGAGCTCCCGCTCGCTGCCCGGCGGCAGTTTGATCTTGCCGTCCCGGATGGCCTGGTTGAAGTCGTCGATGTGCCGGTAGCCGAAGGCGGCCAGGTCGTCGTAGCGCAGGTCCATCTCGCGCACGACCCACTGGAGCGCCTCGGCGGCCCGCTTGGGGTTGGTGATGATCGGCGTGATCAGGTGCGGGATGCCCTCGTACGCCGTCAGCTCGACCCGCTTGGGGTCCACGAGGACCATCCGGACGTCCTCCGGGGTGGCCCGGACCATCACCGAGGTGATCAGGCAGTTGATGCAGGAGGACTTGCCGGAACCGGTGGCACCGGCGACCAGCACGTGCGGCATCTTGGCGAGGTTGGCCATGACGTAGCCGCCCTCGACGTCCTTGCCCAGCGCGACCAGCATCGGGTGGTCGTCCTCGGCCGCGTCCGCGAGGCGCAGCACGTCACCGAGGTTGACCATCTCGCGGTCGGTGTTCGGGATCTCGATGCCGACCGCGGACTTGCCCGGGATCGGACTGATGATCCGGACGTCCGGCGAGGCCACCGCGTAGGCGATGTTCTTGGTCAGCGCGGTGATCCGCTCGACCTTGACCGCGGCGCCCAGGGTGACCTCGTACCGGGTCACGGTCGGCCCCCGGGTGAAGCCGGTGACGTCCGCGTCGACCTTGAACTCGGTGAACACGTTGCGCAGCGAGGCGACCACCGCGTCGTTGGCGGCGCTGCGCGTCTTGCCGGGCCCGCCCTTCTCCAGCAGGTCGAGCGAGGGCAGCGCGTACGTGATGTCCCCGCGCAGCTGGAGCTGCTCGGCGCGCGGCGGCAGCGCCTGGGTCTGCGGCGGGGCCTTGGTCAGGTCGGGCACCGACAGCGTCCCGGAGGCCGCGGCGGTGGTGGCGTGCGGCTGCCCTGCGGCGGGGTCGGAGGCACGCGCTGCGACGCTCCCGGGGGCGCTCGCCGGGGTGGTGTCCGGTACGGGACGCTCCGCGCGGGCGGTCGGCACCGGAGCGGTGAGCTCCGCGCCGTCGCGCTCGGCGGTGATCCCCTGCGTGAGGTCGGCGACGAGCGGGGAGGGCGGCATTCCGCCGTAGACCGCCCCGTCCAGCGCGGCGGCGGCCGCCGCGGCCACGTCGACGGCGTCCATCCCCCGCTCCATGGCGGGCCGGGCCGGGGTCCTGCGCGGCCTGCGCCGCCGGGCGAGCGCCTCCTCCTCGGCCTCGTCGGCCGGGTCGCCGGAACCCTCACCGGCTCCGCCACGGGCCCGCCACTGCTCCGGGTCGTGCCGCTCGCCGGCGGCGCCCTCGGCCTCGCCGTAGCCCTCGTCGTACTCGTTCGGGGCGATGATCCCGAGCCGGATGCCGAGCCTGCGCAGCCGCTGCGGGATCGCGTTGACCGGGGTCGCCGTGACCACGAGCAGCCCGAAGATCGTGAGCAGCACCAGCATGGGCACGGCCAGCGGCGCGCCCATGGTGAAGATCAGCGGCTTGGAGGCGCCCCAGCCGATGAGCCCGCCCGCGTTCTGCATCGCGGTGGTGCCCTCGTCCCGGCCGGGCGCCCCGCAGGCGATGTGGACCAGGCCCAGGACGCCGATGACGAGGGCGGACAGCCCGATGCCGATGCGGCCGTTGGCATCGGTCTGCTCGGGATGGCGGATGAAACGCACCGCCATGACGCCGAGCAGGATCGGCACGAGCAGATCCAGCCGTCCGAAGAGACCGGTGATCAGCATCGTGACCAGATCCCCGACGGGACCGCTCAGATTCGACCAGGTACCGGCGGCGACGATCAGCGCGAGGGCGAGCAGCAGCAGTGCCACGCCGTCCTTGCGGTGCGCGGGGTCGAGGTTCCTGGCCCCCTGGCCGATCCCGCGGAAGACGGCGCCGACCGCGTGCGCGCAGCCCAGCCAGACGGCGCGCACCAGCCGCACCACGCCCCCGGTCGGGGAGGGCGCGGGCTTGGCCGCGACCTTCTTGACCGGGGCCCGCTTGGCGGCCGCGGCCTTCTTGGCCGGGGGCTTGCGCGCGGGCGCAGCCTTCTTCGCCGGCGCCGTCGTACGGCCGGTGCGGCCCTTCGCGGTGCCCGCGGTGCTCTGGGAACCCTTACCGGACGTACGTGAGGCCATGGGCCCGAGGTTACCGGTGCGCGCGCCGGTGGACACGCGTGCCCACCCCTTCACCCGTTCGTGTCGTCGGCTCCGTAGGCGCTTTGACACACCGCCAGTACGGACCCGCGCACGGTCAGTTCTGCGCGGGCAGGACCGAGGCCCCTCCGGCGGTCCCGGGCTCCAGCGCGTCGAGTGCCCTCCGCAGCCCGGTGAGTTTGCGCTCCAGGTGGGCCGCGGTCGCCACCACGCCGGCGTCGGCCGAGTCCTCGCCGAGCTGCTTGGTCAGCGCCTCGGCCTGCTCCTCGACCGCCGCGAGCCGGGCGGAGAGCTCCGCCAGCAGTCCGGCCGTCTCCTTGCCGGCGTCCACGCCGTTGGAGCTGCCGCCCTCCAGCTGGAGCCGCAGCAGAGCCGCCTGCTCCCGCAGTTGGCAGTTCTTCGTGTACAGCTCCACGAAGACCGAGACCTTGGCCCGCAGCACCCACGGGTCGAAGGGCTTGGAGATGTAGTCGACCGCACCCGCCGCGTAGCCGCGGAACGTGTGGTGCGGACCATGGTTGATCGCGGTGAGGAAGATGATCGGGATGTCCCGGGTCCGTTCCCGCCGCTTGATGTGCGCGGCCGTTTCGAATCCGTCCATGCCCGGCATCTGGACATCCAGCAGGATGACCGCGAAATCGTCCGTCAGCAGCGCTTTGAGCGCTTCCTCCCCCGACGACGCCCGGACCAGTGTCTGATCGAGCGCGGAGAGGATGGCCTCCAGCGCCAGCAGATTCTCCGGCCGGTCGTCGACCAGGAGGATCTTGGCCTTCTGCACCATGCCCTGTCCTCCTCGCCCCGGCATGGGGCCTCCCCGGCTCCGGGCTCCGGCCTGTGCGCCGGGCCCCGCCCCAGAGGACGGCATCCTTGCGCCGTCCGTCCTTGTGCCGGTCATCGTAGCCCCAGTCCCGAGATCGCCACACCCTGTCACCGAGATGTCACTGTGCACGAAGCGGAAACGCGGTGGGAGAGCAGAAGGTTCCCCGTTCACAGCCCTCTCACACCGCTCCGGGCGCACTGGGTCGGCGATCGGTGTCCTTCCGCTCTCCCGGCGATCATTTGCCGCGCATCCACTGCTCCATCACCGACAGCAGGTAGTCCGGATCGACCGGCTTGGTGACGTAATCGGAGGCACCGGAGTCGATCGCCTTCTCCCGGTCCCCCTTCATCGCCTTCGCCGTCAGCGCGATGATCGGCAGGCCGGCGAACTGCGGCATCCGCCGGATCGCCGAGGTCGTCGCGTACCCGTCCATCTCGGGCATCATGATGTCCATCAGTACGACCGTCACATCGTCGTGCTGCTCCAGGACTTCGATGCCCTCCCGCCCGTTCTCCGCGTACAGCACGGCCAGTCCGTGCTGCTCCAGCACGCTGGTGAGCGCGAAGACGTTGCGTACGTCGTCGTCGACGATGAGCACCTTCTCGCCGTGGAAGTCGTACGTCCGGGGCACCACCGGAAGCTCCTCGTCCGCGCTGCCCCAGCCGTCCTCGGCCCCCACCACGTTCGGCTGGCCCGGCACCGCCGTACGCGGCTCCAGGTCGCTCGCCGCCTTGCGCCGCCGCCGGAACAGCGCGGCCCCGCCGCCCTGCCCCTGCCCGGCCGGCTCGGCCGCCGACAGCGCCGGCCGCACCGGCTGCGCCTGCACCGACGGCATGGCCGCCGGCCCGGCCTGGGTGCCCGGCAGCGAGGGCCGACCCCCGTCCAGGGACCTGCGGTACAGCTCCCCACGGGCGCCGCCCGGGGTCGGCGGCGCGTACCCCTGCGGAGGCAGCTCGCTCGGGTGCAACGGCAGGTACAGCGTGAAGGTGGACCCGCGGCCGGGCTCGCTGGCCGCATGGATCTCCCCGCCCAGCAGCCGGGCGATCTCCCGGCTGATGGACAGCCCCAGCCCGGTGCCGCCGTACTTGCGGCTCGTCGTCCCGTCCGCCTGCTTGAACGCCTCGAAGATCACCAGCATCTTGCTCGCGGCGATCCCGATCCCGGTGTCGGTGACCGAGAAGGCGATCAGGTCCGCGTCCGCCTCCCGCAGCGAACCGGCCTCCAGCAGCTGCTCGCGGATCGCGGTGGGCACATCGGCGCCGGCCGGCCGGATCACCAGCTCCACCGCCCCGGTGTCGGTGAACTTCACCGCGTTGGACAGCAGGTTGCGCAGCACCTGCAGCAGCCGCTGCTCGTCGGTGTGCAGCGTGGCGGGCAGCTCCGGGGAGACCCGTACCGAGAAGTCCAGCCCCTTCTCCGCCGTCAGCGGCCGGAAGGTCGCCTCCACGTAGTCCACGAGCTGGACCAGAGCGATCCGGGTCGGCGAGACGTCCATCTTCCCGGCCTCGACCTTCGACAGGTCGAGGATGTCGTTGATCAGCTGCAGCAGGTCCGAACCCGCGCCGTGGATGGTCTCGGCGAACTCCACCTGCTTCGGAGAGAGGTTCCCCTCCGCGTTGTCGGCGAGCAGCTTGGCCAGGATCAGCAGCGAGTTGAGCGGGGTCCGCAGCTCGTGCGACATGTTCGCCAGGAACTCGGACTTGTAGCGCATCGAGACCGCGAGCTGCTCCGCGCGCTCCTCCAGGACCTGCCGGGCCTCCTCGATCTCGGTGTTCTTCACCTCGATGTCCCGGTTCTGCTGGGCCAGCAGCTCGGCCTTCTCCTCCAGTTCCGCGTTGGCGGCCTGCAGGGCCTTCTGCCGGTTCTCCAGCTCGTCGGAGCGCTCGCGCAGCTGCTCGGTCATCTCCTGCGACTGCTTCAGCAGCATCTCCGTCTTGGAGTTGACACTGATGGTGTTGACGCTCGTACCGATCATCTCGGCGATCTGGCTGAGGAAGTCCTTCTGGATCTGGGTGAAGGGCGTGAAGGAGGCCAGCTCGATGACGCCGAGCACCTTCCCCTCGAAGAGCACCGGCAGCACGATCACATGCGCCGGCGGCGCCTCGCCCAGCCCCGAGGAAATCTTCAGGTAGCCCGGCGGGGTGTTCTCGACGAGGATCATCCGCTTCTCCTCGGCGACCGCCCCGATCAGCCCCTCCCCCGGCCGGAAGGAGATGGGCATCTGGCCGCCCGCGTACGCGTAACTCCCGCGCATCCGCAGCTCGTACGAGCCGTCCGCACCCCCCTCCGTCCCGATCTCGGTGGTACCGCCGGCCGGCAGCGCCAGGAAGAAGGCGCCGTGCTGCGCGGAGACCACCGGGGTCAGCTCGCTCATGATCAGCGAGGCGACGTCGTCGAGCTCCCGGCGGCCCTGCATCAGGGCGGAGATCCGGGCGAGGTTGCCCTTGAGCCAGTCCTGCTCCTTGTTGGCCAAGGTCGTGTCACGCAGGTTCGCGATCATCGTGTTGATGTTGTCCTGGAGGACCTGGATCTCGCCCGCCGCGTCCACGTCGATCTTCAGGTTGAGGTCACCGCGGGTCACCGCGGTGGCCACGGCCGCGATCGCGCGCACCTGCCGGGTGAGGTTCCCGGCCATCTCGTTCACGGACTCGGTCAGGTCCCGCCAGGTGCCGTCGACGTCCCGGACCCGGGCCTGACCGCCCAGGATGCCCTCGGTACCCACCTCACGGGCCACCCGGGTGACCTGGTCGGCGAAGGAGGACAGCTGGTCGACCATCGTGTTGATGGTGGTCTTGAGCTCCAGGATCTCGCCGCGGGCATCGATGTCGATCTTCTTGGTCATGTCGCCCTTGGCGATGGCGGTCGTGACCATGGCGATCTGCCGCACCTGACCGGTGAGGTTGGAGGCCATGAAGTTCACCGAGTCGGTGAGGTCCTTCCACGTCCCCGAGACGCCCGGCACGTGCGCCTGACCGCCGAGGCGGCCCTCCGTACCCACCTCGCGGGCCACCCGGGTCACCTCGTCCGCGAACGAGGACAGCGTCTTCACCATCGTGTTGACCGTGTCGGCGAGCTGCGCGACCTCGCCGCGCGCCTCGACCGTGACCTTCTTCGTCAGGTCGCCGTTGGCGACCGCCGCCGAGACCTGCGAGATGTTGCGCACCTGGGAGGTCAGGTTGTTGGCCATCAGGTTGACGTTGTCGGTGAGGTCCTTCCAGATGCCCGTCACCCCGCGCACCCGGGCCTGGCCGCCGAGGATGCCCTCGGAGCCCACCTCGCGCGCCACCCGCGTCACCTGCTCCGCGAAGGAGGACAGCTGGTCCACCATCGTGTTGACGGTGGTGACCAGTTCGAGGATCTCGCCCTTGGCATCGACAGTGATCTTCTTGGAGAGGTCGCCCATGGCCACGGCCGTGGTCACCTCGGCGATGTTGCGCACCTGGGACGTCAGGTTGTTCGCCATGAAGTTGACGGACTGGGTGAGGTCCTTCCAGGTACCGGAGACCCCCTTCACCTCCGCCTGACCGCCGAGGATGCCCTCGGTACCCACCTCGCGCGCCACCCGCGTCACCTGCTCCGCGAAGTTCGAGAGCTGGTCGACCATCGTGTTGAGGGTGTTCTTCAGCTCCAGGATCTCGCCCCGGGCGTCCACGTCGATCTTCTGCGACAGGTCACCGCGGGCCACCGCCGTCGCGACCTGCGCGATGTTGCGCACCTGCGAGGTCAGGTTCCCGGCCATGCCGTTCACCGAATCCGTCAGGTCCCGCCATACGCCGGCCACCCCGGGCACCTGCGCCTGACCGCCGAGGCGGCCCTCGGTACCCACGTCGCGGGCCACCCGGGTCACCTGCTCGGCGAAGGCCGAGAGCTGGTCGACCATCGTGTTGATGGTGTTCTTCAGCTCCAGGATCTCGCCCCGGGCGTCCACGTCGATCTTCTGCGACAGGTCGCCCCGCGCCACCGCCGTCGTCACCTGGGCGATCTGGCGCACCTGCGAGGTCAGGTTCCCGGCCATGAAGTTGACGGAGTCGGTGAGTTCCTTCCAGGTACCGGACACTCCCTCCACCCGGGCCTGGCCGCCGAGGCGGCCCTCCGTACCCACGTCCCGCGCCATCCGCGTGACCTGGTCGGCGAAGGAGGACAGCTGGTCCACCATCGTGTTGACGGTGTTCTTCAGCTGGAGCATCTCGCCGGAGACGTCCACGGTGACCTTCTGCGACAGGTCACCGTTGGCGACCGCCGTCGTCACCTGGGCGATGTTGCGCACCTGCCCGGTGAGGTTGCGGAAGGCGGTGTTCACCGAGTCGGTGAGGTCCTTCCACGTCCCCGCCGCCCCCGGCACCTGTGCCTGACCGCCCAGTTCACCCTCGACGCCCACCTCACGGGCCACACGCGTCACTTCCGCGCCGAAGGAGGACAGCTGGTCCACCATCGTGTTGACGGTGTTCTTCAACTCCAGCATCTCGCCGGCCACGTCGACCGTGACCTTCTGCGACAGGTCGCCGTTCGCCACCGCCGTCGTCACCTGCGCGATGTCCCGCACCTGCGTGGTGAGGTTGCGGAAGACCGTGTTCACCGAGTCGGTGAGGTCCTTCCACGTCCCCGCCGCCCCCGGCACCTGCGCCTGGCCGCCGAGCAGACCCTTGGCCCCGACCTCGCTGGCCACGCGCGTGACCTCGTCCGCGAAGGTCCGCAGCGTCTCGGTCATCTGATTGATCGTTTCGGCCAGCTGCGCCACCTCGCCGCGCGCGCTGACCCGTACCTTCTGCGACAGGTCGCCGTTCGCGACCGCCGTCGTCACCTGCGCGATGCCGCGCACCTGGGCCGTCAGGTTCCCGGCCATGGTGTTGACCGAATCGGTCAGGTCCTTCCACACACCCGCGACCCCGGGCACCTTCGCCTGGCCGCCCAGCTCGCCCTCGGTCCCTACCTCGCGGGCGACGCGGGTCACCTCGGAGGAGAACGACGACAGCTGGTCCACCATCGTGTTCACGGTGTTCTTCAGCTGGAGCATCTCGCCGGCCACGTGCACCGTGACCTTGCGCGACAGATCGCCCTTGGCGACCGCCGTCGTGACGAGAGCGATGTCACGCACCTGAGCGGTGAGCCGGTACGCCATCGTGTTGACGGAGTCGGTCAGATCCTTCCAGGAACCCGACATCCCGCGCACCTGGGCCTGACCACCGAGCTTGCCCTCGGTACCCACCTCCAGCGCCACGCGCGTCACCTCGTCGGTGAACGCCGACAGCTGGTCGACCAGGTTGTTGACCGTGCGCCCGACCTTCAGGAACTCCCCGCGCAGCGGATGCCCGGCCCCCTCGGCCGCCTGCGTCCGCAGATCCATCCGCTGGTCCAGATCACCCTCGGCCACCGCCGAAAGCACCCGGCCCACCTCGGACACCGGCCGGGCCAGATCGTCCACCAGCTGGTTCGAGGCATCGATCGCGGCCGCCCAGGAACCCTCACAGGCGCCCGTTTCCAGCCGTTCGCTCAGCTTGCCCTCGCGGCCCACCATCCGCCGCACCCGGGACAGCTCCCCGGTCAGGTGGAGATTCCGGTCGGCGACCTCGTTGTAGACGGCGGCGATCTCCGCCATCACGCCCTCGCCGGACACCGTCAACCGCTTGCGGAAATTCCCGTCCCGCATCGACACCAGGGCCGTGAGCAGCCGGTTCAGTGCGGCGGTATCGACCTCCGTCGTGCCACTGCGCCGGGAACGTCCGCCCTTCGGCCGCGTTCCCGTACGCCGTACCGCTGCGCCAGACTCCACCGTGTCCCTCCCGAAAGGGTCGACCACTTTTCCACCGGACGCCTGACTCGTCACAAGCCGGCTCTGCAAGCCTGCCCAGTGTTTCACCCTGGCCGAACCCGGCCATAACACTTCGGCACCATCGCACACCCGCCGTACCCTGCGGGTGGAATCCCCGACGACGGCACCATGCCGACCGCGAAGGTAAGTAACCTGGCACCCGATGTCCAACCGCGTCGAAGGAGACTCGTGATCACGGCACGGGCGGCTGCCAGCTTCGATCCCCTCGGGCGCTCGGTCGCCGCCGCCCGCGGGTTCGTCCGCGACACCCTGCACGGCTGGGGCTTCGCGGACATCGTCGACGACGCGGTGGTCCTCACCAGCGAGCTCGTCACCAATGCCGTGGTCCACGCCGGCACCCGGGCCGAGGTCCTGTGCCTGCGCGCCGACGGCGGCGTACGGGTCGAGGTCGCCGACCGGTACCCGGAGCGCGAGCTCCCGCTCCAGCACCCCGGCGAGCGCCCCTACGCCGACCCCGACCGCGAGAACGGCCGCGGCCTGATGCTGTGCGCCGCCCTCGCCACCCGCTGGGGCGTCGAGTACACCGCCACCCACAAGCACGTGTGGTTCCGCCTGGACCTGCCAGACCGGCCGGTCGGTACCCGCTCCGCAGGCCCCGTCGTCCCCGACCAGCTGCTGCCCCTGGCCGACAGCCGGGTCCGCGTCGCCGTCCTCCAGATCGACTCGGCCGACTCCATCTCCGCATGGAACGAGGACGCCGAGCACATCTTCGGCCACCCCGCCGAGAAGGCACTCGGCCGCCCCCTCGCCGAGCTCGCCGCCTGGCCCCAGACCCCCGGCACCGGAACCGGCATCGCCGAGGCCCTGCGCCTGTCCCGCTGGGAGGGCAGCTACGGCGTCCGCGGCGCCGACGGCCGCGTCATCCCCGTCTTCGCCTCACACCTGCGGGTCCGTGACGCCCACGGCGAACCGTCCATCGTCTGCCTCCTCGTCCACGACGACGAGCGCGCCCTGCTCCAGACCCCCGTGCGGGTGCCCACCTCCGACAGCGGCCACTTCACCGATCCCCGCCCCACGGACCCCTTCGAGGTCTTCATCGGCTCCCCCGCCCCCGACGACCTCGACGGGCTCCTCCAGCGCACCGTGGAGCGCGCCCGCGACCTCCTCGACGCCGACGCCGCCTTCCTGCTGCTCGCCACCGACGACGAGACGGAGCTGGAGGTCCGCGCCACCACCGGCCTGCCCTCCACGCGCCAGCGCTTCGCCCGCGTCCCCGTCGAGGCCGGCACCAACCGCTACGGCTCCGCCCGCATGCCCGCCGTCCACGACGACCTCGTCGCCTCCCCCGGAGCCGTACCGCTCCTGGAGGCCACCGGCATGCGCTCCGCCGTCACCGTCCCCCTCAAGGTGGAGGGACGCCTCACCGGCTCGCTCGGCGTCGCCGCCGAGACCCCCGGCCGCTACTCCAACGAAGAGGCCCTGCACCTCCAGTTCGCCGCCGACCGCATCGCCCTCGCCGTCGAGTCCGCCCGCCTCGGCGAACTGGAACGACTGCGCCGCGGCTCCCTCTCCTTCCTCGTCGAGGCCTCCGACCTGCTGGCCGGCACCCTCGACCGGGACCAGACCCTGGCCCTGATGGCCCAGATGACCGTCCCGACGCTCGCCACCTGGTGCGCCGTCTACACGATCGCCGACCAGTCCTCCGATCCGTACCTCTCCTACGTCCTCCACGAGGACGAGGAGCGGATCGACGGTCTGAAGGACCTGCTGTCCCGCGTCAGCCCGCCCGAACCGGTCCGCGAGGCCGGCGCCCGCCCGTGGGCCGAGGCGACCCTCGCGGTCGGCGGCGAGACCGTGGTCCTCCCCCTCCTGGCCCGCAACCGCGTGATCGGCATGCTCACCCTCGGCAAGCCGCGCGAGGAACACTTCCGTCAGGAGATCCTCGAACTCGCCGAGGACCTTTCCCGCCGCGCCGCCCTGGCCCTCGACAACGCCCGCCTCTACTCCGAGCGCACCGCGATCAGCCGCTCCCTCCAGCGCAGCCTGCTGCCGCCCGGCTCTCCGGCGATCCCCGGCATGGAGGTCGAGGTCATCTACCGCGCGGCCGGCGAGGGCAACGAGGTCGGCGGCGACTTCTACGACGTCTTCCCGATCCGCGACGGCGCGTACGGCTTCGCCATCGGCGACGTCTGCGGTACGGGCCCGGAGGCGGCCGCCGTCACCGGCCTCGCCCGGCACGCACTGCGCCTGCTGGCCCGCGAGGGCCTCGGCGGCCCCGCGGTCCTCGAACGCCTCAACGCGGCCATCCTCGACGAGGGCGCCCGCAGCCGCTTCCTCACCCTCCTCTACGGCGAGCTCCACCCCCAGCCCGACGGCGGCGCCCTGATGAAGGTGGTCTGCGCCGGCCACCCGCTCCCGCTGCGCCTGCGCCCGAACGGCCAGGTCGACGCGGCCGCGGACCCGCAGCCGCTGCTGGGCGTGATCGAGGACCTGGACCTCTACGAACAGACCCTCACCCTCGACCCCGGCGATGTACTGCTCTGTGTCACCGACGGCGTGACCGAGCGCCGCGAGGGCACCCGCATGCTGGGCGACGACGGCCTCGCCGAGGTCCTCACCACGTGTACGGGCCTCACCGCGGGCGCGGTCGCCTCCCGTGTCCTGCGCGCGGTGGAACGCTTCGCCGCAGAACCCGCGTCGGACGACATGGCGATCCTCGCCTTCCGCGTCCCGGAACAGCGCACCGGCGAATAGGCCGACGGCCGGCGCGTGTCTCCGCAAGAAACCTGGGCCCGGCGTGCGCCGAGCCCAGGTCCAGGAGAGTACGAGTATGTCGGCGCCCGGCGCTCACCCCGGACGGGCCGACGTGACCCGGCGGGTGCCGGAACGCAGCGCGAAGGCCATCACCAGCTCGAACACGCCCAGCAGGACGAGCCAGAGTCCCAGCAGCCGGGTCAGGGCCACCGCGGAGTCCACCGGGAAGCAGAGCACGACGATTCCGGCGACGGCGCCGAGAGCACCCAGACCGAACTGCAGGCCCCGGTGCACAAGGGTGCGGTCGGCGATCGCGGTGAACGCCATGAGCACTCCGGACATCAGCCAGAACACTCCGATGATCAAGCTCAGTGCTCCGATCGTCTGCATCGGATGGCGCAGGACCAGGACGCCCGCCAGGAACGCGAGCATGGCGATCAGGACACCGGCCAGCCGGCTGCCGCCGTCGCTGCTGTGCGAAAAGGCGGTGACGAACCGGAAGGCGCCCGCCACCAGGAACTGCAGACCGATGATGACGGCCAGGATGTGCAGCGTCTCGTCCGGCCAGACGAGCACCAGGATGCCGGGGATCAGGGTCGCGAGGGCGAAGCCGAGCGCCCAGTGCCACGTACTTCCGATGTGCTTGAGGACGTCCTCGGGGTCGCCCTGCGTGTGCTGTGGTGCCGCTGCGTCGGGGGGTACGGTCATCACGCCTCCTGGGCCAGCCGAGCGGCCCGTGGGGGCACCTCGAAGCCGCCGGACGTACCTTATCTACCCTTCACATCCATGGTAGGCAGCTCTGCTACGGCCCGCCCCTCCGGCCTTCGGCGGGCCTCGGCGGCCCAGCCGGGGCCGTACGGCAGGAGCACGTCCGTTCCGGAAAACAAAAAAGGCCCCCGCCAAGTGGCGGGGGCCTTTTTCAGTGGAGCCCTTTAACGGAATCGAACCGTTGACCTTCTCCTTACCATGGAGACGCTCTACCGACTGAGCTAAAAGGGCGGGTTGTTCGGCGGCGTCCTACTCTCCCACAGGGTCCCCCCTGCAGTACCATCGGCGCTGAAAGGCTTAGCTTCCGGGTTCGGAATGTAACCGGGCGTTTCCCTAACGCTATGACCACCGAAACACTATGAAATTTGAACGCTGGCATGAACACAGCTGTTCGTTATTTCAGAACTAACACAGTGGACGCGAGCAACTGAGGACAAGCCCTCGGCCTATTAGTACCAGTCAGCTTCACCCGTTACCGGGCTTCCACATCTGGCCTATCAACCCAGTCGTCTACTGGGAGCCTTACCCTCTCAAGGAGGTGGGAATACTCATCTTGAAGCAGGCTTCCCGCTTAGATGCTTTCAGCGGTTATCCCTCCCGAACGTAGCCAACCAGCCATGCCCTTGGCAGGACAACTGGCACACCAGAGGTTCGTCCGTCCCGGTCCTCTCGTACTAGGGACAGCCCTTCTCAATATTCCTACGCGCACAGCGGATAGGGACCGAACTGTCTCACGACGTTCTAAACCCAGCTCGCGTACCGCTTTAATGGGCGAACAGCCCAACCCTTGGGACCGACTCCAGCCCCAGGATGCGACGAGCCGACATCGAGGTGCCAAACCATCCCGTCGATATGGACTCTTGGGGAAGATCAGCCTGTTATCCCCGGGGTACCTTTTATCCGTTGAGCGACGGCGCTTCCACAAGCCACCGCCGGATCACTAGTCCCGACTTTCGTCCCTGCTCGACCCGTCGGTCTCACAGTCAAGCTCCCTTGTGCACTTACACTCAACACCTGATTGCCAACCAGGCTGAGGGAACCTTTGGGCGCCTCCGTTACCCTTTGGGAGGCAACCGCCCCAGTTAAACTACCCATCAGACACTGTCCCTGATCCGGATCACGGACCGAGGTTAGACATCCAGCACGACCAGAGTGGTATTTCAACGGCGACTCCACAACCACTGGCGTGGCTGCTTCAAAGTCTCCCACCTATCCTACACAAGCCGAACCGAACACCAATATCAAACTGTAGTAAAGGTCCCGGGGTCTTTCCGTCCTGCTGCGCGAAACGAGCATCTTTACTCGTAGTGCAATTTCACCGGGCCTATGGTTGAGACAGTCGAGAAGTCGTTACGCCATTCGTGCAGGTCGGAACTTACCCGACAAGGAATTTCGCTACCTTAGGATGGTTATAGTTACCACCGCCGTTTACTGGCGCTTAAGTTCTCAGCTTCGCAACCCCGAAAGGTCACTAACCGGTCCCCTTAACGTTCCAGCACCGGGCAGGCGTCAGTCCGTATACATCGCCTTACGGCTTCGCACGGACCTGTGTTTTTAGTAAACAGTCGCTTCTCGCTGGTCTCTGCGGCCACCCCCAGCTCACGGAGCAAGTCCGATCACCAGTGATGGCCCCCCTTCTCCCGAAGTTACGGGGGCATTTTGCCGAGTTCCTTAACCATAGTTCACCCGAACGCCTCGGTATTCTCTACCTGACCACCTGAGTCGGTTTAGGGTACGGGCCGCCATGAAACTCGCTAGAGGCTTTTCTCGACAGCATAGGATCATCCACTTCACCACAATCGGCTCGGCATCAGGTCTCAGCCTTAATGAGGGACGGATTTGCCTACCCCTCGGCCTACACCCTTACCCCGGGACTACCACCGCCCGGGCTGGACTACCTTCCTGCGTCACCCCATCGCTTACCTACTACAAGTCTGGTTCGTCGGCTCCACCACTTTCCTTTCCCCGAAGGGTCCGGAACGGCTTCACGGACTTAGCATCGCCTGATTCGATATTGGGCGTTTCAAAGCGGGTACCGGAATATCAACCGGTTGTCCATCGACTACGCCTGTCGGCCTCGCCTTAGGTCCCGACTTACCCTGGGCAGATCAGCTTGACCCAGGAACCCTTAGTCAATCGGCGCACACGTTTCTCACGTGTGTATCGCTACTCATGCCTGCATTCTCACTCGTGAACCGTCCACAACTAGCTTCCGCTGCTGCTTCACCCGGCACACGACGCTCCCCTACCCATCACAGCGGGCGTTGGCCCTATTGCTGCAATGACACGACTTCGGCGGTACGCTTGAGCCCCGCTACATTGTCGGCGCGGAATCACTTGACCAGTGAGCTATTACGCACTCTTTCAAGGGTGGCTGCTTCTAAGCCAACCTCCTGGTTGTCTCTGCGACTCCACATCCTTTCCCACTTAGCGTACGCTTAGGGGCCTTAGTCGATGCTCTGGGCTGTTTCCCTCTCGACCATGGAGCTTATCCCCCACAGTCTCACTGCCGTGCTCTCACTTACCGGCATTCGGAGTTTGGCTAAGGTCAGTAACCCGGTAGGGCCCATCGCCTATCCAGTGCTCTACCTCCGGCAAGAAACACACGACGCTGCACCTAAATGCATTTCGGGGAGAACCAGCTATCACGGAGTTTGATTGGCCTTTCACCCCTAACCACAGGTCATCCCCCAGGTTTTCAACCCTGGTGGGTTCGGTCCTCCACGAAGTCTTACCTCCGCTTCAACCTGCCCATGGCTAGATCACTCCGCTTCGGGTCTAGAGCGTGCAACTCAATCGCCCTATTCGGACTCGCTTTCGCTACGGCTTCCCCACACGGGTTAACCTCGCTACACACCGCTAACTCGCAGGCTCATTCTTCAAAAGGCACGCAGTCACGACCGTCATTCCGAAGAATGACGGCGACGCTCCCACGGCTTGTAGGCACACGGTTTCAGGTACTATTTCACTCCGCTCCCGCGGTACTTTTCACCATTCCCTCACGGTACTATCCGCTATCGGTCACCAGGGAATATTTAGGCTTAGCGGGTGGTCCCGCCAGATTCACACGGGATTTCTCGGGCCCCGTGCTACTTGGGAGATGAGCAAGCAAGCCGCTGATGTTTCGTCTACGGGGGTCTTACCCTCTACGCCGGACCTTTCGCATGTCCTTCGACTACATCAACGGTTTCTGACTCGCCGACCGGCCGGCAGACCGATCAAGCTCATTCCCACAACCCCGCATGCGCAACCCCTGCCGGGTATCACACGCATACGGTTTGGCCTCATCCGGTTTCGCTCGCCACTACTCCCGGAATCACGGTTGTTTTCTCTTCCTGCGGGTACTGAGATGTTTCACTTCCCCGCGTTCCCTCCACACTGCCTATGTGTTCAGCAGTGGGTGACAGCCCATGACGACTGCCGGGTTTCCCCATTCGGACACCCCCGGATCAAAGCTCAGTTGGCAGCTCCCCGGGGCCTATCGCGGCCTCTCACGTCCTTCATCGGTTCCTGGTGCCAAGGCATCCACCGTGCGCCCTTAAAAACTTGGCCACAGATGCTCGCGTCCACTGTGTAGTTCTCAAACAACGACCAGCCACCCATCACCCTGCTCTCGAAGAGAACAAGTTCACTGGGGCCGGCACTGAAGACATGACCTTACGGCCGTACCTTCAGGACCCAACAACGTGCCAAGCATCTCCGTTCGTCCGTCTCCTCTTTCCACGCCGAAGCAGTACTCGAGAACCATCAGACCGAAGATGCCAACTAATCAACGTTCCACCCATGAGCTGACCGTGCAGAACGTTTGTCTGCAATCGGTACTGTGCTCCTTAGAAAGGAGGTGATCCAGCCGCACCTTCCGGTACGGCTACCTTGTTACGACTTCGTCCCAATCGCCAGTCCCACCTTCGACAGCTCCCTCCCTTACGGGTTGGGCCACCGGCTTCGGGTGTTACCGACTTTCGTGACGTGACGGGCGGTGTGTACAAGGCCCGGGAACGTATTCACCGCAGCAATGCTGATCTGCGATTACTAGCGACTCCGACTTCATGGGGTCGAGTTGCAGACCCCAATCCGAACTGAGACCGGCTTTTTGAGATTCGCTCCACCTCACGGTATCGCAGCTCATTGTACCGGCCATTGTAGCACGTGTGCAGCCCAAGACATAAGGGGCATGATGACTTGACGTCGTCCCCACCTTCCTCCGAGTTGACCCCGGCGGTCTCCTGTGAGTCCCCATCACCCCGAAGGGCATGCTGGCAACACAGGACAAGGGTTGCGCTCGTTGCGGGACTTAACCCAACATCTCACGACACGAGCTGACGACAGCCATGCACCACCTGTATACCGACCACAAGGGGGGCACTATCTCTAATGCTTTCCGGTATATGTCAAGCCTTGGTAAGGTTCTTCGCGTTGCGTCGAATTAAGCCACATGCTCCGCCGCTTGTGCGGGCCCCCGTCAATTCCTTTGAGTTTTAGCCTTGCGGCCGTACTCCCCAGGCGGGGAACTTAATGCGTTAGCTGCGGCACCGACGACGTGGAATGTCGCCAACACCTAGTTCCCAACGTTTACGGCGTGGACTACCAGGGTATCTAATCCTGTTCGCTCCCCACGCTTTCGCTCCTCAGCGTCAGTAATGGCCCAGAGATCCGCCTTCGCCACCGGTGTTCCTCCTGATATCTGCGCATTTCACCGCTACACCAGGAATTCCGATCTCCCCTACCACACTCTAGCTAGCCCGTATCGAATGCAGACCCGAGGTTAAGCCTCGGGCTTTCACATCCGACGTGACAAGCCGCCTACGAGCTCTTTACGCCCAATAATTCCGGACAACGCTTGCGCCCTACGTATTACCGCGGCTGCTGGCACGTAGTTAGCCGGCGCTTCTTCTGCAGGTACCGTCACTTTCGCTTCTTCCCTGCTGAAAGAGGTTTACAACCCGAAGGCCGTCATCCCTCACGCGGCGTCGCTGCATCAGGCTTTCGCCCATTGTGCAATATTCCCCACTGCTGCCTCCCGTAGGAGTCTGGGCCGTGTCTCAGTCCCAGTGTGGCCGGTCGCCCTCTCAGGCCGGCTACCCGTCGTCGCCTTGGTGGGCCATTACCCCACCAACAAGCTGATAGGCCGCGGGCTCATCCTTCACCGCCGGAGCTTTCAACCCCCGCCCATGCAGGCAGGAGTGGTATCCGGTATTAGACCCCGTTTCCAGGGCTTGTCCCAGAGTGAAGGGCAGATTGCCCACGTGTTACTCACCCGTTCGCCACTAATCCACCCCGAAGGGCTTCATCGTTCGACTTGCATGTGTTAAGCACGCCGCCAGCGTTCGTCCTGAGCCAGGATCAAACTCTCCATGAATGTTTACCCGTAATCGGGTGCACACATCACTTAGAGCGGGCACGTCATGTCGGAATAAGACCGACGCGCCACAACGTCCTCGCTGTGTTTGTTGCCTGCCAGTGCTCCACAAGGAAGCCCGACAGGTCTTTTTCAAAGGAACCTCATCCACCGAAGTGGACGGGGTATCAACTTCTGGCGTTGATTTTTGGCACGCTGTTGAGTTCTCAAGGAACGGACGCTTCCTTTGTACTCACCCTCGCGGGCTTTCCTCCGGGCTTTCGTTCTGTTCTTGCGTTTCCGACTCTATCAGACTCTTTCGTGTCCGACTTCCTCGGCGCTTTCCAGGTTTTCGCTTTCGCGCTTTCCCTTTCCAGCGGTTCCAACCTTACCAGAACATTTCCGCGCCGTTTCCGGATGGGATTTGAATTGGTGGCCGTTGGAGAGGCCTTTCCCTTTCGGGCGGATCAGACTTTATCAGGTCTCCCTGGGTCTTGATTCCCACCCGCCCGCATGACGCGTCCGGACACACGTGTGTGCCGGGGAGTCGTGCGAGGTGGAGACGTAAACGTACTGGAGCGGGGCCCCCGGATGCAAATCCGGTTGCCCCGCTCCCGTTCGGTCGCTACGACGAGGATCAGACCTCGACGACGACCGGCAGGATCATCGGGCGGCGGCGGTAGCCGTCCGAGACCCACTTGCCCATCGTGCGGCGGATGAGCTGCTGGATCTGGTGCGGCTCGGCCACGCCGTCGGCCGCGGCGCGGGCGATGGCTTCCTCGATCTTCGGGATGACCGAGGAGAAGGCCGAGTCGTCGATGCCGGAGCCGCGGGCCTGGATGTTCGGGCCGCTGACGATCTTGCCCGTGCTGCTGTCCACCACGACGTAGACCGAGATGATGCCCTCGTCGCCGAGGATCTTGCGGTCCTTGAGGTGGACCTCCGTGACATCGCCGACCGAGAGGCCGTCCACGTACACGTAGCCGGCCTGGACCTTGCCGGAGATCCGGGCCTTGCCGTCGATCAGGTCGACGACCACGCCGTCCTCGGCGATGACGATGCGGTCCTTCGGGACACCCGTCATGGCACCGAGCTCTGCGTTGGCGCGCAGGTGGCGCCATTCGCCGTGGACCGGCATCAGGTTCCGCGGCTTGCAGATGTTGTAGAAGTACAGCAGCTCGCCTGCCGAGGCGTGGCCCGAGACGTGCACCTTGGCGTTGCCCTTGTGCACGACGTTGGCGCCCCAGCGGGTCAGGCCGTTGATCACGCGGTAGACCGCGTTCTCGTTGCCCGGGATCAGGGACGACGCCAGGATGACGGTGTCCCCGGGGACGATCCGGATCTGGTGGTCACGGTTGGCCATACGGGACAGGGCCGCCATCGGCTCGCCCTGGGAACCCGTACAGACCAGCACGACCTCGTCGTCCGGCAGGTCGTCGAGGGTCTTGACGTCGACGACGAGGCCGGCCGGGACCTTCAGGTAGCCCAGGTCACGGGCGATGCCCATGTTGCGGACCATCGAGCGGCCGACGAAGGCGACCCTGCGGTCGAATTCGTGGGCGGCGTCGAGGATCTGCTGGATGCGGTGCACGTGGCTGGCGAAGGACGCCACGATGATCCGCTTCTGGGCACTCGCGAAGACCCCGCGGATGGCGTTGGAGATGTCGCGCTCGGGCGGGACGAAGCCCGGGACCTCGGCGTTCGTGGAGTCGGAGAGGAGAAGGTCGATGCCCTCTTCGCTCAGACGCGCGAAGGCGTGCAGGTCGGTGAGGCGGTTGTCCAGCGGGAGCTGGTCCATCTTGAAGTCGCCGGTGGCCACGACCATGCCGGCGCCGGTGCGGATGGCCACGGCCAGGGCGTCCGGGATGGAGTGGTTGACCGCGATGAACTCGCAGTCGAACGGGCCGAGGGCCTCGCGCTCGCCCTCCTTCACCTCAAGGGTGTAGGGGCGGATGCGGTGCTCCTGGAGCTTCGCCTCGATGAGGGCCAGCGTCAGCTTGGAGCCGATCAGCGGGATGTCCGCCTTCTCCCGGAGGAGGTAGGGGACAGCTCCGATGTGGTCCTCGTGGCCGTGCGTGAGGACGATGCCGTCGATGTCGTCGAGGCGGTCCCGGATGGACGAGAAGTCCGGCAGGATCAGGTCGATGCCCGGCTGCTCCTCCTCGGGGAAGAGGACGCCGCAGTCGACGATCAGCAGACGGCCGTCGTACTCGAAGACGGTCATGTTGCGGCCGATCTCGCCGAGACCACCCAGGGGGGTGACTCTGAGGCCGCCCTTGGGCAGCTTCGGCGGCGGACCGAGTTCCGGATGCGGATGGCTCAAAAGTGTCTCCTCACCACGCACGCCACGTACCCCGGAAGGCACGTGGCGCGCATGTCATTCGTGCACTTGCTGTTGTCTGTTCTGTATTTGTTCGTTCGTTCTTATTCAGTTGTGAAGTCTGTTGTCAGAGCTCTACCCCGCCGGCGGCAAGATCGATCTTGAGCTGGGCCGTCTCTTCGGCGGTCAGCTCGATCAGCGGGAGCCGCAGCGGGCCTGCGGGCAGGCCCTGCAGGTTCAGTGCGCCCTTGGTGGTCATCACACCCTGGGTACGGAACATGCCGGTGAAGATCGGGAGCAGCTTCTGGTGGATCTCGGTCGCCTTCTGGACGTCTCCGCCCAGGTGGGCCTCCAGCATGGCGCGCAGCTCGGGGGTGACCACGTGGCTGACCACGGAGACGAATCCGGCCGCGCCGATCGACAGGAGCGGCAGGTTCAGCATGTCGTCGCCCGAGTACCAGGCCAGGCCGCTCTGCGCGATGGCCCAGCTTGCACGGCCGAGGTCGCCCTTGGCGTCCTTGTTGGCAACGATACGGGGGTGCTCGGCCAGCCGGACCAGGGTTTCGGTGTCGATCGGGACACCACTGCGACCGGGGATGTCGTACAGCATCACCGGCAGCCCGGTGGCGTCGGCGATCGCCGTGAAGTGCCGGAAGAGCCCTTCCTGCGGCGGCTTGCTGTAGTACGGGGTGACGGCGAGCAGGCCGTGTGCACCGGTGCGCTCGGCCTGGCGGGCCAGCTCAAGGGTGTGACGGGTGTCGTTGGTGCCGATGCCGGCGACCACGTGGGCGCGGTCTCCGACGGCTTCGAGTACGGCTCGTACGAGGTCGTTTTTCTCCGCGTCGGTGGTGGTCGGCGACTCACCGGTGGTGCCGTTGATGATCAGGCCGTCGTTGCCTGCGTCCACCAGGTGGACGGCGAGCTGCTGCGCGCCGTCGAGGTCGAGTACGCCATCCGCCGTAAACGGCGTGATCATGGCGGTGAGGACCCGCCCGAAGGGGGTCTGCGGAGTCGAGATCGGAGCCATGGGTAACACGCTACTCGCTGCCATGCTCGCGGTGTCCCCTCGGGGGACGTCAACGGGGTGTTGGACGCCGGCACTGCCTGCTCGGGGGTTCAAGCAGTGCCGGGTCCGTTTGATCAGCCTAGATGAACTTTACGAAACGTCGCAATACGGACACTTAGGACTTGACGCCGTACATCTGTACGCCGCGGGTGTACCGGCCCTTACGGGGCAACGCGACCGTTGCCGTTGTAGGCCGCGTACGTCAGCGGCATGAGCTTCGCCCAGTGCTGCTCCATCTTCTCGCCGACCATCTCGATCTCCCGCTGCGGGAAGGACGGGACCGCCGCCAGCTCGTGCTGCGTACGCAGACCGAGGAAGTGCATCAGCGAGCGCGCGTTGCAGGTGGCGTACATCGAGGAGAAAAGACCGACCGGCAGGACCGAACGGGCAACCTCGCGGGCCACGCCCGCGGCGAGCATCTCGCGGTAGGCCTCGTAGGCCTGCACGTACGAGTCCTCCATGACGCGGCCGGTCAGTTCCTGCTGCGCCTGGGTGCCCTCGACGAAGACGTACTTGCCCGGGCGGCCCTCCTGGACCAGCTTGCGCTCGGCGTCCGGGACGTAGAAGACGGGTTCGAGCTCCCTGTAGCGGCCCGATTCCTCGTTGTACGACCAGCCCACGCGGTGGCGCATGAACTCGCGGAAGACGAAGATCGGGGCGCTGATGAAGAAGGTCATCGAGTTGTGCTCGAACGGGCTGCCGTGGCGGTCGCGCATCAGGTAGTTGATGAGGCCCTTGGAGCGCTCCGGGTCCTTCTGCAGCTCCTCCAGCGACTGCTCGCCGGCCGTGGAGACGCGAGCGGCCCACAGCACGTCGGAGTCGGCGGCGGAGTGCTTCACCAGCTCCACCGTCACGTCACTGCGGAAGCTGGGTTTCAGATCTGAAGCGGCGGTTTCGCTCACCGGGGGTCCTTCCAAACGTGCGTCCTGGGGCGCGCCCACTCTACGGCGCCCCTCGCACGGCCTGCGCAGACGCACGCGGCGAGCGGGGCCGCGCGGGGGCCGTGCGACGGCCGTGCACGGCGTCGAACAGCTGACGCACAGCCATGAATTTTTCCTAATGTCCTGAAATCCGGCACCGATTGACGGGCCCGTACGTCCTATCCAGGAGAACGCACGCCCATCCACCCCGAGGAGATTCGCTCTGATGTTCCTCCGGCGCGAACCCGTCCCGTTCGCCTTCCTCTCCGAGGCCGACCGTTTCCGAAGCAACGTCACTCCGCCGCCGCGCGAGCGTCTGGGCAGGACGCAGTTGGTCGCCCGTACTCTGGTCGGACTGACCGTGGTCGCGGGGCTCGCCGGCTCACTGCTCCTCGGTATGCCCGCACTGCAGCCGAGCAAGGCGCCGGAGAAGTCGCAGCAGTCGGAGGCGTCCCAGGGGCGGTAGCCTCACGGGCACAGCCCAACCGAACGTGCATGTGAGTGAGGTCCAGCCGTGCCCCTGCCCTTCTTGACGGCCGACGGCGTATCCGATGTGGATGACGACGGCGACGGCGACGAGATCCTGGCCCATGCCGACCAGGACCGCTGGCGCCGGCCCTACCGGCCCGGCCCCTGGCGCGTGGGCATCGGCGCGCTGCTGCTCCTGCTGTCGGCCTTCATGCTGCTGGCCACGATGATCGTCGCCTTCGCGGGTGGCTGGGGCGGGGCCCTCGTCTGCCTGATCGCCGCCCTCGCGGTCGTCGGGTCGGCGGTACAGACCCTGCGCGTCGGCGTGTGGGTGAGCCCCGCGGGGCTGCGCCGGGTGGGGTTCTTCGTGACCCGCACCACCGCGTGGAGCGAGATCGGCGAGCTCCGTACGGTGCAGCAGCCGGTGCGCTGGCTCGGGCTGCCGAGGACCGTACAGGGGCAGGCGCTGACGATGTCCGCGCAGGGCGGCGCGGAGGCGCCGGTGCTGCTGACCGACCACAACGCCGACTTCCTGTCGCGGACCGAGGCGTTCGACCGGGCCGCCGACACGGTGGGTGCCTGGGCCGACGAGTACCGGCCCGTGGCCGCCTGACCGGCCTGAACCGCCTCCGGAAGCCCGTACGGGGATCAGACCTGTACGGGCTTCTTGTCGTGGAGGGCGATCGCCCGCTGCATCGCCTTGCGCGCCCGCGGGGTGTCCCGGGCGTCGTGGTAGGCGACGGCGAGCCGGAACCAGCTGCGCCAGTCCCCCGGCGCGTCCTCGGTCTCGGCCTTGCGGCGCGCGAAGACCTCGTCGGCGGAGTCCCGCAGGATCCGCCCGTACCTGTCCCGCTCCAGCTCGTCGACGGGCAGCCCGCCCTCGGCCTCCAGCTCGGTCGCGAGGTGGTTGGCCCGCGTGACGAACCGGGTGTTCTGCCAGAGGAACCAGACACCGATGACCGGCAGGATCAGCACGGCCACCCCGAAGGTGACCGTGAGCAGGGTTCCGTGCTCGATCAGCATCAGGCCCCGGCTGCCGACCAGGACGAAGTAGACCACCAGGACGGCGGCCGTGAGGAAGTACGTGATCTTCGCGCGCATCGTGAAATCAGTCCGTCAGCCCAGGTCGAGGAAGTGTTCCAGGCCGAAGGTGAGGCCCGGGGTCTGCGCCACGCGGCGCACACCGAGCAGGATGCCCGGCATGAAGCTGCTGTGGTGCAGGGAATCGTGACGGATGGTCAAGGTCTCGCCCTCGCCGCCGAGGAGCACCTCCTGGTGGGCCAGCAGGCCGCGCAGGCGGACGGCGTGCACCGGGACGCCGTCGACGTCCGCGCCGCGCGCGCCGTCGAGGGCGGTGGCGGTGGCGTCGGGCTGGGCGCCGAGGCCTGCCTCGGCGCGGGCCGCCGCGATGAGCTGCGCCGTACGGGTCGCCGTGCCCGAGGGGGCGTCGACCTTGTTGGGGTGGTGCAGCTCGACGACCTCGACGGACTCGAAGTAGCGGGCGGCCTGGGCGGCGAACTTCATCGTGAGGACCGCGCCGATGGAGAAGTTCGGGGCGATGAGCACACCGGTCTCCGGCGAACCGTCGAGCCAGGTGCCCAGCTGCGCGAGGCGGTCCTCGGTCCAGCCGGTGGTACCGACCACTCCGTGGATGCCGTGACGGATGAGGAAGTCCAGGTTCCCCATCACCGATGCCGGGGTGGTCAGCTCGACCGCGACCTGGGCGCCGGCGTCGGCCAGGGTCTCCAGCTTGTCGCCGCGGCCGAGCGCCGCGACCAGTTCCATGTCCTCGGCGGCCTCGACCGCCTTGACGGCCTCGGCTCCGATCCGGCCCTGGGCGCCGAGGACTGCCACGCGCAGCTTGCTCATATTGCTTCCTTACTCACGTACGGAACTAGGCGACCGCTTCGTCGAGACGGGCGGCCTGCTTCTCCTTCAGCGGGCCGATCACCGCGAGCGAGGGCCGCTGGGCCAGTACATCCTGTGCGACCGAGCGGACGTCGTCGGGGGTCACGGCGGCGATCCGGGCCAGCATGTCGTCGACCGACATCTGGTCGCCCCAGCACAACTCGCTCTTGCCGATGCGGTTCATGATCGCGCCGGTGTCCTCCAGGCCGAGGACGGTGGATCCGGAGAGCTGGCCGATGGCCCGCTTGATCTCGTCGTCGGCCAGTCCTTCGGTCGCGACCTTGTCGAGCTCGTCGCGGCAGATCCGGAGCACGTCGTGCACCTGGTTGGGCCGGCAGCCCGCGTACACGCCGAAGAGGCCGGTGTCGGCGAAGCCCGAGGTGTACGAGTACACGCTGTAGGCCAGGCCGCGCTTCTCGCGGACCTCCTGGAACAGGCGCGAGGACATGCCGCCGCCGAGGGCGGTGTTCAGCACGCCGAGCGCCCAGCGGCGCTCGTCGGTACGGGCGAGGCCGGGCATGCCGAGGACCACGTGGGCCTGCTCGGTCCTGCGGTTCACCAGGTCGACGCGGCCGGCGGTGCGGATGCGCTTGGCGCCGGTGCGCGGGCCGATCGGCTCGGCGTCGGTGCGGGTCAGCGCGCCGGCCTTCTCGAAGGCGGCACGGACCTGGCGTACGACCTTGTTGTGGTCGACGTTGCCGGCGGCGGCCACGACCAGGTGTGTCGGGTCGTAGTGCTTCTTGTAGAAGCGGCGGATCCGGTCGGCGCCGAGGGCGTTGATCGTGTCGACGGTGCCGAGGACCGGACGCCCCAGGGGGGTGTCCCCGTACATGGTCTGCGCGAACAGGTCGTGCACCATGTCGCCCGGGTCGTCCTCGGTCATCGCGATCTCTTCGAGGATGACGCCGCGCTCGGCGTCGACGTCCTCCTCACGGATCAGCGAGCCGGTGAGCATGTCGCAGACCACGTCGATGGCCAGCGGCAGGTCGGTGTCGAGCACCCGGGCGTAGTAGCAGGTGTACTCCTTCGCCGTGAAGGCGTTCATCTCGCCGCCGACCGCATCGATCGCGGAGGAGATGTCGAGGGCGCTGCGCTGGTGGGTGCCCTTGAAGAGGAGGTGCTCCAGGTAGTGCGTGGCGCCGTTGAGCGTGGGCGTCTCGTCACGGGAGCCGACGTGCGCCCAGATGCCGAAGGTGGCGGAGCGGACGGAGGGCAGCGTCTCGGTGACGATGCGCAGTCCGCCGGGCAGGACCGTGCGCCGGACGGTGCCGATGCCGTTGCTGCCCTTGAGGAGGGTTTGGGTACGGGCGACGGCCCGCCCCTCCGAAGAGGGGCGGGCCGTCACACGGGAACTACGCGACATCACTTGTCGGAGTCGTCCTTGTCAGCGTCGTCACCGGCGGCCTCGCCGTCGATCACGGGGATCAGGGAGAGCTTGCCGCGCTGGTCGATCTCGGCGATCTCCACCTGGACCTTGGTGCCGACCGCGAGCACGTCCTCGACGTTCTCCACGCGCTTGCCACCGGCGAGCTTGCGGATCTGCGAGATGTGCAGCAGGCCGTCCTTGCCGGGCATCAGGGAGACGAAGGCACCGAAGGTGGTGGTCTTGACGACCGTACCCAGGTAGCGCTCGCCGACCTCCGGCATGGTCGGGTTGGCGATCGAGTTGATCGTGGCGCGGGCGGCCTCGGCGGCCGGGCCGTCGGAGGCACCGATGTAGATGGTGCCGTCGTCCTCGATCGTGATCTCGGCGCCGGTGTCCTCCTGGATCTGGTTGATCATCTTGCCCTTGGGGCCGATGACCTCACCGATCTTGTCCACGGGGATCTTGACGGTGATGATCCGCGGGGCGAACGGGGACATCGCGTCCGGCGTGTCGATCGCTTCCATCATCACGTCGAGGATGTGGAGGCGGGCGTCGCGGGCCTGCTTGAGGGCCGCGGCCAGGACGGAGGCCGGGATGCCGTCGAGCTTGGTGTCCAGCTGGAGCGCGGTGACGAACTCCTTGGTGCCGGCGACCTTGAAGTCCATGTCGCCGAACGCGTCCTCCGCACCGAGGATGTCGGTGAGGGCGACGTAGTGGGTCTTGCCGTCGATCTCCTGGGAGATCAGGCCCATGGCGATACCGGCGACGGGGGCCTTGAGGGGCACACCGGCGTTCAGCAGCGACATGGTGGAGGCGCAGACCGAGCCCATGGACGTCGAACCGTTGGAGCCGAGGGCCTCGGACACCTGACGGATCGCGTAGGGGAACTCCTCGCGGGTCGGGAGGACCGGCACGATCGCGCGCTCGGCGAGCGCGCCGTGGCCGATCTCGCGGCGCTTCGGCGAACCGACGCGGCCGGTCTCGCCGACGGAGTACGGCGGGAAGTTGTAGTTGTGCATGTAGCGCTTGCGGGTCACCGGGGAGAGGGTGTCCAGCTGCTGCTCCATGCGGAGCATGTTGAGGGTGGTGACGCCCAGGATCTGGGTCTCGCCACGCTCGAACAGCGCCGAGCCGTGCACGCGCGGGATGGCCTCGACCTCGGCGGCGAGGGTACGGATGTCCGTGAGCCCGCGGCCGTCGATGCGGACCTTGTCCTTGATGACGCGCTCGCGGACCAGGGCCTTGGTCAGGCTGCGGTACGCGGCGGAGATCTCCTTCTCGCGACCCTCGAAGGCCGGGAGGAGCTTCTCGGCGGCGATCTCCTTGACGCGGTCCAGCTCGGCCTCGCGGTCCTGCTTGCCCGCGATGGTCAGCGCCTGGGAGAGGTCACCCTTGACGGCGGCCGCGAGGGCCTCGTACACGTCGTCCTGGTAGTCCAGGAAGACCGGGAACTCGCCCTCGGGCTTCGCGGCCTTGGCGGCCAGGTCGGCCTGGGCCTTGCAGAGGACCTTGATGAAGGGCTTCGCGGCGTCGAGGCCGGAGGCCACGATCTCCTCGGTCGGCGCCTCGGCGCCGCCCTTGACGAGGGCGATGGTCTTCTCGGTGGCCTCGGCCTCGACCATCATGATCGCGACGTCGCCGTCCTCCAGGACGCGGCCCGCGACGACCATGTCGAAGACGGCGTCCTCGAGCTCGGTGTGCGTCGGGAAGGCCACCCACTGGCCGCGGATCAGCGCGACGCGGACGCCGCCGATCGGGCCGGAGAAGGGCAGGCCGGCCAGCTGGGTGGACGCGGACGCGGCGTTGATCGCGACGACGTCGTACAGGTGGTCCGGGTTGAGCGCCATGATCGTGGCGACGACCTGGATCTCGTTGCGCAGGCCCTTCTTGAAGGACGGGCGCAGCGGGCGGTCGATCAGGCGGCAGGTGAGGATCGCGTCCTCGGAGGGGCGGCCCTCACGGCGGAAGAAGGAGCCGGGGATCTTGCCGGCCGCGTACTGCCGCTCCTCGACGTCCACCGTCAGGGGGAAGAAGTCGAGCTGGTCCTTGGGCTTCTTCGACGCGGTGGTGGCGGACAGCACCATCGTGTCGTCGTCCAGGTAGGCAACGGCGGAGCCGGCGGCCTGGCGGGCCAGACGGCCCGTCTCGAAGCGGATGGTGCGGGTGCCGAAGGAACCGTTGTCAATGACGGCCTCGGCGTAGTGGGTCTCGTTCTCCACTAGCGTTTTCTCCATTTTCGTCGTCTCCGTCCGCCGCCCGTGTGGCGGTGGACGGTTGCGGAGAAGCGCTCCTGGCGTGCGGGCCGGTCTTCGATCGAAGCATCCGGTTCGTTGCCCCCTGGGGGCATTCCGGGTGCCACTACCGAGGACCGGCGGCGTGGGAGGGCGCTCCTCCTCTTCAGTTGTGCGCGTCTTCCTCAGACGCGCACGTGCGTCCGTTCCAGACTACAAAGGGTCCGGTCCTGTGCGCACGTACAGCAAAGGGAGCGGCCCCCTGATGTGGGAACCGCTCCCTTCACGGCGTCTTACTTGGCGCCGGCCGCACCGCGGCGGATGCCGAGGCGCTCGACCAGCGTACGGAAGCGCTGGATGTCCTTCTTGGCCAGGTACTGCAGCAGGCGGCGACGCTGGCCGACCAGGATCAGCAGACCACGACGGGAGTGGTGGTCGTGCTTGTGCGTCTTGAGGTGCTCGGTCAGGTCCGAGATGCGGCGGGAGAGCATCGCAACCTGGACCTCGGGGGAGCCGGTGTCGCCCTCCTTGGCACCGAACTCGGTGATGATCTGCTTCTTCGTAGCGGCGTCGAGCGGCACGCGTACTCCTCGTTTTAGGTCTTCGTTGCCACCGAGTGCCCCAGGTCTGAGTCTCTGGGGAGCTTCCGTTACTCGGGAGGCGGGGTCCGCTGAGCGCAGTCCACAGACCCTTGGGAGAGGATCCGGGGGACGCGTACACAAACGGCCGTCACACAGCGTACCAGGCTGCCGGGACGCGACGTCTCAGCTGGTGAGAGCGCGGGCCCGGGAGTAGACGTCCAGCACAGCCAGGGTAAGGGGCACCAGGCTGAGCAGAACCGCCGCCTCGGTGAGGTCGAGCAGCCTTCCCCAGAAGGGTGACAGGCCCTTGCGGGGGATGACAAGCGCAATTCCCGCGAGGAGGGCCGCGCCGGCGGCGACGGCGGCGGTCAGCCAGATCGTACGGAGGTCCAGGCCGCTGTGGTCCTGCTCCCGCAGGAGGGCTTCGAGCAGGTCGGTCGGCGGGTGCAGGGCCATGCCCAGGATCAGCAGCGCGATGGCGACGAGGCCCGCGGTCAGGGCGCAGACCACCTGGGAGGTGTAACGGAAGAGGCGGGCGCGCAGCAGCATGGCGAGGCCGGTGGCGAGCGCCAGCAGGCGGCCCCAGGTGTTCTCGGAGAAGCCGAGGACGGCGGCGGCGCCGACGGCGACGGCGGCGCAGCCGCCGACCAGGCCGAGCAGCATCTCGTGGCCGCGGCGGGCCTGGGCGGCGATGGCCTCGGCGTCGAGCGGGGCGGAGCCCGGCTCGTGGTGGTCGGAGCCGGGCTGCTCACCGTGCGGCTCGGTCTCGTAGCGGTCCGGGGTCTCGTAGTCCTCGGTGGCGCTCTGCGGGGCGCTGTAGCCGATGGGCAGGCGGGCGAAGCGGGCCGAGAGGCCGGGGAGGAAGGCGACGAGGCCGATGGCGACGGGGGCGCAGACGGCGGCGGTGTGGGTGGCGGAGGCCTCGGTGGCGATGGCCACGAAGGTGGCGAGGGTTCCGGTGGCGGCGACGAAGGTGGCCGCGACGAAGGGGGCGTCGCCGCTGGGGGTGAGCGCGACCAGGGCGACGGAGGCGATCAGGGCGCAGACGCAGCCGAGCAGGAACTGGAGGCGCCCGGGTCCCTGGCCGACGGCCGGGGCGATGATCCCGGAGCCGGCGATCACCAGGTGCGGGAGGGCGCCGAGGCCGAGCGCGACGGCGGAGAGGCGGTCGCGGTAGACGCGGGCGCGCACTCCGGCGACGGCGGTGAGCAGGATGCCGACGGCGCCCGCGATGATCCCGGGCAGTCCGTGCATGTCGTGGCGCAGCGGATCGGCGTACCAGAGGACGAAGCCCAGCATGACGAGCAGCACGGCGGCGCCGGCCAGGCCCGCGCCGCGGAGCATGTCGTCGCTCCAGCGGTGCCGGTCGCGGACGACGGCGGAGGCGACGGCGTCGGACACGTCGTCGAACACGGCGGGCGGCAGGGACTCGGCGAAGGGGCGCAGGCTCAGCACCTCTCCGTCGAGGACCTGCTGGCCGGCGAGGGTGCGGGCGCCGTCGAGGACGGTGCCGGAGCGGCGTACGAGGTGGAAGCCGGTCGGGGCGCCCACCGGCTGGGTCTGGCCGGTGAGGCGCAGCAGCTCGGGGTAGACGTCGGCGACGGCGATGTCCTCGGGGAGGGCGACGTCGATGCGGCTGTCGGGGGCCACGACGGTGACCCTGCAGAAACCCGTCGTTGCGGCCGTACTCACCTGTGTGACCCCCCTGGTTGACGCTCGCACCGGCGGACGATTCGCGGATGCGCATACTGCGCGCGCCACCCTACCGGGCTTATGACCGACTGTCGGCAAGTAGGATCACCGTCGCGTGGGGGAGACCCCCTTCGCGCCCGGGACTTGGGGGCGCCGGTTGCGACGTCCCGTCCGTTTTCGAGGGATTGATGCTCCGGTGAGCCAGATCGTCGTCAAACGCCCGCCGCGGTCCCTGCCGCCTGAGGTTCCGGCGGAGGAGCTGCGGCTGGAAGCTCCGCCCGAACTTCCGCGCGGGCAGCAGGAGGGCATGCTGATGCAGCTCCTGCCGATGCTCGGCATGGGCTCCTCCGTCGTCTTCTTCTTCATGCCGGGCGCGGCCCCCTTCATGCGCATCATGGGTGTGCTGATGCTGGCGTCGACGGTGGCCATGGTCGTGGCCCAGTTGGCGCGACACCGGCGCGGTACACAGGGGCAAATGGCCGATGTGCGCCGGGACTACCTCAAATATCTCGCGCAGACGCGCCGTCAGGTACGCCGGACCGCGCGGGCGCAGCGTGACGCGCAGCTGTATCTGCACCCGGCTCCCGAGCAGTTGTGGTCGGTGGTGGCGGAGGGCTCCCGGCTGTGGGAGCGGCGGGTCGGCGACCAGGACTTCGGGCAGGCCCGGCTCGGGCTGGGCGCGCAGCGCCTGGCGACCCCGCTGGTGGCGCCGGAGACCGCTCCGGTGGACGAGCTGGAGCCGCTGACCGCGGGCGCGATGCAGCGGTTCCTGAAGGTGCACTCCTCGCTGGACGGGCTGCCGATGGCGCTGTCGATCCGCGCCTTCTACCACGTGACGGTGTCCGGGGAGCCGGAGTCCGCGCGCAGTACGGCGCGGGCGATGGTGGCGCAGCTGGCGACGCTGCACTCCCCCGAGGACCTGATGGTGGCCGTGATGGCGGCGCCGGGTGCGGTGCCCGCGTGGGACTGGACGAAGTGGCTGCCGCACACGCAGGTCCCGGGCCAGGTCGACGGGGCCGGCACGAAGCGGCTGTTCGGCGACGACCTCGTCGAGCTGGAGGGGCTGCTGGCCTCCCGGCTGGAGGGCAGGCCGCGGTTCAGCCGCGAGGTGTCCCCGGTGCTGGACCAGCCGCACCTGGTGGTCGTGCTGGACGGTGGCATGGTGCCGCCGGACTCGGTGTTCGCCACGGCCGAGGGCCTGCAGGGCGTCACCATCGTCGAGGTGGTCGCGGGCGAGCTGGATGAGCCGCGCGGCGGGCTGTCGGTCGTGGTGCGGCCGGGCCGGCTGCGTCTGGAGTCGGGCGCGGGGGTCGCGTACGAGGGCGTGCCGGACACGCTGTCGCTGCCCGCGGCGGAGGCGCTGGCCCGGCAGCTGGCGCCGATGCGCACGGGCGGCGGGGACGACGACGAGCCGCTGCTGGCCAATCTGGACTTCACCGACCTGCTGAACCTGGGCGACGCGGCCGCGGTCGACGTCGCGCGGACCTGGCGGCCGAGGTCGGCCGGTGAGCGGCTGCGCGTGCCGATCGGTGTCGGTGAGGACGGCGCCCCGGTCATGCTGGACCTGAAGGAGGCCGCGCAGGAGGGCATGGGTCCGCATGGTCTGTGTGTGGGCGCGACCGGTTCCGGCAAGTCGGAGCTGCTGCGCACGCTGGTGCTGGGTCTGGCGGTCACGCACACCTCGGAGACCCTGAACTTCGTACTCGCCGACTTCAAGGGCGGTGCGACCTTCACGGGTATGGGGCAGATGCCGCACGTCGCAGCGGTGATCACCAACCTGGCCGACGACCTCACGCTCGTGGACCGCATGGGCGACTCGATCCGCGGTGAGCTGCAGCGCCGTCAGGAGCTGCTGCGTTCGGCGGGCAACTACGCGAACATCCACGACTACGAGAAGGCCCGCGCGGCAGGTGCCCCGCTGGAGCCGCTGGCCTCCCTGGTGCTGGTCATCGACGAGTTCAGCGAGCTGCTGACGGCGAAGCCGGACTTCATCGACATGTTCATCCAGATCGGCCGCATCGGCCGTTCGCTGGGTGTGCACCTGCTGCTGGCCTCGCAGCGCCTGGAAGAGGGCAAGCTGCGCGGTCTGGACACGTACCTGTCGTACCGGATCGGTCTGCGGACCTTCTCGGCGGCCGAGTCGCGGACCGCGATCGGCGTGCCGGACGCCTATCACCTGCCGTCGGTGCCCGGTTCGGGCTATCTGAAGTTCGGTACGGACGAGATGACCCGTTTCAAGGCGGCGTACGTCTCGGGCACCTACCGTTCGGGCGGGCCGGACCTGTCGGTCGGGCAGTTCCCGGTGGAGCGGCGGCCCGCGCTGTTCACGGCGGCCCCGGTGCCGGTGGTGTACGCGGCCCCGGACCCGGCGTACCTGGCGGCCCAGTCGGTGCGCGAGGACGACGCGCTGGCGGACACGGTGCTGGACGTGATCGTGAGCCGGCTGGAAGGTCAGGGGGTGCCGGCGCACCAGGTGTGGCTGCCGCCGCTCGACCAGGCGCCGCCGCTGGACCAGCTGCTGCCGGCGCTGGCGCCGAGCCCGGAGCGCGGGCTGCACGCGGACGGGTACACGCGGCCCGGCGGGCTCGTGGTGCCGCTCGGCCTCATCGACAAGCCCTTCGAGCAGCGGCGCGAGGTGCTGTACCGGGACTTCTCCGGTGCGGCGGGCCACATGATGGTCGTCGGCGGTCCGCAGTCGGGCAAGTCGACGCTGATGCGGACGCTGATCTCCTCCTTCGCGCTCACCCACACCCCGCGCGAAGTGCAGTTCTACGCGCTGGACTTCGGTGGTGGCAGCCTGTCGGCGGTGGCCGAGCTGCCGCACGTGGGCGGGATCGCCTCGCGTCTGGACCCGGAACGGGTACGGCGTACGGTCGCGGAGGTGGGGGGCATCCTCAACCGCCGCGAGGAGTTCTTCCGCGCGAACAACATCGACTCGATCGGCACCTACCGGCGGCGCCGGGCGGCGGGCGACCTGCCTGGTGAGCCGTGGGGCGACGTGTTCCTGATCGTCGACGGCTGGGGCAACTTCAAGGGCGAGTACGACGGCCTGGAGCAGATCGTCACGGACATCGCCTCCCGTGGTCTGGGCTACGGCATCCACGTGGTGATCACGGCGGCGCGCTACATGGAGGTCCGGGCCGCGCTCAAGGACCAGATGCTCAGCCGGCTGGAGCTGCGGCTCGGCGACACCATGGACTCCGAGTTCGACCGGAAGGTCGCGGCGAACGTCCCGCCCGGGATGCCGGGCCGCGGTCAGGTGGCGGAGAAGCTGCACTTCCTGGGCGCGCTGCCGCGGATCGACGGCTCGCACGACGCGGGGGACCTGTCGGAGGCCACAGCCGCCTTCGTGGAAGCGGTGAAGCAGAACTGGTCGGGGCAGGCGGCTCCGGGCGTGCGGCTGCTGCCGCGGCTGCTCCACTCCGACCAGCTGCCCAAGGGCGGGGAGCACCCCGACCGCGGGATCGCGATCGGTATCGACGAGACGAACCTGGAGCCGGTCTTCGTCGACTTCGAGACCGACCCCTTCCTCCTCGTCTTCGGCGAGAGCGAGTCGGGCAAGACGAACCTGCTGCGGCTCATCGCCAAGCAGATCTCCGAGCGCTACACGCCGGACCAGGCGCGCCTGGTCGTCGGCGACTACCGGCGGAGCCTGCTCGGGGCACTGCCGGAGGAGCACCTGCTGGAGTACGCGCCGATGGCGAGCTCCCTGCAGATGCACATGGAGGCGCTGGGCGGGGTGTTCTCGCGCCGGCAGCCGCCGACCGACGTCACCCCGCAGCAGCTGCGTGACCGCAGCTGGTGGACGGGTCCGGACGTGTACATCGTGATCGACGACTTCGACCTGGTGGCCACCAGCCAGGGCAATCCGCTGGCGCCGCTGGTGGAGTTCCTGCCGTTCGCGCGGGACACGGGCGTCCGCTTCATCATCGCCCGCAACTCGGCGGGTGCCTCGCGTTCGATGTACGAGCCGTTCATGCAGCGGATCAAGGAGCTGGGCGCGCAGGGCATCGTGCTGTCCGGCGACCCGTCCGAGGGCGACCTCGTCGGCACCGTGCGGCCGCGTCCGATGCCGCCGGGTCGGGCGTACTTCGCCTCGCGCCGGCGGGGGACGTCGCTGGTGCAGCTCGGGCGGATGCCGGGCCACATCTGATCGCCTTCCCGGTGGCCGGACACCCGTCAGGGGCCGGCGACCGGGAAGGATCGGGTGGAAACCTCTCCCGGTCGGTGGCGCAGCACCGATAATCGGCGGTGAACACGCGCCACCGAGGGAGAGGCCGCCCATGGGCACCCAGCAGGAGAAGGACGAGCTGTACGCGCTCGACATCAGCGGCGTGGAGTGGGAGGGGCCGCCCGGGACCAGCCCGGACGAGGAGCGGGTCGAGATCGCCCGGCTTCCCGAGGGGGCGGTGGCCATGCGGTCCTCGCTGGACCGGGACACGGTGCTGCGCTACACGGCCGCCGAGTGGGAGGCCTTCGTACTGGGGGCCAGGGACGGGGAGTTCGACCTCGACCGGCACCGTCCCTGAGGGAACCGCAGGACCATGCCGAAGGGGCGCGCCCGGTGCGGGCGCGCCCCTTCGGCGTGTGCGGACCTGTCGGCGACCGGGCTCAGAAGGCCTCGGTGAACAGCTGCGAGGCCTTCTTGTCGGTGGCGCGGTAGTCGTCCTTGCCGCGCTCGACGAGCTGGGCGACCTTCTCCAGCATGTCCTTGATGTGGTCGGCCTTGGTGCGGTACTTGCCCTGGAGATCGACGTACTGGGCGTGCGCGTCGCCGTCCCAGGTGTCCGTGACGACCTTTACCGCCCGCTCCATCGCTTCCAGGTCGTCGATGATGTTCTTCGAGACCTGGCGGATGCGGTTGGCCATCAGCTGGACGCTGTCATACCGGACCTTTGTGTGGCCGTCGTCGGCAGCCATGTGCTTCTCCTTCTCGCTGAGCGCGTTACCTGAAAACGACGTGGGTCAGATGCTGTTGAGGCCCGAGATGGACTGGATCCCCTGCCGGAACGCCGCCTGCACCTCGTCGTCCTGGGCGTTGGTCAGGTTCTTGGTCTCGGACACCGCGTGGTGCAGGACGCGGAGCAGACGACGGATCTCGTCGTGGTCCTGGTTCAGCATCACCTGGGCCCGCTTGAACCCCTCGGCACCGACACCGGTCCAGCCGGCGCTCACGGTTTCGAGGATGTCGGCCAGCTCGCGGGCCTGCTTGGAGACGGCGGTTCCCGTCTGTTCGATCTTGGTCTTCGCCTTGATGACCGGATCGTCTGCAAGTCCGAAGGTGTTCGTGCTCATCGAAGCTCCTCATTTCTCAATTCGCCGGCAGAACCGGCGGATTGCGCAGCGGAGCGGACACAGACCCGGCGCGGCTTCGAGCCACGCGCCCTCGGGCGTCCCCCTCCGCTCCACGCGATCCCCCGATCACACTCGTGAAGCCTGGTGCCACTCTAGCCAGATCATCTGACAGCCCCAACACCGGTGGGGCGCTTCCGTAGATGAACTGTGACCGTTCACTGCAAACGGCGCTTGCGGCGACGGGCGTCGCGGACGACCGTCGCCGTTCCGGCGATGACGGCGATCAGGATCGCCCCGATGCCGAGAGCGTACGTGCCGTACCGCTCCTGGCGCTCCTGGGCCGTCTCCGTGAGTCGCAGCGGCGCCGCCTCCGGGGCGGCCGCCGGGGGCGGGCCGGGGTCGGGGACCGGGGCCTTGGGGGCCTGCTGGTCGTGGGAGAGCGCGCGCACCGGGTCGATGACGCCCCAACCCACGTAGTCGTCACGGCCGTTGACCGCGCGTTCGGCGGTGTTCTGGATCTGCCAGACGATCTGCTGCGCGGACCAGTCCGCATGCTTGGCGCGCAGCAGGGCGGCGACGCCGGCGACGTACGGCGCGGAGAAGCTGGTGCCGTTGTCGATGCACTGGCCGAAGCCGGGGACGGTGGAGACCATGTCGACGCCGGGCGCCGCCACCCCGATGAAGTCGCCGGGCTGGGAGAACCCGGCCCGCTCGTTGTTGCGGTCCGAGGCCCCCACGGCGAGCACGCCGGGGAAGGCCGCCGGGTAGGTCTTGCGCTTCTGGCCGCTCATGCCGTCGTTGCCCGCCGAGGCCACCACCACGACGTTGGCGGCTATGGCCTTCTGGACCGACTTGCCGAGATCGGAGTCGGCGGACAGCTGCGCGTCGGTGTCCTGGGAGATGTTGATCACTTGGGCGCCCTTGGCCACCGCGTGGTCGATGGCCTGGCTCAGGTTCGCGGCGTTGCCCTTGCCCTGACCGTCGTTCTGCCGGATCGGGATGATCGTGGAGTCCGGGGCCAGGCCGACGAAGCCGGTGCCCTGCTGGGGGCGGGCCGCGATCAGCCCGGCGACCTTGGTGCCGTGGCCGACGGTGTCGACCGTGCCGTCGCCGCCCTTGGGGTCGACGAAGTCCTTGCCGGCTCCCGTGTCGATGGCCGCGCTGAGCTGCGGGTTCGCCCGGTCCACGCCGGTGTCGATGACCGCGACGCGGACGCTGTTGCCGCTCTTGTCCTTGCCCTTGGTCTGCGCCCAGAGCTCGTCGAGCAGCAGCCGCTGGAGGGCCCAGGGCCGGTCCTCGATCTGCTTCTTCATCGGGAAGGTGCACTCCCCCGCGCCGTCGAGGCTCAGGACGTACGGGGGCTGCGGCGCGGCGGCCGCGGCCGCGACGGCGGCCGTGCCCGTGGTGCCCGAGGCAAGGGTGAGGGCGAACGCGGCGGCCAGGAGGGTCCGCCGGGGCGCGTGGGTCCGGGTCATCGTCGGCTTCCTCACGAACCCTGGGGCTGACGGGCGGAGTTGGTGTCCAGGCGCGGCCCCTTGGAGAGGAACTCCGACCAGGCGATGGGCACCATGGCCGGGTTGACGCCGCCGTAGCCGAGCCGGACCTGTGCCTGGCTGGCCTCGGGGCGGCCGTCCGTGGCGGCCTTCGACTGGTCGGGGGCGCCGATCTTCGACTGCTCGGCGTCGCTGTCGCCGTTGGCCTGGACGGCGTACCGCAGGCCGGTGTCGGTGACCAGGAAGAGGGAGCCGCCGGCCGTGGTCTGCTTGCCCTGGACCTGGGTGTACAGCAGACCCGAGCCGGGGGTGACGTACGCGCTGGTGCCGCTGGCGGTGATGTCGATCGGGAAGCCGGTGCCGGCCCACGTGCTCAGGGTCTGGTTGCCCTGGGCGTCGACCGAACGCAGGACGCTGCAGACCGTGTCGCGGTTGTTGTCCCCGCCGGACTGGGCGCCGGCGGGCGGCGTCGTCTGGTTGATCCGTTCGGTCTTCTTCTGCGGCCACTTGACGTCGGCGGCGAAGGGGGCGGCGTCCGGGTTGATCGACTGGAGGTCGACCTCCCGGGGCTTGCCGTGCATGTTGAGGCCGTCGGTCGCGGGAGCCGAGATCAGCAGCCAGGCGACGAAGTCGGAGACCGGTGCGACCTTGCCGGGCAGCACCACGTAGTGCTGTGCGCCGGCGCCGGTCTGGGCCTTGAGGACCATCCCGACCTTGTTGTCGGCGGTGCCCAGACCCTTCACCCCGGCGTCGGCACCGGCCTTGCCGGGCAGCGGCGGGAAGGACAGGTCGTCGCCCGCGTTGAGGGTCCCCAGCCATTCCGGGCTGACCTGCTGCGGGGTGGCGCCGGTGCCGACGAGCGCGTTGGTCATCGTCCCGGCCGCCGGGGTGCCCTCCGGGAACTTGTACTTCGTCCCGGCCGCGTCGACCAGGTAGCGCTCCTGGCCCGCGGCCGTGCTCTGCACGTACAGCGACTGGGTGTCGGTGAGCCTGCGGGCGTCGTCCGTCTTGACCGCCTCGCGGTCGGCGAGCACGAAGGTGGCGGTCTGCACGCCCCGGCCGTTGCCGCCCGGCTGCTGGCAGACGGCCCAGCGCTTGGCCTTGCCCGCGTCCTCCTTGGAGGGGAGCCGGTCGGGGGCGTACGGAATGCCGATGATGGGGCCGCGCGGCGGGTTGCCCGCGTCCAGGACCTTGTCCTGGACCTGGATCACCTTGAACTTCGCCGGATCCAGAAGGAGTCGGGCCGAGGCGAGGTTCAGCACCGGATGCAGCCGGGTTTGGTCCTTGCCTCCCACCTTCGTCGTCAGGACCACGTACCGGGTCGTCGAGTCCTTGCCGACGATGACACTGGTCCCCGGCTCCGCCCAGCCCTTGGGGGCCGTCGGCTTGAACATGCCCCAGGCGCCGAATCCGGCGAGCACGAGCGCGCCGACGATCAGCCCGGGAAGGACCGCGCGCAGCGGGCGCGGCGCGCCTTCCTCGGTACCCGTGGCGGATGGCTGGAGGAACGCGGCCACCGTGCGCCGCTTCGCAAAGGTGTACGCGTTGAGCTCATCACGTCGTGATGCCATGACCGCCTGTATCTCCCCGCACGGCCCGGCCGGTGAGTACGGTCCCCGGGCCTCGATTGTCGGACCGGGCACCTACTATGCCTCTTGACGGACGGTATGACGGGGCCGGGTAGGGTGAGGCTGCCGCCCAGCCCCTTCCGCACCGGGTCGATCAGGGCTTGTTGGGGTGGATTGGGGAGATTCCGGGATCGTGCGGCAGGTGTCGCGCAGCACCGGGACTCATGGGGTCTGGCCCCGGAGAGGGGAAGTGCGCGAGTGATGGCCACCGCGACGGAGCAGCAGACCGGCGCGCCCGCACCGGCACGCGCCGGGGTGACGCCGCATCCGAAGTCGAGCCCCGGCCGCTTCGGTCCGTTCCGACTGCAACAGCTCGTGCTCCTCCAAGTCGCTGCAGCCGCCTTGCTGGTGGCCTGGGTGGTCGAACCGCTGCTGCTGGTTCCCACCGGTGTCCTGGCGCTCGTCCTGGTGGTGCTCGCGGTCGTACGCCGCCACCAGCGCTCCCTGCCGGAGTGGATCGGCGGCGCGCTCGCGCTGCGTTCCCGCCGGCGCCGGGCCGCCTCCTTCACCGTGCCCGTGGGCACGGAGCCGGGGCTCGCCCCGCTGGTCGAGGCCGATCCGGCGCTGCGCACCCTCACCTTCAGCGACCGTGACCGGCGTCCGGTCGGGATGATCGGTGACGGGACCTTCCTGACCGCGGTCGTCCAGGTGGACACGGACGCCACCGCGCTGCGGCCCGACCGGGCGGCGCGGCCGCTGCCGCTCGCCGTCGTACGGGACATCCTCGAAGTGGACGGCATCCGGCTGGAGTCCGCGCAGCTCGTGCAGCACACCCAGCCGGCGCCGGCCCCGCACCTGCCCGCGCAGTCGATGGCGACCCGCAACTACGCACCGCTTCAGGCCCGGACGGGCACCCCGGCGGTCCGGCTGACGTGGATCGCCCTCAAGCTCGACCCGGAGCTGTGCCCGGAGGCCGTCACCGCGCGCGGCGGCGGACTGGCCGGTGCGCAGCGCTGCCTGGTGCGTGCGGCGGACCAGCTCGCGAGCCGGTTGGCCGGGGCCGGGTTCACGGCCACGGTGCTGACCGAGCAGGAGCTGACGGCGGCGCTGGCCACCTCCTCGTGCGCGAACCCGATGGCCATCACCCAGGCCGGGCGGTCGAACAGCACCGGGCGGCGGACCGAGGAGACCTCGCGCACCTGGCGCTGCGACGACCGGCGGCACACGACGTACTGGATAGGCCGCTGGCCGCAGCTGGGCGGCGCCGGTGCGGCGGCGCTGCCGCAGTTCGTGGCACTCCTCACCTCGCTGCCCGCGCTCGCGACGAACTTCAGCCTGACGATGGCCCCGGCGGAGCGACAGGGCGTCACGTTGAGCGGACACGTACGGGTGACGGGGCGCAGCGACGAGGAACTGATCGCGGCACGCCGGGAGTTGGAGAGGACGGCGCGGGGCGTGAAGACCGGGCTGGTGCGGCTCGACCGTGAACAGGTGCCGGGGCTGCTGGCTTCGCTGCCGCTGGGAGGGACGCGATGAGAGGCGGATTCGGGCTGATCGGCCCGCGCCGGGAGCGGCACGTGGTGCCCGCGGCGGACCTGGACCTGCTGGCACTGCCCGTCGGGGACGACGGGGTCGTCATCGGTGTGGACGCCGAGGGCCGGTCTGCGGTGCTCGGCATCAACCGGCCGACGCCGTACGAGGTGACGCTGATCGGCGGCCTGTGGACGGCGCAGGTGCTGGCGCTGCGCGCGGCGGCCACGGGCGCGCGCGTGGCGGTGGAGACCGGGCGCGGGCAGGTGTGGTCGGGGCTGGCCCAGGCGGCGGGCGGCGGGCAGCAGTGCGTGACCCTGCACGAGGTGGGCCGGATACCGCCGCAGGGCGCCTCGGCGGGCAGCCCGGTGCTGGTGATCCGCGACTGCGGGATGCGGCCGCCGCGCGGGCGTGTGGTGGCCGGGCCGTGGCAGTCGGTGCTGACCCTGCTGCCGTACCTGAGCCCGACGGCGCCGCGCCTGCTCCAGCAGTCGTCGCTGGTGGGGGTGCAGCGGGTGTCCCCGGACGAGGCGGAGCAGATAGGCCGCCTGATGCGGCTCCCGAGGCAGGCGGTGGACTCCCTGCCGACGCTGGGCGACGGGGTGACCCTGTGGTGCACTCCGCGGGACCGGCAGTTCGTGATGACCCAGGGGACGGACGCGGAGACGGGCCTGCTGGGCGGGGCCCGGCGCATCGACTGACCCGGCTCCCCGAGGGGGGCGGACAGTGGTGTCGGGGCGCGATTAGGGTGGGTCCGGGCGCGGCGAGGTGGGCGCCGGACCGGTGTTCGACAGACCAGGAGGACCAGTGAGCGGCGATCGGAACGAGAGGCGCGGCGGGACGTGGGACGTCCCGACGGACGATCAGTCCGACGCGGAGCCCGAGATGACGGGCGAGTTCACCATCGACTACACCCCGCCCGCCTGGTACATGCAGGGCGGGGCCCCGGCCGCGCAGGTACCGGGACTCCCCGAGGGCAGCGGCTTCGAGCCCCACCGCCCGCCGGAGCCGGAATCACCCTCGACGATGCGGATCGCTCCGCCGGCTCCGCGGACGCCGTCCGACGGCGCCGGCCTGCCGGTTCCGTTCCCGCCCGCTCCCGCGGCCCCGGCCGACCCGACCCCGGTGTACCAGGCCCCGGCACTGCCGTACTCGACCCCGGCACCGGCACCGGCACCGGCACCGGCACCGGCACCGGCCGAGGTTCCCGCATCGTCCCCGGTGCCCGCCCCGGCACCGGTCGAGCCCGCGGCGCCGGCTCCCGTCGAGCCGGCCCTGCCGTACGCGACCCCGGCTCCGGTTCCTGCCCCGATCGAGACCCCTGCTCCGGCTCCGGCTCCGGTCGAGACCCCTGCTCCGGTCCCGGTTCCGGTCGAGACTCCGGCTCCGGCTCCGGCTCCGGTCGAGGAGGCCCCGTCGGCGGACGAAGCGCCGGCCCCGGTCGCCGACGTGCCCGTACCCGCGCCCGCGGCCGAGGCGGTCGTTCCGGAGCCGGCTCCCGTCGTGACGCCGTTCCCGGCCCTGCCGCCCGTCGACGTGGTCACGCCGTACCCGGCCCTGCCGTCGGTCCCCGTCGCGGAACCGGTCGCCGAACCGGTGGCGGAGGTTCCGCCCGCGCCCTGGGCCGGACCGCAGGACACTCCCGCCGAGGGGACGCCCGTACTGCCGTCCGCCGAGCAGCCCGCAGCGGCGCCGGCGCCTGCGCCTGCGCCGGTCGGCCCCGCGGACGCGCCGCCGGCCGTCGTGGAGAACCCGTTCGGGGGACCCGTCGACGAACTGCCTTCGCCGCCGCCCGCGTTCGGGACCCCGGACGCCTACCCGTTCCCGCCGCCGGCTCCCGCGCCGCCGCAGCCCCAGCAGCCCCAGCAGCCCCAGCAGCCCCAGCACTACGATCCGCGCACGGCCGGACAGTGGTCGGCCGGGCCCGGGCAGCAGCAGCCCCCGCAGCACCAGCCGCAGCACCAGCCGCACGACCCGCGCTACTCGGCCGGCCAGACCGGCGGCGGGGCGCCGCTGGGCTACACCGCCGCCGTCGAGCTGTCGTCCGACCGCCTGCTGCGCAACAAGCAGAAGCCCAAGAACAACAGCGGCGTCGGCGGCCGGTTCCGCTTCGGCGGCAAGGCGGCCGAAGCGGAGCGCCAGCGCAAGCTGGAGCTGATCCGCACCCCGGTCATGTCCTGCTACCGCATCGCCGTCATCAGCCTCAAGGGCGGCGTGGGCAAGACCACGACCACCACCGCCCTCGGCGCCACCCTCGCCACCGAGCGCCAGGACAAGATCCTGGCCATCGACGCGAACCCCGACGCCGGTACCCTCGGCCGCCGGGTCCGCCGCGAGACCGGTGCCACCATCCGGGACCTGGTCCAGGCGATCCCGTACCTGAACTCGTACATGGACATCCGCCGGTTCACCTCGCAGGCGCCCTCCGGTCTGGAGATCATCGCCAACGACGTGGACCCTGCCGTCTCCACGACCTTCAACGACGAGGACTACCGCCGCGTCATCGAGACGCTGGGCCGCCAGTACCCGATCATCCTCACCGACTCGGGCACCGGCCTCCTCTACTCCGCCATGCGCGGCGTCCTGGACCTGGCCGATCAGCTGATCATCATCTCGACCCCGTCCGTGGACGGTGCCAGCAGCGCCAGCACCACCCTCGACTGGCTCTCCGCGCACGGGTACGCCGACCTCGTCTCGCGCTCCCTCACCGTCATCTCGGGGGTCCGCGAGACCAGCAAGATGATCAAGATCGAGGACATCGTGCAGCACTTCGAGACCCGTTGCCGCGGTGTCGTCGTGGTGCCGTTCGACGAGCACCTCGCGGCCGGCGCCGAGGTCGATCTCGACATGATGCGGCCCAAGACGCGCGAGGCGTACTTCAACCTCTCCGCACTCGTGGCCGAGGACTTCCTGCGGGCCCAGCAGCAGGCCCCGCAGGGGCACTGGGGCGCGCCGCAGCAGCCCCAGGCTCCTCAGCAGCCCTACGGGCAGCAGCCCGCCCAGCAGCCGCAGCCGCAGCCGCAGCCGTACGGTCAGCCCCAGGGCCAGCCCCCGTACCAGCAGCCGCCGCAGCCCCAGCCCTACGGACAGCCGTACCCGCAGCCCGGACAGCCCTGGCAGCAGCCCCAGGCCCCGCAGCAGCAGCCGCCCCAGTCCCAGCAGCCCCCGCGCGACCCGCGCCTCGGCTGACCGGCCGCACAGCGAAGGGCCCGTACCACCCCCGGGGTGGTACGGGCCCTTCCGTTTCGTTCGTCAGCGCTTCATGTCGTACGTGTCGGTCAGCACCCGCGCCCGCTTCACATCGTCCGCGATCGCTTCCAGCAGCCCGTCCAGCGACTCGAACTTCGCCATCCCCCGCACGTAGGCGAGGAAGTCGACGGCGACGTGCATCCCGTACAGGTCCAGCCCCACGCGGTCGATCGCGTACGCCTCCACGGTCCGCTCGGTCGCGTCGAACTGCACGTTCGTCCCCACCGAGATCGCCGCGGGCATTCGCTCGCCGTCCGCCGTCAGCCAGCCCGCGTAGACCCCGTCCGCCGGGATCGCGGTGTGCGGCTGCGTCTCGACGTTCGCCGTCGGGTAGCCGAGCTCGCGCCCGCGCTGCGCACCGCGCACCACCACGCCCTCGACGCGGTGCGGACGCCCCAGGATCTCGGCCGCGCCGTCCATGTCGCCCTCCGAGACGAGCCTGCGTGCCAGCGTCGAGGAGAACGGCACCCCGCCGCCCGCCTCGCCCCGCTCGACCAGGTCCACGACGTCCACCCGGTAGTCGTACGTGGATCCCAGCTCGCGCAGGAAGTCGACGTTCCCTGCGGCCCGGTGGCCGAAGCGGAAGTTCGGGCCCTCGATGACGGCGCGCGCGTGCAGCTTGTCGACGAGGACCTTCACGATGAAGTCGGCCGGGGACAGCTGGGAGAACTCCGCCGTGAACGGCAGGATCAGCAGCGCGTCCACGCCCAGCCCGGCCATCAGCTCGGCGCGCCGGTCGTACGGGGCCAGGATCGGGGGGTGGCTGCCGGGGCGGACCACCTCGCTCGGGTGCGGGTCGAAGGTGACCACCACGGAGGGGACTCCGAGCTCACGCGCCGTGGCCACGGCCCGCCCGATGATCAGCTGATGTCCCCGGTGCACGCCGTCGTAGGAGCCGATGGTGACGACGCTGCGTCCCCAGTCCTGGGGGATGTCCTCCAAGCCACGCCAGCGCTGCACTGTGACCGCTCCTCGCCCGAACCCGTTTAGTCCTTGAACTGATTGCCGATTGCAGGTCTAAGACTGCCATGCCGGTGGCCGGTGCCCCGCATCGGCATCTGACTGGGTCCGCGGCCGTGTCTGCCGTCACGTCACATCCGCGGCCGCCCTGCTCAGGGTCTCCACCGTCCGCCGGGCGCTGGGCCCGAGCAGGGCCGCCGCCTCCGCCTCCGCCGTCGCGAGCCAGCGGGCCACCAGCGCCCCGAAGACCGGTTCGGCCCGGGCCAGCTCCACCGTCCGCCGTTCGAAGACCGCCGCCCCGCCCGGGGCCCGCAGGAGCTGCCGCCCGGTCCGCCGCAGCAGCTCCCGCGTACGGTCCTCCGCCCGCCCGGCGGCCTTCGCCGCGAGGGCCCCGAGGAACGCGTCGAGCACGCCCGGATCGGTCTCCTCGCGCAGCAGGGTGTCGGCCAGCTCGCCCCGCAGCGGATACGAGGCCGCCCCGCCGGGCGCCGCCAGGACGACGGCCAGCTCGGCGCGCACTCCGGCCGGGGCGCCGAAGAGCAGGTCCAGGACCAGCGGCCGCACCACCGACGCGGCGGCCGGTCCCTGGTCGAGCCGCCGGTCCACGAAGAAGGCGGCGTGCGGCGCGTCACCGGGGCTGCGCGCGAGGTGCTCCCGTACGAGCTCGGCCGCGCGCCGGGCCAGCCCCGGTGTGGTCAGCGCGGCCAGGGCACGCACCACCTCCCCGTCGGCCCGGGCGCGCAGGGCGGCGAACACCTCGTCCGGATCGGGCAGTACGGGCAGGGCCGCGACCAGCGCCGCCGCGGGCAGCCTGGAGCCGAACCCGGGATCGCGGAAGCAGGCGAGGGCGTCGGGCAGGTAGCGGCCGCGCGCCTGCGGGTCGCGGAGCAGGATCGCGAGGGCGCTGCCGTGCAGGGTGGCGTCGGCGGGGCGGGCGAGCAGTGCCTGGGCGGCGTGGCGCAGCAGCTCGCGGTCGGCGGGGGTGCGCACGTGCGGGGCGGTGGCGAGCCCGTAGGAGGCGGCCGCGACCCGTCGCCCGGGCCGTTCGTCGTGCGCCCAGCGGTCGACGGCCCGGCACAGGGCCGAGGGCTCCTCCTCGGCGAGTACGGCGAGCAGCTCGTCGGCGCGCGGGTGCGCGGCGGTGACGAGCGCCTCGGTGAGGTCGTCCACGGCGAGGCTGCGGTGGGTGTGCAGCAGGGCCTGCGCGGCGGTGGCGACGGTGGCTCCGGGGCGGCCGCGCAGCCGGCGCCCGTCGCTGAACCAGGCGCAGAGCAGCGGCTGCGCGCGCTGCGGGTCACGGGCGAGGCGGCGGGCCGCGGCGTCGAGGTAGCGGTCGCCGGGGACCGCCTCGGCCGGGTCGGCGGGCAGCAGCCGGCGCAGCAGGTCGAGGCGGTCGGGCTCGGGCAGGCGGAGTCGGCTCCAGAACCAGCCGCCGAACTCCCCCGGGCCGGCGCGGGCCACGTGCTCGGCGAGGGCGTGCAGGACGGGGAGGTGGGGCCGGGCGTCGGGAGCCCGGAGCAGAGTCTCGCGCAGCAGCCGGGCGGCCCACCAGGCGCGGTCCGGGGTGGCCCGCTCCGGTTCCTCGGTGAAGCGGTTGAGCCGGTGGACCAGCCCGGTGAGCTCGCCGCGCAGCCGGTCGGGGGCCAGCCTGCGCAGGGCTTCCAGGACGGGCCCGATCCGGTGCCGGGGCACGGGCAGCCCGGGCTCGGCGGGGCCGTGGACGAGCAGGCCGAGGGCCGTCGGGACGTCCAGGTGGCCGGCCTGGATCCAGTCGGACAGCTCCTCGTGGGCGAAGCGGTAGCCGGGCCCGGCGGGCACCAGCAGTCCTTCGGTGAGCACGGCGGAGGCCCAGCCGGTGCGCCAGGGGAACAGCTCCTCGAAGGAGGCCCGGTCCAGCTGCCCCTGCCCGGGACCCAGAACGCGGCGCGCGGCCTCGTGGACCCGGCCGGCCACGCGCGCCGCGAGTCGCCTGACCCCGGGCCCGTGCACCCTGGCGCCCCCGGCGTCGGCGCAGGCCGCGGCGATGCGGACGGCGGTGCGCAGGCACAGCAGGTCCAGGTGCGCGGCGAAGACCTCGTCGCGGCCGGGGCGGCCGGCGGTGACCTCGGCGGCCCTGATCCCGGCGAGCAGGTGCAGGGTGAGCGGGTGCCGGGCGTCGGCCTCCCGTACGGCGTCGGCGGGGATGCCGAGGCGGGCCCGGGCGGTCTCGGCCTCGGCGGCGTCGAGGTCCGCGAGCGGGAGGGCGGGCGGCAGCCGCCGGGCGGCCCGGGCCGGGGTGTGCAGCGCCTCGGGCGGGTAGAGGGCGCCGGCTCCTTCCCAGTACTCGGGCCGGGCGGCGACGACCAGCCGGGCCCCGGTCGAGTGCAGCCACCCGGCGGTGGCGGTGGTCCAGGGTCCGAGCCGGTGGGCGAGTTCCGGCGGCATCTCCTCCGGGGCGTCCAGCACGACGAGCAGGCGGCGGCCCGCGCGGGCGACGACGTGCGCGAGGTGCGCTGCGGCCCCCGCCGGTCGGCTGCGCCGCTCGGCCGGGACCGTTCCGCCGGGGCCCGGCGCCGGCCGGCTGCATCCCTCGGCCGGTGCGGCTGCGCCGGGGCCGGGCGCCGGGTGGCTGGGCTGGGCGTCGGGCGGGGTCCCGCCGGGGCCGGGCGCGCGCCGGGGCGTCTCCTCGGGCGCCGAACGTGGCGAGGGGTCGGAATGCGCGGCGGCAGTGCGTTCGGCGCCCTGCGGGGAGCGCCCCGACACACACCCGGTCCCGTCGGAACCAGGGCTCGGGGAGCTCCCGGACCCGGCGGAGCCTGACCCGTCCGCGCCGTGCGGGGGAGGTTGCGGCACCCACCCGGCCCCGGCGGAAGCCGTGTCGACGATCCGGGCCGCCGCTGTCAGGGCCCGGGTCGCGGCGTCGGCCAGGGAGGTGTCGGTGGCGCGCAGGTCCGCGCCGCGCAGCCACAGGGTCGGCGCCGGGCAGGCGCCCCGCGCGCGGCGTACGGCCAGGGCGGCGAGAGCCGTGGTGCGGCCCGTGCCCGGGTCTCCCACGAGGCCGAGGACGGGGCGGTCCCCGGTGGTGAAGGCGGCCAGTTCGGCGGCGATGCCCGGGCGCTCCACGGGTTCCGGTTCGTCCGGGGAGAAGGAGGCTCCGAGCGTGGTCGCGGTCAGTTCCAGCGCCCCGGCGAGGTTCAGGTCGGCGCCGTGGCCGGGCACGGTGGCGGCATTGCGCTCCAGCAGTGCGGCCAGCGGGCCGTCCGGATCGGCGTCGGCCGCCGCCCGCAGGGCCACCGCGAAGCCTCCGGAGCGGTGTTCCGCCCGCAGAGCGGTGCCCACCACCGCGAGCACCGCTCCGGTCCCGGCATCGAGGACCGGGCCCCCGCAGGCCTCACCGCCCAGCAGCAGCGCGTCCCGGCCGTCGGTGCCGATCGCCAGCTCCACGGCCACGCCCGCGGGCACGGCGTGGGACCGGTCCGCCGCCCGGTAGCTGACCTCCGCGCCCCCCAGCACCCGCGCCTGCCGCCATCCCCGCGCGGGCAGCCGTACGTAGGTCCCGGGGTCGATCACCTCGCGCAGCGCCACCGGCAGCGGCCGCATCCCGAGCCCGTCGGTCCGTACCAGCGCCAGCGCGAGCCCCGGCAGGGCGGTCACGTCCGCCGCCCCGGCCAGCCAGCTCCGCCCGGCGGGTCCCGGCGCGTGCAGCACGATCCGGGTCAGCCCGTCGACGGCCTCGTGACTGGTGACCACCGTCCCGCGGTCGTCGGCGACGAATCCGCTGCCCCGCGTCCGCCCTGCGGGATCGCAGATCTTGACGAGCTCCGCCATGGCCGCACCACTCCCCGCACCGCTCCCCCGCAACACCCCGTGCTCACGACGGTAGGCAGGTGAAGATCAGCACGAAAAGCACGCGAGGCGAAAGCGCCCCCTTACGCTCCCTCCATTCACTCCGAGCGCCTGCTCGGACGGGTGAATACAGGGGGCCGGGTGGATAGAGACCTACCCGAGGGGGGTCGTGGAGCGGTGAGCGGCAGTCCATGTGCGCTCACCGCTCCACGTCGACACCCGATCGTCAGACGAAGACCGCGAGGGACTTCGCCTTTCCGTTCTTGCTCTCGACGAGCCCGAGCAGCTGCCCCTGCGGCCCGAAGACCGCGACCGTGCGGCCGGCCTCGTACTGCTCCGGCATGTCGATCCGCACGCCGTTGGCGAGCAGCGACGCCCGCCGGGAGTCGAGGTCCCAGCGCGGGAAGGCCGCGGCGGCCGCCTCGCCGATGGGCATGACGGTCAGCTCCTCCTGGAGCTGGTCCAGGGTCCGTGCCTTGTCGAGCTTGTACGGGCCCACCCGCGTGCGGCGCAGCGCGGTCAGGTGCCCGCCGACGCCGAGGTCGGCGCCCAGGTCGCGGGCGAGGGCGCGGATGTACGTACCGCTGGAGCAGACGACGGAGACGACGAGGTCGACGACCTTCGTGCCGTCCTCGGCCTCCGCCTCGCGCATGTCGTACACCTGGAACGACGAGATGGTCACCGGCCGGGCCGGGATCTCGAAGTCCTCGCCGTCGCGGGCGCGCTTGTAGGAGCGCACGCCCTTGATCTTGATGGCGCTGACCTTGGACGGGACCTGCATGATCTCGCCGGACAGCTTGGCGATACCCGCGTCCACGGCGTCCCGGGTGACCCCGGTGGCGTCCGTGGAGGAGGTGATCTCGCCTTCGGCGTCGTCCGTCAGGGTGTCCTGGCCCAGCCGGATCGTGCCGAGGTACTCCTTCTCCGTGAGCGCGAGGTGGCCGAGGAGCTTGGTGGCCTTCTCCACGCCCAGGACCAGCACGCCGGTCGCCATCGGGTCGAGCGTGCCGGCGTGGCCGACGCGGCGGGTCTTGGCGATCCCGCGCATCTTGGCGACCACGTCGTGCGAAGTGAAGCCGGACGGCTTGTCGACGATGACAAGGCCGTCCGGAGTCTTCCCTGCGTTGGTGCTCATTCCGCGGCTGCGTCCTCGTCGGAGTCGTCGGCGTCCTCACCGGGCTTCTTGTACGGGTCGGCGTCGCCGGCGTACTGCGCGCCGGAGGACACCTCGCGCACCTGGGCGTCGGAGGTCCGCGCCTTTTCGAGGAGGTCCTCGATGGTCTTGGCGTTCTCCGGGAGGGCGTCCGCCACGAAGGTCAGGGTGGGCGTGAACTTGGTTCCCGCCGCCCGGCCGACCGCGGAGCGCAGGACGCCCTTGGCGCTCTCCAGGCCCGCTGCCGCGCTGGCGCGGTCCTCGTCGTCCCCGTAGACCGTGTAGAAGACCGTGGCCTCCCGCAGGTCGCCGGTGACCCGGGTGTCCGTGATGGTCACGTGCGTACCGAGGCGGGGGTCCTTGACTCCGCGCTGCAGCTTCTCGGCCACCACCTCCCGGATGAGGTCCGCCAGCTTCTTCGCCCGCGCATTGTCGGCCACTGGTCCGTCTCCTTCTTATGTCTTGCTATCAGTCTTCATCACCGTGGAGGCGCCGTCGTACGGACAGCAGCTCCACTTCCGGACGTGCCGCGACCAGCCGCTCGCAGCGGTCGAGTACGTCCGAGAGGAACCCCGCGTCCCCACTCACCAGAGCGACCCCGAGCCGGGCCCTGCGGTGCAGGTCCTGGTCGCCCACTTCAGCCGCGCTCACGGAGAACTTGCGTTGGAGCTCGGCCACGATGGGCCGGACCACGGAGCGTTTCTCCTTCAGCGAGTGAACGTCGCCGAGGAGCAGATCGAAGGACAGAGTCCCCACGTACATGCAGTTCCGGATATCCCGCCGGTGCGGGTTCGGTGGCCTGCCGGCCGTCGCTCGGCAGGGTCACCAGAACCGTACACGCAACGGCCGGGGCCGATCGACGGATATTCCGCCGACCGGCCCCGGTGTTACGAGCTACGACACGGTGCGATGTGCCTCGCGCTTACGCGCGCGGCTTCTCGCGCATCTCGTACGTCGCGATGACGTCGTCGATCTTGATGTCGTTGAAGGAACCGAGGTTGATACCACCCTCGAAGCCCTCGCGGATCTCGGTGACGTCGTCCTTGAAGCGGCGCAGACCGGAGATGGTGAGGTTCTCGGCGATGACCTTGCCATCGCGCAGGAGCCGCGCCTTGGTGTTGCGCTTGACCTCGCCGGACCGGATGAGGACACCGGCGATGTTGCCCAGCTTGGACGAGCGGAAGATCTCGCGGACCTCCGCCGTACCGAGCTCGACCTCTTCGTACTCCGGCTTGAGGAGACCCTTCAGGGCCGCCTCGATCTCCTCGATGGCCTGGTAGATCACCGAGTAGTAGCGAACGTCGACGCCCTCGCGGTCCGCCATCTGCGCGGCACGGCCGGCCGCACGGACGTTGTAACCGATGACGATGGCGTCGGAGCCCATCGCCAGCGAGATGTCGGACTCGGTGACCGCACCCACACCGCGGTGCAGGACCCGGATGTCGACCTCTTCACCGACGTCGAGCTGGAGCAGCGAGGACTCGAGAGCCTCGACCGCACCGGACGCGTCGCCCTTGATGATGAGGTTGAGTTCCTGGACCAGACCGGCCTTGAGCACGGAGTCGAGGTCCTCGAGGGACACGCGACGGACGCGCTTGGCGAAGTTGGCGTTGCGCTCACGCGCAGCACGCTTCTCGGCGATCTGACGGGCCGTACGGTCCTCGTCCACGACGAGGAAGTTGTCGCCGGCGCCGGGGACGTTGGTGAGACCCAGGACCAGGACGGGGGTCGACGGACCCGCTTCCTCGACGTTGTTGCCCTTGTCGTCGAGCATGGCGCGCACACGGCCGTAGGCGTCGCCCACGACCATCGTGTCGCCGACGCGGAGGGTACCGCGCTGGACGAGGACGGTGGCAACGGCACCGCGGCCGCGGTCGAGGTGGGACTCGATCGCAATACCCTGAGCGTCCTGCTCCGGGTTGGCGCGGAGGTCGAGCGAGGCGTCGGCGGTGAGGACGACGGCCTCGAGCAGGGAGTCGATGTGCAGACCCTGCTTGGCGGAGATGTCGACGAACATCGTGTCGCCGCCGTACTCCTCGGCGACCAGACCGAACTCGGTGAGCTGACCGCGCACCTTGACCGGGTCGGCACCTTCGACGTCGATCTTGTTGACCGCGACGACGATCGGGACGCCGGCGGCCTTGGCGTGGTTGAGCGCCTCGATCGTCTGCGGCATGACGCCGTCGTTGGCCGCGACCACGAGGATCGCGATGTCGGTCGACTTCGCACCACGGGCACGCATGGCGGTGAACGCCTCGTGACCCGGGGTGTCGATGAAGGTGATGCGACGCTCTTCGTCGTTGACCTCGGTGGAGACCTGGTACGCACCGATGTGCTGCGTGATGCCGCCGGCCTCGCCCGCAACGACGTTCGTCTTGCGGATGGCGTCGAGCAGTCGGGTCTTACCGTGGTCGACGTGACCCATGACGGTCACGACCGGCGGACGCGGCATGAGGTATTCCTCGCCGCCCTCGTCCTCGCCGAACTCGATGTCGAAGCCCTCGAGGAGCTCGCGGTCCTCTTCCTCCGGGCTGACGATCTGGACGACGTAGTTCATCTCGCCGGCCAGCATTTCGAGCGTCTCGTCGGAGACGGACTGCGTGGCAGTGACCATCTCGCCGAGGTTCATCATCACGGCGACGAGCGACGCCGGGTTGGCGTTGATCTTCTCCGCGAAGTCGGTGAGGGAGGCACCGCGCGACAGGCGCACGGTCTCGCCGCCACCGCGCGGCAGCATCACGCCGCCGACGGACGGGGCCTGCATGGCCTCGTACTCCTGGCGCCTCTGACGCTTGGACTTGCGACCACGACGGGCCGGACCACCGGGACGGCCGAAGGCGCCCTGCGTGCCACCACGGGCACCGGGACCACCGGGACGACCACCGAAGCCGGGACGACCGCCGCCACCGGCACCCGCCGGACCGCCGCCGAAGCCGCCGCCACCGGGACGCGGGCCGCCGAAGCCGCCACCGCCGCCGGGACGCGAGCCCGGACCGGCCGGACGGCCGGCGAAGCCGCCGCCCGCGGGACGACCGGCACCGCCGGGACGGCCTGCGCCGCCCGCACCGGGACCACGGCCACCGGGGCCGCCACCGGGACGGGGACCGGGACCGCCGGCAGCGGGACGCTGCGGCATCATGCCCGGGTTCGGACGGTTACCACCGGGAGCACCGCCGGGACGCGGGGCGCCGCCCTGCGGACGCGGCATGCCGCCCGGGGTCGGACGGGCGCCGCCGGGACCCTGCGGACGCGGAGCGCCGCCGGGACCACCCTGCGGGCGGGGAGCACCCTGGCCGCCACCGGCGCCGGGGGCACCGGGACGGGGCGCGCCGGCCGGACGGGGCGCCTGGGGGCGCGCCATGCCGGTGGAGCCGCCGGAGGTGAAGGGGTTGTTGCCCGGGCGGGGACCCGCCGGACGGGCACCCTGCGGACGCGGCGCCTGGGAGCCGGGGGCTCCGGCGGGACGCTGCGTCTGGGCACCGGGAGTGGCGCCGGCCGGGCGCGGGGCGCCGGGACGGGCACCGGCCTGGCCACCCTGACCCTGGGCCGGACGCTGCTGCGCCGGACGGGGGCCGGGAGCCGCGGCGGGACGCTCGGTGCGCGCCGGGGCGGCGGGGGCCGCCGGAGGCGCGGAGAACTCGGTCGCCACGGGCGCCGCCGGAGCGGGCTTCGGGGCGGCCGGAGCCTTCGGGCCGGGACGCGGGCCGGAGGCGGCCGGAGTCACCGGGGCGGGCGCTGCGGCGGCCGGAGCCTCCGCGACGACCGGCTTGGGGGCCGGTGCGCCGGGCTTCGGCGCAGCGGGACGTGCAGCGGCACCCGGGGTCGGGACCCCGGGCTTGGCGGGCGCGGCCTTGCGGGGCGCACCCGGCTTCGCGGCGGACTTGCCGGCGTTGCCGCCGGGGCCCTGCAGCGCGTCGGTCAACTTGCGTACAACCGGCGCCTCGATCGTCGAGGACGCCGAACGGACGAACTCACCGAGTTCCTGGAGCTTGGCCATGACGACCTTGCTCTCAACTCCGAACTCCTTGGCGAGTTCGTATACCCGGACCTTAGCCACTTCGCTCCTTTTAGGTCCGGGTTACGCCGGACCGTCGCTACTTCATGGGCGTACTCATCGCGTACTCATCGAGTGCTCATCGCAATCTCGACCTACTTCCAACTCGCGAGGTACCTGACCGCACGGTTATCCGTGCCGTACTACTTCTCTTACGGTGTGCCCGGCCTCACCGGCCACGGCTTTGCGCAGGTTCTCCGTGTCGAGCGCTCCGGCGGACCGAAGGGCCCGGGGGAACGCTCGGCGGCGAATCGCCTGGTCGAGGCAGACCGCGGCGGGGTGCACATAAGCACCCCGTCCCGGCCGCGTACCGCGTGGATCGGGAACGCATGCGTCCCCGTCCGCCACGACGCGCAGCAGATCGTTCTTGGCCGCTCGCTCCCGACACCCCACACAGGTGCGTTCGGGGCATGCGCGGGCTTGCGTCCGGCCAGACACGCCTAAGTCTACCTCCCCGCACCGACCTCTCTCCCTGCAAGTCGCGGGGGAAAGATCGAACGGCTGTCGTGTTGTCTTGATATCCGCTGCCGGAGCAGCGGCCGTGCACCCTGTCTACCGTCCGGGGAAGCCCGGACGGTACCGGTTTATTCCCCGCCCCGGTCCCGGTCGGCGTCCGGGGACGCCTCGGTGTCGGGACGGATGTCGATGCGCCAGCCGGTGAGCCGCGCGGCGAGGCGGGCGTTCTGGCCCTCCTTGCCGATGGCCAGCGACAGCTGGTAGTCCGGCACGGTCACCCGCGCGGACCGGGAATCCCAGTCGACGACCTCGACCTTGCTCACCCGGGCGGGTGACAGCGCGTTCGCGACCATCTCCGCCGGGTCGTCCGACCAGTCGACGATGTCGATCTTCTCGCCGTGCAGTTCGGCCATCACGTTGCGCACGCGGCTGCCCATCGGGCCGATGCAGGCGCCCTTGGGGTTCAGGCCCGAACGGGTGGACCGGACGGCGATCTTGGTGCGGTGACCGGCCTCACGGGCGATCGCAGAGATCTCGACGCTGCCGTCGGCGATCTCCGGGACCTCCAGCGAGAAGAGCTTCTTCACGAGGTTGGGGTGGGTGCGCGAGAGGGTCACGGACGGACCGCGGACACCCTTCGCCACCCGCACGACGTACGCCTTCAGGCGCAGACCGTGCGTGTACTCCTCGCCGGGGACCTGCTCCTGCACCGGCAGGATGGCCTCCAGCTTGCCGATGTCGACGAGGACGTTCTTGGGGTCCTTGCCCTGCTGGACGACGCCGGTGATGACGTCGCCCTCACGGCCGGCGAACTCGCCGAAGGTCAGGTCGTCCTCGGCGTCACGCAGACGCTGCAGGATCACCTGCTTGGCGGTCGTCGCGGCGATCCGGCCGAAGTCCGACGGGGTGTCGTCGAACTCCTTGGGCTCCTGGCCCTCTTCGAGATCTCTCGGGTCTTCCGTCGCCCACACGACCACGTGACCGTTGGTGCGGTCCAGCACGACGCGAGCGCGGCGGAAGCTCCCCTCGGTCCGGTGGTACGCGATGAGGAGGGCCGACTCGATCGCTTCGACGAGCAGGTCGAAGGAGATCTCCTTCTCCCGGACCAGACCCCGCAGGGCACTCATGTCGATGTCCACGGCTACGCCTCCTCTTCCTTCTTGTCCTTGCGGTTGAACTCGATCTCGACACGCGCCTTGGCGATGTCGGTGAATGCGATGCGCCGGGCGGTCGCCTTGCGGCCCTTCACGCCCGGTACTTCGAGGTCCAGGCCCTCGTCGTCGGCCTCGAGGATGCGGGCGACGAGTTCCCCGCCCTCTGCCAGCTGGAACTTCACGAGGCGGCCGATGGCCCGTACGTAGTGACGGTGGTCGGTCAGCGGGCGGTCGGCGCCCGGCGAGCTGACTTCGAGGACGTACTCGTCCTCACCCATCACATCGGTTTCGTCGAGCTTGTCGGAGACCTCGCGACTCAGCTCCGCACACGCGTCCAGCTCCACGCCCTCGTCGGAGTCCACGATGATCCGCAGCATCCGGCGCTTGCCCGCCCGCGACATCTCGATCTCTTCGAGGTCCAGGCCCTTGGCGGCGACGAGCGGCTCCAGCAGTCCGCGCAGCCTGTCGCTCTGGGTGGTGCTCATCCGGGTGACTCCTCGGCCGCGTGTGCTGTTGTGATTTCCGTCGTGTGTCAGGTCAAAGGGTATCCGGTGTCGGAGGGTGTTGCCGTCCGCCCTGTGGACAGGGCCCCGGGTACCGTGATCACACCCTGCCCCGCCATCAGCCCCGTCATCACCCGGAGGACGTCGCCGTGCCCTGGACTCTGCCTTCGCGACCCTCGCGCAGGAGCCTGCTCGCCGGTACGGCCGGTGCGGCCGGTGCCGCGCTGCTGACCGGGTGCTCCGGCGGGCGCGCGACCGACGCCGCCCTCACGATTCCACTCGAACGGCGGATGCGGGAGAGCGCCGTCCGTGACAGTACGCGACTGCTGGAACGTTACGACGCCACGGCGGCCGCCCACCCGGCCCTGTCCGCGCGGCTCGCTCCGCTGCGCGCCGCCGTCGCCGCCCACACCGCGGCCCTGTCCCTCACCCCTTCGGCCCCGCCGTCCCCCTCCCCGTCCGGGTCCGGCGGTACGGGTGCCGCCGCGCCCGCGGCGAGCGGCGAGCCGGTGCCGCCGGCACCCGCCGAGGCCCTGACCGCACTCGCGGACGCCGAGCGGAGCCTGTCCGAATCCCGGACCATCGACCTGGCCGGGGCCCCCGGGGAGCTGGCCCGGCTGCTGGCCTCGGTGGCCGCCTGCGGCGCCGTACACGCGTACCTGCTGACCTCGAACCCCGGAGCCACCTCGTGAAGCCCGAACCCTCGCCCGCCGGCCGGGCCCTGGAGGCCGCCCAGGCCGCGCTCGCGGCCGAACACGCGGCCGCGTACGGCTACGGGGTGATCGGCGCCCGGTCCACCGGCGACCGCGCCAAGCAGGCCCGGGAGGCGTACGGCGGCCACCTCGCGCGGCGCGACGCGCTCGCCCGGACCGTACGGGAGCTGGGCGGCGCGCCGCGCCCCTCGGAGGCCGCGTACGCCCTGCCGTTCGAGGTGCGCACCCCGGCCGACGCCGGGCGGCTGGCCGCCGAGATCGAGGACCGGGTGGCCGGCGCGTACTCCGATCTGGTGCGCGCGGCGGAGGGTCCGCTGCGCCGCGAGGCGGCCGACGCGCTGAGCGCGGCGGCAGTGCGCGCGGCACGCTGGCGTGGTGTCGGCGTAGCCTTCCCTGGGCTCACGGAACGCGCTGACGAGGCGCAACGGGCCCAGCACAGCTGAAAGGGACCACGCACGCATGGCTTTCGAACCGCCGCAGCGGCTTGTACGGGCGCTCGGCGAGATGCCGGAGACGGCGCAGGACAAGGACTGGCTGGGGCAGTTGCCCCGACTCACCGAGGCCGCGCTGTCCCGGCGCGGGGTGGAGGCCCGGCGGGTGCAGGCCCCGGGAGGCCGCAGCAGTCTGGTGGTCCTCGTCACGTACGCCGACGGGACCCCGGCCGCACTGAAGCTGGCTCCCCCGCACGCCCGGCCCGACCGCGAGCTGGCCGCGCTGGCCCACTGGGGCGGTTTCGGGGCGGTACGGGTCCTCGACACGCGGCATCACGACGACGACGGGGCGCTGCTGCTGGAGCGGCTGCACCCGGAGGTGTCGCTGCGGTCCCTGCCGGAGGCGAAGGCCCTGCTGGAGGCGAGCGGCACGCTGCGCAGGCTGTGGGTGGCGCCGCCGGCCGGGCACGGGTGGGAGACGGTGGCGGAGCGCACCGCGTGGCAGTCGGAGGCGCTGCGGGCGGCCCCGGCAGAGACCCGGGACCTGGCGGACACCGCGCTGGCGATGCGGGCGGAGCTGGTGGCGGCCCCGCCGGAGGAACTGCTGCTGCACGGGAACTTCCGGCAGGGCAAGGTGCTGGCGGGCGAACGGGCTCCGTGGCTGACGGTGGGCCCCGATCCGCTGGTCGGCGAGCGGGCGTACGACCTGGCACGGCTGGTCCGGGACCGGCTGGAGGACCAGGTGGCCTCCTCGGCGGGGGCGGCGGGGGCCCGGCGCCGGGTGAACAAGCTGGCGGACGCGCTGGAGGTGGACCGGGAGCGGCTGCGGGGCTGGACGCTGTTCCGGGCGGTGGAGTCGGGCAACCGCGCCCTGGCCGCCGGGCGCCGGCGAGACGCGGAACTGCTGCTGGAGTTCGCCGCCTGGTTGTAGGGCATACCGTAGATATCGAGGTATGTCCGGCAGGGGGCCGTCATGGTCGAAGAACTGCTGACAGCGGCCATCGCCACGGGTGTGGGTGTCGCGGTCTACGTGGGCGCCGCCGCCCGGGTGGTGAAGCAGTACGAGCGGGGCCTGGTCTTCCGCTTCGGCAGGCTGCGCGAGGAGGTCCGCGGGCCCGGCTTCACGACGATCGTGCCCTTCGTGGAGCGGCTCCGTAAGGTGAACATGCAGATCGTGACGCTGCCGGTGCCCGCCCAGGAGGGCATCACCCGGGACAACGTCACGGTGCGGGTGGACGCGGTCGTGTACTTCAAGGTCGTCGACCCGGCGAGCGCGATCGTGGCGGTGGAGGACTACCGCTTCGCCGTCTCGCAGATGGCGCAGACCTCGCTCAGGTCGATCATCGGAAAGTCGGACCTGGACGATCTGCTGTCGAACCGGGAGATGCTCAACCAGGGCCTGGAGCTGATGATCGACAGCCCGGCGGTGGGCTGGGGCGTGCAGATCGACCGGGTCGAGATCAAGGACGTCTCGCTGCCGGAGACGATGAAGCGGTCGATGGCCCGGCAGGCGGAGGCGGACCGGGAGCGCCGGGCGCGCGTGATCAACGCGGACGCGGAGCTGCAGGCCTCGCACAAGCTCGCCGAGGCGGCGGAGGTCATGTCGGAGCAGCCGGCGGCGTTGCAGTTGCGTCTGCTCCACACGATCGTGGCGGTCGCCGCCGAGAAGAACTCCACGCTGGTGCTGCCGTTCCCGGTGGAGCTGTTGCGCTTCCTCGAGCGCTCGGCCCCTCCGCCCGCGGCGGCTCCCGCGCGGGAGGAACCGGCCCCGGCCGGCCCGGCTTCCGAAGGCCCCGGGCCGGCCGAGGTCGCGGATGCGGACGTCGACGCGCTCGACGCAGCCTTGGCTCCGGACGCGCTGGAGGGCCCGGTGGACGGCCTGATGCTGGACGCGCGACCGCCGGAGGAGGAGCGGGAGGGGCTGCGCGAGTAGCGCTGCGCGGAGCCCTCTCCCCACCCCGCGGTTTCCCGGGCTCTGCCCGGACCCGCGCCTCAAACGCCGGCGGGGCTGAAACTGCGCTCCGCGCGACCCGGCCCGCCGGCTCCATGCCGGTCCGGCCGGACATATCCAGCCCCGCCGGCGTCTGAGGCGCGGCTTCCGGGGCGGAGCCCCGGGAGGCGGGCCGCAGTAGGCGCTACGACGTCAGGCGGGACAGGGCTTGCGCCAGGGGGAGTTCCTCGCGGGTGCCCGACGCGCGGTGCTGGAGTTCGACCACCCCGTCGGCCGAGCGGCGGCCCGCCACCAGGATCCACGGGACGCCGATCAGTTCCGCGTCCGTGAGCTTCACGCCGGGCGACAGGCCCGGGCGGTCGTCCAGCAGCACCCGCAGACCCGCCGCGGCCAGGGCCGTCGCCGCCTCCTCCGCCAGCGCCAGCGGCACCGCCTTGCCCGCCGCCACCACGTGGACGTCGGCCGGGGCCACCGCCGCGGGCCAGCACAGGCCGCGCTCGTCCGCCGTCTGCTCGGCCAGCGCCGCCACCGCACGCGAGACGCCGATGCCGTACGAACCCATCGTGACCCGGACCGGCTTGCCCTCGCGGCCGAGCACGTCCAGCCCGAAGGCGTCGGCGTACTTGCGGCCCAGCTGGAAGATGTGCCCGATCTCGATGGCCCGGTCGAGCTTCAGCCCCGCCCCGCAGGACGGGCAGGGGTCGCCCGGCTCCACGACCACCACGTCCAGGTACCGGTCGACCTCGAAGTCCCGTCCGCAGACCACGTTCCGGGCGTGCGTGTCCGCCCGGTTGGCCCCCGTGACCCACGAAGTGCCGGGCGCGACACGGGGGTCGGCCAGGTAGCGGACCTTCTCCAGACCCTGCGGGCCCACGTAGCCGCGTACCAGGTCCGGGCGGCCTTCGAAGTCCTCGGCCGTCACCAACTCCACCACCGCCGGGGCGAGGTGCTCGCCCAGCTTGCCGAGGTCCACCTCCCGGTCCCCCGGCACGCCCACGGCCGTGATCTCGCCGTCGACCTTGACCAGGAGGTTCTTCAGCGTCGCCGAGGCGGGTACGCCCAGGTGCGCGGCCAGGGTCTCGATCGTCGGGGTGTCCGGGGTGTCCACCTCCTCCAGCGGCAGGTGCTCGGCGGTCACGGGAGCCAGGGCGAAGGTCACGGCCTCCGTGTTCGCCGCGTAGTCGCAGGACGGGCAGTCCACGAAGGTGTCCTCGCCCGCCTCGGCCGGGGCCAGGAACTCCTCCGACGCCGAGCCGCCCATCGCGCCCGAGACGGCCGACACGATCCGGTGGTCCAGGCCGAGCCGCTCGAAGATGCGGACGTACGCCTCGCGGTGGAGCCGGTAGGACTCCTCGAGGCCTTCGTCGGACACGTCGAAGGAGTACGAGTCCTTCATCTGGAACTCGCGCCCGCGCAGCACCCCGGACCGGGGCCGTGCCTCGTCGCGGTACTTGGTCTGGATCTGGTACAGCATGACCGGCAGGTCCTTGTAGGAGGTGCACTGGTCCTTCACCACGAGGGTGAAGATCTCCTCGTGCGTCGGCCCGAGCAGGTAGTCCGCCCCCTTGCGGTCCTTGAGCCGGAACAGCAGGTCCCCGTACTCCGACCAGCGCCCGCTGACCTCGTACGGCTCCTTCGGCAACAGGGCCGGGAGCAGCACCTCCTGGGCCCCGATCGCGTCCATCTCCTCGCGGACGACGCGCGAGACGTTGTCCAGGACCCTCTTGCCGAGCGGCAGCCAGGTCCAGACCCCGGCCGAGCTGCGCCGGACGTAGCCGGCGCGGACCAGGAGCCGGTGGCTGAGGGTTTCGGCGTCGGCCGGGTCCTCGCGGAGGGTCTTGGCCATGAGGCGGGACATGCGCTGCACGTGTTGCGTAGACATGTCGGGAGATTACCGGGGGCCCGGCGGCGCGCGGTACCGGTTTCAGGGCCTGCTCAGCGGCAGGGTGGCGCCCATGACGGCGTACGGCAGGCTCGCGCTCGGGAAGTGGACCTGGCGGGCGAGGTCGGTGTAGCCGAGGGCCCGGTAGAGGCCGCGGGCGGGGCTCTCGGTGTCGATGGCGGAGAGGATCGAGCGGGGCTCGGCGGCGTCGTCGGTGATGCCGGTGATGAGGGCGCGGCCGACGCCGTGGCCCTGGAAGCCGGGGTGGACGTGCAGCTCGGTGATCACGAAGGAGCCGTCGAGCCAGTCCTCGTGCCCGCCGGCCCGCAGGTAGGGCTCGACGATGGTGGACCACCAGTGGGTGCGGTCGTTCGGCATCCCGTACACGAATCCGGTGAGCGCTCCGTCCTCGGCGAACGCCCCGAGGGCGCGGGCGCCGCGGCAGGTCATGTGGCGCTGGACGATGTAGCGCCGGATGCCGACCTCCTCCTCGCTGAGGCCGAAGGCGACGGCCTGCACGCGCAGGGCCTCGTCCACGCGGGCGGCGAGGTCGAGGGGACCGATGCGGACTCCGGAAGGCAGCATGCGGCGACCTTACTTCGCGGTACGGGGCTGCCGGAATGCCATAGCCGGGGTCCGTGGCCGGCCTTTCGGATCAGGTGCGGCCGGGTGCCGGAACCGGGTGCCGGGACCGGGTGTCGGAACCGGGCGTCAGAAGAGCACGCTCATGAACGCGCCGACCTCGCGGAAGCCCACGCGGCGGTAGGCCGCCCGGGCTGCGGTGTTGAAGTCGTTCACGTAGAGGCTGACCACGGGAGCGACGTCGCGCAGCGCGTACTCGACGACGGCGGCCATCCCGGTCTCCGAGTGGCCCTGGCCCCGGAAGTCGGGGTCCACCCACACGCCCTGGATCTGGCAGGCGCGGGCGGTGGCGGCGCCGATCTCGGCCTTGAAGACGACCTTGCCGTCGTCGACGCGGGCGAAGGAACGGCCACTGGCGACGAGCTCGGCGACGCGGGCCTGGTAGAGCAGCCCGCCGTCACCGGCCATCGGCGAGATGCCGACCTCCTCGGTGAACATGGCCACGCAGGCGGGCATGATCAGGTCCATCTCGTCCTTGCGGATCCGGCGGACCCGCGGGTCGGACTCGACCGTGGTGGACGGGCGCTCGATGACCATGAGCGGCTGGTGCGAGCGGACCTCGCGGGCGGGTCCCCAGCTGGGCTCCAGGAGCTGCCACAGCAGCCGGGTGGACCCGGCGGGGCCGACGATGGAGGAGCAGCGGCGGCCGGTGCGGCGGGCCCGGTCGGCGAAGGCGCGTACGGCGTCGGGTCCGGCGCAGACGGGGACCAGGTTGGCGCCCGCGTAGCAGAGCGAGCGGAGCTCGCCGTCGGCGTACCAGCCCCACATCTCGCCGCCCAGGCGCCAGGGGTCGAGTCCGGCGACCTGGACCCGGGAGGTGACGAAGGCGTTCTCGACCGGCTCGCGTCCGAGGATGTCCATCGCGGCGTCGAGATCACTGGGCTCAAGGACCCGGGTGGTGGTCTGCGTCAACACTGGGGCCTCACCATGCAAGTCTGCTGATCTCCGCACTGTACCCGGCGGGGCCCGGGGATGCCGCGTCCGAGGTCACGAAAGAGCCCCGGACCGCCCCCGAACTGCGGGAACGGTGCCGGGGCCACTGACGACGGGACCCGGTCCGGGCCCGGAGGATCAGACGCCGATGGCGACGGTGGGCTCGCCGCTCATCACGCCGTCCGCCTCCATCTGCGCCGCGATCTTCATGGCCTCTTCGATGAGGGTCTCCACGATCTTCGACTCGGGGACGGTCTTGATGACCTCGCCCTTCACGAAGATCTGGCCCTTGCCGTTGCCGGAGGCGACGCCGAGGTCGGCCTCACGGGCCTCGCCGGGGCCGTTGACGACGCAGCCCATGACCGCGACGCGCAGCGGGACCTCCATGCCCTCCAGGCCCGCCGTGACCTCCTCGGCCAGCTTGTAGACGTCGACCTGGGCGCGGCCGCAGGACGGGCAGGAGACGATCTCCAGGCGGCGCGGCTTGAGGTTCAGCGACTCCAGGATCTGGATGCCGACCTTGACCTCCTCCGCCGGCGGGGCGGAGAGGGAGACGCGGATGGTGTCGCCGATGCCCTCGGAGAGCAGTGCGCCGAAGGCGACGGCGGACTTGATCGTGCCCTGGAAGGCGGGGCCGGCCTCAGTGACGCCCAGGTGCAGCGGGTAGTCGCAGGCGGCGGCGAGCTGGCGGTAGGCGTTGACCATGACGACCGGGTCGTTGTGCTTGACCGAGATCTTGATGTCGCCGAAGCCGTGCTCCTCGAAGAGGGAGGCTTCCCACAGCGCGGACTCGACGAGCGCCTCGGGGGTGGCCTTGCCGTACTTCTTCAGCAGTCGGGCGTCGAGGGAGCCGGCGTTCACACCGATGCGGATCGGCGTGCGCGTCTCGTTCGCGGCCTTCGCGATCTCCTTGACCTTGTCGTCGAACTGCTTGATGTTGCCCGGGTTCACGCGGACCGCGGCGCAGCCGGCGTCGATCGCGGCGAACACGTACTTCGGCTGGAAGTGGATGTCGGCGATGACCGGGATCTGCGACTTCTTGGCGATCACGGCGAGCGCGTCGGCGTCGTCCTGCGTCGGGCACGCCACGCGGACGATGTCGCAGCCGGAGGCGGTGAGCTCGGCGATCTGCTGGAGCGTCGCCCCGATGTCGGAGGTCCTGGTGGTGGTCATCGACTGCACGGAGATCTGTGCGTCGCCGCCGACGGCCACCTTGCCGACCTGGATCTTGCGGCTGACCCTGCGGTCGGCAAGCTTCGTCGGCACGGCCGGCATTCCGAGAGAGATGGCAGTCATCTGCTGTGCAACCCCAAGGTGTGGATCAAGGTCCCGAGATCGGCGGGCTCCAGGCTTCGAGATTACGCCAACCAAGGCGCGGCCCGTGCATCCGAGGGGTGCGCCACCCGAACGTAGGGAGCCGGGCACGATCCGTGCCCGGCTCCCGTGACGCTGGGGCAGAGCCCCGTAAACTAGGTGATCTTGATCGGGTTGACCACGTCCGCCACCATCACCAGCAGGGTGAAGCAGATGAACAGACCCGCGACCACGTACGCGACGGGCATCAGCTTCGCCACGTCGAACGGGCCGGGGTCGGGGCGCCGGAAGATCCGTGCCAGGGTGCGCCGGAACGATTCCCACAGGGCGCCGGCGATGTGCCCGCCGTCGAGCGGGAGCAGCGGCAGCATGTTGAACAGGAACAGCGAGAGGTTGAAGCCGGCCAGCAGGTTGAGGAAGAAGACCAGCTGGTGCTGGGCGGGGATGTCGAGGGTGAAGATCTCACCGCTGACCCGCGCCGCGCCGACGACGCCCATCGGGCTGTCCTGCTTGCGCTCGGCCCCGTTGAAGGCCGCGTTCCACAGGTCGGGGACCTTGGTCGGGAGCTGGACCAGCGACTGGACGCCGGCCTCCATCATCTCGCCCATGCGGTCGACGGACTGGCCGAAGGACTGCGGGACGTAGCCGGAGGCGGGGGCGAAGCCGAGGAAGCCCGCGGTGACGTACTCGTCCTTGACGTACCTGCCGTTGCCGTCCGTCTTGGCGACCTTGTTCTCGATCAGGTTCGCCTTGAGGTCCATCCGCTCTCCCGCCCGCTCCACGGTGATCGTGGCGGGGCCGACGGTGGCGCGGATGTTCTTCTGCAGGACGGACCAGTCACCGACCGGCCGGCCGTTGAAGGCGACGATCTTGTCGCCCGCCTTCAGGCCCGCGGCCTTGGCGGGGGCGGGCGGGTCGGTGGGCAGGCACTTTTCGCGCTTGACGCTCTGCTGGACGACGCAGTCCGAGACGGTGGCGACCGAGGTGGTCTGGGTGTTGAGCCCGAAGGTCATCAGGGTCGTGAGGAAGATCGCCACGGCCAGGATCAGGTTCATGAACGGCCCGGCGAACATCACGATCACGCGCTTCCACGGCTTGCGCGTGTAGAAGAGCCGGCTGTCGTCCCCGGGCTGGAGCTCCTCGTACGCGGCCGAGCGCGCGTCCTCGATCATCGACCGGAACGGCGAGGTGGAACGGGCGGTGATCTTGCCGTCCTCGCCGGGCGGGAACATCCCGATCATGCGGATGTAGCCGCCCATCGGGATGGCCTTGATCCCGTACTCGGTCTCGCCCTTCCTCCGCGACCAGATGGTCGGCCCGAAGCCCACCATGTACTGCGGCACGCGAATGCCGAAGATCTTGGCCGTGGAGAGGTGCCCCAGCTCGTGCCAGGCGATGGAGACCAGCAGGCCGACCGCGAAGATCACGACCCCGAGCACCGTCATCAGTAGTGTCATGCGCGCGCCTCCACGGCGGCCCGTGCCGCCATCTCCCGCGCCCGGGCCCTGGCCCAGGCCTCCGCTTCAAGGACGTCCTGGACCGTCAGGGAGGTTCCCGACTCAGGTGTCCCGTGCTCATCGACCACGGCAGAGACCGTATCCATGATTGCTGTGAACGGCAGCCGACCTGCCAGGAATGCTTCCACGCACTCCTCGTTGGCCGCGTTGAACACGGCCGGGGCGGTGCCGCCGAGGGTGCCCACGTGCCGGGCGAGGCCCACCGACGGGAAGGCCTCGGTGTCCAGCGGGAAGAACTCCCAGGTGGAGGCCTTGGTCCAGTCGAAGGCGGGGGCCGCGTCCGGGATCCGCTCGGGCCAGCCGAGGCCGATCGCGATCGGGCCGCGCATGTCCGGCGGGGTGGCCTGCGCGAGCGTGGAGCCGTCGGTGAACTCCACCATCGAGTGCACGTAGGACTGCGGATGGACCACGACCTCGATGCGGTCGAAGGGGATGTCGTAGAGCAGGTGCGCCTCGATGACCTCCAGCCCCTTGTTGACCAGGGTCGCGGAGTTCACGGTGATCACCGGGCCCATGGCCCAGGTGGGGTGCGCGAGCGCGTCCTGGACGGTCACGCTCGCCAGCTCGGCGCGGGTGCGGCCGCGGAAGGGCCCGCCGGAGGCGGTCACCACGAGCTTGCGGACGTCGGCCCGGGTGCCGGCGGCGAGCGCCTGGAAGAGCGCCGCGTGCTCGGAGTCGACCGGGATGATCTGGCCGGGCTTCGCGAGGGCCTTGACCAGCGGGCCGCCGACGATCAGCGACTCCTTGTTGGCCAGGGCCAGGGTCCGGCCCGCCCGCAGTGCGGCGAGGGTCGGCGCGAGGCCGATGGAACCGGTGATGCCGTTGAGGACGGTGTGGCACTCGGAGGCGGCGAGTTCGGCTGCGGCGTCCGGACCGGCCAGGATCTCGGGCAGCGGCTCGGACGCCCCGTACCGGGCGCTCAGCGCCTCTTTCAGGGCCGGTACGACGTCCTCGCGGGCGACGGCCACGGTCTTGACCCGCAGCAGGTGGGCCTGCTCGGCCAGCAGCTCCACCCGCCCGCCGGCGGCGGACAGCGCGGTGACCCTGAACCGGTCCGGGTTGCGCAGGGCGAGGTCGATGGCCTGGGTCCCGATGGACCCGGTGGACCCGAGGATGACGATGTCCCGGAGGCCGGCCGCAGGATCGAAGAGGAGGTGCGGATCGGCGAGGGGGGCTGGGCGGTCGCTCATGCCCCCATTGTTGCCGCAAGTCATGAGCGGCCGGACACGGAGCCCCCTTCCGTTACCCGCAGAAGCAGGTGCGGGAGCGTTCCGGCGAACTCCGGGAGCGTCCGGGCCACTCTCCACCAGGCTTCGGGGTCCTCGTCGAGGGCCAGGGCCAGCAGGTGGCCGGCCTCGGCGTGGGAGGCGAGGACGGCCGCGGGGCGGTCGTGCCGGTCGGGATGGTCCACGTCGCCGAGCCAGTGGTCCTGATCGAGGGCCCAGCAGGCCGGCAGCTTGTGCCGGATCACGTCATGGCCGGTGAGCAGGCCACGGTCGATGCAGTCGCGCACCCAGCGGATGTCCTCCGCGACGCTGTCCATCGGCACGGCGAGGCTCGTCAGGGCCAGCTCGCGCTCCACGCCCCCGTAGGGCTCGACGGCCGTCGGGGACAGGTGGCGCACCGCGCGGACGAGGTCGGGGCCGGGCTCACCCGCGTCGGCCGCCTCGGGCACGGTGCCGTCGACCAGCGCCGCGACCAGCGCGGGCAGCGGGCCCGGGTGGCCGGGGGCGTGCCTCAGCAGCTCCGCCCACAGCCGGGGATCGTCCCCCAGCGGGCGCAGGGCCCTCAGGACGGCCGTCTGCATGCCGGCCTGTTCGGGCAGGGTCCAGCGCAGGCCGCGGGTGTCGGGGAGGCGGGCGAGCAGCAGGGTCCGGTGCGCGGGGGCGACGTGGGTGACGAGTTCCTCGTGCGTGACCCCTCCCATCCGCACGGCGCGGAGGGGAGGCCGGTGCCAGGAGCGCCCGTCCGGTGGCGCCGCCGGGGCTGCCAGGAACGCGTGGACGGTCTCCAGGGGAAGGTCCGCGACGAGCAGCAGGGCCTCGACCGCGCCGGCCGGCAGCGGCTCGCGCAGGTGCTCGGCGAGCAGCAGCTCCGGGTCCTGCCGGTACCGCAGCGCCAGGATGTCCAGCGGGACCCTCGGCCCGCGCCTGCCGTGCCGGCGCAGCAGGCCGGCCAGCTCGGCCGCGCCGAGCGGTTCCTCGCCGGGGTCCCTGCCGAGCTCGGCGCGGAGCACCGGCAGGAGTTCGGGCGGGGTGCGGCGGCGGGCGTAGCGGGCGGGTCCGGGCAGGCCGGGCAGCGGCCGGCCCACGACCCGGGGGTTGCGCGCGATGAAGGTCCGGTCGGCCGCGCCGCCGTGGCGCAGCAGCAGGGTGACGGTCGAGGCCGACAGCCACTCGTCCCGGCACAGGTATTTGCGGGTGGGCTCGTCGAGCCTGCCGATCATGTCGGTGACGACGTGGTCCGGTGCGTGGCGCAGCAGGTGCGCCACGCACCAGGCCAGCCGTCGGCTGGTGCGGTCTTCCTCGGCCGTCGGCATCGTTCTCGTCCGCCTCGCGCTGTGCTCGTACGCGTACCAGTACTCGTACTCATCCTCGTACGTCTGTCCGACGTCCGGCGATGATCGCAGGTCAGCGGATGGGGCGGTGCACGTTTTTCTGTGTCGAGGGTCCGGGCGTCGCGTCCGCGATCCAGGGGCCCTCGCCGGAGGGGTCGAGGACGCCCTCCTCCAGCCATGCGTAGGTGCCGGACAGGACGCCCGCGACCACCTTGCGGTCGAGGTCGTCGGTGTTGGACCAGAGCCGGCCGAAGAGTTCCTCCACGCGCAGCCGGGACTGCTCGCAGAAGGCGTCGGCCAGCTGGTAGGCCTCGCGGCCGTGGGCGCCGGTGGCGCGCAGGTGCTCGGCGCGGACGCAGGCCGCGCTCATGGCGAAGAGCTCGGCGCCGATGTCGACGATCCGGCCGAGGAAGCCCTGTTTGGTCTCCATCCGGCCCTGCCAGCGGGACATGGCGTAGAAGGTCGAGCGGGCGAGTTTGCGGGCGCTGCGTTCCACGTAGCGCAGGTGGGTGGAGAGGTCGGGGTGGCCGTTCGGGTGGAAGGCGCGGTAGGTGCCGGGGACCTGGCCGGGGCCGGTGGCGAGCTTGGGCAGCCAGCGGGCGTAGAACCCGGCGGCGCGGGCTCCGGCCTTCGCCTTGTCGCCGAGTGCCTTCTCCGGGTCGATGAGGTCGCCCGCCACCGAGAGGTGGGCGTCGACGGCCTCGCGGGCGATCAGCAGGTGCATGATCTCGGTGGAGCCCTCGAAGATCCGGTTGATGCGCAGGTCGCGGAGCATCTGCTCGGCGGGGACGGCGCGCTCGCCGCGGGCGGCCAGGGATTCGGCGGTCTCGAAGCCGCGCCCGCCGCGGATCTGGACCAGTTCGTCGGCCATCAGGCAGGCCATCTCGGAGCCGTAGAGCTTGGCGAGGGCGGCCTCGATGCGGATGTCGTTGCGGTCCTCGTCGGCCATCTGGGAGGCGAGGTCCACGACCGCTTCGAGGGCGAAGGTGGTGGCGGCGATGAAGGAGATCTTGGCGCCGACGGCCTCGTGCCGCGCGACCGGCCGGCCCCACTGCTCGCGTACGCCGGACCACTCGCGGGCGATCTTCAGGCACCACTTCCCGGCGCCGACGCACATGGCGGGCAGGGACAGCCGGCCGGTGTTGAGCGTGGTCAGGGCGATCTTGAGCCCGGCGCCCTCGGCGCCGATGCGCTGGGCGGCGGGGACCCGGACGCGGTGGAAGCGGGTCACGCCGTTCTCCAGGCCGCGCAGGCCCATGAAGGCGTTGCGGTGCTCGACGGTGATCCCCGGCGAGTCCGCCTCGACGACGAAGGCGGTGATCCCGCCGCGGTGGTTCTCGGACTTCGGGACGCGGGCCATCACGACGAGCAGGTCCGCGACGACCCCGTTGGTCGTCCACAGCTTCACGCCGTCCAGCACGTACGCGTCGTCCCCGTCCGGGACCGCCGTGGTGGCCAGGCGCGCCGGGTCGGACCCCACGTCGGGCTCGGTGAGCAGGAAGGCGCTGATGGCGGTGGTGGCGCAGCGGGGCAGGTAGGCGTCCTTCTGCTCCTGCGTGCCGAACATCTTCAGCGGCTGGGGCACGCCGATCGACTGGTGGGCGGAGAGCAGGGCCCCGATGGCCGGGCTCACCGAGCCGACGAGGGCCAGCGCCTTGTTGTAGTAGACCTGGGTGAGACCGAGGCCGCCGTACTTGGGGTCGATCTTCATGCCGAGGGCGCCGAGCTCCTTGAGACCGCGCACGGTCTCGTCGGGGATCTTCGCCTCGCGTTCGATGAGCGCCCCGTCGATGCGGGTCTCGCAGAACTCCCGCAGCCGGGCCAGGAAGGCCTCGCCCCGCCGGACGTCCTCGTCGGCGGGGAGCGGATGGGGGTGGATCAGGTCGAGCCGGAAGCGTCCGAGGAACAGTTCCTTGGCGAAACTGGGTTTGCGCCAGTCCTGTTCCCGGGCCGCCTCCGCGACCTGCCGTGCCTCGCGCTCGGTCACCTTGGGCTGTGTTGCGGACATGAGGGGACTCACCTCGCCGCCGAAGTCGGAAGTCAGGGGTCCACCGGCATTACCAGCCGGTGCTACCTGTGAGTCGTACCCAATGTCGACGGAATGGAACAGGGGGACGGCCGGCCGGAGAGCCCGAGCGGCGGGCCCCTCGCTGGGACCCTGACCTGCCACTCGACTCCTACCTGCGCAAACGGCCGCGACGGCTCGGCCCGCAGCTTCACCCGTCTGTCGCAAACAGCGGTGGGTGGACCACGGCAGCGACGACCGGGGGACCGCCCCGACCGGCGGCGCGTGGAGCACCCGCTCCCCGGAGTGCTGTAGCCGCTCTCCAGTCCCGCCGGAGTCCCCGGCACGACGGTGCCCGTACCCCGCGTGTGAGGGGCACAGAGAGGAGCAGTCCGATGTCGGATTCCGCTGTCCACAGGACACGGCACAGTACCGAGGTGGCGGCGAGTGCCGAGACCGTCTACCAGCTCGTGGCCAGGGCGGAGGACTGGCCGCACATCTTCCCTCCGAGCGTGCACGTGGAGCGGCTGGAGGGCGACGGGCGCCAGGAGCGCCTCAAGATCTGGGCGTTCGCCAACGGTGAGGTGCGGTCGTGGACCTCGCGCCGCGAGCTCGCGCCGGAGCGTGCGCGGGTGTCCTTCCGCCAGGAGGTCTCCTCGCACCCCGTGGAGGCGATGGGCGGCGAGTGGATCGTGGAGCCGGCCGGTGAGGGGCGCAGCACGGTCACCCTGCTGCACGACTTCCGGGTGGCGGGCGACGACGCGGAGGCACTCGCCTGGGTGCTGCGGGCCGTGGACACGAACAGCGACGCCGAGCTGGCGGCGCTGAAGCAGGCTGCCGAGACGTTCGCCGCCGAGCCCGGTGTGCTGCTGGCCTTCGAGGACGCCGTGGAGATCGAGGGCTCCCAGGAGGACGTCCACGAGTTCCTGCTCCGCGCGGACCTGTGGGAGGAGCGGCTTCCGCATGTCTCGCGGCTCGTGCTCACCGAGCCCGGCCCGGACCTCCAGACCGTGGAGATGGACACGGCGGCCCCCGACGGGTCCGTCCACACCACGCGGTCGGTGCGGGTGTCGTTCGCGCCGGACCGGCTCGTCTACAAGCAGACCGAGGTGCCGGCCCTGATGGCCGCCCATACGGGCCGCTGGACCCTCACCCCGACGGCCACCGGGGTCCGCGCCGCGTCCTGGCACACGGTGGTGCTCCGCCCCGAGCGCGTACGGGAGGTACTCGGCCCCGAGGCGACCCTGGAGGACGCCCGCCGGCTGGTGCGAGGCTCGCTCGGCAGGAACAGCACGGCCACGCTCCTGCTGGCCAAGGCGCACGCCGAGGGCGCGGTCACGGCCTCCTGAGCTCCCTCCTGGGCGGTGCGCGCGCGAACGGGGCCCGGACGACGACTGTCGTCCGGGCCCCGTTCCGTGTGCCCGCCGCACGGCCGGTGGGGGCGCGGCCGTGCGGCGGGGTGGTCAGCGGGCGGAGAGCGCCTCGTTGACGAGGTCGACGAAGGCCCTGGGCGTCTCGACGGCGTCCAGTTCCTCGTCGGCGAGGGACACCCCGTAGTCCCGTGCGATCCGGCCGGCCACTTCGAGCAGGGCCAGCGAGTCGTAGCCCAGCTCGGTGAAGGGGGTGTCGGCGGTGTCGCCGGACAGGTCGACGGCCTCGTCCTCGCCGGCGGCCTCGCGCAGGATGCGGGTGAACTCGTCCAGGCTCAGCGCCGCGGTCTCGGTCGCGCTCATGGTGGTCCTCTCTCGAAGGTCGTTGTCGATGTACGGAGTTGTCGAGCTGTCGAGCTGTCGAGCTGTCGTCGGATCAGACGGCCCGTGAGACGACGGCTGCCGCGTTGAAGCCGCCCTCGCCGCGGGCCAGGACGAGTGCGTGGTCGCCTGCCAGCGGGCGCGCGGAGCCGGTGACCAGGTCGAGCGCCCCGGCCGGCGGTGCGGTCGGTTCGTACACGGCCGGGGGGATGCTCCCGTCCCGCAGGCACAGCAGCGCGGAGACGACGTCGAGTGCGGCGCCGCCCGCGTACAGCCGTCCGGTCTGCGCCTTCGGCACGGCCACGGGCACCTTGCCGGGGCCGAACACCGCCGTCAGGGCCGCCGCCTCGGCCCGGTCGGCGTCGGGCACCCCGGCGGCGTCGGCCAGGACGACAGCCACGTCCGAGGGGGCCAGGCCGGCGTCGGACAGCGCCTGGCGTGCCGCGCGCTCCAGGCCGTCCGCGTCCGGCGCTCCGGGGTCGGGGTCGAAGGTGGCGGCGTACCCGGTCAGCCGACCGTACACGTGGGCGCCGCGGGCCTCGGCGGCCGCGGCGTTCTCCAGGACGACGTAGGCGCCGCCCTCTCCGGGCACGTGCCCGGAGGCCTTCTCGTCGAACGGGCGGTAGGCGTCGGCCGGTTTCCCGACGGTGCTCAGCCGACCCGAGCTGAGCTGCCCCACGAGGCCGAGCGGGCACAGGGCCCCGTCGACCCCGCCGGCCAGCATCATCCGCGTTCCCTTGCGCAGCTGGCGGCGGGCGTGGCCGATGGCGTCGAGGCCGCCCGCCTGGTCGGAGACGACCGCGCTGCTCGGGCCGCGCAGCCCGTGCCGGATGGCGATCTGGCCCGTGTTGACCGCGTAGAACCAGGCGAACGACTGGTAGGCGCTGACGAACTGGCCGCCCTTGCTCCAGAGGTTCTGCAGTTCCCGCTGTCCGAACTCGAAGCCGCCCATGGAGGCGGCGGAGGCCACGCCCGCCGCGTACGGGGACAAGGACTCCAGGTCGATGCCACTGTCCCGCAGTGCCTCGTCCGCGGCGAAGAGCGCGAGCCGGGTCATGTGGTCGGTCTGCGGGATCAGCCTGCTCGGGATGTACTCCTCGGGCACGAAGCCGGGGACCTCGCCGGCGAGCTGTACGGGGTAACCCGAGGCGTCGAAGCGGGTGATCGGGCCGATTCCGGTCCGGCCGCGCACGGTGGCGTCCCAGTGGGCGGCCGCACCGAGTCCGGTGGGCGCGGCCACGCCCACTCCGGTGATCACGGGCGCGGCGGTGGCGGTTGCGGTGGCGGTCATACGAGTCCCCTGTCCGGACGGGCGAGCACCACGGCGCTCTGGAAGCCGCCGAATCCGCTGCCCACGCTCAGCACCGAGTCGACGGTGGCCTCCCTGGCGGTCAGCGGTACGTAGTCCAGGTCGCACAGCGGGTCCGGCTCGTGCAGATTGGCGGTGGGCGGGATGAGTCCGTGCTCCATGGCGAGCACGCTGGCGACGAGTTCCAGGGCGCCGATCGCGCCGAGGGAGTGTCCGATCATGGATTTCACCGAGCTGACCGGCACGCGGTAGGCATGGTCGCCGAGCGCCGTCTTGAAGGCGGCGGTCTCGTGCCGGTCGTTCTGCTTGGTGCTGGATCCGTGCGCGTTCACGTAGTCCACGGCGTCCGGCGCGAGCCGTGCCTCGGCGAGCGCGAGGCGGATCGCCTCGGCCATCTCGGTGCCGTCCGAACGCAGGCCCGTCATGTGGTAGGCGTTGCTGCGCGTGCCGAAACCGGCGACCTCGGCGTAGATCCGGGCGCCGCGGCGCAGGGCGTGGCCGAGCTCCTCGAGGATCAGTACGGCCGCGCCCTCGCCGAGCACGAGGCCGTTGCGGGTGTTGTCGAACGGCCGCGAGGCGCGCTCCGGATCGTCGTTGCGCGGAGTGGTCGCCTTGATCGCGTCGAAGCAGGCGAGGGTGATGGGCGAGATCGGCGCGTCGGTCCCGCCGGCGACGACGACGTCGGCGCTGCCGTCGCGGATGAGGTCGGCGGCGTGTCCCACGGCGTCCAGGCCCGATGTGCAGCCGTCCGAGACGAGCGAGACCGGTCCGCGGGCGTTCACCGCGCGGGCCAGCTCGGCCGCCATCGAGCTGGGGACGAAGTGGTCGTAGAGGCGGGGTACGGCGTAGGCGGGGTCGACCAGCCAGTTGGCTCCGCCGTCGCTGAGGACCGTGTACTCGGTCTCCATCGAGGTGGTGCAGCCCACCGCGCAGCCCAGGCTGACGGCCGTCCGCGCCGGGTCGGGGCCGCTCACGTCGAACCCGCTGTCGGCGAGGGCCTCGCGGGCGGCGACGAGCGCGAACTGTCCCGCGCGGTCGAGGCGGCGCGCCTCCTGCGGGGACAGGCCCGCGGCCGCCGGATCGAAGTCGACCTCCGCGGCCACCTGCGACCGGAACGGCGAGGCGTCGAAGAGGGAGATGGTGCGGGTCGCGGTACGACCGGTCGACAGGAGGTCCCAGTACTGCTTGATGCCTGTTCCCCCCGGCGCGACCGCGCCGATCCCGGTGATCACTGTGCGTCGGTCCATGACACCTCACTTACCGTCCGTGAGAACCGGCGCTCCGGTCCCGGAACCCGAATCTGGGGAGCCGCTCTGGAGCCCGGGTCGAGAGGCCCTGGACCTCGCGGCGGGCATGGTGGCGGAGCCCGAGCCGGAGCCTGGGCCGGGCACGGCGGCCCCGGGGCCGAGCCGCACCAGGGCGGCGTGCAGGCCGTCCGCCTCCGCCGAGCCCGTACCCGCCCGGGCCGGCAGCAGCGGCACCACCACCGAGCCGCCCCGGACCACGCCCGGATGGCGGCGGGCGAGCGTGGTGAGGCCCTGGCCGGGTCCGGCCTCGGCCAGCAGCAGGTCGCGCCCGCCGAGCAGGGCGTCCAGGGCGGGCCCGAACAGCACCGGCTCGGCCGGCTGCAGTGCCCAGAACCGCGGGTCCCTGGCCTCCCGGTCGGTGAGCAGTGCCCCCGTGTATGCCGAGTACAGCGGGAGCGTGGGCGTGCGCAGCGGCAACCCGGCCAGTTGGGGCAGGGCCGTCAGTGCGGCCTCGCGCAGTACCGGGCTGTGGAAGGGGGTGAGGGCGCGGGCCCGCCGGCAGGTGAAGCCGTCGGCCCGCAGCCGTTCCTCGGCGGCCCGCAGGCCCTTCTCCGGTCCGGCGAGCAGGAGTTGGCGGGGGCCGTTGACCGCTCCGACGACCACGTCGGCGTCGGTGTACGGGGCGACTTCCTCGACGGAGGCGGCCACGGCGAGCATCCCGCCGGCCGGGGCCCCCGCCAGGGAGGTGATGCGGCCGGCCATCACGGCCACCGCGTCGGGCAGGGTGAAGACGCCGGCCAGCGTGGCGGCGACGACCTCGCCGACGCTGTGGCCGAGCAGCGCGGCGGGCCGGACCCCCGCGTCCATGACGGTACGGCCCAGGGCCCAGCCCACCGAGAACAGGAGGGGCTGGGCGTACTGGAGGGCGTCCGTGTCGGCGCCGGGGCGGCCGGCCAGCCAGTGGTCGCGCAGGAAGTGCCCGTGCTCCTCCCAGCATCCGAGCACACGGTCCATGGCGCGGCGGAAGCCGGCGTGGGCCCCGTACAGGCCGGCGGCCATGCCCGGCTGTTGCGCTCCCTGGCCGGGGAAGAGCAGGACCACGGGCGGTGGTTGGGCGGTCATGTGTGACTCCTCTCGTCGCGGACGAGGGTGCGGCCACCGGCTCCAGTGCTGCTGGACCGCTCGTACAGCACCGGATCCCATCGTGGTTCCACCGCCGGGGTACGCGATCCGCATCCCGGCCGGCTCCGCGAGCGGGCATGAGGCCGTCGGGCCCGGGCACCCCCGGGCCCGACGGCCCGGACGCGCTTGCGGCAACTGCTCTGGACAGCTGGTGGAAGGGCCATCGGGACATGAGGTACGACGACCTGTACATAGCCGGGGCGGCGCTGCACGTGGAGCGCCGCAGCCCGGTGTCCGACGCGTTGCGCGATGGGCTGTGCGACGAGCGGACCGCGGAGCGCTCCGGGATCACCTCGGTCGCGGTCTCTGCGGGCGGCTCCGCCCCCGAACTCGCTGTCGAGGCGGCCCGCCTGGCGCTCGCGCAGGCGGACGTCGATCCGGTGGACGTGGATCTGCTGCTGCACGCCACGGTCCAGTACCAGGGCCACGACCTGTGGGCGCCGGCCTCGTACATCCAGCGGTACGCGCTGGGCAACCGCTGCCCGGCCGTGGAGATCCGGCAGCTGTCGAACGGGGGCATGGCCGCGCTGGAGCTGGCGGCGGGGCATCTCGCGCCGGGCTCCGGCCGCACGGCCGCGCTGCTCACCACCGGGGACGTCTTCGGCGCGCCCGGATTCGATCGCTGGCGCAGCGATCCGGGCACCGTGTACGGGGATGCGGGCACCGCACTGGTCCTGTCGCGCAGGGCCGCCTTCGCCCGGCTGGTCAGTCTGGCGACCGTCTCGGACGCAGACCTGGAGGGGATGCACCGCGGGTCCGACCCCTTCGGCCGGATGCCGTTCTCGGTCCGGACGCCGATCGATCTCGGTCTGCTCCAACAGGAGTTCGTCGAAGAGACGGGCCGCTCGTACACCGTCGCGCGGATCAACGCGGGCCAGGACGAGGCGCTCAAGCGGGCGCTGGCGGACGCCGACTGCACACTGGCGGACATCGACTGGTTCGTCCTGCCGAACTTCGGTCGCAGGCGACTGCATTCGGTGTTCCTGCGCCGCTGGAACATCCCCGAGGAGCGCACCACGTGGGCGTTCGGCAGCTCGGTGGGCCATCTCGGCGCGGGTGACCAGTTCGCCGGGCTCGCGGCCTTGGCCGACTCGGGACGGACCCGGCCCGGGCAACGGTGCCTGGTGTTCGGTGTCGGCGCCGGGTTCACCTGGAGCTGCGCCGTCCTGGAGCTGTGCGCGACCGCGGGCCGGGCGGGGTGATCCCGCGCCGGGTGACCCTGTGGCAGGGGCGCAGCGAGGACCGCGCGGACACCCTGGCGGCGGACGCGGCCCTGCTCGCGCCGGACGAGCTGGAGCGGTTACGCCGGCTGCGCACTCCCCTCGCCGCCCGCCGGTACGCCGCTGCGCACGCAGCCGTGCGGCGGCGCCTGGGCGCTGTGCTGGACGTCGATCCGGTACGGGTGCCCCTCGGGCGCGGCCCGTGCCCGGTCTGCGGTGAGCGCCGGCACGGCCCGCCCGTCGTGCGGATGCCCGCCGACGGCCCGGCGCTCTCGTACAGCCTCTCGCGTTCCGGACCGCACTGGATGCTGGCCGTGGCGCCCGGGCATCCGGTCGGGGTGGACCTCGAACGGGAGCGGCCGCTGGACGTCGACGCCGTGGCCCGTGCGGCGTTCTCCGCCCGGGAGCGGCGCGCCGTGGCGGGCGCCGGCGGGCGCGCGCTGGCCTTCCGGTGCTGGACCCGCAAGGAAGCGGTGGCCAAAGCCACGGGGCACGGCATCGCCATGGATCTGCGGGCGGTCGAGACGAGGCCGCGGGATCCGGGTCCGGTGCGGGTGGCGGCCGGCTGGCAGGTGTACAGCCTGTTCCCGGGCGGGTCGCTGCACGCGGCGGTGGCCGTGCCCGAGGGCGAGCCGGGCCCGGTGTGCCGCTGGTGACGGCGGCACACCGGGCCCGGCGCTTCGGGAAGCTGCGGTCAGGGAACGGCCGGGGCCGGAGCCGGGGTGGGCGGCGGGTTGACCGCAGAGGCCGGGACGGCGGCGGGCTCCAGGTTCCACTTCTTCAGGATGCGCGCGTACGTGCCGTCCTGGATCAGGTGGTCCACGGCCTCCTTGACCGGCTGGGCGAGGGGCGAGTCCTTCTTCATGGCGAGGCCGACGTTCTTGCGGTCGAGCTCGTTCAGGTACCGCAGTCCGGGCTGTTGCGCGGCCGCGTAGCGCAGGACGCTCGACGTCGTCATCAAGATGTCGACGTGGCCCTGGCGCAGCGCCAGGAAGTGGGTCGCGGCGTCGGGGTAGGTGCTGATCTGCAGGGGCTTCTTGCCTTCGGTGGCGCACTTCTCCGCGGCCGCGCGCAGGTCCGACTCGAAGGTGGTGCCGATGCCGGTGCCCACGTGGAGCCCGCACAGCTCCCCGAGGCCGGTGACCTGCTTCAGGGCGCTGTCCTCTCGGACGGCGAATCCCGCGCCGTCGGTGAGGTAGAGGACGAAGTCGAGGACCTGGGTCCGCTCCTGGGTGACCGCGAGGTTGGCGGTGCCCAGCTCGTAGCGGCCGGCGTTCAGCCCGGTGATGAGCGAGGCACCGCTGACGTGCTGGCGGTCCACCGTCAGCCCCAGCACCCTGGCCACGGCCTCGGAGACGTCGATGTCGACGCCGCGCGGCTCTCCCCCGCCCTCGGGGCTGAAGGCGATGGGCGGGACGCCGATCCCGGAGCCGATCCGCAGGGTCCCGGAGGCCCGGGTCTGCGCCGGCACGTGCGCGGCGATGGCGGGCACCTCGGCCGTCGCGGAGACCACGTCCTGCGCCCCGTAGTCCCGCGCCCGGCGCTCCTCGGGGATCTCTCCGCCGCCGCAGCCCGTGAGCGCGAGCAGGGCGGCCGCCAGCAGGGCCGAACAGGCCTTCACGCGGCGGGCGGCGGGTCGGTGGGTCGTGCGTGCGGGGGTCATCGTGCCTCCTTGCTCCGGGGTGGCGGCGCCGTCACAGGCGGATGAGGAACCGCGCGGTGCGCGGCTGGGCGGGGTGGTCCAGTACCTGCTCGGGAGGGCCCGACTCGACGATCCGGCCTTCGTCCATGAAGACCACGTGGTCGGCGATCTCGCGGGCGAACTGCATCTCGTGGGTGACGATGACCATCGTCATCCCGTCGTCGGCGAGGGCCCGGATCACCTTCAGGACCTCGCCGGTGAGTTCGGGGTCGAGCGCGCTCGTGGGCTCGTCGAAGAGCATGACCTTCGGCCTCATCGCGAGGGCGCGGGCGATGGCCGCGCGCTGCTGCTCGCCGCCCGAGAGCCGAGTGGGCCGCGCGGCCGCCTTCCCGGACAGTCCGACCTGTTCCAGCAGTGCGTGCGCGCGGGCCTCGGCCCGTGCGCGCGGGAGTCCGAGGACGGCCATCGGCGCCTCGGTGAGGTTGTCGAGGACCGTCATGTGGGGGAAGAGCCGGAAGTTCTGGAAGACCATGCCGGTACGGGCGCGCTGGCGCGCGATCTGCCTGGGCCCCAGCTCGTGGAGCCGGCCGTAGCGCCAGTGGTAGCCCATGAGCTCGCCGTCCACGGTGATGCTTCCGGCGTCGATCCGCTCCAGCCGGTTGACGCATCTGAGCAGCGTGCTCTTGCCCGACCCGGACGGGCCGATGACGCAGGTGACCGTGGAGCGTTCGACTCCGAGAGAGATCCCGTCGAGGACTCGCTGCGGGCCGAACGACTTGGTCACACCATCCAGTTCGATCATGCGGGGGTGTCGGCTCATGCGCGGGCCTTCGCTCCGTAGTGGCGCTCGACGAAGTGCTGGACGACACCCAGGGCCGAGGTCAGCAGCAGGTACCAGAGGGTGGCGACGAGCAGCAGGGGGATGACGAGGTAGTTGCGGTTGTAGATGAGCTGGGTGGCGAACAGCAGGTCCTGGACGGCGATGACGCTGACGATCGAGGTGCCTTTGAGCAACCCGATGACCTGGCTCCCCGCAGGCGGGAGGATGGCGGGCATCGCCTGGGGCAGGACGACGCGCCGGAAGATCCGCCACCGGCCGAGGCCGAGGGCTTCGGCCGCCTCGGTCTGCCCGCGGTCCACGGAGAGGATGCCCGCCCGGACGATCTCCGCGAGCTGGCCCGCCTCGTGCAGCACCAGGCCGATCACGGCCGCGGTCACCCCGCTGATCAGGCGCTCGGTGGAGAACTCCGTGAAGGCGGGTCCGAAGGGGATGCCCAGGGAGAGCCTCGGGTAGAGCAGCGAGATGTTGTACCAGAAGAGCAGTTGGACGAGCATCGGCACCGAGCGGAACAGCCAGGTGTAACCCCAGCTCAGGGTCACCAGGATGCGTTGTCCGGACAGGCGCATCAGGGCGAGGACGGTGCCGAGGACGAAGCCGGCGACGAAGGCGACCGCGGTCAGCCAGAGCGTCGTCATCAGGCCGGCGACCACCGCGTCGGCGGTGAAGTACCGGGCGACGACGTCCCACCGGAAGGCACGGTTGGTGACGAGCGCGTGCAGCGCCATCGCCAGCAGGACGATGCCGACTGCGGCGAGGAGGGGTCGCCACGGCCGCCGCCGGGGCCGGGCCAGCGCGGCGTCGGCCTTGGGCGGTCGGGCGGCGGGCTCCGCCGTCGGCGTGGCGGTCGCGCCCACGGACGAGCCGCCCGCGGAGCCCGGCCGGGTGGGCGGGACCATGGATCTCCCTCAGTCGTTGGCGTAGTGCGGCAGGACGTGCTCGGCGAAGAGCCGCATCGTGCGGGCGGACTCCTCGTAGGGCATGTCGCCGGATATGACCTGGAGGCTGATCGTGAAGTCCCCGAACCAGCCGCGTATCTCGTCGATGGCCGCCCGTACTTCGGCGGGCGAGCCGACGAGGGCCTTGCGCTGGGCGACCGAACGGTCGAAGTCGCCGCGCCCCGTGGCCTTTTCGACGATCTTCTCGTAGCCCGCGTAGTCGGCGCTGCGGGTATCGCGCCAGGCCTCGACGGCCGAGGCCAGCGCCCGGCCCGCGCGTTCGTGTGCCCGCTTGCCCTGTGTGCGGGCCTCCTGCGGGTCCTCGGCCAGATAGCAGCTGTAGCTCATGTGGATGTCCTCCTCGGTCGGCTTGAAGCCGGCGGCCGAGGCGGCGTCGCGGTAGAGCCCGATGGTCTGCTGGACCTGCTCGCGCGGGTTGATGGACGGGACGAGCATCACCCCGTACCCGAGCCGGCCGGCCGACTCCGCGGAGGCGGGCGTCCTCGCGGTGGCCACGAGGATGCGCGGGTGCGGGGCCTGCCAGGGGCGCGGCAGCATCGTCACCGGGCCGAAGCGGTGGAAGCGGCCCTCCCAGACGACGTCCTCCTCGCTCCACAGCCGGCGGCAGGCCTCGACGCCCTCGTCGAAGCGGGCCCGGCTCTCGTCCATGGACACCTCGAACGCGGCGAACTCGTCCGGGAGGAAGGCCCGTCCGAATCCGACGTCGAGCCGGCCCTGGGAGATGTTGTCGAGCATGGCGAGCTTGCCGGCCAGCTTGAGGGGGTGCGTGAAGGCGGGCAGCACGGCGCCCGTCACGAGTCGTACCCGGCGGGTCCGGGCGGCGGCGGCGGCCAGGAAGGTGACGGGGTCGGGGCTGTAGCCGCCGTACTCGTGGAAGTAGTGCTCCACGGTCTTCACGTGGTGGAAGCCGAGCTCGTCGGCGAGTTCGGCCAGCCGCAGCGACTCCTCGAAGTGTGCTCCGGCGGACTTCTCGGCGGGTCCGACGGTGGGAAACAGGTTGATGCCGAACTTCATGGAGGCCCCTCGGTCGTTGTGGCGGGGATGGACGGGACGGCCCGTGGGCGGGCCGTCCCGGGCTGCGGGCGGGGGTCAACCGGTCCGGGCGGGCACGGGCAGCCGTACGTAGTCACGCCGGTGGTAGACGAGGGGTGCGTGTCCGCTCACCCCGGCGTCCTCGATCTCGCCCAGCAGGACACGGTGGTCGCCGGCGGCGATCTCCTGCCGTACCCGGCACTCGGCGAAGGCACTGACCTGTGCGGTGGGCAGCAGGGGCGCGCCGAGGGCGTGCTCGGACGGCCGCCAGTCGACGCCCGCGAACTTGTCGGCGCCCTTGCCCGCGAAGTGGTCCGCGAGCCGCTCCTGGCCCGCGGCCAGGAAGTTGACGGCGAACGCTCCCGCGTGGCGGATGGCATCCAGCGTCCGGGAGCCGTTGTCCACACAGATCAGCAGCAGTGGCGGAGTGCGCGAGACGGAGCAGACGGCGCTGATCGTCAGGCCGCTCGGCCGGCCGTCGCCGCCGACGGCGGTGACCACGCAGACCCCTGCCGGATGTGCGCCGAACAGGGCGCGGAACCGTGTGTCATCGACGGCCATCGTCGGCTTCACCTCCCGTGTACGGCCAACCTCGTCCCGCGTGGTGGAGGACTGGTCCACCGCTTCTGGAAGCGGCGTGGGCCGCCGGCGCGCCGGCCTCGTCGAGGACGGTGGCCAGCAGGGTCGTGGCATTGCGGTGCAGCGGCACCTCGGTGCCGGGCAGCAGGATGCCGCTCTCGCCCAGGAGCCGGGTCACCCGGGCGGTCATCACGCAGAACCGGAACGCGGCGAACACCTCGTGCCAGGCGAGGTGTTCGGCCCGGCGCCCGGTCCCCTCCTCCCAGCGGGCGACGGTCCGCGCCCGCTCGGGCAGTCCGGGCAGCCGGGAGGCGCCGATGCCCTCGCTCAGGTGCCGGTCCAGGTGCAGGAACCAGGCGAGGTCGGCCTCCGGCGGCCCGAGACCGGTGAGCTCCCAGTCGAGGAGGGCGGCGGGCCGCAGACCGTCGTAGATGATGTTCCCGAGGCGGGCGTCACCCCACAGCAGCGTCGGCGGGCCCTCGTCGGCGGGCAGGTTGGCGGTCAGCCAGTCGAGGGCGCGGTGGGCCGCCGGGTTCGCGCCGATCCCGTAGAACTGCAGGTGGGACACGAGGTGCCGGAGCAGGCGTCCGCTGCCCACGGGGCCGTGCTCGGCCCGGTCCAGGAAGGCGAACGCCCCGGTGGAGAGGTCGGTGCGGTGGACCTGCGCCAGCAGGTCGACGCCCGCGTTCCACGCCGTCTCCCGGTTCCCGGGCGTCAGCTCCGCCAGCCAACCCTGCCGGTGGTAGGAGGGGAGGTCTGCGGGCACCTGGCCGTCGACCCGGTCCATCACCACGAACGGAGCGCCCAGGTAGCTGTCGGACGGCTCGTCCCAGCGCACCGACGGTACGGGCAGCGCGGTGTCGCCGAGCAGCTTCAGCACCCGGACCTGGTCCTGCCAGTGGTCCTCGGGGAAGACCCGGTGGTTGGTGGGGGCGACCCGGATCGCGAGGGGTGCGGACACGGCGCGACCGCCCTCGGTCCACCGCGCGTCGAGCAGCAGGATCTCGCCGGAGAAGCCGACCTCCTTGGGGACGGTGACGGGGCCGAGCTGCACCTCACCGATGTCGGCGGACCGGGTGCCGAACCAGTGGGTGAGGACGGCCCGGGTCAGGTCGGGGTCGCGTTGCAGGGGGACGGGCACGGGTACTCCTCGGATTCGGGTCGCGCCGGGGCACCGGTCTCACAGGGCCGGTATGGGGCGCAGCAGCACAGTGGGGTCCGGAGCCGGGCCGCCGGCGCGGATGGTGTCCCGCAGGCGCCGCACGGCGGAGCCCGGCGCGACACCCAGGTCCTCCGCGAGGGCGGCCGTCAGCCGGTCACCGGCGGCGAGCGCGTCACCGGTGCGGCCGACCGCGTACAGGGCGCTCATGTAGCGGGCGTGCAGCAGCTCGTGGGTGGGGTGGAGGCGGGTGAGGACGGCCAGGTCGGGCAGGACGTCCCGGGGCTGCCCGAGCCTCAGCCGGGTGTCGAGGTAGTCCTCGTGGACGGCGAGCCGGCGCTGCTCCCAGTGCGTGACGGCGGGACGCAGCACGGATCCGGTGCGGACGTCGGCGAGCATGGGCCGGGACCACAGGCCGAGGGCCTCGCGCAGCAGGCGGCTGCGGGCGGCCACCCGGCTCTCGGGGAGCTTGCCGGCGGACGCCACCAGTTCTTCGAAGCGCAGCAGGTCCAATTCCTGCGGCCGGACGTGGAGCACGTAGCCGGGCGGTCTCATCCGCAGCCGTTCGTGGGCCGCTTCCCGGGAGCCCACCGAGGGCAGCCGGGCCAGCAGCCGCCGCAGGTGCATGACGTACGTCTGCAGGGTGGTGCCGGCGCTGGCGGGCGGGTCCTCCCCCCAGATCTCGGCGATGCAGACGCGTACGGGCACGACGTGCCCGGCGTGCAGCAGGAGCAGTGCGAGGAGCTGGCGCTGCTTGGGTGCGGTCGGCAGATGGCTGCCGGAGCCGTCGCGCACCGAGAGTCCTCCGAGCAGACCGAACCTCATCGCTCGCTTCCCTTTCCTCCAGCCGCTCTCCAGCGGGCCGTGTTCGGCTGGGCCCCCAGGACCGAAGACGTGAGGGAGAAGCCATGCTCGGATCGGTGCACACGGTGGCCGACGGAGTGCACGCCTACGTGCAGGAGCCGGGCGGCTGGTGCGTCAACAACGCCGGGATCGTGGCGGGTTCGGACACGGTTCTCGTGGTGGACACCGCTGCCACCGAGCGGCGGGCCCGGGCGCTGCGCGCCGTCGTGGACGAGCTGGCTCCCGGACGCCGCCGCATCGTCCTCAGCACCCACCACCACGGTGATCACACCTTCGGCAACCACCTCTTCGCCGGGCCCGACGCCGTGTTCCTCGCACACGAGGCGGGGCCCGGGCAGCTGCTCCGCAAGGGGCTGTCCCTGCAGTCGATGTGGCCGGATGTCGAGTGGGGGCGCACCGAGACGGTCCTGCCCTCGGTCACCGTCCGGGACGGGGCGACACTGCACCTGGGGGGTGTCACGGCGGAGGTGCTGCATCCGGGGGTGGCGCACACCGGCGACGACCTGGTGGTGTGGCTTCCCGATCAGCGCGTGCTGTTCGCCGGGGACCTGGTGTTCTCGGGTGCCGCGCCGTTCGTCCTGATGGGCTCCCTGGCCGGATCGGTCGAGGCGCTGGGACGGCTGCGGGAACTGCGGCCGCGCACCGTGGTGGCCGGGCACGGGGCACTGGGCGGTCCCGAGCTGCTGGACGCGACCGAGGCCTACCTCCGCCGGGTCGCCGAGGTGGCCGCGTGGGGACTCGCCCGGGGGCTGGACCCGCTCACGACGGCCCGTAGGGCCGGGCCGGGGCCCTTCGCCGAACTGCTCGACGGGGAGCGGCTCGTCGGGAACCTGTACCGCGCCTTCCAGGAGGCCGAGGGCGGCGCGCGCGGCAGCCGGATCGCCTCCGCGCAGGCCATGCGGGACATGGTCGGCTACAACGGCGGCCGGCCGCTGAGCTGCGCCGCCTGAGGGTGCGGGAGGGGTGGTCATGGCCCCACGCTGCCGGGGGCCGCTGGAGCCGTGATCCAGCACCGCTCCACCGGTACGTCCTCGTCCTCGACCACGGCTCCGCCAGGCCACGAGCCGCCCCGGCGAGGCTCCGCGTGTTGCCCGAGCCCGTCCGTGGGAGGAACGATGAAACTGCGTGGAAGGACCGCCGTGGTCACCGGGGGAACCCGTGGCCTCGGTCGGGAGGTGACCGAGGCGCTGGTCTCGGCGGGGGCCACCGTGGTGGTGGCCTCGCGGGAGGCGGAGGAGGGCTCGACGCGTGACGGGGTGATCGCCCTGAAGGCGGACGTGACCGCGCCCGACGCGATGTCCTCGCTGTTGCGCACCGTGCATGAGCGGTACGGGGGTCCGCACATCGTGGTCGCCAACGCGGGCATCAGCCGTCCTGGGCCGGTCGCCGCGCTGCCGCCCGACGACTGGTACGACGTGATCAACACCAATCTGAACGGGGTCTTCCGCACGGTACAGGCGGCCCTGCCGTACGTGGGCGCCGAGCCCGGTGGACGGATCATCGCGATGTCCTCCCTGCTGGGGTCCCGGGCGATGCCGGGCGCGGCCGCCTACTGCGCGTCGAAGGCGGCGATCGAGGCTCTGGTACGGGTCTGCGCCCTGGAGGTGGCCGCGTCCGGGACGACGGTCAACTGCGTGGCGCCGGGTTACATCGACGCGGGCATGGGGAGCGCCCTGCTGGCGGACGAGCGGTTCGGGCCGATGGTGGCCGCCGCGCTGGCCTCCGGCCGGCCAGGTACCGGGGCCGAGGTCGCGGAGGCCGTGCTGTTCCTCGCGTCGGCGGAGAGCTCGTACGTCAACGGGCAGGTGCTGGGCGTCGACGGGGGCGTGCGCTGACCACCTGCCCACCGGTGTGGACGAGGCCGGGGGCCCCGGGAGGAGCGCGAAGCTTCTCCCGGGGCCCCCGGCCTCGTGGTCCGCGCGGTCACGGCCGGACGGACTCGCCCTGCCGCACCGGCACGCTCAGGTGCGGCTCTCCCTTGATGAGACCGCTCAGCGCGTCGAGCCGGCTGCGGAACTCGGGCTCGCGCAGGGCTGCGTGGAAGGTCTCCTCGTCCTCCCACTCGGCGAGGTTGAAGTACACGGACGGGTCCTTGGAGGAACGGACGAGGGAGTAGCGGATCAGGCCGGGCCGGGTCTCCATGAAGGCGCCGACGGCCTCGTACTTGTTCTCGAACTCCTCGGCGGAACCGATCAGGGTGAGCTTGTTGACGAAGACGACCATGGCGGGACTCCTCGGTGGGCGTGGATACGGGTGTGCGTGTACGTGTGGTGCGGAGGGACGCGGACGGACGTGGAGGGCGGAGCGCGTCAGGCGGCGGGTGAGCCGGCCGGCACGGATGCGCCGAGTGCCGGGTAGTCCGTGTAGCCCGCCGGGCCGCCCTCGTAGAAGAACTCCGGGCGCGGGGCGTTGAGCGGCGTTCCGCCGCGCAGCCGTTCGGGCAGGTCCGGGTTGGCGAGGAACTGGCGGCCGAAGGAGAGCAGGTCCGCCCCGTCGGCGAGGGCCTGGTCCGCCGCCGCACGGGTGCCGGCGGTGTCCTGCAGGCCGGTCCCCAGGTTGACGATGACCGTCGCGGGCCAGCTGCGGCTCAGCCGGCGGACCAGCTCCGGGTCACTGCCCGCCACGAAGTGCACGTGTGCGAGGCCCAGTTCGGCGAGCTCGACGAGCAGGGCGGGATAGACCTCGGCGCGGTCGGGCTCGTCCATGCCGTTGAGGGGGAAGCCCGGCGAGAGCCGGATGCCCACCCGGTCGGCGCCGATCCGCCGGGCCACCGCGGCGGCCACCTCCACGGGGAACCGGACGCGGGCCTGCGGGCCGCCGCCATAGGCGTCGGAGCGGAGGTTGGTGTTGGCGGCGAGGAACTGGTGGAGCAGGTAGCCGTTGGCTCCATGGAGTTCGACGCCGTCGAAGCCGATGCCGACCGCGGTCTCGGCGCAGCGCGCGAACTCCTCCGCGGTGCGGGTGAGGTCCTCCCCCGTCATCGGCCGGGGCACGGGGTAGGGCGGTGCGCCCTCGAAGACCCGTGCGATGCCGGGCGCGGCCACCGCGGAGGGGGCCAACGGGACGGCTCCGTGCAGGTCCGGATGGGAGACGCGGCCCGCGTGCATGATCTGCAGGAAGATCCTGCCGCCCCGGGCGTGCACCGAGTCCACCACCGCCGACCAGGCCTTCGCCTGCTCGGCGGTGTGCAGGCGCACGCTGTGTGCGTGCCCGACCGCGACCGGACCGGGGTGGGTGGCCTCGCTGATGATGAGCCCGGCCGAGGCGCGCTGGGCGTAGTACTCGGCCATGACCGGCAGCGGTGTGCCGTCCGCGGTGGTGCGGCCGCGGCCCATCGGGGACATCACCAGGCGGTTGGGCAGGGTGAGGCGCCCGAGACCGGCGGTGTCGAACAGAGCTGTCATGCCGGGGCCCCGTCGTGGTCGATGCGCCGGCTGCGCACGAGCCACTGCCCGTCGCGCCGCTCCAGGACGTCCTCGGCGGTGGTGCTCAGGTATATACGGGGCTCACCGCCCGCGGGGGTCTCGAAGACCACCGCGTAGTACCGGGTACGGACGGCTTCGTCCGCGTCACCCGCGTCCTCCTCCAGGGTCTCGGCGTCCACCATGCCGAACCAGTGGCGGCGGGTGAGTCCGCGCTCCTGGAGCGCGTCGATCCCCTTGCGCATGGCCGCGGCGATCGCCGGGCGGCCCACCTTCGGTTCGGGCTTGACGTTCTGCGCGAAGACCCCGTCCTCGGTGAACTGCTCGGCCCACTCCTCGGCCCGACCTGCGTCGAGGAGCTGCCCGTGCGCCGCGTAGAAGCGCACGATGGAGCTGTAGTCCTGGTCGGACACGGGGCGCGTGGCCGGTGATGCTGTCCGCGTCACGGTCTTCCTCCCTCTGGTTGCGGGCGCCGGTCGGTGCCCCACGGTCGGGCTGATGCTGGGCGCGACCACTGGAGCGGGCGTGGAGAACGGCTCGACGCGGCCCGCCGCCGTCCCGGCCCGCGGCGGTCATCCCTCATCCCGCCAGGGGCAGTTGCTCGCGCACCGCGCCGGGCGCGGGCAGGTAGACCGACTCCGCGACCGGGCCGGCGCCGAGCAACCTGCGCTGGAGATCGCGCAGTTGCTCGGACGGGTCCAGTCCGAGCTCCTCGGCGAAGACCGTGCGCAGCCGGGCGTAGACCTGGAGCGCCTCGGAGGGGCGGCCGCTTCGGTAGAGGGCGATCATCAGCTGGGCGTGCAGGTTCTCGTGCCGCGGGTACTGGTGGGTGAGGACGCGCAGTTCGGGGATCAGCCGATGGTGGCGGCCGGTCCGCAGGTCCGCGTCGATGCGCTGCTCGACAGCCCCGAGCCACACCTCGTGCAGCCCGCTCAACTGCGTCCTGAGCAGCGG